>NZ_JBHJWS010000001.1:0-1384274 GCF_042266945.1 Microbacterium sp. NPDC056057
AAAAGACCCCCACCAACCAGCAAAACTGGTCGACAGAGAAAAAAATTGGCATTTGACAAGTGCACGCTGTTGAGTTCTCAAAGATCGGACGCACCCACGCTCCGGCTTCACAACCATCACCGCAGGGCAACTTCACTATCTTATCCCATCGAAGCTGTCCGTCAGACCGACCGGAGCGCTTCGAGCGGGAAACCCATCGTCCAGCACGCGGAGCGTCTTGGAGGTGATGGGGCGGTTCGTTACTTGAGGGGAGCCAGACCCTGAGGCCTTCCGCTCTACCCTTTGGGGCGAACAAGAAGACTCTACCCCGCGATTGCGCTTTCGTCCAAATCGACGTCCCAGACGGCTGCTCGGCCCCCGCGGAGACCCCGCGGAGACCCCGCCGGACGCCCGATCGCGTCGCGATGGAACCTGCCCCAAACGCAGATCAGCCCCGCACGAAGCGGGGCTGATCCGGTGAAGATGGCGGTGACGGTGGGATTTGAACCCACGGTAGGGGGTTACCCTACACAACTTTTCGAGAGTTGCACCTTCGGCCGCTCGGACACGTCACCGCCGACAAGCTTACGACACGTCGGCGGATGCTGCGAATCGAGCCCTCTCCCGCGGTCTCAGCCGAGTTCGATCGCCCCGCGGATCACGTCCACCACACGCTCCGGCTCGTCGATCCCGACGGCGAACACGTACGTCGCCGTGAAGCCGATGCCTGCGAGCGACTCCGCGATCCCCGCCAGGTCCGCAGGCGTCGACTCGGGCGTGATCGCCACCATCGCGGTCTTCTCGATGTCGTCGTAGTCACGTCCGACGTCGTCGCAATGGCCGCGGAGCACATCGAGCTTGTGCGTCGGCAGCTCGCCGCGCACGCCGAGGTTGCATGCATCCGCGTATTGCGCCACCAGCCGGAGGGTCTTCTTCTCGCCGCCACCGCCGATCAGCAGATACGGATGCGGGCGCGTGATGCTCTGCGGGGAGTTCAGCGTCCGCTCGATCTGCCAGATCGCACCTTCGTAGGGCTCGTCCGAGTCCGACCACATCTGCAGGCAGATCTGCAGCGTCTCCTCGAGCTCACGGAACCTTCGGCCGACCGGCGGGAACGGGAAGCCGAGCCCCCGGCACTCCTCCTCGTTCCACGCCGCGCCGAGCCCGAGGCCGAAGCGACCGCCCGACAGCACGTCGAGCGTCGTCACCTGCTTCGCCAGCAGGGCGGGGTGCCGGTAGATCACCCCGGTGACGAGGGCATGGAGCATCGCCTTCTCTGTGTGGGCGGCGATGAACCCGAGCGTCGCGTACGCCTCGAGCATCTCGTGCTCCACCGGGCCGAGACCGGGCAGTTGCCAGAAATGATCCATGACCGTGATGCGACGGATGCCGGCGTCCTCGGCATTGCGCACATGCCGGGCGAGCGCCGGGCCGAGCTGCGCGGCGCCGCTGCGCCAGGTGAAGTCCGCGATGTGAAGCCCGAAGTCCATCGGCATCTCCTGTTTCCGTCGACCGGATCGGCTGCATCGTCAGGCTAATCGCCGCCAGGGCCCCGAGGGCCGTCGGCGCGAATCCCCTTCGACAGGTCAACCGCGCTTCCACAGGACCGATCCACCCGAATTCTCCTGCAGAGGCCCGGTTGACCTGTCGAATCGGATGGCGCCGCCCCGGTGTCGCCGGGCAGGTCTAGCGTGGGGATCGTGACCGACGAGCACCCGGGCGAGGCGTCGACAGCCGTCACGGGCCGCATGGCCACGACGCAGCGGTATGTGCTGTGGATCGCGGTGCTCGCGTCGTTCGTGGCCTTCCTCGACGGCACGATCGTGAACGTCGCCCTGCCGGCGATCAGCGAGGAGCTCGGCGGCGGCATCACGACGCAGCAGTGGGTCGTCGACGCGTACCTCATCACCCTCGGTGCGCTGATCCTCGTGGCGGGATCCGTGAGCGATGCATACGGGCGGGTGCTGGTGCTGCGCATCGGGCTCATCGGGTTCGGCATCGCCTCCCTCGCGATCGCCGCCGCCCCGACCGCGGAGTTCCTCATCGTCGCGCGGGGGTTCCAGGGCGCGGCCGGTGCGTTCCTCGTGCCGAGCTCGCTCGCGCTCATCACGTCGAACTTCAGCGGCTCGGCGCAGAGCCGCGCCATCGGCATCTGGACCGCCATGACCACGTCCGCCATGATCGTCGGCCCGCTGCTCGGCGGCATCCTGGTCGACTTCGCATCGTGGCGGTGGGCCTTCCTCATCAACGTCGTCCCGATCGGCGTCACCCTCGTGCTGCTGGCGCGCGGCGGCTTCCGCGATACGCGGCATCCGGGTGCCTCGATCGACTGGGTCGGCGCGACGCTGTGCACCCTCGGTCTCGGCGGCATGGTCTATGCCCTCATCGAGCAGCCCAACCAGGGCTGGGGGTCCCCCGCGATCTGGCTGCCGCTCGTCCTCGGCGCGGTGCTGTTCATCGCTTTCGTGCTGCGCCAGCGCACGGTGCGGCATCCGATCCTGCCGCTCGATCTCTTCCGGGTGCGTAACTTCTGGACGGGCAACGTCGCGACCACCTTCATCTACGGGGCACTGGCCCTCAACGGACTCGTCGTGGTCGTGTACCTGCAGGAGGGCGCGGGACTCCCCGCGACGCTGGCCGGGCTGGCCAGCCTGCCGATGACGATCCTGATGATCCTCTTCAGCTCGCGCGTCGGGGCGCTCAGCGGGCGGTGGGGTCCGCGATTCTTCATGACCGTCGGACCGATCACGATGGGGATCGGCGCTCTGCTCCTCCTCACCGTCGGCACGGACTTCTCCTACTGGTGGCAGGTGCTGCCGAGCATGATCGTGATGGGCGCGGGCCTCGCGCTCACGGTGGCTCCGCTCACGTCGGCGATCCTCGGGGCGATCGGCCCCGAGCGCTCGGGCATCGCCTCCGCCGTCAACAACGCAGTGGCTCGCGTCGCAGGGCTGATCGCCATCGCCCTGCTCGCCACCATCGTCGGCGGCGCGCTCGACCTCGACGGCTTCCACCGGTCGGCCATCGTCACGGCGGTGCTGATGATCGCCGGCGGGATCACGTCGTTCTTCGGGATCCGGAATCCGCAGCGCTCACCCGACGAGGCATAGACCCGGCGATCCACGCTGGCTTGCAGCTGGGCCCACGCGGCCAGAGGCTCCGCGCGACGCGTCAGCGGCGCGTGGAGGAGCCGTGGGGACCGCTCACTGCAAGACTGGCCGCATGGCCGTCATCGAGAACTCGAAAGTCACCATCGTCGGAGCCGGCAGCGTCGGCTCGAGCGCCGCGTATGCCGCGCTCATCCGCGGTTCCGCCCGCCACGTCGCCCTCTACGACATCGCCACGCAGAAGGTCGAGGCCGAAGTCCTCGACCTCGCGCACGGCACGCAGTTCACCGGGACGAGCGACATCATCGGCGGCAGTGACCTGTCGGTGGTCGAGGGCTCGCACGTCGTCGTGATCACGGCAGGCGCCAAGCAGAACCCGGGTCAGACCCGCATCGAGCTCGCCGGCGTGAACGCCGGGATCATGAAGAAGATGATGCCGCAGCTGCTGAGCGTCGCACCGGACGCCGTCTACGTCATCGTCACCAACCCCTGCGACGTGCTCACGGTCCTCGCTCAGGAGGAGACCGGCCTGCCGCCCGAGCGCATCTTCGCGTCGGGCACCGTGCTCGACACGTCGCGTCTGCGCTGGAAGCTCGCCGAGCGCGCGGGCGTCTCGACCTCGAGCGTGCACGCGTACATCGTGGGCGAGCACGGCGACACCGAGTTTCCGCTGTGGTCGAAGGCGACGATCGGCACGGTCCCGATCCTCGAGTGGGTCACGCCCGCCGGCGACCGCATGTCGGTCGAGGAGCTCGACCAGATTGCGATCGACGTGCGCGACGCCGCCTACAAGGTGATCCAGGGCAAGGGCGCGACGAACTACGCGATCGGCCTGTCGAGCGCGCGCATCATCGAGGCCATCCTCAACGACGAGCGTGCGGTCATGCCCGTCTCGCCGGTGCTGCGCGACTTCCACGGCGTCGACGGCGTGGCGCTCTCGGTGCCGTCGGTCGTGAGCGCGGCCGGCGCCGTGCCGATCCGCGAAACGCAGTTCGATCACCAGGAGCTCGAACTGTTCCACGCCTCCGCCGCGGCACTGAAGGAGGTCGCCGACTCCCTGCGCGGCTGAGCCCGGCTGACACCGGCGGTTCGGATGCTGCGGGCCGCACGCATCAGCGACGGCACCCGCGCGGGGCTCTCGGGCGATGTCGCGGGCTGGACGTAGGCTCATCGCATGCCCGCTGCCCGACGCCCGACGCAGACAGCCCCCTACCGGTGCACCGAGTGCGGCTGGACCACGCTCAAGTGGGTGGGGCGCTGCGGCGAGTGCCAGCAGTGGGGCACCGTGGTCGAGGCCGCCGAGCAGACCGGCATCCTCCGCTCGGTGACTCCGGTCTCCCCCGGCGCCGGGCGCGCGGCGCAGCCGATCACGCGCATCGACACGTCCGACGCGCCGCGGCGAACCACCGGCGTCGGCGAGTTCGACCGCGTCCTCGGGGGCGGTCTCGTGCCGGGCGCCGCGATCCTGCTCTCGGGCGAACCGGGCGTCGGCAAGTCCACCCTGCTGCTCGAGGTCGCCGCGCAGTCGGCCCAGGCGGGGCGGCGCGTTCTCTATGCGAGCGCCGAGGAGTCCACCGCCCAGGTTCGGCTGCGGGCCGAGCGCACCGGCGCCCTCCACGACGAGCTGTACCTGGCGAGCGAGACCGACCTCGCGACGATCCTCGGGCACGTCGACGAGGTCAAGCCCGACCTGCTGATCGTCGACTCGGTGCAGACCGTGTCGTCCGCGATGTCGGAGGGCATGGCGGGGCATCCGTCGCAGGTGCGCGAGGTCGCCGCGACGCTCATCCGGGTCGCGAAGGATCGCGGACTGCCGACGATCATCGTCGGCCACGTCACGAAGGACGGCTCGATCGCAGGTCCTCGCATCCTCGAGCACCTGGTCGACGTGGTGTGCCAGTTCGAAGGCGATCGGCAGACGTCGCTCCGGTTCGTGCGCGCGCTCAAGAACCGCTTCGGGCCGACCGACGAAGTCGGATGCTTCGACATGACCGGCGCCGGCATCGCCGAGGTGCCCGACCCCAGTGCGCTGTTCCTCGGTCACGGCAGCACCGAGCCCGGCACGTGCGTGTCGATCGCGCTCGAGGGTCGCCGGGCGCTGCCCGTCGAGGTGCAGGCGCTCACGATCGACAGCAAGTCGGGCAACCCGCGGCGCATCGTGAACGGCGTCGATGCGGCGCGCGTCGCGACGGTGCTCGCGGTGCTCGAGAAGCGGATGAAGATCAAGACCTCCGACCAGGACGTCTACGTCTCGACCGTCGGCGGTGTGAGGTTCGCCGAACCCGCAGCGGATCTGGCCATCGCACTCGCGGTCGCGAGCGCGGTCGAGGGCTGGACGATCCCCCGGCACATCGCCGTCGTCGGCGAGCTGAGCCTGGCGGGCGAGGTGCGGCCCGTCACCCAGGCCGCGCAGCGGCGCAGCGAAGGCGCGCGTCTCGGCTATCGCGACGTCATCGACCACCGGTCGGGATCCCTCGGAGGCGCCGTCAGCGACGTGAGGGTGCGCTCGAAGGGCCGACCCGGCGAGGACATCCCCGAGTTCTGAGCCGCGGGCGACGCGCTCAGCGACCGGGAGGCCGCCGGCGTCGCCCAGGATCGGCGAGCCCCAGCACGATGGGGATCACCAGTCCGGCCGCGCAGACGATTCCGACGAGCAGGTACTCCACCCGGTGAGTCTGCCCCGCGGCGTCGCGCCCCCGCGGACTTTCGCGCGGAGTGTCCGACTTCCGCGATCAGGCGTCGAGCGCGGCGATGAGGTCGGTGGGCGAGGCCTGCAGCGGGTGCGGACCGGCGATGTCGAAGAAGACCGTGGTGATCTCGTCCTCGTGCGCGCCGAGGAAGGCGCGCAGCCACGTCGGCGACTGCAGCGCAACGCCCGGAGGCAGTGTCTCGGGCTTGTGGGCGGCGTCGCTGAACAGCAGCAGCGCGATGTCGCCGGTCTTCGCGTCGCGGTAGGTCCACACCTCGCCGACATCGAGCGGGTTGTCACGGTGACCGGGCCGCATCAGCGGCACGACGGTGGGGCCGTGACGCAGCGCGAAGGCGACCGCTGCCATGTCTTGCGTCTGGAGCGCGTCGCCGAGCTGAGGATTGCGGAAGTCCGCCGCTCCGGCCTTCTTCACGCGCTTCTTGCCTGCCACCCGTCCAGCGTAATCGCCCCGAAGTCACGGTGACGCGGCGGGCCGTCAGGCGAGGAAGCCGCGCAACAGGGCCTCGGAACCGGCGAGGTGTTCGAGGATGGCCGCTTCCGCAGCATCCGGTCGCCCCGCGAGGATCGCGGTCACGACGCGCTCGTGCTGCACGTTGGAGTGCTCGATGTTGCGTGGCAGCAGCGGGAAGGTGTCGAGCCACTCGTTCACGCGCGCCCGGTTCTCGGCGGCGAGCGCGACGAGCGACGGGATGGCGGCGAGCTCGGCGATCGTCAGGTGGAGCAGGGTGTCGAGCCGGCGATAGTCGGCTTCGGATGCCTCGGCCACGACCTCGTAGCGAGCCCACAGCTCGTCGCGGGCCGCGGCGTCGAGCGTGCGCCCGGCAGCGGCGCGGGCCGCGCCCGCCTCGAGCACGCGGCGAAGCCCCAGGACGTCCTCGAGCTCGGCGGCCGTGACGTCGCGCGGGTGCGGCGGCTGCGGCAGCGGGTCGGCGACGAACGTGCCGCCGTAGCGGCCCCGCCGGCGCACGAGGTAGCCGGTGTCGGCGAGCTCACGGATCGCCTCGCGCACCGTGTCGCGGCTCACGGCGTAGAGCACGGCGAGCTCACGCTCGGACGGGAGCGACTCCCCCGGCGCGACCACCCCCAGCCGGATCGTCTGCACCAGGCGCGCGACGGTGTCTTCGAGCGCGTTGCCCTCGCGCACCGGCCGGTAGACGGCCCTGCGCACCTCCTGCAGTGGGGCATCGGTCATGGCGAGACCTTACAGCGGGGTGACATACGCGTTCGTGATGCCGCCGTCGACGACGAACGTGCTCGCGGTGATGAACGACGCGTCGTCCGACGCCAGGAAGGCGACCGCGGCCGCGAGCTCCTCGGGCTCGGCGAAGCGACCCATCGGCACGTGCACGAGCCGGCGCTGCGCGCGCTCGGGGTCCTTCGCGAAGAGCTCCTGCAGCAGCGGGGTGTTCACCGGACCCGGGCACAGTGCGTTCACGCGCACGCCTTGCCGCGCGAACTGCACGCCGAGTTCGCGGGTCATCGCGAGCACGCCGCCCTTGGACGCGGTGTACGAGATCTGCGACGTCGCCGAACCGAGCAGCGCCACGAACGAGGCGGTGTTGATGATCGATCCCTTGCCCGCCGGCACCATGTGCCGCAGCGCCGCTCGCGAGCACAGGTACACGCTTTTGAGGTTGACGTCCTGCACGCGGTCCCACGCCGGCAGCTCGGTCGTCTCGATCGAGTCGTCGTCGGCGGGTGAGATGCCGGCGTTGTTGAAGGCGATGTCGAGGCGCCCGAGGTCGCCCGCGACCGAGTCGAAGAGCATGTTGACGGATGCCTCGTCCGCGACGTCCACGAGCCGGAACAGGCCGTCCACCTCCGCGGCGGCACGTTCGCCCGTCGCGGGGTCGAGGTCGGCGATCACGACGCGTGCGCCCTCGGCGGCGAACCGCCGTGCGGTCGCGAGGCCGATGCCGGATGCCCCGCCCGTGATGACGGCCACCCGGTCCTTGAGCCGCTGGGTCAGATCCATGCTTTTCCCTTCAGTCCGTCGCGAAGAAGACGTTCTTGGTCTCGGTGAAGTGCTCGGCGGCGTCGGGGCCCAGCTCGCGGCCGAGGCCCGAAGCCTTCATGCCGCCGAACGGGGTCCAGTACCGGACCGAGGAGTGCGAGTTGACCGAGAGCACGCCGCTCTTCACACCCCGTGAGACGCGCACGGCACGGCCGAGGTTCTCGGTCCAGATCGAGCCGGCGAGACCGTAGACCGTGTCGTTCGCGAGACGGATGGCATCGGCCTCGTCGTCGAACGGGAGCACCGCGACGACGGGTCCGAAGACCTCCTCACGTGCGATGCGGTCGGCGGGGCCGGCCAGCACCACGGTGGGCGCGAACCAGAAGCCGTCGCCGGACGGCGCCGACCCGCGGAACGCGACGTCCGCACCGTCGAGGAATCCCTCAACGGCGGAGCGATGCGAAGCCGAGATCAGCGGCCCCATCTCCGTCGCCTCGTCCGCGGGGTCGCCGACCCGCCAGGCCTGCACCGCGGGCTCGAGGAGCGCGAGGAACCTGTCGTACACCGACCGCTCGACCAGGATGCGGCTGCGGGCGCAGCAGTCCTGCCCGGCGTTGTCGAACACTGCCCCCGGCGCCGACGCCGCGGCCTTCTCGAGGTCGGCGTCGGCGAACACGATGTTGGCGCTCTTGCCGCCGAGCTCGAGGGTGACGGGCTTGAGCTCGCGCGCGCAGCCCGCCGCGACATCCGTCCCCACCGATGTCGAGCCGGTGAAGACGACCTTGCGCACCTCCGGGTGCGAGACGAATCGCTGCCCGACGACCGAGCCCGACCCGGTGACGACCTCGAACAGCCCCTCGGGCAGTCCGGCGAGAAGGGCGAGCTCCCCCAGCCGGATCGCCGTGAGCGGAGTCAGCTCGGCGGGCTTCAGCACGACGGCGTTGCCCGCGGCGAGCGCCGGAGCGAACCCCCATGACGCGATCGTCATCGGGAAGTTCCACGGCACGATGATGCCCACGACCCCGTACGGCTCGTGGAACGTCACGTCGAGCCCACCCGAGACCGGGATCTGCTGCCCCGACAGCCGCTCGGGCGCCCCGGCGTAGAAGTTCAGCACCTGTGCGACGTGCGACGCCTCCCAGCGGGCCGACCCGATGGGGTGACCGGAGTTCAGCACCTCCAGCTGCGCGAGCTCCTCGATGTGCGCCTCGACCACGCGCGCGAACGACCGCAGCGCGTCGGCGCGCGCGACGGGCGGCAGCGATGCCCACGAACGCTGCGCGACGACGGCGCGCGAGATCGCAGCATCCGTCTCGTCCACGCTCGCACGCGCGACCTCACGGATCGGCAGCGCGGTCGCCGGGTTGATGACGGTGAACACGCTCATGCGCTCGGCACTCCTCGCGATGCATAGACGGATGCCTCGGCCACGAGCCCCGCGAACAGCCGGCGGTCCTCCTGGTTCTGCTCGGGGTGCCACTGCACACCGAGCACGTAGCCCTCGCCGTCCGACTCGAACGCCTGCACGAGCCCGTCCGTGTGGGCGGTCGCGACAAGTCCGTCGCCGAGGCGGTCGACGCCCTGGTGGTGGTAGCTGTGCACCTCGAGTGCACCGGGTCCGACGAGCTCCGCCAGGCGCGACCCCTCGTCGACGATGACGTCGTTCGTCGCGAAGACGCCCCCGCCGACTCGGAACCGCTCGGTGCCGAGCGCCTCGGGCAGATGCTGATGCAGCGTACCGCCGCGCGCCACGTTCACGAGCTGCAGGCCGCGGCAGATCGCGAGGACCGGCAGGCGTCGCTCCTCCGCGCCGCGGAAGAGGGCGAGCTCCCACGCATCGCGATCGGGCCGGGCCTCGTCGGTGCGCGGATGCCGGTCGGCGCCGTACAGCTCCGGCTGCACGTCGAGCCCGCCGGTGAGGATCAGGCCGTCGAGTCCGTCGAGCACCGCGTCCGCCGCGATCTCGGGGTCCGGTTGCGGCGGCAGCAGCACGGCCACGCCGCCCGACGCCGTCACCGAGTCGAAGTAGACCTGCGGGAGGAACGCCGCGCGGACGTCCCATACGCCCTGCTTCGCCTGCTCGAGGTAGGTCGTCAGACCGATCACAGGCTTCTTAGAGCCGCTCGAAGCCACGGACCCTCTCCCAATCGGTCACGGCGGCGTCGTAGGTCTCGACCTCGATGCGCGCCTGGTTCAGGTAGTGCTCGACCATGTCGTCGCCGAACGCCGCCCGGGCGACGGCCGACTCGTCGAAGAGCAGCGCCGCTTCGCGCAGCGTGGTCGGCAGGTGCTCGACGCCGGCCGTGTAGGCATTGCCCTCCAGCCGGTCGGGCAACGGCAGCTCGTGCTCGATGCCGTGCAGGCCGCCCGCGATGATGGCGGCGATGCCGAGATACGGATTGACGTCGCCGCCCGGCACCCGGTTCTCGACGCGCAGCGACGAGCCGTGGCCGACCACGCGCAGCGCGCACGTGCGGTTGTCGACGCCCCACGCGACGCCGGTCGGGGCGAACGAGCCCTTCGCGAAGCGCTTGTACGAGTTGATGTTGGGCGCGTAGAGAAGCGTGAACTCTCGGAGGGTCGCCAGGACGCCGGCGATCCAGTGCTCCATGAGCGGGCTGAAGCCATGCGCGCCGTCGCCGGCCATGACGGGGTCCCCCGTCGCCGAGCGCACCGACAGGTGGATGTGGCAGCTGTTGCCCTCCCGCTCGTTGAATTTGGCCATGAACGTGAGCGATTTGCCGTGATGTCCCGCGATCGCCTTCGCGCCGTTCTTGTAGATCGCGTGCTGGTCCGCCGTCTGCTGCACCTCGGCGAACCGGAACGCGATCTCCTGCTGACCCAGGTTGCACTCGCCCTTGACGCCCTCGGTGTAGAAGCCGGCCCCGTCCATCGACAGCCGGATGTCGCGCAGGAGAGGTTCGAGGCGGCCCGAGGCGAGCAGGTCGTAGTCGACGTTGTAGTCGGTGGACGGTGTGAGATCGCGGTAGCCCTTGGCCCAGGCATCCCGATACGTGTCGTCGAAGACGATGAACTCGAGCTCCGTC
This sequence comes from Microbacterium sp. NPDC056057, assembly GCF_042266945.1. NCBI lineage: Bacteria > Bacillati > Actinomycetota > Actinomycetes > Micrococcales > Microbacteriaceae > Microbacterium > Microbacterium sp. NPDC056057. The sequence goes on from NZ_JBHJWS010000001.1 coordinate 10,798, forward strand.
CCGGAGAACGCCACGAGACCGCGGTCGGCGAGCCGCTCGCGCTGGCGGTTCAGGATTTCGCGCGGCGACTGCACCACCGGGTCGCCGTTCTCCCACGTGAGATCGGCCATGACCATCGCGGATCCGGGCAGCCACGGGACGCGTCGGAGGGTGGAGACGTCGGGCCGCAGCATCATGTCGCCGTAGCCGGTCTCCCAGCTCGACATCGCGTAGCCGTCGACGGTGTTCATGTCGACGTCCACCGACAGCAGGTAGTTGCACGCCTCCGCACCGTGCGGCAGCACCTCTTCCTGGAAGAGCCGCGCTGACACCCGCTTGCCGACCAGCCTGCCCTGGGCGTCGGCGAACGCGACGATGACGGTGTCGATGTCGCCCGCGGCGATCCCGGCGTCGAGATCGGAAACGCTGAGAGGGGCCTGGGCCGTCATGAGTCCTCCATTGGTGGGCCGCGCGTCCTTTTCACCCCGCCAAAGCCACCGTATCGGGCCTCGCGCGGGACGAAGTTGCTTCTAAAGGTAGACACGAAGTACCTTTCGCGCCATTCTCTTGCCAAGAGGCGATACATCCGTAGAATCGCGCGCGCTTTCCCGAGAGCGAGGAGCCCGTCATGTCAGATTCCCGATCCGTCGGCGGCGTCACCTACACGCAGGCCGGCAGCGAGTACTTCCAGAAACGCCAACTCACCCGGGCAGCCGGATTCTGGGGCCTGTGGGGCCTCGGTGTCGCGGCGGTCGTCTCGGGCGACTTCTCGGGCTGGAACTTCGGCCTCGGAGCCGCAGGCTGGGGCGGGCTGCTGGTCGCGACGCTGATCATCATCGTCATGTACTTCGGCATGCTCTTCTCGATCGGCGAGATGTCGGCGGCGCTCCCCCATACCGGCGGCGCGTACTCGTTCGCCCGATCGGCGATGGGCCCGTGGGGCGGCTTCATCACCGGCTTCGCCGAGACCATCGAGTACGTCTTCACCACGGGCGTGATCGTGCTCTTCTCCGCCGACTACCTGAACGGCATCTTCTCGATCCTCAGCGGCGGGGCGTTCGATCTGAAGGCGGCGGGACTCCAGTGGGTCTGGTGGATCGTCCTCTACGCGGTGTTCATCGGTCTCAACACGGCGGGGGCGGCGATCTCCTTCCGTTTCGCCGTCGTCGTGTCGATCCTGACCATCGGCATCCTCGTGCTCTTCGGCGTGCTCGCGTTCGCGAACGGCGCCGTCGACTTCTCCCGTGTGTGGGACATCGCGCCCGATGACTCCGTCGCCGGATCGTCGGAGTTCCTGCCCTTTGGCGGCATGGGCATCCTGTTCGCCCTCCCGTTCGCGATGTGGTTCTTCCTCGGGATCGAAGAGCTCCCCCTCGCGGCGGAAGAGGCGCACAACCCTCAGAAGGACATCCCCCGCGCGGGCATCTGGGGCCTCTTGACGCTCATCTTCACCGGCGCCATCGTGCTGTTCCTCAACCCGGCGGTCACCGGCTCGGCCGCGATCGCGGCGAGCGGCGAGCCGCTGCTCGACGGCTTCCGCGCGTTCCTGCCGCCCCAGCTGGCCGCGGTGCTCGCCCTGTTCGCCCTGATCGGCCTCCTCGCCTCGCTGCAGGGCATCATGTTCGCGTACGGACGCAACATGTACTCCCTGTCCCGCGCGGGCTACTATCCCAAGTTCCTGTCGCTCACCGGCAAGCGCCAGACGCCGTGGGTGGCTCTCCTCACGGGCGCGATCATCGGCTTCGTCGTACTGGTCGGCGTCGACCTCATCACGAAGGCCAACGAGGACATCGGCGCCGTCTCGAACGCGATCGTGCTCAACATCGCGGTGTGGGGCGCGGTCATCTCCTACCTGCTGCAGATGGTGTCGTACATCGTGCTCAAGGTGAAGCTGCCGAACGTCGCGCGCCCGTACCGCAGCCCGGTGGGCATCACGGGCGCCGCCATCGCCGGCGTCATCGCCCTCGCGACGTTCATCGGCCAGTTCATCAACCCCGGATACACCGCCGCGATCATCGCGATCGGGGTGCTCTACGTCATCGGCCTCGTCATCTTCGCCCTCGTCGGCCGCCACCGCCTCGTGCTCTCTCCGGAAGAGGAGTACGCGCTGTCAGGTGGCCAGCACCGCGACCCGCAGGCGGAGGGCTACGACGCGATGGAGAAGGAAGTCTTCGACAACAAGCCCTAGGTGTTCGGCCAAAACACCTTGTGCAGGGGAAGAGGAGCGGGGCGGCCTGGGGGACGCCCCGCTCCACTGCGTCACACGGACGATCTGGAAGACGGATGCTGCGGCCCGCGGCATCCGTTATCGGTCCGAGGTGCGCGTCAGTAGAGCAGGAACTGCTTCGGCTCGGTCGACGGGATGCCGCCGATCTCGACCGACAGGTGGTACGAGGCGCCCCCGCCGGGAGCCATCGGGCGGTTGCCGTCGGCGCAGGTGCCGACCGCGGAGCGCGTGCGATCCCACGAGAGGGCCGTCGCGCTCGACACCGTCTGCCCGGCGGCGATCAGCACGATCATGTCGCTGGGCTCGCTTTGGCAGTCGGTCGAGCGCCACCAGATGTCGTCGCCGCTCGTGACCGTGAACGACTGGGCGCTCGTGCCGACATTCATCGTGCAGTCGGGCCCGTTGTTGGTGAGCGTGATGGTGAACTGCGGCTGCTGGTCGCCCGCATAGGTGTCGGCGCTGGTGACCGGCTCGACCGTGATCTCGCTCGCAACACAGGGCTGCGCGGTGGGAGTGGCGCCGGGCGTGGGGGTCTGCCCTTCGACGACCGCGCCCTCGACGGCCCCGGTGTCTGTTCCCCCGGTCGTCGCCTGCGACGACGGCACCGGCAGAGACTCGGCCGTGTTCTTCGCCGGGGGCTTCTCGTCGGACGAGGTCGTCGCCGCCCCCGCCCACGGCTGCGCGATGAGCAGCCAGACCACGGCCGCGATGACCAGCAGCCCGACGATCAGCACGAGCCGCCGGCGACGGTAGACCGCCTTGGAAGGGCGACGTCGGGGGCTGGTGCCGGTCATGCTCAACAGGCTAACCGCGGGCGTCGCCATCTCCCGTCGGCGCGCCCCGGATGCCGCGACCCGGCGGTCGCGGCAGCGTCAGAGACGCTTGATCATGCGGGTGTTGCCGAGGGTGTTCGGCTTCACGTGCGCGAGGTCGAGGAACTCCGCGACGCCCTCGTCAGGAGAACGGATGAGCTGCGAGTAGACGTCGGGGTCGACGACCTGTTCGCCGATCTGCTCGAACCCGCGACGCGTGAAGAAGTCGACCTCGAACGTCAGGCAGAACAGGCGCGAGAGGCCGAGCGTGCGGGCGTTCGTCTCGAGGCGCTCGACGATCGCGCGGCCGACGCCGTGGTGCAGCCAGCCGTCGGCGACGATGAGAGTGCGGACCTCGCCGAGGTCCTCCCACATCACGTGCAGCGCGCCGCAGCCGATCAGGTCGCCGTTCGCATCCTCGGCGACGAGGAACTGCTGTGTCGCCTCGTAGAGCACCACGAGGTCCTTGCCGAGGAGGATCCGCCGCTGCACGAACGGCTCGAGGAGCGCCTGGATGCGGCGGACGTCGCTCGTGCGTGCGGGTCTGACCGTGAACTCTGCCACCCGTCCAGCGTAAGACCCTCCGCTCGCCGACGAACGCACCCATGAACGACGAAGAGCGGATGCCGCAGCATCCGCTCTTCGTTTCGATCAGGGGTTACGCGTTCGCAGCGAGATCCGGCGTCGCGGTGATCTCGCCGTTGTGGACGATGCCGACCGCGACCTTGTCGCCGCGCGGGCCGTGCTCGAACACGAACTCGCCGTTCTGCGCGTCGACCTTCACGTGGTCGCCCGCGTCGAGCTCGCCGTGCAGGATCTTCTCCGACAGGCGGTCCTCGACCTCACGCTGCATGGCGCGACGCAGCGGGCGGGCGCCGAGCGCGGGGTCGAAGCCGATGTCGATCAGCTTGTCCTTCGCGGCATCCGTCAGCTCGATCGTCATGTCGCGGTCGAGCAGTCGCTCGCCGAGGCGCTTCGTGAACAGACCCACGATCTGGCGCAGCTCGTCCTTGTCGAGCTGCGGGAAGACGATGATGTCGTCGACGCGGTTCAGGAACTCGGGCTTGAAGTTGCGCTTCAGCTCCTCGTTGACCTTGCCCTTCATCCGCTCGTAGGTCGTGCCGCTGTTGCCCTCGACCTGGAAGCCCACCGGGCCACCGGCGATCGCCGACGAACCGAGGTTCGTCGTCATGATGATCACCGTGTTCTTGAAGTCGATCACGCGGCCCTGACCGTCGGTCAGGCGACCCTCTTCGAGGATCTGCAGGAGCGAGTTGAAGATGTCGGGGTGGGCCTTCTCGATCTCGTCGAAGAGCACGACCGAGAACGGCTTGCGGCGCACCTTCTCGGTGAGCTGGCCGCCCTCTTCGAACCCGACGAACCCGGGAGGGGCGCCGAACAGACGCGAGACGGTGTGCTTCTCACCGAACTCCGACATGTCGAGCGAGATGAGCGCGTGCTCGTCGTCGAAGAGGAACTCGGCGAGCGCCTTGGCGAGCTCGGTCTTTCCGACGCCGGTGGGGCCGGCGAAGATGAACGAGCCCGACGGGCGCTTGGGGTCCTTGAGGCCCGCGCGCTGGCGGCGGATCGTCTTCGAGAGGGCGGCGATCGCCTCCTCCTGGCCGATGACGCGCTGGTGCAGCGCCTTCTCCATGAAGACGAGTCGGCTCGACTCCTCCTCGGTGAGCTTGAACACCGGGATGCCGGTCGCCTGGGCGAGCACCTCGGCGATCAGGCCCTCGTCGACGACCGCGTGAGACGCGACGTCACCCGAGCGCCACTGCTTCTCGAGGCGCAGACGCTCGGCGAGGAGGGACTTCTCCTCGTCGCGCAGCGATGCGGCCTTCTCGAAGTCCTGGTCCTCGGAGGCGCGCTCCTTGTCTTCACGGACCTTGGCGATCTTCTCGTCGAACTCGCGCAGCTCCGGCGGGCTCGACAGGATCGACAGACGCAGGCGGGCGCCGGCCTCGTCGATCAGGTCGATGGCCTTGTCGGGGAGGAACCGGTCCGAGATGTAGCGGTCGGCGAGGTTCGCCGCCGCGACGATCGCGCCGTCGGTGATCTGCACCTTGTGGTGCGCCTCGTAACGGTCGCGCAGCCCCTTCAGGATGTTGATCGCGTGGGGCAGGCTCGGCTCGGCGACCTGGATCGGCTGGAAGCGGCGCTCGAGCGCAGCATCCTTCTCGAAGTGCTTGCGGTACTCGTCGAGCGTGGTGGCACCGATCGTCTGGAGCTCGCCACGCGCGAGGAGCGGCTTCAGGATCGACGCGGCGTCGATCGCGCCCTCGGCGGCACCCGCACCCACGAGGGTGTGGATCTCGTCGATGAAGACGATGATGTCGCCACGCGTGCGGATCTCCTTCGTGACCTTCTTCAGGCGCTCCTCGAAGTCACCGCGGTAGCGGGAACCGGCGATCAGCGAACCGAGGTCGAGCGAGTAGAGCTGCTTGTCCTTGAGCGTCTCGGGCACGTCGCCCTTGACGATCGCCTGAGCGAGCCCTTCGACGACAGCGGTCTTGCCGACACCCGGCTCGCCGATCAGCACGGGGTTGTTCTTGGAGCGGCGCGACAGGATCTGCATCACGCGCTCGATCTCCTTTTCGCGCCCGATGACCGGGTCCAGCTTGTTGTCGCGCGCGGCCTGCGTGAGGTTGCGACCGAACTGGTCGAGCACCTGCGAGCCGCCCTGCGTGGTGCCCTGGGTCTGCTCGCCGGCGCCGCTCGCGACACCCGCGGGCTCCTTGCCCTGGTAACCCGACAGCAGCTGGATGACCTGCTGGCGCACCTTGTTGAGGTCTGCGCCGAGCTTGACGAGCACCTGGGCGGCGACGCCCTCGCCCTCACGGATGAGGCCGAGAAGGATGTGCTCGGTGCCGATGTAGTTGTGGCCGAGCTGCAGCGCCTCGCGGAGGCTGAGCTCGAGCACCTTCTTGGCGCGGGGTGTGAAGGGGATGTGGCCGGTCGGCTGCTGCTGCCCCTGGCCGATGATGTCCTGCACCTGCTCGCGCACGGCGTCGAGCGAGATGCCCAGGCTTTCGAGGGCCTTGGCGGCGACCCCTTCGCCCTCGTGGATGAGACCGAGCAGGATGTGCTCGGTGCCGATGTAGTTGTGGTTCAGCATCTTCGCCTCTTCCTGGGCGAGGACGACCACACGACGGGCACGGTCGGTGAATCTCTCGAACATCGTTCACTCCTCCAGGGCGGTGCGGGTCTGCTGAGCCCACCTCGCCTTACATCGAGGGTAGCCAGCGGGTCGGGAGCGCACGGCCGTGTTCGCCGTGGGCATAGCGAGCGGGGGCGGGCCTTGACCTGACACGGATGCCTTGCGGCGCAGCATCCGTCGGGTTTATCGTTTTTCGATAACAACGTTTATCGATATGCAACGAGGAGTCGAACATGATCGACAGCACGGTCGACACGCTTCCCGATCGCGCGGACCGCATCACGATGCGGGTCATCGGCGGACTGGCTGCCGCCATGGCCGTCGTGCTCGCCGCGGGTCAGGCGACCATCGTGGCGACCTTCGCGTGGGCCGACGCGGTGACCCTGTCGCTGCTCGCCGACCACTCGTTGCCCGTCGAGGGCGGTGAGGGCGTGAGCGAGGCCGCCGTCGAGACCGTCGCGCTCACCACCGACGCGCTCGCGGCGGGAACGCGTGCACTCTTCGCGGGCGGTGCCGCGCTGCTCGGCATCACGGCGGCGATCGTCGGGTTCGCACTGGCGCTGCTGATGTTCGCGACGGCCTCGGGCCGGCCGTTCCGCCCCGCGCTCTACCGGTTCAGCCTCGTGGCGGGACTGGTGCTCATCCTCGGGCCGCTGCTGGCGACGGCGCTCACGGGGTTCGCCTCGATGCAGGCGGCCTTCGAGCTGAACGCTGCCGTGAACGGCATCCTGGTCCCCGGGTTCGCCCTGTCGTCGTGGGGCCTCACGATCCCCGTCGTCGGCCTCGGTGTGATCGCCCTGGCGTATCTTCTGCGCCGGATGGAAGGCCTCCAGCGCGAGACAGCAGGTCTCGTATGACCCCCGCCGACGACGATGGCCCGTCCGGGGTCCACTGCCGGCTCGACGAGCTCCTCGAGGACCGTGGCATGACTCTCACGCGGCTCTCCGAGCTGGTGGGGGTGTCGGTGGTGAACCTCTCGATCCTGAAGAACGACCGCGCCCGCGCGATCCGCTACTCGACCCTCTCAGCGATCTGCCGGGCGCTCGATTGCGAGATCGGCGACCTGCTGGTGCGGGCGGATTGAGGATTCTGGCCGCCCACCGCCGCAGCATCCGTCCCCGCTCCGCAGTCACGTTTGGTCAGCTCCCGGTGGGGCGACCCGCCCGAAGCGACTGCGGAGCGGTGGTGGCGGAGGTCGCCGTCAGCGACGGTAACGGATTGCCGACCGCACGCGGCGGACGAGGCCCGCCCGACCGTCGAACACGTCGTTCCTCGTGACTCGGATCACGAACCAGCCGGCGCTGGCCAGCACCTCGTAGCGAGCGATGTCCTTCGCCCATTGCCCGGGATCGCGCAGATGATGCTCCCCCTCGTACTCGATGGCGATCCTCAGCTCGGGGTATGCGAGGTCGACGACTCCGATGAGTCCCCCGACGGAATCGAAAACCGCATGATTCAGCAGCGGCTCCGGCAGACCCGCGTCGACGATGATCAGCCTGCAGCGCGTCTCCATGCGCGACGCCGAACGGGTGCGCACATGGGGCAATGCCTCCCTCAACGCCCTGATGCCCACCCTGCGGCCAGACCGCACCGCCGATTCGAGCTCGGAGAGAGTGCCGAGCGGCTGCGCGTCCCCCGAGAACATCTGCTCGCGGACGACCCCGTCGGCGAGCGCCACGAGGTCATACTCGTCGCGCACGACCGCCGCCAGCATCACCCACGTGAATGCGGGACTCGTCAGCAGAACGCCGTGGGTTGCGTGATCGACGACCGCGACGCTTCGCTGCTTGACCTGGTGGCCGAGAACTCCGTCGTGCCGCGGATGCCGCAGCGGAGCCCGCACCGCGACGTCGAGCATCCGGGGACGTCCGAACGCATCGGTCAGGATGCGAGACGGGAGTGGCAGCTCCCACAACACCGCAGCGGTCACGTGCGAGAAGAACTGATTCGCGGGCATCACCCGCGCATAGAGGAGGGCACGTGCGCGAATGGCTGCGGTCGCCGCCTCCGCCTTGGACCGCGTTCCCGGCGACGCGGGGCCTGCGTCGCACACCACGCGGAGCCCGCGGAACGGCGTGTCGAGATCGAGAGCCCGTAGCCTCGACCTCGGGACACCGGCGCTCCTCGCCTCCGCGATCGTGAAGACCCTCCCGAGACCGTCCGGCAACGGCATTCTGCGCATGCCGCCCGATCCTGACCGCGCGGTCGCTCGCGGTGGCGCTCGGTTCAGCCTTCTGTGGACGACGGCACCGTTCGCCGCTCCTGGGGAGGAACCCCGCCTGCCGCTCCGCAGTCAGAAAGGGCCGGTCCGGAGCCTCGGAACGCACCAAAAGTGACTGCGGAACTAAAGGTGCCGGGCGCCGGCGTACTCGGCCCCGCCCACGGCGTTCCGCAGTCGGAAAGGGCGGGACCCGAGGCTCGGAACGCGCCAAAAGTGACCGCGGAGCAATGAGGCGAGCGGGCGCGAGGGGGCGGGCGAGGCGGCAGCAGGCGGGGAGGGCTGACTGAGGGATGGACGGATGCCGCGGCATCCGTCCATCCGCGGGTCAGTTGGGGTAGATCGGGATGCGGATGTTGTCGAACTCGCCGCCGGTGAGGATGGCGAAGGTCTCGGCGTCCTCGTCCTCGAGGCCGTTGACCGCCGTCACGACGCCGCGCGGGGCCATGTCCATGGTGCAGACCTGGTCGGCCGGCGGGGTCACGAAGGTCACGGTGACCTCGGTCGCGCTGGTCGGCTCGGTGTTCTCGATCGTGGGAGCGCACGAGGACGAGCCCCACGACAGGATCACGAACTGGCCGTCGACGTCGGTCCAGCCCGCACTCGGCAGGTAGTCGGTCTCGCCGCCCGCCTTCAGGCCTTCGACGCCGTCGAGGTCGGTGTCGCCGTGCCAGCCGTCGCCGGTCACCTCGATCTCGACGCCCTTCGCGGGGTCGACCCCGTCGGGAACGCCCACCAACGTCACGCGCGGCACGAGGTCGGCGGTGCACGCCTTGTCGCCCTCGGCGTCGACCAGCGTAACCTTCATCACGCCGTCTTCGAACGTCGCCTCCTCGGCGACCGGGATGCACGTCGAGCTGCCCTGGGTGACGATGCCGACCATGCGGCCGCCGTCGAGCCAGGCCGCGCCGACCTCCTGCTCGTTGCTGTCGTCGCTCTTGCCGGTCGCGGCCGGCGAGGGGGTGGTGCCGCCGCTGCCGGCGGGCGTCGCGCAGGCGGTCAGGAGTCCTGCGGTGAGCAGCGCCAGGCCGAGCCCGGCGAGCAATGAACGGGAGCGAACGGGCATGCGAGGCCTCCTGGAGTTCCGCGGACGCCATCCCCCGCGGCATCCGTCACCCATATCGTGTCGCAAAACGCCCCGGAATCTCAGCAGTCCGGTCACGTCAAGGTCACGATCCGCCGGGAGAACGCCTTACTGCAACGCCGAAGTCAGACGTGCGAGATTGTCGAGCACTGTCGAGCGCAGCGGCTGCTTCTCCCACTCCTCGAGCGTGAGCTCCCGCGAGAGCGAGCGGTACTTGTCTTCCACGATGCGCATCTGGCGCACGAACTCCTCGCCGCGCACCAGCATCGAGATCTCCATGTTGAGACCGAACGAGCGCATGTCCATGTTGCTCGAGCCGACGATGGCGACCTCGTCATCGATGGTGAGGCTCTTCGTGTGCAGGATGAACGGCTTCTTGTACATCCAGATCTTCACGCCCGCGCGCAGCAGCGCCTCGTAGTAGCTGCGCTGCGCATGGTAGACGATCGCCTGGTCGCCCTCCTCCGACACGAACAGCTCGACGTGGATGCCGCGCTGACACGCTGTCGTGATCGCCAGGAGCATCGCCTCGTCGGGCACGAAGTAGGGGCTCACCACGATGATCTTGCGCTGCGCCGCGTAGAGCAGACCGGCGAAGAGCTTGAGATTGTTCTGGAATTCGAAGCCCGGCCCGGAGGGGATGATCTGGCAGTCGAGATCGCCCGGCCCGCTGGTCACGTCGAACAGGTCGATCTGCTCGGTGAGCACTTCGTCGGTCTCGCTGTACCAGTCGCTCAAGAAGACCGCATTGACGGATGCCACGACCGGGCCTTCGATCCGCGCCATGAGGTCGACCCAGTGCAGGCCGCGCTTGATGTTCTTGCGCAGATTGTACGTCGAGGCTGTGACGTTCTGCGAGCCGGTGAACGCGACGCGTCCGTCGACGACGAGGAGCTTGCGGTGGTTGCGCAGGTCGGGCCGCTGGTACTTGCCGCGCAGCGGCTGCACCGGGAGCATGAGGTGCCACTGCGCGCCCATCCCGGTCAGGCGCTTGAGCGTGCGCTTGTAGAACGGCTTGCCGCGGTTCGCCCAGTGATCGAGCAGCACACGCACGGTCACCCCGCGCGCCGCCACCTCTTCGAGCGCGCGGAAGAAGTTGTCGGTCGCGGCATCCGCCTGGAGGATGTAGAACTCGACGTGCACGAACCGCTCGGCTTCGCGGATGGCGTCCGCCATCGCGTCGAGGCTCTCCTGGTAGTCGGGGATCAGGTGTGCGGCGTTGTCGCCCGCCAGGGGCATCGCTCCGAGATTGCGGTTGAGCGTCACGAGCGACGTGAACCAGCTCGGCGCGTGCGGGCGCAGCGTTCCGAAGTCCAGCGACGCGCTGGTGTCGTGGATGTAGTCGTTGATGCGCTCCTGCTTGCGACGGCGCTTGCGCGGAAGCCGCGGGTTCCCGATCAGCAGGAACAGGAAGACGCCGATGATCGGGATGAAGTAGATCGCCAGCAGCCACGCCATCGCCGCGGTCGGTCGGCGGTTGCGCGGAACCACGATGATCGCCGTGACGCGGATGACGATGTCGACGATGAAGACGAGCACCACCCACCACGTCGCGTCGAACGTGACGGTGATCATCGAGCGGAGCCTCTCCCCGGCGTCGGGCGGACCGACTCGATCGGGCACGCCGATCGAGCGGTGTGCCCCACACTATCGGGGGCGGCGGACGCGGCCCGCATCCGGGCGAGGTCGGCGGGTGCCGCGCGTGATCGGCCCGCGGCGTCGCCGCCGGCGCCGATCAGGCGTCGGTGGAGGCGGTGCCGGGCGCCACCGGCGGCAGCCCGCGCTTGGCGCGCTCTTCGGCCTCGATCTTCGCGTAGACACGACGCTCGGTGCGGTCGGCGCGGACGATGCTGCGCAGCACGAAGAAGAAGATCAGCGACACGAGGACGGTCGGCAGGAGCGTCCAGAGCGCCGCGACCCAGTAATCCATGTCTTCAAGGATACGCGGTGCGGGTATCGCCTCCTCCCCAGTGGCCTGGATGGTCGTCTGGTACGTGAAGTGTCCACAGGAGCGTCGAGGCTCCTCCCCCATTCCCGCCGCGGTGGGGATTTCGCGAGAACTCCACATCGGCCGAGACCGGCCCCGGGTATGCGCGACGATATCGCCAGAGTCGCCTTCATGACCCCCACCATCGTGAAAGCCGCGGATGCCGCGCAGTTCCTCTCCTTCGTCCCCCGCATGCTCGGCTACCACCCGACGCAGAGCCTCGTGGTGATCCCGTTCCACGGGGCCCGCAGCCTGGGCGCGATGCGCTTCGACCTCCCCGACGGCGACGAGGATGCCGTCGGCAGGATCGCCGCGACCGTCACGGGCATGGTGTGCCGGCTCCCCGAGGCCGATGCCGTCGCCGCGATCGCGTACACCGGAGCACGGTTCCAGGACGAAGGACGGATGCCGCATCGCGACCTCCTCGCCGCGCTCGAGCGCCGCGCGGATGCGTGCGGCCTGCGGGTCACCGATCTGCTGTGCGTCGGCGCCGACGGGTGGGGCTCGTTCCTCGACGCGGAGTGTCCCGCCACGGGGAGATCGCTCGGCGACCTGGAGTGGATCGGCTCCGGAGACATCCCGGAGCCGGACGGCGATCAGTCGACGGGCGCCGACCTGCCGGAGTGCTCGCCCGAGGAGCGGGAGCGGGTCGCGAAGGCGATGACGGCGCTCGACACGGCGGTGGCGGTGCTGTGCGGACCACAGGCGGACGGCGGGACTGCGGCGCGCACCGCGCGATCTGCCCGCACCGCGTGCGACGACGCGGTGACGGGCTCCGCCCGCGGAACGGAGGGCGCGACGAGCGCGGCGCTGCCGAGCGCGCGGGTGAGCGACCTCGGCCCCGTTCCGGCGCCGGTGTCGGGTGCGGCGGAGGCTGCGGCATCCGTTACCGACGAGGCAGCGCGGGTCGACCCGCAGGCGCTCGCGGCGGTCTGCCGGTTCGACGATCTGCCCGGGTTCTTCGAGGACGCCCTCGCACGGCCGCGCGATGCGGCGGACGCGTACGACGTCGCCGCCCTCGTGTGGTGCCTCGCGCGCCCGTCGCTGCGGGATGTCGCGCTCGTGCAGTGGAGCGGCAACCTGGCACAGGGCGACGAGGCGTTCGATGCGCAGCTGCGGTGGGAGTCGGGAGAGGAGTATCCGGCGCATCTCGCGATGCGCATGTGGGGAGAGGGCGACCGGCCGCAGGTGCCGCGGCTCGAGACCGCTCTGCAGCTGTCGCGTCGGGCCGCCGCCGTCGCGCCGCGGGACGCGCAGCCGGGTCCGCTCGCGATGTGCGCATGGCTGTCGTGGGCTCTCGGTCGCTCGACCCATGCGGCGGCATACGCGGACCGCGCGTGCGAGATCGAGCCCGAGCACGGGCTGTCGCAGATCGTGCTGTCGTTCGTGAACGCCGGGCACCTGCCGGACTGGGCGTTCCAGAGGGCGAGCGCCCGGTGATCCGCGCGCGGGAGGATCCCGCCGGCGGACTACTTGACGAGCGGGAAGAGGATCGTCTCGCGGATGCCGAGCCCGGTCACCGCCATGAGCAGCCGGTCGATGCCCATGCCCATGCCACCGGTCGGGGGCATGCCGTGCTCGAGCGCGCGCAGGAACTCCTCGTCGATCCGCATCGCCTCGAGGTCGCCCTTCGCGGCGAGCTTGGCCTGTTCGACGAAGCGCTCCCGCTGGATGACCGGGTCGATGAGCTCGGAGTAGCCGGTCGCGAGCTCGAAGCCGCGCACGTAGAGGTCCCACTTCTCCACGACGCCGGCGATCGAGCGGTGCTCGCGCACGAGCGGGCTCGTGTCGATCGGGAAGTCCATGACGAAGGTGGGGCGCACGAGGCCCGGCTTCACGAAGTGCTCCCACAGCTCTTCGACGAGCTTGCCGTGGATCGCGTGCGGCGGCAGGTCGACGCCCTCGGCCTCGGCGAGCGCGACCAGGTCCTCGAACGGCGTCTCGGGCGTGATCGAGCGGCCCGCCGCCTCCGACAGCGACTCGTACATCGACAGGCGGTCCCACTGTCCGCCCAGGTCGTACTCGGTGCCGTCTGCCCAGATCACCGTGGTCGAGCCCGAGATCGCGACGGCCGCGTTCTGGATCAGCTCCTGCGTGAGGTCGGCGATGCCGTTGTAGTCGCTGTACGCCTGGTACGCCTCGAGCATCGCGAACTCGGGGCTGTGGGTCGAGTCGGCGCCCTCGTTGCGGAAGTTGCGGTTGATCTCGAAGACGCGGTCGATGCCGCCGACCACGGCGCGCTTGAGGAACAGCTCGGGCGCGATGCGGAGGTACAGGTCGGTGTCGAACGCGTTGGAGTGCGTGATGAACGGGCGTGCCGACGCTCCACCGTGCTGCACCTGCAGCATCGGGGTCTCGACTTCGATGAAGTCGTGCGACGCGAACGTCTGTCGCAGGCTGGCGTTGACCTTCGCGCGTGCGAGGACCGTGTCGCGCGCGCGGTCGCGCACGATGAGGTCGAGGAAGCGGCTGCGGACGCGACTCTCTTCGCTGAGCTCGGAGTGCAGGTTCGGCAGCGGGAGCACGGCCTTCGACGCGATGCGCCACTGCGACACCATGATCGACAGCTCGCCGCGGCGGCTCGAGATGACCTCACCCGAGACGAAGACGTGGTCTCCGAGGTCGATGAGCTCCTTCCAGGCCTGCAGCGACTCGTCGCCGACGGCCGCGAGCGACACCATGGCCTGGATGCGGCTGCCGTCACCCGCCTGCAGCGAGGCGAAGCAGAGCTTTCCGGTGTTGCGGCTGAAGACGATGCGTCCGGCGACCGCGGCGGTCACGCCGGTCTCGGCGCCCGCCTCGAGGTCGGCGAACCGATCGCGCAGGGCCGGGATGGTGTCGGTGATCGGCAGGCTGACCGGGTAGGCCCCACCCGCGGCATCCGCACGCTCCGCGATCAGACGCTCGCGCTTGGCCAGCCGCACGGCCTTCTGCTCGAAGACTTCTTCTTCGGTCGGCTCGTCGGGCGCGGTCGCGTCGGTCACGGGGTGGGCTCCTCGGTGGGGTGTTCTCCGCAGAACGCGGACCCCCAAGTCTACCGAGGTGCTCAAGGGTGCGAGTAAGGTCGGGGCCGGTCCTTCGAACGCCCACCTCGACACGATCGGACGACGCGATGTCGCAAGCTCGTCGCACGATGTCGGATCTCGCCGGGTTCTGGGTCGTCGCGACCGCCTTCACGAGCGTCACCGCCTACGCCACGGTCCCGACGCCGCTGTACCCGCTGTACCAGGCGGCCGACGACTTCCCCGTTCCGGTCGTGACGTTCATCTTCGCCGCGTTCGCGGTGGGGGTCGTCTTCAGCCTGTTCCTGATCGGCCACATCAGCGACTGGGCGGGACGACGCCGGATGGCGGTGATCGCGGTCCTCGTCTCGGCGCTCGCAGCGGTCGTCTTCATCGTGTGGAACTCGGTCCCGGGCCTCATCGTCGCGCGATTCGTCGACGGCGTCAGCGTGGGCATGCTCAGCGCCGCGGCCACCGCTCACCTCGCCGAGCTGCGCGCGAGGGCGCGCCCCGCAGAGACCGCGGTCGTCGCGGCGTCGGTGGCCGGAGCCGCCAACCTCGGCGGACTCGCGCTCGGACCACTCGTGGGCGGCCTGTTCGCCGAGTTCGCCCCCGACCCCCTCGAGCTGCCGCACATCGTCTTCCTCGTGCTCTTCATCGCCGCGGCGTTCGTGCTGCGCCACGTGCCCGAGACGGTCGACACGTCGGCGCGGCATCCGGCCTACCGACCGCAGCGGCTCGCATTCCCCGCCGGATCCGGCGCGGCCTTCGCTGCGGCGGGCACCGGCGCGGCCGCCTCGTTCGCGCTGTTCGCGCTGTTCACGTCGCTGGCGCCGACATTCCTCCACGACACGTTCCACGTGTCCGACCACCTCGTGGACGGGGCCACCGTCTTCGCCGTCTTCGGCGCCGCAGCGCTCGCGCAGCTGCTGCTGGTCCGCGTCGCCCAGCGGGCGCAGCTCCTCATCGCCATGCTGTGCTTCGTCGTCGGACTCGTGTCCATCGCCGCGGGTGCCCTGATCCCCGCCCTCGCGCTGTTCATCACGGGCGGGATCGTCGCCGGGTCCGGCGCCGGCATCATGTTCCGCTCGGCGATCGCCGCGGCCGGGGCCCTCTCGGCGCCCGACCGCCGGGGCGAGACTCTCGCACTCCTCTTCCTCATCGCGTACGGGGGCCTCGTCGCACCGGTGCTGCTCGTCGGACTGAGCCTTCCCTTCGTGGGCGAGACGACAGTGCTCCTCGTCTTCTCCGCCGTCGTGCTCCTCGCGACGTTCGGCGCGGGTGTCGCGATGCGGCGTCACTCTCTCCCGGCACGCACGCAGTCGGACGACCGGGCAGGGTGATCCCGGCCGCAGCCTCCGCGGATCGCCTCAGGGCAGGTCGACCGCAACGCCGAGCGGCGCCCAGCGGATCCGTTCCCGCACCGGCCCCGGGGCGGCGTCGAAGACCGCCGCGGCGGCCTCCTCCTGCTGCGAGAAGTGGCTCCAACCCTCGACGTGGATCGGCACGGCCACGTCGGGCTGGGCGAGCCCGACGAGCTCGACCGCGTCGTCGGCGTCCATCGTGTACGAGAGCGGCCCGGTGCGGGGGAACTTCACCGCGCCGATGTGCACGAGCGCCACCTCAGGCCGCAGCCCGGTCGCCGCGCGCCGCAGGCCGCCGTACATCACGGTGTCGCCCGTCATCCACAGGCCGGGCCGTCCCGCGCCCCCGAGCGAGAGCGCGAACCCGACGACGGGTCCGACGATCGGCCCGGTGAGCGGAGCCCCGTGCCGGCAGGGGGTCGCGGTGACGAGGAGGTCGCGCTTGCCCTCGGCGGTCAGCGTGACGGCATCTCCGGCGGCGAGGCCTCGGGCGTCGGGATGCGCGCCGTCCTTCGTCAGCGCCTTCGCGCCCGCGACCGTGGTCAGCACGGTCCGCGCCGCCGACAGTCCCGCCCGACCCGCGTCGTCGAGGTTGTCGGCGTGATGATGGTGGCTCAGCAGCACCACGTCGACCGCGCCGATCTCCTCGAGCGGGATGGCGGGGCCGGTGGTCTTGCGCGATGACGTGCCCAGAGCGAAGGAGTACGTACGGCCGGGCGGGTCGAACGTGGGATCCGTGAGGATCCGCCAGCCTTCCCATTCGACGAGGGCGGTCGGACCGCCGATCCGTGTGACGCGCATGTCGCCTCCCAGCCCTCGTACCCGGGCGTCAGCCCAGGTAGATCTCGGCGTTGTCGATGAATCGGTGCCCCGCCACCGAGGCGGCGATGAGGGCGAGGGCGGGGCCGCTGCTGCCCTCGTCGACGGGGAGGAACGTCGCCGGGTCGACGACGCTCAGGTACTCGAGCCGGATCCGCGGCTCCCCCATCAGCGTCGACTGTGCGGCGGCGATGCATGCGTCGACGCCGCGGTCCGCGTTCGCTGCCGCCGCGTCGAGCGCAGCCGGAAGGAGCGCAGCGGCCACGAGGTCGCGGTCCTCGAGCATGCCGACCCGCGTCGACACCGGCAGGCCGTCGTCGCCCCGCACGGTATCGACGGTCGCCACCTCGACGTCGAAGAACAGGTCGCGGATCATGCGGCGCACGAGGAACACCCGCTGCCGGTCCCGGTCGCCGTACACGGCGACGTCGGGCCGGACGATATGGAACAGCTTGGCCTCGATCGTCAGGAGCCCGTCGAAGTAGAACGGGCGGGCACGCCCTTCGTACCGGAGGCCGAGGTCGCCCGCGGTCACCTTCGTCGTCGCCGCGCCGTCCGGGAGCAGCTCGCTCGCCTCCGGTGCGAACACGACGTCGACGCCGAGCGATTCGAGCAGGCGCTCGTCCTCGTCGGGGGTCCGGGGGTAGGCGGCGAACTCGGTCGGCGAGGCGAAGCGCAGCGGGTTGACGAACACCGATACGACGACGACGTCGGCCACCTCGCGCGCGCGGTGCACGAGATCGATGTGCCCGTCGTGGAGCGAGCCGATGCTGGAGATGAGCGCGATGCGCGCCCCTGGGGCGGCGGTGCGGACCTCGGCGAGCCGAGCGCGCAGCTCGTCGACGGTGCTGATCATCCTTGGATCGTAGCGGGGGGCTCGGCTCCGGGCCCGGAACCCGCCTCCGCCAGCGCGTGGTCGATGGTCGTGTGCGCGAGGGCCGACAGGAACGAGCCCGGGTGCGGCACGCCCGCTTCGGCGAGGAGGGTTGTCGCCTGCCGCACGATCGAGCGCGAGAAGTCGCGTGCCGTCGCGATCGCCTCGGCGTACGCGGGGCGAGCCGACTCGTCGACCACGACGGGCTCGCAGCCGAGCTCGACGGCCAGCGCCTGCGCGATCGGCAGCACCGGAGCGGGTGCGGTGACGGCGGCGTAGGCGCTCGCGAGCGCACGCAGATCCATCGATGTTCCGCTGAACTCGATCGCGGGGTGCACGGCGAGCGGGATCGCCCCCTTCGCGACGGCGGCCGACAGGATGCCGGTGCCGAAGGCCGGATCCGTGTGCAGCACGAGCTGCCCCGGCTGCCACGCGCCGACCTCCGCCAGACCGCCGACGAGTCCTTCGAGCTGGTCGTGCGGCACCGCGACGATCACCAGCTCGCTCCGGCGGGCGACCTCGGTGGCGTCCAGGACGGGAACCCCGGGCAGGATCGCCTCGACATGCTCGGGGTCGGAGCCCTGGGTGATCCCCACGAGCGCGTGCCCCGCTCCGGCGAGTGCCGCGCCCAGGACGGGGCCGACCCGGCCCGCGCCGATGATCCCGACGCCCAGGCGACCGTCGCGGCTCACGCGCGGTCCTCCCTCGGCTCGGGAGCGATCGTGTAGCCCGCAGGCGGCGGGGGCACGGATGCTGCCGCTTGAGCATCTGCACGGGCGGCAGGTGGAACGGCCGCCGCAGCGACGGGCACGTACGCCTCGGAGGCCGGGCCCACGGCGGCCTCAGCTGGGCCCACGCGCCCGGAGGCTCCGGGCGACGCGCCAGCGGCGCCTGGAGGGGGCGTGGGGACCATGTCGTCCTGGGCCCAGCGGTGGGTGCGGTCGGCCATCGCCGCGCGCACCGAACCGTGGGCGACGTCGTCGAACAGCGCCAGGGCGGCGTCGCGGTCGACGGCCGCGAGGAACGGCGAGACAGGGCCGGTGACGACGTGCGCGCGCACGTTGGTCACGCGCGTCGCCCGGTCGAGAGGGCCCTGGTGCAGTGCGAAGCTCTGCAGGCGTGCGAGCGGCAGGACCACGAGCTTGCGCCACACCACGCCGCGGCGCATCAGGAGCACGTCCTCGGTGAGGCGGAAGCCGTTGCGGCGGTACGAGAACGGCCGGATCCACCACGCGCGCTTCGGCGTGTTCGTGAAGGTGTCGTCGTCGGTCGGCCCGAACATGCCCTGCTGCACGATGAGCGCCCGCTCGTCGTCGGGCAGCGAGGGCTGGAGGAGGCGCAGCACCCGCTCGACGTCCGCCGCGGTGCCGACCGGCAGCACGGTCGTGAACTGATCCGTCGTGCTGTCGGCGGCGCTGCGGCCGGTGAGGCGGTTGATGCGGATCGTCCACCATCCGGCGGGGCGCCAGAAGACCCCCTGCGTCACCTCGACGGCATGCACCCGGCCGGGCGGGACGATCTCGGTGATCGTCGTGAAGAGTCCGAACGTGATGCGCACGCCGTCGGGCGTCGGCGCGATCGAGTAGCGCAGCGAGCGCACGATCGAGCGCACCCAGTACGCGCCGAAACCGATGATCGCCGGTACGAAGCCCAACAGCAGCCAGGTCACGCCCTGACTGACGCCGATCACGATGGCGACGATGGCGAACAGCAGTCCGAGCGTCGACGCGCTGAGGACATGGGATGCCACGAGCCGGCCGACCGGGATGTGCACGACGGATTCCCGCTCGGCCACCGGCGCCTCGGGCCCCTCGATGAGGCCCGTGATCTCGCGTCCGACGGTCTGGCTGAGGGAAGCCACCCTGCCGGACTGTCGCGGCGCGGCCGCACCGGCGGGGCCGGCGGCCATCGCGAGGCGGCGCCCCGACGCGAGACGGAGGATGTCGGCGCGGACCGCTTCGGCATTGGCGGTCGAGAGGTACTCGAGCTTGACGTTCGCGTCGGTGCCCGCGCCCACGACCTCGAGTTTGGCCATACCCAGCAGCCGCGCGATCATCGGCCGCGTGAGGTTGACGCCCTGCACGCGGTCGAGGGGCGCACGCCGCTGCGTGCGGAACAGGATGCCGCTGCGAACCTCGACGTCGTCGTCGGTGATGCGGAAGGTGTGGAAGCGCCACGACGTGTAGAACACCGTCACGAGAACGATGAGAACCGCGAGGACGGCGACGCCGGCCAGCACGTAGAGATTGTTCGCGATGATGAAGTCGATCGGGTCGCCGCCGACCTGCTCCCACTCCACGACCTCGTCCCCCACCCCGGGGGCGAGCCACGGCAGGAAGATGTACAGCAGCCGGTCGCGCAGGTTCGCGAAGATGATGCCGATGACGACGATGAGGAACAGTCCGCCGCGCAGCAGCGGGGTCAGCGGATGCAGACGATGCCACTCGCCGTCGCTCAGCGGTGATCGCACCAGCTGCGGCGGCGGCACGCCGGGGCCGGCAGGCGTCGGCTCAGCAGGGGGAACCGTGCTCATAGCCCTGTGCGCCGGCTCTCGGCGACCTCCACGAGGTGGTCGCGGAGCGTCTCGGCGGTGGACTGCGCCAGCCCCGGGATCACGACGCCGGTCGCGGCGGCGGCCGTCACGAACTTGAGCTGCGCGATGCCGAAGCCCCGGTCCAGCGGACCGTGCGTGATGTCGATGAGCTGCATGCGGCCGTAGGGCACAGCGACGAAGCGCTGCCACAGGATGCCGCGGCGGAAGACGAGATCGTCGTCGCGGAGCTGGTACCCGATCGCCCGCGCCTGGCGCGGAAGGATGGCGAGGGTCCACGCGAGGATCACGGTCATGATGCCGCCGGGGATCCACGCCCACAGCTGGTGCATCAGGAGCGTGAGCACGAGCGTCGCGGCGATGACCACGAGCAGGAACGACCCCGTCGAGATCAGCTGCACCGTCACGTACTTCGGCGAGATCTGGTGCCACACCCCGCCCGCGAGCGCGAGACGGTTCTCGGACCGCGGCTCGACGAGCCGCTCGAACTCCGGGGCCGACTCAGTGGTCGTGGATGCGGGGTTCGAGTCCGGAATCTTCTCCGGGCTGTTCGTCATCGTCGTCCTTCCGGATGGTGCACAGGTGCTCCGCGACCAGGCCCGCGGCGACCAGCAGGGCGCCGCACACGGTCGTCGCGATGACCGTTCCCAACGAGCCTAGCGAGGGCGTGACCGGCCGGGTCGACAGGAAGATCCACAGGCCTGCACCCAGGCCGCCGATCGCGGCGCCCACGATGCTGGACGCCTTCGCGAGCATCGCGATGCGCACGGCGCGGAACGGGTCGACCTTCGCCTGGGTGATGCCGTATGTGGCGCGACGGATCGGGATCGCCAGAGCGATCACGACCACCCCGAGCAGCACGAGGAGGATGGGCAGGGTCACCGCGGGAGTGAACGTGGGGCTTCCTGCCGAGGTCAGCAGCTGGTCCACGAGGAAGCCCGCCGCGACCCCGAGGACCGCGGCGATGATCAGCACGCCCGCACCCGTGCGCTTCATCGGCCCTCCGTCCGCAGCCGGCGCAGCGCCTCGTCGACCCGGCCGATGCCCGGGAGCACCGCGTCGGGATCGACGGCCAGCCAGGGCCCGAGAACGAAGTCGCGCTCGGCCGCGCGCGGATGCGGCAGCAGCAGGCGCGGATCGTCGCTGACGACGTCGCCGTAGGCGATCAGGTCGAGGTCGAGGGTGCGGTCCTCCCAGCCACCCTCGCGCGCGGAACGCGCACCCGACCGTACCCGGCCGTGCCGCTGCTCGATCGCGTGGAGGTAGCCGAGCAGCACCGAGGGCGCCAGGCGTGTGGTGAGGATCGCCACGGCGTTCAGGTACGCCGGGGCGGAGGCATCCGGTCCCTCCGGCTTCAGCGCGACCGACTCGATCGGCTCCGACACGCGGACCGCGTCGACGAGCGGCACGCGGGCGAGGTCCTTGATGGCCGCGGTCACCGTCTCGGCGCGGTCGCCGAGGTTGGCGCCGAGCGCCACGACGGCTTCGACCGCCTCCCGCGGATGACGTGCGGCGTCGCCGTCGAAGCCCTGCGCGAGTCGACGGTTCACGAGCCCACCGTCCACGCCGGCTCGACGGGGCGGCCGCGGCGGATGGTGACCGCCACATCGGAGAACGGAACCGTGATCGGGGCCTGCGGCTTGTGCACCGTGACCGCGACCATGCGCACGAGGTCGTACGTGAGGAGGTCGTCGGCGATGCGCGCCGCGACGCCCTCGATGAGGTTCAGCGGCTCGCCGCCGACCATCGCGACGATGCGCTCGGCGACCTCGCCGTAGTGCACGGTGTCGGCCACGTCGTCGGTCTCGGCCGCCTCGGCGGTGCTGAGGGACAGGGTCACGTCGACGACGAACTCCTGACCTTCTCGGCGCTCGTCCTCGAACACCCCGTGATACCCGTAGGCGCGCACGCCGGTGAGCGTGATCTCGTCGATGAAGTCCATCAGCCCTCCTGGCCGCCTGTTCGATCCGCACCGGCCCAGCGGTCGGCGACCACCAGAGCATCCCGTGTGGCGCCGACATCGTGTACGCGCACCGCCCACACGCCCGCCCGCGCCGCGAGGGCGCTTGTCACCGCCGTCGCCAGGTCGCGGCGGGCCTCGGAGGCGTCGGCGGGATCCTCCGCGAGCGCGTCCGCGAGGAACCGCTTGCGGCTGGTGCCGATCAGCACCCGCTGCCCCATCGCGACGAAGCGGTCGAGACCTCGCAAGGTCTGCCAGTTCTGCTCTCCGCGCTTGCCGAAGCCGATGCCGGGGTCGACGATGATCCGCGCGGGATCGATGCCCGCCTGCGCGGCGGCCTCGATCCTGGCGGTGAGTTCGCGCGTCACCTCGGCCACGACGTCGTCGTAGACGGCGCGCGCGTACATGTCGGCGGAATGGCCGCGCCAGTGCTGCAGCACCACGTCCGCGTCGGTCGGGGCGACGGCCGCCAGCATCCCGGGGTCGGCCATGCCTCCCGAGACGTCGTTCACGATCCGCGCGCCCGCCTGGACCGCCAGGGCGGCGGTCGAGGCGTTCATCGTGTCGATGCTGACGACGACCCCCGCATTCGAGAGGGCGCGCACGACGGGGATCACCCGCTCCTGCTCGACCTCCGGCGGCACGCGCTCAGCGCCCGGCCGGGTCGACTCACCGCCGATGTCGAGGATGTCCGCGCCCTGCGCCCGCAACAGCAGTCCGTGGGCGACGGCGGCCTCGGCATCCACGTACCGCCCGCCGTCGCTGAACGAATCGGGCGTCACATTGACGACGCCCATGATGAGGGTCATGAGCGGCCGGCCCCGATCAGCGCGACCAGCTCGGCGCGCGCGGCCGGTTCGGCGAGCTCCCCGCGGGCGGCGATCGTCACCGTCGAGGCATCCGGCTGGCGTCCGCCGCGCATCGTCACGCACTCGTGCGAGGCGTCGAGCACCACGAGCACGCCGCGGGCGTCGAGGGAACCGGCGATCACGTCGGCGATCTGCTCGCCCAGGCGCTCCTGCACCTGCGGCCGCGACGACAGGATGTCGACGACCTTGGGCAGTGCGCCGAGGCCGACGACCTGCTCGCCGGGGAGATAGGCGAGGTGCGCGTGCCCGCGGAAGGGCAGGAGGTGGTGCTCGCACACCGAGCGGAAGATGATGTCGCGCAGGATCACCGCTCCGGAGGGGAGCGTGTCGGGAGCGGGGCCGCGCGACACCGAGATCGTGTGCGCGAGCGGGGCGGCAGCATCCGCCCCCACTCCCGCGAAGAACTCGGCGTACGCGTCGGCGACCCGCTCGGGTGTCTGCTTCAGTCCGGGGCGATCGGGGTCTTCGCCGATCGCCTCGAGCAGCTCGCGCACGAGCGCGGCGACGCGCTCACGATCGACGGCCATAGGCCGAGCCTACGCGGTCGCCGGGCGCGCCTGTCCGGTGGGGCGCCGCTTGGTCGCCTTCTCGGCGGCCGGCAGCTCGTCGGCCTCGACGCTCGCGGCGAGTCCTGCCTCGCCGCGACGCTGCGGGACCTCGACGGGAGGCAGCTCCGAGACGGGGCGCTGCTCGCTCGACAGCCACTGCGGGCGCGGCGGGAGGCGCTTGACGTCCTTGAAGATCTCGGCGAGCTCGAGGTGGTCGAGCGTCTCCTTCTCGAGGAGTTCGAGCGCGAGCTTGTCGAGCACGTCGCGGTTGGCGTTGATGACCTCGTAGGCCTCGTTGTGCGCCTGCTCGATGAGGTCGCGCACCTGGACGTCGACCCGCTCGGCCACGCGCTCCGAGAACTCGCGCCCGTGGCCCATGTCGCGGCCCATGAAGACCTCGCCCGAGGACTGGCCGAGCTTGACAGGGCCGATGTCGCCGGTCATGCCGTACTCGGTAACCATCTTGCGGGCGATGTTCGTCGCCTTCTCGATGTCGTTGGAGGCGCCGGTGGTCGGGTCG
Source organism: Microbacterium sp. NPDC056057 (assembly GCF_042266945.1). Lineage (NCBI taxonomy): Bacteria > Bacillati > Actinomycetota > Actinomycetes > Micrococcales > Microbacteriaceae > Microbacterium > Microbacterium sp. NPDC056057. Next base: position 34,775 of record NZ_JBHJWS010000001.1, read on the forward strand.
TGGAACACGATCTCCTCCGCGACGCGCCCGCCCATCGCGTATGTGAGCTGGTCCTGCAGCTCGTTGCGCGTGACGGAGTACTTGTCGTCGAGCGGCAGCACCATCGTGTAGCCGAGGGCCTTGCCGCGCGGGAGGATCGTGACCTTCGTGACGGGGTCGGTGTGGTTCATCGCCGCCGCCGCGAGCGCGTGACCGCCCTCGTGGTACGCCGTGATGAGCTTCTCCTTGTCCTTCATCACGCGCGTGCGGCGCTGCGGGCCGGCGATCACGCGGTCGATGGCCTCGTCGAGGGCGCGGTTGTCGATCAGCTGGGCATTCGAGCGGGCGGTCAGGAGCGCGGCCTCGTTCAGCACGTTGGCGAGGTCGGCACCGGTGAAGCCGGGTGTCTTGCGGGCGACGACCTCGAGGTCGACGCCGTCCGCGAGCGGCTTGCCGCGGCCGTGCACCTCGAGGATCTTCGTGCGGCCCTTGAGGTCGGGGGCGTCGACGCCGATCTGACGGTCGAAGCGGCCGGGGCGCAGCAGCGCCGGGTCGAGGATGTCGGGGCGGTTCGTCGCCGCGATCACGATGACGTTGGCCTTGGGGTCGAACCCGTCCATCTCGACGAGCATCTGGTTGAGCGTCTGCTCCCGCTCGTCGTGACCGCCGCCCATGCCGGCGCCGCGGTGGCGGCCGACGGCGTCGATCTCGTCGATGAAGATGATGGCCGGCGCGTTCTCCTTGGCGTTGCTGAAGAGGTCGCGCACGCGGCTCGCGCCGACGCCGACGAACATCTCGACGAAGTCCGAACCCGAGATCGAGTAGAAGGGCACGCCCGCCTCACCCGCGACAGCGCGGGCGAGGAGCGTCTTGCCCGTTCCGGGAGGGCCGTACAGCAGCACGCCCTTCGGGATGCGGGCGCCGACCGCCTGGAACTTCGAGGGGTCCTTGAGGAAGTCCTTGATCTCTTCGAGCTCTTCGATCGCCTCATCGGAGCCCGCGACGTCCTGGAAGGTGACCTGCGGCATCTCCTTCGTCACGAGCTTCGCGCGCGACTTGCCGAACTGCATCACCTTGCTGCCGCCGCCCTGGGCGCTCGAGAGCAGGAACCAGAAGAGGAGGCCGAGCAGCAGGATCGGCAGGAGGAGCGAGATGAAGCCGTCGAACCATGTGGCACGCGGGACGGCGTCGTTGAAGCCGTCCTTGGGGTTCGCGTCGTTGATCGCGGTGACGACTTCGTCAGCGCGCGCCGACACGTAATAGAACTGCACGTCGGAGGCGCCCTCGTACTCCTTCGAGAGCTTCATGTCGACCCGCTGGTCGCCGTCGGTGTTGACGACCTCGGTGACCGTGTCGCCCGAGAGCAGCTCGAGACCCTCCTGCGTGGAGATCTGCTTCGCGCCGCCCAGGCTCGAGATGAGCGAGAAACCCACGATGAGGAAGACCCCGATCAGCAGGACGTAGAAGAGCGGGTTGCGGGTGATCTTCTTGAAGTCCATGGCGCGGGCGCGAGCCCGACCCCTTTCGTCGACATGCCGCCGCGGACGGGAAAACCCCCGTCGACGGTTGAATCAGGGTATCGCGCGATTCCTAGGCGCCGTCTGTGCATTCGCCCCGGGCGTAATCACAGTCCGCCCGATAGCGTGGGGGCGAAGCGCCGCACGAGCCCACGACGAGGAGGACCCCGTGCCCCGCATCCACCCCTCGCTCATCGTCCTCGCCGCAGCGGCCGTCGCCCTGACCGGCTGCGCGTCCGCTCCGCAGGTGCCGGCGCCCTCCGAGATCGTCGCCGAGATCTCGTGCGCGGGCATGGATCCCCTGGGCGGCGACCCCGGCGGAGCCGGCCCCATGCCCGATGACTTCGAGCCCGTCGCCGCCGTCCGCTGCGTGCCCTTCCAGACCGTCGAGGACGACGAGGGCATCTGGTCCGTCGTCCTCCGTGAGCGGCTCGAGGGCGATCTCACGGCGCTCCTGCGCGCTCAGGCCGAGCCCGACGACGCGCGCTCGCTGGGCCCGTGCGCGGCGATCGCCATGATCGCCCCGCAGATCTGGCTGACGGATGCTGCGGGCCGAGGCATCCGTCTCCGCTATCCGGCAGACGGCTGCAGCCAGCCGAAGCTCGACCTGATCGGCGACGCGCTGGCCGAGCTGGCCGTCGTGCAGACCGACGAGGAGCAGCGCACGCTCGCGCAGCCGCGCGCGGCGCTCGACGCCGGATGCGCGCCGACGTGGTCGGCCCGGCCGCTGCAGATCGCCTCGCCGGAGGATCTCGAGGAATGGGAGGGGACGCTCGACGCGCCCTCCCCCGCGCCGACGTCGACGGGCATCCAGACCGTGCCGTGGGCGTCGCCGCGGACGCCCGCACCCGGCGAGGTCGAGGCGCTCCGGCTCTGCGCGTACTCCACCGACGATGCCGCGAACCCCTCGGCGACGCCCGCGCCCGGCGCGACGACCTGGGCCACCATCGACGTGGAGGGCACCGCGTGGTTCACCGGCAGCCGTCGGCTCGACGCCGCCGAGACGCGCGCAGTGCTCGAGGCGGCAGCATCCGCTCAGCCGCTGCCGGAGCCGTGCGACGACGTCCCCGGTTCCCTGGTCGTGCTCGACGCGAACGATGAGGGGAAGGCGCCGATGACGGTGGAGCTGGACGGCTGCCGCCGGCTCATCGTCGACATGGTCTCGACGTACGCCGCGCCGCCCGCCCTCGTGGAGATGCTCGCGGGCTGAGCGGATTCAGGAGTAGACGTGCGGCGCGAGCACGGCCACGTCGCGCAGGTTGCGGTACTTCTCCGCATAGTCCAGGCCGTATCCGACGACGAACTCCGTCGGGATGTCGAAGCCGACGTACCGGCAGTGCACCTCGACCTTGGCGGCCTCGGGCTTGCGCAGCAGCGCGAAGACCTCGACGGATGCCGCACCACGGGCCGCGAAGTTCTCCAGCAGCCAGCTGAGGGTCAGACCCGAGTCGATGATGTCCTCGACGATGAGCACGTGCTTGCCGAGGATGTCGGTGTCGAGGTCCTTGCGGATCTGCACGACACCGCTGGACTTCGTGCCGGCGCCGTAGGACGAGACCGCCATCCAGTCCATCGTCACGTGCTTCTTGAGCGCGCGCGAGAAGTCGGCCATGACCATGATCGCGCCCTTGAGGACGCCGACCAGCAGAAGGTCTTCGTCGGCGTAGTCCTCGGCGACCTGCGCCGCGATCTCGTCGAGCTTGGCTCGGATCTCCTCCTCGGTGACGAGGACTTCGGTGATGTCGCTGGAAACGTCGGCCGCGCGCATGCGACGAGTCTAGAGGGGCACGCTCAACGGGCGGTGAACTCGACGCGCCCGCCGACGCGGCGTGCGCGGCAGCCGGGAAGGTCGATCGGGCCCTGACCCGACCAGTCCGTGACCAGGCGCGCCACCTCGAGCGTCTGCGTCCGCGTGAGGCTCTCGTGGAACTCGCTGGCCACGACGTGGCGGATGATCCGGTTGCGCAGCGCCGCCGGGTTGGCGGCGAGCGCCGCCGCCGACACCGAGATGCCGGCCTCGGCGTGCTCGACGATGTCCTCGATCGTCTCATCGATCATCTCGTCGAACGCCTCGGCGTCTTCGCGCAGCTGCGCTGCCGTGCGGGCGAGCGCCTCGGCGATCCCCGGGCCGAGTTCGGATTCGAGCACCGGCAGCACCGTCGCGCGCACGCGCACGCGCGCGAACCGCGGGTCGGCGTTGTGGGGATCGTCCCAGGGCTCGAGCGCCTCGGCCGCGCACGCGGTGCGGGTCGTGTCGCGGCGCACGCCCAGCAGCGGGCGCAGCAGCGGGATGCCCGCGAGGACGGATGCCTCGGCCATGCCCTGCAGGCTGGTCGCGCCCGCGCCGCGGGCGAGGCCGAGCAGCACCGTCTCAGCCTGGTCGTCGAGCGTGTGTCCGGTGAGGATCGCGGCCGCCCCGATCGCCCGGGCACCGTCCGCGAGGGCGCGGTAGCGCGCCTCGCGCGCGGCCGCCTCCGGACCGCCGGCTGCCCCGACCTCGACGCGCTCCACGCGGGCCTCGAGCCCGAGCGCCTCGGACGTCTTCGCGGCGGAGGCCGCAGCATCCGTCGATCCGTCCTGGAGGCCGTGGTCGACGGTCAGCGACGCGGCGCGGAGGCCGAGCTTCGGAGCCTCGAAGGCCGTCGCCGCGGCCAGCGCCAGGGAGTCCGCCCCACCCGACAGGGCCACGAGCACCGTCCCTCCGGGTTCGAGGTCGGCGAGCGCGCGGCGTACGGCGAGCCGCACCTCGGCGACGGCGGGGTCGAGTCCGGGTCTGCGCTCCTCCACCCGCCCACCGTACCCGCGACGCGCCGCGACTAGGCTGGTCGCGGCAATCCACAGTCTTCGAAGGAGCACCACTATGGGCGCGTACGACGCCGTCATCGAGATCCCGCGCGGCAGCCGCGTGAAGTACGAGGTCGACCACGGCACGGGCCGCGTCTTCCTCGACCGCATCCTCTACACGCCCATGGGCTACCCGACCAACTACGGGTTCTTCGAGAACACCCTCGGTGAGGACGGCGACCCGCTCGACGTGCTCGTGATCCTCGACGTCGACCTGGCTCCCGGCATCCTCGCCAGCGTCCGTCCCGTCGGCGTGCTCAAGATGAGCGACGAGGCCGGCGGCGACGACAAGGTCGTGGCCGTGCTCGCCAAGGACCCGCGCTGGGCGCACATCCAGGATGTCGGCGACATCTCCGAGTACCTGCAGAAGGAGATCACGCACTTCTTCGAGCACTACAAGGACCTCGAGCCCAACAAGTGGGTCAAGGTCGACGAGTGGGCGAACGCGGCGGAGGCCGAGCGTCTGGTCGACGAGGCGTTCGCGCGCTTCGCCCAGCACGAGGGCCAGACCGCGACCCAGGGCGAGGGCGTCGCGCCCAGCACGCTCTGACACGTCTTCACGCGAGAACCGGATGCCTCGGCATCCGGTTCTCGTCGTTTCCGGAGTGGATGCGGGTCAGACCGAGATGCCGCGATCGGCCATGAAGTAGATCGGGTTGACCGGGGAGCCGTTCACGTACGTCTCGAAGTGCACGTGGCAGCCGAACGAGTTGCCGGTGTTGCCCTCGCTCGCAATGAGCTGGCCGGCGTTGACCCACTGCCCGACGCCCACGAAGATGCCGCCGTTTCGGATGTGGCCGTAGCCCGAGCCGATGCCGCCGCCGTGGTCGATCTTGACGTAGTTGCCGTAGCCGCCGTTCCAGCCGGCGTACACGACGCGTCCGGCCGACGCGGCGTAGATGCCGGAGCCACAGCCCGCGGCGAGATCGACACCGTAGTGGAAGCCGCTGGAGCAGTAGCTGTTGCCGCACTGCACGGTACGCGGGCCGTAGCCGGAGCTGCGCCAGCCGGATGACGGACGGGCCCAGCCGGAGCCGACGACGGCTCCACCGCCGCCGCTGCCGCCACCTCCGCCGCCTCCGCCGCCCTGGTTCTGCTGGGCGAGGCGGTCGGCCTCTGCCTTCGCGGCGGCTGCAGCCGCCGCAGCGGCCGCGGCAGCCGCCGCGGCGCGGACGCGCTCACCCTCCTGGTAGTCCGCGACGGTCTTCGCCGTGGCGTCCTGCAGGGCTGCGAGCTGCGCCTCGAGCTCGCCGCGCTTGGCGTTCTGCGCGTCGAGGGCGGCCTGCGCCTCGTCGGCGGCCTTCTGCGCGGCGACCATCTTCTCTTCGGCGATCTTCTGCAGCCGGTCGCGCTCCGCGCGCTGCACACCCGCCTGGTCGCTGAGGCTCTGCGCGGAGTCGCGGGCGGTGACGGCCTGGGCGTACACGTCCTGGTTGCGCTGGACGAGCTTGTCCATCGTGCCCAGACGTGCCAGCAGGTCGTCGGCACCGGCAGCCGACCCCGCGAAGAACAGCTCGAGGGACGTGTCGTCGCCGCCGTTGCGGTACAACTGCGCCGCGACGCGGCCGGCCTTGTTCGCCGCGTCGATCGCGGCGGCGGCCTGCTCGTCGGCCTGCTGCTGCAGCTGGTCGGCGCGGAGCGCGGCGTCGAAGTACGCCTGCTGCGCGACGTAGAACTCGTCGGCCATCTGCTGCGCGACCTGCTGCTTCGCGGCGACGTCGGCTTCGAGCCCGGCGATGAGCTCTTGGATCTTGGTGATCTCGGCGGCCTTGGCCGCCTCGTTGTTCTTCGCGGCGACGACGTCGTCCCACGACGGGTAGTCGGCGGCGAATGCCGGGGCGACGAGCGGACCGAGCGTTCCGCCGGCTGCGCCGAGCGCGGCGACGCCGAGGATTCCGAGCCCGAGCGCGGTGCGCCGGTTCATCGAGGGCCACAGCCGCCGCTGCTCGCGAGCGGACGGCGCGCACCCGCAGTCCACGGAGGCGTCGTCGGACGCGGCCTGATCAGTGACGTTTTCGGGCTGCACCGGATCCCTCCCTCACGGCGTCAACTCGTTTCACACTAGCAACATCAGTAACATGTGCAACCCCCCAGAGGTGCACGGCGACCGCCGCCTCGGGAAGCGGTCACCCGGTCAGTGTGCGCCTCGCGAACGCGTTGCACAAGGGCGGCGCGCGCTCGATTCGCGTTTTCGCGAGGAGTTACGTATGCTTGGTCCTCGGCAGTGAGCCCCAAAGGTTCACCCGGCCCCATCGTTTAGCGGCCTAGGACGCCGCCCTTTCACGGCGGTAGCACGGGTTCGAATCCCGTTGGGGTCACTCCACAATTAAACAAGCATGGCCCTGTAGCGCAGTTGGTTAGCGTGCCGCCCTGTCACGGCGGAGGTCGCGGGTTCAAGTCCCGTCAGGGTCGCTCCGAGCGACGGGCCCTTTTTTCGAAGAGGGCCTTTCGTCTAGGACGCGGCAGGTCTTGTATGAGAGATGCCGTGCGGCTCTGTAGCTCAGTTGGTAGAGCGTTCGACTGAAAATCGAAAGGTCACCGGATCGATGCCGGTCGGAGCCACAAGGGTGATCGTTACAGTCACCCCAGGAACCCCCGCGTAGCTTCTACATCGCGGGGGTTTCGTCTTTCTTCAGCGCCTGACGCGGTAGCCGAGATACACCGACCCGTTCGCGAAGCGGCGCTCGTCGATGAGTTCCAGGTCGAGACGCAGCCCCTCGTCGAGGAAGCGGATGCCGCCCCCGACGATCGCAGGCGCGATCACGACGTGCACCTCGTCGAGCACGCCGGCGCGAGCGGCAACCGAGGCGAGCCGACCGCCGCCGATCGCGATCGGGGTGGCGGAGGCATCCATCATCCGTCTCACCTCGTCGGGCTCGAAGGACCTGCGCACCTCGGTGCGGCGGGTCGTGACGGAGTCGAGGGTCGACGAGTACACCACCTTGTCGAGGTCGCGCCACTGCAGCGCGAACTCGCGCTCCGCCGGCGGAAGGTCGTCGAGAGGGAAGTCTTCCCACGCCTTCATCACCTCGTAGACCCGACGCCCGTAGAGGTGCGTCTTCGCAGGGGCGAAGAGCTCGTTGACGAACGAGTGCACCTCGGCGTCGGGCGTGGCCCAGTCCCAGCGGCCGTCCGGACCGGCGATGTAGCCGTCGAGCGAGGCGGAGTTGAAGTAGATGAGCGAGCCCATGCGTCGGCACGCTACTCGGCACGCCGTTCGCGGGCCAGCGTCTTCGCGTTGCCAGCGAATCGTCAGCAACGACCACTTGCGGTCGGGACGGATGCTACGGCTATTGTTTCTCGATAGGTACATACCGTTTATCGATAGGCAGGTTGGCATGCAACGCACCACGATCGTCGTCCTGAAAGTCCTCATCGCGGCGCTGCTCGCGCTGCTGCTGTGCTGCCAGGTGTTCGTGGTCCCGGCCGTCGCCGCGCAGTCGGCGGTGCGCTACTCCGAGATCTCGTACTTCGAGGTCCCGGGCACGATCGTCGGCATCCTCTTCCTCCTGTGCGTGCAGGTGGTGCTCGTGTGCGTGTGGCGCCTGCTGTCGCTCGTCCGCGAAGACAGCATCTTCAGCGAGAGCGCGTTCCCCGACGTCGACGTCAGCCTGGCCGCGGTCGCGTTCGCGACGTTCCTCGTGCTCGTCGCGCTCATCGCACTGAGCCTCACGGGATTCATGACGCCGTCCATCACCCTGCTCCTGCTGCTCGGCGTCGTGGTCGGCGCCGGCCTGTCGCTCCTGATCGTGGTGCTCCGGGGCCTGCTGCGGAAGGCCTCGCAGCTCGAGCGCGACCTCTCGGAGGTGGTGTGATGCCGATCATCATCAACCTGGACGTGCAGCTGGCGAAGAAGAAGATGTCGGTCACCGACTTCGCCGCCGCGATCGACATCACCCCTGCGAACGTCTCGGTGCTCAAGAACGGCCGCGCGAAGGCGGTGCGTTTCACGACGCTCGACGCGATCTGCCGGGTGCTCGAATGCCAGCCCGGCGACATCCTCGAGTGGGTGCCCGACGACCACCCTGCCGCGATCGCCGCGGCGGCGGAGGGCGAGGCATGACCGCAGCGACCGCGGGGGGCAGAACGGCGCCGGCGTGGAGCTCGACGGCGATCGCCGAGCTGCTCGACGTCGTGCGCTGCGCGGTGTGCGGCTCGGGCATCGTCGCCGAGCGGCGCTGCCCCGCCTGCGGCGCGGACTTCCGCGGCGCGATCGGCCGCGATCTGTGGGCGGCGTCGCAGGACGCCGTCGATGCGCTCACAGCGCGACAGCTCGCGCTCGAGCGCGTGCCGATCGTCCCGGTCGAGGCACCGAGCGCCGCCGTCGCTGCGGAACCCGTCGTCGCCCACCACCCTCCGGCTCCGTCGGCGACACCCTCGCCGGCGGCGGGACCTTCCGCGACCGTGCAATCCGTGCTCGCGGTCGCGGGAGCCGGGCTCGTCGCGGTGGCCGCGGTGGTGTTCACGTTCTTCAACCCCGACCTCGCCGATCCGCTGCCGCGCGCGGCGATCATCGGAGCCATCGCCGCGGCGTTCCTCGGCGGATCGGCGTTCCTCGCGCGCCGCGGCCTGCGCTTCTCCGCCGAGGCGATCGGCGCCCTCGGCGTGGTGTTCCTGGCCCTCACCATCGCGACCGCGCTCGCGCTGCTTCCGTCCGGCCTGGACGGATGGATCTTCACCGCTCTGACGACGCTGGTCGCCGGCGGCGCCCTCGCCGGGCTCGCCCCGCGTGCCGGCATCCGCGCGTGGCTCTGGAGCGGTCTCGTGGCTCTGGCCTTCGTCCCGCTGATGCTCGGCCTCGCGACCCCTTCGGCGCTCGCGACGACAGCCGGCTGCCTGGCCTCCGCCGCCGCGGCGAGCGCCCTGGTCGCCTTCGCGTCCCGCGGGTCGGCCGGCTTCGCCCGCCCGCTCACCGCGGAAGTCGTGACCCTCACCGTGGTCCAGTTCGGCTTCGTGGCCGCCGCGCTCGTGACGGTGCGGGGAACGGATGCCTCCACCGGCGTCTCCCCCGCGTACCTCGCGAGCGCGGCCTTGGTCGCGATCGCCGCCCTGGCCGCGGCATCCTCCCGGCACCTCGCGGGAGCGCTGTGGAGCGGTGTCGCCGGTGCGGCGATCGTGGCTGCCGCGGCGGTGCTGCCCCTCACCGCGGCGGGTCTCGGCAACTGGCTTGCGGCGTTCCCCGTCGCCGCCGGCCTCGGGCTCGTCGTCGCGGGTGCGCTCAGCCCCCTGCATCGCGTGGTCGCGCGCGGTGCCTTCTTCGCCGGAGCCGTCGCGGTCGTCGCGGCCGTCGCCGCGATCCCGACGCTCACCGCCTTCCTGACGCTGGCGGGTGTCATCGCCAGCCCGAGCACCGCCCTCCCGTCGGCAACCGGGCTCGCGCTCACGGTGGGGCTGGCTGCCCTGGCCTTGTCGCTCGCGTCGTTCGCGGCGATCACGACCCCGCACGGCGTCGCACTCGCCGGTGCGGTCGGGGACGAGGCATCCGTCCCCCTTGCCCCCGGGTTCGGGGCGGACGCCGTGCCTTCGGGGCGCGCGCCGTACGCCCCGAGCGCACCCGATGCGCCCCGAATCCCGGACGCCGAAGCCGACCCGCTCGAGTCGTGGCGGCCGCCGGCCATCGGGACCCGGTGGCTCGGATTCCTCGGCGCGTGGTACGCGGTGCTCGCGTTCCTGACGGTGCTCGCGCTGCCGGACCCCGAGGTGTGGGCGCGCATCGCGATCGGGCTCGTCGCCGCTGTTGTCACCGGTGCCGTGTCGACGACGCGGCTGCGGGATGCCTCGGCCGCCGTCCGCATGCCGCTCGTGGTGGGTGCGCACGCGGCCGTCGCCTTCGCCGCGGTGCTGTCGTGGCGCGACGACGACCTCACGGTGTGGGCGGGCGCCGCCGTCGTCGCCACCCTCGGCGTGCTCGCGCTCACGGTCCCGCGTGCGGCGCGGTTCGTGCACGTGGGAGTCGGATTCGCTTACGCGCTGGTGGTGCTCGCGACGGCGCTCGCCCGTGCGGGCGCCGACCCGCTCGTGGTGGTCTGCCTCACCACCTGTGCCGCCGGCGCGGTCGCCATCTCGGTCACGTTCGCCCGGCGGGTTCCGTCGCGCGAGTGGTATGCCGTGCTCGTCGTGACGGCCGTGCCCTTCGCCATCGGCGTCCTGCAGGTGGTGTTCGAGCGCAGCGGCTGGACCGCCTTGTCGACCGCGGTGATCTTCTGCCTCGCGCTGACACTCGTCACGACGACGCGACCCGGGCTCGGCGTCGTCGTGCGCACGCTCGCCGCCGCGACCCTCGTGCCCGCCGTCGCGGTGGTCGCGGTGTGCCTCGGCGCGCAGCTGCTGCCGATGAGCGGCTCGCCGATCGTGCTCCCCGTCATCGCGGCGGTCGTCGCCGGCGTGCTGGCGTCGGCGGACCTCCTCGCCGCCGCGCTCTCGCGACGCCTGCCGGCGGCACACGTGCGAGCCGCCGGGCTCGCGGTCGAGGCATCCGCTCTCCTCACGGCGGTGATCGCCGTCGGGCTTTCACTGGTTCGCCCGTCGGCGGGGCTGCCGACCACGCTGCTCGTGCTCGTGATCCTGGGCATCGGGTTCGTCGCGACCGCCCTCTTCTCGCCGCGCCGCTACGCGTGGCCGCTCGCCGGCGCGGCATTCACGGGCGCCCTGTGGAGCGCGTGGGGCATCGTCGGCGTCACGGGCCTCGAGCCGTACCTGCTGCCGCCCGCCCTGGGCATCGCGATCGTCGCTGCCTGGCTGACCGCGCGCGGGCGTCCGGCGGTCGGCCTGTACTCCGTGGGCCTCGCCGTCGCGGTGGTCCCCGTGCTGATCGCGCTCGCGCTGGACGGCACGGATGCGGCGATGGCGGCCCTCGCGATCGACGCCGGCTTTCCCGCCCGGGCATACGCGCTCGTGGGCGCATCGTGGGCGTTGGTGGCAGCATCCGTCATCGTGTCCCGCGTGTCCGCGCCACGTGTGCGCCGCCTGCGACTGCTGCGCGCGCCGACGCTCGCGGTCGCGATCGCCGCGGCCGCTGCCGCGGCGGTGCAGGGAATGCGGTGGGGTACGGGGCTCGACGCCGCACCCACGGACCCGCTCATCGTCGCGGCGCTCGCGTTCGGACTCGTCGGCGCCGGGGCAGCGGCGAGCGCCGGACGATTGCTCCACGTCGGGGCGACGCCGGAGACGCCGCTCTCCCGGACGCGCTGGCTCGGCGCCCCCGCCGTGCTGATCCTCGGGGTCGCGGCGTGGCCGGCGATCGAGCGGGACTGGTTCGTCATCTGGACGATGTGGGCGCTGCTGCTGGCGCTGCTCACGCTCATGGTGGCCGTCGCCGCGCGCGGCCTTCGCGCGCCGACCGCGCTGCCACCGGTGTGGTTCCTGTTCGCGGTGTCGTTCACGACCGCGGTGGTCGCGTGGAGTCCTCGCGACCTGCGCGTCGAGTGGTTCTCGCTGCCGCTCGGGCTCTTCGTCCTCACGGCCGGGGCGCTCGCGCTGCGCCGGCCGGCACCGTTCGCGCCCCCGCGGTCGTTCGAGGCGTGGCCCGCCGGCTGGACCGGGTCGTGGCCGCTCCTCGCACCCGGGCTCGTGACGATGCTGAGCGCGTCGGTCGCGGCGACCTACACCGACCCGCGCACGTGGCGCGCGATCCTCGTGATGGCGATCGCACTGGTCGCGATCCTGGTGGGCGCCACCCGGCGCCTCGCGGCGCCGTTCCTCATCGGGATCGTCGTGCTGCCGGTCGAGAACGTGCTGGCGTTCATGGTGCAGATCGGCCGGGGCATCGAAGCGATGCCGTGGTGGATCACACTGTCGGTGGTGGGAGCGGTGCTGCTCATCATCGCGGTCGGCTACGAACGGAGGGCCGGCGACGGCACCGGGCTCGCGGCGCGGCTGCGCGACCTCGCCTGATCGGGCGGCTCAGGACCCGAAGGTGACGTCGACCTGTATCTCGGTCGCGAGCCGCTCGAGCTCCTGGGTGAGGGCGGCGAGATCGACGGATGCCGGGATCCGGGCCGTCACCGTCGCCTCGAAGAGCCGACCGCCGTACATGGCCGCCTCACGCGTCTCGGTGGTCATGCGGTCGATGCTGATGTCGTGGGAGCGCAGGACCGTCGTCATCTCCCTGACGATGCCCGGATGGTCGTTGCCGATCACCTGGAGGGTGAGCGGACGCATGGCGGCTGCCTCCGCGGAGGGCTCGGAGCCGGTGCTGACCGTGACGGACAGCAGCCCGTCGAGCACCGACAGCGACTCCCGGAGCTCGTCCGCGCGCGCCGGGAGGACGGAGACCTCGACGACCCCGGCGAACACCCCCGACAGCTCGGCGAGCTGGCTGTTCTCCCAGTTCCCGCCGTGGCGGTCGACCACATCGGCGACGGCCGCGACGAGACCGGCCCGATCGCCTCCGACAAGCGTGAGCACGAGGATCGTCATGGCTCACAGCGTACCCATGGGGCGTCCCGCGGGGTCAGCCGGATCGCTCGGCGAGCATCGAGGTCATGCGCGAGATCTCGATGCGCTGGTCGGAGTCGAAGTGGTTGGCGAGCTGCGCGAGCTCCGCCTCCGCACCGTCGGCGCTGCCGAAGAGCTCCGTGATCATCACGAGCGCACCCTGATGGTGCTGGATCATCGACTGCAGGAACAGCGTGTCGAAGTCCTCCCCCTCGGCGGCCTCGAGCGCCTCCATCTGCTCGGGGGTCAGCATCCCGGGCATGAGCGTGTGCTCGTCGTGCGCAGCATCCGGATCCCTCACCGGCTCGCCGCGGTTCTGCAGCCACGTCTCGAGCTGGACCATCTCGTCTTCCTGGCTGATCCGCATGCGCTCCGCGAGGAGACGGATGTCGCGGTCAGAGGTGCGGTCCTCGACGTACCCCGTCATCTCCAGCGCCTGTGCGTGGTGGTGCAGCATGTCGCGCACGAAGACGACGTCCGTCTGGGTGTGCGCTTCCGGCGTGACCTCGAGCTCCTCGCCCGGCGCGAGCGTACGGCCATCCTCGCCGGGCGCGCCCAGCTGGACGACGGGGGCAGTCGAGGTCGGGCGAGGTTCGGGCGGCGTCGCGGTGCATCCGGTGAGCGCGAGCGCGATGACGAGCACAACGCTCACCCGAGCGACGACTGGGGTCACAGAACGCTCCTCCGACACCGATGACGGGAACTGAAGTGCCCGAATCGATCCTAGCCAGGAGACATAGAAGACCGATAGATTCCGAGCATCGGCCTCCCCCAGGGCCTGGTTCGGGCACGCTGTCGTGCGCGGGCTCCTGCCGGAGGCATCCGTTTTCAGCGCAGTGAGAGGGGCACGTCCGATGAAGAACTCCCGATCCGCGCGATGGCGCAGACGCACGCTCGCCGCAGCAGGAGCCCTCCTGCTCGGTATGTCGGTGCTGACCGCCACCGCCGCATCCGCCGAGAGCGACCCCCGCGAGGGCGCCCCTCCCGGCTACCTCGATGTCCCAGAGATCACGAGCAACATCGAGCTGCTCGCGAGCCTCCCGCGCGTCGCGCCGTTCGACGCCCCTCCCGGCAACTTCGGCTTCGTCAACTCCGACCTCGCCTTCAGCGGCGACAACGCCATCGTCGGCAACTTCAACGGCTTCCAGGTGTACGACGTGTCGGATCCTGCGGCTCCCACGCTGCGCGCGTCGTTCGTGTGTCCGGGAGGCCAGGGCGACGTCTCGGTGTACGGGAACCTCCTGTTCATGTCGGTCGAGGAGACACGCGGCCGCATCGACTGCGGCACTCAGGGCGCCAGCGGTGCCGTGAACCTCGAGCGGTTCCGCGGCGTGCGCATCTTCGACATCACCGACATCGACCACCCGGTGCAGCTGTCCGGCGTGCAGACGTGCCGCGGCTCGCACACGCACACCCTGGTGACCGACCCCGACGACCCGGCGAACATATACATCTACAACTCGGGGACGTCGGGCGTCCGCCCGGCCGCGGAGCTCGCCGGCTGCGAGAACGTCTCGTCGAACACCCAGAACCCGGTCACCACCGGCAACCCCACGCAGTGGCGCATCGACGTCATCAAGGTGCCGCTGGCGGCACCCGGGACGGCGGCGGTCGTGAGCCAGCCGCGCATCTTCACCGATCCTGCGACGGGCGCCTACAACGGCCTGCAGAACACCCTCCAGGGCACGCTGCACCCGTCGGGCGCTGCGTACAGCCCGGTGCCCAACACCAACACGTGTCATGACATCACGGCGTACCCCGAGATCGGCCTGGCCGCCGGCGCCTGCCAGGGCAACGGCATCCTGCTCGACATCTCCGACCCGGCGAACCCGGTGCGACTGGACGCGGTCTCCGACCCGAACTTCTCGTACTGGCACTCGGCGACGTTCAACAACGACGGCACGAAGGTGATCTTCACCGACGAGTGGGGCGGCGGCACGTCGGCCCGCTGCCGCGCGACGGACAAGCCCGAGTGGGGCGCGGACGCCCTGTTCGACATCGTGGGCGGCAAGCTGCAGTTCGCGAGCTACTACAAGCTGCCCGCGGTGCAGACGGCGCAGGAGAACTGCGTCGCCCACAACGGGTCGATCGTGCCGGTGCCCGGTCGTGACGTCATGGTGCAGGCCTGGTACCAGGGCGGGCTGTCGGTGATCGACTTCACCGACACCAAGAACCCGAAGGAGATCGCGTATCTCGACCGGGGCCCGATCAACACGCCGAACCCCAACGGGCTCAACCTGGGCGGGTACTGGTCGACGTACTGGTACAACGGCAACGTCCTCGGCAGTGAGATCGCGCGCGGCTTCGAGACGCTCGGGCTCACGCCGAGCCAGTGGATGTCGGCCAACGAGATCGAGGCCGCCGGAGAGATCCACCAGGCCGAGTTCAACGCCCAGCTGCAGACGAGGCTCGAGCACGCACCGAGCTTCGCGGTGGTCGGGGCGTACGTCGATCAGGCGGAGCGCGCCGGGTCGCTGACACCGAAGGCGATCCAGCAGGTGCGCAAACACCTGGCGGAGGCCGAGGTGCTCTCGGGCGACGGCAGCGCGAACCGCGCGGTCGCCGCGCAGCTCGACAACGCCGCTCGCAAGTCTGGCGCCGCGCCCGGCTCCGACGTGGCCGAGTCGATCGCCGCCCTGAGGGCGCTGTACAGCTGACACGACGCCGATCGCAGTCCCGGTGCCCGGCGGTCTTCGGACCGTCGGGCACCGGTCGTCAGGGACGCCTCGGTGTGCGGCGCCGGTCTCAGCGCGGGACGAGCTCTGAAGTCACCGGGAACGGCAGCCGGAAGCGCTCGGGATCGGCGCCGACCGCGGATGCCGCGCCATACTCGTCCGCGACGACCGTGACGCCGCGGACGCTCGCCTCGGCGATCCGCACCGGTCGCTCGGTGCCGTCCGCGAGGCGAAGGGTCCATCGGTCGGCGAGATAGCCGATGCCGAGCTCTTCGAGCAGCTCCTCGGCGGCGAGCCACTCGAGGTCGCCGTCGGGTGTGCGCTCGCGGCCGAGCAGGTCGAAGACGCGGAAGCCGTCGCCGGAGGCCAGCATCCATCCCAGGATCTCGCCGTCGGCGCGGCGGTGTTCGAGCCAGTCCGCAGGCAGCATGGGAAACGAGCGTACCGACACCGACGCCGACAAGCGACGCGGATCATCCACAACCCGCGCCGTGGTCGGGCTGTCGGCCGCAGCATCCGGGTAGCATCCCCTTCAGAGATCGCACGTGGGGATGCGCGGTCCGGACGCGGGGAGTCGTATGGCCACCTTCGGCACACCTCCCGCCCGACGGCCGTCGGCGCGGGTGCGTCGCCGGCGCCTGTTCGCAGGCATTGCGGGCGTTGTCGTGCTGCTCGCCGTGATCGGCGGAACGGTCGCGGCGATCGGATTCGCACGCGCGGGCGCCGACGACCAGGAGACGGATGCCGCACCCGCCCCGAGCGCGTCGGCTGCGCCCACGCCCTCGCCGACGCCGCTGACGCCGGAAGAGCAGCTGCTCGCCTCCACCACCGACCCGGCGGCATGCGCGGTGAGCTTCACCGGCGACGGCATCGCCGACGCGCCCATGCTGCAGACGCAGGGCGCACTGTACGCAGGCTTGCCGATCCCGTCACGCGACGGGCTCGTGTTCGCGGGCTGGTACGCGACGCCGGCGGATGCCGCGGCCTTCGCGATCCCCGGACGCGTCAACGGCTCCGAACCCGTCGTGTGCGCCGATCAGCGCGTGACGCTGCACGGCGCGTGGATGAGTCCCGAGCAGAACGCGGCCGAGAACGCCCGCATCCCGATCCTGATGTACCACCAGTTCACCGCGAACCCCCAGGGCGAGAGCGGCTGGCTGCGCGGGAACTACGCCTACATCGGCGACTTCGACGCGCACATGAACCACATCGCGACGACGGGCTTCTATCTGCCGACGTGGGACGAGCTGTCGGCCTTCATCGACGGCCGCCTCTTCCTGCCGAACCACTCGGTGATCGTCACCGACGACGATGCCGATCAGACCTGGTTCGACCTCGCGGCGCCGGTGGTGGACAAGTACAAGGTGCTCACGACCTCGTTCATGATTACGGCCTACCGGCAGGATCCGCCGCCGAACGTCTACGTGCTGCGACGCTCGCACACGCACGACATGCACCGCGCGGGCGCGAACGGCGACGGGCTCATCACGAACCTCTCCGTGCCGGAGATCGTCGCCGACATGGAGGCGTCGTACGGCGTGCTCGGGGTCAAGGAGATCATGGCGTACCCGTTCGGGCACTACAACGACACCGCGAAAGAGGGGCTGCGCCAGGCCGGCTGGGAGATGGCCCGCACCATCGAGCCCGGCTACGTCACGATCGGCACCGACAAGCTCGCGCTGCCGACGGTGCGTATCAACTACGGCATGGGACTGGACGCGCTGATCAACCTCATCGGTTGACGCCCGCACACCACACCTGAGGCCCAATACCGGTTTCCCTTAAGGTGTGTCAAGTTTTCCGAGGAAAACTCTTCCGGTCAGGCCGTCGCCGCAGTACATTTACATCGCGCAGGGGGGCGCGGTACCCGAAACCAACGTTCCTCTCGACCCGACAACCCGGCCGGGTCTGCGCACTGGGGTTGGCCTGCACGACGATGTCGTCGTGCCGTCCGACGGGGAAGTACATGTCTGCTAAGGACGCGTCGTTGTGCGCGCGGTGGACCGCGGTCTGAAGCCGACCGCGATCAACGCGGCGCCCACGGGCGCCGGAGGAGTGACCCGAACGCTCCTCCGACGTCCACCCCTGACGCGCCCGATTCTCGACGCGCTTCCCGACGCGATCGCCCCTCGCGTACAGCCGTCGCTGGAGCGCCGCCATCTCTGGGAGCGGCGCTACCGGCGACGGTTGGTCGCGACCGATGCGGCGTGCGTCACCGCTGCGGCCATAGCCGCGATGGTCTTCGAGACACGCGAGGTCGTGCCCCTCGCCGCGCTCATCGAGCCGGCACGTATCGGAGCCTTCGTCGTCTGCGCCTGGATGATCCTGCTCTGGCTCGCCCGCACTCGCGAGCCTTCCGTACTCGGTGCGGGAGCGGCCGAATACATGCGAATCGGGCATGCCACGGGCTTCGCCTTCGGCATCCTGTCGACGGTGTTCATCCTCGCCCAGCTGCCGGGACTCCGCGCCCAGCTCATCGTCGCGCTGCCCTGCGGGCTCGTCGCCCTCGTGCTCAGCCGCCGATTGTGGCGCAAGTGGCTGATCCACGAGCGCGAGCGGGGCGAATGCGTCTCGCGCGTCATCGTCGCGGGTACCCGCGACGATGTGGAGTACGTCATCGACAAGCTCACCCACGACCCCCATCACGCGTACATGGTCATCGGCGCGACGACGACGGACGGGGTGTTCGACCCGATCGACATCGAGGACCAGCACTACCCGGTGATCGGGTCGATCCGCCTGACCGCGGCATACGGACGCGCGGCCGGCGCGGACGCCATCGTCGTCGCCAGCACGCCCGAGAACGACCGCGATTTCGTGCGGCGGCTGGGGTGGGAGCTGGAGGGCAGCGCGGCCGAGCTCGTGCTGTGCAACCGGCTCACGGACGTGGCCGGGCCCCGCCTGTCACTTCGGCCCCTCGACGGACTTCCTCTCGTGCAGGTCAAGATCCCCGAGTTCGAAGGGGGTGTCCACGCCATCAAGCGCGGCATGGATGTCGTGCTGTCGCTGATCGCGCTCGTGCCGATCGCGATCATCGCACCGTTCGTCGCGATCGCGATCAAGCTCGACTCGCGAGGGCCCGTGCTGTTCCACCAGTTGCGCGTGGGGCGCGACGGCCGGCAGTTCTGGATGTGGAAGTTCCGCACGATGGTGGCCGATGCCGAGTTGCGGCGTGCCGAGCTGCTCGCCGACGATGAGGGCGCCGGCCCTCTCTTCAAAGTGAAGAGCGACCCACGCGTCACGCGCGTGGGCGCCGTACTGCGACGGTTCTCCATCGACGAGCTGCCGCAGTTCGTGAACGTGCTGCGCGGCGATATGAGCATCGTCGGACCGCGCCCGCCGCTTCCGTCGGAGGTGACGTCGTACGACGGCACCGTCTCTCGCCGCCTGTACATCAAACCCGGCATCACCGGACTCTGGCAGATCAGCGGACGCAGCGACCTGACGTGGGCCGACAGCGTCCGGCTCGACCTGCGCTACGTCGAGAACTGGTCGATCGCGACCGACCTGATGATCATGTGGCGCACCGCGCACGTCATGATCGCCCCCAAGGGGGCTTACTGATGTCCCTTCACAAGACTTGGCCGGCGACAACGGCGTCGCCGGCCGCCAAGAACCGGATCCGCGGTCACACACCGGTCGCTCTTCGCCGGGTGCGAACCCGCGCTTGATGCGCAACGGTGGGCCCGTCCCCCCAAACGGGCGTGGCCGCGGGTCCCTGGGACATCCGCGCGGGGGATTCATTCCCGCACCGGAATATGTGCGGGAAGTTCTTGAGGGCCGACGCCTCCGGATCCCTCGCCCCGCCTACGCCCAGACGACTCGCACGTCGGAGAATTCGACGGCCTGTTCCGTCTTGTAGTCCTTGAACAGGCGGAGCCATGGTCCTCGCTGGGCCGAGGCTGCGAGCGGTGCGACGATCGGGTCGCCGTCGCCCGCGGTCATGCGGATCTCATCGTCACCGACGTCGATCCGGAGGTGCACGGCGGTACCTGCGGCGGGCGCGTCCACGGCGCCTGAGGCAGCCGCATCGCCCGTGACCCCCTCCTCGTACGGAGCGATCTGGATCGCGCCGTCGACGCCCAGCGTCAGCTGAAAGCCGGTAGCGTCGCCCCGCCGGCCCTGTCCCCCCGGCGCGTCGCCGGTCAACGCGAACATCACGCCCACGGCCCCTTTCGGCGGGATGGCCTCCGGCCACGCGATGGTCACGTCCAGACGGTGGAGCCGTCTGGACGCGGCGGCGAGCGAACCCATCAGGTAACTGGTCGCCTCCGTGCCCTGAATGCGTAGGGACTTCCTCGACGGGACGAAGGTGGGCTGCGAGGACCAGCCGAGGGTGTCGATCCCCGAAGGCAGATCCCCGGGCGCTCTCCGGCCGCTCGCGAAGGCGTCACGATCCGCGGGCCTCCCGTCGATGAGGTAGGCGACATTGGAGCACATGATCCCCTTGATGCCGAGGCCGGCGAGCCGCTCGACCTCATCGTGGAAGCGCACCTCCCAGCACATCACTGGAACGCCCGTGCCGACCACCTTCCGGATGAGCTCATCCGAAGACGAGGTGGGCACGCCGAGGATGTCGAATGTCGCCGCGAACTCGTCGAGCCGGTCGAGCTGCTCCTCGTCGAAGTAGCCCCACGCCCGATAGCCCCTCTCCTTGGCAGCGCGCACTTGCGCTGCAGGCGCCCATTGCTTCCAGACGAAGCGCTCGGTCGAGCGCGCCTGGGTATCCAGGATGTCGAGGATCGGCATCGTGTTGGTCCCCTGCTTGTCCTCGATGAAGACGAGCACATCCGGGCCGAGCTCCCGCAGGACGTCGTCGAGCCTCGACACCGGCTCCAGCGGGGTGTTGATGCCGAGCCAGCTCCGCGCGTCCACCTCGAGGGCGCTCACCTCGCTCCACGTCATGTCGCCGATCGCTTTGTCGACGCCGAGGACGCGCTGGGCGGACAGGTCGTGATGACAGATGAGGACGCCGTCGGACGTCGAGCAGACCGAGATCTCCACCGCGTCGGCGCCGGCGAGTGAGGCGTTCCGATACGCCGTGAGGGTGTGCTCAGGCCAGTTGTCGCCGCTGCCGCGGTGGGCGACGGCGAACCTCGGCTGCGCGAGGAGCTCGGCGACGGAGGACGGTGCCGGTGGGCGCGAAGGCGTGGGCGACGGTGTGGGACTGGGCGACGGCGACGGGCTCGAGGGCGCGGTGTTCGGGGTGGCGCGCGGCCCCGGCCGCGCCGTGCAGCCCGCGAGGACCACGGCGGACAGCCCCACGACGAGGAAGCCGCGACGCGAGATGGGGGTCGGTGTCACTGCGTCTCCCCCTTTTCCTCGTCGGTCTCGGATGCCTCCTCCGCGAGGAGGCATCCGCCGTGCGACGATCTCCGCGATCTACGGCACCGCCGTGTAGGTGAGGGTGAGGGTCGGGCGATACGCCGCGGTGGTCGCCTCTCGCGACCAGATCCGGACGTTGTCGGTCCCGGCGAGGCTCGACATGCGCAGAGTCACGGTCTGACCTGCGAGCGCGGCGAGATCCGCAGCGCTGAGCGTCGCGGTGTAGGCGGTGCTGGTGGCCGCTGCGCCGGACAGTTGTCCGATGGGACCCGACGCCGTCTGCGTGATGCGGCTGTTCCACGTCATCGTCGCCTCGTCCCATGTGCCCGACATCACGTGGAAGACGTGGGTGTCGGCGGATGCGGCTGTGGCATCGGTCGAGGTGCGCACCGCGAGCGAGACGGACGTCAGCTGCATCCCGGCCGGCGCCGCCGGGAGCGGGAACGACATGAACGATTCGATCGCCGTGTTGAACCGCGACGACAGCTGGTTGGTCGTTCCGTACACCCCCGCAGCGTTGCTGGCGGCCACCATCGTGTCGGCGCTGGTCACGACCGTCTGGACCACGGGCGGTACGACCGGCGGCGTGATGGTGGCGGAGGCCGCCGCCGAAGCCGCGCTCACGTTGCCTGCGGCATCCCGCGCGGTCACCTTGTAGTACCAGGTGCCCGTGGGGCGCCCGCTGTCGCCGTAGGACGTGGTCGTCACATCGGCGAGCTTGGACGAGTCATCGGCAGTGAAGCCGGCCGCGGTGCCGCGGTAGACCGTGTATCCGGTCACTCCGGTGTTGTCGGTGGAGGCGGACCACGTGAGGGTGACGTCGGCGTTGTTGACGACGGACGTGGCGAGGCCGGAAGGCACCGACGGCGCTTCGATGTCGGGGCCGGCCACGGGTGTGAACGTCAGCTTCACCGACGGCCGATATGTCGCCGAGGTCGCTTCCGCAGACCACAGCCGCACGTTGTCGCCGCCGGCGCTCGACATCCGGAGTGTCACCGTCTGGCCGAGCGTCGACGCGAACGGCGCGGGGCTCAGTGCGACGGTGTACGGCGTATTGAGCGCCGCCGCACCCGTGAGACTTCCGAGCAGTCCCGTGGTCGTCGTCTGCGGACGGTTGTTCCAGTTGACCGCAGCCTCGGTCCAGGCCCCCGACACGAGCCGGAAGTCATGGGCGTCCGCGGACGCGGCCGTGCTGTCCGTCGAGGTGCGCACCGAGAGGGCCACGCCGGTCAGCTGGGTGCCCGCGGGAGCCGCCGGCAGCGGCACGGCGAGGAACGACTCGATCGTCCCTCCGGTCCCACGGGACGACAGCTGGTTCGACGTGCCATAGAGAGTGGTGGGAGACGACTGCGCGACCATGGCGTCATCCGTGATCGGCACGGTGATCTCCACGGGCGTGCCGCCGTTGGCGAGGATGGTGGCGAAGGCGCTCGCCGAGGCGGCGCTCACGTTGTTCTCCGCGTCCCTCGCCGTCACCTTGTAGTACCAGACGCCCTGTGTCCGGCCGGTGTCGGTGTACGACGGCGCCGTCACGTCCGCGATCTTCGAGGTCGCGTCGGCCGTGAAGCCGGCGGTCGTCCCTCGGTAGACCGCGTAGCCGGTGACCGCGGTGTTGTCCGTCGAAGGCGACCATGTCACGGTCACGTCCGCGTTGTTCGCGACGGAGGTCGCGAGCCCGGTCGGCACGGTCGGCGCCTGGGTGTCGGGACCGGAGACGGGCGTGAACGTCAGCCGCAGGGACGGACGGGAGGCCGCGGAAGTCGCCTCCGCCGACCACAGGCGAACGTTGTCACCGGTGGTGCCCGACATCCGCAGCGTCACGGTCTGTCCGAGGAAGGCGGTCAGTCCGTCCGCGCCGAGCGCGACGGTGTAGGGCGCGTTGAGCGCTGTCGCACCCGTCAGGGTACCGAGCACGCCGGTCGCGGTCACCGTCGGGCGGTTGTTCCAGTTGACGGCGTCCTCGCTCCACGCGCCCGTGACCAGCCCGAACTGCGGCGAGTCGGTCGTGGCGGCGGTGCTGTCGTTCGATGTGCGGACGGACAGCACCGCACTCGTGAGGACCGTCCCCGCGGGCGCCGCCGGGAGCTGCAGCCGGATGAACGACTCGATCGTGCCGCCCGTGCCGCGTGCCGACAGCTGGTTGGACGAGCCGTACAGCGTCGTCGGGGCGGACTGCGCCACCATCGCGTCCTCGGTGGGCGTGAGGGTCACGTCGACCGGCTGCGACGGCGGCTGGACGGTCACCGACGCAGACGACGCGGTGCTGATGTTCCCCGCGGCATCCTGCGCCGTCACCTTGTAGTACCAGGTGCCGGCGGCGCGGCCGGTGTCGACGTGTCCCGGTGTCGTGACTTCGGCGATGCGGTTGCCCGCTCCCGGCGTGAAGTCCGACGCGAGGCTCCGGTACAGGACGTAGGAGCTGACGCCGCGGTCGTCGGTCGAGGCATCCCACGTGAGCGTGACGTTGGTTCCGGTCGACAGCGTCGCGGTGAAGTTGCCGGGCGCGCTCGGAGCGGTCACATCCGGCGCGACGATCGTCACCACCGCCGTGTCCGACGCCGAGCTCGCGTTGCCTGCCGCATCACGTGCGATGACGCGGTAGTACTTCGCCCCCGCGGGGAGTCCGCTCTCGCTGAACGACGTGCCGCCGACCGTCCCGACGAGCGTTCCGTCGACGATCGCGAAGCCCGAGGTCGGGCCACGGTAGACCGCATACTCGGTCACGTCGACGTTGTCGGCCGAGGGCGCCCACGTGACGGTCACGCCGTCCGCCCCCGTCTGGACAGCCGCCGCGCTGGCGGGTGCGGTGGGTGCGTCGATGTCCGTGACGTCGAGCTGCTTCGCCGCGGACGGCGCGCTCTCGTTCTCAGCGGCGTCGACCGCGACCACCCGGTAGTAATAGGTGCCGATGGCCGGGGCCACCTCGTGATACGAGGTCGTCGCGGTCGCCGTGAGGAACGAATCCGCGTCGGCCGTGAAGTCGACTGCCGTCCCCCGGTAGACGCGGTACTCGAGCACGCGGGTGTTGTCCGTCGACGCCGTCCACGACACGTCCACGCCACCGGCGCCGTGTGTCGCGGTGAGCCCGGTCGGGCTGCTCGGCGGGGCGACGTCCTGCACACCGAGCGCATAGTGCCGCGCGATCTCGGTGGCGGTCAGCCCGGAGCTGTAGAGCGAGAACTCGTCCAGCGCCCCACGGAAGTAGGAGTTCGACGTGGCGCTCGGCCAGTTGCTGAGGTTGCCTCCGCCGATGCGCCAGTACCCGTTGGAGGTCTCGGCTCCCGTGGTGCTGCTCTGTGCGACGAGCGCGCCATCGACGTAGAGCTTGCGGCCGGACGAATCCAGAACGCCCACGGCCTGGTGCCAGCCGCCGTCGGCATAGCCCAGCGGGCTGGTCACGACCGCGTTGGTGGAGCCGACCCGCGAGCCGAAGACGAGGTTGCCGCCCGAGGTCATGTACAAGTGCTTGTCATAGCTCGTGCCGTTGCCGGTCTGCGCGTTCTCGAACCCGAACAGCTTGCCGCCGGGGGTCGTGGTGTTGAACCAGATCTCACCCGTGAAGGTCGTCGTCGGAGTGAGCGAGGCCTGGGTCGCGACGGTGCCCAGGTTGGTGCCGGGGGTCGTCACCGCCGTGTTGCCGGGGATGATGCCGGGCTGGCCCTTGGTGACACCCGTCCGGTACGCGCCGGGGTAGGTGCCGAAGCGCGCCGAATCGGCGGCGGTCGTTCCCGATGCCTCGCCGAGACGCCAGAAGAGGGTCGGGTCGGCGGCGAAGACGCGTGTGCCGTAGGCGTCGGCCGGCGCCTGGTTAAGGCCCAGGTTTCTGCCCGCGGCCTGGTAGTGGTCCGCCACGGCGCCTGCGCTGAGCGCGGTCGGGTAGACGGCCGCCTCGTCGATCAGGCCCGAGAAGAAGTTGCTCGTCGGGCGGTTCGGCCACCCGGAGAGGTTGTCCCCGCCCACGTGCCACACGCCCCAGTACGCCTGAGCGACCGTGTTCGTGTTCTGTGCGACGCGGACGCCGTCGACGTAGAGCGCCATGCCGGCGGCGCCCTGCGTGCCGACGATGTGGTGCCACGATCCGTCGTTCAATGCCCCGGGCGACGTCAGCGTGACCGTCGACCCCGTGTAGGCCCCGAACAACACGCGGCCGGTGTTGGTCATATAGAGATGCCGGTCGTAGCTGCCGCTGAGCACCGTCGCACCGGTGTCGGTGCGTGGACGCCCGCTTCCGAAGCCGATGATCTTCCCACCGCGGGTGGTCGTCGTCTTGATCCAGGTCTCGACGCTGTACGTCGTCGGCGCCGGGGCGATGCCCTGGTGCCAGACGTAGTCGTCGGAACCGTCGAAGAGGAGTGATCCACTCGGGTCGCCGGTGACGGGGGCGTCGGTCGCATGCAGGGCGCCGTTCTCGACGACTCCGGGTTCGCGACTGGTGTTCGTGGTCGACGCTGAACCGTCCTGCAGCCACGATCCCGTGACATCGCCCGGCCAGTAGATCGCCGGTGCGCTGGCGCGGACGGATGCTGCGTAGTCGGAGGCCGGAGCGACCGCCGTGGCGGTCGCCACCTGCGAGAGGACGGACGTGTTCGTTCCGTCTGTCGCACGAACGCGGTAGGTGTAGGTCGTTCCCGCGGATACGCCGGCGTCGACGAACGTCACCTGCGGGCGATTCCACCAGACGGACGAGGACGTACCGCTCCAGATCGGGGTGGGCGAGTTGTTGCGGAACACCTGATAGGTCAGGTCGGAGTCGTCGTCGTCGAGGGAGGTGCGGATCCGCACCTGGATCGCGCCGCTGCTCTGCGCGATCGCTGCGACGGTCGGCGCCGGTGGATTGCCGGTGTCGGTGGTCCCGAAGCGAGTGAGGTGATCCTGGGGGTTGCCGTTGATCGTGGTGAAGTCGCCGCCGCTCCACATGTACTGCTGGCCGCCGGACCTCCCGGTCGCCACGACGAGCGCCCGCGGTCCGATGTTCTCGCCGATGCCGTCGTTCGTCTTGGGGTCCCACGCGAAATGCGAGCCGTCGACGGTGCTCTGCGCGAGGAAGTAGTGACGCGTGCCGTCCTGCTGGGCGTGCACAGAATCACAGTTGTGGCCGTGGCTCACCGAGTACAGAGTGGTTTGGAACTGCAGCGTCATCTGCGTTGCACCCAGGCACGTGTCGCGCCAGAGCTGATCGCCGGTGGCCCACGAGAACGCCGCCCGCCCGTCGAAGACTCCTCCACCGGTGCCCTCGTTGGAGATGTAGAAATTGCCGTCGCTGCCGCTGAAGATGTGCTTGGTGACCGAGGTGTTCGGGATGAATCCGGCGGGGTAGGTACGGATGTTCGCGCCCGTGACCGCGTCGACGATGGCGATCGAGTGCGAATACGCGCCGTTGATATTGAAGAAGTCCCCGCCGATCGCGACCTTCGATCCATCGGGCGACACGCCGATGCCCCGGCCGATGTCATCGGCGTTCGCGGTCCACGGAAGCAGGGCGCCGGTCGTCACATCGACGGCTGCGAAGCGCTGACGCGGCTCTCCGCCCACTGTGAGGAACATGCCGCCGAAGTACATCGTCGCGCCCTTCACGGCGATCGTGTGCACGATCGACGAGATGGCGGGCAGACGGAGACTCATGACCGTGCACGTACGGACGTCGATCTGAGCGATGCGGCCCGTGGACACACCGCCCACGTTCGAGAAGTTGCCGCCGATGTAGACACTGTTGCCGTCGGGCGCCGTGGTCGCTGCGTAGATCGCCGGGGTCCCGCCGACCAGCGAGAGACTCAGCTGGCAGCCGTCGGGGTTGCCCGTCTCGGCGTCGAGGATCGCGAGACCGTTCGCGGCGATCGGCGTGCCGGATCCGCCCTCCGGCGGACGAAGCTGGCTGAACGTGCCGCCGGCAACGACCCTGCCGGCCGATTGCGCGAGCGCGTACACCGTGCCGTCCGTCTGCCACGTCGGTAGGTCGTCGGCGGTGAACTGTACGCCTGGCGACAGCGCCGAGGCCTGTTGGGGAGGTGTGACCGCCACGAAGCCGACCACGAGCGCCAGCGCTGCACCAACACTTACCCAGATTCGTGAGACCACAGGTCACACCCCCAACGCCCACGGTCGGGTCCGCGGGCCTCCCAGTAGCACCGCCGGGTTCCCTGTCGCGGGCTCTGACACTCTCCCCAAAGAGTGCGGCACTCGGCATTCGGGACGATGCTACGCACACTGTACAACGCAGTCCGCATTTTGTCTCCCCAGGATTTGTATTCCAGTACCCGCCTGTGATATGCGCCATTCATCCCTGGTGGAGACGGTGGACGGGGCGGGACCGAACGGCGTATTCCGCGCGACGCCGTCGCGCTGTATGGTGTGCCCGAAGACACGCACCCCTTGCCGTGAGGCGAGGGGCTGTCGGTCGACGAACCCGAAACCGTCGACCGGCTCACCCGACGGTCGACGCACCCGAAACCGACGACCGGCGTAGCCGCGATCCACGGTCGGCGTGCCCGGAATCGAGGGGTCGAGGAAGGACTGCGCTCGAGAGCGCTCTCCGGGAGATGCGTCGCGACGACGACGTCGCGCGCATGCTGGGAGGACAGATGGCTGGGCAACCGACGGTTCTGAAGCGGCGGCGAGCCCCGCGGGTGCTGTTCATCGGGATCAACTACGCACCCGAACCCACCGGGATCGCGCCCTACACCGCCGGCATGGCACAGGCCCTTGCGGGACGCGGATGGCAGGTGGGCGTCATCACCACCCACCCGCACTACCCGTGGTGGAAGATCCAGGACGGCTTCGGCGGCTGGACCCGCGTCGAGAAGCAGGATCGCGTCGACGTCACGCGCCTGAGCCACTACGTGCCCCGCCGCCACACCATGGCGGATCGGGCACTCTCCGAGCTGACGTTCGGTGTGCGGGCCGACTTCGCCCATTGGCAGCATCCGGATGCCGTCGTCCTGGTCAGCCCGGCGATGATCTCCTCGAGGATGGCCGCCGCCCGGGCCGCGCTGTCGGGCATCCCGACGGTCGTCTGGGTCCAGGACATCTACACTCTCGGTGCCCGTGAGACGGGCGCCGTGTCCCGGCGTGCGGAGGCGATAGCGGCGCTCGAGCGCGGGCTGGTGAGGTCAGCCGACCGCGTCGTGGTGATCCACGACCGGTTCCGCCGCGTCCTGCGTGAGGAACTGTCGGTCACCACGCCCGTCGACGTCGTGCGGAACTGGTCGCACGTGAGAACCGATGACCGCGGACGCGACGAGGTCCTCCGCGGAGAGCTCGGCTGGGCGGCGGACGACATCGTCGTGCTGCACGCCGGCAACATCGGCGCCAAGCAGGGGCTGGAGAACGTGGTCCATGCCGCACGCGAGGCTGACCGCCGTGGATCGCACGTGAAGTTCGTGCTCCTGGGCGATGGGAATCAGCGGCCCGCCCTCGAGGCGATGGGCGGGTGCGCGCGACTGCAGTTCCTCGATCCTCTGCCCGACGGCCTCTTCGAGCGCGCGCTGGCGTCCGCCGACATCCTTCTCGTCAACGAGCTCCCGGGGCTCACCGAGATGGCCGTCCCCAGCAAGCTGACGACGTACTTCGCGACAGGACTTCCAGTGATCGCGGCCGTCGACTCGTCGAGCATCACGCACGACGAGGTCTGCGCCGCAGGCGCCGGGCCGTGCGTTCCGGCCGGCGACCCCGGCGCCCTGGTCGAGGCCGCAGAGCGGCTGGCGGCAGATCCCGCCGCCGCCCACCTGTTCGGCGAGTCGGGCCGGAGCTTCCGGGATCTGCATCTCGACGTCGAGGCCTCGGTGGCGTCCTTCGAGACGACGCTGAAGGCGGCGATGGCCTCCGGCCGGCGCGCGCCCGTCCCCGCCCTCGCCGCCTCGGTGAGCCGGGGAATCGGGCGGATCATCCACCACGGATCGATCGAGACCGCCGCGACGCACCGCCCGCTCGCGGGCGGTCACCGCCACCCCTGACGCAGGGCGGCAGTCCTGACGGCGGGACTCGCGTGCCCCGCCGTCAGGCCATCCCCCGCCTCAGGGTGTCGTGTACACGAGGGTGAGGGTGGGCCGGTAGGCCACCGGTCCTGCCTCACGAGACCACAGCCGGACGTTGTCGCTGCCCACGGCGCTCGAGAGCCTCAACGTGATCGAGGTGCCGGCGAGCGGTGCGAGGTCGGCTGCGGAGAGGGTGGCGGTGTACGGCGTGTCGACGGCCGTCGCCCCCGTGAGCTGCCCCAGCACAGCCGCACCCACCGTGGTCGGGCGGTTGTTCCAGGTGATCGTGCTCTCCTGCCACGTACCGCTGACGAGGCGGAACTCGTGGGTGTCGGTCGATCCGGCCGTCTGATCGTTAGACGTCCGCAAGGAGATCGTCGCCGACGTGAGAACCTGTCCCGGCGGTGCGGCCGGCAGGTCGAAACGCAGGAACGACTCGATGGTGGTGTTGAACCGCGACGAGAGCTGGTTCGTCGCCCCGTAGGCGAACGTCGGATTGATGAGTGCTGCCATCGCGTCGGCGGACGTCACGATCGTCTGCGTCGTCGGCGGCGCGGGCGGCGTGGTGACGACCGCGCTGGCGACAGCCGACGCCGCACTCACGTTCGACGACGCATCCGTGGCAGCGACCTTGTAGTACCACGTTCCCTGCGGCCGGGCGCCGTCCGTGAAGGTCGTGTCGATGGCGTTCCCGATACGGGAGGCGTCGTCCGCAGTGAACCCCGGGGTCGTCCCGCGATAGACCAGGTACCCGGTGACGCCGACGTTGTCGATCGAAGCGTTCCAGTTCAGCTCGACGTTGTTCGCCCCCTCGACGGTCGCGGTGAGGCCTGTGGGCGCACCGGGCGGCGTGTTGTCCGGAGCCACGATGACGACCGATGCCGCGCCCGACGCGCCGGAGACGTTCCCCGCGGCGTCGCGGGCGGTCACCTTGTAGTACCACGTGCCCTCGGAAAGCGGCGCGTCGTGATACGAGGTGCCCACCACGTTCGGCTGGATGAGGGTGTCCATGCTGGGCACGAACGCCGAGTCCGAGCCCCGGTACAGGGCGTAGCCCGTCACCGCCGCGTTGTCGGTCGACGCCGTCCAGGAGATGTCAGCCGCCTGGCCTGCGGCCACCGCGTTCACCCCGGTCGGCACGCTCGGCGGCACGCCGTCGACGACGGTGACCGGTGCCGAGGCGCCGGAGGCCGTGCTCGCGTTGTTCGCACCGTCGAACGCCACCACCTTGTAGTAGAAGGTCCCCGGCGGCGGCGCCACGTCTTCGAACGTCGTTCCGCCTGCGGTGCCTCGCAGCGTGTCGGCCGCAGGTGTGAACCCGGCGGTCGTCCCGCGATAGACCCGATACCCGGCGACGCCGATGTTGTCGGTCGACGCCGTCCACGTCACGTCCACATTCGCCCCGTCGAAGGACGCACCCACGCCCTGCGGAGTGCTCGGCACGGCCGTGTCGACGAATCCCGTTCCGACGTTGAAGTGGTTCTGGGCCTGCTGCGGCGACAGCACTTGGTAGTACACCGCCGTCTCGTCGAGCTGGCCGTCGAAGTAGCGATTCACCTGAGCGTTGCCCACGGTCGGGTAGCCATTGAGGTTGTCGCCGCCGACGTGCCACGTGCCGTTGTAGGTGCCGTTGCCTGTCGTGGCGTTCTGTGCCTGCAGCACGCCGTCTACGTACAGCCGCATGCCGCCGGGCCCTTGCGTGCCGACCACGTGGTGCCACTGCCCGTTGTTGAGCGCGGCGAGACTGCGCAGCGTGGTCGTGCCGAAGCCAGCGCGCACGCCGAAACGGAGGAATCCGGTCCCGTTCTCCATGTACACGACGCGGTCGACGGTGCCGCTGGTGCGATCCGTCCCGTTGTCGGTGCGGGGACGCCCGTTCGAGGATCCATAGTTGACGAGGGCTCCGCCGGTGGTGGATGTCGTGCGGAACCAGGTCTCCACCGAGTACGCGGTGGGACCGGGCAGGATGACGTCATTCCAGATGTACTGCGGGAGCCCGCTCGGCTGCGTATCGGTGAACGTCGCACTCCGGCTCGGGTCGTTCGGGATCGCACCGGCAGCCGCGCGGTCCACGCCGTTCTGTGCGAGGCCGTTGAGTCCGACGACCGTCTGGCCGGCGCTGTCGACGACCCACTGCGCATTCGCAGTGTCGTCGTAGCGGTAGAACAGCCGAGGCTGGTCTGCGACGACAGTCGAGGCGTACACCGACCCCGCCGCCGAGGCGGTCGCCGTGACCGTCCCCGATAGGGCGCTCTGGTTGTTCGCCCGGTCGATCGCTCGCACGCGGTACGTGTAACTCGTCCCGGGTACGACGTCGGTGTCGACGAAGGTCGCCTGGTATCGATACCAGTGCTTGGACTGCGCGACGCCCGTCCAGACGGGGGTCGTCGTATTGTTCCCGCGATAGACGGCATACGTGATGTCGGAGTCGTCCGGGTCGTAAACGCCGCGGATGTTGACCTGCACCGCGTTCGGGGTGATGGCGCGCGCCGCGACCGTCGGGACCGGCGGAGCGCCGGTGTCGGTGGGGCTGAATCGCGTGAGCCCCTGCTGGTTGGTGCCGTTGACGCGAGTGAACTCGCCGCCGACCCACAGGTACGGCGTGCCGTTCGTCCCCGGTCCGATCGCGATCGAGCGCGGACCGATGCCCTCCCCCGTGCCGTCGTTCAGCTCGGGAAGCCACCCGATCTGCAACTGGGTCGGGTCAGCGGCGTGGGACACCGACAGGAATGTGCGCCGGCCGTCCGGGAACATCCCCATCGCCCCGCAGTCGTGGTGGTGGTGCGCCTCGAAGAGCAGACCCTGGTACGGCACGATGGTCTGTGTTGCGCCGGCGCAGTTGTCGCGCCACGCCTGGCTGTAATCCGACCAGTTGTAGGCGAGCGCACCGTCGAATCCGGCGAATCCCTCTTGGGCGATGAAGAACCGCACGCCGTCCGAGCTGATCGTCTTCGTCCTCGAGGTGTTGCCGACGGTGTTGGCCGGCCACGTGCGCAGCACCGCTCCGGTCGTCGAATCCACGACGGCGAAGCTGTGGGACGCCGACCCGTTGATGTTGAACCAGTCACCCCCGATCGCAAGCCGGGTGCCATCCGGGGAGAGCTGGAGCGCGTCGCCGCGGGCGTTCTTGTCGGGGACGACGGTGTTGCTGTACAGCTCCTCTGTCGCGCCGGAGGCGTTCGCGATGAAGGCGGTCTGCAGAGCTCCTGCACGATTGACCTTCGCGAAGCTTCGCCTCGTCTGTCCGGCGACCGTCTGGAAGACGCCGCCGAAGTAGACGAAGTCGTTGGAGGGCTCGATCTCGAGCACGTAGTTGGAGATGCCCGTCACCCGGAACGGCGTGACCGTGCAGGTCGCGACATTGATCTCGGCGAGCCGGCTCACCGCGACGCCGCCGACGCTCGTGAACTGGCCGCCGACGAAGACGGTGTTGCCATCGGGCGCGGCCTTCACCGCGTACACCGCTGCCGTGCCGCCGTTGAAAGCGACCGGCAGCTGACACGAGTCCGGCTCACCCGTCGCGGCGTTCAGGATGGCGAGACTCTGGATGTTTCGAGCGGCCCCCGTCTGTCCTGCGCCGGGGCGGATCTGACTGAAGGTTCCCCCCACGACTGCTCTGCCGCGGGAGATGGCGACTTGCCAGACGACGCCGTTGGTCTGCCACGTCGGCAGAGCATCGGCACTGAACGGTAGGTCGGGCGAGAGCGCTTTCGCCTGTTGTGCCGGTGGTAAAGCGATGATTCCGATGGCGAGCGCCGCGACTGCGGCGACGCTCGCGAAAAAGCGAGTACGCACGTGAACCCCGTTCCCAGATATTCGAGACCGGTCGCTGCACTTTCCCCAGTGGAACACCGGTCGCCCACAGGCTCCCCGTCCGCGGGCACACGTGCTGTTGCTGCGCTTCGGCATCATCGTCGGGTGCAACTTGCCAGTACGCTTGACCCCGGAGTTTACACGAACACGCGTCAAGCGCCAGTGTGGAGTCCGACACCCGCACTATGCTGTGCGGGGGCATGGGGGAACATGTCCGGCCTGACCTTTCGCGAAGCCATGGGTTCACTGTCGAGCTCGCAGAAGAGTCGCGCAGGCGTCTCGCTGTATTCGCGCTACATCAACCGTCCCGTCGGACGGGTCTTCGCAGCGGCGGCCGCCTCCATCGGGATCTCCCCGAACGGAGTGACCGCCGTCTCGGCGCTCTGCAGCGCCCTCGGCCTGATCGTGCTCGTGATCTGGCCCGCCGGCTGGGCGACCGGTCTGGTTGTCGCGATCCTGCTGGTGCTCGGATTCGCCCTGGATTCCGCCGACGGCCAGGTGGCGCGGCTGACCGGACACGGCAGCCTCGCCGGAGAATGGCTCGACCACGTCGTCGATTCGGGCAAGATGGTCGCCGTTCACGCCTGCGTGCTCGTCGCGGCAGCGACCCAGGGACTCTTGACGGGGGCATGGCTGCTGATCCCGCTGGGTTACATGCTCGTCGCAGTCGTGCTCTTCTCGGGAATGACCATCTTCGAACTTCTCCGCCGCACTCAGCCACGCCAAGCCGATCCGCCCC
Organism: Microbacterium sp. NPDC056057; assembly: GCF_042266945.1. Taxonomy (NCBI): domain Bacteria; kingdom Bacillati; phylum Actinomycetota; class Actinomycetes; order Micrococcales; family Microbacteriaceae; genus Microbacterium; species Microbacterium sp. NPDC056057. The sequence goes on from NZ_JBHJWS010000001.1 coordinate 68,073, forward strand.
GATCCCCGTCGACGATCCGTGCGATCGGCCTGTTGCCGGCGGACTACGGCGTCCTTGCCCTCGCCTTCCTGCTGTGGGGCGCATCGCAGACCTTCTTCGTCGTCTACGCCGCACTCGGAGGCATGACCGCCTTCGTCACGGTCGCCCTGCTCCTCAAGTGGTTCCGAGTCCTGAAGCGGGCCGACTGACCGACAGGACTAGGGCGCCTCGCGCGTGTCTCGCCGGTAGTGGAACAGTGCGACGGGGACGAACAGGAGCGGTGCCGAGATCGCGTTCGCGCCGAACCCGAGGATGAGACTCCACTCGTCACCGCCGAGCGCGTAGCCGACGAGGAACCCCGCGGTCGTAGCCGCGGCGATGCCGATGCGGACCAGGGTGACGGCGGACTGGTGATCCAGAACGCGGAGCACGATGCCGTGGATACCCGACCAGCCCGTCAGGATGGTCGACACCCCGACCAGGACGAGGCCGAGCAGGAGGTCCGCCCGCTCGACTCCCGCGGGCGCCCAGCCGCTGAACCAGATGACGGCCACGAGAAGCGCGACGACGGCGGTCGCCAGGATTCCGAGCCTGATGCTGGCGCGCCAGCCGCGCGCGATCACCGTCGACGCCTGCCGGTAGTCGACGTGCGTGGCGCCGTCGGCGACGATGTTCGTCGTCGTCGCCGCGAAGGCCAGGTTCAGCGGTCCGAGCAGCGTCTGCGCGAGCCGGACTCCGCCGATGAGGTCATCGGCGCCGGAGCCCGCGAGCACGAGGAGCGGCACCGAGACGATGAACTGCCCGACGACGAAGTCGAGTGTCTGCCACGCCGCCGAGGAGCGGTAGCGGACGTACGGGTAGGACCCGACGCGGAGTGGGACCTGAGGCAGCACCACCGCAGCCGCGATCGCGCACGAGACGCCGATGACGAGCATGAACGGCAGCGGTGTGGCGGTGACCACGGGCAGTGCCGTCGCCGAGACGAGCACCAGCCGCACACCATCGCCCGCCGCAACGGCCCACCGCCGGCTCGAACCGATGGCGCGGTACCGGACCCAGTCGTAGAACACCGGAACAGCGCCGGCGATCCCGACGATCGTCGCTTCGCCAGGCGCGGCTCCTGTCGAGCTGATCGCGATCGCGGCCACTGCGAGAGCGGAGAGCGAGGAGACGACCAGCATGTACCGCGCCGGCACCAGCGATGCGGAGTCCGTTCGCTGGAAGATCAGTGCCGGCTGGAAGAGGGCCGCTCGAGACCCTCCGACCGCGAGCACGCTGGCCAGCGTGATGATAGAGAACGAGGTGAAGGCCGCCGGGTCCATCCGGACCGCGGCGATCAGCATCGGCACCGCCCCCGCAGCGCTCGAGAGGATCTGCGCGATCGTCAGCGGGCGAGGAAGCCTGAGCCGGCGCGGGCTCATCGCGCAGCCGCTCGGATCGCGGCCTCGAGGTTGGCGCCGACGGCGTCGACGCTGAACCGGTCTGGCGACGCGGACGCGATCTCCAGCTGCCTCGCGAGATTCGCATCGTCTTCCAGGAAGCCTGCGAGGACCCTGGCCAGCGCCCGTGCGTCGAGGGGGTCGACGGCGACGGCGGCAGCCCCCGACTCGATGATCTCCTCGGCGGCGCCGTCCCTCGTCGACAGCACCACGGGCCGGCGGGCGTTCACTGCCTCGAAGCCGGCGAGCGAGCGATAGTCGCCTTGCGTCGGACACACGACGACGTGCGCGCGTGCGTAGTCGACGGCCACCTCGTCGTGGCTTCTCCGCCCGTGGAAGCGGACCCTCTCCGTCAGCCCCAGCTCGGCGACCTGCCGTTCGAGTGCCGCCCGCTCCGGTCCGTCTCCGACGACATCGAGTGTCCAGTCGCGTGAGTGCTGGGGGAGGTCGGCGAGCGCTGCGAGCAGGAGATGCAGCCCTTTCCTGCGCTGGAGGCTGTTCAGGAACAGAAAGCGGACGGGGCCTCCGTCGTCCGAGCCGGTCGAGGGCTCCCCCGGCTGGGAGGTCAGGTACGGCCCGACGCGCAACCGCTCGGCACGGACGCCGAGACGCTCCCGCGCATAGCGTGCCGTCCGATCGTTGCTTACCAACACGACGTGCGACCGACGCGCAAGCGCCTTCTTCACCGCCGTCGCGACTCGGTCGTCACGGCCACCGCGGAACGACGGGTCGGATTCGATCAGTTGGACCACGCGGCGTCGCCGCAGGTGCGCGACCGCCGCCGAGACCATGGCCGTCGGCGTGAACTCCACGATCACGAGCACATCGGTCGGGCGCCGCAGCATTCGCCAGGCCGCTCGCGGCGTGGGGATCCGCAGGTTGCCCGTGTAGGTGAACTCCCCTACCGAGCGATCGCGCCGGCGCACCCAGAAACGCAGATCGGGTGCGAGCGGGAGCTCGGGGTAGCGCTCGAGGGGATAGTCCTCCCTGACAAGGACCGCGCCCTCGGGAAACCTCCGCGCGAATTCTCCCAGCACCTCGCGGAAGTAGGCCAGATCGTCGCCGAATCCGAACGCGCCGCTCGCCCACACCACTCGCAGGTGATCGGACCCTGTCACCCGGGCCTCCCTCGACGGAGTGTTGATCGACCGCACGGCAGTGAGTGGTCGGCGAGGCGCGCAGGAGTGATCATAACCGCTGACCTGCGAAAACCCGGCGTGGCTAGGATGTGGCCCATGGGCGGACGACGGAGTCTGGCCGGCTTCACCGGCGACGGTTACGACAAGGGACGCGGCATCGCCTGGCAGGCGGCGTGGCAGCTGGCCTCCAGCCTTCTCGTCATGCCCTGGTTCGCGCCTGCCAAGCTCCGAGTCAAAGTGCTCCGAGCCTTCGGCGCAAGAATCGGCGACGGCGTGAACTTCCGCTCCGGCGTCCGCGTCCACTGGCCCTGGAAGCTCACGATCGGCGACAACACGTGGATCGGTGAACGCGCGTGGATCCTCAACCTCGAGCCGGTGACCATCGGCAGCGACGTCTGCATCTCGCAGAGTGTGTTCCTCTGCACGGGGAGCCACGATCGACGCTCCCCCACCTTCGAGTTCGACAACGCCCCGATCACGATCGAGGACGGCGTGTGGGTCGCGGCGCGTGCGACCGTCCTGCGGGGTGTGACTGTGGGCAGGGATGCCGTCGTGGGTGCGACGGCGCTGGTCACATCGGACGTAGAGCCGGGATCAATCGTCCTCGCTCCGCGCGCGTCTGTCCGCGGCAGCACTGAGCCGGCCGCATGAAGATCCTCGGGGTGGTCACGCTCGTCAGCCCCCTGGGTGAGTACGGCGGACCTACTCGGGTCGCGATCAATCAACTGCTCTCCCTTCGGGCGCGGGGGCATCAGGTCGTCCTCGCCGGGACGCAGCGGGGGTTCGACGGCCACGTCCCCACCGAGATCGAAGGCGTGCCCGCCAAGCTCTTCCCGGCCCGCACGCTGCTGCCCGGGAGCGGATTCGCGGGACTCGGCTCCCCTGAACTGTGGATGGCGGTCCACCGTCACGCCCGCGAATTCGACGTCGTCCACGTCCACGCCGCGCGCGATCTCGTGACGTTGCCATCCGCGCTCATCGCACTCCGACGCCGCGTCCCGGTCGTCGTTCAGACGCACGGCATGATCGATGAGACGACCCACCCGCTTGCCGTGCCCCTCGATCTGGCACTGACCCGGCCCGTGCTCAATCGCGCCCGGCTCGTCGCCTACCTCACCGCCCGGGAGCGGGCCTCGCTGGAGGTCGTCTCCCGCGGCGGCGCACGACTCGAGGAGCTTCGCAACGGGGTCCCTCTCGAGGCCCCGGCTGTCGCCGCCGGCCTGACGGGCATTCTGTATCTGGCGCGTCTCGCCCCGCGGAAGCACCCTGTCGCCTTCGTCGAGGCCGCAGCGCGCATCGCGCCGGAGTTCCCCGAAGCCGACTTCGCGCTCGTCGGACCCGACGAAGGCGAGGGCGCTTCGGTGCGGGGGGCGATCGCCTCGTCAGGGCTTGGCGATCGCATCCGGTGGGAGGGTCCCGTCGACATGAGCGGGGCGGTGGAACGGATGCGGCGGGCGACCGTATACGTCCTGCCCAGCGTGGACGAGCCCTACCCCATGTCGGTGCTGGAGGCGATGTCCGTCGGTTTGCCCGTCGTCATCACCGAGACCTGCGGCCTCGCGCCGTTCGTCAGAGACCATGGCGCGGGCATCGTGACGGACGGCACCGTCGATGGCCTCGCGGACGCCCTGCGCACCCTGCTCACCGATCCCGCTCTGGCGGCCGCCACGGGCGCGCGGGGCAGGGACGCCGTGCGATCCGAATGCAACATGGCCGCCATCGCCGAACGTCTGGAGTCGTTCTACGGATAGCGGCTCGGGGAGGGCGGGACCGCGCGCAGCGGGCCCGGGCTGGACGGCGCCACCGATCCGCTGACCACGAGGATGCAGACAATGGTCAGGAAGAGCGGGCCGGTCGCCTGCAGCAGCGAGCCGCGCAAGAGGATCGTCATGAAGACGGGCAGGATCGCGCCGGCGATCGCCCACACTCCGCCCGCCCGCAGTGCGGGGACGATCCGGCTGTCCATCGCGCGCAGGACCAGTCCGACGAGGAGGAACGCGATCACGACCGCCACCACCCCACCATTCACGAGCGCTTCTGCCCACGCCGGCGCCGACAGATTGTCGAACTCGTATCCGCGGTACTCCGCCAGGAGTATGCCAGTATCGGTCGGTTTGTTCTCCCAGAGGGCACGGGGCACCCAGAAGAGGACGCTCCCGGCGAACTGGTTCAGCGGCGCGACAAGGCCGTCCAGCCAGTAGGAGAGCGCGTTGGCGACCTGCCAGAACGCGTCGTAGTCCGGGTTCGACAGGTATTCCTCGAAGAACCCGGAGCGCGTGCCGGCCGCCGCCCCCACACGTCTGAACGCATCGGCGATCGGAAAGACGAACAGGAACCCGGCGATCGCTGCGAGCATCGTGATCCTCGCGCGTCTGCGCGTCGCGACGGCGCCGGCGTACACGGCCAGGGCGAAGGCCACAGTCCCGAATGAATACCTCGCACTCGTCACCGGATTCACGATGAGGAGGAGCACCGCGCCTCCCACGAAAGCTCCCATGAGGGCCAGGCGCCGACTCTGCGGATTGCTGGCGGTGCGGCGAAGCTGGGCCAGGGCGCCGACCGAGACGAGCAGAGGGTAGATCCCGCTCGCGAAGACGACGCTGCGCACTGCGGGGTCCGGCCAAGCCGCCACGCGCGCCGCGGACGCGGCGTCGCGACTGCCGAGCAGAGCGATCGCTCCCAGGCGGTACAGGACGTACCCGCTCAGCGCCAGTGAGACGACGAACAGCGCCACAGTGCGCCAGCTGCTCACCGGACGCACGGTCAAGCGCCGTCCCTCGATGTGTCGATGGCTCTCACGCAGCATCCACAGAAGGCGCCCGACTTCGTAGCAGACGACACCGAGCACGACCACGCCAGCCGTCGGCACGTCCAACCCAGGGTCGACCCCCGGCGTCGTGGTCGAGGTCAGTCCGGACAGGATCTGGGCCGTCGGCGCGATCCCCATGAAGATGTACACGAAGAGCCAGAAGAAGAAGTCGAACAGCCGCGGCGTCCCCCTCACCCAGAGGAAGGAGAGCCGGGCGCCGGCCCACACCATGAGCCCGAGCGTCACGATCCACGCGTCGCTGCGCGGCAGGTCCGCGACATCGGCGACGAGGAATGCCGGAAGGCCGACCGAGAGGCTCGCCAGGGAGACGACCAGGAACAGCATGCGCAGTCCGCGTCGTAACTCGTCGCCCTCGACATCGGTGGCGCGCACCCCGGCCCGCGCGGGCCGGGGGCCAGGTTGCGGAAACTGGTCGATTCGCGTCATCGAGCGCCGTCCAGAAGAGGTTCGCGGGGCTGAGCAGTCAGTCCGGGTTGTAGCTTTCTCAGCGGTTGGGGGGAATTATATGGGGATGGGGGAAATTGCGGTCAGGTTCCATCGCTCCGCGTGACAGGTCGAGAGCATGGAAGCCAGAAGTTTGCTGCGGCTCATTCGTCACCACTGGGCGGTCGTGGTCGCCTGCGTGATGCTGGGTGTCGTCGGAGGGTGGGCGCTCGTCGTCGCGACGCCGCGCGAGTACACGGCGAGCGCTGACGTCTTCGTCACAGTCACCGGCGGGGCGAGCACGGGCGAGCTCGCGCAGTCGTCGAACTTCTCGCAGCTCCAGGCCCGCAATTTCAGCGCGATCGCAACCCGCGAGGTGGTGCTCGGACCGGTCATCGACTCACTCGACCTCGACAGCACCATCGCTCAGCTGCGCCGCCATGTCTCGACCTCGGTACCCCTGAACACGAGTGTCATCACGATCTCCGCCACGGACGAATCGCCCGCTCGCGCCGCCGCCATCGCCAACTCGGTGTCGACCTTCCTCGCAGAGGTCGTCCCGTCGCTCACCCCTCGAGTCGACGGTCAGTCACCCGTCCGTCTGCAGGTCATCGAGTCTGCGAAGGCGCCGACGGCGCCTTCCTCCCCCAACATTCCGCTCCTGCTGCTCACGGGGCTGCTCGCCGGGCTCGTCGCAGCAACCGTCGTCGTGGTGGTGCGCGGAGTGGTCGATGCCCGGGTGCGTGACAAGGAACAGGTGGCCGAGATCACGGGGCTGCCGTTGCTGGGCGTCATCTCCTTCGATCGGCGCGCGGAGCGGGATCCCATCGCCGTCGTCAAGAGCGGATCTCGACGCGGCGAGGAATACCGGCAGCTGCGCGCCAACCTCCGATTCCTGCAACCAGGGGAACTCCACAAGGTGTTCTCGATCACTTCCTCGCGCCCCGGGGAAGGCAAGAGCGCGACCGCGGCGAACATCGCGGCCGCCCTGGCCGCATCCGGCCTCGAGGTCTGCCTCGTCGAGGCCGATCTGCGTCGGCCGACGCTCAGCGATGTGCTGGATCTCCCTGAGTACGCCGGCTTCACGGATGTGCTGACCGGGGACGTCACGCTCGACGACGCCATCGTCAGCTGGGGCCCAGACGATCTCAAGGTTCTCCTCGCCGGGTCACGGCCGCCCAACCCGAGCGAGCTGCTCGAATCCGCCGGGGCGAAGGAAACGCTCCAGCGCATCCGCGAACGCTTCGACGTCACGATCATCGACTGTCCGCCGCTCAACCCGGTCTCCGACGGCGCGGTGCTGGCTCAGATGCTCGGCGGCGTCATCTTCGTCATCGGCGCCCGGGTGCTCCGCGTCCGTGAACTCCGGCGGGCCGTGGAGCGACTGACCGCCATGGGCGCGTCGGTCGAGGGCGCCGTGTTCAACATGTCCCGCTCGCGCGAGGACCATCGCTATGGCTATGCGCCGAGGAAGGCGCCCGCTCGTCCCATCCCCCGAGACGAGGCGGATGTCCCGTCCGACGCGACGTTCGGCGGGGGCGCACCGGACGACGGCCCGCAGCCGGACACCGATACGCCGCCTGCCCGCGGCGCGCTGGACCCCAGCGGGTTCGAGCCCGCTGACGCCGAGAGCTTCTCCGGCGGCAGACAGGGCATCGACGACCTCGACTGGCCGACCGACGACGCCACCGACGCGGCGGCGCACCGTCGTCGCTCGACGCGCCACGCCGGGGTTCCGCCGCTCAGTGAGGCCGGCTCGCCGCACGACGCTTAGAGTCGCATCGTGACCGACGACCTGGGCTCGATCCTCTTCGTCTGCACGGGGAACGTCTGCCGGTCTCCGTACTTGGAGTGGGGACTGCGGGGTGCGCTCGTGTCGACGGGTTCGCCAGTCGTCCACGTGGCATCGGCGGGTGTCGCTCCGCTCGCCGGTCATCCCATGAGCCGCTTCTTCCTCGAACGGTTGGGGAGCCGGGGCATCGACGCGTCGGAGTTCAGGGCAAGGGCGCTGAACGAGCGACAGATCGACCAGGCCGACATCGTGCTGACCGCGACCCGGGCACACCGGCAGTTCGTCGTGCGTCGCCTGACCTCCGCGGCGACTCGCACCTTCACCGTGTTGCAGTTCGCACGGCTCTTGCGAGCGTTCCCCGCACCGCCGGGTGGCGTCCCCGATCTGCCGACATTGGCGGCACGGGCTCACGCGGCGCGCGGCTCAGCCGGGGCATCGACCGAGCACGATGACATCCGCGACCCGTGGCGGCGATCCCGCCGAGTCCATCTGAAGGCCGCCCGGCAAATGGATGAGGTGCTCGAGGAGATCCTCGAGCACCTCATCCCGCGATGAATCGCTGTCTTACCAGCTGCTCACCGCGTAGTACTGCAGGTCCTGCACGTAAGGGGTGGAGACCACCGTGTAGGGGGACGTGACGGATTCCGCCGTTGCGCCCGACCGCACGATCTTGGCCGACACGCTGCCGAGCTTGAGAGGCACCGTGTACGCGGAGACCCCGGCCGGCGCCGAGAAACTCGTCGTCGTGCCACCGACGGTGATCTGCACGGTCGCGGCGGAGGGCAGCCACACGAGGGCCTCCACCATGTCGCGAGCGGCGGTAGCCGTACCGTCGAGTGCAGGCGCACCCATCAGCTGCTGCGAGTACGAAGGCTTGGCGCTCACGAACTGCGTGCGGTGCGTCAGCACGATGGCATCGGAGGTGATCGCCGGCTGAGCCCCTGTGTGGAACCACGAGGTGTAGTACCGCGTGAGATCCAGGAACGCCGACCCGTGGTCCTGCGACGGCGCGATCTGGGTCGACTCGCTGTAGTCGTTCCACGTCACCAGCTGGACGAAGTCCGCCTTCTGCGTGATCGCCTTGCTCCACTGCGCCCTCACAGACGCGGTGTTGTTGGCCTCAGCCCAGGAGAGCGAGCGGTACCGCACGTCCTGAACCGCGACCGGCGACATCCAGGTCTTGCCGAGTGCGTGGGCACGAGCCACGTTGTCGGCGCCGTTCAACGTGGTGCGCTCCGTGCGCGTACCCCAGTTGCCGAAGCCGTCGGCGATCGGGGCGAAGGCCTTGAGGTTGGCATCGCTCGCGTTGTTGAAGACGGCCTGGAACGAGATGGGCAGGCCGTACTTGGTTTCGAGCAGGTTGATGACCTGAGTCCACCACGAGACCGACGCGCCCTCCGCCTTGAAGCTGGAGAGGAGGTACTCACCGTCGTCCTTGTACGCGGAGGAGTACTTGTAGAGCTGGCTGAGGAGCGAAGCCGCCGTCTCAGGAGTGGCGGAGGCGAAGCCGGACGACCCGTCCACCATCGGCACTACGGCGAACCCGCCGACCTGCGCGGCGGCCTTCATGAGGTTGACCGAGGCATCCCAGTTCTGTCCGCTCGTGCTCATGAGGTTGAGCGTGAAGCCGTCGATGCCTGCGGACTTGGCCTGCTGCACCTCGGTGGCGAAGTTGCTCACGCGCCAGTCGGTCGAGGTCGAGACCCCGGGATAGACGGGCCGGTCGCGGAGCAGACCCCCCACAGAGGCGAACTTACCGTTCTCACCGTCGGGGCTGAGGTAGTGGCGCGTGTAGTAATCGGCCGACTCGGTCTTGTTGTCGATCGACCGCGGGTACGGCACGAAGTAGTGCGCGAAGACGAGCGGGCCATCACCCGAGTTGCCCGCGGGCGGCGTCGGGGTCGGCGTCGGGGTCGGCGTCGGGGTCGGCGTCGGCGTCGGCGTCGTGGCCGGCGCAGTGGTCACCTCGATACGGGGCACGTCGCTATTGAAGCGCTCCATACGGAGCTGGATGTACCGCTGGCTGTAGTTCAGAGCCACGGCGAAGTCGCCGGTCGTCGAAACCGAGCGCACGTCGAGGGGGATGCGCAGCGTCTGCCCCTTCACCGCCGTCACGCTCGACTGCGACACGGCGGAGCCGGTCGGTCCCGGCTGGTTCTGGTGCGTCAGCGAGGACGACTTCCAGGAGGCCGAGGTGGGGTAGGCGACGAGCCCGGGAGCCGTCGCGGTCGTGCTGTTCACCTTGACGACGAGCGTCGCGGCCGTCACCACCTGACCCGCCAGCGAGTCGCCGCGGAACTTGAGGTAGGTGCGATCCGACGTGGCGGTCGCGCTGAGCAGACCGGACTGCGGGGTCGACGGCTCACGCGACGTCGTCCACGCCGTGTCTACGGCGGTCAGCACCACCTTGTCGGACGTGGCGGCGGCTGCACGGTCGACACCCGCCGTGAAGGGCATCACCGCAACCGCGACGATCGCGGCGAGGATGAGGGCGAGCAGCGTGTGGACGCGGCGAGGGGCTTGGAGGCGGATACCGGGGGAGGTTGGGCGTTGTTCAGTATGGGGATGTCTCACGAGTCAGTTCTGTCCTTGTTGCGTTCATTCGGCCTGGCCATGCGACGACCCCCATCGGCGCACGTTGTCCCAGACGACTAGGTCACGTTAGCCGGAGAGCGATTGCCCCTCCTAATTGAGAGCGTGTATATTAGGCGATTCTCAGAAACTGGCGGGTGTGCGACACGGCGCATCGGCGACATCTGCGCCTGTTTTCGCTAGCATTGCCTCGTCGGCCGGGGACCCGACCCAGGCCGGGTCTGTCTGCTGGGGACGACCATGAAGGTGCTTCGTAGAGAAGTCGGCGGTATGCCGCTGTGGGCGATCGCGCTGGTGATCATCGCGACGCTCGTCATGGCGGCGTTCCTGAGCAGTGCTTCCGCTACGCGAGGGAAGGCCCCCGGCTATACGCCCACCAGTGATGCCTCGGCGCCGACGATTCCCGCACCCATGCCGCTCGCCGTCTTCATCGGCGACTCGTACACCCAGGGGGCGGGTGGCAACGGCGTCAAATGGCCCACGCTCGTCGGCGAAGCACGCGGATGGGACGTCGACAACCTGGGTCTCGGTGGAACCGGGTACATGAAGACATCCGACGTGAACGGCTGTGGGAGGACCTTCTGCGGCGCATACAGCGATGTGGTCGACGAGATCGTCGGAACGCCGTCGTACATCTTCGTCGCCGGGGGCCGCAACGACTTGAGCCTTCCCCTCCCCGACATCGCCGCGGCGGCCGATGCGCTGTTCGGTGAGCTTCGCGAGCGCTACCCGCAGACGAAGATCTTCGTGATCTCCCCGTGGTTCGACGACGATGCACCGCCGACGGAACTCGGCGCAGCCGCGGCAGCGATCCAGGCGGCGGCGCTCCAGAACAAGGTGGTGTACCTCGACACCGGGCAGCCGCTCCAGGGGCGCCCCGACCTGATCTCCGAGGATGGCGTCCACCCGAACGCCGACGGCTATCGAGCGCTCGCGGCGGCCGTCCAGACCGCGCTCGATCCTGCGCTGGCGCCATAGACGGGCATCGCTTCTCGCCCGCGTGGCCGGAGCCGCGGATCGATCCCCCTCTGTCCGAGCGCTCGGGTCTGTTGTAAGGTGCCGCCAACAGACCCGGTGCGTGGGACACCGAGGGATTCACATGGGGGAATCATGGCTGTACGGATCGGGTATGCCGCTGGGGCTTTCGACCTCTTTCACGTCGGACACCTCAACATCCTTCGACATGCGAAGGAGAACTGCGACTTCCTGATCGCCGGCGTCGTCAGCGACGAGATGCTCAGACTCGTGAAGCACGTCGAGCCCGTCATCCCGACGGCGGAGCGCGTCGAGATCGTCCGGAGCATCACGTACGTCGATGACGTCCACATCGAGGATGTCCCCGACAAGCTCGAGACGTGGCGACAGCTGCACTTCACGCACTTCTTCAAGGGCGACGACTGGCGCGGCACGAAGAAGGGGGCACGACTCGAAAGGGAGTTCGCGGCGGTGGGCGTCGAAGTCGTGTACTTCCCGTACACGGTGCACACGTCCAGCACCGCCCTGCGGCACGCCCTCGAGCTGATGGCCGCGTCGCACCCGCATGATGAGACGCTCACCGACGGACTCATCGCCACGAACGGCTGAGACCGCGACGGATGCCTCGGGCCGAGGCATCCGCTTCCCTACAGCTCGCCGGGCTGGACGGCCTCGCGGTCGAGGTCCTCGACGAAGCGGCGGGCGGGGCTGACCTCGGCGCCGGCCTTGCGGGGCGCGTAGACGACCAGCGAGTGGAAGAGGAAGCGGACGAAGAACGCGACGACGAGGGTGATCGCCGTCGCCACGACCGCTGAGATGTGCCCGGTCGAGACCATCATCGCGACGATCGGGATGCGGATCACAGCCTCGGCGTTGTTGAACGTGAACGACTTCGCGAAGCGTAGCCAGACGCCGGAGGCGCTCTCGCGCATGTCCTGGAAGACGAAGCGCTCCTGCAGCAGGAAGTTGCCGATGATCGTCACCTCGGCGGCGACGATCGCGGCGACGATGTAGTCGACGCCCCAGTGGGTGAGCGCCCAGACGATCGCGACGTTGGCCACGGCGCCGAGCCCGCCGATCACGGCGAACAGCGACATCTTGCCGAAGCGCAGCGCGGTCAGCTGCGTGAGGAAGTGCAGTCCCTGACGCACCGACGCCTTCGATTCGCCCGCATGGCGGTCCGCGAAGTCGAAGGGGATCTCGGCCACGCGCATCGGGCGGCGCGCGAGGATCTCGAGCAGGATCTTGAAGCCGCGCGGGCGCAGCTGCTCGGCGTCGATCGTGCGGCGATCCACGAGGAAGAACCCCGTCATCGGGTCGGAGACATCCTTCAGCCGGATGGGGAACATCGCGCGCGTCACCGCCGTCGACGCCTTCGAGACCATCACCCGCGTGCGGTCCGCGAGTCCGCCGGCGGTGCCTCCGCCGGCATAGCGCGAGGCGATCACGACATCCACGTCGCCGCGCGAGTAACGGTGCCAGAGCTCAGGGATCTCTTCGGGCGGATGCTGCAGATCGGCGTCCATGACGAGGCAGGCGTTCGCCTCGGCCGCGGCGAACCCCTCCATGACCGCTCCCCCGAGACCGCCGACGGGTCGGTTCCGGTGGATCAGCCGGACCGGCAGGGAAGCGGATGCGGCGACCTCGCGGATCACGTCGGGGGTGGCATCGGTGCTGTCGTCGACGAAGATGATCTCGGCGTCGAGACGGTTCTGGACCGCGGCGGTGATACGCCGGACGAGCTCCGCGATATTCGGAGCCTCGTTGTACGTCGGAACCACGATCGACAACAGCATCGCGGGCTATCCTCCCATGCGCCGGCGAATCCGACTCGGGCGGTTCAGCAGACGCATGGGAGACCCTCGGTCAACGCACGGCGGCGAATCGCCCCTCGACACGCGTGCGCAACCCGAGGATGCTGGGCGAAAACCCTCGCCGACCCCCCGGAGGCTGCCATGCCCGCACGTCCGTCCCATCGCCCGTCGACGAGGATCGCGAGATCGATCGCCCTCGGCTCGCTCGCCACCGGACTCATCGTCGCCTCGCTCGCCGGCGCCGCCGGGGCGAACGCGGCACCCGGCGGCACGCCCGGCCCCCGCTACGCACCGGGGTCGGAGGGCGCGGGCGACCCGTACTTCCCGTTCGCCGGCAACGGCGGCATCGACGTCCAGCACTACGCCCTCGATCTCGACTACACGCCGCCGGCGCCCGCGCCCGCTCCCTTGGAAGGGCACCTGGCGGGGGTGGCGACCATCGACCTGGTCGCGACGGCCGACATCGACCGCTTCAACCTGGACCTGCGGGGGCTCACCGCGTCGTCGGTCGTGGTGAACGGAAAGAGCATGGCGTTCACGCAGGGCGCTGGAGAGCTCGTCGTCACCCCCCGCCCGAAGCTCAAGACCGGGCAGTCCGCGACGGTGGTCGTGACCTACGGCGGCACCACCGGTCGTCCGACCGACATCGAGGACGCCCTCTACGGGTGGGTGACCACGCGCGACGGTGCGATGGTGGTGAGTGAGCCCGACGGCTCGTCGACCTGGTTCCCGGTGAGCGACCACCCGACCGACAAGGCGACCTACTCGTACGAGATCACCGTGCCCGAAGGGCGCGTCGCCGTCGCCAACGGACTCCTCGAGGGATCGGAGACCGCAGACGGCAGAACCACGTGGCGTTGGAACGCGCCCGACCCGATGGCCGCGTACCTCGCGACCGCGACGGTCGGCGACTTCCGGCTCGAGCAGTACACGGCCGCGAACGGGACGCCGATCATCGACGCGATCGACAAGTCGCGGCAGCCGGCCCAGTACGCGAACCTCGCCAGGACCAGCGACATGCTCACCTTCTTCGAGGGCCTGTATGGCGACTATCCCTTCGTCTCGTACGGCGCCATCGTCGACAACGACTCCGTGTCGTACGCGCTCGAGACGCAGACCCGGTCGTTCTTCTCGAGCTCGGCGGGGCTGGGCACCGTCGCCCACGAGCTCGCACACCAGTGGATGGGCAACCAGGTGAGCCCGGGCCGCTGGGCCGACATCTGGCTCAACGAGGGCTGGGCTACCTATTCCGAGTGGATGTGGACCGAGCACAACGGCGGTCAGACCGCCGACGCACGGTTCAACGCGCTGATGAGCTCGAGTTCGCAGGCCGCGTGGAACACCGTGCTCGCCGACCCGGGCCCGTTCGGCCTGTTCGGCACGCCGGTGTACAACCGCGGCGCGGCGCTGCTGCACGCGCTGCGCGAGAAGGTCGGCGACGAGGTGTTCTTCGACATCGCGAAGCAATGGGTCGCACGCTTCGGCGGCGGAACCGCGACCACCGCAGACTTCATCGCACTCTCGGAAGAGGTCTCCCATCAGGACCTCACCACGTTCTTCGACGTGTGGGCCTATCAGCCGCCGAAGCCGACGAGCTGGTGACGATCCTGGGTGGGCGCCGCGTGCGGCGCCCACCCAGGATCCATCCCTGAGAATGGAATGGTGACTTCCCCGGCTTCCTCCCCCTCCACCATCACGATGTTCGGCGCCGACTGGTGCCGCGACTGCATCCGCACCAAGAAGCAGTTCGACGAGCTCGGCATCTCGTACACCTACGTCGACCTCGTCGCCGACCCCGCCGCCGCGGACGTCGCCCGCGACATCTCGGGCCGCACCAACATCCCTGTCGTCGTGTACCCGGATGCCTCGCACCACGTCGAGCCGTCGAACGCCGACGTCGAGTCGAAGCTGCGGGAGCTCTCCCTCATCTGAGGTCTGGTTCGACCCGGTTCGCGGTCGGGTCTGACGCGGCGGACCCCCGCCGAATTAGGCTGAGGCCGTGAGCGTCGAACGCAATACCCGGGCGATCGAGGGATCCGTCGTCACCGACTTCGAGGACCGCATGAGCTATGGCGGCTATCTCGATCTCGCCACCCTGCTGTCGGCCCAGCGGCCGCTGAGCAACCCCGAGCACCACGACGAGCTGCTGTTCATCGTGCAGCACCAGACCACGGAGCTGTGGCTGAAGCTCGTGCTGCACGAACTCGGCGCCGCGTGCCGGCTGCTGCGCGAGGACCAGCTGGCCCCCGCACTCAAGTGCATCGCGCGCGTCAAGCACATCCAGAAGACCCTCACCGAGCAGTGGTCGGTGCTCGCGACGCTGACGCCCGCCGAGTACGGGCAGTTCCGCGGCGTGCTGGGCAACGCCAGCGGATTCCAATCGGCGCAGTACCGCGCCGTCGAGTTCACGCTCGGCAACAAGAACGCCGCCATGCTGCGGGTGTTCGCCTCCGACCCCGCCGCCCACGCCCTCGTCGCGGCGGCGCTCGAGGCGCCGAGCCTCTACGACGAGTTCCTCGCGATGCTCGCCCGCTCGGGCTACCCGATCCCCGCCGAGGTGCTCGACCGCGATGTCACGAAGGCGTGGACGTACACTCCGGAGCTCGTACCGGTGCTCACCGAGATCTACCGCGACCCGGAGGCGCACTGGGCGGCCTACGAGACGTGCGAGGAGCTCGTCGACCTCGAGGACAACTTCCAGCTCTGGCGCTTCCGCCATCTCAAGACGGTCGAGCGCATCATCGGCCTGAAGACGGGCACCGGCGGTTCGAGCGGCGTGCCGTTCCTGCAGCGCGCGCTGGACCTCACGTTCTTCCCCGAGCTGTACGCCGTGCGGACGGAGCTGTGATGTCGCACGATCCCGACGCCCTGCGCGAACTCCTCGGTGCCGATGCGACTCTCTGCCGCCGGGCGATCACCGGCGAGCACGGTGTCTCGCTGCCCCCGTTCACCGACCACCACGTGCACCTGCACCTCATCGACGAGAGCGGTCTGGCCGCAGGCGGCATCGCCGGCGTCGTCGATCTCGGCGGCGACCCGGTGGCGCTGGCACGGCGGGGGAACCACAGCATTCCGCGCGTGACTTATGCCGGCGCGTTCCTCACCGCGGTCGGCGGATACCCGGTCGGCCGGCCCTGGGCACCCGCGGAGATCGCGCGCGAGATCGCGGATGCGTCGACCCACCCCGGCGTCGCCGGCGGCGCGGCGACCGCGGTCGACGAGCAGGCGTCCTTCGGGGCATCCGTCATCAAGGCGTCGCTCAACAGCGTCGCGGGTCCCGTGCTCGACGCGCAGGCGCTGGCCGCGATCGTGGAGGTCGCGCGTGAGCGCGGGCTGCCCGTCGTCGCACATGCGGAGGGCGAAGGGATGCCGCAGCTCGCGCTCGACGCGGGCGTCGACGGTTTCGCGCACACGCCGTTCACCGAGTTCGTCGGACGCCACTTCACCGCGCACGCGGTCGCCGCCGGCCAGGTGTGGATCTCGACCCTCGCGATCCACCGCGAAGACGACGAGGCGGCCGAGTTCGCGCGGGTGAACCTCGCGGGCTTCGCCGCCGCGGGCGGACGCGTGCTCTACGGCACGGACCTCGGCAACGGCGAGCAGCCGGTGGGCGTCAACCCCGATGAGGTCGCGGCGCTCGACCGCGCGGGAGTCCGCGGTGCGGCGCTCATCTCGGCGCTGGCCGATCCGTGGCCGCTCCCCGACCCGCCCTCGGGTGTCTGCACCTTCGTCCCCGGCCCCCCGCCGAAGGCACTCGACGAGGTCGCCGAGTGGCTGCGGGGCGCGACCGTCGTCCCGACCGAGGAGCTGATCCATGACGACCACTGACCCGACGGAGGCGCCGGTGGCGGAGCGACTCGAGGACGAGGCATCCGTTCTCGACGCCGCCGACCCGTTGCGCGCGCACCGCGACGCATTCGTCGGAGCCGAGACGTCCCTCGCGTACTTCGACGGCAACTCGCTCGGGCGCCCCCTGCGCGCGAGCGTCGAGCGGCTCGCCGCGTTCGCCCGGGACGAGTGGGGCGGGCGCCTCATCCGCGGCTGGGACGAGTCGTGGATGCAGCTGCCCTTCGACATCGGCGACGCCGTCGGCCGCGCGGCGATCGGCGCCGCGGCGGGCCAGACGGTGATCGGCGACTCCACCACGGTGCTGCTGTACAAGCTGCTGCGGGCGGCGTTCGACGCCGCCGTCGCCGCGGATCCGGCACGCGTCGAGATCGTCGTCGACCGCGACAACTTCCCCACCGACCGCTACCTGGTCGAGGGCATCGCCGCGGAACGCGGCGGGCGCATCAGGTGGATCGACGTCGACCTCGACGGCGGTGTGTCCGCTGACGCGCTCCGCGCGGCGGTCGGCCCCGAGACGGCGGTCGTGCTCCTGTCGCACGTCGCGTACCGGTCGGGATATCTGACGGATGCCGCGGCCCTCACCCGCATCGCGCACGACGCGGGCGCGCTCATCCTCTGGGATCTGTGCCACTCCGCCGGCTCCGTGCCGGTCGAGGCCGACGCGTGGGGATTCGACCTCGCGGTGGGCTGCACCTACAAGTACCTCAACGGCGGTCCCGGTTCGCCGGCTTTCGCCTACGTCGCCGCACGGCTGCAGGATCGGCTCGCACAGCCCATCCAGGGGTGGATGGGCACGGCCGACGTCTTCGCGATGGGCCCGGAGTACCGCCCGGCCGACGGCATGCGGCGCTTCCTGTCGGGCACACCGCCCATCGTCGGCATGCTCGCGATGCAGGACACCCTCGACCTGCTCGAAGGGGTCGGCATCGAGGCCGTGCGCGCCAAGTCGGTCGCACTCACGGAGTTCGCCGTGCGCGTGGCCGACGAACTGCTCGCTCCACTCGAGGTCACGGTCGCCTCGCCGCGGAACCCCGCCGAGCGCGGCGGACACGTGACGCTGTCGCACCCGTCGATGCGCGCGGTCACGGCCCGCCTGTGGACGCAGGACGTGATCCCCGACTACCGCGACCCCGGCGGCCTCCGCATCGGCCTCTCGCCGCTCTCGACGTCGTTCGCCGAGACCCTCGCCGGACTCCGGGCGGTCGAGGCCGCCGTCCGCGCCGAGTCCTGACCGCGGGCCGGTGTCCACAGGGGAACCGATCGACCGACACGGCTGACCTACACTGGCGCGATGAGCAATGAGGCTCCGCCGGCGACTGGGGTTCCGGCATCCACCTCCGCCCGTCTCAGCCGGGGCACGATCGCGCGGTACGCGACCGGCTCGCTCGGCACGGGCGGCTTCGCGACCCTGCCCGGCCTGGTGCTGACCTACTACCTCACCGACTCGCTCGGAGTCGCCGCGCTCGCGGCCGGCGCGGTCATCACGGTCGCGAAGGTGTGGGACGTCGTCATCGATCCGGTCATCGGGGCACTCACTGACCGCGACCTCGCCCGCCACGGCAGCCGCCGGCGCCTGATGCTGATCGGCGCGCTCGCGCTGCCGGTGCTGTTCGCGCTGACGTTCGCGGTGCCGCCGTCGCTCGGGCCTGTGGTCGCCGGCATCTGGGTGCTGCTCGCGTTCACGCTCACGGCGACGGCGTTCAGCCTCTTCCAGGTGCCCTACATCGCGCTTCCCGCCGAGCTCACGCCGCGCTACGACGAGCGCACGCGGCTGCTGACATGGCGCGTGGTCGTGCTCACGCTCGCGATCCTGCTGTTCGGCGCCGGGGGGCCGGCGCTGCGTCGCGTGTCGGAGGACCCGTTCGTCCAATACCTCGTGATGGGCGTGGTCTGCGGTGTGGTCATCGGACTGGGGATGCTGGTGGCGACGGGCGTGGCCAAGCGCGCAGCCGGGCCCACGCGCCCGGAGGCTCCGGCCGCCGCCCCCCAGCAGATCCGCGAGAGTGCACCTGGTCGCCGAGAGGCAGGGAACGAACCAGCGTCTCGGCGACCAGCTGTACTCTCGCCGGAGGACGGAGCGACGGATGCGCCGGCCGCCGGGATGCGGGCGCACTTCGCCGAGGGGATCGGTGCACTCAGGCGCAGCAGGGCGTTCCGGTTGCTGCTGGGCACGTTCGTGCTGCAGGCGCTGGCCACCGGGCTGATGCTCGCCGGCGCGCAGTACGTCGCGACCTGGGTGCTGCACTCGCAGGCCGCGGTCGAGCTGCTGTTCGTCGCGCTGATCGCCCCGGCACTGCTCGCCGCCCCCGCGTGGGGGGTGGTCGCGCGCCGCATCGGCAAGGAGCGCGCGTTCACGATCGCGAGCGTCGTCTTCGCGATCGCGGCGCTGTCGATCCTCGGCATGCTGTGGGCGCCGGGCGACTGGATCTACGTGCCGGTCGGCATCGCGGGCATCGCGTACGCCGGCATGCAGTCGCTCCCGATGGCGATGCTCCCCGACGTCATCTCGCACGACGAGCGCACGCACGGACCCGGCCGCGCCGGATCGTTCAGCGGCGTCTGGACCGCAGGAGAAACGGTGGGCTTCGCGCTCGGCGCGACGACGCTCGCGGTGATCCTGGCGGTGACGGGATACGTCTCGTCGACGGGCACGCAGGTGGTGGAGCAGCCGGATGCCGCGATCACGGGCATCGTCGTGAGCTTCAGCCTCGCGCCGGCCGTGCTGATCGCGCTGAGCCTGCTCACGCTCGCCCGCTACCCGCTGCGCCGCGCCGACATCGACCGCCACGACACCGAGTCGCAGCCCACCTGAGACCGAGTGCCGTCGCACAGGCACGGTGACATAGGATGCCCGGTGACGGACTCACGAGCGGGAGTCGCCGCGAGTTCGAAGGAGAACACATGTCCCCCACCTCGTCCGCGACGCCGGCGAAGCCGCGCAAGGCGCCGGCGAAGCGCACGCCGAAGTCCGACCTTCCGGCTGACGAGCGCGCGGCGCTCGACGCCGACATCGATCGGCTCGAAGCGGGCGCGAAGGTGTGGGTCGCGCTCACCCTCGACCAGCGGGCCCGCCTGCTCGGCCGCGTCCGCGACGCCGTCGGCGTCGTCGCACAGGAGTGGGCCGACGCCGCGACGATGTCGAAGGGCCTGGAGCCGGGGCATCCGCTGTCGGGCGAAGAGTGGCTCGGGGGGCCCTACGCCATCATCGGACTGCTCGACGCGCTGCGCGAGACGCTCGAGGCGCTCGCGAAGGGCCGCAGCCCGCTCGACGGCGTCACGCTCGACGAGGCTCCTGGCGGGCGCCTGCGCGCGAACACCTTCCCCCTGAACGGCACCGAGAAGTTCCTGCTGTCGGGCTTCACCGGCGAGGTCTGGTTCGAGCCGGGCGTCTCCGCGATCGAGGCGACCCGCGCGGCGGGCCTCGCCCAGCTGACCCCGACCGTGTCGGGTGGCGTCGGCCTCGTGCTGGGCGCAGGCAACGTGAGCTCCATCCCCGTCGCCGACGTGCTGTACGAACTCTTCGCGCACAATCGCGTGGCGCTGCTCAAGGTCAACCCGACGCAGGACGCGCTCGTGCCGGTGTTCGAGCGCGCACTCGCCCCGCTGATCGAGCCCGGCTTCGTGCGCATCGTGCGCGGCGGGGCCGCGACCGGCGCCTACCTGACCTCGCACCCGCGCTTCGCGCACGTGCACATCACCGGCTCGGCGGTCACATTCGACGCGATCGTGTGGGGCACCGGAAGGGATGCTGCGGCAGCACGCGCGTCGGGAAGCCCGAAGCTGCAGGTTCCGATCACCGCCGAGCTCGGCGGCGTCTCGCCCATCATCGTGGTGCCGGGAAGGTGGTCGGCGGCGGACCTGAAGTATCAGGCCGAGCACGTCGCGACCATGCGCCTCGTGAACGCCGGGCACAACTGCATCGCCGGCCAGGTCGTCATCGTGAGCTCCGACTGGCCGCAGCGCGCCGAGTTCCTGCGGGAGCTGCATACGGCGTACGACGCAGCGCCGGAGCGCCCGGTCTGGTACCCCCGCAGCGAAGAGCGGCTGGAGGCCGCAGCATCCGCGTATCCCGATGCCGTGTGGAGCGCCGACCGCACGCGCGCGATCGTCGAGGCCGGCGAGGGCGACGACTCGGTCGAGACGGTCGAGTACTTCGCGCCGATCCTCGGGGTCGCCCTGGTGGGCGGCACCGGCCAGGAGTTCCTCGACGCCGCGGTGGCGCACGCGAACGACAGGCTCACCGGCACGCTCGGCGCCAACGTGATCATCGACCCGGCCACCGAGGAGGCGCTGGGCGAAGGGTTCGAGCGCGCGCTCGCCGACCTGCGTTACGGCGACATCGCGATCAACACGTGGACGGCCTTCAACTTCCTCACCGCACGCCTCACATGGGGCGGCTTCCCCGGAGCGACGCTCGACGACGTGTCGAGCGGCATCGGCGTCGTGCACAACGCCCTGCTGCTGGACCGCGTCGAGCGGTCGGTCGCCCGTGGCCCGTTCCGCCCGTTCCCGCGTTCGGTCGGCAAGGGCGTGTTCACGATCCTGCCGACGCCGCCGTGGTTCGTGAGTTCGCGCACCGGCGCCGAGGTCAGCGCCGGGCTCACGCGGTATCTCGTCGACGGGAAGCTTCCCGGGCTCGTGAAGACTCTGACCAAGGCCATGCAGGCGTGACCGCCGACTTCGGCTCCGACGGGCTCGAGGCCGATTACATCGTCGTCGGCGCGGGCTCGGCCGGCGCGGCGCTCGCGGCCCGGCTGAGCGAGGACCCGAATGTCTCAGTGCTGCTGCTCGAGGCCGGCGGCCCCGACAAGGCGCTCGAGCTGCACGTGCCCGCCGCCTTCTCGAAGCTGTTCCGCGGCGCCTATGACTGGAACTACGACACCGTTCCGCAACCGGGCCTCGAGGGCCGCACCGTGTACTGGCCGCGCGGCAAGACCCTGGGCGGATCGTCGTCGCTCAATGCGATGATGTGGGTGCGCGGCTTCGCCGCCGACTACGACGAATGGGCGGATGCCGCCGGCCCGACGTGGTCGTGGGACGCGCTGGTCCCCTACTTCCAGCGCGTGGAGCGCACGTCCGACCCGGTGGATGCGACCCAGGGCGCGCACGGCCCCCAAGCCGTCGAGCACCAGCGCGACCCGCGGCCGCACACGGCCGCGTTCCTGGCGGCGGCGCGCGAGGCGGGGCATCCTGTCACTCCCGCGAATCTGCCCGAGGGCCAGGGGTTCTCGCAGACGATGGTGAGCGAGCACCGCGGCGCGCGCGCGTCGACGGCCGATGCGTACTTGCGTCCCGCGAAGGGCCGGCGCAACCTGCGGGTGACGACGGGTGCGCACGTGCGCCGGATCACGTTCACCGCTGCCGAGGAGGACGGCGAGCCCCGCGCCACCGGCGCGTACGTCGACATCGACGGGATCACGCGCCACGTGCGCGCCCGGCGCGAGATCGTGCTGTCGGGCGGCGCGGTGAACACGCCCCAGGTGCTCATGCTGAGCGGCATCGGCCCTGCCGCGCATCTCGCCGAGCACGGCATCGAGGTCGTCGTGGACGCCCCCGATGTCGGGGCGAACCTGCAGGACCACCTCGTGGCGGGCCTCGCCCCGGCCGCGAAGGGCGGGACGCTGTACGACGCCGAGAAGCCCGCCGAGCTCGCGAGGTACCTCACCGCTCGAAGGGGCATGCTGACCTCCAACGTCGCCGAGGCCTACGGGTTCGTGCGCACCGAGGTCGCCGAGCGCACGGGCGCGCCGGCGGGACTCCCCGACATCGAGATCATCTTCGCGCCCGTCCCGTACGTCGGCGAGGGCCTGGTGCCGACGCCGGCGCACGGGCTGACGGTGGGTGCGATCCTCCTGCGCCCGCGCAGCCGGGGCACGATCCGGCTCGCGTCGTCCGACCCGTCGGCGGCGCCGCTCATCGACCCCGCGTACCTGTCGGATCCCGAGGGCGTCGACGCCGAGACGATGCTCGCGGGGCTCGCCGAGTGCGAGCGCCTCATCGACACCGAGGCGCTCCGCGCCCTCACGACCGGCGGCTGGGTGCAGCCCGACGGCGGGGAGCGCATGACACCGGCCGAACGCGCGGAGCTGTCTCTCCGCCGCTACTCGCACACCCTGTATCACCCGGTCGGCACGGCGCGGATGGGGACGGACGCCGCGTCCGTCGTCGACCCCGAGCTGCGCGTCCGCGGGGTCGCCGGACTCCGCGTGGCCGACGCATCCGTCATGCCCACGGTGATCCGCGGCCACACCAACGCCCCCGCGATCGTGATCGGCGAGGTGGCCGCCGACCTCATCCTCGGCCGCCGAGTCTGACGGTGTCGGCCGGGCTCTGGGCCGCGGGCTGGGGTGGCGCAACACGCCGGGTCGCAGCGGCGATGCCGCGTGTCGTGACCCCCGAACGCGACCGCGCCGCCTCGGGTGGCGCAACACGCGGGGTCCTGCGGGCCGGCCCGCGCGTCGTGACACCTGAACCCGCCACCGTGCACCTGACCTGCCGGGGCACCCTGCCCCGCGGCATCGCGACCCCGCCGCCTCGGGTGGCGCAACACGCGGGGTCCTGCGGGCCGGCCCGCGCGTTGTGACACCTGAGCCGCGCGTCAGCGGAGCGATGCCGGCACCGCGGTCTCGGGGAGGGGGAGCGGCGTGCCGCCGGCGAACATGCGGCGGACCAACGGCAGCGCGGCGCGCGAGAACATCACGCGGGTCAGCGCCCGCGACGTCGCCGCCTCGAGCCGGGTCGCCGGGACCATCCGCTTGATGCCGCCACCCGGGATCTCCTTCCCCTTCTCGGCGAACGGCGCGATGTCGGCCGAGTACGCGCGCAACGCCCCGGGCGCATCGCCGGGCGTCGCCGCGAGCCGCGCCGCCAGCAGGTACGCGCCGATGAGCGCGACGGCGGTCCCCTGTCCCGTCATCGGCGAGCCGCACGACGCGGCGTCCCCGAGCAGCACCACCCGGCCGTTCGCGACGTCGCGCACGTCGATGCGCACCAGCTCGTCGAAGTACAGATCGGATGCCTCGCCCAGCGCTTTGAGCACTGCCGGGGCGTGCCATCCGGCACCGGCGATGCGCTCACGGATCAGCGACTCCTGCGCGGCTCGGTCGCCACGCAGTGCGGGGTCGCGGTCCATGCGGAACGTGAGGATCGCCTTGGAGGTCGCCGGATCGCGGTCGGGCCGGATGCCGAAGGTCGCTCCGGGCACGAACCGCATCGCGAACCAGTTCTCTTCGAGGTCGGCGGGCGTCGGCATCGTGAAGAACGCGGCGTAGCCGCCGAGGTAGGTCGCGAACTGCTCCTCCGGCCCGAAGGCGAGCCGCCGAGTGAGGGAGTGCACGCCGTCGGCGCCGACGACGACGTCGAATCGTTCGGGTCCGGCGTGCTCGAACCGGACGTCGACGCCGGTCTCGTCCTGAGCGAGTGCCGTGAGACGGTCGCCGTACCGGACGTCGAGCAGCCCGGGTGACTCGTCGGAGGCGGCGCGCAGCGCGTCGAGCAGCACCTGCGCGAGGTCACCGCGCGCGATCTCGATCTCGGCGACCGCACCCTCCCCGTCGAAGTCCGCCATCGACATGCGGCCGAAGACCCTGCCCTCGCCGTCGACATACGACATGCCTTCCTCGCGTACGCGGAGGCGACCGATTCCGGGCATGATGCCCATGCGCTCGGCGACCTCGCGACTCGCACCGCGCAGGTCGACCGCCTGCCCGCCGGGACGCGGGGCCGCCGCCCGCTCCACGACGGTGGTGCGGATACCCGACCGCACGAGTTGCAGGGCGAGGGCGAGACCGGCGATCCCGGCACCGGACACGAGGACGTGAGGCGTCCCGTCGAAGTTGTCCATGAGGCATCCCATCTCTTAGACGTTTGTATGAGACGTATGTCTAACAGATGGGTTGCACGTTTGTCTAGCACGTTCGTCTAAGACGGATCGGTACCATGGCCCCATGGGCAATCGCGAAGATCTCCTGGCCGGCGCACGACAAGTGATCCTCGAGCGCGGCGTCGCCAAGGCCACCGCACGAGACATCGCCGCTGCCGCGGGCGTGAGCCTCGCCGCGATCGGCTACCACTTCGGCTCGAAGGACGAGCTCATCAGCGCCGCGCTCACCGAATCCCTCGGCAGCGGCATCGGCGACGCGATGGAAGCCATCGTCGACGAGACGGCCGCGCTCCCCCTGATCGACGGCTTCGCCACGCTCTTCGACCGCATGCCCGAGATCTTCGCGGCCAACCGCGAGGCCCTGGTCGCGAGCCTCGAGAACTCCGTCCGCGTGTCGCGCGACGCCGGCGCGAGCCGTGCGCTGGCGGATGCCACCGAGCAGGCGCACCTCGGCATCGTCGAGGTGCTGCGCTCCGCGCGCCCCGACCTCGGCGCCGCTGACCTCGATGCGATCGCCAAGCTCGAGTTCGTCCTCGTGCAGAGCCTCGGCCTGCTGTGGATCATCAGCCCGGATTCCCTGCCGACCGGCGACGAGCTCGCCCGCGCGGTCGCGGCGATCGCCGGGGATGGCGCGGGCGCTGCCCAGACCCGGCCCTCCTCCACCCCGTAAACAGGTCAACCGCGGTTCCACAGGACGGGCCCCCGCGCACGCGTCCTGCAGAAGCCCGGTTGACCTGTCGGGGGATGGGGGGATGGATGCTTCGAGCCCGGCCGCGGCGCGTACACAACGAAGACGCCCCGCCGCGGCGAGCGGGGGCCTCGAGCAAACGTGACTCGGCTCGCGATCCCCGCATACCCCGTCAACAGGTCAACCGCGGTTCCACAGGACCGATCTCCGCGCTCGTGTCCCGCGGAAGCCCGGTTGACCTGTTGGGGGATGGGGGGATGGATGCTGCGACCCCCGGCCGCGGCGCGTACACAACGAAGACGCCCCGCCGCGGGGAGCGACGGGGCGTCTGGGAAGCGTGCGCTGGGGGTCAGCGGCCGCCGCGGCGGTTGGTGCCGTTGGGGCGGACGACCGAGCCGACCATGAGCTTGCCGGAGCCGCCCGACGAGGCGCGACGGCCCGGGGTGCGGGGGTTGCCGGTGGGCTGGGCCGAACGCGAGTGGCCCGCGCTCTGGTCGTGACGCTGGTGCGAAGCCTTGTCGTGCGTGGTGGCGGCGTCGCGACGCTGGCCGCCGGCGGCCTGCTGGCGGCCGGTACCCTGCGCCGAACCACCCTGACCCGAACCGCCGCGGCGACGGCCGCCGCCGGAGCGGCCCGCGGTGGCGGCAGCATCCGTCTCACGTGCGTCGCGCGCAGCGCGCTTGCGCTGGGCGTTCGCGCCCTGGCTGGTGCCGCGCGGCATCTCGGCCACGGGGACCGGCTTGACGTACGGGGCGACCTTGCCGACGAGCTCGACCACCTCAGGCGAGGTCGCCGTGACGGCGACAGGCTCGACGGAGATGGCCGCCTTTCGCAGGAGCTGCGACACGTCGCGGCGCTGCTCGGGGAGCACGAGGGTGACCACTGCACCCTCGGCGCCGGCGCGAGCCGTGCGGCCGGAGCGGTGCAGGTACGCCTTGTGCTCCATCGGCGGGTCGACGTGGATGACGAGCTCGACGTCGTCGACGTGCACGCCGCGGGCCGCGACATCCGTCGCCACGAGCACCTTGACGGCGCCGGACGAGAACGCCGCGAGGTTGCGGTCGCGCGCGGCCTGCGACAGGTTGCCGTGCAGGTCGACGGCCGGGATGCCCTGCCCGGTGAGCTGCTTCGCGAGCTTCTTCGCCTGGTGCTTGGTGCGCATGAACAGGATGCGGCGACCCATGCCCGAGGCGAGGGCCTTGACGACGTCCTTCTTGGCGTCGGCGTCGGCCAGCGTGAAGACGTGGTGCGTCATCGCGGCGACGGGCGAGTGCGCCTCGTCGACGGAGTGCAGCACCTCGTTCTGCAGGAAGCGGTTCACGAGCTTGTCGACCCCGTTGTCGAGGGTCGCGCTGAACAGCAGGCGCTGGCCGCCGGACGGCGTCGCGTTGAGGATGCGCGTGACACCCGGCAGGAAGCCGAGGTCGGCCATGTGGTCGGCCTCGTCGATGACGGTCACCTCGACGGCGTCGAGGTGCACGAAGCCCTGCTTCATGAGGTCTTCGAGACGCCCCGGGCAGGCGACGACGATGTCGACGCCGGCGTTGAGCGCGTTCACCTGACGGTTCTGGTTCACGCCGCCGAAGATCGTGGTGGTCGTGAGGCCGTAAGCCTTGGCGAGCGGCGCGAGGGTCGCGTCGATCTGCGTCGCCAGCTCGCGGGTCGGCGCGAGCACGAGGCCGAGCGGACGGCCCTTGCGGCGGGTGCCGCCGGCGAGCTTACCGCCGAGGCGCGCGGCCATCGGGATCGAGAAGGCCAGGGTCTTGCCCGAGCCGGTCTTGCCGCGGCCCAGCACGTCGCGGCCGGCGAGCGTGTCGGGGAGCGTGTCGACCTGGATCGGGAACGCGGTGGTCTTGCCGCCCGCGGCGAGCGCGTCGACAAGGGGCTGCGGCACGCCGAGCGCGCCGAACGAGGTTTCGGTCATGAGGAGAGTTCTCTGGGCACGCGGGTGCCCTGTCGGTGGCCGGGGCGGATTTCGCCCACGGGTCGCCGTACGAAAGATGTCAGCGCGGTTCTTCGGATCGGGGTCCGGATGCCGGCGCGAGGGAAGCGTTCTACGACGCGAGAAGCGCAAGAATGCGCTGCAAGGGTTTCCACCCTACCAGTGGGTGGCTGGGCGTTCCCCGGCGCGGTCAGAGGTCGGCGGTGTCCTTGCGCTTCTTCGACCGCTTGCGGCTGCGTTCCCGGCGGAGTTCCGGCTCGGCGTGCGGCACGGCCTCGGGATCAGGGTCGCCCTCAGGGTCGTCGGCCTCGCGGTCGGCCTCGGGCACGGAGGACTCCCCTTCCGGCTCCGGCTCGTCGGACTTGTCCGTCGCCGACTCGGACTCGTCTGACTCGTCCGTCTGCTCCCCCTCAGGGTCGCCCGACTCAGACACGTCCTCGGACTCCGCGTCGGCTTCGTCATCGTCAGGCCCGTCGGCCGGCGCCTCCGGCTGCTCCGCGGGCGCCTCCGACTCGTCCACCGAATCCTCGGCCCCCTCCGCAGGCGCTTCCGCCTCCTCCGCAGGCGCCTCCGCCTCCTCCGCAGGCGCCTCCGCCTCCTCCGCAGGCGCTTCCGCGTCCTCCGGCGCCCGCTCCGCGAATCGGTCGGTCGCGGCGCGGAGCGCGGACGCGATGCCCGGCTCGGACGCGGCGTGCGCAGCATCCGGGATCATCACGAAGTCGGCCTCGGGCCACGCGCGGTGGAGATCCCACGCGGTCATGGCAGGGGTGCAGACGTCGTAGCGGCCCTGCACGATGACGGCGGGGATGTCGCGGATGCGGCCGACGTTCGCGATCAACTGCTCGGGCTCGAACCAGCCGCCATGAAGGAAGTAGTGGTTCTCGATGCGCGCGAACGCCACCGCCGCGCGCGGTTCCGTCATCGCCTCGATGAGCTCGGCGTCGGGGAGCAGCGTGAGGTTCGCGGCCTCCCAGCGCGACCACGCGACCGCTGCCGGAACATGCACGGCGGGGTCGGGATCCGAGAGGCGGCGATGGTAGGCCTGCATGAGCTGCGAGCGTTCGAGGATCGGGATGGGGGCGATGAAGTCCTCCCACAGATCCGGGACGATGGATGCTGCGCCCCCCTCGTAGAACCACTCCAGCTCGTGGCGGCGCAGGGTGAAGATGCCGCGCAGCACGATTTCGGTGACGGCCTGCGGGTGTGCTTCGGCGTAGGCGAGTGCGAGCGCGCTCCCCCACGAGCCGCCGAACACCTGCCACCTCTCGATGCCGAGGTTCTTGCGCAGCAGCTCGATGTCGGCGACGAGGTGCCACGTCGTGTTGTGGCGGAGGTCGGCGTCGGGCTCGCTCGCGTGCGGAGTGGAACGGCCGCAGCCCCGCTGGTCGAGCAGGATGATGCGGTACCGCTCGGGGTCGAAGAATCGGCGGTGCCAGGGCGACGTGCCGGCGCCCGGACCGCCGTGGAGGAACACCACCGGCTTGCCCTCGGGGTTTCCGCTCTGCTCGTATGCGATGCGGTTGCCCTCGCCGGCGATGAGTGTGCCGGTGTCGTAGGGCTCGATGGGCGGATAGAGGATGTCGGCGAGGTGTTCGTTCATAGGCTTCCCCCCGGAACGGCGAAGGTGTCGCACGCGGAGGGACCGTTCCGGTAGCCGGTCTCGAACCAGCCCTGTCGCTGCTCGCTCGAGCCGTGGGTCCAGGATTCGGGGTTCACGGCGCCCCCGGACTCCTGCTGGATGTGATCGTCGCCCACAGCGCCGGCCGCGTTGATCGCGTCGGCGATCTGCTGCTGGGTGGGCTCCTTCAGATACGGTACGCCGTTCTCGTCGCGCTGGTCGGTCATGTCGCCGACCCACGCGCCCGCGAAGCAGTCCGCCTGCAGCTCGGTCCGCACGCCGTTGCTGTCGGGACCGGTGCCGTTGTCGGGGTGCTCGTTCATGATGCCGGTGATGCTCTGCACATGGTGCCCGTACTCGTGGGCGAGGACGTAGAGCTGGGCGAGGTCGCCCGCGGAGGCATCGAACTGCTGACGCAGCAGCCCGAAGAACGTCGGGTCGATGTAGACCTTCTCCTCGGGCGGGCAATAGAACGGGCCGGTCTGGTTGGATGCCGTCCCGCAGGCGGTGTCGGTCTGCTGATCGACGATGATCAGCTGCGGTGCACGGTAGCCCTGCACCTGCGACCCCCAGTACTGATCGAGAACGACGCTGCCGGCAGCGAGGCGGCACTCGTCGTTGGCGTTCGCGTCGGCACCCGTCTCGCACTGCTGGATCTCGGACTCCTGACCGGATCCGACCTGCGGCTGCGAGGGGATGACGCTCGACAGATCTTGTCCGGTGAACAGCTGGAACAGGATCACCGCGATCGCGCCGAGACCGGCGATGCCGCCGCCCGCCACCGCTATGCCCCCGCCTCGACGCCTCGCCGTGTTCCCCCCGACGTTGGCGTTCTCATTGAACGTCATGCCGTCACGGTACCCCGACAGTCCGATCCTCAGCAGGAACCATTCCCGAATCGCCAGGAATGAGTACAATGCCGCCGGTCTAGGCTCAGGGGCATGGCGAGCGAACCCACGACCGTGACCATCACCGGCGGCGGAGGCCAGATCGGCTACGCCCTGATGTTCCGCATCGCAGCGGGCGACATGCTCGGCCCGGATCGTCCGGTTCGGCTGCGCCTGCTCGAGATCCCCCAGGGCATGCGCGCGGCCGAGGGCGCGGCGCTCGAGCTGCAGGACTGCGCGTTCCCGCTGCTGGCCGACGTCGACGTCACCGACGACCCGCTCACGGCCTTCAACGGCACCCGCATCGCGATGCTCGTGGGCGCGCGGCCGCGCACCGCCGGCATGGAGCGTGGCGACCTGCTCGCCGCGAACGCCGGCATCTTCGGGCCGCAGGGCAACGCGATCGGCGCGGTGGCCGACGACAGCGTGCGTGTCGTCGTGGTGGGCAACCCCGCGAACACGAATGCGCTCATCGCGGCAGCATCCGCTTCGCCCGACATCCCGTCCGAGCGCTTCACCGCCCTCACGCGCCTCGACCACAACCGCGCCGTCGGCCAGCTCGCCGAGGCGCTCGGCGTCGCTCCCGGCGACATCGCCGACGTCGTGATCTGGGGAAACCACTCGGCGACCCAGTTCCCCGATGTGTCGCACGCGATCCTGCCCGACGGGATCCCGGTGCTGGAGGCCCTGGCCGAGCGCCTCGGCGGCCTGGCTGCCGCGACGGCATGGCTCGACGACGTCTTCATCCCGCGCGTCGCGAAGCGCGGCGCCGAGATCATCGAGGTGCGCAGGTCGTCGTCGGTGGCCTCCGCGGCGAACGCCGCCATCGATCACGTGCGCGACGAGCAGCTCGGCACCCGCCGCGGCATGACCTCGGCGGCGGTCGTCTCACGTGGCGAGTACGGGGTGCCCGAGGGGCTGGTGTGCTCGTTCCCGGTCACGTCGCGCGGCCACGACCACGGCTATCGCGTCGTCGAGGGACTCGCCCTCGACGATCGTGCACGCGCCAGGGTCGCGGCATCCGTCGACGAACTCGTCGCGGAGCGCGACGCCGTCCGGGCGCTCGGCGTGCTCTGACGCGCTCGACGGTTCGCCGGAGGACGGGACGGGCCCGGCAATAGGCTCTGAGTCGTGGAAGCCCTGATCGTCGTCATCATCGCGATCGTGGTGATCGCCCTCGCGACGGCGGTCGCACCCAAGCTCGGGATCGCGGGGCCGCTGATCCTCGTGCTCGTCGGCGGCGCGGTGAGCCTGCTGCCGTTCCTCGAGATCCCCGAGATCAACCCCGAGTTCATCCTCGTCGGCGTGCTGCCGCCGCTGCTGTACTCGGCGGCCGTCTCGCTCCCCGCGATCGAGTTCCGCCGTGACTTCGGACCGATCGCCGGCCTGTCGTTCCTCCTCGTCATCCTGAGCTCCGTGCTGCTCGGGTTCTTCTTCATGGCCGTGATCCCCGGCATCCATCCGGCCGTCGCCGTCGCCCTCGGGGCGATCCTCAGTCCCACGGATGCTGTGGCCACCTCCATCGTCAAACGCCTGGGTGTGTCGCGCCGCGTGGTGACGATGCTCGAGGGCGAGAGCCTGCTCAACGACGCGACGGCGCTGGTGCTGCTGCGGACCATGATCGCCTCGGTCGGACTCGCCACCGGCGTCAGCGGCGACACCCGTATCGGGTTCGGGTTCATCCCGGCGTTCGCGTGGGGAGTCGTCGTCGCGGTCGTGGTGGGCGCGATCGTCGGGTGGCTCAACCTGCGACTGCGGTCGCTCATCAAGAATTCCGCGGCGAACACCGCGATCGGCTTCGTGGTGCCCTTCATCGCGTACATCCCCACCGAGGAGCTCGGCGGATCCGGCCTCGTCGCCGCGGTGGTCGCGGGCATCGTGACCGGCCAGGGTGCGGCCCGGTGGTTCACACCCGAGCAGCGACGGTCCGACGAGCACAACTGGCACACCATCGAGCTCGTGCTCGAGGGCGCGGTCTTCCTCATCATGGGGCTCGAGCTCAGCGACATCGTCGAGCAGAACGTCGAGCAGCACAACGGCCTCGGCACCGGGCTCGGGATCGCGCTCGGCGCGCTGGCGATCATCATCGCGGCGCGCGCCGGGTACGTCTCGCTGCTGGTGTGGCTGCAGAGCCGACGCGCCCGCGGGCGGCAGCGCACGCGCCTCGAGGCAATGAACACCAGACTCGACCAGATCGCCGACGGCTCGGTCGTGCCGGACCCGCGATATCGCGGCCGTCGCGGCGAGACCTCGTTCGACGACCCGCGTGCGCAGCGGCGCCTTTCGTCGATGCGGTCTCGCGTCTCGCGGGCGCTCAGCGACCTCGATTACTACCAGGCGTCGCCGCTCGGCTGGAAGCACGGCGCGATCATCGTGTGGGCCGGCATGCGCGGCGTCGTGACGCTCGCCGCGGCCCAGACGATCTCGAGCGACGTCACCGACGACCGCGCGCTGCTGGTGTTCATCGCGTTCGCGGTCGCTGTGGGCAGCCTCATGCTGCAGGGCTTCACGCTGCCGTGGCTCGTCAGGGCGCTGCGGCTCGAACGGCCGGGCGACGACAGCCTCGACAAGGCCGAGCAGTCGGCACTCGACGACGAGCTGCGCGATGCCGCGATCGGCGCGCTGTCGAGCCCCGCGCTGCGCCGCCGCGACGGGTCCGCGTTCGACGACGAGCTCGTCGAACGGATCGGCAGCCGCATGGTCGACCCGCCCGACGACGCCGACGGGCTCCCGACCCGCGACCTGCTGGAGCTGCGGCTCGCGATGATCGAGGCGATGCGCGGGCGCCTGAACGAGCTGTCGTCGGGCGGCGAGTACTCGACGCCCGCCCTGCGCCACGCCCTGGCCGAGCTCGACGCCGACCAGCTCAGCCTCGAGCTGCGCCTCGACGACGAAGAGGACTGAGCGCGGCCCCTCCGCGACCGCTGCAGTTCCCGGCACCTGTTGCGTCGCGCGACGCAGCATGTGCCGGAAAGTGCAGCACTTGCCTCCGGAGGGCACCTCGTCGCCAGGTCACGGCGGTGTGGGGGACAATGGTCGAGAGCGAGGGGGCCTCACATGAGCGAGACGACGAAGACGCCGGATGCCGCGCACACGCACGCTGCGCCGACTCCGGGGTCGGTCGCGCCCGACACCGCGCCGCTGCATCTGCCGCACCAGGCGGCCGAGTGCCCCAAGTGCTTCACCGAGCTGCAGCAGAACCGCAACTGGTGGCTCGCCCAGCCCGCCGGCTCACGTCTCGTCGGACTCGTGATCGCACGCGACGACATGCCGTCCGTGGTCGAGCAGCGGGGCGACCTGACGCGCTTCGGCGTGCCGATCGAAGGCTTCCGCCACCCGGCTCCCGAGACCCTCGAGTCCTGGGAGGACCGGCTCGTCCGCCTGTTCGGCACGCTCGTCCGGGGCGACGTGCTCGTGGTCGCCAACGTGCACGCCCTCGGCCGCGACATCGACGAGGAGACCCGCACCGTCGCGGAGCTGCACCGCCGGGGTGTGGTGGTGAAGGTCGTCAGCCACGGCGGGCGCCACCTGTACGACGCCGGGCGCTGACGCGCCGCGCCGGGTGAGCCGACGAGCGGCGCGATTCAGGCCTCGTCCGCTTCAGGCTCGTCGCGGAGCGAGCTCTCGTGCTCGACGTCCAGGAGGGGGAGGTCGTCGCGCGTGACGAGGCGTGCCGCGATCGCGTGCTCGACGAGTCGCACGCGGCGGTTCGTGGCGTACGAGCGCACCCCGCCGCGCATGCCGGGCACGCCGGCGCGATCGAGCTTGTCGCACACGTTGTCGAGCTTGCGATTGAAGCGGGTGAGCGTCCAGCCGAGCCGTTCGGCGGCCTGCGCCGACGTCGGCAGTTCGCTCATGCCGGTGCCCTCGCGGCGCAGCACGGGTTCGGCGAGCGCGAGGATCATGACGCGCTGACTGTGCGTCAGCGGCACCTCGCCGATCGTCGAGAGGCCGTCGTCGTCGGCGGGCGGCTGCGTGTCGCGGAAGGTCGGCTCGGCCGCGTGGATGGTGAGCTCGTACGTCGTCGGGCCGGCACTGAAGATGACGGATGTCGCGGCGAAGACGAGCGGCAGCCGTGCACCCGGTGCGAGCCAGGCCTGCACTCGCCCGCCCGAGTCGGTGACCGTCGCCGACAGGCGCGAGCCGACGTTCGACAGCAGCCAGAGCCCTTCGACGTTCTGGATCGTGAGGAAGTTGCGGTGCAGGAACAGGTTGTCGTCGATGGCGAGGTCGCCCTCGCGGCCCACCGTGAACACGGTGCCGGGATCGACGGAGAACTCCTCGCCCGCGAACTCGACCCTGAGCTCGTCGACCTCTGCGGCCGTCACGGCGTGCACCCCCGGGTGGGCTCGTTCTGGAACTGCCCGTTCGCACGGACCAGCTCCACATCGACGCACGTCGGCCCCGAGGCGGCGGCGGGCACGACGATCTCGGCGACATCGACGGGCTCGGGTTCGGGGTCGCTGTCGCTCACCGACACAGGCGTGACGAGGTAGTGGTCGCCCTCCTGCGGGTCGGGGTTGGTCCAGGTGAAGCTCACTCCCCCCTCCACCGGCGATCCGACGACGTCCGTGACCGAGGGGATGACGGCCGAGATCGGATCCTGCGGCTTGGACGACTCGCTCGGCTTCGGCTGCTCCTGGGCGGTGCCCGACAGGATGCCCGGCAGCGACACCCCGACGATGACCGCGACGATCACGAGCGCGGCGGCGCCGAGCCCGATCCAGAGTCCCGTCCGGCGGCGACGCGGGGGCGCAGCATCCTCCTCCTGCTGGGGAGGGGCCGCGTCGAACGCGGGAGCGCGCACGATCGTCTCGTCGAGCGACACCGGCAGGTCGACCTGATCGCGCCGGACCGTCTGCTCGTACGCCGACGCGGGTGCGGGTGCGCGGCGGGCGACCGTCTCGGTCTCGAGGGGGGCGGGGTCGAACCGAGGCGCGACGGCGGCGGCGCTCGGCGCCGTGACCGCCGACGGGCGGGTCATGCCCGCCGCGGGGGTCGTCTCGGGGTTGATGCTGACGACGCCGCGGACGCGGGTGAGGCCGTCGTCCTCGTCCTCCTCGATGTCTTCGGGGACGTGGTCGTCGAGGATGTCGATCGGGGTGACCGAGTGCGACAGCTCGATCTGCACGGTCTGCAGCGCACGCGCGAGGGCGAGCGCGCTCTCGTAGCGGTCGACGGGCGCCTTCGCCATCGCGCGCTCGAGCACGCGCTGCAGCGACACCGGCACGTCGGCGCGACCGAGAGCGGGAAGCGGCAGCGTCTCGATGCGGTGGATGAGCTCGGCCGCGCCGTTGCGCTGCCCGGGCAGCTCGAACGGCGAGCGTCCGGCGAGGAGCGTGTAGGCGGTCGCGCCCAGCGCGTACACGTCGGAGCGCGGGTCGCTGCGGGGCACGTCGGCGAACGACTCCGGCGGCGACCACGGGATCGACAGGCCCGCCGACTCGGCGGCCGCGTTCGTGGTCGAGGCGATGCCGAAGTCGGTGAGCGCCGGGCGGTTGTACTCGGTGACGAGGATGTTCGCGGGCTTGATGTCACGGTGCAGCACGCCCGCACGGTGTGCCGTCTCGACGGCGGCCGCCACCTGCACACCGACGCGCAGCGACTCCGCGATCGAGAAGGGCTCGCGCCGGTACCGCACCTGCAGATTCGGCCGCGGGCAGTACTCCATCACGAGGTACGGGCGGCCGTCCTTCGCGACGCCGGCCTGGTAGATCGTGACGATCGCCGGGTGCGTCGACAGCATCGCCATGACGTTCGCCTCGGCGGTGAACTCCTCCACCGATCCGCTCGACATGCGGTCGGTGAGCAGCACCTTGACCGCGACGCGACGCTTGGGCAGCTGCTGCTCGTACAGGAAGACGTCGGCGAAGCCGCCCGAGCCGAGCAGGTCGACGTAGGTGAAGCCGGGAAGATCCGGCGGCGCCATGGGCGCGCGCTTGGCGCTCACGACAGCCCCTCGATCGCGACGGTGATGCCGTCGCCCAGGTCCAGCACATCGCCCGGTATGACCACCGTGCTCTCGCCCGGGTGCAGCCGCACGGGGTCGGCGCCCTGGCGCAGCAGCGTCGTGCCATTCGTGGTGCGCAGGTCGGTCGCGACGATGCTCTCCCCCTCGACCCGCAGCTCGACGTGGCTGCGCGAGATGTCCTGCTGGGGGCTGTCGACGGCCACGAGGTGCGGCAGATCGGTGCCGCTCACGCGCGTCGAGCGCGGGCGCCGGCCGATCACGACGGTGCGGTCGAGCGGCAGCACCTGCCCCGTCGACACCCGGACGCGTCCGGGGGCGGGCGGGCGCGGCGGCGCGAGCGGCGCGGGGGTCGAGTCGATGGGGACGGTCCCCGGTTCCCCCGCAGCCTCACGCAAGGCGCGGGCCTGGGCCAGCGAGATCGTGGCGCCGTCGTGGTCGCCGGCGGGCGGCGCGGCGGGAGCGGCCTCGACGTCCTCGCCGAGGCGGACCGGGCCGTCGTCGGCGGACCGGATCACCGTGGCACCCCAGACGTCGTCGAAGCCCGTGCCGAACTCGTCGTCGCCGGCCGGTGCCGGGCCGGCCGGCGGCAGCGACACCACGGGCGCGGCGGGCGGGGTGAGCGCCGAGTCGAGGGGAAGCAGGGTCTCGGCGTCGACGACCGACGGCACGGAGTTCGAGTCGATGAGGACCCCCATGACGCCCCCCGGGGCCGGTTCGGTCCCCGGGTCAGGTGCCACGGGAACGGACGGCGTCTCTTGCCGCCGCGGGTCCGGCGCGGCCTCGGCCGGAGCGGCCCCGACGGGGACGGCCTCGACCGGAGCGGCCTCGACGGGGACGGCCTCGACCGGAGCGGGCACAGCCGAAGGGGCCACAGCCGGGGCGGACGCGATGGGAACCGCCTGGGCCGGGACGGCGGCGGCCGCCGGCGACGGAGTCGGGGCCGCAGCATCCCATTCGATCCGGCTCGCCAGCACGATGCCGTCGGCGATCTCGAACTCGGCGGGCGCGTCGGAGCCCGCGGTCGTGAGCGCGACGCGCACGGCGCCCGGGATGACGCGCTCGGTCCACGTCGTGACGCCGGCGCCCGACACGCTCTCGGACGCCGCGCCGTCGATGTCGAACGCGAAGTCGCCGCGCACGGCGACGCGGACCCCGTCGCCGTCGGCGAGCGCGACCGCGAACGCGGGGATCGCGGTGAGAGATGCGCCGTACGCGCCGGTGAGCGCCTCGATGACGCCGCCGAGGCCACGGCCGTCGGCGAGCACCGACCGGATGCGGGTGAGCAGCGACGCCGAGGCGCCGGGCTCGAGCACGGCGAATCCGCGCGGGGTGACGGCGACCGGCGTGGTTCCCGGAGCGTAGAGCGTGGGCATCAGAATCCTCCCGCGAACACCGCGCGGGGCAGCGTGTCGCCGTCGATGTCGGCGTCGTCGGTGGTGGGGGCGGCGCTCACCGGCACCGTGTCGCGCTCGTGCGCGCGGCTGGTGCGGGTGCGCACCGCGAGGGCGTCCACGACGATCGCCGTGATGTTGTCGCGGCCGCCGCGCACCATCGCCTCGTGCACGAGCCGTGTCGCGGCCGCCTGCGGGTCGGCCTCGGCGAGGAGGATGCCATGGATCGCATCCTGCTCGAGCTCGCCCGAGAGTCCGTCGGAGCACACCAGGATGCGGTCGCCGTCCTCGGCGGGGATGAGCCAGTAGTCGGGCTCGGCGTCGCTGCCCGCCCCGATCGCGCGCGTGATCACGTTGCGGCGGGAGTCGCGCTGTGCGGCGTCGGCGGCGAGCTGTCCGCTGTCGACGAGCTCCTGCACGACCGAGTGGTCGACGCTCACCTGCTCGAAGTGGCCCTCGCTGAGGCGGTAGGTGCGCGAGTCGCCCAGGTTGAGGGCGAGCCAGTAGCCCTCGCCGTCGACGTCGGCGATGACGACACCCGCCAGGGTCGTGCCGGCACCCGCACCGGCGCCGGCCGGCAGCGCCGCGACGCGTCGGCGCGCGGCGACGACCGCCGCCTGCACGTCGTCGATGGTCAGGCTCTCGCGTCCCATGAGGCCCGAGAACTCCTGGATCACGGTCGCGCTGGCGATCTCGCCCGCGTTGTGACCGCCCATGCCATCGGCCACGAGGAACAGGGGCGACACCGCGAGGTACGAGTCCTCGTTGATGCGACGGCGCAGGCCCGCATCCGTCGATGCCCCGAACGCGACCGCGATGGGCGGGGTGGTCCCGGTCATCGCGCGAGCCCCACCGTCACGCGCCGGTCGCCGAACTCGAGCGTGTCACCGTCGCGCAGGTTCGTGCGCACGCCCGGGGTGAGCGGAATCCGTCCGCCGTCGCGGACGAGCGTCGTGCCGTTGGTCGAGTGGCGGTCGGCGATCCACGTGCCGGCGGTGTCGCCGCCGACCTCGAAGTGCGTCTTCGACAGCGACAGCGTCTCGTCTCGCACGGGGATCGCGACCGCGCCGTCCTCGCTCGCGGGGTTGCGGCCGTAGAGGGTGCGCCCGTAGACGGCCATCCGCGTGCCGTCATCCCACGTGAGCACCGCGAGCACCGGTGCACCGTCGTACAGCGCCGCCCGCTGGGCGGGCGGCGGCACGACGATGCGCGTGGACTCGACGTCCTCCTCCGCGAATGAGGGAGCCAAGGATGCTGCGAACGCGGGTGCTGCGGCAGGCGCGATGGCGGTGACGGTCGCGGTGGCGCCGAGCGGCTCGGTCGTCGTCGCGGCAGGGAACGGCATCGTGACGTCGGGGAAGGGCTCGGCCGCGCGCGTGAATGGAGGCTCGTGCGTGATCCACGGGACGTCGGCGATCACACCGGTCGGCACGGGAGCGGCGGGCCGTGTTGCGGCCGGGGCAGGCGCGCGCGTGAATCCCGGTGCGGGCAGCGGTGCGGGCTGCAGCGGCGGCGCGGGCGCCAGCGGTGCGGCGCCCGCCGGATGCGGCAGGTAAGGGTTCGCCGCGGTCATAGAGGCGAGGGCGGCCGCAGCATTCGCCTTCCGGACGTCGACGACCACGGCGCGCGATGCCATGTCGTGCCAGCCCTGGCGACGGCCGCTCGCGTCGAAGAGGGGCGTGAAGTAGCCGACCACGATCGACGCGGCGAGGCTGAACACGAGGTTGCGGAGGATAGCGCGCCAGAATCCGATCGGGGCGGCCGAAGAGGCGTCGTGCAGGCGCAGCCCGAGGATCCGCTGCCCGATCGACCCGCCGCGGCTGCCCTGCATCGCCGAGTAGACCAGCCACCAGGCGAACAGCAGGAGACCGATGCCGGCGTAGCTGAGCAGGATCATGACCGCCAGGCCGTCGCGCTGCCAGGCCGGACCCACACCGAAGATGATGCCCACGACGATGCCGACCAGCGCGGCGCCGATCACCCAGGCGACGCCGATGTCGATCGCGAACGCCCCCACACGGCGTCCGATGGTCGCCGCGGGGGCGGCGCCTGGCGGGCTCACGGTCATTCGTTCTCCTGTGCGGGGTGGGCGGAGCGCTCGGGTGCGCTCCGGGTCTTGCTGCCGCGGCGCGAGCGCCGGGTCGACGTCTGGGCCGGAGCGGCGTCCGGCGCGTCGGGCTGCGCGTCGGCGACGGCGTCACGCGTCGGCGTCGGGCGCGGTGCCCGTGCCGGACGCGCAGGCAGGGCGAATCGCGTGCCCTCGAGGAGTGTACGGATGCTGAGCCTCGCGCCGAGACGCTGCCACACCGAGCGCCCCTTCCCCATGCCGCCGACGATCTCGTCGACCTGCATCCAGAAGGCCGCGATGTCGTCGGGCGACGGCTCGGTCGGACCGAACACCTCGAGGTCGGCGCGGGAGGCCAGGGTGGCGACCCGCGGCTCGGCGAACGCCGCGGTGAGCACGCCGGCGTCCTCCTGGCGCGTCGCGCCGGGGCGCACGGGCGCCCCGAAGTCCGAGGCGCGATCCACGAGCTCGTCCCACCCGCCGCTGATGCGGTCGGACGCGCGCTCGGCTTCGAGGCGCTTGCGGCGCCGCGTGGCCTTCAGGGCTCCGATCACGATGAACGGCGCGAGCAGCACCGCGAGGAGGCCCAGCAGGCCCGCGCCGATCGACACGATGGTCCACAGCAGGCCCGCGTCGAAGGCGTTCTCGTCTTCCGAGCCGCGGTCGTCGGCGACGGTCGGCGGCAGGTCGACGGGCTCGGCGGGCGGGGGCGGCGGCTGCAGCACCTGCGGCTTGGGGTCGGCCTTCGGCTTCGTCGTCTGGTCGCTCGGGACCTGGTCCTCGGGCGGCGTCGGGTCGAACGGCACCCATCCGGCGCCGTCGAACGCGACCTCGACCCACGCGTGGAGCGTCTCGCCCGTCGCGGTGTAGACCGGCGCGCCGGCGGCGTCCTCGTCGGGGTAGAACCCCATGACGACGCGCGCGGGGATGCCGACCTGGCCGGCGAGCAGGGCCATCGCCGTCGCGTACTGCTCGTCGTCGCCCACCATCTGCTCCGAGCCGAGCAGGGTCGCGATGCGCTCCGCGCCGTGGCCGGCGCGCGAGAGCGGCTGGCCGGCGAGACCGTGGCTGAAGTAGCCGCCCTCCGACAGCATCTGCTGCAGCGCGCGCACCTGCTCGACGGGCGTCTCGGCCTCGGCGACGGTCTTCGATGCGATGTCGGCCAGCGCCTCGGGCACACCGGTCTGTTTCGGCATCCGCAGCGGGGCGAAGCTCTGCTCGCCGAGTGCCTCATCGCTCGGCACCTCGGGGATCACGGCGTCGAGCGTGTACTCGTCGCCCTTCTCGAGTCCGACGGTGACGACCCCGGTCTCGGTCGCCTCGTTGTAGTGCGCGGTGCGACGGAGGTCGTCGGCGCGGTCGCCGTCGAACGTGACGCTGCGGACGGCACCGGCATCCGGCATCCACACGCTCTCGAGCTCCCCGATCTCGACGTGCACCGTCGCGGGTGTGCCCTCGGCGTCGGCCGACATGTTGGTGCGGGCGGGCGCGAAGGCACTGGACGAACCGCTGCCGTCGTCCGACACGTTGTACACGGTGCCGTTGTACGCGTCCATCGTCGCCAGTCGCATGCGGGCGCCCTCGGGCAGGCCGCTCACCGTGAAGAGAGGGTCGTCGGGGTGGTCGCGCACATAGGCGCGGAACGACTGCAGCGGGCTCGCGAACTCGCGGATGTCGAACGGCGGGATCACGACGTCACGCAGCACGTACCGAGGGGACGACGGTGCCGCGAATCCGCTGGTCGCGACGCCGACGACGGCGGCGATCGCGACGACGGCGGCGCCCATCAGCACGCGCCGCATGCCCGCGCCCGACTTCGCGGACCCCTCGCCGACCGCGATCGCGGCCGCCTGCGGCTGCCACGCCTGGCGCAGCGCCAGCCATACGACCGCGACGAGTCCGAACGCGACACCCTGCACCACCGGCACGAAGGGCTCCGACGTGCCGAGCGCGATCGCGATCGCGAGGAACGTGGCGGCCGGGATCAGCGCCCACGCGGCGCTGCGCAGACGCAGGGCGAGGGACGTCGTCAGCACCGCCGCGACGAGCGAAAGGATGAACGGAACGATCAGGTGGCCGTCGTCGGTCGCCACCGGAGCGATCGTGGTGAGGAGCTGCTTCCACGACATGACGGCGCCGAGCGCGAGCTGACGCAGCGTCTCGAGGGTGGGGATGACGCCCGCGACCGTGGTGTGCGGCAGCGCGAGCGCCCCGCCGACGAGGAAGTAGACGGCGATCGTGGCGGCCGTGAGCACCAGGATGCCCCAGCGGAAGAGCCGGCCGAGCACGCCCAGCCCCATGCCGAGCACGAGCCCGCCGAGAGCGGCGACCAGGTAGCTCGCGCCGTCGAACGTCGGCGCGAATCCGACGATCGGGATGAGCAGCAGCAGCGCGACGGCGCCGAGGTCGAGGATCCAGCGGCGGGCCGGGAGCGGGTCGACGCGCGGGACGCGGGGGCTGGATGCTGCCGCCCGCACGGGAGCGGCGGGCGCGGCGCGCGTCGGAAGCGGCGTGACCGGCGCGCTCATGCGAGCACCTTCCGGAGGGCGTTCGGGAGCTGGTCGAGCGCGCCGAGGGTCACGACATCCGCTTCGCCGATCCTCCGGAGCGACGGCGCGGTGTCACTGGGCGACGCGACCACGGCGAGCACGCGGGCGCCGAACGGCAGGCGACTGCACGCGGTGCGCAGAGCGTTGGAATCGACCTTGCTGCCGCACACCAGCACGACCACGCTCGCGAGCGGCAGCGTCGCGGCGACGACGCCGGCGAGCTCGACGACCGAGCCCGCCTTCGCCTTCGAGTGCCCGAGGCCCGAGAGCGAGTCGAGGAACTGCTTGCCCGTGCCGGACGGCAGCGCGCGCTCCTGCACGCGCACCTCGACGCGCTGCGAGTCGCGCAGGGCGCGCAGGCCGAGGGAGCCCGCGGCCGAGATCGCGAGTTCGAACTCGTCGTCGTCGCGGTAATCGCCGGGGCTCGTCGACAGCCCGATCACGAAGTGCGAGCGGCGGGTCTCCTCGAACTGGCGCACCATCATGTGGCCGGTGCGCGCGGTCGACTTCCAGTGCACGTGGCGGAGGTCGTCGCCGGGCTGGTACTCGCGCAGCGCGTGGAACGAGACGTCGTCCGGCGACAGGTCGGTGGCGGGAAGGCCCTCGAGGTCGCGGAGGAACCCGAGCGACTGCCCGTCGAACAGCACCGTGCGCGGGTGCACGAACAGGTCTACCGGCTCGTCGCGGCGGTGCACGCGCTCGAAGAGGCCGAGCGGATCGCCGCGCACGACGCTCACCGGGCCGACCTTGACCACCGCGCGACGCGACGTGGGGATGGCGAAGAGCTCCTCGGCGGATTCACCTGCGGCCAACCGGTTCACGTCGAAGACGCCACGCCCGCCTCCGACCGGCAGCAGCACACGCGAGGGGAGGATCGCGCGCGAGCCGGTGTTGGCGAGCGTCAGCGCGCCCACGGCCCGCTCCCCCACCACGACGCGCGTGCGGTTGAGGTCGAGCGACACGTCGTAGGCCGTGCGGCCGATGAGGAACAGCAGGCACAGCGCCAGCACGACGGTGATCGAGATCGCCGCGACGGTGAGCTCCCACCAGCCGAGCGACTGGCCGGCGATCCACAGCGTGAGCGCACCGGCGATG
Organism: Microbacterium sp. NPDC056057; assembly: GCF_042266945.1. Taxonomy (NCBI): domain Bacteria; kingdom Bacillati; phylum Actinomycetota; class Actinomycetes; order Micrococcales; family Microbacteriaceae; genus Microbacterium; species Microbacterium sp. NPDC056057. Next base: position 110,993 of record NZ_JBHJWS010000001.1, read on the forward strand.
AGCACCCAGGCGACGGGGCGCACGACCCCGAACACGCGGCCGAGCACCGCGCCGACGCGCCGGAGCGCGCCGAGCATCAGCTGCCCGTACCAGGCGCGGCGGTCCGCGGTGGACGCCGTCTGCCCGAGTGCTTCGGTCGTCATCAGGCCGCGGACCTCGCCTGCGGTGCGGCCACCGACTCGAGGACGCGCCCGATGACGGTCTCGGCCGACGTGCCGGCGAACTCGGCCTCGGGATCGAGCACGATGCGGTGCGTCCACACCGGTGCGACGAGCGCCTTGACGTCGTCGGGCAGCACGAAGTGGCGGCCCTGGGCGGCGGCGTAGACCTTGGCGATGCGGATCATCGCGAGCGAACCGCGCACCGACACGCCCACGCGCGTGGCCGGGTCGTTGCGCGTGGCCTCGGCGAGCTGCGCGGTGTAGCGCAGCACGGCCGGGTCGACGTGCACGGTGCCGGCGAGGTCGGCCATGTCGGCGACCGCGCCGGTCGTGATGATCGCGGGCAGGTGCGCCGACGGGTTGCGGTCGGCCGCGCCGGCGAGGATGCGCTCGGCCACGGCGAGGTCGGGGTAGCCGATAGAGGTCTTCACGAGGAAGCGGTCGAGCTGCGCCTCGGGCAGCTTGTAGGTGCCCGCCTGCTCGATGGGGTTCTGCGTCGCGATCACGAGGAACGGGCGGCCGACGTCGTGAGTGACGCCGTCGACCGTGATCCGCGATTCCTCCATGACCTCCAGCAGCGCCGACTGGGTCTTCGGCGAGGCGCGGTTGATCTCGTCCGCCAGCACGATCGACGCGAACACCGGACCGCGGTGGAACTCGAAGCGGTGCGAGGCCTGGTCGTAGATCGTGACGCCCGTCACGTCGGAGGGCAGCAGGTCGGGCGTGAACTGGATGCGGCTGCTCGTGCCCTGCACCGTGGCCGCGAGCGCCTTGGCGAGGCTCGTCTTGCCCGTGCCCGGAGCATCCTCCAACAGCACGTGGCCTTCGGCGAGCATCGCCGAGAGCACCAGCGCCACGACCTCGCGCTTGCCCATGAGGGCCTGGTCGACGTTGTCGACCAGTCGCGTGAAGGTGCCCTGGAACCAGGCCGCCTGTTCTGGGGTCATCGTCATGGGTTTCTCGCTTCTCGTTGTGTCTTGTTCGTGGGCGGTCAGTACCAGGTGACCGGATCGGCGGTTCCCCAGCCGTCGATCGAGACCCACGCCCGGCGCCCCGGGTTGCCGTAGTAGCAGCTCAGCTGGACCGTGCCGTTCTCCGGCACGTAGTAAGTGCGCGACCCCCACGTGCCCGCAGCGTCGTCGTTGCAGCGCAGCACGTAGTTGCCGGCGGGGAAATTCGTCACGGTCACGGTCATGTACGCGCAGGAGTACGTCGTGCAGTAGCCGGGCCAGTTGCCCGACGCCCCCTTGCCCGTGACGGCCGTGGGCTTCGGAGCATCCACCGTCCGTGCCGAGTCCGACACGACCGCACTCCACTGCCCGGCGGCATCCTGTGCGCGCGCGTCGATCCGGTGCGTCTCGCTGTAGCCGTAGTTGGCCGACGTCGAGCCGTTGTTCGCCACGTTCTGCCAGCCGCCGCCGTCGATGCGGATCTGCATCTGCGTGATGGCGCGGCCGTTGGGCGACGGCGGGCTCCACGAGTACGTGATGGAACGTCCGTTGGCGTTCGCCTTGACCGTGGGGTTGCCGACCGGTCCGTAGGGTCTCACGGTGTTGGACGCGGCGGAGGGTGCACCGGGCTCGCTCGCACCGCTGACGGTCGACACCGCGCGGACGCGGACCGAGTAGTCCGTGCCGTTGGCCAGCCCGCCGATCACGCCGTTGCCGGCCAGGGCCTGCCAGCCGCCGTTGTTCACCGACGCCTGATAGCCGACCTCACCGGGGTTGGCGCCGTTGAGCGCCCCCGGCTGGTACGTGACGGTGAGCGAGCGGTCGCCCTCCTTCGCGCTGACGTTCGTCGGAGCGGCCGGCGCCGTGAAGGCGCGCTGCGGCGCGGAGTTCGGGCTGAACTGTCCCCAGCCGGCCTTGTTCTGCGCGCGGACGCGGAAGGTGTAGTCGGTCGTCGAGGTGTCGACCACGACGGCCTGGCTCGTCTGCCCCGCCGGAACCGGGATGGAGTTCACGAGGGCCGAACCCCGCAGGACGTCGAGCTGGTAGCCCGAGATCGCGTCGCCGTTGTCAGCCGGTGCATTCCATGCCACCTGCATCTGCGCCTGCGAACCCACCGGCTGCAGACGAGCGGTCGTCGGAGCGGCGGCCGCATCGGGGGCTCGCGCCGGGATCTCGCTCACGGACCACGTGCTCCAGCTCGAGGGCTCGGGCGCACGGTTGAGTGCCTGGACACGCACCTGGTAGGCGACGCCGTTCTGGAGGCCGTCCCACACGATCGAGTTGCCGACGACGTCTGTCTTCTGCCCGGCGCCCGACGACGGGGCCGGTGAGATCTCGAGGTTGTACTTCTCGACCGGCGAGCCCGGCGTCGTCGGCGTGACCCACGACACGGTCAGGCTGCGGTCGCCGAACACGAGGGTCGGCGCCGCCGGCGTGTCGGGACGTGCGTCGGGACGAGCCGTCTCGGACGGCGCCGACGGGTCGGACTCACCGACGCGGTTCTCGGCCACGACCGTGAAGTTGTACTCGACGTTGTTCGTCAACCCGTCGAGCGTGCACGTGGTCGCGAGGCACACCTTCTCGTAGTTGCCCGCGGTCGAGGTGACGAGGTAACGCTCGATCTCGGCGCCGTTGTTGGCCGGCGGCGTCCACGACAGCACGACGGTGCGATCCTGCACGCTCGAGACGATCGGCGTGCCCGGAGCGTCGGGCTTGCCCTGCACGGTCAGCCGGATGCGGCCCTCGACCTCGCGGTCGGGGTCACCCGTGGCATCCTGCACGCGGTAGCGGACGACCATCGTGCCGAAGAACTTCGCATCGGGAGTGACCCGCACCTGATCGCCGGCGACTTCGGTGTCACCCTGCCCGGTCTCGAGGACCGCGGTGGTGACCTTCAGCGCCTTGTCCGGGAACGGGTTGACGTCGTTGGCGAGCACCGGCACGGTGATCGTCTTTCCCTGGTGCGCCTCGGGCACGATGTCGTCATTGGCGGTGGGCAGCTCACGGGTCGACGCGATCACGCGGATCGCCACCGTGCCCTCGATCGGCTCGGTCGTGCCGTCCTCGATCTTCAGGCGGATCGTCGCCGCGGTGCCCTTCTTGGTGTCGGCCGCCGCGCTCACGCGCAGCTCGTCGCCCTCGATCGACGCCGTCATGCCGTCGGGCGACCCGCCCACGATCTGGTATTCGATGCGGCCCGCATCCTCGGGGTCGGGGTCCGTGGTCAGGCCGCCGAGGTCCAGCGTCGCCGGATCCTCGCCGGGCGCGACATCCATCTGCCCGTTCACGAACGTCGGCTGCTGGTTCTCAGGCGGCAGCACGGTGATCGGAATGGTCAGTGTCGCCTTCCGGCCTTCGGGGTCGTCGGGCCCCGTGCCGTCGGTCACCTCGAACGTGATGGCGTCCGGTCCGAAGTACCCCTGCGCCGACGTGTAGACGAGCGTCGTCTGGTCCTTGATCAGCGACGAGCCGTCGTTGTGGGCGGCGGTGACCTTGGCGGCCTCGGTGATGACGACCTTGCCGCCGCCCGCCGCACGCACGTACTTCGAGAGGGCCAGCTCGACCGTCTCACCGCTCTTGACCTCGACGGGCTCTGTCGAGACGAGGGTCGGAGGCAGCGAGGACAGCGACGGGACATGGATGAACGCGGATGCCGCGTTCCCGTCGCGGTCGGTGATCGTGTAGGTCACGAGCCGCCCGGCGTCGCCGAGGGTGACGCGCACCTTGCCGTCGGCGAGCACGCGCGAGTTCGTGTCGGCGACCTTCAGCTCGAGGTCGTCCACCGTGCCGTCGGGGTCCTCGTCGTTCGCGAGCACCTCGAGGTCGACGACGCCGTCCTCGACGTCGGCCGCACGCACGTAGTCGTCGCGTGCGATGGGCTTCTGGAGGGGGACGTCCTCCGCGACGGTGATCTGCAGCACCGCTTTCGCCTCGGCGCCGCGCGCATCGCGGATCGTGTACTGCAGCGAGGTCTCGACGGGCTGCGACGGCGACGTGACGACCACGCGGTTGCCCTCGACCTTGGCCTTGAGTCCCGCGACGTCGGGGAGGATCAGGCCGTTCTTGACGATGCCGAACTCGTCGCCGTCGGGGTCGGAGTCGTTCGCGAGCACCGGGACGGCGACCGAGCGCCCGGGGCGCATGATCACCGAGTCCTTGACGGCGTACGGCGCCTGGTTCACGCCCTCGGCGGGCGCGACGCCGACACGGATGGTCGCGGTCGCCTCGGCGCCGAGGCGGTCGCGCACGCGGTAGGTGAAAGTGTCGACGCCCGCGGTGTCGTCGAATGCCTCGTAGACGAAGTGGTCGGCCCCGGTCTCGGTGATCCGCCCCTTGCCGGGCGAGGAGGCGAGCCCGACGAGCTCGACGGAGTCGCCGTCGGAGTCGATGCCGTCCAGCGGCACCGCGATGTTCACGCGGCTCCCGGCGAGCACCCGGGCGGTGATGTCTCGGGGCCGCGGCGCCGCGTTCGTGTCGGCGTTGACGGGGAGCACCTGGATGGTGATGTAGCCGGCGTCCTTCTGCCCGGTGCTGTCGACGGCCTCATAGGTCGCGTAGACCGTGCCGGGCTCATCGGATGCGCGGAACCGCACGGTGTCCTGCGAGACGAAGACCTCGCCGTCCTCGGGCTCGATGAGCGGCGGCACGAGATCGGGCGCGACGTGGATGGTGTCGCCGTTCGGGTGGTAGTCGTTGTCGAGCACCGGGATCGTCACGACATCGCCGGCGCGCACCACGACCTGGTCGTCGTTCGCGACGGGCGGGCGCAGCTGCGCCGGGGCCGGGATCGGGATGACGATGACGTCGCCCTCGGCCGACTGCGAGCCGTTGGAGATGCGGTACGAGATACGCACCTGCTCCGACAGTGCCGCCTGGTCGCTGATGCGGAGGGTCTCGTGGTTCAGCACGGCCACGGCGACGCCCGAGTTCGGCTCGACCGTCACCGACTGCACCACGAGGATGCCGCCGGAAGGGTCGGAGTCGTTCGTCAGGACGTTGACGAGCACCTCGCCACCGCTCGGCAGCAGCGCGACGTCGCGCACGGCGACCGGCGGCAGGTCGGTCTCGCCCTCGGGGATGACGTCGACGCGCACGATGCCGGGGACGCCGGAAGCGCCCGCCGCCACCATGTATTGGACGTAGTAGGTGCCGGGCGTCGCGGAGCGGAACGTGAAGGTCTTGTTGGAGTAGTCGGGCACGATGTCGGCACCGGAGACCGGGTCGACACGTGCCAGGCGCAGCGGCTCGCGCCCCGCTCCGACGTCGTTGGCGAGCGGCGAGACGGTCGCGGTCTGGCCGGTGCGCACGGCGATGTAGTCGGCGTTCGTGACCGGGTCGATGGAACCGACCGGCCGGACATCGAAACGCACGGTGCCGACGGTCACGTCGGAGCCATCCGAGACGGTGATCTCGACGTCCTTGCGGCCCTGTGTGCCGCCGACTGCTCGATAGGTGATCCGGCCGTCCGACGTGAAGTCCGCCTCGTCGCCCTCGGCGGGCTCCACCGAGCCGAGGAACACGTCGTCCCCGTCGGGGTCGATCCAGTCGGGGAGCACGTTGTACGTGATGGTGCCCCCGGCCTCGACGGCCACGGTCGTGACGCGCTTCTGCGTGGGCGGCGAGTTGACGTCCCAGCCGTGGACGGCGAGCGACACCCTCGCGGTGTCGGTGCCGCCGCGCCCGTCGGAGACCTCGTACGTGAAGGAGGTCGAGCCCTGCGCGTCCTCGGGGACAGCGATCTGCAGCGAGCGGCCGTTGTCGACGGACTGGATCTCGCCGACCGACGGCCCGCCGTCGACCACACGCGTCGTCAGGACGTCGCCGTCGGGGTCGCTGTCGTTGTCGAGGATGGGGAGGATCGTGGTGCGGCCCGGGCGCACGCCCAGGTCGTCGTCGTTGGCGTCGGGCGGGGTGTTGATGTCGGAGCGCTCGGGGAGGACGGTCTCGGTCGTCTCCTCGGTCGTCTGCTCGTCGTCCTCGGTCTCCCCCTCGGGCGGGGTCATCTCGTCCCAGTTGTCGACGCGCTGGAGGTCCTCGACGGCCATCCACGTGGCACCGCCGACGACGTCGTTGAGCACCACGACGTCCCGGTTGACACGGAACTTCAGCAGCGACGTCGGCTCGATGCCGTCGATGTCGGCCGCGAGGTCGTCGGCCTCGCCCGCGCAGTCCCGCACGAACCTGCCGGACCCCGTCCACGCGGCGTAGCCGCAGCCGTCGAGCCAGACCGGCGCGGCGGGCGCGCCCTCGGCACCGGCCGTGACGGACTTCGGCTCGGATCCGTCGAACGGCACGCGCACGAAGGCGGATGCCGTGGAGAGCGAGACGGCATCGGATGCCGCGGACGGCTGCTGCAGGACGGCGTTGCGTCCGCCGTCGATCTCGGTCGCGCGGCCGTCGACGATCACGGTGCCGGTGGCGGTGTCGAGCACGGCGGGCTTGTCGCCGACCGCCGTCACCGTGAGCTCCGCGCTGTCGCCGAGGTCGTTGAGTCCGGAGCGAGCCGGTTCCTCGGGGGTGCCGTCCGCGCCGACGCGGATCGTCACCAGCTCGGCGGTCTTCGGCGAGACGGCGTACACGACGCCGTCGACCCCGACGGCGACATCCGCACCCTTGCCGACGTTGGCGGTCGGGTCTGTGCCCTCGATCTGGAACGAGCCGATGCTCGTGCTGGGAACAACCCACAGGTCGCCGGACGCGCGGTCGAGGATGGCGACCGTCTCGCCGCCGAGCGCCACATCGGCGTCGGCGGGCACGCCGGCCGCACCGGAGAGCGCGACCATGGCCGGATCGACCACGCCGACGGAGGAGCCGGCGTCATCGACGACGAGGACGGTGCTGCCCGACTGGAGGATGTCGTACTCGTCGCTCGTGGTGCGCAGAGCCCCGTCGAGCACCTGCGACTCGTGGTTGAAGTGACCGACGAGCAGGCTGGACTGCTTCGTCACCCACACGCCGCCGTCGTGGAGGTCGACCTCGGTGGTGGGCACCCCCTGGTAGACGAACGCGAGCGTCGTGATCGTGACCGCGGCAGCGGTCACCGCGCCTGCCGATGCGAGCGCGCGCGGGCGTGATCGCAGCCATGCGAAAGACCTCATCGAACCTCGGCCTCCTCCGGGGTGTCGTGTGTCTTGTCGTGGCGTGGGACCCCGGCGAGGGGCGTCGCGAGCTCACAGAAGACCTGGGGGAACACTCCAGCCTAACCCGGCGCACGGCGTGCGACGAGACAGGAAGTGTCAACTCAGGAGATCGTATTCCGCCTGATCAGAGAGGATCGATGGGGACAATCACCCATCCTCCGACAGGCTCAGGAAGCGATCAGGTCGCTGCGCGTGTCGACGCGCCGACGTACTCCCGCAGATGCTGGGCCGTCAGCGTCTCTGCGCCCGCGACGAGCTCGGCCGGCGTGCCTTCGAACACGATCGAGCCGCCGTCATGACCCGCACCCGGACCGATGTCGATGATCCAGTCGGCGTGCGCCATCACGGCCTGGTGGTGCTCGATCACGATCACGCTGTTGCCGGCTTCGACGAGGCGGTCCAGCATCCCGAGCATGTTCTCGACATCGGCGAGATGCAGCCCCGTGGTGGGCTCGTCGAGCACGTAGATCGCGCCCTTCTTCGCCATCGAGATCGCGAGCTTGAGGCGCTGCCGCTCGCCGCCCGACAAGGTGTTGAGCGCCTGGCCGAGCGTGATGTAGCCGAGGCCGACGTCGATCATGCGCATCAGGGTCGTGTGCGCCGGGCCCTTCGTGAAGAAGACGGATGCCTCTGCCGCCGACATCGCGAGCACCTCGGCGATGTTCTTCCCGTCGAGGGTGTACTCGAGCACCTCGTCGCTGAAGCCCGACCCCTCGCACAGCTCGCACAGGGTCTCGACGGTCTGCGTGAAGCCGAGGTTCGTGATGATGACGCCGAGGCCCCGGCACGCGGGGCACGCGCCCTCGGAGTTGGCGCTGAAGAGGGCGGGCTTCACGCCGTTGGCCTTCGCGAACGCGGAGCGGATCGTGTCGAGGATGCCGGTGTACGTCGCCGGGCTCGAGCGGCGGTTGCCCTTGATGGGCGACTGGTCGACGACCACGACGTCGTCGAAGCCGGGCACGTTGCCGTGGATGAGCGACGACTTCCCCGAACCCGCGACGCCGGTCACGACGGTGAGGATGCCGAGCGGCACGTCGACGTCGACCTCCTTGAGGTTGTGCTGAGTGGCTCCGCGGATCTCGAGCGCGCCCTTCGCGACCCGCGTCGAGTCCTTGAGGCGCGCGCGGTCGCCGAGGTGACGGCCGGTGATCGTGCCGGACGTGCGCAGACCCTCGACATCCCCCTCGTACTGCACCTCGCCGCCCGCACGGCCGGCGCCGGGGCCCAGATCGACGATGTGGTCGGCGATCTCGATGACCTCGGGCTTGTGCTCGACCACGAGCACGGTGTTGCCCTTGTCGCGCAGCAGCTTCAGCAGCCGGTTCATCCGCTCGATGTCGTGGGGGTGCAGGCCCGCCGTGGGCTCGTCGAAGACGTAGCTGATGTCGGTGAGCGCCGAACCGAGGTGCCGGATCATCTTGGTGCGCTGCGCCTCGCCGCCCGAGAGCGTGCCCGAGGCGCGGTCGAGAGACAGGTAGCCGAGTCCGATGTCGATGAACGACGCGATCGTCTGGCGCAGGCCCACCATGAGCGGCGCGACGGAGGGGTCGTCCACCGTGTCGAGCCACACCGCGAGGTCCGTGATCTGCATGGCCGCGGCATCCGCGATGCTCGTCCCGTTGATCTTCGAAGACCGTGCGCCCTCGTTCAGACGCGTGCCGCCGCAGTCGGGGCAGGGCAGGAACTTCACGGCGCGGTCGACGAACGCGCGGATGTGGGGCTGCAGCGCCTCGCGGTCCTTCTGGAGCATCGACTTCGTGATCTTCGGGACGAGACCCTCGTAGGTCATGTTGATGCCGGCGATCTTGACCTTCGTCGGCTCCTTGTAGAGGAAGTCGGCGCGTTCCTGCTCGGTGTAGTCCTGGATGGGCTTGGCGGGGTCCACGAAGCCGGACTCGGTGAAGGCCTTCACCATCCAGCCGTCGGGGTTGTAGCCGGGGACCTGGATGGCGCCGTCCTTCAGCGACTTGGTCTTGTCGTAGAGCTCGTCGAGGTCGACGTCGCTCACCTCGCCGAGGCCCTCGCAGCGCGGGCACATGCCCCCGGTGATCTCGAACGAGCGGCGCTCCTTGACCTTCTTGCCGCCCTTCTCGAGGGTGATCGCCCCTGCTCCTGACACGGACGGGATGTTGAACGAGAACGCCTGCGGCGAGCCGACGTGGGGCACGCCGATGCGGCTGAACAGCAGCCGCAGCATCGCGTGCGCATCGGTCGCGGTGCCCACCGTGGACCTCGCGTTCGACCCCATCCGCTCCTGATCGACGATGATCGCAGGGCTCACGTTCTCGAGCGCGTCGACCTCGGGGCGGCTCAGCTGCCCCATGAACTGCTGCACGAACGTCGGGTACGTCTCGTTGATGAGGCGCTGCGACTCGTTGGCGATCGTTCCGAACACCAGCGACGACTTGCCCGACCCGCTCACCCCGGTGAAGACGGTGAGCCGCCGCTTCGGGATGTCGACCGACACGTCCTTGAGGTTGTTCTCGCGGGCGCCGACGACGCGGATGACTTCGTGCGAATCAGCGATGTGGGACTCGGATGCCATGCCGACGAGTATGCCCGGGAACCCGGACACCGCGCTTCCTGAATCCTGCTCGATCCGGAGCCACCCCGCGGTTCGGGGCGCACCGCGAACGTTCGGGGCGCACGGCACGCGCCCCGACCGCGCGGCGCGCGCCCCAAACCCGGAAAAGACGGGGATGGATGCTGCGCCTCAGGCCGCGTCGGACTCCGCGGGCTCGATCGCGAAGTTGTCGCGGAAGACGCACGTCGGGTCGTAGGTCGCCTTCACGCGGCGCAGCCGGGTCAGCGTGGCGGGTGGGAAGGCCTCGGCGATCCGCTCCGGCCGCTCGGACGAGTCGAAGCTGAGGTACATGCCGTCGACGTGGTCGGCGAGCGTGCGCCACTGCGCGTCGAGCCGGTCGGGGTGGGATCCGAGCGCGGCGACCGAGAAGTTCGCCGACCGGTGCGCGTACGCGGTCGCGTCCTCGGCCACGTCGGCCACCGCGCCGCCGACCGCGCGGAGCTGGAAGAACGGCACGGCACCGGACTGCAGCATCCGTTCCACCGCCGCAGCGAACGCGGGCGTGACGTGCTCGATCAGACCCGAGCGGCTGTGCGGCTCGCCGGCGCCGTGCTGCGGCCCGAGGTCGGCGTTCGCCATGATCTGCGGGTACGTCGTGAGCTGCACGGACTGCTGCACGAGCGGGGCGAGCTCGGCGAACGGCTGCAACCGGGCGATGATCGTGTCGGGGTCGTCGGAGTCGACGATGCCGTACAGCTGGACGACCTGCGGCTGGCCGGGCCGCGGTCCGCCGGTGAGGAGGAACAGCGTGAGGTCGCGCGGCGACTCCTCGACGATGCGGCCGTAGCCCTCGAGGAACTCCGCGACGTCGTCCACCTGGAACGCGAGCTGCGCGTAGCCGACCTGCCCGACCTCGTCGACCTCGAATTCGAAGGCCGTGACGATGCCGACGTTCGCGCCGGCACCGCGGATCGCCCAGAAGAGGTCGGGATGGGTGGAGGCATCCGTCCGCACGATCGAGCCGTCGGCGAGCACCACCTCGGCGGCGCGCAGGTGGTCGATGGTGAGGCCGTGCTCGCGGGCGAGCAGGCCGATGCCGCCCGCCGTCGCGAGACCACCGACCCCCACGCCGCCGTAGTCGCCCGACGTCAGCGCCCAGCCGTGCTCGCCCAGCGCCGCGGCCACCTGTGCCCAGCGCGCGCCCGGCCCGATGCGCACGAGCCGGCGGTCGGCGTCGAACACCTCGATCTCGTCGAGACTGCGGAGGTCGATCACGATGCCGCCGTCGTTGGTGCTGCGGCCACTGATGCCGTGGCCGCCGCTGCGCACCGCGAGGGGAAGCTCGGGATGCCGGCGCGCGAAGGCGAGCGCCTCGGCGACCTGCTCGGACGACGAGGGCTGCAGCACGAGGCCGGGGCGTCCGCCGCGCATGTAGGTGGCGCGCACGTCGCCGTAGTCGAAGTCTCCGGGCTCGATCGCGCGGAGGCCGGCCGGCACGTCGTCGTACGCGATGCCGTCACGGCGGGCGGCGAGCGCCGCCGCCGACCGCACCGGCGCGGCGTCGACCCCGCGGGTCCCGCGTTCGGCGGTCACGAGCTCGCGCACGGCAGGGGCGACGTCCTCGCCGAAGCGCTGGAGCAGGTTCGGGTCGTCGGCCGCGATGATGAACGTGCCGATGCCGTCGTCGATCGCGAGGCGGGCCAGGCGCTCGGCGAACTCCTGCGGATCGGCGGCGAGCTGCCCGATGTTGAGCAGGCGCCGGACCTCGCGCGGGTCGCGGCCGGCCGACTCCGCGGCCTCGTCGATCGCGGCGTTGCCCTTCGCGAGGTCGCCCGGCTGAAGGTAGCCGAGCGACGGCAGCCATCCGTCGCCCTTGCGGCCGGTGAGCGCGAGCATGCGCGGCTTGTACGCGCCGATGTGGATCGGGATGTCGTGCGCCGGCCGCGGTCCGCGCTTCGCGCCGTGCACGGGGTGGAACTTCCCGTCGGTGAACACACCCCGGCGCTCGTCGGTGCGCCACAGCTCGCGGATGAGGTCGATCGCCTCCCCCAGCGCCGTCACCGCCTGACCCGGAGTGAGCCTCGTGCCGCCCATCGCCTCGATCGCGTCCCAGAAGCCGCCGGCGCCGAGGCCGAGGTCGAACCGCCCGCCCGACAGCAGGTCGATGCTCGCGGCGGCCCGGGCCACGACGGCGGGCGGGCGCAGCGGCACGTTCAGCACGTTGGGCGCGATGCGGATGGACGAGGTGCGTGCCGCGACGAACGACATGAGCGTCCACGTGTCGAGGAACGCGGGCTGATACGGGTGGTCCTGGAACGTGACGAGATCGAGACCGGATGCCTCGGCCACCTGCGACAGCAGCACCGGCGCCTCAGGGGTCGCGGCAGAGGGGGTGATGAAAGCGCCGAACTCGAGCGCGTGTCCGTAGTCCACGATCCATTCGAACGCATGGGGTGCGCTCGTTGTTCCTCGGGCGTCAGCCGACGCGCCAGCACCCGTCGACGTGGTCGTCCACCATGCCGGCGGACTGCATGAGCGCGTACATCGTGGTCGGCCCGACGAAGCGGAATCCGCGCCCCCGCAGCGCCTTACTCATCGCCTCGGCCTCGACGGTGATCGCGGGCACCTCGGCGAACGTCGCCGGGCGCCGATGGTCCGCCGGCGCGAAGGACCACATGAACGCGTCGAGCTCACCGGGCTCGAGGTCGAGCACCAGCCGCGCATTGGAGATCGTGGCCTCGATCTTCGCGCGATTGCGGATGATCCCGGCATCCGTCATCAATCGCGCGATGTCGTCCTCGCCGAACGCCGCCACGACCTCGGGGTCGAACCCCGCGAACACCTCGCGGAACCGCGGGCGCTTGCGGAGGATCGTGATCCACGACAACCCCGCTTGGAACCCCTCGAGGCTCATCTTCTCGAAGAGCGCGCGGTCGCCGTGCAGCGGCACCCCCCACTCGTCGTCGTGGTAGCGGGTGTACTCGGAGTCGTCGCCGACCCACGCGCAGCGCGCGCGGCCGTCGGCGCCGAGGCGGACGTCGGTGCTCACCGCGCCAGCCTAGGCTCCCCCGCCGACGTCGGTCTCCCGAGCCCGCGGCGGCCCGCGTTCAGCCGCCCGACATCCGCTCGATTCCCGGATGCCGCCTCCGTCGCTTACCTTGGAATGTCGGGCTGTTCGGGTCCGCGCAGCTGGGAGGCAGGACCATGAAGATCGTCGCATCGGCGGATTGGCGGGACTCGGTCCCCTTCGAGAACCCCGTACTCCTCGCAGACGTGGTCCCGGGCGAGCCGACGCGCTGCTTCTCGTGCGGCCCCGAGTCGGAGCTGCTGCCGCGCACCGAGCTGTGGGCGTACAAGCACCGGCACCCCAAGAACCACGACGGCTACGTCCGCTTCTACTGCGCGTACCACGTCCCCGCCGCCGCGATCGTCCCGCAGCCGGTGGCAGCCGCGCCGGCGGCACGCGCGAAGTCGTCGTCTCCTCGGGCCGCCGCCGAACGCCGCGTCGCCAAGCCGGTCGTCCCCGAGCGCGTGCGCGCGATGTGCCCGAACTGCTTCATCGAGGTCTCCGCGACCGGCGAGTGCGGCAACTGCGGCTGGTCCGCTTCCTGACCCGAGGCCGATCCTCGATTGAGGATCGTTGCCGAGATGCGGAGCTGTCGGCACAGCCCAGCCCGCATCCCGGCTCCGCTCCTCAGCTGAGGACGCCGGGTCGCACGGTGAGCCGCGCCGTCACTTCTTCTTGAGCGACTTCTCCGACACCGGCGCCGCGCCCGACGCGGCGAGCGCGCGGTAGTACTCGCGCGCCTCGTCCTGGCGCTTGCGCTCGGCGCCCGACGCGATGGGTGCGCGCACGTGCTCGGGCGCGAAGCCGTAGGCGTCGACGAGATCCTGCGCGTGCGGACGCAGCCGCGCCGCGAGACGATCGATGTAGCGGGAGACGGATGCCGCGCGCTGGGTCGAGAGCCGGCCGTTGATGATGTACCAGGCAAGGTGCTTCTCGATGAGGTGCAGCCCGAACAGGTCGCGCAGCCACGTCAGCACCTGCTTGGTGCCCTCGTCCGAGACGCGGTTCACACCGTCGGTGAAGGCCTCCCACTGCAGCAGCTCGCCGTGCGCGCGGGCGGCTTCGATGAGTTCCGCCTGGTGGCTGTTGAACAGGGCGGCGGCCTCGGCCGGCGACAGCTTCGACGCGGGACGCAGGGCGGTCGCGACATCCGCCACCATCTGCTGCACCCGGCCGGCGAGCAGCTCGTGCTGCTGGTCGGTGCGCAGGCCCAGCTCGATCGAGCGCGCGGTCGAGCCGAAGTCGGTCACCGTCTGCCCGAACTGGCGCAGGCCGGCGCCGTGGAACACCTTGCCCGCGGTCTGGCCGACGGCGAAGCGGGCCAGCTTCGCAGCATCCGCCCCCTTGAACTGCTTGGCATAGTCCGACAGGAGTCGCTTGCCGACCAGCTGGAGCAGGACGTTGTTGTCGCCCTCGAAGGTGACGTAGACGTCGAGGTCCTGGTGGAGGCCGACCATGCGGTTCTCGGCGAGGAAGCCGGAGCCGCCGCAGGCCTCGCGGGCCTCCTGGATCGTGCTCAGCGCGTTCCACGTCGACAGCGGTTTGAGCGCCGCCGCGAGGGTCTCGAGGTCCTCGCGCTCCTCGGGGGTGTCGGTGCGGCCCGAGAAGACCGCGTCGAACTTCTTGAGGAGCTCGTCGTGGCTGAAGAACTGGGCGTAGTTCTGCGCGAGGAGCGGCAGCAGGCGCCGCTGGTGCTTGCCGTAGTCGAGCAGCACGACCTCTTCGGTGCCGGCGCCCGAGTCGAACTGGCGGCGCTGGTTGGCATAGGTGAGCGCGATGTGGAGGGCGAGCGCGGTGCCGGTGGTCGCGGCGCCGTCGAGCGACACGCGGCCCTGCACGAGCGCGCCGAGCATCGTGAAGAAGCGGCGGCCGGGCGTCGGGATGTCGGAGGTGTACGAGCCGTCGGCGGCGACCTGGCCGTAGCGGTCGAGCAGGTTGAAGCGGGGCACCCGCACCTGGTCGAACGCGAGCCGGCCGTTGTCGATGCCGTTGAGGCCGCCCTTGACGCCGTCGTCCTCGCTGATGATGCCCGGGAGCATCGCGCCCTCGTCGTCGCGGATCGGCACGAAGAAGCAGTGCACGCCGTAGTTGACGCCGCCCGTGATGAGCTGTGCGAACACCGTCGCGGCCTTGCCGTGCAGCGCCGCGTTGCCGAGGTAGTCCTTGTACGCGCCGCGGAACGGCGTGTGGATCACGAACTCCTCGGTCTCGGGGTCGTAGGTCGCGGTCGTGCCGATGGACGCGACATCCGAGCCGTGTCCGGTCTCGGTCATCGCGAACGCACCCGGGATCGAGAGGTCGGTGATGCCCGGCATCCACTTGTCGTGGTGCTTCTCGGTGCCGAGCTGGAAGACGGCCGAGCCGAACAGACCCCACTGCACGCCGGACTTGATCTGCAGGCTGGGGTCGGCGAGCACGAGCTCCTGGAAGCCGGCGAGGTTCGCGCCGTTGTCGTTGATGCCGCCGAACTTCTCGGGCATCGCCCGGCGCGAGCCGCCGTGCTCGACGAGCAGGTGCAGCTGCGTCAGCACGCGCTCGCGGTGCTCGGGCATCGACTGCCCTTCGATGCGCCAGAACGCGGGGTCCTTGATCATCTCGCGGGCCTCACGGCGGGTCGCGCCCCACGTGCCGAGCAGCAGATCGGTGACCGCAGCGATGTCGATACGGGGATCGGATGCCTCGGCCGCGGTGTGCGGAGCGGTCGGGGCTCCTCCGGCGGGCGTGTTCTTGTGGACGGCGGGCTTCTTGGTGCGGACGGCGGCGTCAGCCATGTGCATCACCTCTCGGTGCGACGGGAAGGATCAAGTTCCCTTCGACCGTAGGACTCCGACAACGTCCTCTCAAAGCCTCTGGTGAATGTCCACAAGGCCGGAGCGACACGGGTGACGGATGCGTTGTGCGAGACGCACAGCCGGGGCGCCTCCGGACGCCGTGTCGGGGGTGTTCGGGCAGGACCGCGCGTACGTCCGCGGCGAGGCCTAGGCTCGGGTCATGAGCCCGCCGACGGCGATCACGACCGCGTTCATCCCCGTGCACGATCCGCGAGCGAGCGCGCACTGGTACGCCGATGCGTTCGGCCTCGGCGTCGTCGAAGAGAGCGACGCCTCGAGCGTGCTCGCGGGCTCGCACGGACAGGTGACGCTGATGGGCCCCAAGAGCGGCATCCACGTCGAACCCGGCCTGCCGTGGGCGACGTGCAACTTCCGCGTCGACGATTTCGCCTCCGTCCACGAGCGCCTCGCGCGGCTCGGGGCGCACCCGAGCGACGAGCTCGGCGACCCCGACCGCTGCCTCTTCTTCACCGCGACAGACCCCGACGGGAACACCATCCTCGTCACCGATCGCTGATGACCGAGGCAGCCGTGACCCTCGCCCCGTGGGCGGCGGGCGACCTGCCGCTGCTCGAGCGCGCCAACACGCCGGAGATGATGGCGCATCTCGGCGGACCGGAGACGCCTGAGCAGCTGGTCGAGCGCCAGGAGCGCTACATGAACCTGATGCGCACGGGCGAAGCCGCCATGTACCGCATCGAGCTCGATGGCACGCCGGTCGGCGGCATCGGGTACTGGCAGGTCGACCACGACGGCGAACCCGCGTGGGAGGCGGGTTGGAACGTGTTCTCCGAGTGGCAGGGGCGGGGTCTCGCGCACGCGGCGCTGGGGCTGGTCGTGCGCGAGGTCGCAGATCGGCACGATCGCAGCCTTCTGGTCGCCTACCCCGGCGTCGACAATCCCGCGTCGAACGCACTGTGCCGCGCAGCCGGGTTCGAGCACCGTGGGTCGAGGACGGAGCCGTGGCACGGCCGTGAGCTGTCGTTCAACGTCTGGGTGCTCGACATGTCGCCGCTCGACCTCGACGGCCGCGAGGCCGACCTCGAGGAGCGGTTCGGCGAGGGCGTGCTCGACGAGAAGGTGTGGTGGCCGCACTACCTGCCGCACTGGTCGTCGCGCGAGCGCACCGCCGCCCGCTACTCCATCGCGCCCGACGCGCTCGAGCTCTTCATCGACGCCGACACCGCGCCGTGGTCGCCGGAGTTCGACGGCGACAACCGCGTCTCGCACATCCAGACTGGCCAGTTCGCCGGCGCGCGGGGCGGGTCGATCGGGCAGCACCGCTTCCGCGACGGCCTGGTGGTGCGCGAGGAGCAGCCGGAGCGCCGGCTCCACCTCCCCCGGTTCGGTGTGATCGAGGTCCGCATGGCCGCGGTGCGCCACCCCGACGCGATGGTGGCGTTCTGGCCGATCGGGTTCGAGGACCGGCCGGAGGACTCCGGCGAGATCTGCATCGCCGAGATCTTCGGCAGCGAGATCGACGATGAAGGCGGGTGGGTCGGTGTCGGGGTCAAGCGCCAGCACGATCCGCGCCTGCGCGACGACTTCGAGAAGGTCCGTGTCGAGGGCGATCTCACGGAGATGCATGACTACGCCGTCGAGTGGACGCCCGACGCGGTGCGGTTCTTCATCGACCACCGCTGGGTGAAGACCGTGCATCAGACGATGGACTACCCCGTGCAGCTCATGCTCGACCTCTACGAGCTTCCGCGCGCCGACGGCGTCCGCGACACCGCGGCGCTCCCCCACACGCTCCGCGTCGAGCGGGTGCGCACGTTCCCGCCGCTCTGACCACCGGGCACCCCGGCCTCAGAAGAGCCCGACGATGCGCCCCTCGTCGTCGACGTCGATGCTGTTCGCGGCGGGCTTCGCCGGCAGCCCGGGCATCGTCATGATGTCGCCGCAGATCATCACGACGAACCGCGCGCCGGCGGCGAGGCGCACCTCGCGGATGTCGACGACGTGGCCCGTCGGCGCTCCGCGCAGCTTCGCGTCGGTCGAGAACGAGTACTGCGTCTTCGCGACGCACACCGGGTAGCCGCCGTAGCCCTCGTCCTGCAGGCGCTTGATCTGCGCGCGGACGGCGGTCGACGCGGTGATCTCGGACGCCCCATAGATGCGCGTTGCGATCGCGCTCATCTTGCGCCACAGCGTCGCGTCATCCGGGTACGTGAAGTGCAGCGCATCGACAGGCTCAGCATCAGGTCCCTGCGCTGCGGCCGGTCCCTGAGCTTGTCGAAGGGCGGCCCGTTCGTCGCACAGCCGCACGACCTCGCGCGCCAGGTCCGCAGCCCCCGCGCCGCCGTCGGCGAAATGCCTCGCCACCACGGCCGTGACCCCGACGGACTCGGCGGCCGCGATGAGCGCCGCGGTCTCAGCATCCGTGTCCTCCGCGCGATGGTTGATCGCGACCACCGTCGGGATGCCCCACGTCTCACGGAGGGTCTTCAGGTGCCGCAGGAGGTTGGCGGTGCCGTGCTCGAGGGCGGCGACGTTCTCTTGCGGGAGGTCGGCGACCTCGACACCGCCGTGGAACTTCATGGCGCGCACCGTGGCGACGACCACCGCGACGTCGGGGCGGAGGCCTGTCGTCCGGCAGAGGATGTCGACGAACTTCTCGGCGCCGAGGTCGGCGCCGAAGCCCGCCTCGGTGACGACGTAGTCGGCCATCCGCAGCGCGGAGTCGGTCGCGAGGTACGAGTTGCAGCCGTGCGCGATGTTCGCGAACGGTCCGCCGTGCACGAACGCCGGCGTGTGCTCGAGCGTCTGCACGAGGTTCGGCGCGAGCGCGTCGCGCAGGATCGCGGCCATGGCCCCGTGCGCCTGCAGGTCGCGGGCGCGGATCGGCGTGCGGTCGCGGGTGTAGGCGACGACGATCTCGCCGAGCCGCTCCTTGAGGTCGGCGAGGTCGGTGGCGAGGCAGAAGATCGCCATCACCTCGCTCGCCACGACGATGTCGAAGCCGTCCTCGCGGGGGTAGCCGTTCGATGGACCGCCGAGGCCGATCACGGCGTCGCGGAGGGCCCGGTCGTTGACGTCGAGCACGCGCCGCCAGGTCACGCGACGCACGTCGATGCCGAGGGCGTTGCCGTGGTGCACGTGGTTGTCGATGAGCGCCGCGAGCAGGTTCGTCGCGATCGCGATGGCCGAGAAGTCGCCCGTGAAGTGGAGATTGATGTCCTCCATCGGCACGACCTGCGCGTACCCGCCGCCCGCGGCACCGCCCTTCATGCCGAACACCGGCCCGAGCGCGGGCTCGCGCAGGCAGATCATCGCCCGCTCGCCGATGCGGGTGAGCGCGTCGCCGAGGCCCACGGTGGTCGTCGTCTTGCCCTCGCCCGCGGGGGTGGGCGACACGGCGGTCATCAGCACGAGCCGCCCGCGAGGCTCCTCCTGGAGCGTCCGCAGGTGCCGCAACGACACCTTGGCCTTGAACCGGCCATACGGCTCGAGTTCCTCTTCAGGGATGCCGAGTCCCTCGGCGATCCGGGTGATCGGCCAGAGTTCGGCCTGCTGTGCGATCTCGATGTTGCTCGTGGCCACGCTCGCTCCCCGTTGCGGGCCTCGTCGCCCGCCTCCGTCAGCCTATGCGGGTCGCGCTCACTCGTCGCGGACGCGCACCGAGAGGCACGTCACGCAGCCCTCGAGCTTCTCGAACTCCGTGATCGGCGTGGTGATGACCTCGAGCCCACGTGACCGGTAGAGCTCGGCGGTCTCGGGAGCGTCGGCCGACATGAGCACGGTGGCGTCGTCGAGCACGACGACGGCGGTGCCGTGCTCCTCGGGCACCGCCAGGAAGTCCGGGTAGGCGGCCGGGTCGTCGACGAGCGGCTCGAACCCGACGACCGTGTCGTCGGGAAGCGCGGTCACGCCGCTTTTGAGGTGCAGCACCTTCGAGACGGGCACGCCGACGACGCTCCAGCCGCGCGGCGCGAGCAGGTCGCGCAGCTGCGTGATCCCTTCGTCGTTCGTTCGCAGTGTCCGCCCGACGTACACCGTGCGCCCGATCTTGAGCACGTCGCCGCCGTCGAGCGTGCCCGGCAGCTCGATGGCGCGATACGGGATGCCGGCACCCTCGAGCGTCGACCGCGTCGAGGCGATCTCGCCCCGGCGGGACTCCGCCCCCGGGCTCGTGAGCACCGCGAGGTCGGCGAACATGACGACCGCGTCCTCGATGAACACGCCGTCGGCGTGCTCGTCGGCCGGGGCGACCTCGACGACGTCCCAGCCACGCTGCCGGAACACGTCGACGTACGACTCCCACTGACGCTGCGCGAGCGCGGCATCGACGGGCACGCGCGCGATATGGGTGAGCTCGCCCTCCGCGAGACGGGGCGATGGACGGCGGACGAGAAGGCGCGGCATGGGCGCAAGGCTACCGCCGCGACCCCGGGCGGCAGCATCCGTTCCCCCTTCGCCGTCTGTGATCCCAGACGGCGGTCGGGCGTGCGGGCCTATGCCCGATCCGCCTCGCGCACCAGACTTGGGGGCACTCCGGGCGAGGTGGCCCGGCCACCCCGTGGGGAGTCCGACATGGCCGCACTCGGCGAACAGCTCTTTCGGCGCAAGCCCATCGTCATCCAGCAGAAGCACCACAAGGGCGAGGAGCTCGCCCGGAACATCGGCACCTTCCAACTCATGATGTTCGGCGTCGGCGCGACCGTCGGCACCGGGATCTTCTTCGTGCTGAGCGAGTCGATCCCCGAGGCGGGCCCCGCGGTGATCATCTCGTTCATCGTCGCCGCGATCTGCGCCGGCCTCTCGGCGCTGTGCTACGCCGAGCTCGCGTCGGCGATCCCCGTGAGCGGCTCCACCTACTCGTACACGTACCACGCGCTGGGCGAGATCTGGGCGGTGATCATCGCGGGCTGCGTGCTGCTCGAGTACGGCGTCGCCGTCTCGGCGGTCGCGGTGGGCTGGAGCGGCTATTTCAACGAACTGCTCGAGAACACGCTCGGATTCCGGCTGCCGGATGCCCTGTCGGTGTCGTTCATCCCCGGATCCGATGGCGCGGCGACCGGCGGCATCATCAACCTGCCGGCCGTCGTCCTCGTGGGCCTGTGCTGTCTGCTCCTCATCCGAGGGGTTGCCGAGTCGGCCACGGTGAACACGATCATGGTGCTGATCAAGCTCGGGGTGCTGGCACTGTTCATCGTCCTCGGCTTCACCGCGTTCAACGCCGACCACTTCGAGAACTTCTTCGCGTTCGGCGCCGCCGGCATCAGCGCCGCAGCAGGGACCATCTTCTTCTCGTTCATCGGCCTCGACGCCGTCGCGACGGCGGGCGAGGAGGTGCGCAACCCGCAGAAGGCACTCCCGCGGGCGATCATCGGCGCCCTCATCATCGTCTCGACGGTGTACATCCTGGTCGCGATCGCGGGGCTCGCGGCCGAGCCGGTCGAGTTCTACTCGACCGAGGAGGCCGGTGAGGCGGGCCTCGCCCAGATCCTGGAGAACATCACGGGCAACCCGATCTGGGGCACGATCCTGGCGGCCGGCGCAGTCATCTCGATCTTCTCGGTGACGCTGGTCACGCTGTACGGGCAGACCCGCATCCTGTTCTCGATCTCTCGCGACGGGCTCGTCCCGCGGAAGTTCCTCCACGTCAACGCCAAGACGATGACGCCGATCTACAACACGGTGGTCGTCTCGACGATCGTCGCGATCATCGCCGGCTTCGTCCCGTCCGACTACCTGTGGG
Source organism: Microbacterium sp. NPDC056057 (assembly GCF_042266945.1). Classification (NCBI taxonomy): domain Bacteria; kingdom Bacillati; phylum Actinomycetota; class Actinomycetes; order Micrococcales; family Microbacteriaceae; genus Microbacterium; species Microbacterium sp. NPDC056057. The sequence continues at coordinate 132,367 of NZ_JBHJWS010000001.1, forward strand.
ACACCGTCTCGATCGGCACGCTGATGGCGTTCAGCGTGGTCGCGCTCGCCGTCATCGTGCTGCGGCGCACGAAACCTGATCTCGAGCGCCCCTTCCGCGTGCCGCTCTACCCCGTGGTGCCGATCCTCACCATCGCCGCGTGCGTCTACATCCTGTCGGGGCTGGCCGCCATCACCTGGGTGATCTTCGGCACCTGGATCGCGATCGTGCTGCTCTACTACTGGTTCTACGGCCGAAAGCACGCGACGCTGAACGACTACACCTCGGAAGAGCAGATCGCCGAGCCGATCCATCCCGAGGACGAGACGTGACGTACCTCGTCGGCTACGGACCGCGAGGCGACGATCGCAGCGCGATCGAACTCGCGTTCCAGTTCGCCCGCTCGCATCCCGAGCCGGTCGTGGCGGTGTCGGTCGTGCCGCAGGGGTGGGGAACCCCTCTCGCCGGCGGCGTCGACCGCGAGTACGAGGAGTGGACAGCGGGCGAAGGCAGGCTGAGTGCGGAGCTCGCCCTGTCGGACTTCGCCCACCACCCCGGGATCCCCGCTGAGGCGGTGTGGGTCGCCGGCAGGTCGGCACCCGCGACCCTGATCGAGCAGGCCGTGGCGCGAGACGCGCGGATGATCGTGGTGGGATCCGCCGAGGAGGCGGAGCCCGGGCGCGTGCGGCTGACCTCGAAGACCGACCGCCTCGTCCACTCCTCGCCCCTGCCGGTGGCCATCGCTCCGCGGAGCTTCCGCACGACGAGCGCGGTCACGAGGGTGACCGTCGGCTTCCGCGACGACGACGCCAGCTGGTCACTGCTGAACCGCGTCGCGGAGTTCAGCAGGCTCGCGTCGGCGCGCATGCGCCTCGTGACGTTCCTCGTGAACCCGGCGCGCCGGCCCGTCACCACCGACATCAGCCACGCGCAGACGCAGGTCATCGAGCTGTGGGGCGTGCAGGCCGCCGCCGCGCTACAGGAGGCGGCAGCGCACCTGAAGACGCTGGGATTCTCGGACGACGAGCTCGAGTACGGCATCGCCGCCGCCGGCGACTGGGGCACGGCGGTGTCGTCGGTCGGCTGGACCGAGGGCGACGTCATGGTCGTGGGGTCGTCGTCGACGCACCGCCTGGCCCAGGTGTTCCTGGGCTCCAGCGCGTCGAAGATCCTGCGCAACGCCCCGGTGCCCGTCGTCGTCGTGCCGGGGACCGGCGCGTAGCCCGGCACAGATTCGGAGACTTTCGGCGACACACCGGGTCACAGCATCCCGAGCCCGCGCGTCGGGCACAGTCTCCGATTCTGTGCGCGGCGAAACGACGAAGGGATGCTGCGCCGCGAGCTCGCAGCGCAGCATCCCCCGTCTCAGCCGGCTAGAGCGAAAGGCCGTGGCCGAAGCGGTACAGCGGGTCGGCGGTGTCGAAGGGCACGTCGGGGCGCGACGCCTCCACGGCCGCCATCGAGCTCGGCACGTCGAACGGCAGCTTGCCGGTCGCCGGGGATCCGCCGGTCAGCACCTCGAGCAGTGCATCGGCATTCGCTCCCCAATTCGCGGTGACGGCGCTCGCGGCCTCGACGATCGGGCCGAGGATCGCGGGGCGATCGAGGAACACGTCCACGACCGTCGGCACGACCGACGACACCGCGCGCACATGGGCGACGACGTCCTCGGGGAAGTCGAGCGACCCCGCGTGGAAGAAGTTCTCGAACATCGAGGCGCGCTGCTCGTAGGGTGCCTGCAGACGCAGGATCGCAGCATCCGCTTCCTCCGGCGTCTCGACGATCTCGCCGTAGCGAGCCGCCGCCTCGGGCGCGATGCCCTCGACGTAGAGCTTCAGGCCGCGGCGCAGCGGCAGCGCTCCGTCGTTCAACAGCACGGCGATCGAGGCGCGCTGCGCGGCCTCGCCCGCGGCGCGGAACTCCGCCGAGCCGACGATGGCGTCGGCCGCCTCGACGTCGACGTACGGGTTCTCGAACAGGCCGAGCTCGAACTTCTCGCGCAGCAGGCGGCGGGCGGAGACGTCGAGGCGCTCCTCGCTCACGCTGCCGTCGCTCACGAGGCCGAGGAGCAGGGACGGGTCGTGCTCGCCGCCGAACTGGTCGGCGCCGGCGTCGAGGATCTTCACCATGCGCTCGGCGGGCGTCAGGTGCTCCACGCCCCACGCACGGGCGGCGAAGTCCGTGCCCATGATCGGCTGGTCGGTGACGAGGCCCCAGTCGGTGCAGACGATGCCGTCGAAGCCGAAGCGCTCGCGCAGCAGTCCCGTGAGCACGCCCTTGTTGAAGCCGAAGCCGACCTCTTCGTACTCGGTGCCGACCGGCATGCCGTAATACGGCATGATCTGGCGGCCACCCGCGGCGAAGATCTCCTCGAACGGCTTGAGGTGCAGCTCGAACTGCCCGCCGGGGTAGACCTGCTCGCGGCCGTAGTCGAAGTGCGGGTCCTCGCCGTCCTTCTGGGGGCCGCCGCCCGGGAAGTGCTTGGTCATCGTGCTCACCGAGCCGGGACCGAACGCGGAGCCCTGGAAGCCGCGCACGTACGCCGCGCCCAGCTCGCCCGCGAGCGCAGCGTCCTCGCCGAACGTCTGCAGCTGGCGTGCCCACCGCGACTCGGTCGCGAGGTCGACCTGCGGGTGCAGAGCCACGCGGATGCCGACGGCCGTGTACTCCTGGCGCGCGATGTCGCCGAAGCGCTGCACCAGGTCCGCGTCACGCGTCGCCGCGAGACCGAGGGGCTCGGGCCACTGCGAGAACGGGCCGGCGAACATCGCGGCGCCCGGGTTGTCGCTGAACGAGTGGCGCGGATCGGTCGAGATCGACACCGGGATGCCGAGACGAGTGGATGCCGCGAGCTCCTGCAGCTTGTTGTGCCAGGCCGCGATGTCACTGGCCTTGGGCGCGACGCCCAGCAGGTTGAAGTGGTTCATGTGGCGGCCGACCACGTACTCGCGGTTGGCCGGGATGCCGAACGCGGAGTCGCCCTCGGAGAGCTCGCCGCCCTCGCCCATGACGATCATCGTCTGGAAGAAGAGGCCGGCCTTCTCCTCCACCGTCATCTCGGCGAGGAGCAGTTCGACGCGCTGCTCAACGGGCAGGCTCGCATCGAGCCAGGGCCGGTTCTCCGGTGCGGCCGGGGTAGCGGCATCCGTTGTCAGAATGTCGGTCATCACTTCACTCCCTTGATGCGGTAGACGAGCACGGCGCCGGCGAGGGACACGAGCGCGCCGAAGAGGTAGTACACGGTGTAGCCGCCGAGGGCGGTGGTCGCGCCGAGGGCGATGATGCCCGGGGCGATGGCGGGGGCGATCGACTGCGGCAGCGCGTTGGCGATGTTGAGCACGCCGAGGTCCTTCGCGGTGTCCTCGCGGTTGGGCAGCACCTCGGTCGCGAGGGCCAGGTCGACCGACATGAACGAGCCGGCGCCGAAGCCGATGATCGCCTGGGCGATGAGGACGACGGCGATGCTCGGGGCGAAGGCGAGGGTCACGAGGCCGACGACCATGATGACGCCGGCGATGGCGACGAACGGGCGGCGCTTGCCGATCTTGTCGGAGAGCACGCCGCCGAGCGGGCCCGAGATGGCCATCGCGACCATCGACGCGAGGTTGGCGATGAGGATCGTCGTGATCGCGGTCTGCTCGTCGAGGCCGAACTTCTCGGTGAGGTAGAAGGGCAGGAATGTCGCGATGCCCGCGTAGCCGAACATCACGAGGAACTTGGTGAGCCAGGTCCAGCCGAAGTCCGGGTGCTTGGCGGGGTTGAAGACGAACGAGCCGAAGAACTGGCCGATCGTGAACCTCTGCGCGGGCTTGTGGTCGAGGCGGCGGTCCTTCAGCACGAGGACGAAGAGCACCGCGAGGACGGTGGCGATGGCCGCCGGCACGACGAAGCGGGCGAAGTCGTCCGACAGGAAGTTGACGAGGAACGAGCCGGCGAGGATGCCGAGCGGCGTGGTGAGCCCCACGATGCCCGACACCTTGCCGCGGCCGGTGACCGGCACCTGGTCGGGGAGCGTCGCGTTGGCCGCGGCGAGCACGGCATTCATCGAGGTCTGCACGAGGCACCAGGCGATGAGCACGACCCACACGGACTCCGCGATGCCGATGAGGGCGAAGCCTCCGAGGCCGACGAGGGTGCCACCGAGGATCCAGGGGCGGCGCATGCCGAAGCGGGAGGTCGTGCGGTCGGACAGGCGGCCGGCGAGCGGGTTGGCGATGAGCGCGAACAGCGCGCCGACGCCCATGATGAGGCCGAGGTTGGCGGTGGCGGTGCCATCGGGCGAGATGTGCTCGACCTTGAAGGCCATCGAGACGAGCACCGGGGTCAGCAGCGCGAGATAGACGCCGAAGTTCACCGCGGCGAGGCCGGGGGTGTAGCCCCGGGGAGTCTTCTCAGGCGTCGTGCCCGGGGCCTTGAAGCCGGTGGTGCCGGCGGCGGCAACCGTCGCGGCGGGCGACATCTCTGTCATCGGAGTCCTTTCTCGGGTGCGACGCGGTCGACTCCGACGCGCGTCCAGGCACGAGCGTACATGAAACCCGACCATTTGGTAACTGAAATTCGACCGCGTGGTAATCGACGAGGATAGGATGGGCGCAGGCGAGCGCGGGGAGGCGGTGACGACGTGACGACGACCGCACCCGGTACCGTGCGCACTGCCCGCACCGAGCGGACCCGCGCCGCGATCGTCGCCGCGGCGCACGACGCGTTCGTCACCCGGGGGTACCGCGCCACGTCGCTCCGCGACATCGCGACCGCCGCCGGCATCAGCCATCCCGGTCTGCTCCGCCACTTCGCCACGAAGGACGAGCTGCTCGCCGCCGTGGTCGGCCTGTTCGAGCGCGACAACGAGACCGAGCTCCTCGAGCGCATGGCGGCCGAGGACCCCGGCGCCCTCGCCTACAGCGAGCTCGCGCGGCGCAACGAGACCGTGCCCGGATACCTGGCGCTCTTCGCCGCGCTCACGGGCGAGGCATCCACTCCCCGCCATCCCGCGCACGAGATCATGCGCGACCGGTACGCGCGCCTGCGCGAGCTGTCGGCCGACGCCATCGACGAGGCGATCACGCAGGACACCGTCTCGGCGGATCGCGACCCGCGCGGCGAGGCCGTGCGCATCGCCGCCGCGTGGGACGGGCTCCAGCTGCTCGCGCAGTACCTCCCCGCGCAGGTCGACATCGCCGAGACCCTCGAGACGTACGAGGCGTCGCTCGCACTGCCCGTGGGCTGGCGCGACGCCGACGATCCCCCACCCGCCGCGACGGCGGCGCCGGTGCCCCCGATGCCCTCCTTCGCGTCAACGGATGCTGCGCCCTCGGGCTATCGCGTCGGCCGCGAGCGCCGCGCGCTCATCGTCGACGGCGCCACGGCTCTCTTCGCCGAGGAGGGCTACGGCGACACCAGCCTGCGCGACATCGCCGAGCGGGTCGGTGTCTCGAAGTCGACGCTGCTGCACTACTTCGGATCGAAGGAGGACCTGCTGAGCGCGGTGCTGAGCCACCGCGACCAGCAGATCGAGTCGCGCGCGGACTACGTTCCCGCCGACCGGGCGGTCGAGGAGCTGCGCGGCCTCCCCCGCGGCGCGACCGTCAACGCCGCGACAGCCCCGGGCCTCATCGAGGTCTACGCCGTGCTCTCGTGCGAGGCCGTGCCCGCAGACCACCCCGCGCACGTCTACTTCGAGGAGCGCCTCCGCGGGGTGGTGGACCACTTCACCGCGCTGTTCCGCGCCGCCCAGGAGGACGGCGACCTCCCCTCTCACCGCGACCCCGAGTTCGAGGCCCTCTGGCTCACCGCGCTCTGGGACGGCCTCCAGTACCAGTGGCTCTACGACCGTTCGTCCGTCGACGTGGCCGCCCAGCTGACCGCGCACCTCGACGACGTGCTGCCGCGCTCCGGGTAGGCGCCGGCGTCAGGCGGCGGGGCGTTCACATCGTGTGCTCTCGCCGAGGCCACACGTTGTCAGCGCGTACGACGTGTGTTCTCGGCGAGAGCACATGATCTGATCGGGGTCCGCGACCGACGGACCACGAATCAGGCCGCGGCGACCACCGCGAGCACGGCCTCGCCGTAGGCCTCGCGCTTCTTGGCGCCGATGCCCGAGACGCCGTCGAGGTCGGCGAGGCTCTCGGGCCGGCGCTCGGCGAGGGCGCGCAGGGTCGCGTCGCCGAACACGATGTAGGCCGGTACGCCGAGCTCTTTCGCGACACCGGCGCGCCACGCGCGGAGCGCCTCGAAGAGACCGGCGTTCGCGGGGTCGAGCGTCTCGGGAGCGGTGGTCTTGCGCACGCGCGCGACGCCGCCGGAGCGGCCCATCACGTCGCGACGCAACGGCACCGGCGTCTCGCCGCGCAGCACGCCCGCGGCGGGCTCCCCGAGCGCGAGCGTGCCGTACTCGCCGCGGGCGACGAGGATGCCGCGGGCCAGCAGCTGGCGGATCACACTGCGCCAGTCCTGATCGCTGAGATCGGCGCCCAGCCCGTACGTCGAGAGCTGGTCGTGCCCCTGCTGCCGGATGCGGTCGGTCGATGCGCCGCGCAGGATGTCGACGAGGTGACCGGCGCCGAACGCCTGGCCGCGCTCGCGCTGCAGACGCACGATCGTCGAGAGGAGCTTCTGCGCGGGGACGAGTCCGTCCCACGTGTCGGGCGCCTCGAGGCAGGTGTCGCAGTTGCCGCACGGGCCGGAGGGTTCGCCGAAGTAGGCGAGCAGGTTCTGGCGGCGGCATCCGACCGTCTCGCAGAGGCCCAGCATGGCGTCGAGGTGCTGGCCCAGCCGGGTCTTGAAGGCACGGTCGCCGGGCGACTGGTCGATCATGCGACGCTGCTGCACCACGTCGCCGAGTCCGTAGGCCATCCACGCGACGGAGGCCTCGCCGTCGCGGCCCGCTCGGCCTGTCTCCTGGTAGTAGCCCTCGACGGACTTCGGCAGGTCGATGTGCGCCACGAAACGGACGTCGGGTTTGTCGATGCCCATGCCGAAGGCGATCGTCGCGACCATGACGACGCCGTCCTCGCGGAGGAACCGGGACTGGTTCGCGGCACGCGTCTCGGCGGGAAGGCCCGCGTGGTACGGGAGCGCGTCGACGCCCTGCGCCGAGAGGAACTCGGCCGTCTGCTCCACGGACTTGCGGCTGAGCGCGTAGACGATGCCCGCCGCGCCGGACCCCTGTGACCGGATGAAGGCGACGAGCTGGCGCCGCGGGTCGGACTTGGCCTCGATGCGGTACTGGATGTTCGGCCGGTCGAAGCTCGAGACGAAGTGGCGCGCCTGCGGCAGCTGCAGCCGCTCGGTCATCTCGCGGTGCGTCGCGGGGGTCGCCGTCGCGGTGAGAGCCAGGCGTGGCACCCCGGGGAACCGCTCGGCGAGGGCGCCCAACGCCAGGTAGTCGGGGCGGAAGTCGTGGCCCCACTGCGACACGCAGTGCGCCTCGTCGATCGCGATGACGCTGAGCTGTCCGCGCGCGAGGAACCGCAGCGTCGTCTCGGTGTTGAGCCGCTCCGGGGCGACGTAGAGGAGGTCGAGCTCGCCCGCGAGGTACGCGCGCTCGACGGCCGCGCGCTCGGGCGGCGCCTGGGTCGAGTTGAGGTACGCGGCCCGCACGCCGTTGGCGACGAGCGCGTCGACCTGGTCATGCATGAGGGCGATGAGCGGGCTCACGACGAGCCCCGTGCCCGGACGTGCGAGCGCCGGAACCTGGTAGCAGACGCTCTTGCCGCCACCGGTGGGCATCAGCACGACGGCGTCGCCGCCGGCGATCACGTGGTCGACGATCGCGCCCTGCTCACCACGGAACGCGTCGTAGCCGTACACCTCGCGCAGAACGGTGGCCGCGTCGGCGCCCGTGAAGTCCCGGCGAGGGCCGGCTCCCGCGAACGGGTCGATCGATGTCGAGCCGCCCGCTATGGGGTCGGGTGGCGGCATCCATCCGTCCTCCGGCGGCGCCCACGAATCGTCGGGCGGAGGAGCGAACTCGGGCTCCCACGCGAGGTCGGCGTACGGGTCGCCCTGGGGGATTGTCACCCGTCCCAGGGTAGCCGCGGGATCCGACGCGGTCCCCCGCGCACCCTCCCCGGTGCACAACCCGGGCCGAACCCATTTCCCGGGGTCATGTGGAGGAGCCGCTCGGCATCCTCAATTGAGGATCGGGGCCGAGACGAGGAGCGGCGCGCCGGGGTCGGGTCCGCATTCCGGCCCTGGTCCTCGATTGAGGAGCGTGTGAAGCCACAGCACCCCGAGCTCAGCACCACTTCTCCGCGAGCGTCGTGATGACGTTCACGTTCCGGTTGGTCGCGACGCCGAGCAGCTTCGCCGCGCGGAGCGGATCGACGGTTCCGGCCTGGTAGCCCGGGCCGAGCAGCGCGTGCGCGACCCGGCCGCGCACGACCATCTCGCCGGCATCCGTCGTCAGCCCCTCGATCTCGGCGACCGTGTCGGCCGGCAGCGTTTCCTTCAGCAGATACACGTAGTGGCGCTCCAGGCCGTGGCGGCCCGCGGTGAGGACGACGGCGTCACGGGCGATCGCCGCAAGCTCGGCGGTCGTGAACACCATCGTCGGGACGTCGAACCCCCGGTCGGCGGCGAAGGCGTCCTCGAGCGCCTTCTCGATCTTCGCCCGCGAGCGCATCGGCGTCGTGAACCGCACGTTGCCGGTGTTGATGTGCGTCTCGACGTCGGTGAACCCGACCCCCTCGACCGCCCGCACGATGTCGGCCTTCGGGAACTTCCGGTTCGCCCCGAGGTTGATGGCCCGCAGGAACGCCACGTAGGTCGGCATGACGCCATCATTCCCGACAACGCCGCTCCCCGTGCGCGACCGCTGCAGTTCCCTGCGACTGCTGCGTCGCGCGACGCAGCAGTCGTAGGAAAGAGCAGCAGCTACCGGGCCCCGGCTCAGGCGATCCGCTAGCCTCTTCGCATGCAATGCCTGTGACCCCGTCTCCGTCACCATCCCGTCCGTCGCGCTCCGCATGGACGCAGAAACGGATGCCGCGACCCGGCGTCCTCGAAAGGCATCGCATGTTCCCCTCCTCGTCGTCCCTGCCACTCACGGGCAAGACCGCCCTCGTCACCGGTGTCTCGCGCCGGCGCGGCATCGGCTTCGCCGTCGCCGCCCAGTTCGCGCGCCTCGGCGCCGATGTCTTCTTCCACCACTACCGCCCACACGACACACGCCTGCCGTGGGGCGGCGACGACCTCGACGCCGTGCGCGAGGGTCTGCGAGCGGAGCTCGCGCCGGGCGCGCAGCTCGGCGACATCAGCGCGGACCTCCGGGACGCAGCTGGGCCCACGCGCCCGGAGGCTCCGGGCGACGCGTCAGCGGCGCCTGGAGGGGGCGCGGGGACCGTCGCCCTCGTCATCGAAGCCGCTCGGGCGCTGACCGGGCGGCTCGACATCCTGGTCTGCAACCACGCGCAGTCGGGCGACGACGGGTCGATCCTCGACATGACGGCCGAGCGGCTCGACGCCTTCTGGCAGACCAACACACGGTCGACGCTGCTGCTGACGCGCGAGTTCGCGGCACTGCACGCGGGCGACGGCCCCGCCGCGAGACCGGGCGAGCGCGTCGAGCGGCGGGGGCCGTTCTCCGAGCCGACCGGGCGCGTGTTCTGGATGACGTCGGGTCAGATCCACGGCCCCATGCGCGGCGAGGTCGCCTACGCGGCGAGCAAGGCGGCGCTCGCGGGCGTCACGAAGACGGTGGCGGCCGAGCTGCTCGACCTCGGCATCATCCTCAACACGATCGATCCGGGGCCGGTCAACACCGGCTATCTCGACCCCGAGACGACCGACCGGCCGCTCGATGAGATCGCGGAATGGATGCGGTCGACGCCGTTCGGCCGTTACGGCGAGCCCGCCGACCCCGCGCGGCTCCTCGGCTGGCTCGCGACGCCCGACGGTGCGTGGGTCGTGGGCCAGGTGCTGTCGACCGACGGCGGACTCGGGCTCGGCTGACGCGAGCGCTGGGGTGGCACGACACGCGGCACCGACCGACCGATGCCGCGTGTCGTGACCCCCGAGCGGCCGTGGCCGCGCAGCTGAGGTGGCGCAACACGCGGCGTGGACTCACCGGCACCGCGTGTCGTGACCCCCGAACGGGCGCTCGGGCCGCGAAGACGGGAGACGGGATGCTGCGGGCAGCCGTCTCCCGTCTTCGCGAGTCCGTCCGGCTCAGGCCAGCGCGGTCTCCGCGCCGGCGACGCGCCCGCGGTGGCTGACGCGGTGGCCGATCCAGAACCCGAGGGCGATGAGCCCGGCGAGTGCGAGTCCGAGCATCCAGGGCAGCACGTTCGGGGTCGTCGCAGCGGTTGCCGCGGCCAGCGTGCCGGAGCCGTCGGCGACCTGGCCGCTGCCGTCGGCGAGCGCGGTCGCACCCGCGGAGAGCGTGTCGCTGCCGTCCGCGAGCTGCTGCGACCCCGCGGCCAGCGTGCCGGCGCCCTCGGAGAGCGCGGTCGCGCCCGCTGACAGGTCCGTGGCGCCGGACGACAGCGCGTCCGTTCCGGCCGCGAGCGTCGCCGCGCCCTCGGAGAGCGACGTCGCCCCGCCGCTCAGGTTCTGCGACCCCGCGTCCAGCCGGGCGACACCGCTCACGAGCGACTGGGTGCCGGCCGCGAGCGAGGCCGCGCCGTCGCGCACCTGCCCGGTCCCCGCGCTCAGCGACTGAGCGTTCGCGGCGAGGAAGGGCGCACCCTTCGCGGGGTCGGCGAGGCCGGCGGTTCCGGGCCATCCCTGGGCCTGGTCGCCGTTGACGAGCGCGTTCAGCCCGCCGGCGAGCTGCTGCGCGCCGCCCGAGGCGTCGATGACGCCGGCCGCCAGCAGCGGAGCCGCGCCCGCGGCGCCGGCGATGCCGTCCACCTGCTTGTCGAGCCCCGCGGCGAGAGCACTGAGCTGCTTCATCTGCTCGGTGGGGTCCGCCGCGGCGAGCGCCGCGAGAGCGTCGGCGAGCTTCTGCGAGTTCACCGGGGCACCTGCCGCGGCCCCCTGGATCAGCTCCTTGCCGGCAGCCAGCGCCTTCACGTCGTCGGTGACCGCCGGAGCGAGCTTGTCGCGCATCGTGGTCGCTCCGGCCAGAAGGTCGCCGGAGATCTTGTGCGCGGCGCCGACGCCCGTCGCGAGGGTCTGCGCGCCCGCCGCCAGCCGCGTCGCGCCGTCTGCAGCCTGGCTCGCGCCGGCGGCCAGGCTCGTGGCCCCGGCCGCCGCCGAGCGCGTGCCGGTGCCGAGCGTGCCGACTCCGCTCGCGAGTGACTGCGCGCCCGACTGCAGGCTGGCCGCTCCGGTTGCGAGCGACTGCGCGCCCGCGTCGGCCGATGAGGCGCCGTTCGCGAGGCGCGCGGCGCCGGCGCTGGCGGACGCCGCACCGTCGTCGAGCTCCGACGCGCCGGCGGCGAGGTCACCGGCGCCGGCCGCGAGCTCGGACGCGCCCGCGGCGAGCTCGGTCGAGCCCTCGTGCGCCTGGCCGGCGCCGTCCGCGAGCTTCGTCGATCCGCTCGCGATCTGCCACGTCGTCACGAAGTAGAGCAGGATCATGGCCGCGAGGGCCACGCTGAGCACGATGACGGCGACACGCATGCCGACGCCGTGGGTGTGGGTTTCTGTTCTCGTCATTGAGAGCACTCCGGTTCAGCGCCTGGGGGGTAGGCGCGGTGGACGTCGACGACCGGTGATCCGGCCGCGCGGCGACACAGCGGCAGGGTGTCGGATCCCGCCTTCGTCGGAGGGGTCCGGCCTGCTGTCGCGAGTGCAGTGTATGAACGGCGCGCGTCAGGCACACGGTCGTCGTCGAAGGAACCCAGTTTCACATGCTCTGAGACTGAGTTTCGTTGTGCGATAGGCACAATCGACGCGTTCGGGCTACAGCCGCACGACCTCGGTCACCCGCACCACCGCGGTGCCCGCCTCCTCCGACGCCGCGAGGTCCACCACGCCGCGGATGCGCCAGTCGTGATCGCCCGCCGGGTCGTCGATCGTCTGCTCCACGCGCCAGAGCCCCGACTCCGCGGCATCCGTCTCGTCCATGGTCACGAGTCGCGGCGACCGGGCCGCGCCTCCCGTCAGGATCTCGTCGTGGTCGTCGAAGTAGGCGTCGAGCACTGCCGGCCAGTCCACCTCGGGGTCGAGCTCGACGAGCTCCTCGTCGCCCTGCCGCGCGGCGAGCTGCACCCTCCGGAACAGCTCGTTGCGCACCAGCACGCCGAACGCGCGGCGGTTGGTGAGCACCGACGGCGGGGCGGGCGGAACCACCGGCGCCGACGGGTCGTCGACGGGGTTGATCAGCGCCTCCCACTCGTCGACGAGGCTCGAGTCGACCTGTCGAACGACCTCGCCGAGCCACGCGACCAGGTCGTGCAGATCGTCGGTCTGCGCCTCGGCCGGAACGGTCTGGCGCACCGCGCGGTACGCGTCCGAGAGGTACCGCAGCACCAGGCCCTCGCTGCGGGCGAGCTGGTACAGCGAGATCAGCTCCGAGAACGACAGCGCCCGCTCGAACATGTCGCGCACGACCGACTTGGGCGACAGCTCGAAGTCGCGCACCCACGGCTGGCTCGACGCGAACACCTCGTAGGACTGCGCGAGCAGCTCCTCGAGCGGCTTCGGATAGCTGACCTCTTCGAGCAGAGCCATGCGCTCGTCGTACTCGATGCCGTCGGCTTTCATCGCGGCGACGGCCTCGCCGCGCGCCTTGAACTCCTGCTGCGACAGGATCGGCCGCGGGTCGTCGAGCGTCGCCTCGATGACGCTCACGACATCGAGCGCGTAATGCCCCGTCCCCGCGGCCCCCGCCGTGTCGTCGGGGTCGAGCAGCTCGATCGCGGCGAGCGCGAACGGCGACAGCGGCTGGTTCAGCGCGAAGTTGGGCTGCAGATCGACGGTGAGACGGATGCTGGGCCCCGAGGCATCCGGACCCGCCGAGCGGTCGATCTCCACGACGTCGGCGGTCAGCAGCGTCCGGAAGATCGCGATCGCGCGCCGCGCGAGCTCGTACCGCCGGCCGCGCGGCTCGTGGTTGTCGAACACGAGGCTGCGCACATTCGTGAACACGTCGCCGCCGCGCGCGATGACGTTGATGAGCATCGCGGCGGTGAGCTGCAGCTGCGGCACGAGGGGTTCGGGCTCCGCCTCGACAAGGCGCTCGAACGATCCGAGGCCCCAGTTGACGACGCCCGTCGGCGCCTTCTTGCGCACGATCTTCTTCCGCTTGGCGGGGTCGTCGCCGGCCTTGCGGAGCGCGGCCTCGTTGTCGATCTCCCACTCCGGCGCCATCACGACGACGGTGCCGGAGGTGTCGTAGCCGGCGCGGCCCGCGCGACCGGCGACCTGGTGGAACTCGCGCGCGGAGAGCTGGCGCATCTTCGTGCCGTCGAACTTCGACAGCGCCGTGATGAGCACGGTGCGGATCGGCACGTTGATGCCGACGCCGAGGGTGTCGGTGCCGCAGATGACTCGGAGCAGCCCTCGCTGCGCGAGCGTCTCGACGAGCCGGCGGTAGCGCGGCAGCATGCCGGCGTGGTGCACGCCGATGCCCGCGCGCACGTAGCGCGAGAGGGTGCGGCCGAACGCGGTCGTGAAGCGGAAGCCGCCGATCGCCTCGGCGATCGCGTCGCGCTGCTCGCGGGAGACGATCTTGATCGACGACAGCGCCTGCGCCCGCTCCATCGCGGCGGCCTGCGAGAAGTGCACGATGTACACCGGCGCCTCGCCGGTCTGCAGCAGCTCCTCGACGGTCTCGTGCGCGGGCGTGCGCGCGTAGGAGAAGTGCAGCGGCACCGGACGCTCGACACCGGTGATGCGTGAGACCGTGCGACCGGTGCGACGCTCGAGGTCCTCGGCGATCGTCGTGACGTCACCGAGCGTCGCCGACATGAGCACGAACTGCGCACGCGGCAGGAGCAGCAGCGGCACCTGCCAGGCCCACCCGCGATCGGGGTCGCCGTAGTAGTGGAACTCGTCCATCACGACCTGGTCGACCGCGGCATCCTCGCCCTGCCGCAGCGAGAGGTTCGCGAGGATCTCCGCGGTGCAGCACACGATCGGGGCATCCGGATTCACGGACGAATCGCCGGTCACCATGCCGACGTTCGCGGCACCGAAGATCTCGACGAGTGCGAAGAACTTCTCGCTCACGAGCGCCTTGATCGGCGCGGTGTAGTAGGTGCGACCGCCACGGGCGACGCACGCCGCGTGGGCCGCGACCGCCACCAGCGACTTGCCCGTGCCCGTCGGCGTCGACAGGATCACGTGCGAGCCCGACACGATCTCGATGACCGCCTCGTCCTGCGCCGGGTACAGCGCGAAGCCCTGATCCCCCGCCCACTCCACGAACGCGTCGTACAGCGCGTCGGCGTCGGGCGCACCCGCGGGCGCACCCGAGGCCTCGGCCGCGGCACTGATGGTCTCGAGAAGCGTCACGGTCCGAGTCTGCCAGGCCGCTGGGCCCACGCACCCCGAGGCTCCGCGCAGCGCGGAGCGATGCGCGGAGAGGAGGTGGGGACATCCGTCCGTCCTGACGGTCGCCACCGCCCCTCGGCGCTTCCACGCACGTCGGGATGACGGATGCCGCGGGCCGCGGCATCCGTCATCCCTCGAGTCAGCGCCCGAGAACCCCGAGGATCACGTCGGTGTAGGCGGTGTATCCCGCGTACGTCGGGTGCAGGTAGCCCGCCGGGTCGCCCACCGGGTCGAGCCCGAACCACGGGTCACTGGGCACGCCTGGCACGAGCTGCACCCCGTGGCCGGCGAACGCGTCGACCACGTCGGCGTAGAGCACGTTCGCGCCGCCCGCGGCGGCGGCGCCGACGGCACCCTGGATCGCGGCGTTGAGCGCATCGGTCGCACCGTTCACCGCGGCGACCAGGGCGGCGAGCTGGGCGAACTGCGGGGCGCCGGGCGGCGCCGCGAGCAGGTGCGGGTAGCCGGTGACGACGATGGTCGCATTCGGCGAGCGCTGTGCGACCGATCCGATCAGCGAGCTGAGCGGCATCACGATCCCCGGCGCGGAACCGACCGCCATCTGGATCGCGGCGAGGCACGGCGCAGGGTCTCCACCCGCCGCGGCTGCGGCGCAGGCGCCGTAGACCTGGTCGAGGTCGAGATCGTTCGCGCCCACGGTGAGCGTCACGACGGTCGTGCCGCGGTTCACCTGCGACAGCTGCGCCATGGTGTCGGCGATCGTGGCGCCCGAGCACCCGGCGTTGCGCAGCAGGTTGAACTTCGGCGCCTGATCGAGCTGGGCCGCGTAACCTCCACCCGTCCGGGCGCAGGCGTCCAGCGGGACACCGCCGCCCTGGCCCGCAGCGATCGAGTCGCCGAGAGCGACGTGTTTGGCGACCATCAGCGGCGTGGCCGTGGCCGGCCCTGCTGCACCGGCGACGAGCACGACGGCCCCCAGTGCGACGGCCGCGAGCGCGGCCAGTATGCGTCGTTTCATGATTCCCCTTCGAATCCGTGGACGGATCGATCGATTCCCCCGAATCGGTCCGCGCAGAGTGCGGACGAGGCCGACGATAGACCCGTGGCAACCGTCCCGCCAGGGGTCCGCGTGTGCGCGGTGGCGGAATCGCGCGGCGGACCCGTACGTTGAGAAGGACGACGGAGGGACTGAAGTGACCGAGACGCAAACGCAGACCATCGTGACCCGCAACGACGAGGATCGCCGCTATGAGGTGCACGTCGACGACGTGCTGGCCGGCTTCACCGTTTTCCGTATCGACACGAAGGGCCGGCTGCACTTCCCTCACACCGAGGTGGACCCCGCCTTCCGCGGTCGCGGTCTCGCGCAGATCGTCGTGTCGGAGGCGATGGCTGATGTCGCGCGCCGGGGTGAGACCGTCGTGCCGCACTGCCCGGTGGTGGTGAAGTACCTCCGTACGCACGACGTACCGGGGCTCACCGTCGAGTGGCCCGACCAGCCGCACCCGGAGTGATCGGGGCCGGCGACATGACCCGACTGGACGCCGACGACGCCGTCGCCACCGAATCCCCGGTCGAGTGTGCGGGTCCACGCACCCTGCTGCTCGAGGCCCGCGAGGTGCCGCTCGGCGGCGTGCGCGCGATGTCGGTGCACCGCGCATTGCCGCAGCGTGAGCTGCCCCTCGTGGGCGCCTGGTGCTTCCTCGACCGATTCGGTCCGCAGGAGACGCGCATGCGCGTCGAGCCTCACCCGCACATCGGGTTGCAGACGGTGACCTGGCCCTACCTCGGCGATGTGCGCCACCGCGACTCCGTCGGCAGCGACGTCGTCGTGCGTCGCGGAGCCCTCAACCTCATGACGAGCGGCGCGGGCATCGCCCACTCCGAGTACTCGGTCGGCGAGGATGCCGCACCCCTCGACGCCCTGCAGCTCTGGGTCGCCCTCCCCGAGTCGCGACGCCACGGCGGACCCTCGTTCGAGCAGCATGCGGTCCTGCCCGAGGTGGAGCTCGCGCCCGTCACCGGCGACGCGGGCTCGGCCACGGTCGTGCTCGGCGAGCTCGCGGGCGTCGCGTCGCCGGCCACTGTCTACACGCCGATCGTCGGCGCGGAGCTGCGGATCCCGGCGGGCTCGACGGTGACCGTGCCGCTCGACCACGCGTGGGAGCACGCACTCGTCGCCGTCTACGGCCAGGCCGCCGTCGCGGCCGACGCCGGCGACGACGTCGTGGTCGACGCGGCGCACCTCCTCTACCTCGGCACGCACCGCGACGACGTCGTGATCTCGAGCCCGGCCGGGGCGACGCTGTTCCTCCTCGGCGGGGAACCGTTCGAGGACGACGTCGTCATGTGGTGGAACTTCGTCGGCCGCACCCACGAAGAGATCGTCGAGGCCCGCGAGGCCTGGGAGGCGGGCTCCGACCGCTTCGGCCGCGTCGTCGACCACGGCGACGAGCGCATCCCCGCTCCGCCCATGCCCGCCGTTCGTCTGACCCGGCGGCGCCGCCGCCTGTAACCCCGAGCGGGACACGTCGAGAGGGATGGATGCTGCGGCCCGCAGCATCCACGATCCACAGACGCGAAGGGCGCCCGAGCCTGAGCCCGGGCGCCCCCGCTGTATCGGTAGGGGTTACGGCACGTCGACCGAGACCACCGTGCGCACCTGCGAGTCGCCGTAGCGGACGACGCCCAGGTAGCTGCCCTTGTCGAGACCCGACCACGACAGGTTGTACGTCGCGGGCGTGCCCTGCTGGGCGGCCAGCGTGCTCGGGTTCGCGGTGAGCGAGCCGACGCCGCCGGGGCCGACGAGCGCGCTCGTCGCCGTCCAGGTGAACGGACCGGTGAACGCGTACACGTTGGCCGAGATCACGTACCACCCGGCGTTCGGCTGCGTGATCTGCACCGCCTCGTCCGCGGACGCGGTGGCCGACTGCCAGCGCTCGTAGTAGCGCAGGTCGGTCGGGCTCACCACGCGGTAGACCGTGAGGTCGAGGTCGGTGCCCGAGGTGTCGACCGACGAGTTCAGCGCGAACTTCGCCACGTCGATGCCCGCGGGCACCTGGATCAGCACGTTCGTGGTGCCCTCGTTCGCCTCGCCGGTCTTCTCGGTGCCGTCGATGAGGACGTCGGCCTTGGCGAGGCCGAGCACTGTCAGCGGCAGCTGCCCGGTGAAGCCCGGGGTGACCGTGATGTCGAGGTCACCCTCGGCGCCGGTGCCCGACGCCGTGGGCGGCGCGTCGGCGCTGACCGGGTACACCGCGATGGGCGAGCGCACCGTGTTGCCGGCGCCCGTCCAGGTGAGGAATCCGGTCGCCCACTTCTCGAGCGACGCACCCGCCGTCGTGAAGGTCACCGTGAAGGACTTCGACTCGCCGACCTCGAGGTCGAGCGTCGCCGGTTCGACCACGGCGTTCACGCCCGGAACGTTCACCGACGCTGTGTACGTGCCGGCCGTGGTGGCCGTCACCGTGCGCGTGATCGTCTGCGTGCCCGCGAGCGCGCCGATGCCGATCGAGGCGATGTTCAGGTCGCTCGGGTCGATCGGGTCGACGCCGTCGAAGTAGTCCTGCCCGAGGGCGCCCTCGAGGTACCCTGCCCAGTCGACGATGCCGTTCTCGTACACGAGGCCCGGGTTGAAGTACCGCTTCGGGTCGACGTGACCCGCGCCCTGGGCGAACGTGTCGGCCGTCTGCTGACCGTTCGCGTCGACCAGGTTGTAGGCCGTGGTCATGAGCGCGGACTTGATCTTCGCGGGCGACGCCAGCGGCTCCTCGCCGAGGTACAGCGCACCGAGGCCCGCCACCTGCGGCGACGACATCGACGTGCCCGACTTGAAGCCGAACGTGGGCTTCTCCTTGGGTCCGTTGTGCGTGGCCGCGAGGATCGCGACGCCCGGGGCCGATACGTCGGGCTTGATGACGTCACGGCCGTCCGCGAGGATCGGGCCGCGGCTCGAGAACCCGGCGATCTGCGGGGTCGGCGTCACCTTGCCGGTCACGTTGTCGCCCACGAGCGTCGCCGTCGCGCCGGCAGCCGCGGTGCGGACGTAGTCGAGCAGCGCCGCACGGTACTGCGCGTCGATGTGGACGGTCGGCACCGAGTGGAAGTCGTTGTCGAGCGATCCGGCGGTCACGTTGACGAGGATCATCGCCGTGCCGCCCGCTGCCTTGACCTCCTGCGACTTCTCGACGCGGGCGTTGGTGCCGCGGTCGCAGATCACCGTCTTGCCGACCGCCTTGGCCGGGTCGAGCGTCCCGAGGAAGCACAGCGCCGCCTCGTTCGGTGCGGCGCCCGCCTTGGCGATGTCGCCCGCGTAGACGACCGGTCCCGTCAGCTCCTTGCCGAACGGCACCGTCACCGATGCGCCCGCGGCCTGGAACCCGTTGGGCAGCTTGACCGTGCCCTCGTAGGTCGGGATGGTGGATGCCGCGACCGTCGTGTACCAGGGCGAACCGTGGTCGGCGGTCGAGGCGCCCGGGCCGTCGTTGCCGGCGCTCACCGCGACGAAGACGCCCGCCGCGGCCGCGCCGAGGAACGCGTAGTCGTCGGCGCTCAGCACGGTGGATGCCGCGCCGCCGCCGATCGAGTAGTTGATCACGTCGACGCCGTCGGCGACGGCCTTGTCGATGGCCGCGATCAGGTCGCTGCCGGCGCAGATGTCGTCGGTCGTGACGAGGTCGTCCGGTCCGACGTAGCAGGCCTTGTACGCCGCGACCTTGGCCGCCGGCGCGACACCCGAGATCTTGCCGAAGCCGATGCCCTCGACCGACGCGTCGACGCCGAAGTTGCCGGCCGCAGTGCTCGCGGTGTGCGAGCCGTGGCCGTCGCCGTCACGGGGCGACAGGAAGTCGTAGCTGAAGTCGAAGCCCGACGCCGCCGCACCCGCGGAGAAGTACTGCGCGCCGATGAGCTTGGTGTTGTAGTTGCGCTTGTCCCAGCTCTGGGCGATCGTGATCGGCCCTCGGAACTGGCCGCCGTCCGCCTTGTCGAAGACGATCGTGTCGCCGTTCTCGGTGTACGGGACGCCCGCTGCGCCCTTCTTCTTGAGCTGGTCGCCCGCGAACGAAGGGTTCTCGGGCGCGATGCCCGTGTCGATCACACCGACGACGACGCCCTTGCCGGCCTCGCCCACGCCGCCGACGGCATCCCAGATGCCGCCCGCGCCGGTCGTGTTCGAACCGAGGCCGAGGAACTCCGTCGACGGGACGGCGGCCGTGGGGTGGTGGATCTCGTCGGGGAAGACGCCCAGCACGCCCTTGTCTGCGCTCAGCTCGGCGACCTGCTTCGCCGTCAGCGCGGCGCTGAAGCCGTTGACCGTGACGCCGTACGACTGCTGGGGCGTGACGCCGGCCTCGGCCGCGACATCCGCCTGCTGCTTCTTCAGGTGCGCGAGGTACTTCTTCGAGTTCGTCGAATTGGCGTCCAGCTGCGTGCCCTTGTCGGGCTTGGTGCGCTGGATGCCGGTCGTGCCGCCCTCGTAGGTGGCGAGGGGCGCGTCCTTGAGGAGGACGATGTACTGGCCGTCCTCGGCATTGATGGGGGTCGGGGTGTTCACCTCCTCCGGGACGCTGCCGAAACTGGCGGTGGCGGTGCCCGTGAACAGTGCGGCGAGTGTGACGACCGCGGCTGCTCTGACGGAGGATCGACCCATACGTGGCCTCCATTGATATGTGGGGAGTCGCTGCGCCACATCGTCGGGGCGCAGCGGATTCAAACGTAACTGCCAGGTGAATCTCAGTTAATGAGAGCTCAGTGAGAATCGCGAGGCCGCATCCCAGTACGCTGGGCAGGTGGCTGCCCGCACCCGGATTTCGACGAGCGTTCTGCTCACCTCCGCCGCGATCGGCGTCGCGACCGGCGTTCTGCAGGCGGGCGCGGGAGCGATCAGCGGCTTCGTCTCGGCCGGTGCGCCGATCCTCTACGGACTCGTCCTCGGCGTGCACGTGCTGCCCGGCGTCGTCGCGCAGGAACTGCTGCGCCGCCCGTGGGTCGCGCTGATCACGCACATGGTCGCCGCCCTCGTCGCGAGCGCCGTCGTGCCGCTCTGGATCGGCCGCTACATCGGCACCGCCATCCTCATCGGCGGGCTGCAGGAGATCATCGCCGCGACCTCGCGCTACAAGCGCTGGGAACCGTGGCGCTTCTTCCTCTCGGCAGTCATCGTCGGGGCGGTCATCGCGGCCGCGATCTGGTTCGCCGCCGACGTGACCCGCTTCCCGCTGTGGGGGCAGATCGTCTACGTGGCACTGTTCATCGTCGGTCCGGTGGCATGGACCGCCGTGGGCCTCGCGATCGGCTCCGCGCTGCGGCGCGCGGGGGTCGCCCGACGCAGTCAGCTCTGAGGCATCCGTCGCCCCGGAGCCGTTTCGCCGCCGTGCGGTCGGCCGGTAAGTTAGGGAAGGCTAAGTTTCCCTCGACGATCGGATGCCCGTGTCTCCTGCCGTGCCGCTGCTGCGCGTGCGCGAGCTCGGCATCACCCACGACGGCGAGACCACGCCGGCGCCGGCATCCGTCTCGTTCGATGTCGCCCCCGGTGAGGTCGTGCTGCTGCTGGGTCCGAGCGGGTCGGGCAAGTCGACGCTGACCCTCGCTCTCAACGGGCTGCTGCCGCAGGCCGTGCCGGCGACCGTCACCGGATCGGTCGAGGTCGACGGACTCGACACGCAGGCGACGCCCGTCGCCGAGCTCAGCACCCGCGTCGGCATGGTCTTCCAGGACCCGGACGCGCAGCTCGTGACCGGAACGCTCCTCGACGAGGTGGCCTTCGGGCCGGAGAACCTCCGGATGCCGGTGGCCGAGGTGCTCGCCCGCGCCGAGGAGGCTCTCCGCCGGGTGGGCCTGTGGGAGCGTCGACGCGAGAACCCCGACCGCCTCTCAGGCGGCGGACGCCAGCGGCTCGCGATCGCGTGCGCCCTCGCCATGGGATCGCCGCTCCTCGTGCTCGACGAGCCGACCGCCAATCTCGACCCCGCCGGGATCGAGGAGGTCTACGCCGCCCTCGCCGAGCTCGTCGCCGCCGGTGACCGGGCGATCCTCCTCGTCGAGCACAACCTCGACGCCGCTGTCGGCTTCGTCGACCGGGTCGTCGTCCTCGACCACGACGGCTTCCTCGCCGCCGACGGTTCGGTCGATGACGTCCTGCGCGGCCGCGCCGAGGACCTCCACGCGATGGGCGTGTGGCTGCCGGTCTCGACGATCGCCGCCCTGCGGCTCCGCCGCGCGGGCTTCCGCCTCGACCCACTGCCGCTGACCCCCGACGAGCTCCGGGCAGCGCTCGACGCCGAGACTGCTGTTTCACAAGACCCCGAGTACCGGTCGTCGAGCGAGCGTGGAACGCGCTCGTTGAGCGAGCCTGCGAGTCGAAGCACGGAGACGAAACGCGCCGAACCCGGCGCAGACCGCGAGTCCGAGGCGTTTCATCTGTGGGCGCCAGAGCGCCCTCCGCTCAACGACCGTGGCGCGGAGTCCCTCATCACCGTCCGGGGCCTCACCCTCCGCCGCGGTCGCACCGAGGTGCTCCACGACGTCGACCTCGACATCCCCCGCGGCGCCTTCGTCGCGGTCGTCGGGGCGAACGGCGCGGGCAAGACGAGCCTCATCCAGGCGCTCGCCGGGGTCGTCTCGCCACCCAAGGGCACCGTGCACGTCGACGGACTCGACGTCGGCCGCGCCGACGCCCGCACCCTCAGCTCGCGCATCGGCTTCGTGTTCCAGAACCCCGAGCACCAGTTCATCGCGCACACCGTCTTCGACGAGATCGCGCACGGCCTGCGTCGCCAGCACCTCTCCGACGACGAGGTCCGCGCCCGCACCGAGGCGCTGCTCGAGCGGTTCGGCCTCACGGCCAAGGCCGAGAGCCACCCGTTCCTCCTCTCGGGCGGGCAGAAGCGCCGCCTCTCGGTGGGCACCGCCCTCGTGGCCGGCGCCCCGGTGCTCGTGCTCGACGAGCCGACGTTCGGGCAGGACCGCGCCCGCGCCGACGAGCTGCTCTCCCTCCTCTCCGAGCTCAACGCCGAGGGCACCACGATCATCGTGGTCACCCACGACATGCAGCTCGTCACCGACTACGCGGACCGCGCCGTCATCCTGGCCGACGGTCGGGTGCTCGCCGAAGGACCCACCGCCGACCTCTTCGCCGACGACGCGCTCATCGCCCGCGCGGGTCTGCGCCCGCCGCCCCTGCGCCGCGCGCTCCAGGGCGTGCAGCAGCATCCCGAGCTCTCCCGCATCGCCCGCCTCTCCGACCTCCCCGACGCACCCGCACCCCTCCCCACGTCGCGTTCGCAACTCAGGACCGATGCAGGCGAACCCGCCCGAATCGACCTGCCGCGCCCCAACGATCCTGAATTGCGAACCGGATCGACGCCGACGGCCGCACCGGCCCCGCACGCGACGGGAGGTGCCGCGTGACCGACACCGGCCCGCTCACTGCGGCGACGGCCGCGCACTCGACGTTCGATCCGTACGCGCGGCGGGTCGAGGCATCCGCCGTCCGCTTCCTCTACGGGATGAACCCGCTCGCGAAGCTCGCTGCGCCGCTGCCCGCGATGGCGCTGCTCGTGTTCGTACGGGATCTCGCAACTCCTGCGGCATTCCTTGCGCTCGCGTACGTCGTGCTGCTGGTGGGGGTGTCGTTCACCCGGCGCCTCGCGGCGATCCTGTTCCTCGCGCTGCCGCTCAGCGCGCTCGTCATCGGCTTCGGGTTCTCGCTGTGGACCGACGCGTCGCAGGTCGACCAGTCCGTCGTGGTGTGGCAGCTCGGCGGCTGGACGATGTACGGCGGCGCGCTCGAGGTGGGCTTCGCCACGGGTCTGCGCCTCGCCGCGATCCTCGCCCTCACGCTCATCGCGGGGCTCTCGACCAGCGGACCCGACCTGGTGCGCGCGTCGGTGCAGCAGCTGCGCGTGCCCTACCGCATCGGGTACACGGCGCTGGCGGCGTTCCGCTTCGTGCCGCGCTTCGGGCACGAGCTGGACGTCATCCGCCAGGCGCACCGCGTGCGCGGCGCCCACGGCGGACGCGGGCCCTTCGCCGCGATCGCCCGCTGGTTCGGGTACGTCGTGCCGCTCATGGCCGGCGCCATCCGTCACGCCGAGCGGGTCGCCCTCGCCATGGACGCCCGGGCGTTCGGCGCGCACCCCGACCGCACCGAGCGGTACCTCGTGCCGTGGCGCGTGCGCGACACCGTGTCCGTTCTCGCGTTCTGGCTCGCGTCCGCCGCACTGTTCGCCGTCTTCTTCCCCTGGGGCCTCTGACCCCTCTCGCCCTCCCGACAAGGAGCACCGACATGGCTCATCCTCGACTGGTCAAGCCCGAGACGCAGGGGCTCGTGCACCTCACGGTGCTGCGCACCGAGCGCCTCTCCCCGCACTGGCTGCGCGTGACGCTCGGCGGCGGCGAGATCGATCGATTCCGCGCGATGGGCTACGACCAGTGGTTCCGGCTGTTCCTGCCGCTCGGTGGTGACGAGGGCCTCGAGCGCCTGCCCGCGAAGGCGAACAAGATGTTCGGGTACCTCAAGTACCTCCGCATCCCCGACGGCGTGCGGCCGGTCATGCGCAACTACACCGTGCGCGCGTTCCGCCCCGCGACGGCGACGACCGGCGCCGAGATCGACGTCGACTTCGTGCTGCACGGCTCCGCGGCCGACGGCACCGCGGGTCCCGCCTCGCGCTGGGCGGAGACCTGCCAGGCGGGCGAAAGCGTCGTCGTGATCGACGAGGGCCTCACGTTCAACCCCGACCGCGGCACCGACCGCGTCGTCCTGGTCTCCGACGAGACCGGTCTGCCGGCGATCGCGGGCATCTGCGCCGCCCTGCCGTCGCATGCGACCGGCCTCGCGATCGTCGAGGTGCCCTCCGCCGAGGATGCGCTCGACTTCGCGCATCCTGCCGACGTCACCGTGCGCTGGATCGTCCGCGACCACGATGTGAAGCCCGGAACCCTGGCGCTGCAGGCCCTCCGCGACGCTTCGATTCCGGATGCTGCGATCCACGCGTACATCGTCGGCGAGCAGGCCCTCGCGACCGAGGGTCGCCGGCACCTCGTCGGCGAGCGCGGCGTCCCGAAGGACCAGGTGAGCTTCTGCGGCTACTGGCGCGTCGGCGCCGCGTCGCCCGCCCCGAAGTCCCAGCGCGCGACGGCCGAGGCCCACTCGTGAGCGGGCCCGCTGCCCAGACGCCCGCCGCGTCCACGCCGCCGCGCAGCACCCGCGGTCGCGCCACCACCGCGTACCTGCTGACGTGCGCCGCGATCGGCGTCGCCGGCGGCGTGATGCTGTGGGGCGCCGGCTGGATCTCGACCGTGCTGTTCGCGACGGTGCCGTTCGTCTCGGTCGCGATCGCCGGGCTCTGGCTGCTCCCCGCGACGGTCGCGCTGCGCCTGCTCGAACGCCCGCTCGCCGGCATCCTCGTCGGCGTGATCTCAGGGCTCGTCGTGTTCCCGTTCCTCGGGGCGGCGATCTGGTGGGCGTTCTTCGCCGAGCTCGCATTCCTGGTGACCCTCTACCGCTCGTGGCGCACATGGCAGTACTACGCGGGCGCCGTCGTGGTCGGCGCGATCTACCCCGTGCTCGCCGCGGCTTCGTTCAACCTGTGGGCGATGGAGCCATGGGCCCTCATCACCTTCTTCGCCCTCACGATCGCGAGCTGCGTCGCGGGCGTCGCGCTCGGCATCCTCGTGGCCGACCGCCTCCGCAAGGCCGGCGTCGCCAAGCTCGCCCGCCGTCGGGGGCTGGCCTCGCGCGGCCTCGGCCGGGGTGCCGGTCCCGCCGGCCAGCACTGACCCCCCGCCCCCCTCCTCTTCCACCTGCTCACCTGTCACAAGTTGCGGCCGCAGGCAGCACTTCGTGACAGGGGATCTAACCCCCCCACCTGCTCACCTGTCACAAGTTGCGGCCGCAGGCAACACTTCGTGACAGGGGAGCTAACCCCCCACCTGCTCACCTGTCACAAGTTGCGGCCGCAGGCAACACTTCGTGACAGGGGAGCCATTCAGGCGAACTCGGGAGAGAACGGATGCCGCGACCCGGTGCCTCCGCAGAGGCGCCGGGTCGCGGCATCCGTTATCGAGTGAGCGTCAGCGCTTGCCGACGATCTGGCGCGAGACCAGGTCGCGCATGATCTCGTTCGTGCCGCCGTAGATGCGGTGCACGCGGGCGTCGAGGTAGGCGCGGGCGATCGGGTACTCGGTGATGTAGCCGTAGCCGCCGTGCAGCTGCACGCCGACGTCGAGGAGCTCGGCCTCGCGGTCGGTCGTCCAGAACTTGACCTTGGCGGCCTCTTCGGCGGTGAGCTTCTGGTCCTTGTAGAGCAGCATCGCGCGGTCCACGTAGGCCCACATCACGTCGACGGTCGTCGCCATGTCGGCGAGCTTGAAGCGCGTGTTCTGGAAGTCGGCGATCCGCTCGCCGAACGCCTCGCGGCTGAGCACGTAGTCGCGGGTCCACGCGAACGCGGCCTCGCCGGCGGCCGCCGCGGCGACGCCGATCGACAGGCGCTCGAGCGGCAGGTTCATCATGAGCTGGATGAAGCCGAGGCCCTCCTTGCCGCCGATGAGGTTCTCCTCCGGCACGAAGACGTCGGTGAACGAGAGCTCGGCGGTGTCCCAGCCGTGGAAGCCCATCTTCTCGAGCTTCTTGCCGTGGTCGAAGCCCTGCATGCCGTCCTCGAGGATCAGCAGGCTGAAGGCGTCGGGGCGGTTGCCCTCGCCGGTCTTCACGAACGTCACGACCATGTCGGCGGTCTTGCCCGACGAGATGAACGTCTTCGCGCCGTTGACGATGTACCCGCCCTCGACGCGCTTGGCGGTGGTCTTGATGCCGCGCAGGTCGCTGCCGGCGCCGGGCTCGGTCATCGCGAGAGCGCCGAGGATCTCGCCGGTCGCCATGCCGGGGAGCCACTTCTCCTTCTGCTCCTGCGTGCCCATGTGCACGATGTACGGCACGGCGAGGTCGTCCTGGATGCCGAGCGCGCCGGCGAGCGAGCCCAGGCCCGCGCCGATCGTCTCTTCGAGCACGATCGAGCGGAAGCGGTAGTCCTGCAGCATGCCTGCGCCGCCGAACTCCTCGGGCACCGACAGGCCGATGATGCCGGCCTCACCCGCGGCGAGCATAGTCGCGCGGTCGATCTCGCCGTCCGCGTCCCACTGCTTGCGCTTCTCGTCCGACGCGTAGCGCTTGACGAACTCCTTGACGACGTCGCGGAACGCCTCGTGGTCCTCGTCGTAGATCTCGCGCTCCATGATGCGCCTTCCTCTCGTCTTCGAGTCTGTGTGGAGACGCATCCCCGGTGGAATCGCATCTCACCTTCAATGGTACTCAGTTTCAGGATGGTGGATGCTGTGAGCCGCGGCATCCGTGATCCGCAGAGTAGTGGCGACGCCCGACGCCCGACGTCAGCCGAGGTAGTCGGGAGCCGGGTCGAGGGCGAAGAACTCCTCGAGCGAGGTCCAGCCGCCGTCGTGATAGGCCTTCGCGAGCTCGGGGCCGACGTAGCGGAGGTGCCACGGCTCGGGGAGGTAGCCGGTCACCGGCGTGGCTCCCTCGACGTAGCGGACGATCCACCCGTGCTCCCACGAGTGCTCGGCGACGAACTGACCCTGCGGCGTCGCGGCGATCTGATCAAGCGTCCCGCACGAGCCGGCGCACGCGACGACGTCCGCGCTGAGTCCCAGCTGGTGCTCGCTGTATCCGGGCCGCGCACTCACCTGGTCGGCGCGCTCGCCCTTCTCGGCGAAGTGGCGCCCGTACGTCTGCTGCTGGGTCTGGTACGACCGGAATCCGCTCTCGAGCGCGATCTCGCCCACTCCGGCGTTGCGGGCGGCGGTGACGAGGGAGGCGAGAGCGGAGGCTGCGTCAGACCGAAGCGCGCCGCCCTCGATGTTGCGCACCCCGTCGGGGAGCACGAGCGCGCTGGGGCGGTAGTCGATCGGGCTGGCCGGGCGGATCTTGTCCATGACGGTCCAGACGCGGGCGGAGTCGCCGAGGTTCACGCACGGAGCCCGGCCCTCGACGACCGCAGCGCGGAACGCCTCGCCGCCACCGGCTGCGACGATCGCGGCCTCGTCGTCGCCGCGCTGCACGGCGGCCGCCACGTCGGGAAGCGCGCAGATGTCGGCCGCGGGCGGGGACTCCTCGACCTGGGGAACCGGAAGCTGCTCGATCTCGGGCAGCTCCATCGTCATCGTCAGCGCCGCGTCGGCGCCGGCGGCCTGCGGCTCGGACGGGAGCATCATTGCGGTCATCGCCGCGGATCCGAGCAGCAGGGCGGCACCGGTGGCGAGCCCCGCCACCAGGACCAGCCGCTTGGTCAGTCGACGCGGCCGCGCATGCCGGACGGGCCGAGCGCTCTCGTCGACCTCGAGCAATCCGTCGGCGCGCGCGGCGCGACGCTCGCTGACAACGGGACGGGGCGAGCGCACGGCGCGCCGGCGTCCGCGCACGCGCGCCTCGGGAACGCGGTGAGGCGTCGAGTCGGTCCGGTGCGGCGCGGCCCCCGTCGGGCGGAGGTCGAGCGGCAACGTGGACGGTGCGCCCGCCGAGATCGAACCCGGCACGAACTCATCGCTCGGCAGCTCGAACGCCAGGAACTCGTCGGCGGGATCGGGGACCGGCGCGGGCACGTCGGCGGGGGCGGAGTCCGCTCCGCGGGCACGCCTCGCAGCCTCTTCGCGCATCGCTCGGGCGGCGCGACGAGTCTCGGGGGCGGCTCGGGGGGTAGCGAGCCCGCCAGGCTCCGTCACGTCTGCCATTCTTACCCGCGACGGCCGGTTTTGGCCAGGCAAGCGGCATCCGTCCCGTCGATGTTCTAGACACGGCAGCGCCAGTCTTGACTTAAGTTCGAAGCTTTGTTCTCATGGATGCATGCGATGGCAAGGTCAGGAACTGGGCGTGGCGGATGCTGCGGCCCTCCCCGGCCTCGAACAGCTGAACGGTCTGGTGCGCTCGGTGACGACCCCCGAGTTCGCGGGCGTGACGTTCCACGAGGTGCTCTGCAAGTCCGCCCTCAACCACGTGCCGGGCGCCTCCGCGATGCCGTTCGACTGGACCGTGAACCCGTACAGGGGCTGCAGCCATGCCTGCGTCTACTGCTTCGCGCGGGGCACGCACGAGTACCTCGAGCTCGATGCGGGGCGAGACTTCGATACGCAGGTCGTGGTGAAGGTGAACGTCGCCGAGGTGCTCGAGAAGGAGTTGCGGCGAGGCACCTGGCAACACGATCCGGTCATGCTGGGTACGAACACCGACCCGTATCAGCGCGCGGAGGGGCGCTACAAGCTGATGCCCGGGATCGTGTCGGCCCTGACCGAGTCGGGCACGCCGTTCTCCATCCTCACGAAGGGCACGCTGCTGCGGCGGGATCTGCCTCTGCTGACGGACGCCGCGAGCCAGGTGCCTGTGACGATCGCGATGTCGATCGCCGTGTTCGACGACGAGCTGCAGCACCTCATCGAACCCGGCACGCCCAATGCGACCGCACGCCTCGAGACGGTGCGCGCGGCGACGGAGGCGGGGTTCCGCGTCACGGTGTTCCTGATGCCGATCATCCCGCACCTCACCGACTCGATCGCGGCGATCGACCACGCACTCGCCCGCATCAAGGCGGCAGGAGCGGTGCGGGTCGTGTACGGCGCACTCCACCTGCGGCCCGGCGCGAAGCAGTGGTTCCTCGAGTGGCTCGCCGAGCGGCACCCCGAGCTCGTGTCGTCATATCGGGGGCTCTATCCCGGCGCGACGGCGTACGCACCGAAGGCCTACCGCTCGTGGCTCGCCAAGCGGGTGCGCCCGTTGCTGCGCGTCCACGGCCTCGACGGCCAGGCCGAGGAAGAGAATCCGCGTGGCGCGCCCGTGGCGGGTCTCGCCGACCGAGCCGATGCCCGCAGCGCGCCGCCGATCATCACGACCTCGCGCGGGCGCGCCGCCGCGACGTCGTTGCGGGCGGCCTCCTCCCGGTCGCAGCCGGGGGCCGACGCATCCGCTCGGCTCTTCTGAGTCCTGCCCACTGACGGCTGGGAGGCGGAGTGCCGATCGCCCGGCGCACAGAATCGGAGGTCCGGTCCGACACGCCGAGGACGGATGCCGCCACTCGGGGTGTCACCGAGGACCTCCGATTCTGTGCGCTCGAGGGCGTTACGCCGCGACCGGACTGAGCTTCTCGAGTGGCACGGCCTCCTCGACATCTCTCGCGCGCATGGCGAGCGGAGAGCGGACGTGGTCCAGCACGGCGTCGAGCACCGCGTCGTCGGTGAGGATGCGGTTGTGCCCGAGACCCTTCGTCGCGAGCAGCCTCGCCCCGGGGTTCGCGGCGACGACCCGCCCCGCCTCGGCGAACGGCACGACGCGGTCGCCGTGGTCGTGGACGACGAGGAGTGGCACCCCGGCCGGAAGCGGGCGCCGCACGCCCGACAGCCACGCGAACGGGTCGGGCTCGCCGGGGAAGTACCGGGTCGCGAAGAGCTCGCGCATGCTCGCCGCGACCGCACCGGAGTAGCCGAGCATGCCCTGGAACTGACTCAGCAGCAGGTCGGCGTCGGCGGGCGCGGCGATCGTCACGACCCGCGCCGCATCGATGCCGCCGGCGACGCCCACCAGCGTCGCAAGACCGCCGAACGAGTGCCCGACCATGGCGTCGAACCCGCCGTGGCGCTCCCGGAGCGCGGCGAACACGTCGAGCCAGTCGACGAGATAGGTGTGCCGACCGCCCGATCCTCCATGCGCGGGCGCGTCGAACGAGACGACGCGGTACCCGTCGGCGCGGAGTTCGCGCACGAGCGCTGAGAACTGGCTGGCGCGGCCGTTCCAGCCGTGCGACAGCACGACCGCGCGCGGGCCGTCGCCCCACTCGTAGGTGTCGACGTCGACACCACGGCGGTCGATGCCGGCGATGCGCACCGTCTGCCGGCGCGCGCGCAGCATCGTGGCCTCGTCGTCGGCGTGCACGGGTCGCGGCTTCGCGACATGACCGAAGAGCGGCATGGCCACGGCGGCTCCCCACCGGGGCGAGAGGGCGGCCGCGGCACGAACGGATGTGCCGGCGGCGAGTGCGAGATTCATGATGCTCCGATCAGAAGAATACGAACGATCGTACTTATGAACACGAACGATCGTACGGTAATCTCGAGTTGTGTCACAAGCCCCCGTCGACCGCCGCCGCCTCCGAGGCGACGAGTCGCGGCGCGCCGTGCTGTCACACGCGGTCGACACCGCGACGGTCGACGGCCTGGACGGGCTCACGATCGGGCGGCTGGCGGATGCCTCGGGCCACAGCAAGAGCGGCATCGCGACGCTGTTCGGCTCGAAGGAGCAGCTGCAGCTCGCCGTGGTGGCGGCCGCGCGTGAGGTCTTCATCGACCGCGTCGTCGCGCCGGCCCGCGCCCGCACACCCCGCGGCCTGATCCGCGTGTGCACGCTGCTGGGCGACTGGCTGGACTACTCCCGCGATCGCGTGTTCCGCGGCGGTTGCTTCTTCGCCGCGACCTCCGTGGAGTTCGATGCGAAGCCGGGCGTCGTCCGCGACGCGATCGTCGCCGCCTCGAGCGAGTGGGAGGACTACCTCACCGTGAGCATCGAGTACGCGATGGCCGCCGGCGAGCTGCCCCTCCTCGACGACGCGCGTCAGCTCACCTTCGAGATGGTGTCGTTCCTCGAGGCCGCGAACACCCGCTCGCTGCTCCACACGAGCGAGGAGCCCTACCGCCGCGCCGAGGTCGCTCTCCGCGCACGCCTGACGTCCCTCGGCGGCGACCCCGAGCTCATCGCCTCGATCGGCGCCGCGCCCGCCGGGTGATCCTCGCGCCGCCCGGCGCAGCGAGGGTGGGCCCTTGTGGTCGCCACCCGCGACGGAGCGGCGAAAGCAGCCACCTCGGCGAACCGATGCCCGACCGAGGTGGCCTCATGCGCCGCCGAACCACGGGATTCCCGCCGAAACACGGGTCGCCACCCCCGGTCTCAGCCAAACTCCCCTGTTTCGCCGGCACCCACCGACACACACCGAGGCCCTGGTGCGTCTCCCCCGGTTGCGACACGATGTCCCAATGGCCCGATTCCTGGTGACGGCCATGCCATTCACCGGGCATGTCCTCCCGCTGCGTTCGGTCGCCCAGGCGCTGGTCGCACGCGGCCACGACGTGCGCTTCTACACCGGGAGCGCCTTCCGCGCGGGGATCGAGGCATCCGGAGCCGTCCATGTGCCATGGCACGAAGCGCCGGACTTCGACGAGAACGATCTGCGCGCGACCTTCCCCCGGCTCGAGGGGCGCAAAGGCCTCCGCCAGGTCTTCGCCAACCTCGAAGACGTCATGATCAACACCGCCCCGGCACAGGTCGCCGACCTGCAGGCGGAGTGGGACCGCGCGCCCTGGGACGCGATCGTCGCCGACGACACCTCCATCGGCGCGGCCCTCTTCGCCGACCGGTCCGGCTGCCCGCGGGCCACGATCGCGGTCCTGCCGCTCCACCTCACCAGCCGACAGGGACCACCGAGCGGCATGGGCCTCACGCCGGGCCGCAATCCGATCATGAAGACACGGGATGCTGCGCTCCGGGGCATCGCACCGCTCGCGATGCGTCCGCTGACCAAACCCATCGTGCGCGCGCGGGTCGCGGTCGGCCTGCCCGCGGACCCCCTCACCTTCGAGCAGACGGTGCTGTCACCCCGGCGCATCCTCGCGAGCGGATCGCCCCTGCTCGACTTCGGCCGCACCGACCGGCCCGCACACCTCGACTTCGTCGGTCTGCTGACTGCGCCGCCTTCCGCAGCCACGCCGCTCCCGGCCTGGTGGGGCGATCTCGACGGCCGCACGGTGGTCCATGTCACGCAGGGCACGCAGAACATCGACCCCACCGACCTCATCCGCCCCGCGCTCGACGCGCTCGCCGAACGCGACGTGCTCGTCGTCGTGTCCACCGGCGTGCGTGGCCGCGACGAACTGCCGTTCGCCGTTCCGTCGAACGCACGGGTTGCCGGATTCCTGCCCCATGACGCGCTCCTCCCCCGCACCGCGGTCATGATCACCAACGGCGGGTGGGGCGGCACGCTCGCCGCGCTCAGCCACGGCATCCCGCTCGTCATCGCCGGCGGCGACCTCGACAAGCCCGAGATCGCGGCGCGTGTCGCGTGGGCCGGCGCGGGCGTCGACCTCCGCACCGGCACGCCCACCTCGGCGCAGGTCGCGGCCGGCTTCGAGCGCGCCTCGGCGGACACCGCGATGAGGGATGCCGCCACCCGCGTAGCAGGCGAGCTCAGGTCACTCGGCGGAGCGCCGCGTGCGGCCGAACTGCTCGAAGGGTTCGCGGCCCGGTCGGGGCGGTGAGCGACGTGACGTCAGCGCCCGGCGAGCTCCTCGAGCAGGTCGTCGCCGGGGCGCACCTCGTCGAACGGCGCCTCGATGTCGGCCCGGTCGAGCAGGTCGGCGAGCCGCTCGCGGCGCGCGCGCGTCACCAACGTGACGACGGTGCCCGAGCGTCCCGCGCGGCCCGTGCGACCCGAACGGTGCAGGTACGTCTTGTACTCGTCGGGCGCGTCTGCCTGCACCACGAGATCGATGTCGTCGACATGGATGCCGCGGGCCGCGACATCCGTCGCCACCAGCACGTCGATGCGACCCGACGTGAGCTTCTCGAGGTTGCGCGTGCGGCGGGCCTGATCGAGGTCGCCGTGGAGCGCGAGCGCGCGGATGCCCACGTCGTCCAGCTGGTCGGCGAGCATCTCGGCGAACGCGCGCGTGCGCGTGAAGACGAGCGTCTTGCCGCTGCGGTCGACCAGCGTGCGCAGGATGTCGCGCTTGTCGCGGTGGTCGACCACGAGCACACGATGATCGATGGTGCCGGTCCGCTGGGTCTCGCCGGCGACCTCGTACACCGCCGGCTCGCTGAGGAACTCCTTCACCAGCGACGACACCTCGCCGTCGAGCGTCGCCGAGAACAGCAGGCGCTGCGCATCGCGGGACGTGCGGCGCATGATGCGCTGCACCGGCTCGAGGAAGCCCAGGTCGCACATGTGGTCGGCCTCGTCGAGCACCGCGATGCGCACCTGCGAGAGGTCGAGAGCGCGCGACTCCACGAGGTCTTCGATGCGCCCCGGCGTGCCGATGACGATGTCGATGCCTCGCTTCAGCGCGCCGAGCTGACGCGCCTTGGGCACACCGCCGTAGATCTGCGTCGTGAAGAGGCCGACGCTGCGGGCGATCGGCTGGACCGTCGCGTCGATCTGCAGCGCGAGCTCACGCGTGGGGGCGAGGATCAGCGCGCGCGGCGCGCGACCGAACTCGCGCTTCTCCCGGGCCTGCGACCGCAGCACGCTCTCGACGAGCGGCGCACCGAACGCGATGGTCTTGCCGGACCCGGTGCGGCCGCGCGCCAGCACATCGTGACCGGCGAGGATCGCCGGGATCGTCGCCGCCTGGATGGGGAACGGATGCTGCGCCCCCAGCTCCGCGATCGTCTTGACGATGTTCTGCCCCAGGCCGAGATCGGCGAACGTCACGTCCTCGACCTCGCCGGGTGCGACCGCGGCGGCGTCGAGCCGCTCGTGCACGACATCACGGCGGGCCGGCTCGTCCCGGCGGGGAGCATTGTCCCGGCGGGGAGCACTATCCCGGCGCGGAGCGGCGTCCCGGCGCGGGGCGGCATCCCGGCGCGGAGCGGCGTCCCGGCGCGGGGCGGCGTCCCGGCGCGCACCGTCGTCGCGGCGGGGTGCAGCGTCCCGGCGCGGCGGCTCGCCGCGCCCCGAGTCACGACGGTCGTCGCGGTCACGCCCCGGTCGCCCGCGCTCGTCCCTCGAGTGCGTGCGGATCGCCCGCGCCTCATCCCGGCCGGCGCGCTCCTGCTCGGTCCAGCGGCGCTTCGGTGCCGAGGCGTCCGTGGATTCGGTGCGGTGTCCGCGGTGCCCGGCGCTGCGGCTCCCCGGCTTGCCCGACGACGATTCGCCCGGCCGGCGCGTGCCGTCCTGAGCGTCGCGACCGGCGCTCGCCGCCCGGTACTTCGGGTTGTACCGGGGGTCGAAGTTCTTCGCCGCGCGACCGCCGCCGGGCTTGTTGTTCTTGGGCATCCGGCTCCTCCAGGTGCGGGTCCGCGGCGCCCGCGCGCCGTCCACGCGGCGCGGCGCGTGGACCGGCCCGTCCAGCGTACCCGGCACGATGCCTGCATCAGGGAGTCGCCATATACCACCGACCAGCGGTTTCCCGGCTCTGCGGGATACAGTTTCGGTATGCGGTTCGCCGCTGAACTGGGGAATTGCCGTCTTGACCAACGGGCCCCGGACCGGGGGTTCTTTGGGGGGATGTCCGGCTTCGGGCACGCCGTGCAGAACCGATCGTGAGTCGAATGCCTCCCACGACCCTTTCCGACGCTCCACCGGTCACCGTCCCGCCCGCGCGCGCGACGGTCGCCGTCACTGCGCCGACCCGCACCCGAGTCGACCCCGAACCCGCCGTCGCACGGGCGCTCCCGCACGCCGCGACGAGCACCTCCAGCGACGCGCCTTCCCTCTCGGCGACGACGACAACCGCCGTCGCGGCCACCGCCACCACCGTCACGACCACCACCGTCGCCACGATCCCCGCCGCACCCGAGGCGGCGAAGGCCGATCCCGCGCACTTCGCCCACCGCATCGGCCGGCTCGCCGTGCTGTCGCTCCCGGTCGGGGTCGCCGTCGCGATCCTGACGACGCACGACGCCACGTGGTGGCAGCTCCACTTCTCCCAGCTCGGCACCCACACCGACTTCTCGGGCCGCACCTTCAACAGCATCACCATCTTCTCCGGCTTCCTCCTCGCGGTGTACGGCGTGCTGATCGCGGTGGCGCTGCCCAGCGGCATCCGTCGCCGTGCCTCACGCGCGTTCCGCGGATCGATCGTGTCGGCGGGACTCTTCCTGACCGGCGTGGGGCTCGTGCCGATCCCGGTGAGCCCGGTGGGGCACGACCTCATCGCCACCGCGCTCGGGCTGTCGTTCGTCTCGACCGTCGCGACGGGACTTGCAATTCCTGGTCGCAGTCGCCGATTCCGCCGGGCCACCATGCTGTGCGTCGCGCTCCTCGCGACGGGCATGGGTGTGCTCACCGCCGGTTTCATCACCCTCGCGCTGTTCGAGTTCGTCGCCTTCGTGACGATGGGCTTCTGGCTGCTGTCGCTGCCGCGCGCACTCGCCCTCACGCCGTCGCCCGCGCCCATCCTGGTGACCACGACGATGCGCGCATCCGCAGAATGGATGGCATGGCAGAACCCGTGGCCCACCCCATCACCGTCGCGATCGAACGGCGCATCGATCCCTCACGCACCGTCGAAGCAACAAGCTGGATGCAAGCCGGCACCGATCTCGCCGCAGGCTTCGCGGGGTTCCTCGGCTCCGGCTGGGTCCGCGCCGGCGAAGGCAGCGACCTCTGGTACATGCTCTACCGCTTCCGCGACATCCCGACCCTCGAAGCCTGGGAGGACTCGCCGCAGCGGTCATGGTGGCTCGACTCCGGCCGTGCCTTCGCGAGCGAAGTCAGGGTCGAGCGACGCACCGGCATCGAGGGATGGTTCGACGCCTCGTTCGCCACGCACGTCGAGCCGAGGCATCCGGGTCACGCGCCTTCACCGGTCACCGGCCCGGTGCAGCAGCCCATCCCGGCCGCTCCGCCTCGCTGGAAGCAGGCCGTCACGATCTGGCTGGGCTTCTTCCCCACGAACCTCCTCGCGTCGTGGCTTCTCGGGTTCGTCCCGGGCTTCGCGGAGTGGCCGCTGATCGCACGCGTGCTCCTCTCGACGGTGCTGCTCACCCCCGTCATGACGTACGCGGTGCTTCCGTGGGTGACACGGATGCTGCGCCCCTGGCTCCAGCGCGGCGCTTGACGAATCTGTGACCGAATCTTCCTGCGCCGATCACCCTGGACGTTCTCGCGCAGTCGTACTCTGACCTCGTGAGCACTGTGAACACCTCGCCGGTGCCGGGCGCCGCGCCTCCGACGCCCGGTCGCAAGGCAGAATCGGAGGCGGTCTACGCCGCGTTCGGCGCCGGCATCGTCGGCGCGATCTACGGCCTGCTGGTGGGGATCTTCGCCCCCGATCTGCAGCTCGCCGGCGTCGCCGATTCGTTCTCGGTCTGGGCCGCTTGCGGCGCCGCGGTGGTCGCCGCCGTCGCGTCGACGCTGGAGTACTGGCGCTCCCGCGACCGACCCGGTCAGGAGTGGCGGCAGTCGCTGCCGTCCTGGAAATACATCGTCAACACGGTCTCTGTCGTCATCGTGCACACGGCACTCGCGTTCGTCGCGGTGTATGCGCTGTACCGCGTGCTCGCGATGGGCTTCATCGGGCTGCCGATCGTGACGTTCTGGGCGGTCGTGCTGATGGCGGTCACGCTCGGCCTGACGACGTGGTTCGTCTACCTGTCGGTGTCGGCGATGACCACACAGCGCATGTCGTCGCTCCTGCTCACGTTCATCGCGATCGGCACGCTCACCGCCATGGTCACGACGCCCGACCCGAAGTGGTGGACGATCCACTTCAGTCACCTCGGCACCTTCGAAGACGACCTCTCGAGCTGGGTGTTCAACGGCACCCTCATCGCCGCGGGCCTGCTCGTGACGACGTTCGCCGTCTACGTCGCCAACGACATGCGCGAGCTGACCGAGGCGGGTGTGCTCCAGAACCCCCGCGGGATGCGGACCGTCCCGGTGCTCTTCGTGATCATGGGCATCATGCTCGCGTGCGTGGGCATCTTCCCCGTCGACGTGAACATGCCGGCGCACAACCTCTCGGCATCGGGCATGGCCGTGATGTACCTGGTGCTGCTCATCGGCGGGCCCCGCTTCTTCCGAGGGATGCCCCGCACCTACTTCGTCGCGGCGTGGGCGTTCCTCGCGGCGATGGTGGTCTCGGTGATCCTCTTCATCCCCGCGGTCGGGTACTTCTCGCTCACCGCGTTCGAGATCATCGTCTTCGCGCTGATCTTCGGCTGGATCGCCGTCTTCATCCGGTTCCTGGGCGTCGCGGGCCGCAAGGACTGAGGCGGTTCAGGACTCGCTGGGCGCGAGGAAGACGCCGATGCGGCTGCCGTCGAAGACGAACTGCAGGGCGCTGTCGGAGGCGAAGCGGTCGCGGAGCTGCTGCGGCGCGTTGCTGTCGACGACGAACTGCACGGTGGCGGGGAAGGCGCCCGCGCCGCAGCCGCTGTACATGATCCCCGACATCGACCACGAGTTCGTGTCGGCGTCGAGCTCGGGCATCTGCTCGGTCGCCACCACGGCGAAGCAGTCGGTGCCCAGGCCGGTGTAGCCGCCGGTGCTCTCGAACAGGGTGAGACCGTAGTACTCGAAGGCCATCGAGCTCGGGCCGGCGCCGAACCAGCCCGCCGGGACCTCGATGAACGGATCGGGCTCGAGCGTGTCGACCTGCGTCGCACCGCTGGAGGCTTCGACCGGCGGTGCGGACGTCAGCGAATACGTGAGCCCGGCGGCCAGGGCCGCTGCGCCGAGCACGGAGAGCGCCCAGAGCGCCGCGGACTGGCTCGACAGGCGACGGCGCTTTCGGCGCCTGGCGGACGCAGGCATGTCCGACTCGGTCTCGCTCGACTCCCCGATGGCGAAGAGCTCGGCGCCGTCGTCGGCCGGCGGCGGCACCGGCGCCTCGACAGGGGTGGGCTCGACGTGCGTCGGCACCTCGGACGGCTCGTCCGGCACCGCGGCGTCCGGCGCATCGCGACTCGCCTCCAGCTCGCGCAGCCGCTGCAGCGCGGCGGGATCCTGCTCGATGTCAGCGGAGGGGCCATAGGCGCGGGCGCGCAGCGTGCGCAGCTCGTCGAGGGTCGCGGCATCCATCTCGTGCATCGTCTCACGCCGCGGGGCGCGGGCTGGATGGCTGGTCCGGTGCGGGACTAGCGTCGTCCTCGAGCGATCGCACACCACCTGCGGAGGCATCCGATGCTGAACCACGTCGCCGAGGGCGTTCTCACCCACGAGAGCGAGTTCATCCAGACCCAGGCCACGGTCGTGCAGGGGCGCGACGGCGTGCTCCTGGTCGACCCGGGCATCACGCGCGCCGAAATCGCAGACCTCGCGCACGATCTCCGCGAACTCGGTCGGCCGGTCGTGGCGGCCTTCTCGACGCACCCTGACTGGGACCACGTGCTCTGGCACCCCGATCTCGGCGACCCGCCGCGCTGGGGCACGGCCCGGGGCGCAGCATCCATCCGTGAAGTGCTGTCGATGGCGGACTGGAAGGAGCAGATCGCCGAGGGGCTGCCGCCGGAGTACGCCGACGACATCCCGATGGAGCTGCTCGGCCACATCACGGGCCTCCCCGAGGGGACCACGCACCTGCCCTGGGACGGCCCGGCGGTGCGCATCCTCGAGCACCGCGCGCATGCGCCTGGGCACGCCGCACTGCTCGTCGAGGGAAGCGGCGTCCTCGTCGCGGGCGACATGCTCTCCGACATCCTGATGCCGTTCCTTGATCTGCAGGCGGACGACCCGATCGGCGACTACCTCGCCGCGCTCGAACTGTTCGAGAGTGTCGCCGACGACGTCACGGCCGTCATCCCCGGGCACGGCTCCGTCGGCGGCGCCAGCGCGCTGCGCCCGCGCATCGCCCAGGACCGCGCGTACGTCGAGGCCCTGCGCGACGGCCGCACTCCCTCCGATTCGCGCATCGGCCCATCGGCTCCGCTGGACTGGCTCGTCGACGTGCACGACTGGCAGGTGCGGGCGATCGCCGAGCACCGCTGACGGCGCTCAGTCGGCGGGAGCACGGACGAAGACGTCCACCGTGTCTTCGCGGAATCGGAAGTCGACGTTGCTCCCGTCGGGCAGCCATCGCCCGAACTCGTCCGCTTCCCGGGCGACACTCAGGGTCAGTGCGACCTCCGTGCCCGGAGGGGCGCACTTGATGGAGAACCTGCCGCTCTCGGCGATGTCCCAGACGATGAAGCAGACCTTTCCCGCGTGGTCCTCGACCGACCACACGCGCACGTCGTGGTACGGCTCGAACCGGCGCAGCGTCGAGGGAACCGGCCCCCTCCCCTGGGCGCTCAGCACGCGGATGATGTCGCTGTTCGCCTCGACGGCGATCTGCTGCAGCGTCGCATCTGGACGTGGCACGAGATTCCACGCCGCGGCTGCGAGGGCGCCGACGAGGACGGTCCCTCCGATGACCACCCCCGCACGTCGCGAAGGTCGGCGAGCGCCGGCCGGCCGCGGGTCGCGCGTCGGCTCCGCGGACGCCGCTGCCGGGACGGGCGCGACGACAGTCGATCCGCCGGCTCGCTCCGCCGTGACAGTGAACAGATGTGCTGCCTCGAGCTCGGCCAGCCGGGCCATCGCCGCCGGGTCGGCTTCGATATCGGCCTCCGGTCCGTACGCCCGCGCGCGCAGCTCGGCCAGCTCGCGTTCGGTGTCTGACGGGCGCGGGCTTCCTTCCGTGAGCTCGAGCGACTCGGGGCCGGAGTCTGGTGCGGAGGACGATCCGTCCACAGCCTCAACGTACCCCCGCGCCCTCGCAGGCGGGAGCGGCGTTCGCGATGACGGATGCTGCGGCCCGCAGCATCCGTGTCCCCTCATGCCTCCCTGACGGATGGTCGCGCACCGCGGCACCGTCCGAAAGGCCCGTGATGGGTGGACAATCAAGCCATGGCACGCGGCGCGTGGACGCAGGAAGCACGCCTCGAAGCTGCCGCGGTACTGGTCGAGAAGCAGCTGCACCGTGACGGAGTGGTCGAAGCGCGACGCTTCGCCGTGCGCACCGAAGCCCGCGCGATCGTCGTCGCGGCTCTGGCTTTCGGCATCGGCCTCGCCGCCGGAGCACTGGGGTTCTGGGGCCGCGCCGCACACGTGTGGGAAGGGGCGTCGGTCGGCGCCGCAGGCATCGTGGTCGCAGCATCCGTCACGCTCGCGGCCGCGTCGGTGAGCTATCGCCTGGCCGCCCGCGATCCGCGGCAGGCCTGGCTGAAAGGCGTCACGCGTGCTCGGCGGGCGTGGATGACAGCGGCCGTCGGGGTCTCGCTCGCGGCGGTGTTCGGCATGGTCCAGTGGATGCTGTTCCACGCCGCATCGATGATCTGGCCCGGGGCCGCGGTCGACACGCTCACGGCGACGATGATCGTCGCGCTCGTCGCCGGCGGATGCGGCTACACGGCGTTCGCGGTCGCGGCACACGTCACCGCGACCCGGCTCGTGCTGCTGCTGTTCGCCGTCGTGGCGACCGGGTTCACCGTGAGCGTCGCGACCACGCAGGACGACGAGTGGTACCGGCTCAACTTCAGCGAACTCGGCGGCCGGGGCGGGATCACGTCCGCGGTGTTCAACGCGACCTTGATCATCGCGGGCGGGGTCACCGCGCTGCTCGCGATGTACCTCTTGACGAGCCTGCAGGCGTGGGCGCGTACCGAATCTCGAGTGACCCGCACGCGGGCCGTCATCGTCTACTTCGTGTTCCTTGCGCTGGCGGCGTGCTTTCTCGGCGCCGCGCTCGTGCCGGTCACATTCAGTCAGGTCGGCCACAACATCTTCGCCATCGGGATGGCCATCGTCTTCGGAGCCTTCCTGCTCGGCCTGCGATGGGTGCTGCCGTGCCTGCGCTGGCCGATGATCGCGCTCGCGTACGCGGTCGCGGCGGGCATCTTCTTCTCGGCGAGTCTCTTCTGGATCGGGTACTACACCCTCGCCACGCACGAGATGGTCTGCGCCGGCCTCGTCGTCGGCTGGCTGCTTCTCTTCACGCGCACGCTCGCCACGGCGGAACGCGCGGATTCGGCGGCGGCGGACACGGATGCTGCCGCCTGACGACTGCGGGCCTGGACAGGCCGGCGCCAGAACCGGCAGCCGGCTCGCGGGTGCAGAGGAAGACGCTCCCCCGCCGCCCGGCGACGTGCCACCTGTGCGGTCGACGCGCTCCCTCGCCGGCTGGCTCGTCGACGTCGAAGATCGCGCGGGCGCGGCGGGGTAGGCTCCGGGTGCCGGCTGAGGACGAGGAGTCACCGATGAAACGCCGTCTCTGCGTCGGTTCGGTGATTATCGCCGCAACACTGACCGTCGCGGGGTGTTCGACCGTGCCCGATCCACCTGCCGCGGTCGGGGAGAATTTCCCCGGCACCTGCATGCCGGCCGAGTTCTCGTGGCCGACCGACTTCCTCGACGCCCTGCCGGGCGAATCGCCCGCGGTCGGCGGGACCATCGTCGGCCTGCGCCTCGAGTACGTCGATTCGGCGTGGGTGTGGCGCCTTCGGAGCGTCGACACGAAGCAGGATGGGTTCGGCGAGCGAGTGGACGACCCGAGCTACGGCAAGGAGTCGATCGTCGACGTCAGGACGATGCAAGTGGTCGCGTCCCACGAAACGGAGCTCACAGAGGCGGAACAACGGATGCTGGGCACCAGCGCCTTCGCGGCGGCTCAGCTCTCCGGCGAGCAGTGGCCGAGCCCGCTCATCATCGAGATGGCCCGTGTCATGGAGGACGGCACCCCGACGTGGCGGATCACGACGTGCGACACCGCCACCAACGAGCACTCCGTGATGACGGTGGACTGACGGCAGACGTCGGCGCCGCCGACGTCATCCGCGCTCAGGATCGCTTTCGCGCAAGCGCGCCGGCATCTTCGGGATGGCGCAGCCGACCCGCGAGCAGCAGCGCCGCCGCAGGGACGAGCAGGCAGACAGCGATCGCGAGCCGAAGTCCCGCCCACTCGGCGATCGCTCCCACGAGCAACGGCGAGGCGAGGAGACCGACCCGCATCACCGTCGCGGCGGCGGCGAGGCCGGTCCCGGGGTCGAGTCCGGGCGCGCGTTCGGAGGCGTCCATCGCCAGCGGAATCATCGGTGCGATTCCGAGCCCGAGCAGGCCGAGGCCGACGGCGACGACCCAGGTCTCGGGAGCGAACACCGCGGTGACGAGTCCGACGAAGGCCGCCACCGCGCCGACTCGGACCGTGCCCACGGCGCCGATCCGGTCGACGAGCGCGTCGGACGCGAACCTGCCCAGCGTGAGCGCGCCCATCAGCGCGGCGAACGGGATCGCTGCCTCGGCGACGCCGGCACCGGTCTCCGCGACCACATAGACCCCGCCCCACGTGGATCCGAGGTCTTCGAGGAAAGCGCCGATGGCAGCGATGGCGCACGCGGCGATGAGCATCGCGCTGAGCCGACCACGCCGATGGGAGTGCGGCTGCTCCGATCGCGGGGCGGGCTCGGTGCGCAGCCGCACGAGCGGGAGCGCGCCGAGGCTTCCCGCGATGATGGCGGCACCCATGACCGGCAGGTGGACGTAGATCGGGATCGCGAGCTGAAGGGCGAGCGCGCCGAGCAGGGCACCCGCGATCGCCCCGGCGCTCCACGCCCCGTGGAGGCCGTTGATGATCGACCGGCCCATCAGTCGCTGGATGGCGAGCCCGTGTGCGTTGTTTCCGACATCGCCCGTCGCGTCCCCGAACCCGATCGCGAACAGCACCACTGCGAGGACGACCGGCGTGCCGGCGAAGCCCGCCCCCACCAGCAGGACGCCGAGGATCGCCGATGACGTCACGGCGACGGGGACCGCGCCGAGGCGATTCACCAACCTCCCCGCGAGGAGGCTCCCGACGACGGACCCCACGGGCCCGCACGCGACCATCAGCCCGAACGCCAACTCGCCGAGGCCGAATCGATCCTTCAGCTCCGGGTAGCGGGTCACGATCGTCGCGAACACCAACGCGTTCGCGATGAAGAGCATCGAGACCCCGCGCCGCGCGGCCGATACTCGCGCAAGGGTGATCGGCGCGGTCATCCCTGGATTCTAGGGCGCTCCGTGTCGGTGAATCGCCCGATCTGCGCATCCCGCTGCGACGGCCCGCGAGAAACTTCGCGAGCGATGTAGAGATCGCGCATTCGGTTCCGTCTCCTATCTGAAGCGGCCAGAATGGGCCGCACCGGAACGGGAGGCTGTCATGGCCAAGTATCTGATGCTCAAGCACTACCGGGGCGGACGCCCCTCGGTGAACTCGGTCCCGATGGATCAGCTCACGCCGGACGAGTGGGCCGCGCACGTCAAGTACATGCAGGACATGGAAGAGCGCCTCATCGCCTCGGGCGAGCTGGTCTCGTCCGAGGGCCTCGCCTTCGAGGGAGCCTGGGTCCGCTTCGACGGGGAGGGCCGCCCGCCCGTCGTCGACGGCCCGTTCCCCGAGACCAAGGACCTCATCGCCGGCTGGATGATGATCGACGTCGACTCGTACCAGCGCGCGCTCGACCTCGCCTCCGAGCTGTCGGCGGCGCCGTGGGCCGGCGGCACGCCTCTCGGCGAATGGCTCGAGCTTCGTGAGGTGATGAGCGCGCCGCCCGCCGACGTCGGATGACCGAGACGGTCCCCACGCCCCCTCCAGATGCCGCTGGCGCGTCATCCGGAGCCTCGGGGCGCGTGCGCCCCGCTGCGGCCCTGCGCCGCGCGATCCCCGAGGTCGTCGGCATCCTCGTCCGGCGCGGCGCGGACTTCGCGTCGGCCGAGGACGCCGTGCAGACGGCTCTGGTGCGCGCACTCGAGCGACCGAGCCAAGACGGAGTCCGCGACATCCGTGCATGGCTCGTCAC
The DNA here is from genome assembly GCF_042266945.1 of Microbacterium sp. NPDC056057. Classification (NCBI taxonomy): domain Bacteria; kingdom Bacillati; phylum Actinomycetota; class Actinomycetes; order Micrococcales; family Microbacteriaceae; genus Microbacterium; species Microbacterium sp. NPDC056057. The sequence goes on from NZ_JBHJWS010000001.1 coordinate 176,276, forward strand.
GGTCGCGTGGCGGGCGTTCCTGGATCAGGTGCGCAGCGATACCGCGCGCACCGCGCGCGAGGAACGGCTCGCGCAGGAGCCCGAGCCCGGCCCCGTCGCGCATCACGACGACACGCTCGGGCTCTACTTCCTCTGCACCCATCCGGTCCTCACCCCGACGTCGGCGATCGCACTCACGCTTCGGGCCGTCGCGGGCCTGACGACCCGGCAGATCGCTGATGCCTTCCTCGTGCCGGAGGCGACGATGGCGCAGCGGATCAGCCGGGCGAAACAGCGGCTCGTCGGCATCCCGCTGGATCAGCCGGGTGATCTGTCCCGCGTGATGCGTGTGCTCTACCTGCTCTTCAACGAGGGCTACTCGGGCGAGATCGACATCGCCGCCGAGGCGATCCGCGTGACCCGGCAGCTCGTCGTGCTGACGGACGAGCCCGAGGTGGACGGTCTTCTCGCACTCATGCTGCTGCACCATGCGCGGCAGCCGGCGCGTGTGCGGGGCGGGCGGCTCATCCCGCTCGCCGAGCAGGATCGCACCCTCTGGGACGTGGATGCGATCACGGAGGGAGTCGCCATCCTGCAGTCGGCCCTCGCCTGCGACCGGCTGGGTCAGTACCAGGCGCAGGCCGCGATCGCGGCGCTGCACGCCGATGCGCCGACGGCCGACCAGACCGACTGGGTGCAGATCGTGGAGTGGTACGACGAGCTGCTGGCGTTCGGGGATTCGCCCGTCATCCGCCTGAACCGGGCGGTCGCGGTCGGCGAGGCGGACGGGCCGCAAGCGGGCCTCGCCGCCCTCCACCCCGTGGGCGAGGATGTGCCGCGGTACCACGCCGCGCTCGCATACCTCCACGAACGGGCCGGCGAGACGGATGCCTCCGTCGGCGAATACGCGGAGGCCGCGCGCCGCGCGACCAGCGCCCTCGAGCAGCAGCACCTGCTGCGCGAGGCGGAGCGCTTGCGTCAGGCTCGGCGGTAGGCCCCGACCATCGGGCAGTCGAACGGGTCGCGCGCGGCGAGGCCGACGCGGTTGAGGTACGCGATGACGATGCCGTACGAACGCCACAGCGTCGTCTCGGTGTACGGCACGCCGAGATGGCGGCACTGATCCATCACGATCTCGCGGGCGCGGGCCAGGTGCGGGCGAGGCATGTTCGGGAACAGGTGGTGCTCGATCTGGTAGTTGAGACCTCCCATGAGCATCGTCGCCCACCAGCCGCCGCTGATGTTGCGCGAGGTGCGCACCTGCTTGGTGAAGAAGTCGAGCTTCGCGTCCTTGGCGATGATCGCCATGCCCTTGTGGTTCGGCGCGAACGAGGCGCCCATGTAGACGCCGAAGACGGCCAGCTGCACGCCGAGGAACGCGAACGCCATCCCCAGCGGAAGGAAGAGGAACACCGGCGTCCAGATCACCGCGAAGCGCGCGATGATGAGCGTGAGCTCGATCCAGCGGTCCTTGGCGCCATCGCGCGAGAACAGGTGCCGGAACGCGTGCGCGTGCAGGTTGATGCCTTCGAGCGTGAGCAGCGGGAAGAACAGCCACCCCTGCTTGCGCGTCACCAGAGCGCGCCAGCGACCGGCGGACGCAGCATCCGTCTCGAGAAATGAGATCGTGTCGATCTCGATGTCGGGGTCTTTGCCCACCCGGTTGGGGTTCGCGTGGTGGCGGTTGTGCTTGTTGTTCCACCAGGAGATGCTGATGCCCACGATGCCGGCGGCGAGGAAGCGGGCGAGCCGGTCGTTCGCGGGGCCCGAGGCGAGGATCTGCTTGTGCGCCGCCTCGTGGGCGAGGAACGCGACCTGCGTGAACAGGATGCCGAGGGCGCCGGCCATCAGGAGCTGATACCAGGTGTCGCCGAGCAGGATGAAGCCCGTGATGACGCCGCCGAAGCCCAGGAGCAGGCCGACGCCGACGAGAGCGTAGAACCATTCGGCACGGCGGAGGAGACCGGTCTCGCGCACGACCTGCGACACCTCGGTGTAGGCACGGGCCATCGGTGGGAACTCGGCGGTGCCTGCGTACGTCTGACGGACTGGACCGAGCCGGGACTCGAGAGCGGTGGAGGAGATGATGCACCAGTTCCGATGGGGACCGTTTGGGCCGTTGAAGCCAGAGGCGGTTGCCCATCGCTGACCTCAGGCTACGCGGGTCCACATGAGCCGATGGGAATACCTTCTGATTCGTGGGCGATGCCCAGGTGAACAACAGCGCCCGCCCAGGCCGAAGCCGGGGCGGGCGCCTGTGAACGCGGGAGCGTCAGAGCGGACGGATGTTCGCAGCCTGCATGCCCTTGGGGCCAGGCTCGGCGTCGAACTCCACCTTCTGGTCTTCGCGGAGCTCCTTGAAACCGCTGCCTGCGATCGCGCTGAAGTGTGCGAAGAGATCGGCCGAGCCGTCATCGGGTGCGATGAAGCCGTAGCCCTTCTCGGAGTTGAACCATTTCACGGTGCCAGTGGCCATCGTGTCTTTCCTATTCTTCGGGCCGCCGGAGCGACCGGGGGTGCCGCGCCGACGAATGCGGTGCGGACGGATGTGGACCGGTGCCGGTGTCGACAACGGAGAGGGAACAGATGCTGCGACCGCCGCACGTGCGTGATCCCGAGTCACATGGAGTCCGAGGTCTTCACCTCGGGGTCCGTGTGCGCGGAATCCGCGCGGCGTCGTGTCGATGAAGCCAGCGTATTCGTCTGAGCGCGTCGCGACATAGACGTCGTCGTCGGCCTGTCGCCAGGCGAGCGCCTGGAGGTGGGAGTGCATGGTGAGGATTTTCGTTCGTTGGCGCGAAGCGTTGAAGCTTCGCGACGGCGGCGTGCAGAAGCCGCGGGAAGGATGAGACGTTCAGATCCGCGTCTCTACGATGAGGCAGAGAGGTGAACGCGAGGTTCCCCGAAGGGAACTCGCAACTATAGCACGCTCGGCTCCCTGCGCCCAAAGCGGGTAGCCGGAGGCGCGCGTCAGGGGTACGGTCGCGGTGTCGTCCGATTCCGGTGGAAAGAGGCGGTGCCGCGATCTCCAGGCCCCGAGCCGCAGTCGCCCTGCCCAGTCCGCGCAGGGTGCAAGGCACGTACTACACGCTGATGCTCGGCAACACCCTCGCCGCGTCGCTCATCTGGGGCGTCAACACACTGTTCCTGCTCGACGCCGGACTCTCCAACCTCGAGGCATTCGCGGCGAATGCCTTCTTCAGTGCCGGGATGCTCATCTTCGAGATCCCCACGGGCGTCGTGGCCGACACGGTCGGGCGTCGAGCCTCGTACCTGCTCGGAACGGTCACGCTGGCGGTGACGACGATCCTGTATTGGATGCTGTGGGTCTGGCAATCGCCATTCTGGGCGTGGGCGCTCGTGTCGGTGCTGCTCGGTCTCGGCTTCACGTTCTTCTCGGGAGCTGTGGATGCGTGGCTCGTCGACGCGTTGAAGGCGACCAGCTACACGGGCAGCCTCGAGACCGTGTTCGGTCGGGCGCAGATCGTGGGCGGCGTCGCGATGCTGTCGGGATCGGTGCTGGGCGGTGTCATCGCCCAGGTGACGAACCTCGGCGTTCCCTTCCTGCTCCGCGGCGCCATCCTGTTGGTGATGTTCGTCGTCGCCGCGCTGCTGATGCGTGACCTGGGCTTCACCCCGGATCGGAGCGAGAGCCCGTTGCGCGCGACCCGCACCGTCCTGCGCGCCTCGATCCGCTACGGCCTCGGTGATCCACCCGTGCGCTGGCTGATGCTCGCGAGCCCGTTCACCGCAGGCGTCGGCATCTATGTGTTCTACGCACTGCAGCCCTACCTCCTGGAATTGTGGGGCGATGAGGAGGCGTACACCGTCGCCGGGCTCGCGGCGGCGCTGGTGTCGGGCACCGCCATCCTGGGCGGCACCCTCGCCCCCTGGGTGCGCAGGCTCTTCCGCCGGCGCACCTCGACGATCCTGCTCGCGACGATCACCAGCGCGCTGGTGCTGGTCGGCATCGGACTCGTGCGCAACTTCTGGGTCGCCGTCGTGCTCGTCGCGCTCTGGGGCATCGCGTCGGCGATCGACGACCCCGTGCATCGCGCCTACCTCAACGACATGATCCCGTCCAAGCAGCGCGCCACCGTCCTCTCATTCGATTCGCTCATGGGCTCCGCCGGCGGCGTCGCCGTCCAGCCGGTGCTGGGACGGGTGGCGGACGTCGGCGGCTACGGCGCCTCGCTGGTCTGGAGCGGCGTGATCTCCGCGGTGGCCGTCCCCTTCATCCTGTTGAGCCGTGCGCAGAAGCCGACCGCCGACACGGCCCGCGAGGTCACACCTCAGACGCCCCAGTAGGCCAGGACGGCCTCGCAGAAGTCGTCGTTCGTGCCCGTCGAACCGAAGATCTGCTCCGAGTCGATCACCTCGTCGGTCGCGGTGTCGATGGTCAGGCGCACGCGGATCTGCCCGGAGTTCTTTGCGAGGAGCTTGCCGTCGCTGCCGATGGTCCGCTCGCCGCCGGTGAGGAGCTGGGTGACGGTGAGCGTCCCGTCGCCGTTGTCGACGACCTTGTGGTCCTTGCCGAGGGTGTTGGGCTGGATGTCGGTGACGGTCATCCCGTTGTAGGTGAACGTGCGCACGACGGTGAGCTTCTCGTGGAACCAGAACAGCCCGTCCTTGCCCCGATTCATGACGAAGCCGGACCCGGTCTGGTCGTAGGTGAACGTGGGCTGCAGCCCGACGCCGCAGAAGTCGTCTGCGACGCCGCTGTCCGAGAAGTCGAGACTGTAGCGCTCGAGGACGGCGGCATTCGCCGGGGCGGCCGCGGCGATGACGAGTCCTCCGGCGAGGAGCGCGGCGGCGAGGGGAGTGAGCTTCCTGAACATGGTGGTGCCCTTCGGGTGAGCGGACATGCGGACGGAAGGTGTCCGCGCACGGTCACGCGCAGTTTCCCGAGAGGACCGGCTGCGTTGACGCCCTCCTTGCGCCAGAGGGTACTCCGGCGGTCGACGCGCCGACAGGTCGCCCGGGTGTCAGAGCTCGCGTGGGCGGCCGGGGTCGCGTGTGGGAATCAGCAGCACGATGCCGAGCAGCAGACTGACGCCGAGGGCGATCATCTCGCCGACCGCGTCGAGCATCGGCATGTGGCTCAGGTGAAGCGCGTGGTAGGCGAAGTGCAGGACGCCGAAGATCGTCCACGCGATCCCGAGGATCCGAAAAGCGAGTTCGCTACGCCAGATGAGGCTCCCGATGCTGGCTCCCGCGAGGGCGAGATACATCGCTCCGACGTCGCGGACGAGGTGCTCGTTGAACGGGCCGTCGACGGAGACCCACGATCCAAGAACCCCCGGGAAGGAGTCGTAGAAGGACTGGGGAAAGAAGTACGCCCACACCCCGACGAAGCAGGCGAGGAGTGCGGACAGCGCGGCGGCCGCGGCGTGTAGTCGTCTCACACACACTCCGACGACGCAGCTCGCCGGATTGTGTCATCGCGTCGCGGATTCACCACTCACGCGAGTCACCCGAGTTGTCGTGGCCCAAGCGCAGGAAGCCTGGCACACCGGGGCGGTGGTGGGTCCTCCCGCCGTCGACGGGGGCCGTCTCGTGCCCGGCCAACTGGTGGATCCACGGCGGCTGCTGCTCCATCGTCACCGACCCCGCCCCGGTCGTGAAGTACGCGGCGATGGGAGGGCTCGCGACGAACGCAGCGGCCACGACGACGCCATCGCGGATGCGCACCAGCGCATCGCGTGCCAGCAGATCGCGCATGAGCGTGGCGAACGCGCCGGGATCGACGGATGCTGCCACCCTCGGCGCGCCCGGCACCTCCGCACTCAGCTGGCCGAGGATCTCCTCGCGTTCCACGGCGGAGAGCCGGAAATACGCGGCGGCGTACGCCTTGTCAGCGACACTCGCCGGCACGTTCCCGAGGACGTACGCGTATCGCGCGATCTGCTCGTCCGGGGTGATCTGCTGCTGAGCATGCCGCCTCGTCACGGTGCCTCCCACATGATGAGCGCCAGAGTACGCTCACCGGCGACCACCGTCGACGGGCGCGCGGTCATGGTCAGGCGCCACCGCCGGTGGGAGACTCCCGGTATGACCACGCCGTTGGTGGATCTGCTGGGCACACACATCAAGTGGGGCACCGTCCTCGGCGCCGTCGCCGTGCTCGCCGTCGGCGACGACCCACTCGAAGCCGTCGCGGTCGGTCGCGCCGCGGTCGGCGGAGCGGAGATGCGCTCGGACGCGATCATGCGGATACAGTCCATGACGAAGGCGATCACCAGCGTCTCGGCACTGCGTCTTGTCGCGTCCGGCCGCCTGGACCTCGACGACAGCGTCGAACCCTGGCTGCCTGAACTCGCCGAACGCCGCGTGCTGGTCTCGCCGGACGCGATGCTCTCCGACACGGTGCCCGCGTCGCGGCCGATCACCGTGCGCGATCTTCTGACCAACACGAGCGGATACGGGATGATCCCCGTGTCCTCGCCGCTGCAGCAGGCGATGGCCGAGAACGGCACCGAGGCGGGCGCCGATCCTGTCGCGATCGGCGCCGACGAGTGGCTGGCGCGGCTGGCCGAACTGCCGCTCGCCTTCCAACCGGGACAGGGATGGCGCTATCACCACTCGTTCGCCATCCTGGGCATCCTCATCTCCCGCGTCACCGGTCGCCCGACCGGCGACCATCTCCGCGACGACCTGACCGGTCCGCTCGGAATGGTGGACACGGCGTTCTGGGTTCCGCTCGACCAGGCTCATCGATTGCCCGCCGCATACCGGCACACCGATGACGGACTGACCGAGACCGAACCGGCCGGAGGCGGGTTCTATGCCGGCGCCCCGCCCTTCGACGTCAGTCACGCCGAACTGGTCTCGACCGCCGACGACTACCTGGCATTCCTGCGGATGCTCGTGCACGGCGGAATCGCGCAGACCGGCGACGCCCGGGGCGAGCGCATGCTGCCCGCCGACCTCGCCGCCGCCATGATCCGCGACCAGACCCCGCCCGCCGCCAAAGCCCCGGACAGCTTCTTCTCCCCCACCTTCTGGGACGAGATGGGATGGGGGTTCGGGGTCGGCATCGAGGCGACCGGCCCGCACGCCGGGCGGTTCACCTGGTCCGGCGGACAAGGAACCAACTTCTACGTCGACCCCGACGGCACGATCGGGATCCTTCTCACCCAGGTCGAACTCGGCGATCCCGTCATCGAGCTGATCAGAGAGTTCCAGACGTTGCACGGATGACCCGAGGGCCTGGCCCGCACTCAGCGGCGCGGGATGAGACGAAGGGTGGATGCCGCGGCCTCGGCGGTCACCATGCTCCGGGCTGCGAGATCGCCGTACTTGCTGCGGTACGCGGCATCGACGGTCGCAGCATCCGTGTCACCGATCGCTTCGACGGTCACGTCGACGGTGGTGTCGCCGACACGCACCCGCGCCGCCCCCGACCGCACGGCCCCGCCGTACCAGCCGGTCTCGCGCCGATGCCACGTGCGAACGAAGACCTCGGCCCCGGCGACCACGACCCAGATCGTCGTCCAGCCGCCGAAGCCGCCATCGCCGCGCGACGCCGAGACCTCGATCTCGATCGCGTCCGAAAGGACGCGCAACTCCTCGGACGACCACTCTGGCAACGGCTTCGAGGTCATGTGGGTCATTCTCAACCGCCGGCGCCGCGCTCGCCACCGGCGACGTGGAGCCCCGGGAGTGCTTGCGAAAGGCAGAGGGGTGCGCGTGCTGCGCGTCTCGATCGGCGGGTGCCGGCGGTGCGTAGACAGCCCGCTCCGCCGGGGCCACGATGGTGCCATGTTCCGGGGGTGGTTGGGAAGATCGTGGCTCATCGTCGCGGTCGCCTCGGCGCTCGTCCTGTCGGGATGCGCGCAAGACCCGACAGCTGAGAAGCGGGCGGCGAGCACGGAGGTCTTCGAAGCGGTGGTTCCCGACGATACGCCGGGGTGTTCCGCCGCTGTCTCCATCGACGGGGACGTCGTGTGGGCGGAGGCGCGGGGGGTGGCAAACCTCGAGACCGGCGAGCAGTTGAAGACCTCGACAGCCATCCACATCGCCTCGGTCGGGAAGCAGTTCACTGCCGTGGCCGTGCTCATGCTTGCCGAGCAGGGCCTGTTGTCGTTGGATGATTCGCCCGCGGATCACCTGGACGGGATGCCGGCGTGGGTCGAGGATCTGACTATCAACGACCTCATGCACCACACCACGGGGATCGCAGAATTCCTCAGGTTGCCGTCGAGCAACTTCGGGGCACCCCCTTTGAACAACGACGACATCCTCGAGTTCGTGCGCACGAGCCCGATCGCTCAATCGGGCACGCCCGGCGCCTTCTCCTACTCGAACACGAACTACACGCTGCTCGCAGACATCGTCACCGAGGTCACCGGGGTCGAGTTCGCGGACTGGATGCAGGCCGAGGTGTTCGGACCGCTGGACCTGGAGGCGAGGATCGGGCCGCCGATGCCTTCCGACCCGGTCGGCTATGAAGCCGTCGTGGACGACTTCATGATCGCTGAGCCGTTCGCGTGGGAGGTCGTCGGACCGGGATTCGTCACGATGACAGCTTCGGAACTCGCACGCTGGGGCGACCAGCTTCGGGCGCCGTCGCTCGTGAGCGCGGAGACGCTCGACGACGCTCTGGCTGATGGCGCACCCGTTGACGAGGGGTGGACCTATGGTCCCGGCCTGCTGGTCGCCGACGACGGCACCTTGGGCCACGACGGAGCCGGGGCCGGCGACGAAACGAGCTTCGCTGTAAGTCCCGACCGGCACACCACGATCGCCATCTCGTGCAATCACGACGGGCTGCACCTTCCGACCGTGATGAACGACCTCGCGGCGGTGTGGGTCGACTAGCCGCCGGACAAGCCTGTCCGGTGCGGCTCTACGATGGAGCGGCGGTCGACGATGACCGGCGAGGACGGAGCTTGCATGGACATCTCGGCAGTGAACCCGGCACTGCGCGCCGCGACGGAGAAGGCACCCGCGGTGAACATCGAGAACGGCGCGACGCGCTGGCTCGCCGCCACCGCGTCGTCCCTCATCCCCGGCAAGCGCGTCGAAGGGGTCGAACGCCGCACGCTCCGCCATGACGGCGTCAAGCTGCGGGTCTACACCCCTGCACAGCCTTCCGGAGCGGGCCTGCTGTGGATCCACGGCGGCGGGCTCGTGCTGGGATCGGCCGCGATGGACGACGTGCACTGTGGTGAGACCGCACGCGACACCGGCGCGACGATCGTCTCGGTCGACTACCGCCTCGCGCCGAAGCATCCGTTCCCCGCCGCGATCGACGACTGCTTCACCGGGTGGCAATGGCTGCGCGCCGACGCGGAGGCACTCGGCCTCGACGGCGAGCGCCTCGCGATCGGCGGGCAGAGTGCGGGTGGCGGGCTCGCCGCCAGCCTGGTCCAGCGCGCGATCGACGCGGGCGACCCGGTCACGGCGCAGTGGCTGTTCTGCCCGATGCTCGATGACCGCACCGCCGCGGACCGCGGCCATGACGCTACCGATCACTTCATCTGGAGCAACCGCTCGAACCGCGTCGGCTGGTCGTCGTATCTCGGTTCGGCCGTCGGTGCCGAGTCACTGCCGCCCTACGCGGCGCCGGCACGCCGCGAGGACCTGCGGGGCATGCCGCCGACGTGGATGTACACCTCCGACATCGAGCTGTTCCATGACGAAGACGTCGACTACGCGAACCGGCTCCGGGCGGCGGGCACGGACGTCACGCTCGAGGTGGTCGACGGTGCGCCGCACGGATTCGAGGCGTGGGCGCCCGGCCACCCGATGGCGCGCCGGCTCTTCGCCACTGCCCGCGACTGGCTCGGGGCGACCCTCGCGCCCTGAGCGAGCACGGGTGATCAGCGAGGCAAGGGGTCGGGTCCCGTTGCCGTGACCAGACGTTGCGGGATCCACCCCTCCACATGATTGATGCCGTCGAATGCGCCGCCCTGCAGCTCCACGACCGCACGCAGCGACCGGCGGTGGAACTTCACGTGGGTGAAGTCCTCGAAGAGGATGTAGTACGGCTCGTTCCACTCGTTCTGGAACTGCTGCCCCGTCAGCACTGCTCGATGCTGCCGAGAGAAGGCGTCGACGTCGTCGCCGATGACCACGCCGAAGTGCTCCATCCCCATCTTGTACACGCGCTGGTGCACCGGAGGGATGAGCTCGATCAGCGGAATCTCCTTCCCCCCACCGACTCTCAGCGGTTCGGCGAGCAGGATCAGCGAGATCGGCCGCCCGTTCCACACGTTCTCGAAACTGGCCACCGCATGGCGTTCGAGGAGTGTGCGCTGGTGGACGTAGAGCTCCCACTCCGGGACCCGCACCGCGAGGTGGCCCAGCTCATACGCCGAAATGTCGATGCCCCGCTCGCGCAGGCGGGCTCCCTGCCGGGCGACGAAGCCCGCGTAGTCGCCGATCACGTCGGCCACAGGATCGACCATCACCGTCTCCTTCCACCCGCCGGGCGGCTCGGATGCGGCGAAAGTAGCAGGCTGCAGCTCGCCGAGCCAGTTCCCATCGCCGATCGTCAACCATGTAACGCATGTTACATTTGCACGCGTGACGGATCTGCACCTTCGGCGAGGAGCGCTGGCGCCGCTGTATCTCGCCGGGTTCACGACCGCGTTCGGTGCCCATGGCGTGGCCAGCGTCCTGGGGGCCGAGTCCGAAGACATCGGCCTCTCCCTCCTCGGGCTCGGAGCGGTGCTGGCCCTGTACGACGTCGCCGAGGTGTTCCTCAAGCCGATCTTCGGCGCTCTGAGCGACAGGATCGGTGCGAAGCCGGTCATCGTCGGCGGCCTCCTGGGGTTCGTCGCGGCGTCGCTGCTCGCGCTCATCAGCCCGGCCCCGCTCGTCCTCGCCGTGGCCCGGCTGGGGCAGGGCGCCGCCGCAGCCGCCTTCTCCCCGGCGTCCTCGGCCGCCGTCGCGCGGCTGGCGGGGAAGGAGCGGCTCGGCAAATACTTCGGCCGGTACGGTGCGTGGAAGAGCCTCGGCTACGTGCTGGGGCCGCTCATCGGCGTCGCTCTGGTCTACGCGCTCGGCATCCAGGCGCTCTACATCGCGCTCGGCGCCCTGGCCGCCGGCGCCGCGGTCTGGGTATTGCTCGCCATGCCCGCGCTCCCCGTCATGCCGCGGCCCCGCTACACGATCCTCGATCTCGTCCGGCAGACCACCGAGCGCAGCTTCCTCGTGCCCACCCTCCTGCTTGCCACCAGCACGGCCGTTCTGGGTGTGGCGGTCGGATTCCTGCCGCTGCTCGCGACGCGGCTCGGTCTGCACCCCCTGACCGGAGCGGCCGCGGTGGCCGTACTGGCCCTCGTCTCGACCGTCGCCCAGCCCGTCATCGGACGACTGCGGGACACCGGACGCCTCACCACCCGCTTCGGCGCGACGGCCGGCCTCGCGATCGCGGCCGCGGCGACGGTGCCCCTCGCGCTCGCCCCCTCGATCGTGACGCTGTTCGCGGCCGCCGTCGCATACGGCCTGATGGTGGGAACCGTCACGCCGCTCGCCTTCGCCCACCTCGCCGCGGCCACGCCGGAGGAGCGGATGGGGCGGACGATGGGCAACGCGGAGCTCGGTCGCGAGCTCGGCGACGCCGGCGGTCCTCTCCTCGTCGGTGCCGTGGCCACCGCGTGGACGCTCCCGGCCGCACTGCTCGTCCTCGCCGGCGTCACGGTCGGCGCCGGCACGATCGGCTGGACGACCCTCGGCGCACGAGCGAAGGACGCCGACACGGCGTGACCGTGGTGGCGACTCGCCGCCGCGCGTTGCCCGGCGGCGTATCGGTTGGTCACCGGCGCCCGGGATAATGCGGTGCATGACGGTGCGGGTGTGCCGTCATGAAGGGAGCTGACGGTGATGGATGGCGTGCCGGTCGAAGGTCTGCGGGAGTACATCGAGCATCTGCGTCAGGAGGGCTACTCGGTGCGCGACGGGCACACCGCGGATCCGGATCTGATCGACCCGCACGGGAACCCGGTCTACACCTGGCAGGAGGGCTACCCGTACGGCGACCTGATGGACCGCGACGCGTACGAGTTCGAGAAGTACCGGCTGCAGATCGAGCTGCTCAAGTTCCAGTACTGGCTGGAAGACAACGGCCGGCGGGCGATCATCCTGTTCGAAGGACGGGATGCCGCGGGCAAGGGCGGCACCATCAAGCGATTCACCGAGCACCTGAACCCCCGCACCGCGCGGGTCGTCGCGCTCAGCAAGCCGACCGAGCGGGAGCTCGGGCAGTGGTACTTCCAGCGCTACATCGAACACCTGCCGACGGCGGGTGAGATCGTGATGTTCGACCGCTCCTGGTACAACCGGGCGGGGGTGGAACGTGTGATGGGCTTCTGCACCGACGAGGAGTACCAGCAGTTCATGACGCAGGCGCCTCAATTCGAACGGATGCTGGTGGACTCCGGCATCCACGTCACCAAGTTCTGGTTCTCGGTGTCGCGCACCGAGCAGCGCACCCGGTTCGCGATCCGCCAACTCGACCCGGTGAGGCGCTGGAAGCTGTCGCCGATGGACCTGGCATCGCTGGACCGCTGGGAGGACTACACCCGCGCGAAGGAGGAGATGTTCCGTCGCACCGACAAGAAGCACGGCCCCTGGATCATCGTGCGCTCCAACGACAAGAAGCGCGCCCGCCTGAACGCGATGCGCTTCTTCCTCCGCCAGTTCGACTACGACGGACGCGACGACAAGGTCATCGGCACGCCTGACCCGCGCCTGGTGATGCGCGGCATCCGCGAGACCGCCGACGAATAGGTCGAGGCCCGCGCGACGAACCCTGTTGACCGCCCTCGAAGGTGGGTCCAGGATGGGGACCGTTCGGCGCCGTGAGGGGAAATCGCGCCGACCTCCCCGGGGATCTCCTCGGTCGGATACGTCAGCTACAAGGGAGTAGAGATGTTCCGTAAGGCTGCTGTCGCCACTGTGTCGGCTCTCGTTCTGACCGGGCTGGTTGCTGTTCCGAGCTACGCGAGTCCACCGACGCCGAGCGGCGACGACCGACTCGCGGTGTATTCGGGCACCGTCGATGCCGATGGCCTCGCCGCCATCGTCGAGCTCGGCGTCGACCGCAGCGAGCTCGTCATGACGCCCAGTGCGGACGGATCCGGGCTCGTCGACGTGCAGGTCATCCTGAGCGGCGGCCAGGTCGATGGCCTCGCCGCCGGGGGCACCGATCTGCAGGTACAGGCCGACCCGTCGCGTCAGCGTCGGTCTCTCCAGCAGACCGACGGCGTGTTCCGGATGTACAGCGGCGACGGAGGCATCCTCGACGAGCTCATGGCGCAGGCTGCCGCGCACCCCAAGATCGCCGAGTTCCGTGTCATCGGCGAGACCGCTCAGGGCCAGGAGATCGGCGCCGTGCGCGTGACCAAGAACGTGGCGAAGACCCAGGATGGCAAGAAGCCGGCCACGGTGTACGTCGGCGCCCAGCACGCCCGCGAGTGGATCACGCCCGAGATGGTGCGCCGGCTGCTCGACCTCTACCTGAGCCAGTACGGCACCGACGACCGCATCACCGATCTGGTGGACGACACCGAGGTGTGGTTCGTCCCCGTGGCGAACCCGGATGGGTACGACTTCACGTTCCAGGACGGCCAGCGGCTGTGGCGCAAGAACCTCCGCGACAACGATGGCAACGGCGAGATCACAGTCGGCGACGGTGTCGATCTGAACCGCAACTCGGCGACGCGGTGGGGCTACGACAACGAGGGCTCCTCGCCGAACCCGGCGAGCGACACCTACCGCGGGCCGTCGCCGGCTTCCGAGCCCGAGACGCAGGCGCTCGACGGACTGTTCGCCGACATCACGCCGCAGTTCATGATCAACTACCACTCCGCCGCCGAACTCCTGTTGCACGGCATCGGCTGGCAGGTGGCGACGCCCTCGCCGGATGACGTGATCTACGAGGCCATGGTGGGCGACGACGAGAATCCCGCGGTTCCCGGCTACGACCCCGACATCTCGGCGGAGCTCTACACGACGAACGGCGACCTCGACTCGCACATGCAGGAGGCGCACGGGACGCTGGGCTTCACTCCGGAGATGTCGACGTGCGAGGCGGCCGTGAACTCCGTCCCCGACGACGAATGGACCGAGGACGACTGCCAGTTCCTGGGCTTCGACTTCCCCGACGACGAGGCTCTCATCCAGGCCGAGTTCGAGAAGAACATCCCCTTCGCGCTGGCCGTGGCCGAATCGGCGATCGACCCTGACGACCCCGTCTCCGTCGTGGGTCGCGACGCGGAGGACTTCCGTGTCGACTCGTTCACGGTGTCGTACGGCGACCCGCAGACCGTGGCGGTCTGGGCGAAGAAGGCGCTGAAGGCCAAGAAGATGACCTACACGATCAACGGCGGACGGCCCCAGAAGGTGGACGTCACCGAGTGGGCCGGCGGCGAGCGCTACGGTTCCGAGAACGTGGACTACTACGCCGAGTACCGCGGCGTGGTGACGGGTGCGAAGCCGGGCGACAGCGTCGAGGTGTGGTTCACCGGCACCGCAACGGGCAAGGACATCCCGAAGGGCCAGCAGGGGGCAGGCCCGCGCGAGAGCGAGCACTTCACGTACACGGTCGCGCAGGACACCGGAAACTCCGTGCTGATCGTCGCGAACGAGGACTACACCGGCGTGAACCCGACCTATCCGGCGGGCACGAGTGCGCCGAAGTACGTCGGCGAGTACGTCGACGCCCTCGTCGCCAACGGCGCCACTCCCGACGTGTGGGATGTCGACGCGCAGGGCGTTCCCCACGACCTCGGCGTGCTGGGTCACTACGACGCGGTGCTCTGGTACCTCGGCGACAACAGGCTGACCCAGGATCCCGAAGATGAGCTCACGCAGTACGGGTCTGCGCAGATTCCCGACCTCGCGGTCGCCGAACGCCAGCAGTACCTGACGATCGCCATGAGGGACTATCTCAACGAGGGCGGCAAGGTCGCCTACACCGGTGAGACCACGGCCTACTACGGCATCGGCGCGAGCATGTTCGGCGGCATCTACTACGGTCTGGACGGCCACCCCGATCAGGACTGCGTGGTCACTGTCGATCCGTTCGCGGACTGCCTGCTGCTGGCCGACGACTTCACCCAGTACTGGATGGGTGCGTACGATCGGGCTCCACTGGCAGCCGAGGGCGTGACGGGTACCGCTGAGCCGCTCGACGGTTTCCAGGCTCTCTTCGGCGGACCGGCCACGGTCGACAATCCGATCGACGAGGTCGGTGCTTTCACGCCGACCAGCGAACGGCTGCCGGTCGCCGACTTCCCGCAGTTCGAGAGCTGGGCGGCGGCGGACTACACCGACGTCACGGGCAGGCTCGTCGCCGTGGAGGGGGCCCTGGCGGCCGCAGCCGCCCACGTCGACGACGGCTACCAGCGATTGGGCCGTACCTTCGACCTGACCGGCGTGACCGCCGCCGACGCCCCGACCTTCGAGGCGCAGATCGCCTACGACCTCGAAGAGGGCTACGACAACGTGATCGTCGAGGTGCGCCCCGCGGGATCGGATGACTGGACCACTCTCCCCGACCTCAACGGCAACACCTCCACCGCCGTACCGACGGAGTGCGAGGCAGGCTTCTACATGGGCGAGCACGCGCAGCTCGAGCACTACCTCACGCTCGGCGACCCCTGCCTGCCCACGGGCACGACGGGCCAATGGAACTCCTTCACCGGCGCGTCCGGCGGCTGGATTCCCGTGGCGTTCGATCTCAGCGCGTACGCGGGCAAGAACATCGAGGTGGTCGTGAGCTACGTCACCGACCCGTCCACCGGCGGCGCGGGCCTCATCGTCGACGACACCAGGCTCGTCGTCGCGGGAGCGCCGACGCAGGCCGAGGGCTTCGAAGCGGGCTTCGGTGCCTGGTCGGTGCTCGGCGCGCCCGACGGGAGCCCCGCGAACGCGAGCGACTTCGAGATCGCGGACGGCCTCGGAGACGTCGTCTCGGTCACGGCGACGCCCGACACCCTGCTCTTCGGCTTCGGCCTCGAGCAGCTCGAGTCGGATGCCGCTCGTGCCGACGTCGTCGCGAGGATGCTGGCGCACTTCGCCGGATAGCCGTCGGGTGACGGATGCTGCGGCACGGGGTTCGCCCTTCGCCGCAGCATCCGTCACCAGACGCCGGAGGCCGCGCCGCCCCTGAGGGGACGGCGCGGCCTCTGGTGCGGAGCGGCGTCAGAGCGTCGCGGCGAACGGATCGAAGTCCGCGGGCACCGACGGCACGGAGTCGACGGTGGTGCCGATCTCGATGGCCTGGCCGGACTCGACGGACTGCTCTGCGGAGAGCATGACGTCGAGGACGTGGAGTCCGAGCTGGCCGCTGGCGACGTGCGGGCGGTCCTCGGCGATGGCGCGCACCATGTCGAGGAGACCGAGGCCGCGCCCGACGACGGCGCCCTGCTGCGGGACGTCGATCCACTCCTGCTCGAACTTCGCACCGTCGCGCAGCACGCCGAGCGGCTTCACGTAGGCGATGCGGCCCTCGAACTGGTTGGGGTCGGGCAGCACGATCGTGCCTTCGGTGCCGTGCACCTCGAAGACGCCGTGGCGCTCGAGTGCCGAGTCGAAGCTCAGCAGGCTCTGCGCCTGCTGGCCCGCCTCGAACACCGTCGTCAGCTGCACCGTCGTCGGCACCTCCACGGTGAAGATGGTGCCGGCGATGGGGCCGAGGTGGACCGTGCGCTCGTCGCGCGCACGCAGGCCTGCCGCGAACACACGGGCCACCGGTCCGAGGAGGCTCACCAGACCGCTGATGTAGTACGGCCCCATGTCCAGCAGCGGGCCGGCGCCCGTGCTGAAGAGGAACGCGGGATCCGGATGCCACAGGTCGGGGCCCTGCGTCTGGAACGCGGTCTGCGCGAACAGGGGCTCGCCGATCACACCCTCCGCGATCGCGCGCTTGGCCGTCTGGAAGCCCGGTCCGAGGATCGTGTCGGGTGCCGAGCCTACGCGCAGCCCGGCGGCGTCCGCGGCCGCCAGGATGCGGGAGACGTCGGCGAGGTCGAGTCCGACCGGCTTCTCGGTCCACACGTGCTTGCCGGCGTTGATCGCAGCCTCGGAGACCTCGACGTGCGCCGCCGGGATGGTGAGGTTCACCACGACCTGGACGTCCGGGTGGTCGAGCACCGCAGAGGCATCGCCGTGCACCGGCACGCCGTACTCTTCGGCCTTGTTCTGCGCGCGGTCGGGCAGCAGGTCGCCGACGGCGAGGACCTCGACGTCCGGGAACGACGTGAGGTTCTTGAGATAGGTGTCGCTGATGACGCCGGCGCCGATGATGCCGACTCCGACGCGGGTCATCGGACGAAGCCGCCGTCCCGCAGGAATGCGTACGACGCTGCGATGTCTGCGAAGACGTCGCCGGGAGCGTTGTCGTACTCGATGACCGCGTACTTCACCGACGGGGCGGCGTTCAGCGCGTCGGAGAGCGCGACGACGCCCTCGCCGGGGTGGGTCTGCTGCAGGCTCTTCGAGGTGAAGGCCGGCGCGTCGGGAGCGAACGGGTTGCTGGCGGGCACCAGTCCGTCCTTGATGTGGAGCGCGACGAGGCGGTCGCCGATCGCACGGGTCAGCGCCGTGACGTCCTGTCCGCCGACGGCGGCCCAATACAGGTCGAGCTCGATGGCGACGCGGTCGTCGGTCAGCTCGAGGAAGCGCTCGAACGCGGTCTGGCCGTCGAACGAGGCCAGGAACTCCTGCGCGTGGTTGTGGTAGCCGACCGTGAGACCGAACCCGGCGGCGATGTCGACGAGGTCGTTGAGGCGGCGAGCGGTGTCGGCGACGCCTTCCTCGGTCAGCCAGCGGTCGGTCGGCACCATCGGGTCGATGACCGTGGTCGCGCCGATCGTCGCGGCGGCCTCGAAGACGACCTCCGGAGCGGGCGTGGGGATCGAGCCGTCGGGAGTCCACAGCTCGTCCGACAGCAGCGGGGCGTGACCGGTCGGCGACGCGAGGCCGGCCGCGTCCAGTGCCGCGCGGATCTCCTGCGGGCGGCGGACGAAGTCGAAGGCCTCGACGTTCTTCAGACCGATCGCGGCAAGCTTGTCCAGCGAGCCGGACATGTCGGCGGAGAAGGCGGCGGCCAGGGTGTAGAGCTGCACCGAGCTCTCGGGTCGAGTCACTTCGGACCCCTTTCGTACATCTTCGTGCGGATCGGCTGAACCGTGCGAAGGCAGATTAGCACAAAACCTCCACGTGGAGGTTTTGACTTCGCTTGTCCACCCGACCGTCATTGCGGTAAGACATGCCCATGGCGACGACAGGTGAAGGGCGTCCGACCCGGGTCCCGATCGTCGGCCAGCTCCGGTCGTATCAACGGGTGTGGCTGCGCGGGGATCTGATCGCCGGAGTCACCGTCGCCGCGCTCATCGTTCCGAAGAACCTCGGCTACGCCGGGATCGCCGGGGTGCCGCTGCAGAACGGCCTCTATGCGGCTGCCGCCGGTGCGATCCTCTATGCGATCTTCGGCACGAGCCGGCAGATCTCGATGGGTCCCAGCTCCGGCCTTGCCGCGGTCGCGGCCAGTGCCGTCCTCGCAGCGGGCATCGTCGGCGAGCAGGACGTCGCCTCGTTCGTCGCCGGCATCACGCTGGCCTCCGGCATCCTGTTCCTCCTCCTTGCCGTCTTCAGGATGGGCTGGATCTCGCAGTTCCTCTCGCGAGCGGTGGTCACCGGCTTCCTCTTCGGCGCGGCGATCGATGTCGTGATCGGGGAACTGCCCAAGCTCACCGGAACCGAGACCACGGGCGCGAACCCGATCCAGGAACTGTGGTCGTGGTTCGGGACGCTGAACGAGGTGCACGGGACCACGGCGCTCGTCGGGGCGATCTCGCTCGTTGTCGTGTTCGGACTCCGGGTGATCGCACCACGGGTCCCCGGTGCCCTCGTGCTCGTTGTGGGCGGACTGCTGGCGTCGGCGCTGTTCGATCTCGGGGCCAAGGGCGTGGCGGTGGTCGGGGACGTGCCTCGGGGCCTGCCCGCGCTGCAGGTTCCCGACGGCCAGCTGCTGTGGGATCACGCGGGCACCGTCGCCCTCGCCGCGGTGGCGCTGGTCATGATCGGCTTCTCACAGACCGCCGGCGACGCGCGCACCTTCGCGGCCAAGCATCGCTATCAGATCGACATCAACCAGGAATCCATCGCCCAGTCCTTCGCCAACATCGGTTCCGGACTGTTCCAGGGGATGCCGGTTTCCACCAGCCTGTCGGCGAGCTCGCTGAACGACCGCTCCGGCGCCAAGACCGGACTGGCCTCGTTGACCTCCGGCGTCACCGTGCTGCTGACCCTCCTCGTCCTGGCGCCGCTCTTCTCCGACCTGCCCAAGGCCGTCCTCGGTGCGCTGATCATCGAGGCCGTCGTCAGCGGCATGATGGACCTCCCGGAGATGCGGCGGCTCTTCCGGGTGAAGAAGGTCGATTTCTGGATCGCGGTCACCGCCCTCCTCGGAACGGTGATCTTCGGCGTGCTCGCGGGCGTGATCATCGGGATCGGCCTCTCGCTGGTCTGGCTGATCGCCGTGGCCACCCACCCGGACATGCCGACCCTCGGTCGCGAGCGCGGCACACAGGTGTTCCGCGAGGTCGACGCGAACCCCGGCGACGAGATCCTGCCGGGCGTGGCCGTGGTCCGGTTCGACGGCGGCCTGTTCTTCGCCACCGCCGACGCGCTGGAGGACCACTTGCGCGACGTCATCCAGGCGAACCCGGAACTGACCGGGATCGTCCTCGATTGCGGCGGGATCAACTTCATCGACTCCCAGGGCGCCGCCTCGATGGCGGACATCGTGACCCTCACCCGCGACGCGGGCGTCCAACTCCGCCTGACGCGGCTGAAGCCGGGTCCTCGGGCCGTCCTCGAGCGGGAAGGCGTGATCGAGCTCATCGGAGCCGACCACATCCACGGCAACATCCACCGAGCCGTCGCGGCGGAGCAGAGGGATGCCGAGAACCGACGCGACGACGTCGGCTAGGACCCGAGTGCCGCCGTCATCGTCAGGGCGCGTCGTTGTTGATCGCCTCTGCGCGCGCCTGGTTGCCTGCAGCGCGAGCGAACCTCGCTGCGAGGCGCTCGAACGCGACATTCAGCTCGTCACCCTCGATCACTTCGAGGTCGGCGCCGATCTGCGACAGCCGCAGCGCGAGCGCGTCGGCGTCGTCCGAACCGAGCTCGACGCGGCAGGTGGACTCATCGATCGCCTCGACGTCGACCGGGATCCGCAGCGCTGCGGCGACCTGGGCGGCGGGAGCGTGGACCACGACCAGGGCGCGGTAGGTCCAGCTCGCCTGGACGATGCGTCTGACCACGTGCTGGACGAGGTCGTCCTCGGCGATCACGCGCGGGCGGAATCGCACACCCGTCGGCGGGTGCGGAACGATGCGATCGACTCGGAAGACTCTCCAGTCGTCGCGGTCGAGGTCCCACGCGAACAGGTACCAGACCGGTCCCCAGCTCACGAGCCGTTGAGGCTCGGTGCGGCGCGTCCCTGTGCTGCCGCCGTGCGTCGTGTAGCCGAAGCGCAGTCGTTCGTGCCCGCGGATGGCGGCGGCGACCGCGCTCAGAGCTGCGAGGTCGGGTCGCGGCTCCGTCCCCGGAACGATGCTCGTCGCCTCCCTCACCTCGTCGACGCGTCGACGCAGCCGTGAGGGCATCACCTGCTCGAGCTTCGCGAGCGCGGTGAGCGAGGTCTCTTCGACCCCGAGCCGCCAACTCGCGACCGCTCCCAGGCCGACCGCGACCGCGACCGCCTCGTCGTCGTCGAGCAGGAGTGGCGGCATGGCTGTGCCGGCGACCAGCCGATACCCGCCCGCCACGCCGGGGCGAGCGTCCACCGGGTAGCCGAGCGATCGCAGCTTGCCGATGTCGGAACGAACCGTGCGCGTGCTCACCTCGAGCCGAGCGGCGAGTTCTGCGCTGGTCCAGTCGCGTGTGAGCTGGAGCAGAGACAGCAGCTCGAGCAGGCGGGCCGACGTCTCCAGCATGTCTTCGATCATTCCGGATATTGCGGAAGCTATCCTGCCGCATTGCTTGGAATCGTCGAGGTCATGAACAACTCCACCGCACTTTCGCCGTTCCGCATCGACATTCCGCAGCCCGACCTCGACGACTTGCACGATCGGCTCGCGCGCACCCGTTGGCCCATCCCCGCACCGGATCGTGGCGACCGCGGCGACTTCAGCCGCGGCATCCCATCGGCGTATCTGAAGGAGCTCACCTACTACTGGCGTGAGGGATTCGACTGGCGTGCGCAGGAGGCGAAGCTCAACGAGCACGCTCAGTTCACGACCATCGTCGGCGGCCAGACGTTCCACGTCGTGCACGTCCGATCAGCGAACACGGCAGCCACCCCGCTGATGCTCAACCACGGCTGGCCCGGCTCGTTCGTCGAGTACCAGCGGCTCATTCCGCTGCTGACCGACGACTTCCATGTGGTGATCCCGTCGATGCCCGGGTTCGGCTTCTCCACCCCGCTGTCGGCGAGCGGCTGGGAGCTGGGACGGACGACGGATGCCTATGCCGAGGTCATGACGCGGCTCGGCTACGAGCGGTTCGCGGTGCACGGCACCGACATCGGTTCCGGCATCGCCGGCCGACTCGCGGCCCTGTACCCGGAGCGCGTCATCGGCATGCACCTCGGCGTCGACCGCGCAGTGCTCGGCCTGGTCGGCGTCAAGTTCCCCGCTCCGGAGGGGCTGTCCGACGACGAGATCGGTCAGCTCGAGGCGCTGCAGGCCGAGAGCGCGGCCGAGCGCGGCTACCTCGAGATGCACAACCACCGCCCCGACACGATCGGTCCGGCGCTCACGGATTCGCCCGTCGGCCTGCTCGCCTGGATCGGCGAGAAGTTCAAGTCCAGGACCAGCGGCGGCCACCAGGCGCCGGTGGTCGACCGCGATCAGCTCCTCACCAACATCAGCCTCTACTGGTTCACCCGCAGCGGGTCGTCGAGCGCGCAGTTCTACTACGAGGCCGAGCACTCCGACCTCGGGATCGTCATGGCCGGCGGGGTGCCGTCCGCGTGGGTCGCGTTCGACAGCCACCCGCTCATCCGTCGCACCATGGATCCCTGGAACGCCGTCGACCGCTGGACCGACCATGCCGAAGGCGGCCATTTCCCCGCGATGGAAGAGCCGCAGCTGCTGGCGGACGATATCCGGGGCTTCTTCCGCGCGATGGCGTGATTCGCGAGAGGGCCGGCGGGCGGCCGACGCATGCACGTGAAAGCCCTCGCCCGGCAGAGGGATGATGGACTCATGCCGGCCGCCCACCGTCCCGGACTTCGCATCAACGCGCGGGTCACCATCCCGGAGTCCGAGTTGTCCTGGCGGTTCTCGCGTTCCTCGGGCCCGGGCGGGCAAGGCGTGAACACCGCCGACTCCCGTGCGGAACTCGTCTGGGATGCGGCAGCATCAGCCGCCCTCTCCCCTGTTCAGCGAGAGCGCCTCCTCACACACCTGCACGGCCGCTTGGTGGGCGGCGTGCTGACGATCGCGGCGTCCGAGCACCGCGAGCAATTGCGCAACCGAGATGCCGCACGCGCGCGGCTGGCAGCAGTCGTCGCCGACACGCTGCGGCCACCCCCACCGGCGCGACGACCCACCACGCCCAGTCGAGGAGCCACGGAGCGACGCCTGAAGGCGAAGAAGCAGCGAACGGACGTCAAGCGGCTCCGTCGGCCACCCGATGACTGACCACCGAGGCGGTGCTTCTCCCGCGGGGGCCTCAGTCGCGCGACGTCGCGTTCACGCTGCCGGAACGTTCCTGTCCGCTCAGGCGTGCGATCGCGGCCATCATGCGCTCGGTGATCTCGCGACGAGCCTTGCCGTCCGGCACGCCCTCGAGGTCCGCGAGGTCGAGCGGCTCTCCGAAGCGCACCTCCAGGCGCGGCTTCCCCGGCAGCAGGTGGCGGAGCGGCTTGACGCTGTCGGTTCCGATCAGCCCGACGGGCACGACCGCGGCGCCTGTCTCGCGGGCCATCCACGCCGCGCCACCGTGACCCTCGTGCAGCTTCCCGTCGCGGGAGCGGGTTCCCTCGGGGAACACCGCGAACACGCTGCCGGCCCGGAGGATGCTGCTGCCCGCGTCGAGCGCGGCGCGCGCATCGCGACCGGTCGCGCGATACACCGGGACACCGCCGATCGAGGTGAAGAACCAGCGCTTGACGCGGCCGAGCACCCCAGAGCCCGTGAAGTACGACGATTTGATGAGGAACTGCACCGGGCGGGCCGCGGATGTCGGGATGATGACCGTGTCGAGCGACGCGAGGTGGTTGCTCGCCAGCAGCACCGGCCCATGCTCAGGCACGTTCCCTCGACCGACGATGCGCGGGCGGTACATCAGCCAGAACAACGGCCGCAAGACCACCCGCCCGAGGAAGTAGATGGCGCCGGGTCGCGGTGCAGGGCCGGGGTTCGGAGGTACAGGCGCTGTCACCTCGCCACCCTATCCGTCATCGTCGGGTGCGATCCGCATGCGGGAGAGGGTGACCGTCAGTGCCTCCCGCCGCGCCGAACCTGTGCTTAGCGTGGGGACATGACCGTTCCGAACTTCACCCTGAACAACGGTGTCGACATCCCCGCCCTCGGCCTCGGGGTCTTCCAGACTCCGCCCGCGGAGACAGTGGACGCGGTGACTGCCGCACTCCGCACGGGATACCGCCACATCGACACCGCCGCGGCCTACGGCAACGAGCGCGAGGTCGGTCGAGGCATCCGTGAGTCGGGCGTGGCGCGTGAGGACATCTTCATCGAGACGAAGGTGTGGATCAGCGACTACGGATACGACCAGACGCTGCACGCGTTCGAGAAGAGCGCCGGAAAACTCGGCGTCGACCGGATCGACCTGTTCATCCTGCACCAGGCGCTGCCGTCCGCGTTCGAGACGACCATCGCCGCATACAAGGCGCTCGAGACGCTGCTGGCGGACGGGAAGGTGCGCGCGATCGGCGTGAGCAACTTCATGCCGGAGCACCTCACCGCGCTGCTCGATCAGACCGATGTGGTGCCCGCGGTGAATCAGATCGAGGTGCACCCGTACTTCCAGCAGCAGCAGCTGCAGGCGCTCGACCAAGAGCACGGAATCCTCACGCAGGCGTGGTCACCGATCGGCGGGATCACGTCCTACCGCGACTCCGCCCGACGCAGCTTCGACGAGCCGGTGCTCCTGGCCATCGGTGCGAAGTACGGCAAGTCCGCCGCGCAGGTCATGCTCCGCTGGCACATCCAAAAGGGCATCCAAGTCATCCCCAAGTCGACCCGGCCCGAGCGCATCGCCGAGAACTTCGACGTGTTCGACTTCGACCTGACCGGCGACGAAGTCGCCCAGATCGACGCCCTCGACACCGGCCAGCGCGGCGGCCCCGAACCCGAAGCGATCACCCTCGAGACCTTCGGCCGGGTCATCCCCGAGGCGTAGAGACCGGGGTGCAGACTCATTGCCGAGCGGACGCCCGAAGACCGGCCGGTCACCCGAAGGACTGCGGTTACGTCAGCATGTCTCGGGTCGTGAACCGCCAGACCGCGAGTGCCCCCGCGACGACGATCCAGACCGCTTGCAGCAGCGCGTTGTCGAGGAACGAGTCCCACGAGATCGGCGAGCGCAGCAGGTCGCCGAAGTCGAGCCAACGGTCGGTGAAGAGGTAGGGGTGAACCGCCGACAGCTGCGGGATCTGACCGACGATCTGCGCCGCGACAGCGAGGATCGCGGTGGCCGCCATGGCACCGACCGGCACCGTCGTGAGGGTCGAGAGCAGCACGCCGATCGCCGCGAGCCCCAGCATCGACACCGACACGTATGCGACGACGGCAAGACACCGGACCAGTCCCTCGGCGAGGCTCACCTGCGTCCCGCTGAGCAGGGTCAGCGGGCCGGCGCCGAAGAGGATCGCGCCGACGATCACACCCACCGCGACCACCGCGAAGGTCGCAATCACGCAGAAGACCGCGGCGGCGACGTACTTGACCGCGAGGAGCGCGACGCGCCCCGAAGGTGCGACCAGCAGGTAGCGAAGGGTGCCGAGGCTCGCCTCGCCGGCGATCGTGTCGCCGGCGACGACGCTGATGGTGAGGGGAAGGAAGAGCGGGGTCGCGATCGTCAGCGCGGCGAGGCCGACGAAGACGCCGTTGTCGGTGATCTGATCGAGGAACGCCGGCCCGCGGCCTGCACGGGTGCCGCCCGCGATCCGCACCGCGACGCCGAGGAGGATGGGGACGAGGCACAGCGCTCCGAGCATCATCCACGTGCGGAGGCGGCGGAAGAGCGTCGCCAGCTCGCTTCCGAGAAGACCTGGAACCCCGCTCCCGCGCGCCACGCTGCGCGACCCAGACGCCGTCGGAGCGGCGTCGGTCGGCCGAGACTCGGCATCACGCGACGACATCGAAGCCCTGCCCCGTCAGCTCGACGAATCTGTCCTCGAGGCTCGTCCGCTCGACCGTGATGCCGCGCACACGCACGTCGGCACGCACGAGGGCCGCGACGAGGTCTTCCGGCTCGGGTCCCTGCTCGCCGAGCGTGCCGACGAGCGTGAAGGGCGCAGCATCCGTCGTCTGAATCCCCGCGTTCGCGAGCACTTCTCTCGCGCGCGCGACGTCGGGGGTCTGCAGCTGCAGGCGACCCGTGCCGTCGCCGCGGCGCAGCTCGTCGAGCGTGCCCGAGGCGACGAGCCGCCCCGCGCTCATGATCCCGGCGTGCGTGCACACCTGCTCGACCTCGGCGAGCAGGTGGCTCGAGACGAACACGGTCGCCCCCTCGCCGGCGAGCGAGCGGATGAGTCCGCGCACCTCGCGCGTCCCCTGCGGGTCGAGCCCGTTCGTCGGCTCGTCCAGCACGAGCAGCGCGCGGGGAGTGAGGAGGGCGTTGGCGATGCCGAGGCGCTGCTTCATCCCGAGCGAGTAGGCGTGCACCTTCTTGTCGGCCGCCGTGGTCAGTCCGACGCGCTCGAGCGCCTCGTCCACGCGTCGACGACGGGAAGTGGATGCCGTGTGCCGGGCCGCCGCGTCGAACCGGTGCAGATTCTGCCTGCCGGTGAGGAACGGGGCGAACGCCGGACCCTCGACGAGTGCGCCGACCTGCGGAAGCACGGTATGAAGTGCGTCGGGGACGGGCTGCCCCAGCACGTGCGCCTCACCCGCCGTCGGACGGACGAGGCCGAGGAGCATCCGGATCGTCGTCGTCTTACCCGATCCGTTCGGCCCGAGGAACCCGAACACCGAACCATGCGGCACGTCGAGCGCGACCGCATCCACGGCGGTCTGCGCGCCGAACCTCTTGGTCAGACCGGAGGTCTGGATCGCGAGATCGGCCACCGCGGGCTCAGTCGCCGGCCGCGACGTGTGCGAGGTGATCGGCGCTGACGGCACCCGCGAACACACGGCCGTCGTCCGCGAAGTACACCGTCACGAGCGCCGTCTCGAGCACGCGACCACCCGCGACCGGACGGGTCAGGCTCTCGAGCGTCGCCTGCTGCTGGCTCGTCGCACCCGAGGTGCTGGTGTCGGCCGGCGGCAACTCGACGACAGCGGTCCAGCCTTCGCCATGCACGACCGGCTGATGCGCGGCATCCGTTCCCGTATCGCCCTGGCCGGGCGTTGCCCCGTGGTCCGGGGCCGACAGCGTCTTGTTCTCGACGGTGTATCCCGACGCGGGAGTGTACGTGAGCGTCGCGGGGTCGGGCGCCGCGAAAGAGACGTCCGTGAACGCGATGTCGAACGCGGGCTGGTCGGCGCCGCGGGCGGTGATGGATGCTGCGAGCGCAGCGCCCGTCTCACCGTCGATCGCGAAGCGCACCTCGCCGACGAGGCTGGCGGCGTCGTCCGGCACGAGCACGAGCTCGTACACGTCACGGCCTGCCACGCGCCCGTCGGTGCCTACCGAGATCTCGGTCGAGTCGCCGAGCTTGGTGAGAGCGTCGTCGAGCATCTGCTGCGGAGTTTGTGCCGTCGCGTCAGGCTGCTGCTGCGGAGCGGTCATGTCGCCGCTCGCCGTGTAGTGCGTCGCAGTCTTGGTCTCGGAATCGACGAACCAGCCCTCCCCGGCGGCACGGTCGATGTACACGTCGCGTTCGGCAAGGCGATCGAGCACCTGCAGGCGCGACTTGTCGCCATCGAGATAGACCTTGGCCGTGTGCGAACCGGTGAGGAGGTCGATGGCGTCGGAGGCGTCGGCGCTCGAATCCGCTGTGCCCGACGGGCCCGTCAGGCCCGACAGGTCAGGCAGGCCGAGATCCGACGTCTGCTCGATGGTTCCGGTCATCGCGGTGACATCGCTCGCGGCGGCGAACTCGAGGAGCTGGGCGGGAGTCTTGTCGGGAAGATTCACCTGGGCATCCGCGGCTGCCGGGATGACCGCGGCCGCAGTGACGGCCGCGGCCAAGACGAATGCGCCGGCGATCGGGAGCCAACGAGCTGGTGACCGGCGCGGATGCCGCCTATCCATGGGGAAAGGGTACGCCTCGGCGCCGACCCGCGGGCCTATCCTCCTGAGTTCGATACCCCCGGCGATGCCGGCGGGTGCCGGATCCGACCCCCTACGTCGACAGGGGCGCGAACACTAGGGCTGGTCAAGCACCAGGTCTAGAGCGCCGACGATCTCTTCGTACCCGGCACGCCTCGCGAGTTCGCGGGGTGAAACGCCGTCTCCGTCGGGAAGACGGGGATTCGCCCCCGCATCCAGAAGCATGCGGACGATCTCCAGGTGACGCGCGCCACCGTCACCCAGGACGATGGCTTCGTGGAGGGCTGTCCAGCCGAGGTTGTTGACGTGATCGAGGTTAGAGCCGGCGTCGATGAGGAGGCGCACCGTGGACACGTGGCCGCGCTCGCTGGCGGGGATGAGCGCGATCCCGCCGAACCGGTTCGTGACGGTGAGATCGCCGCCGGCGTCGAGTGCGGCGCTCACGACGTCGTCCATGCCGTGCGCGCCCGCGTAGAGGAGCACGGAGTCCAGCCGACCATCGCGGGCGTTGACGTCGGCGCCCTGGGCGATCAGCTCCAAGGCACGTGCGCGGTCGCCGGACCGCAGCGATCCGAGGGCCTCCATGCCGAGCGCGCGTGCGTCGTGATCGTCCATGATGGCAATCCTTCCGGTCATCCCTCGGCCGCCGCGAGATCGCCGATCGGTCGATAGGGCGCGAGGTCCGCGGTGGAGCGCAACCCGATCCCCGGCAGACACGCGACGGCGATGGCGGCGACGCCCGAGACCGCCGTCGCGACGAGGAACACGGTCGAGGCGGCCTGTGAGTAGAGGCCCGGCGCCGCCGCGATGCTGACGGCGGCCTGACTCGGCACGTACGCGGCGACGATCGCCCCGAACACGGCGAGGCCGGCCGTCGACCCGAAGGTGCGGCAGAAGATGATGGCGCCGCTCACCGCGCCGACGTCACGAAGCCGGGTGGCGTTCTGCGCGACGAGGATGAGGTTGGTCACCGTCATGCCGAGCCCCGCCCCGACCGCGCAGGTCGCAGCGACGACCCACCACAACGGGGTCGTGGTCGTGAGCGGGATGAGTCCGGCGTTGCCGACGACCAGCAACCCGGTGCCGACGACGAGGTAACGTCGCAGCCGGCCGCTCCGCGTGCTCATCCGGCCGACGAGCACAGCGGCGATGAAGGTCGCGACGGCCATCGGCATGAGCAGCACGCCTGCAGTGAGCGCAGACGCGCCGCGCCCCAGCTGCAGGTACTGGGTCACGAAGATGGTCCCGCCGAACATCGAAACGCCCACGGCGCAGCTGGCGAGGGCCGCCAGCGCCGACGCTCGGCCGGCGAGCGCACGAAGCGGGATGATCGGCTCCTTCACACGCCACTCCCACACGGCGGCGACCGTCAGCACGCCCACCGACGAGGCGACGAGTGCGATCGAGGCGAACGACAGCGGGGCGAGCTGCTTGCCCACGAACGAGATCCACCCCAGAAGACCCGTGAGGCCGACGACGAGGAGCGCGGCGCCGATGTAGTCGACGGAGCCCTTCACCACGGCGAGCGCCTTCGGCATGACGATCTGGACGATGACGGCGGCCACCAGTGCGACCGGCACACCGAGGAGGAAGCACAGCCGCCAGCCGATGCCCGGGATGCCGACGAGCAGCGCCCCGACGACCGGTCCGCTGATCGTGGCAACGATCTGCGACAGCCCCATCACGCCGTTCACCTGCGCGCGGGCGCGAGGCACGACGAGCCGGGCCGCGAGCGTCTGGGTCAGCGCGATGTGGCCGCCGATCCCGACGCCCTGGATGACGCGCGCCGCGATCAGAAGATCCGCGGTGGGGGCGAGGCCGCACAGCAGCGCACCGGCCGTGTAGAAGCCGAGTGACCACTGCAGGACTGTCTTCGCGTCGAACACGTCGCCGAGCCGGCCCCAGAGCGGGGTGGTCACCGTGGACGCCAGGGCCGTGGTGACGAACATCCATGTGTAGTGGAGGGTGGTCCCGTCGATCTCGCGGGTGATGCCGGGCAGCGCCGTCGCGATGATGGTGCCGCTCATCATGCCCACGAACTGCACGAGCATGAGGACGCCGATCTGCACCCGCAGCCGCCGGGAGTCGCGGCGCGCCACGGTCATGGCCGGGGGCCGGGTCGCCTCTCGACGGCCCGGCCCCCGGGTTCTGAGGATCGCCACCTCAGATGACGGCCGTCAACGCCGCCGAGCCGACACCGGCGCGCTGGAGCGGGAAGCCGGGAACACCGGTCGTCTCCGTGCCCCACGAGCGCTGCACGTCCTCGACCATCGCCACGGTTCCGAAGAGGAACTCGATCGAGTACAGCGCGTGCCAGTATCGGCTCGGCTCGGCCTCGCCTGTCGCATCGGCGATCACGTACGTGTCGTAGCCGCGCGCGTGCGCTTCCCGCGCGGTCGTCTCGACGCAGATGTTGGTCGTCACGCCGCAGATCACCACGCTGCGGATGCCGAGTCCCACCAGGAGCGGTTCGAGCCGCGTTCCGTAGATCGCGCCGGGCCGCGACTTGTCGACGACGTACTCGGTGGCAAGCGGGGTCAGTTCGTCGATGATCTCGACGTCCTTGCTGTGCTCGCCCATGCGGCGGGCCGTCTCCGGCTTGGCGATGGCCCGCCCGCGCCGGGGCAGCGCATCCGCGTGGTCGTAGAGGTTCGTGGCGCGGGTGAAGATCACCGGCACGCCGGCCTCGCGCGCGGACTCGACCAGCGCGACGCATCCGGGGACCGCCATCGCGAACGGCTCCTGGGTGGGGGCGATGCCCAGCGAGTACTCCTCTTCGATGAAGCCGCGCTGCATGTCGATGACGATGAGCGCGACATCCTGCGCTGCCACGTCGACGGGTTCGCCGTCGGTTCCGTTCATCCAGCTGTCGAAGGTCTTCATGTGACGCTTCCTCTCCATGGGTGCGCCGCTCACGAGGCGGCCGTTTCGAGCCAGGCGAGGTTCGTGACGTTCTCGCCGCGTTTGAGCGGGTATCCCGGCACGCCCGTGACCGGCGCACCCCATGAGCGCTGCACGTCGGCGACCGTGCACACGGTGCCGAACAGGAACTCGATCGTGTAGAGCGCATGCCAGTGGCGGCTGAGCTCCGCCTCGCCGACGGCGTCCTCGACGACGTAGGTCTTGTAGCCCTTCTGACTCGCGTCGCGCGCCGTCGTCTCGACGCAGATGTTGGTGGTCACGCCGCAGATGACCACGCTGCGGATCCCCTTGGCCGTGAGGAACGGCTCGAGACGCGTGCCGTAGAAGGCGCTGGGGCGTGACTTGTCGAGGACGATGTCTCCGGGTTCGGGCGCCAGTTCGTCGATGATCTCGATGTCGACGGTTCCCTCGACGAGCCGCGGCGAGAGGACCGTCCCTTCGAGCCGGCCGGTGGGGCTGAGCTGATCCTCGTTGCCGGGCAGGTATGCGTACCGGGTGTAGATTACCGGCACTCCGGCCGAGCGGGCGGCCGCGATCAGGTTCGCCGTGCCGGGGATCGCCGCGGCGAACGGCTCCTGGGTCTCTGCGATGCCGAGGGAGTACTCCTCGCGCAGGAAGGCGTTCTGCATGTCGACGACGATGAGGGCGACATCGGATGCCGGGACCTCGACGGGCGACGAATACTCGCCGTCGAGCCATCCCTGGAAGGTCTTGCGGGCCATGATCTGTCCTTTCGGTGCGGGGGCGGCGGGTCGTCCGCCGCCCCCGGCGTCGGTCACTGGATGTCGGCGTCCTTCATGATGAAGAGGCCGTCGGGGCGGGGCTCCCACACCACCGCGGGGTTCACGCCGTACGCGGCGGTCGGCGTGTACAGCGGCGCGACGTAGCCGTTCGCCTGGTTGATCTCCCAGATCTGCGAGATGACAGCCAGGCGCGCAGCTTCCGCCACAGCCTTCTGGCCGACCACGAGCTGCTCGATCTCGGCGTCATCGAAGTAGTTGGTCGCCTCTGCCGAGAAGAGGAACCGCAGCGGCAGGCCGGCGTCGAGGATCGACGGCGAGAACTGCCCCAGGAACAGACCCGTCAGACCGTGCTCGCGGTTGATGATGTCGTAGCTGGCGTTGTCGGTCCCCTCGAGCTTGACGTTGACGCCGACCTCGCCCAGCTGGCCCGCGATCGCCTGCGCGAGCTCCGCACCGAGCGGGATCACGCCGTCGAGCGCGTACTGGAACGGGATCTCCTCGCCGGCGTATCCGGCCGCCTCGAGCGCCGCCTCCGCCGCGGCGGGGTCGTACTCGACGGGCTCGAGCGTGTCGGAGAATCCGACGACGGTTGGAGCGACGAGCTGGCTGTTCGGCTCGGCGCGCCCGTCGAGGATCGTGCCGACGATCGCGTCGCGGTCGATGGCCTGCAGGATCGCGGTCCGCAGTGCCGCATCGGCGAGCGGCCCGCTCTCGGTGTTGAAGCCGAGGTACACGACCTGATGGCTGGGGATCTCGCTCACCTCGGCGCTGCCCGTGGCCTCGACCGCGGGGATCTGCGCCGTCGGGATGGAGGCGATGTCGACGGTGCCCGACTGCACGCCGGTGACCCGGGCGTCGTCGGCGGGGACGGGCACGAACTCGACGGTGTCGAGCACGGGCGCACCGCCGAAGTAGTCGTCGAACTTCTCGACCACGACCGACTGTCCTCGCTGCCAGCTCACGAACTGGAAGGGTCCGGACCCGACGGGCTGCGCGTTGAAGCCGTCGGCGCCGAGCTCCTCGTAGGCCGCCTGCGGAACGATCGAGATGAGCGTCGTCTGGCGCGGCCACTCCGAGAACGGGGTGGAGAGGGTGAAGCGCACGTGCGTATCGTCGACGGCTTCGACGGAGGTCATGTCGGTGAGCCACAGCTTGCGGTTGCTGTCGGGTTCGGCGAGCACCTCCTCGAACGAGAACACCACGTCGCTCGCGGTCATCTCGGAACCGTCGTGGAAGGTGACGTCGTCACGGAGCGTGAAGTCCCAGACGGTGAAGTCCTCGTTGGACGTCCACTCGGACGCGGCGCGGGGGCCGACGCTCCCGTCGGTGTTGATCTCGGCGAGCTGGTCGAAGAGGTTGAACTCGAGGCTCAGCGCGCCGAAGGATCCGCCGACGACGGGGTTGAGGTTCTCCGGGTCCTGCGTGATGGCCACGGTGACCGTCTTCGGGGACTCGGCGCTGCTGCCGGGAGCGGGGGTTCCGGCACAGGCCGTGAGCAGCACGACGGCCGCGACGGAGGACAGGGCGCCGAGCGCCCACCTGGTGCTTCTGCGGGACATGTGAATCCTTTTCGGGTGGAGGCGTGTGATGCAGGGGGTGGTGCATCGAGCTCGTCAGCTCGGCCGACGTCGTGGGTCGGGGATCGGGATCGCGGACAGCAGGGTGCGCGTGTAGTCGTTCTCGGGGGCGAGGAAGATCTCCTCGGTGGGTCCTTGTTCGACGATCCGGCCCTGCCGCATGACAGCGACGCGGTGCGAGACGTGGCGGACGACCGACAGGTCGTGCGCGACGAACAGGTACGAGACACCGAGCTCGCGCTGGAGCTCCGCGAGGAGGTTGATGATCTGCGCCTGGATCGACACGTCCAGCGCCGAGACCGGCTCGTCGAGGATCACGAGGCGCGGACGCAGAGCGAGAGCACGCGCGATGCCGATGCGCTGGCGCTGACCGCCTGAGAAGGCGGCCGCCTTGCGCGACGCGTACTCCCAGGGCAGCCCGACCCAGTCGAAGAGCTCCTTGACGCGCTCCTCCGAGTACTGACGGTGCAGCCGCAGCGGCTCGGCGACGATGTTCTTCGCCGACATGCGGGGGTCGAGCGACGAGTACGGGTCCTGGAACACGACCTGCGCATTCGATCGGGCCTTCGCGCGCTCCCGGCTGCCGTACGCGTTGACGTCGGCGCCCATCACGCGGATGGTCCCGGAGGTGGGCTCGTGGAGACCGAGGATCGTGCGGACGAGCGTCGATTTGCCGCATCCCGATTCCCCGACCAGGCCCACGGTCTCGCCCGGCTCGACCGTCAGCGAGACGCCGGCGACGGCGCGGAACGTCTCGGTCGTGAAGCCCACGCGCTTGCGGAAGTGCTTGTGCACGTCGACGACCTCGAGGGCGAGCGGACGCTCCGCGGCAGGTTCGGGAGCGGCAGGTTCCAGGCGGCGAAGTCGTCGGCGTTCGAGAAGGGTGGTCATGACGCCTTCACCTCCGGGGCGAGCGCGGCGCGCGCGATGGTCGGCAGGGGGGCGCCGACAGGGAGCGCCCCGTCGATGAGCGGGAAGTGGCAAGCGAGCGAGCCGCCCGCCGTGTCGACCAGCGGGGGGCGCGTGCGGCACTCCTCGCGATCCCGTCCGATCTCGCAGCGCGGCTGGAACGGGCAACCCTCGCCGCGGCCGGCCGGAGTGGGCGGCTGGCCGGGGATCGCGTACGCCGCGGCTCCGGCCGTCTCCAGGCTGAGCACGCTGGCAAGCAGGCCGGCGGTGTAGGGATGCTGCGGCCCTTCGAAGACGCGATACACATCCTGCGTCTCGACGATGCGCCCGCTGTACATGACGGCGACGCGATCGGCGACCTGAGCGACCAGGCCCAGATCGTGGGTGATGAGGATCATGGCCGAGCCGGATGCGGCGCGGGACTCGGCGAGCACGCGCATGACCTGGGCCTGGATCGTGACGTCGAGCGCCGTCGTCGGCTCGTCCGCGATGAGCAGCGCCGGATCGTGCGCCATCGCGCCGGCGATCAGCGCGCGCTGCCGCATGCCGCCGGACCACTGGTGCGGATAGTCCCGTGCCTTCGCGGCCGGATCCGGGATTCCGACGCTCTCGAGCAGTTGGACGACCCGGCGCCGCGAGCCCGCCCGGCCGATGGAGCGATCGTGGAGGCGGACTCCCTCGGCGAGCTGCGATCCGACACGACGGACCGGGTTCAGAGTGGTCATCGGGTCCTGGAACACCATCGCCAGACGCCCGCCGCGCAGCTCGTTCAGTGCGCGCTCGTCGAGGTCGAGCAGGTCGGTGCCCTGGAAGCGGATCCGGCCGGAGGCGACCCAGGTGCCCGGTGGGAGCAGCCCCATGACCGCGAGCATCGTGATGGACTTCCCGGACCCGGACTCTCCGACCAGGCTCAGCACCTCTCCCGGGGCGACCGAGAAGCTGACGTCGTCGACCAGGGTGACGGGACCCTGCGCGGTGTCGGCCTCGACCACGAGGTTCTCCACCTCGAGCACGTACGGCTGGTTCGCGCTCATCGACGCACTCCCTTCCGGGCGGGGGCGACCGATTCGGTCGTGAAGCGCTGGCTGAGGAACTGCATGCCCGCCACGAGGACGAACAGCGCGATGCCGGGGAGGATGACGAGCCACGGATTGATCTGGAGGTACTTCTGGCCCTCCGTGATCATCGCCCCCCAGCTCGGCACGGGCGGCTGCACACCGAGACCGAGGTAGTCGAGCGAGGACTCGATCCCGACGATCACGGCGATGTCGAAGGAGGCGATGACGGCCATCTGCGGCAGCACCTGCGGGAGCACGTGCGTGAACACCGTGCGCCCGTGCGACCCGCCCTGTGTGAGCGGGGAGACCACGAAGTCGCGGTCTCGCAATCCCATGGCCAGGGCGCGCGCGACGCGGGCGTACCCGACCCAGTAGGTGAGCCCCAGGGTGATCACCATGAGCTGAGTGCTGGGGCCGAAGACCGCCGACAGCGCGATGAGGAGGATGACGACAGGCATCGCGAGCTGCACGTCCGACAGTGCGCCGATCCCCGAGTCGAGCAGGCCTCCGCGGTAGCCCGCGATGAGCCCGAGGGTGACCCCGATCACGAAGTTGATGGCGACCACGGTCGCTGCGATGCCGACCGACACCAGGCCGGCGAGAGCCAGTCGGCTGAGCACGTCGCGTCCCAGCGAGTCGGTGCCGAGCGGATGCTGAGCCGCAGCGAACGGCGGCATCATGGCGTCGACCAGGTCCTGGCCGAACGGGTCGTAGAGCGGCAGGAACGGGACGACCACGATGAGGAGGAGGATCGAGCTCAGGAGCCCGATGCCGATGTACATCGGAATGGTCCCGCTCGGACGGAGCGTGCGCGGACGCCTGCGCCGGCCGAGCGCGGGCAGCGCGAAGCGGGAGACGGCGACGGTCATGCGAGTCTCACTCTCGGGTCGATGGTTGCGGTGATGAGGTCGACGATCAGGTTCACCAGGACGAAGAACACGGCGACCACGGCGAGGCCGGCGAGCACGACGGGGAAGTCACGTCCGTTTACCGCCTGCAGCAGCACCTGCCCCATCCCGGGCCAGGCGAAGACGGCTTCGACGATGACGGTGCCGCCGAGCAGCCCGCCGAGGTTCAGGCCCGCGATCGTGAGGACGGGCACGAGCGCGTTGGGGGTCATCTGGGCGACGACGACGGACCGATGCGACTGGCCCTTCGCGTAGCTGGCCCGCACGTAGTCCATGCCCTGCTGCTCTCCGAGGGCGGAGCCGATGAGGCGCAGATACAGCGCGAACTGCGCCGTCGCCAGACACGCGACCGGCAGCACGAGGCTCTGCGGCCCCTGGTTGCCCAGCGACGGCAGCCATCCGAGGAGCACGGAGAACACGAAGGCGAGCAGCACCCCGAACAGGAAGTCCGGGATCGCCTGGCGCAGAGAGCCGAGCCACAGCAGCGACAGGCGAAGCCAGTTCCAGCGCGTGACGAAGATCAGCAGCGCCACGAGCATCGCGGCACCGAGCCCGATCGCGAACGACGCGATCGCGAGCTGGAACGTCGCGGGGATCCGGTCGATCAGCAGATCCATGGCGGGGACCTTCTGCCGGTAGGAGTCGCCCACCGTCCCCGTGAAAAGCCCCGCGAGGAAGTCCAGGTACTGCTGCCAGAGCGGCTTGTCGAAGCCCAGGGCGGCGTTGAAGGCGTCGATCTCCTGCTGGGTCGCCCCCTCGGGAAGGATCAGGGCGCCCGGCTTGCCCGAGAGCCGGCCGAGGAAGAACCCGATGGTCAGGACGGCGAAGACAGTCACGAGTGCCTGACCGATCTTGCGGGCGATGTAGATCGGCATCGCTTCTCCTCTCTCAGTGGGTCGGATCCCAGTGGATCAGAGCTCTCCATCGAGCCGGATGAAAATGTTGGACGTATTGCGTCGTGGCTCGATTCTTACCGAGACCATCGCCCTTGGTGGTTTCACGTTTGTAAACTCCGGCGCTCGCGGACGTTTCGGCATCCCCGCGAACGCGGCTGGGCGTCGTGGCTCCAAAACATTGGACATTTATCTTGCCGTCCCCGCTGGCGACGGCTATCGTTCAGAGAGCCGACCCGGGGGAAGGAGACCGCATGCCGCTCGACGCCGACATCGACGTCGCCCGGATCAGACCTGCCTACGATCAGGTCGCCGGGCAGCTGAAGCTGCTGATCCTCAACGGATCCCTCGCTCCCGGAGAGCGACTGCCTGTCGAGTCCTCGCTCGGCGCCGCGTTCGGCGTCTCCCGCAACACGGTGCGAGAAGCGTTGCGGATGCTGAGCTCCGCCGGCCTGGTCCGCACCGAGCGCGGTGTGAACGGCGGCACGTTCGTCGCCCAGGTCGCGCCGGAGGACGTGAGCGACTACCTCGAATCCCGCCTCGGACTGCTCGTCAGCAGCGACTCCATCTCCGCCGCGGATCTCGCCGAGGCCCGCATCATGCTGGAGGTCCCCTGCGCCCGGCAGGCGGCGCTCCGGCGCAGCGAGCAAGACCTGGCAGATCTCCAAGCCATCGTCGACGCCGAGCGCGACGATCACACCGGCTGGTCGCGCGGTGAGCACAGCCACGAGTTCCACCTGCGGCTGCTCAGCGCGACCGGCAACGCGGTGATGGAGCTCATGCTGGCGCCCGTCCTCGCGATCTCGCGGCCGAACATGCTGCAGCCGAAGCCGGGCACGTGGGATGCCGCGAACAGCGACCATGCCCGCATCCTCGACGCTGTGCGCCGTGGCGACGCCGACCTGGCGGCGGAAGTGACCCTTGAACACCTTCGCCGCGTCCGGGACATCACCGATCCCGCGTACGACGACTCCTCGAACTGACCTCTCCCGACACCGTCGTCGGTCATCGCCCGAATCGGGACTCCCCCAAGAAAGGACGCACCACCATGACCGACACCGCCATCGACATCGTCGAGATCACCCCCGAGACCGCCCGGGCGTGGATGGACATCGCGCTCGAAGAGGCCCGCGCAGGGAAGGAAGAAGGCGGCCAGCCCATCGGCTCGGTGCTCGTCGGCCCCGCCGGCGAGGTCCTCGGGCGCGGGCGCAACCGCTTCGCCCAGCTCGGAGACGTCTCCGCGCACGCAGAGACGCAGGCGTTCTCGGATGCCGCCTACCGCGAGTCGTACGCCGGCACCACGATGGTGACCACGGCTGAGCCGTGCTGGTATTGCTCTGGCCTGATCCGCCAGTTCGGCATCTCCCGCGTCATCATCGGCGCAGCGACCGGGACGGGCGGCGCCGCATCCCTGGAAGACCTCGGCCACGAGGTGCACCGCATCGATGACGCCGAGTCGATCGAATTCCTCGAGGGACTTCGCGTCGCCTGGAAGAAGTAGCCGCGGAGACACGCTCTCGCGTGCCTGCCGGAACCCCACGTCGCGGGGTTCCGGCAGAGCGCCTCCCTTGTTGATCTCGAGCAGGCACCAGTCCTTCGTCCGAACTGCTGCACCACTCAGATCGGCAGGCGGCGCACCGGATAGCGCAGGTGAAGCACCCGGTTGCCCTGCACAACGACGTCGGGGTCTTCCAACAGGTGCTGGGAGTCGATGGAGCCGAAGTAGCGCTTGCCGGACCCGAGCACGACGGGTGCGACGTCCATGCGCACCTCGTCGACGAAACCCGCGGCGAGCACCTGGCCGCCGACGTCACCGGCAGCGACCTCGACGGTGCGGCCATCGGCGAGCTCCTTCGCCTTCATCACCGCCGCCTCGATGCCGTCGACGAAGTGGAACGGCGCGCCGGGGTCCCAGCCCTCGGGTGTCGGTCGGTGCGTCACGACGACGACGTGGTCGATCCCGCTCGGAGGCTTTCCGTCCCAGCCGTCGGTGATGTCGAAGACGTGGCGGCCGGCGATCGTCACTCCGATCTCATCCCAGTAGGGCCGGATGTGGTCGTAGGACGCTTGCGACACGTTCAGTACGCCGCTGTCGTCCAACGGCACGTCACCGCTGACCAGCCATTCGAACAGGGGACCGGGATCGTCGTTCTCGGCCGCGATGAAGCCGTCCACCGAGACCGATGCATTCATGACCACTTTTCCCATGGCTTCCTCCTCCGTTCGGAGTCCCAGTCTCGTGCGGCCCTGCATCCGCTCGCTACGATCGGCGGGTGGGATTCGAAGGACTCGATCGCGACGCCGTCTCGTTCTACGCCGAGCTTCGCGCCGACAACACGAAGACGTGGTGGACGGCCAACAAAGCGCGCTACGACAGGGCCGTTCGCGGACCGTTCGAAGAGCTCGGCGCGGAGCTCGAACCCGAGTTCGGTGCGGTGAAGATCTTCCGCCCGTATCGCGACGTCCGCTTCAGCGCCGACAAGACGCCCTACAAGCTGCACATCGGCATGGTCTCGCAGGCGCGGGTGGCGCACTACCTGCAGCTGAGCGAGGACGGCCTGATGCTGGGCGGCGGCGTGTATGACGTGCCGCCCGCGGCGCTGGCCCGCTTCCGCGAAGCCGTCGACGATCCGCGCACCGCCGAGGACCTGGACGCGCTGCTCGCGGAACTGCGCGGCGCGGGCTTCGAGCTCCTCCGCGACGACGCCCTCAAGACCGCGCCTCGCGGCTACCGCGCCGACCACCCGCGTATCGAGCTGCTGCAGCTCAAGCGACTCGCGGTCGGCAGGCGCGAGCCTCCCGCCGACTGGATGTGGACGCCCGACGCGTACGACATCATCGCCGACGACTGGCGCACCGTCTCGAGCTGGTGCGCCTGGCTGACCGAGGCGCTCGGCCCCGAGCTGCTCGAGGCCGCACAGTCGTCGAGGCGGGGCGCCGGCGACCGGATGTGACGACCGGTTCGCGGCCGTCGCGCCGACGCGCGTGAGGGGCTAGCTGGGCAGGTCTTCGGCCACGCGCCCGGTCTCGCCGGGGGCGTTCGTCGCGGCCCAGCTCGCGAGGAGCTTGATCCGGTCCTCGTGAGGGGTGCCCGGCTCGGCGGTGTAGAGGTTCAGAGTCCGCGCCGCGCGGTTCGGGTTGGCGAGCTCGGCGGATTGATAGGTGAGCTCGAGATTGCCGACGACGGGGTGGCGGAGGCGCTTGAGTCCTTCGTGGCGGCTGCGCACGTCGTGAGAGGACCACAGCCGGGTGAAGTCGTGGCTGCGGGTGGAGAGCTCTCCGATGAGCTCGCGAAGCGCGCGGTCGTTGGGTTCGCGACCGGCTTCCGCCCGCAGCAGGGCGACCGTGGCGGAGGCTCCCCCTTCCCAGTCGACGAAGAAGTCGCGAGCGGCGGGGTCGAGGAAGTGGAAGCGGGCGAAGTTCGCCCGGTCGCCGACGGCGGTGGGGCTCTCGAACATCGGGGCGTGAAGCGCGCGGGCCAGCGCGTTGGTCGCGAGGACGTCGAGCCGGCCGTTGCGGAGGAACACGGCGGACAGCGTCACGGAGTCGATCAGCCAGCGGACCGGCCCGTCGAGAGCTCCATCCTTGGGACGAGGCTCGCGTCGCACCGTGGGCCGGGCGGCCTTCGCGAGATCGAAGAGGTACTCGCGTTCGTCGTCGTTGAGCTCGAGAGCGCGCGCCACGGCTCCGAGGACCTCTTCCGAGATGCCGGTGATGTGCCCCTTCTCCAGGCGGGTGTACCACTCCGTGCTCACCCCGGACAGGACCGCGACTTCCTCGCGACGCAGGCCCGGCACGCGTCGGCGGCTGCCGGCGGGCAGCCCGACCTGCTCGGGGGCGATGCGTCCGCGCCGGCTGACGAGGAAGTCCCGGATGTCATCGCGGTTGCTCGGGCTCTCCATTCCCCCACGGTAACCCCGGGCACGGCGGCGTAGGGGGTGGAGCCTGTACCCCCTATAAGCCCGACCTCCCGCGCATGCGAGCGCCGGGATGTGATGGATGCTGTCGCCGCGAGATCCGCGGACATCCGAAGGAGCCGCCACCGATGACCACCGACAGCATCCAGGCCGCCCGGCCGCGAGAGACCGCCCCGTCGACCGACCCGTCGCGGACGCGGCTGCCGCTCGTCGTTTACGTGCTCGCGGTGGGGACGTTCCTGATGCTGACGACGGAGTTCGTGGTTGCCGGCATCCTTCCCGAAGTCGCCACGGATCTGCAGATCTCACTCGCGCAGGCGGGAAGCCTCATCACGGTGTTCGCCGCCGGGATGATCATCGGGGCCCCGCTGATGGCGCTGCTCACGATGCGGATGTCGAAGCGACTCACCCTGATCACCGCGATGCTGATCTTCGTCGCGGGGCACGTCGCCGTCGCCCTCACCTCGGACTTCGCCATCCTGCTCGGCGCCCGCTTCGTCACCGCGGTGGCGACCGGTGCGTTCTGGGCGGTCTCGGCTGTGGTGGCCACCCGCGCGGCCGGTGCGAGCGCGGGCGCTCGCGCCCTCGGCGTCGTCACCGCCGGGGGCGCACTGGCGACGGTCCTCGGCGTCCCCATCGGCGCGTTCATCGCGCAGGCGGGCGGTTGGCGCACCACCTTCTGGGCGCTCGCCGTCGCCGCCGTCATCGCGACCGTTCTCGTCGCCCGTCTCGTACCCTCTGATGACCCGAACCAGCCTGTCGCGTCACTCCGGCGCGAACTGGGCGGGCTTCGATCAGGCCGCCTGTGGCTGGCGCTGCTGGCGTGCATCACCACGACCGGCGGCGTGCTGGCCGCATACTCCTACATCGCGCCGATCCTCACCGATCAGGGTGGCGTCGATGCGGGCTACGTCCCGCTCGTGCTCACCGGGTTCGGCATCGGCTCGTTCGTCGGCACGGTGCTGGGCGGCCGCTACGGCGACCGACACCCTGGGCTCGTCACCATCCTCACTCCCGCCGTGACCACTGCGATCCTGGCGGCCATCAGCGTCACGGCAGGCGCCCCGCTCGTGATGACCGGGCTGGTGGTTCTGCTGGGCCTCTTCGGACTGAGCGCGAACGGGGTGCTCATCCATCTCGTCGTCCGCTCTGCCGGGCGGGCCGCGACCCTCGGCTCCGCGCTCGCGGTCTCCGCCTTCAACGCCGGTACCGCCGTCGGCACTGCGATCGCGGGTGCCGCGCTGTCCAGCCCGCTCGGCACTCACGGGCCGGCGGCCATCGGAGCGGTCATCGTCGCGCTCACCCTCATCCCGACCATCGCGCTCGCGGTTCTGCGTCATCGCAGCCCGGCGCACTCCTGAACCTCAACCGCAAAGGAAACACGAATATGCGTGCCACGCTCATGTACGGTGCCGGCGACGTCCGCATCGAGAACGTCCCCGACTCCCGCATCAAGAACCCCACGGACGCGCTCGTCCGGATCACTGCATCCTGCATCTGCGGGTCCGACCTGCACCCCTATCACTCGATGGATGCTGCGGCCGCACCGGCCCGCATGGGTCATGAGTTCATCGGCGTCGTGGAAGAAGTCGGGTCCGACGTCGTGACGGTGAAGAAGGGCGACCTCGTCGTCTCGCCGTTCGCGATCTCCGACAATGTCTGCGAGATCTGCAAGGAGAACCTGCAGACCTCCTGCCTTCACCACGAGGCCGGATTCTGGGACGGCATCCCCGACGAAGGCGGCCAGGCCGAAGCGGTGCGTGTGCCTCTCGCGGACGGGACCCTCGTCAAGCTGCCTGTCGCCGCCGATTCGGCGCTGATCCCGTCGCTGCTCACACTGTCGGACGTGTTCGGCACCGGGTACCACGCCGCGGTCGCCGGCGGCGTGAGGGCCGGCTCGTCGGTCACCGTGATCGGCGACGGCGCGGTCGGACTGCTCGGAGTGATGTCGGCGAAGCGCCTCGGCGCCGAGCAGATCATCCTCATGGGCCGCCATCAGGTGCGCACCGAACTCGGCAGGGAGTTCGGCGCGACTGACGTGGTCTCCGCCCGGGGCGAGGAGGGCATCGCCCAGGTGCGCGACCTCACCGGCGGACACGGCACCCACGTCGTGCTCGAAGCCGTCGGGTACATGGCCGCGTACGAGCAGGCGCTCGGCGTGGTCCGTCGCGGAGGCGTGATCAGCCGCGTCGGCGTGCCCCAGTACGAGGACGCACCGATCGGCTTCGGCAGCCTGTTCCGCCACAACATCCGCCTCGCCGGCGGCCCCGCACCCGTGCGCGCGTACATCGACGAGCTGATGCCCGACATCCTCGACGGGACGATCAACCCCGGAAAGGTGTTCGACGCCACCACCGACCTCGAGGGTGTCCCGGCCGGATACCGCGACATGGACCAGCGCACCGCGCTCAAGGTCCTCATCGCCCCGTGACCGCCGCCGCAGACAGAGAGACGACCATGTCGATCAAGAACCCTCAGTACGGGTTCACCGGCCAGGGCTGGTCGTGGGGCGAGCGCCGAGCATTTGTAGGATCGGCGCGTGGCCGTTAGCTCCGAAGTTCTGCTGTGCTGCTTTCTCTGGGCCCGCGACGGCGAAGCCGTCGGCCTCTCCGACTACGAGGACCGCGTCCTCGCGCTTGTTCCACGCCACGGTGGCCAGGTCCTCCAGCGGGCCGTGAGCGACGGCGCCGACGGGAGACCGCACGAGGTCCAGCTCTACCGATTCCCCGACACCGGGGCGCTCGACGCCTATCTGGCTGACCCCGATCGTCAGGCGCTCACGGGCGACCGAGACAGGGTCGTTGCGCGTACCGAACTGTTTCCCGTGGCGCTTCGCTGACGACGCATCCGTCGACGGCTGAGGAGCACGTGGGAGTTCACGTCCGGTCTGTCGCTCGGGCTCAGCGATCTCCTGGTCGGGTGGCACGGAGCAGAACGAGGTGCTCGCGGTTCGCTTGCGCGCCAAGAATGGTGGGCAGCCGCGCGATCTCCTCGAATCCGAATGCTGCATGCATCTGCAGGGAGGCGATGTTGTCTTCGTCGGTGAAGTAGTGGACGGTGTCGGCACGCGCCCACACCCACTCGACGCGCACCCGGGTCAGAGCGAGGCCGATGCCCTCGCGGCGGTGGGAAGGATGTACGGCCACTCCACCGAGGTAGTACCCCTCCGGCGCACCGCCTTCGGGCGTCGATTGGTGATGAGTCTTTGCGGCCGCGACGATCTTGCCGTCGACGACTGCGACCACGGCGAGCCGATCATCCAGGTCGTCCAGAACTGCGGCGTCCCAGGCTCGCCTGCCGCAGGCTTCATGGACGGCGTTGATGTCCGCGAGGTCGTCGACTGACGCCGGGCGGATGATCACGTCGTCGAGCGTAGTCTGCGAATGGAGGTGTGTCCGGGGGAAAGCTGACGTACGAGATCAGCGTTCGCGAACCCGCGGAACCCGCCCAATCGCCTGCTTCCCGCGAGTTCGCAAACGCCTGACGCGGCCAGACTCCGACCTACTCCCATCCGTGCGGCGCCACTAGCCTGTGGGCATGCCGTTGCTCCGAGCCGTCGTCCGGCCGGGGCTCGTCGCGATCGCCGTGTTGGCCGCGACTGGGCGGGCGATGCGGCTCCTCGGCGGCGACGACCCGCGCGAGGACCAGGCTGTGCGCGCGCTCCAGTACGCGTTCGGCCACCGGCCAGACGACGGCGATGCCGACGTCACGACTGACCCCGCCGGCCCGACCGGGCCACGCGAGCCGATCGGCCGGGTCACCGCGCCGCTCTCGTGGTACTCCGGCGTGCCGCAGACCATCGCCAACGGGGCGATCTGGTGCGGCGTCACCTGGCTTTTAACGCGCGACCCGCGCTCAGCGGTCGCCCCCGCAGCGGCGCTCGCCTTCGAGACCGCGTGCTTCGTCGCGTCCGCGGCCCTCGTGCGACGACCCCGACCCGGGCGGGTGTGGCGCCCGGAGCAGCCGCACGCGACGTCGTCGTTCCCCTCCGGGCACACGGCGGCTGCCTTCGCGCTCCACGGCACGCTCGCCGACCTGCTCGATCGCCACGGCGCGCGTGGCGCGCGGCTTCTCGGCCCCCTCCTTCGGTACGGGATTCCCGGAGCGATCGCGTTCTCGCGGGTCTACCGCGGCCAGCACCACATCTCGGAC
Source organism: Microbacterium sp. NPDC056057 (assembly GCF_042266945.1). Classification (NCBI taxonomy): domain Bacteria; kingdom Bacillati; phylum Actinomycetota; class Actinomycetes; order Micrococcales; family Microbacteriaceae; genus Microbacterium; species Microbacterium sp. NPDC056057. The sequence continues at coordinate 220,760 of NZ_JBHJWS010000001.1, forward strand.
ACCGTCGCGGGCGCCATCCTGGGACGGTGGACCGCTGCTGTGGTGCGGCAGGAGCTGATCTCGTCGTAGGCGGGCGGTGGTCGGACGCCGGCTGACCGGCTGCGCTTCGGCAGATGCGCAGGTGCCGTCGAGCACCGACAGCTGGGGCGGCAGAGCCGGACCGGCTGGTTCTAGCCCACCACCTCCTGGCGGTGGGGCGAATCGCGGGTCTAGACTGCGGCTCGCGGGGGCTGAGGCGGTCGAGTCCGGCCGCTCGGCGACTGCAGGCGGCGCGGATCTGAGGGGTCGTGAGGCCGGTGATCAAGCAGGACAGCACGGGGTTGACGGGGCGTTTCGAGCGCTGGTTCGAGGTCGAGGTCGTCGATCCGATGGCCGACTTCCAGAATCCGCAGCAGGAGTGGCGGCGACTGTTCGCCGAGGTGCTGGGGACGTTCCTTCTGGTGGTCGTGGCGGCGGGCGGCGGCATGATGTCGCAGGCGTACCCGGGACAGATCAGCCGGGCAGCCGCGGTGGTGGCGCCCGGTCTGATGGTGATGGGGATCATTCTGGCCACGGGCAAGGTCTCGGGTGCGCATCTGAATCCCGCGGTGACCCTCGCGTTCTCGCTGCGCGGCGACTTCCCGTGGCGACGCGTGCCCGGGTACATCATCGCCCAGCTCGCCGGCGCCACCCTCGCCGCTCTGCTGCTTCAGGCCATCCTCGGCGTCTCGGCCACGTACGGCTCCAACTACCCCGCGGCGGAGGCGACCGCTGTCCAGGCCTATTGGATGGAAGCGCTGCTCACCTTCGGGCTCGTGAGCGTGATCCTGGGCACCGCCTCCGGGGCGCAGAACATCGGCGTCACCGGCGCCATCGCCGTCGGCGGATACATCGCGCTCGCGGGCCTGTGGGGCAGCCCCGTCTCGGGCACGTCGATGAACCCCGCCCGGACGTTCGGCCCAGACCTCGCGAGCCTCGACTTCAGCGCCTACTGGGTCTACGTCGCGGGTCCCCTCACGGGCGCGGTCGGCGCGGTGATCGTCGCCTTCGTCCTACGTGGCTACGGCGGTGGTCGCATCGGATCCGAGGCGGCACAGGGCGCCCTCGATACCGAAGTCGGTCGCCCCGACAAGATCTGAAGGCCACCATCGGACGTTCCCATGCCATCTCCCCGCCGGCGCCGACAGAACTCAGTGACCATCCCCCGGGGTCGGCGAGGCGCTGATCGATGAGTCTCTGATGCGGCCGAAGGAGGCCGCTGCCGGCGGCGTCCACAGCAGCACGATGACCGCGGCGGCCACGGCTGCGCTGGCTGCGGAAGTCCAGTCCCAGCGGTCGCTCCCGAGCAGCAACAGCGCGCTGAGCGCGCCCAGGAGTCCGAACCAGACGGTCACCAGCAGGCGGGAGAACCCGCTGCCCCGGCGAAGTCCGGCCGCAGCGCTCAGCACAAGCAATCCGAGCAGGATCAAGCCGGCTCCGGTGAGCGAGAAGACGGGAACTGTCGCAGCATCGGGCGCGTCGTAGCGAGCCAGCAACACGGCCGTTCCCAGCAGCACCGAAAGCAGGGCACCCCCGTAGGCCAGCACGGCGACCACCGTGGTCACGACCAGGGCCCCGCGGGAGCGGTGGGGCGCGGGAGCTGCTCGCACCTCTGACTCGGCCGGCGTGGTCGCTCGGGTCAGGCGGCGATGAGCGTATCGCACGACTTCGATCGCCAGGATCAGCACGATCGCGATTCCGGCGATCACGGGGGCGAGATCCTCGCCCGGGTCGACCAATTCGAAGAACGTCGTCGCCAGCGGAATCGTGAAGACGCCGATCAGAGCGATGAACATCGCTCCGATGATGAGCACCTTGTAGCGATTCAGCGGGCGCGACAAGACCGCCAGCACCCAGATGCCGACGACGGCCAGGATGATCGTCGCGCCGGTGCGCAGCTGCGGCTCACTGACCCCCAGCTCATTCGCGACGAGGGTGTACCAGGTCAGACCGAGCGCGATGACGATCCCGGACGGGATGGCGAAGATCAGCGACCGTCGCAGGAATCCTGGAATGTAGCGCTGCGCGTTCGGCATGAGCGCAAGGAAGAACGCCGGGATCCCGATGGTCAGGCCGTCAGTGATCGACAGCTGCCTCGGCAAGAACGGGAATTCCAGCACGAGCACGCCGAAGATGATCGCCAGCGCCGTGGCGTAGACGGTCTTGTTGAGGAACAGCATCGACACGCGTTCGATGTTGGCGATGGCCTGTCGTCCTTCGGCGACGACGTCCGGCAAGTGTGAGAACTGACCGTCGAGGAGCACCAATCGGGCCACTGCCTTTGTGGCGGCCGATCCTGAGTTCATGGCGATACCGATGTCCGCCGTCTTGATCGCCAGCGCGTCGTTCACTCCGTCGCCCGTCATCGCGACCGTGTGCCCGCGGCTCTGAAGTGCCACCACCATCCGCTTCTTCTGCTCGGGGGTGACCCGTCCGAACACGGTCTCGTGCTCGAGCACGTCGGCCAGGGCGGAGTCGTCGTCGGGGAGCTGCCGGGCATCGAACCCGTCGGGCACGTCGAGCCCCACCTCTCGGGCGATGGCAGCGACGGTGCGCGGGTTGTCGCCGGAGATGATGCGGATGTCGACGCCCTGCCGACGGAAGTACTCCAGGGTCTGCGCGGCATCCGGTCGCACGGTCTCGCGGAATGTCAGCACCATCACAGGCGCGAGGCCAGACGGCAACACTTCCGCCGCGACCTCCCGGTCAGTGAGCACCGCTGCGGACTGCGCCAGCACCAGCGTGCGCCGGCCCGACTCGGCGAGTCGGGTGACAGTTGTGCCGAGCTCGCCGGACGCCGAGGTCGCGGCATCCCCGAAGATCATCTCAGGGGCGCCCATCACCCAGGTGCCCGACTGATCATCGAGCGACACGGCACTCCACTTTCGCGCCGACGAGAACGGGATGTAGCGGGATGCCTCGAGTGAGGGATCCGCGTACACGTCCCGCATCGCCCGCGCCGTCGCATTGGCGTCGGGCGTGGCCGCGTACCATCCCAGGATGTGGTCGGCCGCAGAGAGTGCCGATGGGGAAGCGCCGCTCAGTGGGACCGCGCTGTCGAACGCGATGTCGCCGATGGTGAGCGTTCCGGTCTTGTCGAGGCAGACGACATCCACCCTCGCCAGACCTTCGACGGCCGGAAGCTCGTTGACGAGCACTTGCTTGCCGGCGAGCTTCGCCGCCCCGACGGCGAAGGCGATGCTCGTCATCAGGACGAGACCCAAGGGGATCATCGCGGTCAGCGCTGCGATGGTGTTGACCACCGCCTGCACCCACGAACCCGACGTGAACGCAGTCTGGTAGCCGCCGGCGACCATGATCTGCGCGTTGAAGACAAGCAGCCCGACGGGCCCGATGATCCAGCCCACCCACTTCAACACACGGTTGACCGATGACCGCAGTTCGCTCGAGACCAGTGAGAACCGCTTCGCTTCGCCCGCGAACCGGTTCGCGTAGGAGTCCGCACCGACCTTGTCGACCCGGGCGAAGCCTTCCCCGGCTACGACGATCGACCCCGACAGTGCCTCGTCGTCGGGGCGCTTGTCGACAGCATCCGACTCGCCCGTGAGCATCGACTCGTCGATCTGCAGCGCGCGCGCACCGAGAACGACGGCGTCTGCCGCAACCTGATCGCCGGCACGCAGCACGAGTACGTCATCGACGACGACCTCCGACGGTGGGATGTCCCGCTCGACGCCGTCGCGCAAGACTCGCGCCGACGATGCGTTGAGGAGCGCGAGCCGATCGAGCGCCGCTTTGGCGCGAAACTCCTGCACGCACCCGATGATCGAGTTCGCGAACGCCGCGAAGCCGAACAGCGCATCCTGCCAGCGCCCCACGAGGAATAGGACGAAGAAGCACGCGAACACGATCCCGTTGAAGAGGGTGAACACATTCGCTCGAACGATGTTCCACGCGCTGCGACTCGAATCAGGGCGATAGAGGTTCGTTCGGCCGGCTGCGACTCGCTGCGCAACCTCGGCCTCGGTCAGTCCGGTCGGCTGGGTGTCGAGCTCTACGGGCGGCACGGGTTCAGGGTATCGGCGTTCCACAGCGGCGGCCGAGCAGTCGCGTTCTTTGATGCCTTGGACGCCGAGAGGAAGTGGTCAGCGGCGGAACAGACTGTCAGACTGACTCGCGTGGCGATCATCGAGGTCCGCGGGCTGCGCAAGACCTATGGCTCGACGGTCGCGGTGGACGGGATCGACTTCGAGGTCGATGACGGCGAGATCTTCGGCATCCTGGGTCCGAACGGATCGGGCAAGACCACCACGGTGGAGTGCATCGCCGGTCTCCGCAAACCTGACGCCGGTGCCATCCGGGTGGCCGGGTTCGATCCGGTGAAGAACCGGGACGGCACAACGAAGCTTGTCGGCGTGCAGCTCCAGCAGGCCGGGTTGCCGGCCAAGCAGACCGTGCGCGAAGCGATCTCCCTCTACGCGTCGTTCTACGACGACCCCATCGACGGCGTCGCCCTCGCCGACCGGCTCGGTCTCGGCCCGAAGCTCGATACGCGCTACGGGAACCTGTCCGGGGGCCAGCAGCAGCGCCTCGCCATCGCGCTCGCACTGGTCGGCCGACCCCGGGTCGCGCTTCTCGACGAGCTCAGCACGGGCCTCGACCCGCGGTCCCGTCGCGAGGTGTGGGACATCGTCGACGAGGCCCGAGATGCCGGCACCACCATCGTCCTGGTCACGCATTTCATGGAGGAGGCCCGCCACCTGTGCGACAGGCTCGCGGTGATCGACCAGGGTCGCATCACAGCGCTCGACACCCCCGAGGGTGTGATCGGGGGGATCGGAGCCCCCACCGTGATGAGCTTCGCCACAACGGTGCCGGTGGATACTCCGCTGCTCGAAGCAGTCATGGGCGTCGCAGCCGTACGCAGGCGCGAAGACGGGAGGTTGGAGTTGAGCCTCACGGACGAGGCCGTCCTCCCGGTGCTGCAGGTGCTCGCCGATCGCGGCGTGCATCCTGATCGCCTCCGCATCGTGGACGCCACGCTCGACGACGCCTTCCTCGACCTCACCAGCCGCGAGGGGCAGGAGTGACATGGCCTCGTCAACGCTCGCACTGCTGAAGTCCGAGCTGAGACTGTTCTCGCGCGAGCCCGGCTACATCTTCTGGATCGTCGGTTTCCCGGCAGTTCTGATCGTCGCGCTCGGTTTCGTTCCGGTGCTTCGTGAGCCGTTGGGAGCGGGCGGGGTCAGCTTCCTCGCGCTGTATGTACCCGTCGCTGTGATCTTGGCGATGCTCATGGCGTCGTTGTCGGCGCTGCCGATCGTGCTCGCCTCCTATCGGGAGCAGCGGATCCTGCGTCGCCTCGCCACGACGCCGGTGAAACCACGTACCGCGCTTCAGTCGCAGTATCTGATCTACGGTGCCGCAGCGATCGTGGGCGGTGCCCTGCCGATCCTCCTCGGGTTCTTCGTCTATGGGGTTGAGCTGCCGCGGAATGCGATCGGCTTCATCCTCGTCTACCTGCTGGTGCTCGCGTCCTGCCTGGCTCTCGGCGGACTCGTCGGTGGCGTCGCCCGCACGGCGAAGGTCGCGACGGCGTTCGGGACGGCGCTGCTCTTCCCGATGATGTTCACCGCGGGCGTCTGGTTTCCGGTGCAGGCGATGCCCGGGCTGCTGGGTGACTTTGTGGCGCTGACCCCGCTCGGCGCGGGGGCGCTCGCCCTCGCTGCCACCACGGCAGGCGACTGGCCCAGTCTCAAGGACATCGTCGTCATGGCGGTGTGGACTGCGATACTCGGCACCGCCGCCGTCCGCTTCTTCCGCTGGGAGTAGCTCAGCCCTCGACGTGAGCCGTCATCAGTATCGACACGCGGATGCCGGGCAACTCCGGCCCCAGCCTCCCGACCGCCCGCGCCGGAGGTGTCTGACCCATCACCTGCGCGTACGCCTCATTCATGCCGGCGAAATCCGAGGGGTCCGCGAGCAGCACCGTGACCATCGTCACGTCGTCGAGGGACGATCCACCAGCCTCGAGCACGATCTCGCAGTTTCGAATCGCTTGGCGAGTCTGGTCCTGGATCGATTCCACCAGCTCGCCGGTTCTGGAGTCGATCCCGACCATGCCCGACACCTGAATGGTCGAGCCGGCCCGGATGCCCTGACTGAAGAGCGGGGAACTCGGGGCGTCATCCGTCGCGATGATCACTCTCGCCATGCCGCGAAGCATACGCTCGCTGCTGCCGTGTGTCCCACGGCGGCCTGAACGCTCGCCGCGCACTCTGCCATGCGACCGTTGACGTTGTCACCGTTCGTTCTGCCGGGGGATGACGACCTGCCGGTAGATGATCAGGATGCTGGCCGCGATCGGGATCGCGACTAGCGCGCCGAGGATTCCCAGCAGCGCCCCGCCGGCGAGTGCGGCGATGACGACGACAGCGCCCGGCACGGATACGGCACGGTTCATGATGCGCGGGGAGATCACGTAGGCCTCGATCTGCATGTAGACGAGGTAGTAGATCGCCGCGATGATCCCGGTCGTCGGTGAACCGAGACCGGGCAGGAAGCAGACGCCCACGATCAGCACGGAGCCGGTCAGGGTTCCTACGAGCGGGATGATCGAGAAGACGAACGCGATGACGGCCAGCACCGCGGGGAACGGCGCACCGATGATGGTGAGGAAGATCGCGCTGAGCACGCCGTTGATCACGCCGAGGCTCACCTGTCCCATGACGAAGTAGCCGACGGAGTCGGTGATCTGCTCGCTCAACTCCGTGAAGCGCGCCCGCTTCGACGCAGGAACCAGCTGGAACACCGCCCTCTTGAGGTTCGGCACGGCCGCGGTGAAGTAGATCGTCAGGATGACGACGATGAACGCCCCGGTGAGTCCGCCCAGGATGGTGGCCCCCACGGCGATGAGCCCCCCTCCGATGGACGCATAGTCCAGCGAACCCAGCCAGTCCTGCACGTACTTCGTGATCTCTTGCAGATCCACACCGGGAAACACGCTCGTGATCCACCCTTCGAGGCCATCTACGAGGGCACCGGACTGGACACCCTTCGTGATCGCCTTGACGAGCTGCCCGATCTGCTGGGAGATGATCGGCACGATCAGGAGCATCACCCCGGCCAGGAGGATGAGCACGGCCAGCAGCGTGACGAGAACAGCAACCCATCGGCGCAGTCCCCGCCCCTGCAGCCACGTGACGACGGGATCCAACCCCAACGAGAGGAACAGCGCGGTGCCCACGTACAGGAGGATCGTGGAAAGCGTCTGGATCCCCCCGATCACGAAGAGCCCCACTCCCACACCGAGCGTCGCGATCAGCGCCGTGCGAAAAGGCTGCTGGAGCTTCATGTCGTCCTCCTCAGTCCCTCGCCCGAGTCGACAGTATGTCGACGGCGTCGACCTCGCCCGGGATGGCAATCGCCTCCGATCAGGCGTATAAGGCGTGCACGACCACGAGACCGAGGTGAACGAACAGGATCGAGATCAGAGGCGCCACAGGACCATGCATGCGGGTCCAGCCGCAGTGGGCGGGACTACTCCCGTTGAGGCGAGCGCCGGGCTGCCTGGCGGGACGGTATGGGCGGGAGCCCGAGGACGCGGGCGGTGTACCAGGCGAGGTTGAAGAGGGCGATGATGCCGGTGGTGGTTGCGGCGATGATGGTGCCGGTGTCGGGCACGAGCAGCGCCCAGGCCAGCCAGATCACCTGGTTGACGACGGCGAGGATGAGGAACAGGACGGAGACCCCGTCGACGTGCCGATCGCGGACGAGCGCGACGCTCTGACCGGCGTTGGCGAGAACGGCGGGAATGATGGCGACTGCTCCGTAGGCTCCTGAGCCGAAGAGCTGATCGATGAGGACCATGAGAGCGGCCAGCCCGAGCCCCGGAGCCAGGGTCAGCAGGAAGCTCCGCTTCAGCTGCCTCGACATCAGGTACAGGATCGGCACCGTCGACAGCAGCGAGAGGGCGCTTGCGACGACTTGCGAGGCCTGGCCGATGGCGATGCCGTGCGCGGTCCAGCCGAGGTTGACGGCAAGGAACGCCTGCCAGGCGGGAAGGGAGAGCCCCTCCACGTTGCGGGTGCGTGCCAATCGCACCAGCTGTGGAAGGCCGAGGACGACTGCCGTGACGGTTCCCGCCCACCCCAGGATCTCGGTCTCCGTCATCGCCGCGGTCTCACACCGTCGCCGCCATCACGGGTTCTTCTGGTCCCGCCAGGCCAGCCAGTCCGGGACGACGGCCAGGTCGTAGTCGGGACCGGATAGCCCGACGGTGAACAGCGTCGCCCCCATCGCGTGGAACCGATCGGCGTCTGCGGTGGTCCGGTGGGCAATGGAGTCGAGAACCCCGACCGAGATCTCGATCTCCGACATGTCGCGGCCGACCGCGCGTGCGTGGTCGGCGAGCACCACGAGCTTCCGCTCCATCGTCGGGATGTCGCTGTAGCTGTGCCAGATGTCGGCATGGGTGGCGACGATGCGCAGCGTCTTCTTCTCACCGGCTCCGCCGATGAGAATCGGGATCTTCCGGGTGGGCGGCGGGTTGAGCGTGCCCCAGCGGTCCTCGATGACGGGGAGGTCCCGCGCGAGGGCGTCCAGCCGCCGCCCGACGGTGCCGAACTCGTACCCGTACTCGTCGTAGTCGCGTTCGAACCAGCCCGAGCCGGTCCCGAAGATGAAGCGGCCCCGGCCCGTCCCGTGGGCGCTGATCCGGTCGATCGTTCGCGCCATGTCAGCCTGCAGGCTCGCGTTGCGGTAGCCGTTGCAGTTCACCAGCGCACCCAGCTCCACGCGTCGGGTCTGCTCGGCCAGCGCGGCGAGCATCGTCCACGACTCGAAGTGCGCCCCGTCGGGGTCGCCGGTGAGCGGGAAGAAGTGGTCCCAGTTGAACAGGATGTCCACGCCGAGTTCTTCAAGTTCGGCGGCCCGATCGCGGATCAACTCGTAGGTCGCGTGCTGCGGCTGCAACTGCACCGCGATGCGCACGGGTCTGGCGGTCATGGCGTTTCGCCGGCCTTCCTGCTCGTCGGTTCGGGAGCGGACTGCTCCGGATGCTGCGCCGCCGGCGCGGCAGGTGAGGCCCAGCTGCCCAGAAGCTGCAGCGCCTCGTGATCGGCTGAGCCCGGTTCGGCGGTCAGCACGGTGAGCTGGACGCCGGCCTCTCCCACGAGGTCCAGGCCATTGAAGTGGAGGGTGAGGTCGCCGACCGCATGGTGGTGGAACCGCTTCACGCCGGACTGGTGCTCCCACACATCATGGCGCCCCCATAGTGTTCGGAAATGGTCGCTGCGGGTTGAGAGCTCGCCGACGAGATCGTGCAACGGCTTGCTGTGCGGGTCACGCCCCGCCTCGGTACGCAGCTGCGCGACGTTGATGCCGGCGATCGCCTCCCAGTCCGGGTAGAACCGGCGGGCGACGGGCTCGAGGAAGATGAACCGGGCGAAGTTCGGCGGCGTGGTCGTCGAGGTCGCCAGCATCTCATCCATCAGCCCAGCGGCCAGCGGGTTCCACGCCAGCAGGTCGGTCCGGCCGTTCCCGACCATCGCCACCGCGGACTGCATCGAGTCGAGGAACCACTGGATGCTCGGCGACGGCCGCCACACCGGTGCCGGCTTTCCGCTTCTGCGGCTGGCGGCTGTGGTCCCCGCCGCCTGATGGGCGAGGCGGTACAGGTACTCGCGCTCGGCGTCGTCCATCTGCAACGCCTTCGCCACCCCGTCCAGCACCGCCTCGGAGGCGCCGGCGATGCCTCCCCGCTCCAGCCGCGCGTAGTACTCGACGCTCACCCCGGCGAGCGCGGCGGCCTCACCGCGACGCAGACCCGGCACCCGGCGGTCGCCGCCGCGCGCGAAGCCGACGTCCTCGGGCTCCACTCGTGCGCGTCGCGACATCAGGAAGTCGCGGACCTCGGAACGGTTGTCCATGCACACAGGCTAGGTCGCCCCGCCACCGTGCTGGGATGCCCTGCCAGGGCACGTCAAGCCCGGGACTCCCACCGAAGTACGAGAAACCGTTGGCTGGTGACATGCCACAGCTCTCACTCCTCAAGCTGGCGCCGCAACGACTGCTCAACAGCGTCGTCGCCGCGCTGCTGCTGCTCACGGCGCCCGCGCTTTCCCAGGGCAGCCCCTCCCCTGCCCCGCAAGCCGTACTCGCGGTCGACGGCTCCACGACCGCCGCGCAGTTCGCCGCGCAGCTTCCCCTCACCGTGACGTTCCATGACCGGATGGGCACCGCCGTGTTCGCACAGCTGCCGACGTCCCTCGCCCCCGACAGCACAGATCCGATGAACGAGTATCGCGCCGGCGACGTCGCCTACGTCACCTCAGATCAGAGCATCGTGGTCTTCCTCACGGACGGCTCCGCCGTCCCAGATCACGGCCTCATCCTCCTGGGTCACCTGACGCGAGGGCTGGACGACCTCGCCGACTGCCGACAAGACTGCCCCGTCGAACTCAGCTGACCTTCTTGCCGAGTTGGGCGGCTATGTCGGGAACGTAACGGAACTGCTCGATCGGTGGCCGCTCGTAGTCGTCCGCCTTCGGACGGTCGGGGATCGTTATCTTCGGCCGGTCCAGGTGATGGTAGGGAATGCTCTCGAGAAGGTGGCTGATCGCGTTCAAGCGCGCGCTGCGCTTGTCGTCGCTCTCGACGACCCACCACGGCGAACCTGGCGTGTCGGTGGCGGCGAACATGGCGTCTTTCGCGCGGGAGTAGTCCTCCCACCGGCGAATCGACTCCAGGTCCGTCGGCGACAGCTTCCACAGTTTCATCGGATCTTCGCGCCGCGCGAGAAAGCGCGCCTGCTGCTCGTCATCCGAGACCGAGAACCAGTACTTGATCAGGATGATGCCGTCCTCGATGAGGTGCTGCTCCATGACCGGCACCTGCCGCAGGAACCTCTGGTACTGCTCATCCGTGCAGTACCCCATGACCCGCTCCACCCCGGCTCGGTTGTACCAGGACCGGTCCATCAGCACGATCTCACCTTTGGTGGGCAGGTGCTCGATGTACCGCTGGAAGTACCACTGGCCCCTCTCGCGCTTGGACGGCTTGGTGAGCGCGACGACGCGCGTATGCCGGGGATTGAGGTACTCGGTGACCCGTTTGATCGCTCCCCCCTTGCCGGCGGCGTCGCGTCCTTCGAAGATCACGACGACACGCGCGCCCGATTTCGCCACCCATCGCTGCATCTCGACCAACTCGATCTGAAGGCGCTTCAACTCGGCCTTGTACAACCGCTTGGGCGCCTGCCGCACCGACGTCTTCGTACTGCCCTTCTTCGCCACAGCTCCCCCTCCGTTCACCCGGCGTCGATCACCGCGCGTTCTGCCGCGCATCATCCTGCCCGCCGATGTCAACGACGGCCAGGGCTTGCACTGAGCGCCGAGTTGAGGCAGGGCAGCTGATCGCCGCGGTGAGGGTGGTGAGCAGCGGGAGGTTGGATGCTGCCACGGCGGCCGGGTCGGCCGCCTGGTGTCCGATCCGATCGCGGTGGCGCTCCGAACAACCGTCGAGCACACGGCTCGTGAACCGGGGGGTTGCACCGTGACAGAACGACGACCACGCAAGTTCTTCGCACTCGCGGCGCTGGCCGGCGTGGTCAGCGCCGTGGTGTTCCTCGCGGTCTCGGAGCTGGTCGCACTGCTGGTTGCACGGGAGGCCAGCCCGATCCTGGCCGTCGGTTCCTTCGTGATCGACATTGTTCCCCAGCCGCTCAAGGAGCTCGCGATCGCCACCTTCGGCGAGTTCGACAAGATCGCTTTGCTGGCCGGGCTCGGGCTTGGGGTGGTGATCGCCTCCGCGATCGCCGGGGTGCTGCAGTTCCTGCGTCCGCCCCTCGGCGTCGTCGCACTCGGTATCGCGGGGGCGCTCTCGGTCGCGGCGATCGTGACCCGAGCGGGCGTCACTCCGCTCGCATTCCTGCCACCGGTGATCGGAGCGATCGCGGGCTCGATCGTGCTCATCGTGCTGTGTCGGCGCATTCGAGGCTGGCAGCGTTCGACCGCTGGACCGGAGCCCAGCGGTGCGGCGAACGAGAGCCCAGCGGGGATGGATCGGCGCCGGTTCTTCGTCCTTGCCGGTGTCACCGGCGCCGCCGCGGTGATCGTCGGCGTCACCGCGCGAGCGGTGAGCATGGCCACCTCGTCAGTGGAAGCAGTCCGGCGGGCATTGCGCCTGCCCGCGCCGCGTTCGACCGTGACGGTGCCCGTAGGAGCCGAACTCGACATCCCGGGCGTCACTCCCCTGATCACCCCGAACGCGGACTTCTACCGGGTCGACACTGCCCTGACCGTTCCCACCGTGAACCCCGACAGCTGGCGGCTGGTGGTCGACGGCATGGTCGACCGACGGGTCGAGCTCGGCTTCGACCAGCTGCTCGCCATGGGGCTCGACGAGTACGCGATCACGCTGACGTGCGTGTCCAACGTGGTCGGGGGTGACCTCGTCGGGAACGCCATCTGGCTGGGTGTCCCGGTTCGCGACATCCTCCGCCTCGCGGGGCCGCAGTCCGACGCCGACATGGTGCTCTCCCGCAGCATCGACGGATACACGGCCAGCACCCCGCTGTCGGCCCTCACCGACGACGGGCTCGACGCGATCCTCGCCATCGGGATGAACGGCGAGCCGCTGCCACTGGAGCACGGATTCCCCGTCCGGATGGTGGTACCCGGTCTCTACGGCTATGTCTCCGCCACGAAATGGTTGACCGGACTGAAGGTCACCACGTTCGCGCAGGACCAGGCCTACTGGACCCCTCGCGGCTACAGCGAACAAGCACCCATCAAGTTCTCCTCACGAATCGACACCCCCAAGATCGGAAAGACCGTCGCCGCGGGCCGGATCCCGGTCGCCGGCGTCGCGTGGGCGCAATCCGTCGGCATCGAAGCCGTCGAAGTGCGCATCGACGACGGCGACTGGCAGCCCGCGACCCTGTCGACCCCGATCAACACCGACACCTGGGTGCAATGGTTCGTGGAGTGGGATGCCACACCGGGCACCCACTACGTCTCGGTGCGAGCCACCAACAAGAACGGTGAACTGCAACTCGAGGATGCCGCGCCGATCGCACCCAACGGCTCCTCGGGCTGGCAGCGCTCCCTGATCTCGGTCGCCTAGCGACGGCCGAACGCTGTCAGAGCCATCCACGGAGGCGGAAGACGACGTACAGAGCGGCCCCGAATCCCACCATGATGAAGATGGCGAAAGCGAAGCCCCACGGCGAAGACAGCCACGGCATGACCGTGAAGTTCATGCCGTAGATGCCTGCGACCAATGACGGCGCAAAGATGATGGCGGCCCATCCGGAGATCTTCTTCGCCTGTTCGGTCTGCCGCAGGCTCGTCTCCGTAAGCAGTCGCATCTCATCGTTCTGCTGCTGCGCAACCAACGTCGTGTGGGTCATCAAGGCATTCGTGAGCGTCTGACGGAATTCTTCCGTCTTCTCGGTGATGCTCAAGACGTGGTCGAGGACGTCGCGGAAGGAACGCCTCAACTCCAACGCGTGCGGATCATCCCGCAATTCCGACTCGAGATCATGTCGCAGCGTTGTCAGGATGGCCGTCAGCGCTCGAATCGCGCGCTGCAACTCCATGACCTCGCCCGAAAGGTCGTAGATCCGCTTCGTCACCGCGCGATCTCCTGAGAACAGCTGGAACTCGATCTCGTCGATGTCGGCCTGCAGCCCCTTGACCACCGGTTCATACTCGTCCACGACCTGGTCGACGATCGCATACAGCACGCCCAGCGGGCCGCGCTCGAGCAGTTCAGGCGAGCCTTCGAGTCGTGCCCGCACCCGGCGCAGATCGGGTGATTCCGCGTGACGGATCGCAATCATGAAGTTCCCGCCGACGAACAAGTGCACCTCGCCGAACTCGACGGTCTCGTCCTCGTCGATGTACCGAGCCGGGCGCAGCACCACGAATCTGGTGTCGGCATACCGGTCCAGTTTTGCGCGCTGGTGGCCCATCAAGGCGTCTTCGACCGCCAGCTCATGCAGCCGAAACTCCGCCGCCGCGATGCCGAGCTCGCGCTCATCCGGGCGGTAGAGGCCAATCCACGCGAAGCCACCCAGCTCGTCGAGTGCTTGGAGGGTGCCGGCGAGGCTGGCAGGACTCGCCACCCGGCGACCTTCGACGTAGATCGCGTCATCAATCAACGTCACGCCGTCAGTCTCCCACCCGCAAACCGACGTCGGGAGAGCCGAGCATCAGCGGTCATCCCAGCCGACCGTGAACATCGCGGCCGGACGAGAGCTATCCTGCCGCCATGGCCGACCGCGCGACCAAGCCCGAACTGCACGTGGACAGCGTCGCGGACTGGGAAGCCTGGCTCGACTCGGACCCCGACCCGAGCGGAATCCGACTTCGACTGCGGAAGACGACCGCGACCCTACCCGGGATCACGTACGCCGAGGCGCTCGATGTCGCGCTGTGCTTCGGGTGGATCGATGGGCAGAAGCAATCCCTCGACGCCGACTACTTCCTGCAGACCTTCACACCCCGACGACCGCGGAGCATATGGTCGAAGGTCAACATCGGCCACGTGACCCGGCTGATCGAGGAAGGCCGCATGCGTCCCCAGGGTCAGCTCGAGATCGAGCGCGCCAAGGCCGACGGACGATGGGACCGCCCATATCGGCAGCGCGACGGCGACCTCCCGGCGGAGTTGCGGGAGGCCCTGGAGGCGGACCCGAAGATCGCGGAAGCCTTTGCGTCCCAATCGGCGCAGAACCGGTTCGCGATGGCCTTCCGCGTCACCAACCTGAAACGGCCCGCGTCGCGCGCTGCACGCGTCGCCGAGTACGTCGAGATGCTGAAACGGGGCGAAACCCTCCACTGACGATCAGCTGCCGGCGCGGCCGAGCAACGAGGATCCCCTGTGCGGATCTCGTCATCGCACCCTGATCGCGGACGGCTGAACCGTCACGGTGAACTCGCGCGTTTCGCCGAGCTCTTCGCCGTCGACTTCGAGGAGTCGCGGCGAAGGAAGGGTCACCGCGAGTTTCTGGGCCCGCCCACGTTGAAGCGATTCCGAGCCGGACTCTGCGGTCTTCTCGGTCGTGCTCATGAGACGCTTCAGCCCGTCGTCCCACACCATGGTCTTGACCGTGCTCAGCCACTGCGCGAGTCCCTCGGCGCTGAGCACGAGGAAATCGAGTTCGCCATCGGAGGGGTCTGCATCCGGCATGATTTTCAGGCCGCCTTGCAGGGTGCCGCAGTTGCCGACGAGCAGCGTATGCCCCTTCTCGGTCCACGGTTCTCGGCCGTCCGCGGCAATTCCGAAGGACAGAACGTCGCTCCCGGATATTGCTCGTCCGAGCGATTCGACATACGCGAGCCAGCCCGCCCGATCCTTGAGCTGCTCATCGGTCTCGGCGATCATCTGGGCATCGAGCCCGAACCCGACCATCACGACGAACCCGTGTCGCTCGGTGCCACCCTCCGTCGTCACCTCGATCCAACCCACGTCGACCGCCTGGGCCTCACCCTCCAGCGCCCGCCGGAACGCCGCCCGCACATCGTCGATGGGCACGTCCAGGTTTCGGGCGAACAGGTTGCCGGTGCCCAGCGGGATGATCGCCAGCTCGACCTCGGCCATCGATTCAGCCAGGTACTCCGCGACCGCACGGACCGTCCCGTCACCGCCCGCGACGATGAGTACATCAGTCGGAGCCTCCAGAGCGCGCGTGGCGGCTCCCCGACCAGGATCATGTTCCGTCGTCTCGAACCAGCGGACGTCGGCGGTCGGCATCCCGTCGAGCGCGTCGGCGAGCGCCGTCTCGAGAGGTTCCTTGTCTGTTTTCGATGGATTCCAGACGATCGCGATGCGCATCGGTGCCTCTTCTCTCCACGGCGATCGAGCCGGCACCTCCAGGGGTGCATCGGCCGGCGCCATCCTCGTTCGTGCTACTTCGCGCCACCCAGTTCGGCGGCGATGTCGGGAACATCATTGAACTGCTCGACCGGAGGTCGTTCATACTCGTCCGCGTCGGGTCGGTCGGGTATCAAGACGTCGGCCCAGCGCTTCGGTACCCGTTTGACAGACGACCTGGGCGCGCTCCTGTTCGACATCACACCCCCAGAGTCCCCGCCGGATGCCGGTCATCCGCGCCGGCGCTGCTGCCGCAAGTATGCGGTTCGCTCGTGAGCTCCGTCGATCCGTGGCGCACACAATCCCGGAGGCATAAGATACGCGCCGCACACCCCAGGCGGAACATCGCCGGTGCGGAGCCCATCCCTCTACGGGCATCGGCACGATCAGGGGCGAAGGTCGCGCGATGCAACGGCGGCCGATGGGGGACGGAGTCAGTCACCTGTGCCCGCCGGTGATCCTACGAGGGTCGTGCGTCGGGGTTCGAGTTCAACGTCGGCGGTTCGAGGAGCGGTGATCTTGCATCCCGATCCCGACTCATGTGCCGTCGTTCGCTTCTTGGCGTGATGTCGTCCGTCATCGCGTTTCGCAATTCCGTAAGGCGATCGTCGACCGCCTTTCCAGCGAGAATGCGAGCGCGTCCGGATGCCTTGTGCCATTTTGTGATCGCTGGCCATAGCTGGCGCGCAGGGGCCTTGACGCGTGATGGTGCGACAAGAAAGAGGGCCGTGGAGGCGGCCTGTAGTTGAGCGAGCGGTTCATTGAGCGCATTACCGCGTGCATTGCCGCTGACCCGGAGCTTGTCCGCCGCACGAAGGAAGTCGACGTAGGCGGTGCGACGGACGTCTCGGAACTGTCCGCGCTCGCGGTGCCGCCGCTCGATCTGGGCAACGACGACTCCGGCGATGATCGCCAAACACGCGACGAGCGTAGCCCCGACGGTGGACCAGAAATTGGTGACCTCAGCGGCGGTCCAACCCGAACTAGGCACACCGAACCCGCTCAGGACGGAAAGTGGATGACGACTTGTCGGCAGCCGTTCACAACGGCGCCAGCGAAGACGATCACTCCAGCGCTGAAGAACCAGCGTGCTGCGAGTCTGCGCATCATGTCCCCATTCCCCAGAAAGCGCATGAGCGGCGAGATGAGCACAAGCTAGCGCCATCGACGGCGCCAGTAAAGAGGGCTCCCCGCCTGCATCCCGCAGCGACCGCGCAAGACGGACGAGCTGAACCGGCTCGTCTCGGAGGGGCAGATCTCGGCAGATGCTCTGCACGTCATCACCGGCGTCCCCGTCGACAGCATGCGTGCGTTGCTCGCCTGGCCATCCGTGGTCCGGGAAGGCTGGCGTCCCACGATCGCCCGGCCATCGGCGGCGACCCGCCTCTTGGTCGTGGTTCGAGGAGGTCATCGGGCCCAGATCGAGACCAGTGAAGCGATGAAGGTGGGAAGCGTCGCGAGCATTGCGACCGCGAGCAGGATCCGTCCGATCAGGACCCCTATCCCCGATGCGCGGGCTGCAAGCAACGCCGGCAGCAGGCGGGGGAATGCCAGTGCGACGAGTCCGGCAAGAGCGAGCAGGATCCCGAGCGGCCACAGCACGACAGCCGGGAGCAGCGGCACCGTCGTCGCCGGCCAGTTGCGTCGCGACATGAGCGGAAGGCTCCGACTCAATCGCCCCGCGACTGCAGCGAGGAACGCGCCCTGCAGCACGGCGAGCCCGGCGAAGAGGAGCACCGCGAGCCATCCAGGTCCGACGATATCGAAGTCGATGTTGTCAGCGCGCAGGGGATCGATGAAGGGCGACACGGTGACGAGCAGCAGAACACCAAAACTGGTGCCGCGCAGTCGGCCCGGAGCAAGCCACGGTTCCACGAGTAGGTACAGTGCGGTCGATGCGAACGCGAACGGTATCGCGCCGAAGAGAAGGTAGCCGAGCGTGCCTTCCAGCGTGATGAACCCGACGAGCTCCCCCGCTTCCGTGAGCCGCCCCCTGGCTTGCGGTGAGGTGACAGCCAGCAGCCGCATCACAAGCCGCCCGCCCGCGCCGGTCACGAGAATGCTCGAGGCCGTGGCCGCGACCAGGAAGACAGACACCCACCACACGTAGTGGCGCAAGCCGGCGCGATGAAACCGCAGGGGTGCGTCCGACCCGGGAAACTGCGGCACGGTGAGCCGCTCGCCATTCCACAGGATCGCGAGCACCACCCCCGTGATCAGCAACGCCCCGCACACGATCACCAGGAACATCTGACCCCGCTTCAGACGCAGGAAACAGCTATCGCGAAGCTACTACCGCGCGCCCCGCCCGCGGTAGAGCACTCGCGCACGCCCTTACGCCGTAGGCTGCGGCCGACCACAGCAAGACCGATCCGCGTGCGGTCTCCGCGTGGAGAAGCCGCACCCGCGCTCGGAGGCGAGCCGTCAGCGTCCCACAAGCGCTTCGACTCGCCATGTCCGGTCCTAGGTTGTCGGCATCCGGTCTGGGGCTGTCGGCGTCTGGTCGAACGCGAACTCGACGAACTCGCCTGTCGTTTGAGCGCAGTGGAAGACGAAGTAGAGGGCATGCCGGCCGGAGACTGCCGCCGTCCGGGCCGTGGACGTCGTGGCGCCGGGGGTTGTCGGCGCTAGTGGGATGTCGGCGATCATCGGTCCGTCGCTCGCGTCGAGGCGCACCTCCACGCGGCCGCCGCCGGTTCGTCGCGTCAGCACGCTCACGGTCGCAGCTCGAGCGTCGGAACCGAAGTCGAGGTGTTTCACGCCGATGATCGCACCCGCCGTGAGGTTGGTGACGACCTGGGCGACGCGGAGTCCGGACTGGCCGTCGACGAGCCCGTCCGCGGCCTCCACCTGTGTGATGTACGGCGCCGATTTCCGCGCGGGGCGCCGTCCGTTCGCGTCGGTCAGGACGCATGCCATGGCGGCGGGCCACCGATGGAAGGCCGGGAGTGCGTCCTTCGAGAATCCGAGGCTCGTGTACTCGGCGTGCTGGAACCCGCCGTCTTCGGTGGGGGTGAGGGCGACAGCGGTGGCCTGGCGGCTGCCCTGCGTGCGGCCGGTCTGACGGTGGTAGAGCAGGTACCACGTGCCGTAGATCTCGATCATGCCGCCGTGCGTGTTGCCCACCTTGTCGGTCGGGCGCTTCTGGCCGTTGTGGCGGACATTGCCGAGCGAGACGAGGATGCCGCCGTACTCGAACGGGCCGCGCGGGTCGGTCGCGGTGGCGTAGCACATAGCGTTCGTCGCGCGTGGCCCGACTGCGTAGTAGACCAGCACGTACCGGCCGTCGATCTTGCGGATGCTGGGGCCGTTCGCCATGCCCATGCCCCGCGTCCGGATCAGGCCGGGCCAGGTCGACGGCACCATAATGCTCGGCACGAGAACGCGCGAGGCGTATTCCCCCGTCGCGGCATCCCGGATCACGGTGCGCATGTCACGGGGGTCCAGCTCGACGACGCGGCACGACGCGAGTCCGTAATAGAGGAAGAGTCGCCCCTCGTCGTAGATCACCGAGGGGTCGTACATGAATCGCTTGGCGTTGCGCGGGTGGATGCGCATCCGCTTTCCGGCGGGACGCTCGATGACGGCCACACCGCCGCCGAACGCCATGTCGCCGTCGTCGATGCCGTCCACATCGTCGACCCACCCGGCGGGCTTCTCGCTGTCCGGGAACCGAACGCGGCCGAGGTATTCGAAAGGACCTGCGGGAGAGTCCGCAACGGCGACGCCGATTCCGGATGCCGACAGACCGACGCCGTAGTAGAGGTAGTACCTGCCCTCCACCTCGACGACGTCGGGGGCGAAGAGGTTGTGCAGCAGCGGGTCGGCGGTCCCGGCGGCCATCTGTGCGCCCAGGAAAGGATCCTGGTCGCGACGGAAGATGACTCCTTCGTAGCGCCAGGATGTCAGGTCGTGGACGGATGCCGACCACGTGACGTAGTCGCCCTCGCACATGTTGCCGGTTCCGGCGAGATCGTGCGAGCCGTACAGGTAGACGCGGTCGCCGAACAGCTTCGGCTCGGCATCCGGGATGTACTCATAGCTCGGCAGGATCGGGTTGATCGACGAGGTGTCCGGGCCGTAGCTCACCTCAGTGCGTTCGATGCTGCTCACGATCCTGGTCCTCTCGTCGCATCGGGTGCGACTTCTTACCTACGTCAGCGTAGGTAGTGCGAGCGTAAGCTCCTCTCGAATGCGATGCAAGTCGGCCGTGTGTCCCGGGTGGTGGGCGAACAGGTCGTCGGCGAACGCAGCCCATTGCCCGGTGAAGTCGATCGCGGGGTCGCGCAGCCAGTTGAGCTGCAGGCCGTCCATGAAGGAGTGCACCTCGACCGCCACGTCACGGCCTGGCCGACCCATGCCCTCGAGCGCGGTGGCCAGCCAGCCGATCGTGCGCTGCCAGCGATCGATGAAGTACTGATGCGCGGGATGGTCGACGTCGAGCGCCTCCGCGGACAGCACGGCGTACAGCCGGATGATTTCCGGCTGCGACCCGTTGCGGCGCACGATCAGGTCGAGCATCCGGCGCACGTCGCCGCGGTGGATGTCGATCTCCGCCAAGACGGCCTTTGCATCGTTCATGTCCCGAGCGGACAGCACGGCGAGCAGCATCTCTTCCCTCGACACGAAGTGGTGCAGCACCCCCGCGCGGGTGATTCCGCTCGCCCGGGCGAGCTCGGCGATCGTGAACTGCCGGAAGCCCGCTTCCGAGATCAGGCGCGTCGCCTCGGCGATCAACTGCGCACGCCTGCCCTCGGGTGACATCCGCTGCCGGGTCTTGGCCGTCATCCCGACATCCTCCCATTCGACTTGCGAAGTTTTGTTGCTTCTGCCTACTATTCCGTACCTACGCTGATGTAGGTAAGGGTGAGGATAAATGTCGATGAAGACGTCAGTCGAATCCAAGACGTTCGCCACCGCCGTCGAGCGGGTCGCCGAGGGCGGCGAGATCGCCGCCGAGACGGAGTGGCTGCTCTCGCAGCTGACCGATGGCGAGAAGCTGTGGCTGCTGGACGGCGATGCCGAGTTCTGGCCGGGCATGGGCTCGATGATGCAGGAGGGCTACAACGTCCGGCCGATCGAGATGGGACGCATCGACCGCCTGGGGATTCCCGGGCTCCGGTTCAGTGACGGCCCCCGCGGTGCGGTCGTGGGAGCCTCGACGGCGTTTCCCGTGGCGATGGCGCGCGGGGCCACCTGGGACGTCGATCTGGAGGAGCGCATCGGCGTCGCGATCGGGCGCGAACTTCGCGCGCACGGCGCGAACTTCTTCGGCGGCGTGTGCATCAACCTTCCCCGTCACCCGGCGTGGGGCCGCGCGCAGGAGACGTACGGCGAGGACCCGCACCTGCTCGGAGAGTTCGGCGCCGCCCTCGTGCGCGGCATCCATCACCATGCCATGGCCGTCGCGAAGCACTACGCGCTCAACTCGATGGAGAACGCGCGGTTCACCGTCGACGTGCAGGCCGACGACGCGACCCTGCACGAGGTGTTCCTGCCTCACTTCCGCCGGGTGGTGGAGGAGGGCGTCGACGGCATCATGACCTCGTACAACTCCGTCAACGGCGAGTGGGCCGGCCAGAACGAGGTGCTCATGGAGCACATCCTCCGCGGTCAGTGGGGGTTCGAAGGCGTCACGGTGTCGGACTTCATCTTCGGCCTGCGCGACGCGGGCCGCTCGCTCGGTGCCGGGCTCGACGTCGAGGAGCCCTTCCGCCAGCAGCGCGCACAGCACCTGCCGGCAGACCTCGCCGCGGGGCGGGTGAGCTGGGATGATGTGGACCGCGCCGCGCGCCGCATCCTGCGAACGCAGCTGGCGCACCACTCACGGACGCTCGACGACGAGCCGGGTCTCGAGGTGGTGTTCAGCGACGAGCACCGCGCGCTGGCCCGCGAGGCATCTCGCGCCTCCATCGTCCTGCTGCAGAACGAGCCCGTCGCAGGCGTTCCCGTTCTTCCGCTGTCCGCCGACTCGCTCACGTCGGTCGCCCTCATCGGGCGCCTCGCCGACCTGCCCAACACCGGAGACCACGGCTCGTCCGACGTCCGCTCGCCGCAGGTCGTCACGGCTCTCGAAGGCCTCACCGCCGCGCTCCCCGACGCCCGCATCACAAGCGTCACGGACGATGATCCGGATGCCGCCGCCGCTGCGGCGTCATCCGCCGACGTCGCGATCGTCGTGGCCGGATACACCGCCGCAGACGAAGGAGAGTTCCTCGGCGCCGACTCGATGGCCGACGCTGCGCTGCTCTCGCTGTTCCCCCCGCTACCGGAAGGCGCGCCGGCATTCGACCTGTCACAGGCTGCCGGCGCGATGGGCGGTGCGACGGGAGGAGACCGGGCGAGCCTGCGGCTGAGGCCGGTCGATGTGGAGATCATCAAGGCGACGGCAGCCGCCAATCCGCGCACGATCGTCGTCGTCGTGACCGCCGGTGCCGTGATCACGGAGGAGTGGCGGCATGACGTGCCCGCACTGGTCGTGGGCTGGTACAGCGGAGCCGAAGGCGGCCATGCCCTTGCCGACGCACTGACCGGCCGGGCCGATGCGTCCGGACGGCTGCCCTACTCGATTCCGACGAGCGAAGACCACCTCCCCTTCTTCGACCGCGATGCGACAAGCATCGTCTACGACCGCTGGTACGGTCAGCGACTCCTCGACCGCGACGGGCATGCCGCTGCGTTCCCGCTCGGCTTCGGACTGTCGTACACGTCATTCCGGATCCACTCGGTGTCCCCGTCGCCGATCGAGGGCGAGTCCTTCGACGCGATCGTCCGCGTGACGAACACCGGCAGTCGGGCCGGCCGGCACGTCGTCCAGCTCTACGCGACAGTGGACGCCGAAGACTTCCCCGCCCGCGTCCTGCTGGGCTTCTCACCCGTCGAACTCGACGCCGGCGAGACCGCCGAGATCGTCGTGGCCGGCTCGGTCCGGCCTCTCCAGAGGTGGACCGAGGGAGGATTCGTGCCCGCCGCGGCCGTCGCCACCCTCGAGGCCTCGTCGTACTCGGGGGACCCGGCATCCGTCACGGCCCCGCTCCCGCTCTCGCTCCCCTGAGCATCCGACACACCACACCCGAAACACGGCGGCGACTCGACGTCGAGTCGCCGCCTCAACCCACCTGGAAAGACATGACCACGACACCTGATTCCGTCGCGCCCGCCGCAGCCGACGGCCTTGAACCGATCACGGAGAACACCTTCGTCGCACACGCCGCCGGCAACGACGATCCGCCGCCGCCCATCAAGGGTCTGCGCCGGCTCATGTTCTGGATCGTCCCGGCCAACTTCGGCATCTTCTCGATCTGGGGATCGTCGCTGTTCCTCCTCCTGCCGCAGCAGATCAGCGAGGAGTTCGGGGACGCGAACAAGGTCGCCAACCTCGCGATCGCCTCGACGATCGGCGCTTTCGCCGCGATGATCGCGCAGCCCGTCGCCGGCCAGGTCTCCGACCGCACCCGATCGCGCTTCGGTCGCCGCGCCCCCTGGATCATGATCGGCGCTTTCGCGGGGGCCCTCTCGCTCGTCGGCATGGCCTTCGCGACCTCGTTCGTCGGTCTCGTGATCGCGGCGACGCTCATGCAGGTCTGCTACAACTTCGCACAGGGCCCGCTCAGCGCCGTCATGCCTGACCGCGTCCCGACTCAGCGTCGAGGCACCTTCTCCGCCCTGACCGGCATCGGCACCATGCTGGGCGCGCTGGGCGGCTCCATCCTCGGCGCGATGTTCTTCCACAACATCGCCGCGGGCTACATCACCTTCGCCATCACGTCGGTCGTGCTGCTCGGCCTGTTCGTCGCGTTCAACCCCGACTACTCCAGCCGCGACATCGCGGTCGAGCCGTTCAAGTTCCTCGACTTCCTCAAGACGTTCTGGGTCAACCCGGTCAAGTACCCCGACTTCTTCTGGGCCTTCACAGGCCGCCTGCTGCTGTACACCGGCTACTTCGTCGTGAGCGGGTACCAGCTGTTCCTCCTCACCGACTACTTCCACGTCACGCAGCCCGAGACGATCATCCCGCTGCTCAGCCTGATCAACCTCGTCGGGATCATCATCTCGACGGTCATCTCGGGCCCCCTGTCGGACAGGTTCGGACGCCGCAAGCCGTTCGTGTTCGCCTCGGCCGCCGTCGTCGCGCTCGGCTTCCTGCTGCCGTGGCTCTGGCAGGACGTGACCGCGTGGGTCATCATGACGGCCATCGCGGGGTTCGGCTTCGGCATGTTCCAGGCCGTCGACACGGCGATCATGAGCGAAGTGCTGCCGTCGGCCAGATCGTTCGCGAAGGACCTGGGCGTCGTGAACATCGCGGCGACCCTCCCGCAGACCGTCGCCCCGGCCGTCGCCGGCATCATCGTGCTGACCTTCGGCTACGCAGGCCTTTTCCCCGTCGCGATCGTCCTCGGCATCCTCGGCGCCTTCGCGGTCTGGCCCATCAAGTCGATCCGCTGACGACAGCAATCTGGGCACACCATCAATACGCTGCCGTCCGGATCACGGAATTGCAGGAACGCGATGGATCGGTCAGGCGCGGGTGAACTCCATGATCCAGTTGCACTCCCAAGTCTTGCCGTCGTCGCGCGAGAACTCCTGCTGCCACCTCGCCGAAACAGGTGTGATGTCCGACCAGGTGAAGTGCGCCCTGATGGGGTCGCCCTCGTGCGTGTCGTCGCCATAGAAGTCGCCGCGCCCGTCAGTGAATCGTCCGACGACGGGTGGGAAGAGTCGGCCCGTGCTGCTGTTCGCCCAGTAGATCGACCACTCGCCGCTCTCCTGGTCTTGGAACCGGATGCTCGCACCCGACCAGCCCTGCGTCGGGCAGTGCATCTCGTCAACGTTGCCGACGCCGTCGAGCAATGGCCGCGCCCACGACGTAGCGGGAAACTCGTCCCACTCGTCGCTGCCCACGAACAGCTGCCGTAGGCGACGGTTGGCCACAGTCCATTCGCCATAGAGGAAGTCGAAGTCGCTCATGGTGTGATCATCGAGCGGGCCACCGACATCGGGACGCCTGCGCGCTCGCCGAGTGACAATGCCTGGGTGCGGCTACGTTGGCGGCATGGAGACGAAGATCGCCGGTACGACGATGCCCGTGCTCGAGATCACACTCGAGGGAGGTGAGCGGATCATCGCGGAGGGCGGCGATGTGTCGTGGCTGACGCCGGGATTCGACATCGAGACGTCGACGGGGTTCGGGTCCGGCGGCCAGGGCGGCTTCATGAGCGGGCTCAAGCGGATGGTCGGCGGTGGGCAGCTGTTCCTCACGCAGTACACCGCCTCTCCTTCCGGTGGCTTCGTCGCCTTCGCGGCGCAGCTGCCGGGCACGATCCGCGAGCTGGCGATCGACGCGGCCGACGAGTACATGGTGCAGTCGGGCTCGTACATGGCGAGCACGCCGGACGTCGAGGTGTCGGTCGGCCTGCAGAAGAAGCTGGGTGCGGGCATCTTCGGCGGCGCCGGCGTGGTGTTCCAGAAGCTCGCCGGCAATGGCACGGCGTGGGTGCAGCTGGCGGGCGAGATCGTCGAATACGAACTGCAGGCGGGTCAGTCGCTGTTGATCCACCCCGGGCATCTCGCGCTGTTCCGCGCGAACATGCAGCTCGAGTTCGCGAGCATCAAGGGCATCAAGAACAAGCTGTTCGGCGACTCGCTGTTCCTGGCCCAGCTGCACGGTCCCGGACACGTCTGGCTGCAGTCGATGACCCCGGCCAAGCTTGCGGCCGCGATCGAGCCGTACCTGCCCGACAAGTCGTCGTCGAACAACAGCTGATCCGGCGCGGCCGCGGGCCGCAGCATCCGTCCCCGTCAGTCGTGCGGCGATGAGACGGATGCCGCGGCAGGCTGTCAGGACTCGCGAA
Source organism: Microbacterium sp. NPDC056057 (assembly GCF_042266945.1). NCBI lineage: Bacteria > Bacillati > Actinomycetota > Actinomycetes > Micrococcales > Microbacteriaceae > Microbacterium > Microbacterium sp. NPDC056057. The sequence continues at coordinate 246,469 of NZ_JBHJWS010000001.1, forward strand.
CGGCGCCCGCCGGGATCGCGGTCGACGAGTCCGCGCTGCGGCGGGCGACCGCGGCGTCCTCCTCATCGAACTAGGGGCCGCGCACTAACGCCACCGCAAGCCCAGACTCGGCCCACCGATCTCGATCACGCGCCCGCAGCGCGTGCGGTTGCGATCCATATCCGTGCAGTGCCGGTAGGCCGGCCCTCGGCGAGCGGCGTTTCAGGCTGGGTAGCCCGATCTCTAGGCGGATTGCGTAGGGACGGCGGTTTCTGCCAGATTGGCGAGCAGTTGGAGGCGTTCGTGGCTGGGGGTTCCGGGTTCCGGGTTCGGCGGAGAAGACGATCATCTGAAGTCCGCGGTCGGACGCGAGGTCCATGGCTTGGAAGGTGAGGTCGAGATCGCCGACGACCGGGTGGTGGATCAGTTTGAGGCCGGTGCGGTGCTCGCGGACGTCGTGGGCTCCCCAGAGCTTTCGGAACAGATCGCTTCGGGTTGAGAGCTCGCCGACAAGCTCCGTCAGTCGACGGTCGTAAGGGGAGCGGCCGGCCTCGGTGCGAAGTACAGCCACGATCTGACGTGTCTGCGCTTCCCATTCCCGGTAGAAGGTCTGCGCCCTCGGCTCGAGGAAGATGAACCGGGCGGCGTTGGCCGGCTGCGGGCCGTCATCGAGCATCTCAGAGTAGAGCGCTCGCCCGAGCCGGTTGGTGGCTACGGCATCAAGCCGGCCGTTCTGCACATAAACGGGCACCGTCGACATCGCGTCGATCGTCTGTCTCGCGCCGGGCGTGAGTTGCGACTTGCGGGTGGTCTTCACTCGCCGCTGTGGATGGGTGCCGGCATTCGCGGCGCGGATCAGGTCATACAAGTGGGCGTGCTCGGCTTCGTCGAGCTGCAGGGCGCGGCTCACGCCGTCGATGACGGCTTCGGAAACCCCCGCGGCGTTGCCACGCTCCAGACGCTTGTAGTACTCCGCGCTCATCCCGGCCACCAGTGCGGCCTCTTCCCGGCGGAGTCCGGGCACCCGACGGCGACCGCCGAAGTCCGGCAGCCCCACCTCCGACGGCGTGAGCTTGGCGCGCCGCGTGGTGAGGAAGTCACTGATCGCGTCCGAGGTATCCATCTTCCGAAGTTACGCCGACTCGGGGCGCGTAGAGGGTTCCTGTCGGGGCACCCATAGACAGGGCCACGCTAACCCGACGGAAGAAGCGTTGACTCGAACCATCAGCCGCAGAACGAGCGGCGACATTCGAGAAAGGCACACACCTCCCGTGAAGAACGCACACCTGGGATCCCTCGAGGTCTCTCGCATCGGCCTTGGTGCGATGACGATGGCCGGCACGTACACGACGGGTGGAGCGCTCGACAACGACGAGTCCATCCGCACCATCCACCGCGCCCTGGACCTCGGCGTCACCCACATCGATACCGCGGAGATCTATGGTCCGTACCTCAGCGAGCAGATCGTGGGCCAGGCACTTCGCGGACGACGCGACCAGGTGAAGATCGCCACCAAGTTCGGGCTCGTCTCACACGCCGGCGGCGGACCCGGTGTCACAGACAGCGCCCCGATGAACGTGAAAGCCGCGGTCGAAGGGTCCCTGCGCCGTCTCGGTACCGACCACATCGACCTGTACTACCAGCACCGCGTCGACCCGAACACGCCCATCGAAGACACCGCAGGCGCCGTCGCCGACCTGGTCGCCGAAGGCAAAGTGCTCCACTTCGGACTGTCCGAAGCATCCGCACAGACCATTCGCCGGGCGCACGCCGTCCAGCCCGTTTCCGCCCTCCAGACCGAGTACTCGCTGTGGACCCGCGACGTGGAAGCCGAGATCCTTCCTCTGCTGCGCGAGCTCGGCATCGGATTCGTTCCCTATTCACCCCTCGGTCACGGGCTGCTCACCGGGCAAATCCGCTCCGCCGCCGACATCCCCGACGACGACTGGCGCAAAACCAACCCCCGGTTCGTGGGCGAGAACTTCACCCGCAACCTCCGCCTCGTCGACGAGGTCCGTGCCATCGGTGCCGAGATCGGAGCCACCCCCGCACAGACCGCGCTGGCGTGGATCCTCACCCGAGGAGACGACATCGCCCCGATCCCCGGCACACGGCGAGTCGCGCGTGTGGAGGAAAACACCGCAGCCGACGCCCTCGAGCTGACTCAGGAGCAGGCCGATCGCCTCAGCGCGCTCGAACCCGCCGCCGGTGAACGACACGACCAAGCCAACATGGCCTCGATCGAACGGTGATCGGGGCAGACCGCCGCAGCTCGGGCTGGATCCCTATCCGGGCGGCGCCCGGAAACCGATCCGTCGCGCAGCGATCTAGGGTTGGCGCCGCTGTCGCTGGCTTCTGGGTCCGCGGCATCGGTTCGGTGTCGGTCGACGCGCGGCGCCCTCAGTCGACCTGGTCGTCGCCGGCCCACTCCTGCGGCTCGCCGGGCTTATATGTCCCGAAAGTCCACTCGTAGCCTTCGAGGTCCCGGACGCGGCAACGGTAGTTCCCCCACTCCGTGTCGGTGGGCTCGAAGACGACCTCTGCGCCGGCGGCGACGGCAGACCGGAAGACGTCGTCAACCCCGGCCGGAGAGCCCAGGGCGAACACGAGCCCAAGCCCGACCGACTCGCCGCGTGGTTGCGCGCGGTCGTAGCCCGCTCGATCGGTGAAGACGGTGAAGACAGCGTCGCCGCGCCGCATTTCGGCGTGCTGGATGCCTCCCTCATCGTCGGGCCATTCCGCGGTGGTCGTCAGCCCGAATGCGCGCTCGAGCCATCGAAGGGCGGCGGGTGCATCGCGGTACGGGATCTGTGCATAGAGGAACGCCGGAGTCTCTGTCGTTGTCATGCTGAGAAGGTAGCGATACTCCCGGACAGATTGTGTCCGGATCGGTGGAAGCGCTCAGGTCGTTGCCGGGGCCGTTGTCGACTCGACGGGCATCGGGACTCGTCCGCGCATCGACGTCGCCACGGGACCGAGCCACTGAGGCGCGAAAGCACCCGAGGTCGGTCCTGTGGACTCCGCCCCCTCCGCCCCTGTCGGGGCGTAGCGTGACAGCGTGGCGAGCTCAAAGACGCGCACACCCGGCGCGGGCAGAATCGGCTGACGATGGATGCCGCTGCCCGTGCCGAACTGGCCGCATTGCGTCGGCGCGCGTATAGCCGGGACGCCGATATCGCCGACGACGAGGCGGCGGTGGAACGTCTGTCCGAGCTCGAAGGGCTCGCCCTCGCAGCCCGGTCTGTGACCGCCCCCGCGTCGTCGTGGACGGCAGGCGTCCCAGAGCCCGAGGTCTCCACCCCCGATCCCTTCACTCACAGAGGCCCGGCGTCCGATGCGGGCCCGACGGTCGACGGACCGGCCACCGGCCGCCCCTCGTCCCGCCGCCTTCTGATCGTCGGCCTCGTCGCCTCGGCCACGCTGTTCGCGGCCGCCCTCGGCGCGGTCCACGGGCTGCAGACGGTGCCGGACCCGATCCGCGCTGGCGCGGCCACCGCGCCTTCTCCCGCAAGGGCCGCTGCGCCCAACCTCACCGCGAACGGTCGCGTGACCATCCCTCTGCTCATCGACAGGGTGCGCGGCGAGTTCATCGACGTCTCCTCGCTGCCCGATGTGCCGATGTTCCCCGCCAACGGCGTGACAACCTGGGCGCAGCCACTGGGCGTCTACTACGGATGGGCGCTTTGGGTCGCCAGAGTATCGAGCAGGAACGGACCAGAGAACTGCCTGCTGCTGACCGACGGCACCGCGACCGAAGCGCGGTGCAATCCCCACGATGCCACCGCGGAGGGGGCGGTTGGAGTGTCTCTCGCCTTTGGCAAGCTCGCCCAAGATCAGCGACCCCTGGGCATGACACCCGATCAGCAGGTGGCCTTCGGATGGGGCGGTGGGGCCTACATGACCATGGAGATCAACGACAGCTAATCTGCGTCTCCCAACCTTGCACCGAGGTCGGGCGTCACCGTGAACCCAATCAGTCGAGCCGCTCCACACGCAGGTCACGCGCAACGAACGATCCGTCGCCCTGCTCGCTCAGGGATCGCGCCGCACCGACCCGCCGGGTCAGGTCGATAGGGTCAGCACGTGACCAGGTCTCGAGCATCAACCGTGTGGACCATCGTCGCGGGCGTCGTCGTAATCGCCGGGGTCGTTGTGATCGTCGCCGGGCTCTTGACGCCCGTGACGTTCGGTTGGTTCACGTATCAACCGCTCGCAAACGCCACATTCGCACCAGCCGGTAACGGGGTGTTCGTCTCCCGCGTCACCATGATCGGATGGGCTCTGCTGGGGATCGGACTTGTTGCGCTCGCGTTCCTCATCGGCGTTCGCATCGGCGCGAAGCGAGCGGACGCGAGGGACGTGCACGATGGCTGACCGGCACCGTCGTTGGTTGATTGTCGTGAACGCAGTGACCGCCGCGGTCGGCGCCATCGTGACCGTCGTGTACTTCTTCCAGCCGTGGCGTAGCTGCGACTACGAAGACACCTCAGCTGGGTGCGCGATGCTCCCCGCCGACGCGAATGTCATGCTGATCGCCATCCTGGTCACGCTCTCGGCAGCCTCCGTGCTTGTGATCTTGCTCCTCGCCAAGGAGAAGGCTCACTCCCGCTAGCGAGAGGACGCGGCCCGGGTTGGATCCCCGCGACGGGGCAGTGTGCGGATGCCGTGCCCAGAGGCGCGAGTAGCGCTCAGGCGGTCGTGGCATGAAGTCGAGCCTGGAGCAGTCGGATGTGTTCGCCGAGGTCACCGGATGACAGCAGTCCCGGGCCGAGCGGCCCGGCGGAGTCGGTGCCGATTGGCGGGAGCGACCGGAGCGCGGCCGCGGCGTCGGAGCTCATGCATGCGATCTGCCACTCGAGTTCCTCGTTGACGGCGTTCGGGTCGCCCGCGGAGAGCCTGACCGCGCGGGCGGCATACGCCGCCGCGCCAAGCGCGTGCGCGCCCATGTGGGCGACACCCGCCGCCTGCGCGGCGGCTCGCGCAGCGGCGGCGCCGGCCGGGGAGACGGCGGACTTGGCTGCACGTCCGGCAATGAACCGTTGACGGATCTCGTCGGCGGCCGACAGCTGCCCTGCGGCGAACCCTCGAGCTCGCGCGATCGCATCGCGCGGGCGGTCGTCGTCGGGCGCCTCGGACTCGAACAGCGGCAGGACGCGCTCCGCGCAGCCTGCCGCCCACGCAGCGACTCGTCTCCGGTCATCTTCGCTGAGCGACTGAGGTGAAAGCATGCCAGCAATCTCGCACAAGGTGCCGATCACGGGCCCCATCGGATCCGCAGGGGAGCGATGCGCAGGCGCGGGGCCGCTGCGTGCTGCGGTGGCCCCGCGCAAGCCGCTCGAAGGTTGGCGTCCCGCCGGACGGGTCTGGATAATGGCGCAATGCCTGCCGCGCTCATCGAAGTTCGTCGCCAATACACCGTCGACGAGGAGGTCGCCATCATCGATGCGGTCCAGCGCGCCCTGGTCGACGCATTCCGGATTCCACCGGAGGACCGCAACATCCGACTGATCGTCCACGAGCCGCATCGCTTCGCCTGCGCCCCAGGCCTCGATCGCCCGGAGTATCGGACGATCGTCACCATCGACTGCTTCGCCGGCCGATCGGTGGACGCTAAGCGCCGGCTATACGCCGGGATCGTCGAACGGCTGGGCGCACTCGGCATCCCTGGCGATCACATATCGACCATCGTCCACGAGATCGACCGCAACAACTGGGGAATCAGCGGCCACGCCGCCAGCGACGTAGACCTCGGGTTCACCGTCAACGTGTGAGCCCGCGCCGATCACAAACGGGCGGGGCTCACTGAGGGGACGCTCCCGTGCAGCCGCGATCCTCACGCCTGCTTGGGGTGGGTGCGACAATTGCGCGATGAGCGGCAATGCTTCACTCGACGACGGCCCGTTCTTTCACGGAACGCGTGCGGACCTCGCCGCCGGAGACCGACTCGTCGCCGGGCATCGGTCGAACTACAGGCACGAGGTCATCATGAACCACGTGTACTTCACCGCCCTCCGAGACGGCGCGGGCCTGGCCGCCGAGATAGCGGCGATGCTGGGACCCGCCGAAGCGGAGCCGCACGTCTACCTCGTCGAGCCGACGGGAGACTTCGAGAACGACCCGAACGTCACGGACAAGAAGTTCCCGGGCAACCCCACGCGGTCCTACCGGACAAGCGCACCCATGATCGTCGTCGAGGAAATCACGGAATGGACCCGGCTGACACCCGAGGCCCTCGAGTCATGGCGCGTTCGGCTGGCTGCGCTGCGCGAGAGCGACGCCGAGATCATCAACTAGCACCGCGCATTTCAATGGTTGGTCAACGTGTCGACCCCGACGATCCCTCTCCGAGCGCGGAACGCTCGAGTGGCATCTGCGGGCGGCCGGGATCGCTTTCAAGACCGTATCGGTACGCAGAGAGGCGGCCGGGGCCGGTCGTGCCGTGTCGTCGGGCTCGGGGCGCTGGCCCTGGGCATCGGTCCGCGGCGTGCCAAGTGGTCTGTCGACAGGTCCACCACGCAAGAGGCACGATCGGGGGATGGATGCTGTTGTGCGACGCGCTTTCCGTCAGATCGATGTCTTCGGGCTGGGCTACAACGACGGCAATCCCGTGGCTGTGGTGCTCGGCGCGGATGGCCTGACGGATGAGGCGATGCGACGGTTCTCGGTGTGGACGAACCTGTCGGAATGCACCTTCGTGCTTCCTTCGACCGTGCCCGAGGCGGACTATCGGGTACGGATCTTCAGCCTGAACACAGAGCTCCCCTTCGCGGGTCACCCGACGTTGGGAACGGCGCGCGCGTGGCTCGATGCCGGTGGTATTCCAGCCACGCCAGGTGTGGTCATGCAGGAATGCGGTGCCGGTGTGGTCCCCGTGCGCCTCGACGGTGACATCCTCGCCTTCGCGGCCCCGCCCCGACTCCGCTCCGGCGCGGTCGATGCCGACCTGCTCGCGGCGGTCACCGAGATCCTCGGCATCGACGAGGGGCAGATCGTGGATGCCGAGTGGCTCGACAACGGCCCCGGCTGGGTGGGTGTGCTGCTCGCAGACGCGGCGACTGTTCTGAGCCTGCGTCCGGATGCCTCCGGGCACCCCGGCCGCTGGGACATCGGCGTTCTCGGATTGCACGACGCCGACTCGCTCCCGGCTGTCGAGGTGCGGGCGTTCTTCACGGACGGCGACGGGCCGCTCCGCGAGGACCCCGTCACGGGCAGCCTCAACGCCGCCGCCGCGGAATGGCTCATCGCCACCGGACGAATACAAGCGCCGTACCTCGCGGCTCAGGGTGGCGCCATCGGGCGACGCGGACGCGTGCACATCAACAGCGAAGATGGTCGCATCTGGGTCGGTGGCCGCGCAGACGTCGTCATCTCCGGAACCGCCGACCTCTGACCGACCCCCTCGGAGCGGATCCGCGTACGGGCACTGGACCGATTGGGGACGGGTCCGCGCATCGCGCGAGCGAAGACGCGCAGGATGGGTCCTGCGTTGGCACGTGGATCAGAGGACCCGCTACGACCCAGAGCGCGGTCGAAGGCTGTCAGCTGGAGGGCCCTTGGATGAGCTTGGGCTCGACGAAGCGCTCTCCGCCTTCAAGCGAAGGTTCGATGACGTTGTCTGCCGCGACGGCCCCGACGCGCAGGAGTTCGAGGTCGATGGTGGTGAGGCGACGAAGCTTCTGGTCGACGATGACCTCTTCCCAGTTGTCGACGCCGACGACAGCGACATCGTCCGGCACCCGGAGACCGCGTACAGCCAGAGCGTCCAGCACCCCGAACCCCATGTGGTCGTTGCCGCAGAACACCGCGTCGAATGCTGTGCCGGCGGCCAGGAGCTGCCCCACGGCCTGCTCGCCCCACTCCTGGCGCCACGATCCGTACAGCGCGGCGACGGGCTCCAGCCCATGCTCCTCTAGCGCGCGGCGCATCCCCGTCTCGCGCCGGCGCACGGCGAGATCGTCCCGATCGGCAGACACATACGCGACGCGCGTGCGCCCACGCTCGATCAGATGGCGCGCGGCGAGGTAGCCGGCCTCCTCGTTGTCGGGCACGAACACCGAGTCGTCAGGGTTGTCGGATGCCGCGAAGGCATAGGTCACCGGAACCTCGAACTGGTGGGTGATCGACGGCGTGACGCGGCCGTATCCGGCCCCGACGACCAGGAGACCGTCGATGCGCCGATCCTGAAGCGTGCGGATGCTCTCGCTCATCTCGTGGTGCGCGTTGATCCGCCCGTCGAACACGAGCGCCGCGCGCTCGCGACGACCGAGCTCGAGGATCGCGCCCATGACGACGGCGCGGGAGAACGTCGCGGTCGCGCGGTGCGTCAGCAGGCCTACCGTGCGGCTTCGGCCCGAGGCGAACGACTGGGCGAGAGCGTTGGGGCGGAAGTCCAGCCGATCGGCGACCTCACGCACGCGCGCCATCGTCGCGGCCGACACCAGCGGGCTGCCGTTGAGCGCCTTCGACGCGGTGGCTTTCGAGACCCCGGCCACCGCGGCCACGTCGCTCAGCCGCACAGCTCGTTGTGTGACCATCAGGTGATCCTACTGACCGGCTGCCGCGAACAGCGAGAGGTCCGCGTGCGGCGCCGCCGCGCGAGGGCCGCCCAGGCGCCGGTCGACGAACTCGACCTGCGTCGGCCAGTGCTCGGCGCCGCCGCCTTCGTGCTCGTTGAATTCGAACGTGACGATGTCCTTGTCGTCGCCCGCATAGGAGTTGAAGGCGGCGAACACCGTCGACGGCGGGCATACCGGGTCCTGCAGTCCCGCCGAGAAGAGGGCGGGGGCGTCGGCGCGCGCCGCGAAGCTGACGCCGTCGAAGTACGACAACGTGCGGAAGGCGGCGTCCGCTCGGCTGCGATGGATCGCGAGATAGCGCACGACCTCCTGGTAGGGGTCGCGCCCGGTCATGCCGACGGCGCGACGGAAGTGGCAGAGGAACGGGAAGTCGATGATCGCCGCGGACACTCCGTGGTGCAGACCCGCGGCGGCCAGTGCGATACCGCCGCCTTGGCTACCACCGCTGACGGCAACGGCAGCAGGATCAACGCCGTCGAGGCCGCGCACGGCATCGACGCATCGGACCGCGTCCGTGAAGACCCGGCGGTAGTAGTACGTCTCGGGGGCAGCGATGCCCCGGGTGACGAACCCGGGCACGCTCGGCTCCGAGCCGTGCGGGTCAGCGGTATCGGCTGCGGCCTGGCCGCGCGTGTCCATCACGATGTGCGCATAGCCCGCAGCGGCCCAGTTCATGCGCTGGTGCGCCATGCCGCGGCCTCCGCCGTAGCCCAGGAACTCGATCACCGCGGGGAGCACCTCCGGCCCGTCGGCGGGGCGCAGGTACCAGGCATGCACTGGCTCGCCTGCGAATCCGGGGAACACCAGCTGAGACGCCCGGATCGCCCGCAGCGGTGAGCCGGCGTCGCGGACCGCGGTCTCGCCACCGGCCGTGCGCGCCTCGGCGAGGGTCGCTCGCCAGAACGCGTCGAAGTCCTCCGGCTCGTCCACCACTGGGCGGAACCGGCGCAGTTCCTCGAGGGGAAGATCGAAGCGGGACATCAGGATGCCGCCGCCAGCGCGCCGGCGGCGGGCCGCAGGGCATCCGCAGCCGGGCCGAAGGGCAGGTCGCGCGTGCGCACCGGCATCCCGGTCGCGAGCGAGGTGTTCCCCGCCACGCCGACGGCCATCGCACGCACGCCGTCGAGCCAGGAGGCGGCATGCTGCAGCGGGTCGTCGCCCGCCCCGTCGAACAGATCGCGCAGCAGCGCGGTGTCGGCGCCGCCGTGGCCGCCGGCGACGTGCGGGATCGGGATCTCATGCGCCGCGCCGAAGTGGTGCTGCACGACGAGGCGCTCCCCGACCGGCCGTCCGCTGTCGTCGGCGACCTCCTCCGGGCGTGCGCTCGGATCGACGACCTGCTGGCGTCCCGACTCGTCGAGGAGGATGGCGCCGCGCTCCACCACCGACAGTTCGGCGCGACCGCGGGTGCCGTTCACCGACACGGTGTACCCCTCCCACGGCGAGTGGGCGTTGAGGGCGTAGGTCATGCTGCTGCCGCGCGCGTAGTCCACGACGAGCGACAGGTTGTCTTCGATCGTGATGCCCTCGCCGAAGACGTCGCGGTCGCGCAGGTAGCCGTCGTAGCGCTCCTGCTCGTAGTAGAGGCCGCGGAGCACCTCGTGTTCGCGCAGGTCGAGCAGGAACGGGTCGCCCTCGGCGACGTCGACGGTGCCGCGCTCCGGCCGCGGCCCGAGGCCCCGGCGCGCAGCGTTGTCGGCGCCGTAGAAACGCAGGCCGCCGGTGGCGAAGACCCGCTCGGGCCGATCCCCCAGCCACCAGTTCACGAGATCGAAGTGGTGCGAGGACTTGTGCACGAGCAGCCCGCCGGAGTTCTCCTTGCGCCGGTGCCAGCGCCGGAAGTAGTCCGCCCCGTGCGAGGTGTCGAGCAGCCATTCGAAATGCACCGAGGTGATCTCGCCGAGCTCCCCCGCAGCGATGATCCGCTTGAGCGCGGTGTTGCGGGGCGCGTAGCGGTAGTTGAACGTCACGGTGACCGAGCGACCCGTCCGCTCCGCGGCATCCGCGATGCGCCGCACACCCTCGGCGTCGGTGGTGAGCGGCTTCTCGACGATCGCGTCCGCGCCGCCTTCGAGCGCGGCCACGACGAGGTCGGCGTGCGCGTAGTCGGGCGCGGTGACGATGACCCGGTCGATCGCCATCCGGCCGATCGTCGCGCCGAGATCGGCCGCGTCGAATCGCTCGGGTGCCGCCTGGCCTGCGCGGGCGAGGTGCTGCTCGTTCCAGTCCAGCCGCCCGGGATTCGGATCGGCCCATGCCACCAGGCGCGCCTGATCGGCGTACGTCCCGGCGAGCGCCTCGAGGTACATCTGCGCCCGCGCGCCGGTGCCGATGAGCGCGTAGCGCGTCGGTCCTGTCATTGGTGGTCGTCCTCTCTCGGGGTCAATGGGAGCCCGCGCCGCGGCACGCGACGGCGGGAGCGGAGACGTCGAGCCTCGTGAAGGAGCCGGTCGGATCGGACGCGGTCCCGGGCACATACGCGGTCACCCGCACGCTCCCTGCGTCGACCGAAGCTTCCGTCGATCGCAGCCGCAGCACGGCCGTGGCACCGGCGGGCAGCCCCGCACGCTCCGCCTCGGCGAACGGGCTCTCGACTCGCACGTCGCTGGCAGCGTCGCCCGTGTTCCGCGCCTTCACCAGCCACAGCGCCCGCTTGCCGACGCAGATGCCCTGCACGGATGCCTCGACCGCCGCCTCGGCGGAGACGAGGGGAAGCACCGGCACGAACAGGGATGCGTTCTTCGCAGACCCGATGCCGCTGCCCCACTCGTAGAACCCCTCGCGGGTGCCGCTGTCGTTGTCGTTCACGAGGATCGAGAACGAGAAGGCGCCGTCGCGGAGGTCGACGCCGAGCACCGCCCACGGAACGGTCACGTCGTAGGACGTCGTCGTGCCGTTGCGGGTGACGGTCGCCGCGGCGTCGTCGACCACGCCGACCGGAGCGGTGTAGCGATAGACGCCCGCGCCGTCGGCGCCGAGGTAGGCGCCGAGTTCGACGCGCGACTGCGGATGGGCGCCGGGAAGGCCCCGGGCGACCGCGAACTGGATCGAGTCCCCTGACCAGAGACGGTCGATCGTCGCGCCGGCGACATGGTCCTGGTCCGTCACCTCGGCGCGCACGCGCAGGCCGTCAGCGCTCCACGACAGCGCGAACGTGCCGCCGAGGTCGTCGGCGTCGGGCGCGGCACCGGCGATCGCGACGTACGTCGCCCGCTCGCGCCACGGCACCTCGACGGGCGCGGCAGGTTCCGCGGGAATCGGGGCGAGTGCGGTGGTTCCGGCGAGGCTCCGGACGCCGGAGGGCGTCGTGGCGGTGACGGTGAACGGGTAGGGCTGCCAGTCGTCGATTCCGGCGGCGTCGACGCCGAGCGTGCGCGAGTCCCCTTCCGCCAGTGTGGCGGCGGGGAGCGTGCCGCTGGCGGGCCCGACCGCCCACGCGATCTCGTCGAGCGACGTGTCGCCCGCCCCGGCGAGGTTCTCGACGCTCAGGGCGAGCTGCGGCGCGTCGCCCAGGATGGGCCCGAGGGCGAGCACGGGGTTCTGCACCACGACGGCCTCGTCGTCGACGAACGCGACGACCGCGTCGCCGCTGCGCACCGTGTACGCGAGCGGGTGAGTGCCGAGCTCGCGGAGAGGCGCCAACGTCACCGATCCCGTCACCTCATCGCCCGTGCCGCTCAGGGCGCTCGCGCCGCCCACCGGCCCGAAGACCGAGAGGTCGCCCGAGACGTTCAACGCTGCCCTGTCGACGCGCACCGGCACCGCGGGAGCGCCGCCGAGGGCGATCTGGCCGGGGGTCTCGATGGTCACCGCCGGGTCACCGACGAGAGCTGGTGTGCCGGTCGCGCCGGAGAGGAAGGCGGGGCTCGCGCCGACCGTCAGTTCGACGCGCGCATCGGGGCGGGCTCGCCACGATCGCCCGTCGCTCTTCGTGATGCGCGCCTGCGCCGAGGTCTCGGCGGCGAGGGTGACCGGCTGACCGGTCGCCCACAGCATTCGCAGCACGTCGCCCGCGGCATCCGTGTAGTCCGCGACGATGGCGCCGTCCAGGCGGTGGAGGGCCGTCAGCTCGCGGCCGGCGGTGATGCCGTTGTACACCGCGAGGGCGGGATAGCTGGGCTTCGGCAGGAGGGCGGTGCCACCGTCGGCCGGCAGGCGGGAGATGCCGAAGTTGTGCTCGGGCTCGCCGCGGTTCGCACCCGAGTCGATGAGTTCGTAGTACACGATCCGCTCGACCCCGGCCGCCTCGAGCAGCGCCGCGGAGCGAACGATGTACGCGGCCTGCTGCTGCTCGGTCGTGCCGCCGGTCGTCGTCGTCCACCCGTGCTCGCTGAGCCAGATCGGGATGCCGGCACCCGGCGCGTACTCGTCGATGAGGGCGCGGAGCGTGGCCACGCCGGCCTCGGTGCGGCCCTCCGGCGCGACCGGGAAGTCGTAGGTGTGGTAGCTGACGGCATCGAGGTGATCGAGCGCGCCGAGCGCGAAGAGCTCCTCCATGAAGTCCCACCTCGCACCGGCGCTCACCGGACCGATCACCCGCGCGCCCGGCGCTGCGGCGTGGATGGCGGTCGCCGCCGGCACCAGCAGGTCGTAGTAGCAGGCGGCGCTCATGCCGCACGCGCCGTTGTTGAACGTGTGATTGAACTCGTTGTAGACCTCGTAGTCGACGTCCGAGCCGTAGTGTGCGGCGGCCGCGGCGGCGTAGGCGGCGAAAGCGGCGATGCCTTGGGGCGAGCTCGGCGTCTTGCCGCCGTCGTACCAGCGGCTGAAGTACGCGAGGATCACGAGCGGGCGCTCGCCACGCGCTTTCGCCGCGGCCAGCTGCGCGTCGAAGAGGGCCGGGAACTGATAGACCCCGGGCGACGTCTCGATCGTGTCCCACGACGGTCCCTCCCGCAGAACAGCCGCGCCGAGCGGGTCCATCAGGGTGTCAACCTGATCGACCGAGTAGCGGTTGACGTGCACCGCGACACCGACCGGGCGCCGGGCTTCTCCGCCGTCGGCGGCTGCGGCATCCACGATCGCGAGCGTGCCGGTCCGCGACGCGGCCACCGGGGCGTCGACCGACAGGGTGAGCGAGTAGTAGCCCGGCGGGAGCGTCGAGAGGTCGACCGCGGCCGACCCCCCTGCCGCGATCGCGGTGCCCGAGTCGATGCGCTGGCCCGACGACGCTCGCAGATCCCAGTCGACCGTGTCGGCGATCGTCGTGATGCCGACTTCGGCCTGCCCGGTCTCGTAGACGAGTGCGGTGTCCGAGAACGCGAGGGTGCCGGGCGGCGGGTCGTGGGACTCGAACGACGGGTTCACGACGAGGTTCGCGTCGCTGCCCGGAGCGCTCATCCGCACGTCGTCCACCCACACGGTGCCCGCTCCGCGCACCAGCAGGCGCATGACGAAGGTCATGCTCCCCGCCGGCTGCGTGTAGGTCCACTCCAGCCGGGTCCAGTCGTTCGTCCCGGCGGGCAGTTCGACGCGCTGCGAGTGGTCGCCGCTGAGCACGAAATAGGCGGCGCCCGACGACGACAGCCCCTCTGTGCGCACCCACGCGCTCATCGCATATGTGGTGCCACCCGACGCGCGGATGTTCTGGCGCAGGTCCACGTACTTGGTGGAGTAGGCCGAGGCGAATTCGACGCGTGCCGACGCGGCGCCGTCGTGCGCGGTCGCGGTGTCGGCGCGCACCACGAAGTCGGGAGCACCCGACACCATCGTGGTCCAGCCGTCGAACGAGTCGGATTCGGCGATGGTGGCCGACGCCCGCGGGGCCGTCGCCAGCAGGAGCCCGCCCACCATCAGGAGGGCGGCGATGATTGCGAGGGCGCGCCGCGATGCGCGCCGATGAGCAAGAGGCATGACTGTTTCCCGATCCGGGTGACCGCCTTCGGTCACCCCTTGATCGCGCCGGCCTGGCCGGCGCTGCGGAGGAACTGACGCTGGAACAACAGGAAGAGTCCGATGGGGATGATCACCGAGATGAACATGCCCGCCATCAGCAGGCTCGTCGGGGCCGTGTCGCTGATCCGGTACAGCCCTACCGAGAGCGGCTGCAGGTCGGGCGACGGCAGCACGAGCAGCGGCCAGAGGAACTCCTTCCACGAGCCGACGATCGTGAGGAGCGACACCACCCCGATGACCGGGCGCGACATCGGCAGCACGATCGACCAGAACACCCGGAACACTCCCGCCCCGTCGATGCGGGCGGCCTCGAACACGTCACGGGGAAGCCGGTCGAAGAAGCGGGCGACGAGCAGCACGTTGAACGCGCTGGCCGCGGTCGGCAGCCACACCGCCCAGAACGTGTTCACGAGGTTCACGCCGATCAGCGGCACGTCGAGGATCGTGACGTAGAGCGAGATCAGCGACACGACACCCGGGATGAAGAGCGTCGCGAGGACGGCGGCGTTGACCGCCTTGGCGTACTTGGGCCGAAGGATCGCGATCCCGTAGCCCCCCGTGAGTGCGACCAGAAGGCCGAAGAACCAGCAGCCCGCGGCCATCCACACGGTATTGAGCAGGTACTGGCCGATCCGGATCTGCGACCAGGCATCAGGCAGGTTCTGCCACTGGATGCCGCTCGGCCACCACTCGAACGGGTACTTGAGGATGTCCTGGCTCGTCGACAGAGCGGCCTTGAAGAGCCACAGGAGCGGACCGAACGCCACCACCACCAGCCCCGCGATGAGCACCACCGTGAGCACGCGCGTCGCGATGCGGACCGTTCTGCGGCTGCGGTCGAGCGCCGAGATGTTCGACCGTTCCTCGGACTCGTCCTGCTCGCGGGAGCGCCGGGTGATCGCACGCACCGTCGTCGTCACCGAGGTCATGATTCGCTCCACTTCCGGGTGAGACGCAGGTAGATGGCGGACACCACGCTGAGCACGAGTGCGAGCAGCAGGCTCAGGGCCGTCGCCTTGCCGAAGTCCCCCGACAGGAACGCGTAGTTGTAGACGAGCATCAGGAGGGTCACCGTGCGGTTCTCGGGCCCGCCGCCGGTCATGACGAACGGATCGGTGAACACCTGCATGGTGCCGATGATCTGCAGGAGGAGCATCAGCAGGATGACGCTGCGCAGCTGGGGCAGCGTGACGTGCCAGGTGCGCTGCATGATCGAGGCGCCGTCGACTTCGGCCGCGTCGTACAGCTCGGCCTGGATCGACATCAGCGCGGCGAGGTAGATGATCGTCGCGGTGCCGGCGGTGGCCCAGGTGGCCTGGATCACGATGCTGGGCATCGCCAGCGCCGGGTCCTGCAGCCACCCGATCGGTCCAAGCCCGAACCATCCCAGGACGGTGTTGAAGAGCCCCGACGCCGAGGGATCGTAGAACTGCTTCCAGAGGAGGACGCTGACGACCGGCGGGATGATGACCGGCAGGTAGACCAGCACGCTCGAGATCTGCCGGGTGCGGCGCAGCTCCGCCATCACCATCGCCATCAGGATCGGCAGCGGGAAGCCGATGAGGAGCGCGAGAACCGCGAACCACACGGTGTTCCCGGCGGCGGTCCACAGCAGCGGGTCTGCCAGCACCCGTTCGAAGTTGCGCAGGCCGATCCACGTCGGTTCGTTGATGAGGTCGGTGCGCTGGAACGCGAGGATCAGGCTCTTCAGGATCGGCCACCACGCGAAGTACCCGAAGGTCAGCAGCAGGGGCAGGAACATCACCAGCGTCCCGACCCCGCCGGCTCGCACCCACGCCGAGAAGGCCGCGATCGGTCGGCGACGCGGGCGTCGCGGCGCCGGGCCTGGCCCGTCGGCGACGCCGACGGCCGGCTCGTCGAGCAGGGGTGGGGCGGTGGCGGTCACGATTCGTTCTCCCGTCTCGGGGCGGTTCGGGCGATGAGGCTCCTGGCGGCCGCGGCACGCGGGTCGCGGCCGCCAGGGGGCGTCACTCGGCGTCGACGAGGTCCTGGACCTGGGTCTCGGCCGACGACAGCAGCTCGGAGAAGTCCGCGTCCTCACGCGTGAGGACGGCCTGCACGATGGGGTCGAGCGCCGCGTACAGCTCCTGCGCCTTCTTCGCCGGCTCGGGGACGATCGTCGCGGTCGCCAGGCTGTCGAGATAGGCCGCGTAGTTCTCCCGCGGCACGTTGATGTACGGCTCGATCCAGCCGAGGTAGGTCTCGTACTGCTCGTCCGACACCACGGGCACCTCCGGGAGGCCGACCGGAAGGTCGTCCGCGACCTGGGCCTCGGCCCACGTGACAGCCGCTTCCTCGTCGACGTACCGGTCGAGGAAGTAGAACTTCGTCCACTCCAGCGCTGCGCAGATCTGATCGGGCGTCGCCTTGGGGTTGTACCACTGGATGTTGCCGCCGCCGAGGACGCCCACCGGGTCGTCGCCCGTGGGGAACGGGGCGAGACCGAAGTCCTCCTTCGGCATGCCGCGTCCGATCACCAGGCTGTTGTACAGGTTGGCGCCGTTGAGGCTCTGCCCGATCACGCCGGCCGCGATGTCGTCGCGGATGGCGTTGTTGTCGTACAGATAGTTCGCGCCCGCGGCATCCGCCTCCCATCGCACGTCGTGGAGGAACTGCAGGCTCGCCGCCATGCCCGGAGTGTCGAGGGTGACCGTAGTGGTGTCGCCGTCGACCTGTTCGACGAGATCGCCGTTGGAGTACGACATCGACGTCAGCAGCCAGCCGCCGGTGTTGGCGGTGGTCGGGATGATGAAGCCGGTCTGGCCGGTCTCTTCGGTGACCGTGGCGGCCGCCTCGAGCACGTCGTCCCACGTGGCCGGCGGAGCATCGGGGTCGAGCCCTGCCTGTGCGAACAGGGCCCGGTCGTAGATCAGCCCCATCGTGTAGGCGGCGCGCACGACGCCGTAGGTGCGCCCGTCCGCATCCTGCGTGACGGCGGCCAGCTGCGGATTCAGCTGGCTGAGCACCTCGTCGTCTTCGACGTAGGCGGTGATGTCGGCGGCCTGCCCGCGCTCGATGAGGGACTGGATGTCGGTGAACGGCACCTGCAGTGTCGTGGGGAGGGTGCCGCCGACCAGCAGCGCCGGGAACGTCGAGACGTCGTACTTCGTCTCCTCGTCGTCGATCGTGATGTTCGGGTGGGCCTTCTCGAAAGCGGTGACCGCGTTCTCCCACGCCTCGAGGTTGGCGGCCTGATCGGCCGTCGGGCGCTCGCCCACGGTGATCGTGACGTCGGCGTCGGGATCGCACGCGACCGCCTCGGCCGACGGCGATGCCGGGGCGGTGCCTCCCGCGCACCCGCTGACCACGATTCCCGCGACCGCGAGGCCTGCGAACAGCCCTCCCGCGCGAAGCCGGCGATGCTGTGTCATCTGTTCTACTCCCTCGTAGTTCGGTTCTGCCTGTCGTCTTCGATGTCTCTAACAACCGGTTTCAACACTCTTGCCCAGATCAACTCCGGTGTCAACCAGGAATCGTTTTCTCACCCCATCCCCCCGCACGGAGCCACCGCTCGCATGCGGCTGTCCAGTCGACACCGGGGCCGCCCAGCGCGCACCCGTGGCCGCCGACCGGGTACAGGTGCAGCTCGTGCGGGACCCGCTCCCGCCGAAGTGCCCCCGAGAGCAGCAGGGAGTGCTCGACCGGCACCTTCTCATCGTCGAGTGAATGGAAGACGAAGAACGGCGGCGCGTCCGCGGTGACCCGCGTCTCCAGGGAGAGGGCGGACCTGTTCTCGTCCGTGTCGCGCCCACCCAGCAGGACCTCGCTGGAGCCCTGGTGGGAGTGCCTCCTCAGCGAGACCACCGGATAGCCGAGGATCGCGGCATCCGGCCGGGCCGCGGGCACTACTGCGTCGAGGGCCGCGAGCCCTGCGGCATGGCCGCCCGCTGAGAAGCCCACGAGCAGCACGCGGTCGACGCCCGCGCGGCGGAGGCCCTCGATGCGCGCGCCGATCGCGGCGTGGGCGGCGGGATGCGGCCGGCCGAGCGGGTAGCGGAGGACGCTCGCCGCGATGCCCAGGCCTTCGAGCCAGTCGACCACGGGTTCAGCCTCGTGGGGTGCGTGACTCCGGTAGCTTCCCCCGGGAAGCACGAGCGCGTGGCCTGACATGGTCCTCACCTTTGAAACCGGTTTACAGATGCCCTAGGTTTGCATGACGGCCCAGCGATGAGCAACTCGCGATCGATGACGACGGCGGCGGCAGCCGCAGTGAGGAATGCACAGATGCACGATGACCGGACGCGCGTTCATGCCCGCCTGCGGCGGTTCGTCCGCGAACGGCTCGAGCCGGCGGTTTACTCGGCCTACGAGCCGGTTGCGGTCGAGCACTGGCAGGTTCCCGACGAGCCTGTGCCGTTCTCGAGGGCCGTCGCGCAGATCTACGAGCCGACCACCCGGAACCAGCAGTGGGGGCGCGCATGGAGTTCCACGTGGTTCCGCCTCTCGGGAGCGCTGCCGGCAGGCTGGGACGCCGCGAACACCGAGATCGTGTGCGACCTCGGCTTCACGGCGGAGCAGCCCGGCTTCCAGGTGGAGGGACTTGCGTACCGCTCCGACGGCACGGTGATCAAGGCGGTGTCACCGCGCAGCCACCATCTTCCCTGCATCGTCGACGACGATGGCGCTCTGCTCCTCTACGTGGAGGCGGCGGCCAATCCCGACGTCGCGGGCACCTACACGTTCGCTCCCACACCTCTGGGCGAGAAGGCGACGGCGGGGCCGGAACCCCTGTACGAACTCGGCACCATCGCCTTCGCGGCGCGCGACACGACCGCATGGGAGCTGCTGCAGGATGTGCGGGTGCTCGACGGTCTCGCGCGCCGTCTGCCCGAGGACTCCACGCGGCGCGGCCGCATCCTCCACGGCCTCGACCGCATGCTCGACGCCATCGATCCCGATGACGTCGCCGGCACCGCCGCCGAGGCGCGCGCGGTGCTCGCCCCCCTCCTCGCGGCTCCGGCGCACGCGTCCAGCCACCGGATCATCGCGGTCGGGCACGCGCACATCGACTCTGCCTGGCTGTGGCCGGTGCGCGAGACGGTCCGCAAGGTCGCGCGCACGTTCTCCAACGTGCTGGATCTGATGGACCGCAACCCCGAGTTCGTGTTCGCGGCCTCGTCGGCGCAGCAGTACGCGTGGCTGAGGGAGCACCAGCCGGAACTGTTCGGCCGCGTGCGCGAGCGGGTCCGCGAGGGGCGCTTCGTGCCCGTCGGCGGCATGTGGGTCGAATCCGACACGAACATGCCCGGCGGCGAGTCGATGATCCGCCAGTTCGCGCACGGCAAGCGGTTCTTCCGCGCGGAGCTCGGCGTCGACAGCGAGGAGGTGTGGCTGCCCGACTCGTTCGGCTACTCCGCCGCGCTGCCGCAGATCGTGCGGGGTACCGGCAACCGCTGGTTCCTGACCCAGAAGATGTCGTGGAACCAGGTCAACCGGCTCCCGCACCACACCTTCTGGTGGGAGGGCATCGACGGCACGCGCGTGTTCACCCACCTGCCGCCCGCCGACACGTACAACTCCCAGCTCACGCCCGACGAACTGCTGCACGCCGAGCACAACTTCCAGGAGTCCGGCGCCGCGACCATGTCGCTCGTGCCCTTCGGCTGGGGCGACGGCGGCGGCGGCCCCACGCGCGAGATGATCGCCGCGGCCGAGCGCTCGCGCGATCTCGAGGGGCTCCCCCGGGTCGAGATCGGCTCACCTCGTCGCTTCTTCGAAGAGGCCGAGGCCGAATACCCCGACGCTCCGGTGTGGTCGGGCGAGATGTATCTCGAGCTGCACCGGGGCACGTACACCTCGCAGGCGCGCACCAAGCGCGGGAATCGCCGCAGCGAGCAGCTGCTGCACGAGGCCGAGCTGTGGGCGACCACCGCTGCGGTGTGCGCGGGGGTGCCCTACCCCGCCGACGAGCTACGGCGCATCTGGGAGCGCGTGCTGCTCCTGCAATTCCACGACATTCTGCCGGGCAGCTCGATCGCCTGGGTGCACCGTGAGGCTGAGCGTGACTACGCCGCGATCGCGAGCGAGCTCACCGCTGTGATCGAGCGCAGCCTCACCGCGCTCGTCGGAGACGGTGATGTCGAACTCGTCGCGAACGCCCTTCCGACCGCGGTCGACGGCGTACCCGCGCTCGGCATCGGCGCAGCCCGCAACAGCAGCGGGGAGGTGACTTGGCAGCGGGCGGGCGACGGCGGCGTCGCGATGGAGAACGGCGGCGTTCGAGTCGTCGTCGATTCGCGCGGTCGCATCGTGTCACTCGTGGACGCGGCCACCGGTCGTGAGGCCGTCGCCCCCGGTGGCGCGGCGAACCGGCTCGTTATCCACCGCGACACCCCCACCGAGTGGGACGCGTGGGACATCGACGACCACTACCGCCGCGTCGCCACCCCGCTCGACGCCGATGCCCCCGACGCGCTCGAGGTCGCGGCATCCGCTGACGGCACGGTCGTGGTGACGGTGCGCCGCTCGGTCGCGAACTCGCGGCTCACTCAGCGCATCTCGCTCTCGCCGGGGTCGGCCGCCGTCGACCTCGCGTTCGACATCGACTGGCAGGAGGGCCAGAAGTTGCTGAAGCTGTTCGTCGACCTCGACGTCCACGCTGACGACGTGCTCGCGGAGACGCAGTTCGGCCATGTGCGCCGGGCGACCCACGAGAACACGTCATGGGATGCTGCACGCTTCGAGTTCTGCGCGCACCGCTGGGCCTACGTCGCCGAGCCGGGCTACGGCGTCGCGGTCGCGAACGACTCCACCTATGGGCACGACGCGAGCCGGACGGTGCGGCAGGGCGGCGGTCGGACGACGACGCTAGGTCTGTCGCTGCTTCGCGCGCCGCGATTCCCCGACCCCGAGGCCGACCGCGGAGATCACACTATGAGAGTGTCGATCCGGCCGGGAGCCGGCATCCGCGACGCGGTCGCCGAGGGTCACCGACTCAACCTCCCGACGCGCCGCGTCACGGGCGGTCGCGCGGTCGATCCGCTGTTCGAGTTCGACGGCGACGGCGTCGTGGCCGAGACCGTGAAGCTCGCCGAAGACGGCTCGGGCGATGTTGTCCTGCGCTTGTACGAATCCACTGGCGGCCGCGGCACGGTCACGGTGACTCCGCGCTTCGACACGGCGGAGTGGGTCCCCACTGACCTGCTCGAGCGGCCGGTGGGCGATCGATCCAGCGTGCGGTCGTTGACGTTGACACTCCGGCCGTTCGAGATCGTGACACTTCGGTTCTCGCCAGCCCCGGCGGCGCCCCGCCGGCGCCGAGACGTGATCGGATAGCTCGCGCGCGATCGGCCAGGGCTGGCGGGCAGGCTCGTGGTCGGCTCCCGCGCGGGAATCGGAGCGAGGCGCCCGACACCTCCGGGTAGTCGATGGGATGTACGGCGGGGAGCCCCACCTCCATTGATCGATCCGTATTCGTGCAGTGCACGGAGGCGGCCCCGGCGCGTTCGCTGGGTCGTGGTGTGCCATGTTCGAGCTGGCGTCGACACCGGGCGGAGCGTCACCGTTCGGCCGTTCGCCGGCGGTCAAGGCGTCGACCCCGTGGGCTTCCGTGACCGGGGTGCGGTCAGAAAACTCTCGGCGGCGCCCGGAACGAGCAGCACGACCCCCCGTTCCGCACACATGCGCGCAGGCTACGCCGATGCCGGCCCGCCGGGCTACGTCCAAGTCGCGTGCAATGAGAATGACGACTCCGCGCATATCGAAGACGGAGCCGTCGGCGTGCCGACCGCGCCATACCCATTCACCCCATTCGGTCTCACCGTCGACCACGGCAGCGATGAGCTCGGCGGCGAAGTCGGGGACGCCCTGGAATACGGCTGACCAGTTGGCTAGCACCTGCTCGCGGCCTCTGAACGCGCGGGCGGGGTGTGCCGGCTGGTTGCTCTCGTAGTCCTGCGTGACGAGCGATGCCACCCGTTCCGGGTCATGGGAGTTCATCGCGTCCCGCAACCGTTCCAGCAGGGAGGCCACGGACCCGCCGGTCGGTCACTGTCGAAGGGCGGCCGTCGCGCGACCGGCGGGGACTGCGGAGATTCGAGACCACGCCCAGGCGGAACGCAGGATGAAGGCCAGGAGCAGCACCTCGAGTCCGATGGAGATGCCGTAGAAGGCGATCCACTCCCAGGTCGTCCCTGCCGCATTGAAGATCGAGTAGGGGATGAGGAGTGATGCGACGACGAGGTTCGTGACGCGGTTCGCCCGATCGGGCAGCGTCATGGAGAGCATCACCATCAGGGCGGGGATCGACACCGACACGAGGAAGACAGTCAACAACGTCGGGCTGATGTCGAACCTCCAGACGAGGCCGTTCAGGATGCCATCTACGACGCCGGGCTTGTAGAAGTTGAGGACGTCTACGTAGACGTAAAGGAACATGAAGCTGGTCCACGCGGCAGCGAGCTTGGCCTGCACGGGGATCCGCCGGTTGTCGAGCGTGTTCGGGGTTTCGGTTCGGGTGGTCATCGGTTCTTCTTCCTTGAGGAGCGGTCCCTCCACCGGAGTGGCGGCAGCGCTGGGTGCGGGTTGGGTCGTTCTCGGCGGGGACGGTCGTCAGATGGTGACCACGACCTTCCCTCGGGTGTGCCCGGCTGCGATGTAGCGGAGGGCGTGGGCCGCTTCGTCGAGGGGGTAGGTGCGATCGATAACCGGCCTGACCTGCCCGGTTGCGAGCAGGTCAGCCAGGGCGAGCAGATCCTGGCGCTTCCCGATCGACGTGAAGGGTCTCAGTTGCTGACGAGTGAACGCCGACAGCACGCGCGCTTTGACGATCCGACCGAGGGGGCCGAACCAGCGTCCGCCGCGTCCGCTGTTGGGGATGAGAACGCCCGTGGGCGTGAGCGCTCCGCGGAGGGCCGCCAGGGGGTGGGCCTCCACATTGTCGAGGACGACGTCATAGCGCTTGCCGGTGCCGGTGAAGTCGGTCGCCGTGTAGTCGACGACGTTGTCAGCACCAAGCGACCGGACCAGCTCGACGTTGCGAGTGCTGCACACGCCCGTCACCTCGGCGCCGAACGCCTTGGCGATCTGCACGGCGAACGTTCCCACGCCGCCCGACGCGCCCGTGACCAGCACCGACTGGCCCGGTCTAACGTTCGCGATGTCGCGCAGGGCCTGCAACGCCGTCATACCCGAGGTGGGCACCGCGGCCGCGTCCACGACCGACAGATCGGCAGGCACGGTGACGAGGTTCTCCGACGCGACGCAGGCGTACTCCGCGAGCGCTCCAGTGGTGCTCCAACCGAACACCTCGTCGCCGGGGCCGAGCGCCGTGACATCCTTCCCGACCGCTGCCACCACGCCGGCGAGGTCCCTGCCGGGGATGGCGTGGCGCGGCCGGCGGAGCCCGAACACCGGGCGCACGACGTACGGCTCACCGGTCATGACGAAGTAATCGCCGGGATGCACCGAGGCCGCGCCCACCTGGACGAGCACCTCACCTCGACCAGGTATCGGCAGCCCGATTTCGGTCAACTCGAGCACTGAGGGCGGGCCGTAGTGACGCTGGATGGCGGCCCGCATCGTCGCCGCCCCGGTCGGCCTCGCCGCCGGCACCAGGCCGGTTGCAGCATCCGATCGCTGTTCGATTCTCACAGAAGCCTCCTCACACGAGCTGCGACTTCGCTCGTTCGTACACTGTACGTCGTACGCTGTACTATCGCCGTACGCTGTACGATTGTCAAGCCCTACGAGCGAGCAAGGAGACCCGTGTCCGCGAAAGAACAACGCCAGGTCCCCTCAGACGCAGGGCTGAGCAAGCAGCGGGTCGTGCTCGAGGCGATCCGGCTCGCCGACCGCGAGGGGGTCGGCGGGCTGAGCATGCGCCGGCTGGCCGGCACGCTCGGCGCCGGCGCCATGTCGCTCTACCACTATGTGGCGAGCAGGGATGAGCTGCTCGACGCCATGATCGACATCGTGTTCGACGAGATCGAGCTCCCACCCGAAGGGACCGACTGGCAGTCGGCGATGCGACGGCGGGCGGTATCCGCTCAACAGGTTCTCGCCCGTCACCCCTGGGCGAACGGCCTGATGGAGTCGCGGACCTCGCCGGGGCCCGCGAACCTCCGCCACCACGAAGCGGTCACCGCCTGCCTGCGTAGGGCCGGCTTCTCGCCCTTGATGGCGACGCACGCCAACTGGCTGATCGACAGCTATGTGTACGGTTTCGCCCTGCAGGCGGCCAGCCTGCCGTTCGACACCGCCGATGAGCTCGCGGAGATGGCCGAGGACGTCTATCTGCCCCAACTTCCTCCTGACGAGTTCCCGTATCTCAACGAGTCCGCCGCGGCGCTGGTCGATGCCGGCTTCGACCCGGCGGAGGAGTTCATCTTCGGCCTCGACCTCGTCCTAGCTGCCCTCGAGCCACTGAGAACCGCCGGATAGCGACACCTGCGGACCACCACGCGGACCTCGGCACCGCGTGCGATCCAAGAGCGCGCCACTAGTCCGCATTCAACAACCGCTCGCTATCGAACTCACCGCGACGCGCTGAGCGATCTCGTCGATGCATCGTGATCGAGAGTGGGAACGGGATCGCTATCCGGGCGATGCGCGCAAGCGATACGTCGGGCACAGGGCTCAGCTCGCTCGATGGCCATCCCCCGCGGGCATCCGGACGCTCGGGAGCGCTCGCCGCGCATGTTGCGAATCTCGGGAGGCAAGCGAGGCGGCGCGCTCGCCGGGATCCACGATGCGGACGCTTGTACAACCTTCGCTTGGGCACGTCGTGATCGACGCTGCGACCGGTTGCTAGGTCGGCTGGGCGGTCCTGGTGCTTCGCCAGGATGCGAGGACGCGGTCGAGGTGTTGACCGAACTGTGCCGGGAGGTCGATGGCAGGGTTGAGCAGCCATTGCAGTTCGATGCCGTCCATGTACGCGATGAGCGCGCGACATTGCTGGTCGATCTCCGTCGCGCTCATCGGGCGAACGTCGCCGGCGTTGACGGCGAGGGTGAGCTGTGCGCTGAAGTCGGAGACGGTGCGGTCGTACCGGTTGCGGATGAACGCGGCGGCGGGGTGGTTCGGATCGGTGGCTTCGGTACTGAGTGTGAGGAACAGTTCGAGGTAGCCGGGGTGATCGACGTGGTAGTTCACCAGCCTCCGGAGACCGTTGAAGAAGTCCACTCCGGCCGCGTGTGGGTCTGCGAGCTTGTCGGTCTGCTCGCGCCAGTACTCGAGCACGCCGGTGAGGAGGTCTTCCTTGCTGTCGAAATGGCGGGTCAGCGCGGCGGGAGTTACTCCGACGGCGGTCGCGATCTGCCGCAGCGAGCCGCTGCGGTAGCCGTATGTCGCGAACACCTCGGCGGCGGTGGTGATGATCTGCCTGCGACGAGCGATGCCGCTCCGATACGGTCCTCGTCGTGTTCGGACCTCGGTCATGGAACCCACCCTTCCACTCTTGATGGAATGTTAGCGCGCGCGTACTATTCGTGAACAGTGAACGACGAGATACTTTTCGTCCATCCCGAGGGAAGGTGCGCGATTGGCCGACGATGACCAGAGCACACACCGCGTCCAGGCGACGCTGCGAGCGCTCATCGACACGATCGTCCCTCCGGACCAATGGCCAGGAGGGTGGGACGGCGGCGTCGAGCGCCTGCTGCGCGAACATGGTTCGGACTTCCTGGCCTGGAGCGCGTCGCCGCTCGAGACCGCCGTGCAGGCAGCGGACGATGCCGCGCTGCGCGTCCATCAGCGACCGTTCGCAATGCTCGCCCTCGAGGAGCGCTCCGCGGTGTTCTCGGCCCTATTCGACGCGGAACCGGGACACGGAGCGCTAGAGGCGCTGATCACCCTCACCTACCAGGGTTACTACGCCGGTACGAGACAGCCGGCAGGGTGGGCGATGGTCGGGTACACCGACATCCCGAACGGGACCGGTCCGGTCGACGCGGTCGACCCTGCGGGGATCGACGCAGGGTCGCTCGCCGAGTCCTACGACGTGATCGTCATCGGTGCCGGGGCAGGCGGCGGCGCGGTGGCCGCCGAACTCGCTGAGCGGGGAAAGCACGTCCTGCTGATCGACCGGGCGCGACCCGTGCGCAACAGCGAGCTGCGCGGCAACCACCTGCAGGGGAAGCGGACAGGACGCTACGACGTTCGCGTGGGCCCGCACGCGGGCAACCCCCGCGTCCTCGAGCACCCCGACGGGACCACGGAGGTGCTTCCGGCCGAGGGCGATGCCCTGGCTTACGGGCTGAACGCCATGGTGCTGGGCGGCGGCACGCGGGTGTGGCAGGGCATGTCGTGGCGATTCTGGGAGCAGGACTTCCGGATGGCATCCACCTACGGTGTCCCGCCAGGCAGCACGCTCGCGGACTGGCCGTTCGAGTGCGCCGAGCTCGAGCCGTACTACGAGCGCGCGGAGTGGGAGCTCGGCGTCGCGGGGGATGCGGACAGCGCCGTGGGACGGATGACGCCGCGCCGCCGCGGCTACCCGATGCCCGCGATGCCCACCGACCGCACGCGAGACGCGCTGACAACCGCGGCGCACCGGCTCGGGCTGACGACGTCGCCGATCCCGTTCGCGATCAACACGATCCCGCGCGACGGCCGGGCGGCGTGCGTTCGCTGCGCGCAGTGCATCGGCCACGCGTGCCCGGTCGACGCCAAGAACGGTGCGCAGAACACCTTCATCCCCCGTGCGCTCGCGACCGGGCGTACCGATCTGCTCCTCGGCGCGCAGGTCACCGCCATCGCACACGACGGGAGCGGGACGGCGACCGGCATCGTCGGTGTGATCGAGGATGCCGCGGGAGAACGTCCATTCCGGGCGCGGGCCGACCGGGTCGTGGTCGCGGCAGGAGCCATCGAGACGGCCCGGCTGCTGCTGGTCTCGGGGCTGGGCAACGACTGGGTGGGGCGCAACCACATGACCCACGGAGTCGCGCTAGCGATCGCCGGGGACAGCCCCGACATCAAGGAGACCATCGGTCCCGGGCACTCCGTCGCCACCATCGACTTCGTACACGACGACCCGGACGGATGGGGAGGAGGCGTGATCTTCGACGCCGCGCTGCAGTTCCCCTACGACAAGGCCCAAGCTGGTCGCGAACTCGCTCCCGCGCCATTCGGTGCGGAGCACAAGCGATGGATGCGCGAGGCGCCAAACCTGGTCGGCACGATGTCGATGGTGCAGGAGATCCCGCACGAACAGACCCGAGTGCTGCTGGACCCGGTACTGACGGACCGGCGCGGCATGCCCGCCGCCCGCCTGCGCGGCACCGCCCACGACGCGACCCGGGCCAACGTGGCCGCGATGGCGAGGCACTGCGCCGACTGGCTGCGCGCCGCAGGAGGAGGACGGATCACCACCCGGGAGATGCCGATCGCGCCCCAGGGGCAGGAGCACTCCGCCGGGACGGCACGACTGTCCGCCGACCCCGCGACCGGTGCCTGCGATCCTCAGGGCCGGCTATGGGGGACTCGCAACGTCTACGTCGCCGATGCGTCCCTTCACGTCACCAACGGCGGCTTCAACCCCGCGCTCACAGTCATCGCCAACGCCCTCCGTGTCGGGCACCTCATCCCCGACTGACCACGGACACGGCCACCAGGTGGGGATCCCCAACCGGGCGGTGCTCGCAAGCGGCACCGTGACGTGCTTAACCGTGCTCGCCGGGATCCCCTGGCCGGTCGATCGCATGCCGTCGGCCGAGGAGGAATCGGGGGATCATGCCAAGACAGACGAGACCCGAGACGCCGGCGACTTCGGCCGCAGCGAGCGGCGTCAACACAACACGCGAGCCGGGAAGAAGGCCACGCCAGGGAGCGGCTCGCAGGGGAGTCAGCAAGGGAGGGTGGCCGGAAGTGCGCTCGAGCCTACGGGGAAGGCTCGCTCGGCCTTGCGGAAAAGTGACCGGGTCGCGCTGTGCCCGCCGACAGAAGCTCGAGGTTGCGCTCGTAGCTGCGCTTGCCGTACAGCCGATAAAGGAGCTTGATAGCCCTCGGCACCTCCGTCAGGAACTCATCGAGCTGGTCGGGGGTCATCGAGTCCTGTATGAGCCCGAAGAACAGGAAGATCTGAGACCGGGCGTAGCCCTTCTGCGCCTCCTCCCCGACGTGCTCCCATTCCTCCTCGCTGAACGTCTGCTCGATCACCGGAAGGATGAAGCGCTCCTCCTTCGCGAGATGCTCCTCCAAGAGCGCGCCGATCGCCTCGAGATGCGCCGCGACAGCCTCCCCGGCGCCCTGATCGCGCTGCTGCTCCCAGGTATCGAACAGCGGCCGGCAGGACCCCAGCAGCCCCGCGACCTCAGCGTGATGATGCTTCATGAGCTCGACATGGACGGTGCAGGCCGGACGCCTCTCTTCAAGGCTGTCCCAGAGCAGGCTGTCTTCGAGGACATGGTGATGGTGGAGTGCGTCGTTGACGAGCCTGACGGACTGGACGACCTGTGCCACGCGCCGGCGGTCGGACGAAGTGCCCCGAACGCCCGCTGGCATCAGCGCGTAGAGCCGCCGGAAGGCGTCGTGGATGTAGAGGAGGTCAGACGGGTCGCAGCCTGCGTCTTCCGACGGGACGTCGCCCGAGGATGGGAGTGCGGTGGCCATTGCGTCGCCCCTCAGAGAGTCGCCGGGATCTCGCGCCCCGGGACCAGAGTCGAGTCCTGCTTGGGATAGAGGCGCCTGCCGATCGAGAAGCTAACGGAATCGGGCGGCACTGACAAGACCGCGTCGGGGCGCTGCACCGGATCCGCTTACGGGCGGGGAACGAAAGTCCTGCCGCCGCCGGGCGTTCGGCCACATCCTCGAGAAGGTCGGCGGCGCTCGGATGGACGAGCTGCCCCCGGAGAGGGTTTGCGACCCGATGGATCTCACCGAGACGGCCGCGTTCACGACGAGCACCGTCCCTCAACCGGGACGGCAGTTCATCTCGGAACGCAGGGGCGCGCTCGGCACCCCAACCGCGCCCCACCGCTGCCCCGTCTCAGTTGGTCAGAAAGAGCACGCTGATCAGCATCGCGATGATGAACGTGCTGAAGGCGAAGGCGATGTAGGTCTGTCCCGTCACGATGCGCCGAGCGCGCGTGGTCAGGATGCTCACGTCCGATGACGAGAACGTCGTGGCGAGCTGCGCGGCGAGGTAGTAGTAGTCGGCAAAGACCGGGCCGTCTCCGCGGTTGCCGGGCAGCTCGATGGATTCCTCCTGGGAGTTCAGACGGGCGTAGTGCATCGCGTAGGCCGTGACGGTGACGAGCCACGCGGTGATCACGACGACGAAGCTCAGCGCGTTCGCGAGGACGCTGTCGAGGAGCCCGGGAAGGATGAGCACGAGGGCGACGGCGAGCAATGCCAGCACCGCCCACAGAGCCGTGTATGTCGGGATCGCGGCACTGCGGCGGGAGTTGTTCGTGGCTGACAGCCAGGCGCGCAGCGTCGGTGCATCAGATCGGCCGAATATTGCGTGTGTGAGAGTGAGAAAAGCGAGGGAGTACCCGATCCAGAACACGAAGACGGTGAGTGTCACCGTGTCGACCGTCAATCGCACCGGCACGACGAAGCTGTAGCCCAGCAGCGCGATGATGGCGACGACAGCGGCGATCGCGAGCGCGACCAGGTTGCGGAAACCCTCGTAGGCCAATCGCGGCGCAGGGCCGACTTCCGGCGGCATGCCGTGATGGTACTGCTCGAACGCATCCGTCATCAGCACTCCGAATATTTGCGCGATATCGTACGCGCCCACGCAACCTTGGATCCCTGTCCGTGCGGTGGCCGAATCAGGTACCCCTTCGGGCGGTCGATTGTGATCCGTTCGTGCGCAAGAGATGCGCGCGGGCTGGAACGTGAGGTCCAACGCTTCGCACCGCGCGAGCGGATCAGGGGTGGGGCGGACGGAAGACACGCTCGACCACGGCATCGATGCCGACCTCATCGGGGTCGATCGATTCGACGTACAGTCGCGCCGACGCAATCAGTCCGTCACGGATGATCGCGACGATCACACCGCACGCTGCATACGGCTGGCCATCAGTATGGTGGCCGCTCCAAGCCAGTTCCCCCCACTCCATGTCGTCGAGCCGACAGAAGGAGAGCAGCTCGGCGTGGAAATCGGGGATGCCAGCGAACACGCCGGTCCAGTTCGAGAACACTTGTGCGCGTCCGACGAACTCCCGCCCCGGATGGGCAGGCTGCTCACTTCGATAGTCGAGGGCGAAGAAGGACGCGAAGCGCTCAGCGTCGTGGTCGTTCTGCGCTTGTGTGAGTCGTTGGAGGACGGTGTCCATGGCGCACCCTCGCATCACGGTGTTCAAAGTGTTCCGGCGACAGAGGCCTGTGGCCGCGGCAAGCATTCCACCCCGCAGACGCGCGCACAATCCCCGTCACCGACCGTTGCCGAGCGTGCTGGAGGATCCCCAATCGGGCACCGCGCGATAGCCGTGCGCCTGCAAGTCGTCGCGAGCGTCCGTCTTCGATTCCCCCGCTATGGTTGCGTCAAGAGTCAGCAAACGTATGCCCGCACGCTGACTCGTTGGCCGGGGACCAAAGCGCTCGGGGGTGCTGGATGGATAGGCAGTCTGTGGTTTTCGACCGTAGAGCGGCGTTTCGCCTCGTCGCGGCGGGATCAGTGGTGGCGCTAGCTACACCAGCACTCACTTCCTGCGGAGCGGCAGCCGTCCCCGCGACGGGCTGGCTTAGTGCAATGACGGCCGCGTTCGCCGCCGGCGTCCTCACCGACGCGGCAGGTGTTGCACTGCCGGAAGCCTGGGCTAGTTGGCAAGCCGGCCGGGACGCGACCATCCAGGCACAAGCCGATGAGGGGTACACGTTCACTTCGAACTCGTGCTACGGCGATGCCGTGCCCCCCGCCATCATCTTCTCCACTGGCACGTCAGAAGCCGATGACCCGGGCACGGATCGCATGATTGTTGGCGTGAATAGCGGCGCGGAATCCGTAGTGTTCGAACCTTGGGCTTGGCAAGCGCTCTACAAGTTCATTTCGGAGTACACCGCAAACAAGTCGGGAGATGAGCTCGCCGGATTTCGAGCGTTGTGCAAGATCAGCCTTATCCCCTCCGGGACGATCACCACTGCTTCCACAGCGACCGGACTATCGGAGATCTTGACCTACAAGACACGTAATGGCGAGGTCGAAATGAACCGGCGAACGAACCAGGATGGCTCGCTCACTGTCCAGGTGGTGGCCACGGGGATTCCGGACCTGCGGAGCCGCCCAACGACCAGGGAGTACAAGCTCGATATTCCGGTCGCCTAACTCGCGAATCCCGACAATCGCTGCCATGTGAACTGACGGATAGGATCCCTGAACGTGCCCCGTTGTGTCATGGCGATCCCGGGGCGAGGAGTCCGGTTTCGTAGGCAAGGATCACGAGCTGGGCGCGGTCGTGCGCGTGTACCTTCGTCATGACACGGTTCACGTGGGTCTTCGCGGTGTGCGGCGAGATGTGCAGGTCGTCCGCGATCTCCTGATTCGACCGGCCGCGCGCGACGAGGAGCAGGACCTCGCGTTCGCGCTCGGTGAGGGCCTCTAGCTCCGGGGGGATGCTGCGCAGAGGCGCCGCCGTCCGCTGCGGGGTGACGTACTTCGTGATGAGGCTCCGGGTCGCCGCCGGCGAGAGGAGCGCCTCGCCGGCGTTCACGGCGTGCACGGCGTGGACGATCTCGTCGGGCTCGGAGCCCTTGCCGATGAATCCGCTCGCACCGGCGCGCAGGGCGGTGACGATGTACTCGTCCTCTTCGAAGGTCGTGAGGATCAGCACGCGGGTCGAAGCGAGGTCGGGGTCGGCGCAGATCGCCGCCGTCGCAGCAATGCCGTCCAGTCGCGGCATCCGGATGTCCATCACGATGACGTCGGGGCGCAGCCGCGCGGCGGCGGCGACGGCATCCTGCCCGTCGACCGCTTCGCCCACGACCTCGATCCCGTCCGCATGCGACAGGATGTCGGACACCGCCTGGCGGATGAGGGACTGGTCGTCGACGACGAGCACGGTGGTCATGGGCGCCGGTCCGTGCCGAGCGGGAGTGTCGCCGCGACCCGCCACCCGCCCGGTGTCGGTCCCGTCTCGACTGTGCCTCGTGCCGCTGTGACGCGTTCGCGCAGGCCGATCAGTCCGAGAGTGGAGCCCGTGCTGTCGACGGATCTCCCAATGGTGTGAGGAGTATCGACGGGGAGAGTCGGATTGGTGACCACGATGTCGAGTGTGTCAGCCCCAGCCCGGACGAGGACGTGGGCGCGAGACTCGGCGCCGTGCTTGTGGGCGTTCGTGAGTCCCTCCTGGATGACGCGGTAGGCAACGATCTGAGCGGGCGTTTCGGCCTGCGCGAGGTCGCCCTCGATTCGGATCGTCACGGCGAGCCCGGCGTCCTCGAACTGGCCGACGAGGTCGCCGAGACGTTCGAGGCCGGGCTGCGGTGAGATGTCGCGGGGACCGTCATCGTCCGTGCGGAGGACCTCGAGGAGCGCTCCGATCTCGCTGAGCACCGTGCGCGCGGCGCTGCGGATCGTGCGGACGGCGTCCTGAGCGTCGTCGGGACGGGACGGGATCGCCGAGGACGCGACGCCCGCATTGAGGCTGATCACGGCGATCTGGTGCGCGACGGCGTCGTGCAGATCACGGGCGATCCGCAGGCGCTCCTCCGACACGCGTCGCTTCGCCTCGGACTCCCGGGACTCTTCCGCGCGTTCGGCGCGCTCGGTGATGGCGGCGATGTACTCCCGGCCGGATCGCGCCCCGTCGCCCGCCGCGGCGGCGAACGCGACCGTGATCACGACGGCGAACGCGCGCAGATCGAGGAGGCTGCTGAGCGAGGCGAGGACGTTGATCACGATGATCACGATGATCGTGACAAGAGTCGTGATCAGGGCGGCCCGCCGCCGCAGTCGGTTCGTGGCACCGAACATCGCGATCGCCATGGCCAGCACCAAACCGGGCCAGAGAGTTCCGGTGAACCCAGCGGCCGCGTACTGCGCGACGCATGCGGCGAGAACGGCGATCGGCCACCGGCGTCGCAGCGGAAGGATCAGCGCCGGAGCCAGCACGAGGGCGAACGTGAACACGCTGTCCGGGCGGAAGTCCACCTGCGGGAACGGGAGGTAGGCCGAGGCGACGATGAACACGGCCGCGATGACATCGCCGATCCAGGTCGGCACGCGCGGATGCGGCCCGCTGCGCCCGCTCTGCCGTCCCGCCTCGCGTGTCATCAGTCAAGTGTGGCGGGCATGGCGGCGCGCGGCATCCCTCCCCCGCGGCATGCCGAGTACCGCAGCCGCGGTATGCGAAGTGTCTCCCTCGGGGGGACGCGAGCGAGGGTGCGAGCGGCGAGGCTGAAAGTCCACTTCACTCAGGAGCCTCATGAATACGCCGATCATCTCGGTCCGGGACGTGCACAAGTCCTATGGCCGGGGCCAGAACCGCTTCGATGCGCTGAAGGGGGTGAGCTTCGACATCCGTGAGGGCGAGAGCATCGCGATCGTCGGCAAGAGCGGCTCGGGCAAGTCCACGCTCATGCACGTGCTCGCGCTGCTGGATGCCCCGTCCTCCGGCACGGTCGAACTCGAGGGCGTCGACACCGCGAAGCTGCGCGGCGGCGCCCTCAACCGCACTCGCAACAAGACCTTCGGCTTCGTCTTCCAGCAGTTCTTCCTGACCGGCAACTCGTCGGTGCTCGAGAACGTGATCCTGCCGCTCAAGATCGCCGGCGTGGGCCGCTCCGAACGGCGCCGCCGCGGCCTCGCCGCGCTCGCACAGCTCGAGCTCGACGACAAGGCCAGGAACAAGGCCGTCAACCTCTCGGGCGGTCAGAAGCAGCGCACCGTGATCGCGCGGGCGCTCGTGAACAACCCGCGGATCATCTTCGCCGACGAGCCGACAGGCAACCTCGACACTGCGACCGGCGCGATCGTCGAGGACATCCTGTTCGCGCTGAACCGCGAGAACGGCATTACCCTCATCGTCGTCACCCATGACGAGGAGCTCGCCAACCGCTGCGACCGGCGCCTGTTCATCCGCGACGGCCTGCTGGTCGAGGACTCCGCGGCGGTGGCCGCATGAGAACCGTCGACCTGATCGGCTCCGCCGTCTCGAACACCTTCCGCTCCAAGACCCGCACGATCCTGACGATCCTCGCGATCTTCGTGGGCGCATTCACCCTCACCCTCACGAGCGGCCTCGGCACGGGCATCAACGCCTACATCGACGACACCGTCACCTCGATCGGCGCCGCCGACGTCATGACGGTCACCAAGACCCAGGAGACCGCGACCGGCGTCGCGGCGACCGGACCGGTCGAGTACGACCCGAACGCCATCGCGAGCGGGCAGCCAGGCCCTCCGGGATCCACCGTCGTCGCCCTCACGCCCGCCGACCTCGACACTCTCGCAGGCATCGAAGGCGTCACCGACGTCGTGCCGACGCGCTCGATCTCGCCCGACTACATCCAGGCCGGCGACGGCACGAAGTACGTCATCGGCGTCGGAAGCCTCATCGCCGGTCAGACCATCCAGCTCGAGGCGGGTTCCTCGCCTGACGACGACGCGACCGAGCTGCAGCTCGTCCTGCCCGTCGCGTTCGTCGAGTCGATGGGCCTCGGCGACGCCGAGAACGCCATCGGGCAGACGGTGTCGATCGCGATCACGGATGCCGAGCGCACGCAGCATCTCGTCGAGGCGACCGTCGTCGGCGTCGCGGAAGAAGGGCTCGCTTCGCCGACCGGCGCGAGCCTCGTGCCCAACACGGCACTGGCCGATGAGCTCTTCGACACACAGAACATCGGCATGCCGGCCGACGAGGTGGAGCGCTACGCGCAGGCGAGCGTCTTCTTCGACCCGGCATCGACCGACGACGAGATCAGCGCGCTCAAGGATCGGCTCGCCGACGAGGGCTTCACCGGCTCGACCGTCGCCGACCAGCTCGGCATGTTCAAGACCGTGATCGACGGGATCGTGCTCGTGCTCAACGCATTCGCGATCATCGCGCTCCTCGCGGCGAGCTTCGGCATCGTCAACACGCTCTTCATGTCGGTGCAGGAACGCACCCGCGAGATCGGGCTTATGAAGGCGATGGGAATGGGCAACGGCCGCGTCTTCAGCTTGTTCAGCCTCGAAGCCGCGTTCATCGGGTTCCTGGGCAGCGCGATCGGCGTCGTCATCGCGATGCTCGTCGGCGCAGGCGTGAGCTCCGCGCTGTCCGGATCTCTGCTCGCAGACCTGCCCGGCCTCACCCTCATCGCCTTCGACCCGCTCTCGATCGCGGTCATCATCATCGTCGTCATGGCGATCGCCTTCCTCGCCGGAACGCTACCCGCCGCACGCGCCGCGCGCGCCGATCCGGTCGACTCGCTCCGCTACGAGTGATCTCAGGGGAGGAGGGGTCCGGAGTCTCCCGACCCTCCTCCGCTGACAATCCGGCAAGACCCTCACGGCCGACGGCGGGATGTGGTTGCCGCGGCATCTCTCTTGGGCAGCGGCGGCGTCCGTGTACCGACAACCGCTTCGAACGTTGACCAGGATGGCGCGATGTCGGGCCCTGGCGCACTCGGCACTCCTTGAGTGGGCGGAGGGATCGTCTTGCGGGCAACGAACGGAGCCGTACGGCAAGCGCGCATTCGGCTCGGTCGTCATCGCGAGCGCGTCGGGCCCTTCAGCCGGCGTGCACGCCGCAGATGGCCTAAAGGTGACTGCGGGCCGACAGCAGGTCGATCCTGCCCGCATCGAGGCGAACCACGAGGTTCGCGGCATCGATCACCGACTGCTCGTGGCTGACGCACACCACGGCCACGCCGCGGTCGGCTTCTGTCCTCATCGCACGGACGATCCGCTCCGCGCTGTCCGCGTCGAGTGCGGTCGTGGGTTCGTCGAGCAGCAACGCGTCGGCGCCGCGCGCCAACCCCTGCGCGAGGAGGGCGCGCTGCTGCTGCCCGCCGGACAGGGACCGGAACGGCGCTCGCTGCAGGGCGGTCAGGTCGAGGCGCTCGAGGGCGGCATCCACCGCCATCCGTGACGCGCGATCGAGTCGGCGCCACGCGCTGATCCGCCCCCACGCTCCGACGGTGACGACGTCGCGCACGGTCAGCGGCAGGGTGGGCGAGATCGCCGCGCGCTGCGGCACGAAGGCCCGTGACGCCGCGCGGATCTCGACGCTGCCCGCACGCGGCGTGATCGTCCCGGCGAGCACCTCGAGCAGCGTCGATTTGCCCGCGCCGTTCGGTCCCGCGATCACGGTGAGCGCGGCCTGCTCCGCGTCGAGATCGACGCCGCGGAGGGCCGGCGTCCCGGCGTGGTCCACGAAGACCGCGCGCAGAGACAGGGCGGCGGCGGACGATGTTTCGAGAGGCACGAGCTCAGCCTAATCGATTTTGAGAATCATTCTCATTAACGCTACCGTCGTCGCTCGTGCCCCTCATCACCGATCCGTTCTCCCTCGAGTTCGTGCAGCGCGCCCTCCTCGGCGGCAGCCTCGTGGCCGTGCTGTGCGGCGTCGTCGGCACCTGGGTCGTCGCTCGCGGCATGGCCTTCCTGGGCGAGGCGCTCGGCCACGGCATGCTCCCGGGCGTCGCCCTGGCGACCCTCCTCGGTGTGCCGGTGCTGCTGGGCGCCGGCGTCAGCGCGGCGGCGATGAGTCTCGGGATCGGCGCGCTGCAGCGACGCGGTCGCCTGTCGTACGACACCAGCATCGGCATGCTCTTCGTGGCCATGCTCGCGGGCGGTGTGATCGTCATCTCGCACTCCGGAAGCTTCGCGACGGATGCCACGGCCATCCTCTTCGGCGACGTCCTGGCGATCTCGGCCGACGATCTCGCGGTGCTCGCGTGGGCGACCGGGATCGGGGTGGCGGTCGCCGCAGCCGCGCACCGCTCCCTCGTCGCCGTGGCGATCGACGCGCGAGTGGCGGCGGTGCTCGGGCTCAGACCGAGGATCGCGCTGGCCGTGCTGGTGGGCCTGGTCACACTCGCGGTCGTCGCCTCGTACCAGGCCGTGGGCTCGCTCCTCGTGGTGGGCCTGCTCATCGCGCCGGCGGTCGCCGCCGGCCACTGGACCCGCCGGCTGCCGTCCGCGATGGCCCTCGCGTGCGTCTTCGGCGTCGCCGCCGTCGTACTCGGCCTGCTGCTGTCGTGGCACGCGGGCACCGCCGCCGGCGCCTCCATCGCGCTGACCGCCGTGCTTCTCGCGGCCGCCTCGTGGGCAGTACACACCGGGCGCACCCGCACGCGCGTCACGACCGCAGCCGCCGCGTGACGACGCGCGCGGGTGCCGCAGCATCCCACCCCACCACCCGACGAAAGAAGCCAGCCCCCGTGCTCCACCGCACTTCCCCGCTCCTCGCGCCGCTCGCGGTCGCCGTGCTCATGCTCGCCGGCTGCGCGAGCGCCGACGCCGGCACACCCGCCGCGAGTCCGGCATCCGGCGGACACGGCGCCGTCGACGGCGCGAAGGAGATGAGCGAGCCACCGCTCGCCGTTGTCACCATCGACCCCGGCGGCGTCGTGCGCCAGCTCGACCTGCTCGACGAGACCGTCGCCGAGCTCGGCGACGTGCCGGCCGCATCTCGCGCGAGCACCGACGGCCGCCATGTCTTCGCCGACAGCGGCGACGGGCTGGCGATCGTCGACAGCGGCCGGTGGACGTGGGACCACGTCGACCACTTCCACTACTACCTCGCCGCACCGGTGATGCTCGGCCAGGTGGCGGGCCGCGGGCCGGCGACCGTGGCGACGACCTCATCGTCCACCACCGGCAGCACCGGGATCTTCTTCGCCGGCAGCGGCGAGGCGGTGCTCCTCGACACCGCGGCGATGTCGAAGGGCGAGCTCGTCGAGCGGTTCCGTCTCGAGACCGCTCCGCACGACGGCATGGCCGTGCCGATCGGCTCGTACGCGCTCGTGACGCAACCGCAGGGCGGGGTGGCGGCATCCGTCTCGATCGTGGATGAGGACGGGATGCCGCAGCCCGGCGCGGGCGCCGACTGCACCGATGCGCGGGGCACCGTGACCACCCGTGTCGGTGCCGTCATCGGGTGCGCCGACGGTGCGCTGCTCGCGACCCTCGTCGACGGCGAGGTCGAGCTCGAGCGGATCCCCTACCCCGAGGGCACGACCGCTCCGCCGGCCACGGCGTTCGCGGGAAGAGACGGCCGCCCCACCGTCGCCGGTCCGGCCGGAGACCAGGGGATCTGGCTGCTCGACACCCGCGCGCGCACCTGGACGCTGCTCGCGGTGGACCGGCCGATCGTGCAGGCGACCGCGGTCGACGACGAGGCCCAGCACGTGCTCGCGCTCGGCGCCGACGGCCGGGTCCTCGTGATCGACGGCACGACGGGGGCACTCCTCGCGCAGACAGAGCCGCTGGTCGCCGAGTCGCTCGCAACGGATGCCGGCAGCCCGACGCTCGTCGCCGACCAGCCTCGCGCCTACCTCAACGGACCCGCGGAGCGCGCCGTCTACGAGATCGACTTCGCCGACGCGGCACGCATCTCGAGGACGTTCGAGACGCCGACTTCGCCCGCCCTGCTCGTGGTGACCGGCCGATGAGCCGCCCCCGGCCCGCAGTGCTCGCCGCGCTGCTGACGGCGGCGGTCGCCATCCGTCCTCACCGCGTGTGCGCCGACGGGCGAGGATCGCCCGCTCGCCGTCGTGTCGACGAACATCCTCGGCGACGTCGTGGGCGAGCTCGTGGGCGACGACGTCGAGGTGATGACACTGATGCGGCCCGATGCCGATCCGCATTCGTTCGAGATCTCCGCACAGGATGCCGCGCGCCTGCGCACCGCCGACCTGCTGGTGTCGAACGGCCTGGGCCTCGAAGAGGGGCTCCAGCAGCATCTCGACGCCGCCGTCGCGGAAGGGGTCGACAGCTTCGTCGCGGGCGATGCGATAGCGGTGCTGGAGTACGCGAGCGGCGATGCCGCCGGCACCCCCGACCCGCACTTCTGGACCGACCCCGCCCGCATGATCGATGTCGTCGCGGCGTTGGCCCCGCGCCTGTCCGCGCTGCCGGGGGTGGATGAGGCGGCCATCGACGCACACGTCGACGCCTACCTCGCCGAGCTCGCGGCCCTCGACGACGACATGTCGTCGGCGTTCGCCGGCATCCCGGCAGGGCGCCGCGCGCTGGTCACCAACCACCACGTCTTCGGGTATCTCGCCGAGCGCTTCGGCTTCCGCGTCGTGGGCGCCGCGATCCCGGGCGGCACGACACTCGCCGCGCCGAGCGCATCCGACCTCGCGGACCTCGTGTCGGCGATCGAAGAGCACGGCGCTCCGGCGGTCTTCGCCGAGTCCTCGTCGCCGGACCGGCTGATGCGCGCCCTCGCCGACGAGATCGACACGCACGTCGAGGTCATCGAGCTGTACACCGAGTCGCTCACCGCAGACGGCGGCGGCGCGGAGGACTACCTGACCATGATGCGCGAGAACACGCAGCGCATCGTCACCGGGCTCACGCAGTGAGCCCCACACCAAGAAAGAGGAACACCACATGCGCACACGCACGCTGCGGCGCGCCGGCCTGATCGCCGTCGCCGCCGGCGCCGTCGCGACCCTCGCGGCCTGTTCATCGACACCGTCGACCTCGGCCGGAGCCGGAGCCGAGACGCCTGCGGCCACCGTGGCCGGACCACGGATCGCGGTCTCGTACGAGGGCGGCATCCTCGTGCTCGACGGCGAGACCCTCGAGCCGGTTGCCGATCTCGCCTCGGAGGAGTTCACCCGGCTCAACCCGGCGGGCGACGGCCGCCACGTGCTCGTCACGATGAGCGAGGGCTTTCAGGTGCTCGACACCGCGGCGGCAAGCGCGGACGACGTCGCGCTGACCGACCTGATCTTCGCCGCCGACGCCCCCGGCCACGTCGTCCGGCACGGCGGCAAGACGATCCTCTACGCCGACGGCACGAGTGACACGACGATCTTCGACACCGACGCCCTGTTGTCCGCCGACGACGAGCTGCCCGAGACCGAGACGATCCCCGGCGTCGAGGCGCACCACGGCGTCTCGGTCGTGCTCGAGGACGGCACGTTCCTCACGACGGTGGGCGGCGCCGACGGACGCACCGGCATCTCGGTGGCCGACGAGTCGGGTGCGGTGATCGCCACGAGCGACGCCTGCCCGGGCGTGCACGGCGAAGGCACCGCGGCCAACGAGGCCGTCGTCTTCGGCTGCGAGAACGGCGCGCTGCTGTACCGCGACGGCGAGATCACCAAGCTG
Organism: Microbacterium sp. NPDC056057; assembly: GCF_042266945.1. Classification (NCBI taxonomy): domain Bacteria; kingdom Bacillati; phylum Actinomycetota; class Actinomycetes; order Micrococcales; family Microbacteriaceae; genus Microbacterium; species Microbacterium sp. NPDC056057. Next base: position 287,095 of record NZ_JBHJWS010000001.1, read on the forward strand.
GACGCCCCCGACCAGCCGTACGGGCGCATGGGCAACGCGTGGGTGAGCGAGACGAGCCCGCTCGTGGTCGGCGACTACAAGAACGATCCGGATGCCGAGGGCTACCTCCTCGGTGCGGTCACCGTCATCGACACCGAGGCCGGCACGCTCGAGGTCGTCGACCTTCCCGAGGGCGTCGAGTACACCTTCCGCGACGTCGCCCGCGGACCCGAGGACCTCGCCTACATCCTCGCGAGCGACGGATCCGTCCACGTCTTCGACCCCGCCACGGGCGAGATCACCGATGCGTTCCCCGTCGTCGAAGCGTGGGAGAGCCCCGTCGAGTGGCAGGACCCGCACCCGGCCATCGTCATCGCAGGCGACATCGCCTACGTGACCGAGCCCGCCGCCGACGCGATCCACGCCGTCGACCTCACCACGGGCGAGGTCGTGGCCACGGTCACCCTCGACGTCACGCCGAACGAGATCGCGGTAGCCGCCGGCTGATCCACCCGCGAGGGCGGGCTCAACGTCCGCCCTCGCCGTGGACGTCGACTCAGCGAAAGGCTGCCTGAAAGCGATCCGCAATCGGGCATAAGCGCGATGAACAATACGGCACGATCATGGTCATGACGCTGCTGCGGCTAACAACGCCGAGGCGTAGGTTCGGCATCATGACTGAGGTCGTTGTCGGCGGGCTGCGCATAGCGTACCGGCGGGGCGGGAGCGGACCTCCGCTCGTCCTCTTTCATGGTGCCTTCGAGGACTCTCGTATCTGGGCCGATGAGCTGCGAACCTTGAGCCCGCACCTCGACGTCATTGCCTGGGACGCGCCCGGGTGCGGCGCCTCTGGCGACGTGCCCCGCGGGTGGAGCGACGCGGACTGGGCGAAGATCGCCTCCGGATTCGTCACCGCGTTGGGGCTGACAACGCCCGCCGTCGCAGGGCTCTCTTTCGGGTCAGTGATTGCGCTGCTGCTCGCCCGCCACCACCCGTCCAGTGTCGGCCACCTCGTCCTGATCGGCGGGTACGCCGGTTGGGGTGGATCTCTGGACGCGGACACGCTGGCACAGCGCATCGCCGCGGTGCGCTTCACAACGATGCACCGGGTCGAGGAGTGGGCGGAGGACTTCCTTGATTCCGTGTATCCGCCAGGTGGGATGCCCGAGCGTCGAGCGCGCGCCCGCACCCTCATCGATGACTGGCGATCCGCCACCACCGAGGCGCTCATCGACGTCATGGTGCAGGATCTGCGGCCAGACCTGCCCGAGATACGCACGCCGACCGTCGTCGTGCGTGGTACGGCTGATTCACGTAGCCCCCGAGCCGCCTCGCTTGATCTGTGCGCGAAGCTCCCACGTGCCCACCTCCTGGAGATCGCCGGCGCGGGCCACGATTGCAGCGGGCCGGAACTCGATGCTGTGCTCCTGCGCGCAGCGCGTGAGGCGCAAGCTGCTGCCGCCACGGCACCTGAATGACGCCGCGCACGCCGCCCGATGCGCTGGGTGAGCATCAGCATCGGTCGACTGGGGAGCGCTCGAGGGACCGCAAAGCGGCGGCGCCCGAAGAGATCCCTCAACGGGCATTTCCTGGGCCTGCTACGGGTGGTGCTGGTGATGCCGCTCGTTGCAAGCAAGGCTGGTGCCAGCCCAGCCGATTGGCCTCACTCCGACCAGTCAGTCGGTGGCTCGGTACTGTCCGAGCACACGTCGAGCTCCGCCGGAGGCGTTGATGAAGACACGGGAAGAACAACAAGCGTCTCTGGAGCCGTGAAGGCCCGCCTTGGCGTTTCGCTTGGGAGCCAGTCGGAGCCCTCATGAAACTGGTTGTCACGCTCACCGGCGTCGTACGCTCAGGGTCATGCGCACTGCAGGCTTGCTCGGGTACAACTCCAACAAGGACCGTCCCTTCCTGATTCGCGAAGCAACGGATCAGGTAGAACCTTCCACTCAGGAGTTTCTTGTGAGGATGGCAAGCGAGGAGTTGCAACAGAATTCCTGGGATTGGACCAGATTCGACACGTTCATAACGAGGGCGATCCAGCTGACCGCTCTCTTTGCCGAGTCCGGCCGGCAAGACCGCGCCATAGGTTTGCTGGATGAGTGCCTGGGCGTGCTTCGGGGAATTGCACGCACGCACCCGGGCGCCGAACAGTTTCGACACAGAAATCGCGTGTTGGAAGCGATCTGCAACTACAACGTCGCCGTGCTGTTGGTGGAGGGCTTGCAAAACGACTCGCTACACGCTGAAGCGTTGGAACTGGTCAACTCAGCGGTGGATCGGCTCTATGAAGTGGATCTCGACGATCACACGGAGTCGTATGGCAGGACCATGAATGCCGTCGTCGCTCTCGGCGGCATACTCACACATCGATAGCAGCGATCCTCTTGCGGGCAGTGGCACGCTGACGCACCGCCGTCGCGCAGGATGGCCGTTCCCGCTTCCCTCGGTCGAATCGAAGCTTGTCACTCTACTCGAGGGCGCAGACGTGGCGTCGCACGAAGGGCACGCCGCCTTCGGACGAACGAGGGGCTTTGGCCGCAGGTCATTCGGGAGTTGCGAATCCTGGGCCGGAAGGATCCGTAGCCCGAGCGCTCGGCCGTCACACACGCCCCGCCCCGCCGTCGCGGTCGGTGGTCACCGATATCCTCTGAGCCGTGAGCTCAGGGGAAGCATGGCTGATCGCCATAATCGGCGGCGCGCTGGCCGGCATCATCACCGCCGCCGTGCTGGCAATCTTCAGCAAGCGGGTTCGGGTGAGGTTGTGGATGCCGATCGGGCGCGCTCTCAGGTGGCCGCTGACCCTCCGCGTCACCACAACGCGCCGTATGCGTGCGCGGGCCGAAGAGCTCGAGAGGGCGCAGAAGCAAAACGAGCGCTCGAACCGGTTCTACGCCGACCTTTGCGAAGCGCTGGGGATCGTCGTGCTCTCGGGCGACAAGCAACTTCTCGAACGCATAGCCCAACTCCGTGGAGCATCGTCGAGCGCCGACCAACGGGCCGCGGCAGCGGTGGCCCATGCCGCCGAGCAGATCGCGGCCACGCAGGCTCTGGCCGTTGATGAGGCCGACCGCGTTTCGAAGGCCCATCAGCGTGAGTTGCAGTCCGCGATCGCCTCCGCACGAGCGGAAGGCCGCCAGCAGGCGATCGGCATCCTCAAGGAACAACGAGAGCGGTCACCCCTGCTGCGGCCGACGTGGCGTGTGGTGTACCTCGAAGACGACCGCTTCCTGCTCAACAACACGCAGTCCGGCGTGGAGATCAGCGACGTATCGATCGCGGCGCCGCTCGGCGACTTTGAGTTCATCGGCGACACCCAATGGCCGGGTCCCTATAGCGGCGTGCAGCAGTTCCGCGGACGACGGATGCGGAACGGGCGTTCCTTCGGGGTGAAGTTCGCCATTCGCTACCGTGACGCCGACGGCGAGTGGCGGGCCGGCGAGGCTTGGATCGACAAGGAGCCGCGGCAGGCCGTGGTCTTGTAGTCGACGGCCCTCACCAACATCACACGCCCGACTCGGTCAATCCTCCGGCTCCCGGGCCAATGACGGAGGTCCCCATTAGCATCGACATCGCACGACGTTGACCGACGGTGGGGAGGCTTATCGGCATGCCGAAGGCGAAACCGACGAGCCACAAGCCCCCGGGGTGGGCACAGCCCCACGAAGATGCGCCTCCGGATCTGTGGCCTGACATCTCGAAACTGCCGACGCGGCAAGCGGTGGCCGCCCTCGCGGGGGCGCGGCAAACTCGCCCGGAGGATTACCTTGCCGTCGTGAATGGGCTGCGCTGGGCGACGACGGGCGACATGGCGTCGGCGTGGTCGTTTCTCACGACGTGGGTTGCAGTGCTCGCGGTCGTCTTCGCTGCGCTGACGGTGCTGAGCCCATGGGTACTAATAGGCGTGTTCATATTCTTCGTGTTGTTCACAATGATGCTGAGTCACATCGCGCGCGTCGTCTCAGACCACTCGGACAGGAAGAGGCACGCCGAGGTATGGTTGGCGGCGCTCGAGGACGCGAAAGCGCCGGCGCGTCAGCGCTGGCGCTGGCGCTTTCGCTGGTCACGATAGTCGACAGGTCGCGGGTGCGCCGTTCTCGGCCTACCGACCCCTCTTGTCTACTCCGCGGGCTCCTTTGACAGATGTTGTTGTGAGCCTCGCGTCTCATCCTTGAGCGGGCACCGCGCAAGAGCGGACCGGTCGGCGTGCATCGGGCGCGGACTGCGGCCCGGCAACGGAATGAGGACTGTCGAATACGCTGCGTCCGCAAGCGTTGCTCGCGTCCACTTCGAGTTTCGGAAGGATGGCCCAAGCTGACCCGTTCCCTCGACCGATAGTACGAAGCGGCAGTTGGTCAATCCGAAGTCGACGTGTTAGAAGCATCGCTCGTCCCATTGCCGGCGGTGCTGGGCGTCGGAGGCGTGCCGTCCAGTTGCACCGCGTTGTAGTAGGGAACGTAAGCCAGACGGAACGCAAGCCACCATGCCCCGAGCATGTGGATGCCGCTTGCCTCGTCCGAGGACAACAAGCCGTGTGCGACACGGTTTCGCAGGTTCGGTCCCAGCGGTCCGCAGTACAGAGCCCGAATGTTCCAGGCGAGGTCGACGCCCAGCACTTCGTCTGCCCCTGGTAAGTCGATCAGCGCACTGAGACCCGGCTCAATCTCAGTGTCATCCTGCCGGATGGTCCTAGTCTCGACACCTCCGCGTTGCAGGACTCCGCGAACGCACGCCTCTGTCGCTGGCGCGAGAAGGTGGATCGCTTCCGCGAAGCGCTCGTAGTACCCATGGAAGAGCCCTCGGGCGTATAGCCCTCGAACTTCCGCCGGAACGAACGGGGATGCAGAGACGATGATGTCGAAGTCCGCAAGCGTGAAGCGCTGTCGGGAGCTGAACTCCCGCAGCGCGGGCCAGATGTATCCGGAGCTCAGGAGCGAACTCTTTAACTCGAACGAGCGAATCATCTCTGACCACTCGTCGTCCGGCACGCCCATGCGTTCCCGCGTCCCGTCGGACCGATGAATCGTTCGGCCGTCGCTGTCGACGGTCGTTCTCGAGAAGACGTGGAGCAGCGGGTGCGCAGCCATCTGCTTCCGAGCCTCCTCTCGCGCCGTGGCGAAGTCGTCCATGCGCACGTTGTCCAGCCACGCCGCGAGAGCGTCAAGGACGTTGTCCATCTGCGCGATACGGCGCGCTGACTCCGCAATGTTCGACAGGTCGATCGGCTCACCCTCGAGAGGCATCATCTCGCTGAGAGCTGCATCCCCTTCGACCCGGATAATTTCGGGAAGTGCTGTCAACCTGTCGACGACGTGCTGCGTTCGGTGTCGGCTGGGGATGGCTCGATAAGCGTTGAACGAGTTCCCGAAGAAGTCGCGAGCAACCATGCGTGAATCTGACCTTCGCGACTCCGCTTCACGCCACCAGGAGTCGCCGAGCAAGGTCTGGCGCGTCGATCGCGCCTGTTCACCAACCCCACGCGTCCACTGGATCGACTCTTCATACAGTTGACGCTGAAAGTGGCCGTCGCCGGTTTCGAGCCCTAGAGACTCCAATCGCTCGGCCACGAGGTCTGGATCTGGGAAGTAGCGGGCCGCTCGCATGGCGCGGGCCATTGACCAGGCGGTAGCAGCGTCACCTGCATGAAACGTTCGTAGTCCGAGGTCGATCAACGCCTGCTTCGCTGCGTCCATGTGAAACCGCGCGGCTACATCAGCCGCACGTTTCCAATCCTCCTGCTCGCTTCTGCTCAGGTCGCGCGAGAAACCTGCTGCGATCCACCGATCGACCGCGTCCTTCGCCCAGCGAAAGCGGTCACTCTTCTCCGTCGACCGGATGTGCAGCACGTCCGCCATACGTGCCGATAGTTGGTTCGGTGAAACCATCGGCAGCAGTCGCTCGAAGAACAGCAGCTCCGTCGGCGTGAAGTCGCTGGGGACATGCGTGCGACGGTCGTCGAACTGCATCAGGGGCGAATACGGCCTGTCCCAGTCCAATCCGTTCAACATCATGCCGATAACACCGGCAAGGAGCGAGACAGCCCTCGCCGCGAGCGGATCGCTCGCCTCTATCTCTGCGAGTTGCCGGAGATTGCTCCACGCCTTCGCAGGCTCCGCGTCTGCGGCAGGTGACCACTCCACGCGTGCGAGAGCCGCGACTAGCTCATCCGCTTCCTTGTCCATAGGCGCAACGTAGCCGATTGGTCCGACACCGGCGCGAGCAGCCGCTGGAGCGCTATTCATTTTGGCGGGCGTGGGTAGCGCCAGGCGTCAACGACCGCTACTCGTCGTCACGATTCCGTTGTGTGCAGTGCCCTAATCGGCGGAATGGTGGATGTCCTCTCGTGCGGCTTCATCTCTGGTCCCCAGTACCATGTGCCCATGGATTCCCACGTGGCCGCCACTGATCGGACATAGGCGGCTACCGGCGATGTGGATAACTGGTGACGTTGAACTACCCGACGAGATCCTCGACGCGCACGAAGGCGGCGAGTTGGTGTTCTTCGTCGGCGCGGGGGCCTCCTTGGCCAGTCCTTCCAACCTTCCCCTATTTGACGGGCTCGCCAGGAAACTCGCTCGACGTGCCTCGCACCCGTTCTCCAAGCGCGGAGGCCTGGACTTCTTCGTCGGCCAGTTGGAATCACTGCCACAGGGGTTCGATGCACATCATCACGCGCGCGAACTGATCGCCGATCCGAGATCCAAGTTCAACTCCCTGCACCATTCGGTCGTCGATCTCGCGAGCATCGGCGGCGGCTTTCGCATCGTTACCACCAACTATGACGATCACCTCGCCGCCGCAGCGGCCAGCGCGAACGTCATAGTCGCGGACACCTGGCATGCGCCCGCACTACCGCTCGGGCGCGATTTCATAGGTCTCGTACACCTGCATGGTTCGGTGACGCGCCCAAAAGAGGACATGATCCTCACTGACCGCGACTTCGGCCACGCGTATATCACCGATGCTTGGGCCGCTCGATTCCTACTGTCAATGTTCGATCGATTCATGGTGGTGTTCATCGGTTACAGCCACGACGACGTAATCATGCGATACCTCGCCCTAGGACTGCCGTCAGGCGGACAAGTTGCAGGGCCCCGACGCTTCGCGTTCACCAGCGACCCATCAAACTCTAAGTGGGCATACCTCGGTATCCGACCGATCGCGTATCCGGTTGCGGGGCGGAATCACGGCGCACTCGTCGCGGCACTCGACGCCTGGAGTGAGCGCGCGCGGATGGGGCAGACCGATCACCAATCCCGCATGCAGACGATCATCTCCGGTGGCACCACACTTCCGCTGCCCGACCGGGACTACCTGCATGCTCGCCTCCGGACTGTTGAAGGCGCCCGTGATTTCGCGAACGCCACGAACCAGCTCCCTGACGAGTCAAAGCTCCAGTGGCTGGTCTGGCTGGAGGACCTCCCAGAGTTCAAGAAGCTCTTCCTGCCTCCAGATGTCCCCGAGGCGACCGCGATCCTCGGACACTGGTTCGCGAGCACCTTTATCTCGTCGCCAAGCCTCAACGGCGCCGCGCTGCAGACGATGCAGCGGCTCGGCCAGTCGATGACGGGCTCGCTCTACAGGACCTCAACTTGGATCGCCAACGAGCTGGGCAACCACGATGCGGGAGCGGGCGATCGGTGGCAGGCGTTCCTTGCGTCGTCGGTACATGGCCAGTCCGCACCCCTCGGTTCGGACTTCTTGATGCCGTTCCTACCTGAAGCTACGGCGCGCAGCACGGCAGTGCTGCGGACAGCGTTGCGGCCACTGCTCAAGCTTGAGCGACGATGGTTCGTCGATGAGTCAGTTGAGCGGACCATCCCTCCCGACGCCAAGGTCACATGGAACTCGGAAGAGTACGCCCTAACACAGCACCTCATGCTCATCGTCCAAGCCGTTCAAGCAGGAGATCGATCGCTCGGGGGCGCCCTGGAAGATGCGCTCGTCGCGGCGTACGACCTGCTCGACGCCTATCACGGTGAGCGCCATTGGGATCCGTTGACGCATGGTCGCTCGGCGATCGAACCCCACCAACAAGATGATCTGCGCGAGCCGCTCGACGCGATCATTGACGGTCTACGAGAGTACGGGCTCAAGGCGCTGCCGCTTCGCCCTGAGCTACCTGACCGATGGTGGGACTTCGACCGCACCCTGATGCGCCGCCTGGCCCTCCACCTCGTCGCCTCGGATGCGGCGCGGAGCGATGACCAAAAGATCGAGTGGCTGGTCGCGCGCTCAGGGCTCTATGCGGAGAATCTGAAGCACGAGATCTATCAACTGCTCGGCGCTACGTTGCCTGGAGCGTCGCCAGCGCTCAAAGAGAAGGTTCTGGACGCCGCCGAAGCCGGTCCGGACTACCCGGAGGAGATCCCGGACCGCGACCGGCACTTCGCATACGCAAAGTTCAACCTCCTCGTGTGGTTGACGGAGGCCGACCCCGACTGGGAGACGGCCCGAGCCGCGTTGGAGAAGATCCAAGCCGAGAACCCACAGTTTGCTGCCCGAGACCACCCCGACTTCGACTCCTGGATGACCAGTGGCACGTGGGGCGGCAAGCCACCGATGGCCATCGAGGAATTTATCCAGGCTCTCGACGAAAGCGTACCTGCGGCCCTCGATGAGCTGATGTCGCGCGACTACTCCGAGCGCCACTTTGATGAACCCGACTGGTCCGACGCGCTCGGCCTCATCAAGCTGGCCGCGCAGCAGCGCCCCGACCTCGGTATCAGACTCTGGGATGCAATAGACGACCACAACGATCTAGCCGACAAGCGACTCCAGCTCCGGCGTTCCATCGTTGGCGGCTGGGGCGACGCAGAGCTCGGCGATCTCTCCACCGAACCCGTCGAGCGCGTGGCGACGCTAGTAGCCGATCACGACTCTGCGCACGCGATCGGTCGGTTCCTGCTTGACCAGATCCGTCAGCAGGTCGACCTTGATGAATCACCGGTCCTTGGGGAAATGCGAGAACTAGCGCGCACACTCTGGCACAGCCAGGGAAGCGCGTTCACACATCGGGAAGACTCAACACCGCTCTCGTTCGCGCCGCTCTATTTGAACTCATGGCCAGGATTCCTCGCCCAGTATTGGAGTAGCGAAGTAGACCGACGCTGGCGTCATCATCGCGACGACTGGACAGGACTCAGTCCCGAAGAGTTTGCCGCTCTCATCGATCTACTCAGCGGCAATCGAGATGCGCTCGACGCCACACAACCAGCGATCGCCGGACAGCTGTTCTTTTATTTCGCCGCCGACCCCGACTTCGCAACCACGCATCTGCTTCCCATCTTCCGCAACGACGAGACGCACGCATTCGGCTGGCACCCGTTCCTCCATCACGCTAGATGGGACGACCGGCTTCTACAGGCAGGGTTGCTGGACAGCATGATTGCGGAGCTCGCACGCCTCGATACGCTGCCGGACGAGACGCTGCACCACATATTCCTCGGGCTCGTTGCCTCAGTGGTGTCCTACGCCGGCATCTCAAGCACAGATCGAAAACGACTGCTCGACCAAACCGTCCTTGCATCGGACGGAAAGCACGCCGCCGACTTTGCCGAGGCGGTATCGCAATTCGTCCGGTCGGAGAACGTCGACGGAGCGGAAGTGTGGCGCCGTTGGCTCGGCAAGCACCTTGAGCGCCGCCTAAATGGGCAGCCGCGAGTCGCTTCGGTCGAAGAACTCGCTCGCTGGGCTGATGTCGTCCCCTTCGTCGGGGAGTTCCTGCCTGTCGCGGCGACGTTGGTGAGCGGACACAGCATCGGGCTAGGTGAAAGGTTTTTCAATCGTGAATTCTCAGAGGATGTGCTCAACACCCACGGCGCGGAACTCGTCGCATTCCTAGCCGAGCGAGTAAGGAACACGAACGGGCAAAACTACATGGTGAGCTACCGAGTCAGAGAGCTCGTTGATACCGTCCGTAGGGGGGTCGGAGACGTCGTAGTCCAACCGCTGGCTGTTGCAGCGAGGGATAGGCGGTTCATCACCGATTCCGAGTGAGGACGGCCCGCACCGTCGACGTGCCGAACTCGATCCTGCCGGGGACGCCCGCACGCAAACCGGTCCTCCAGCGCGCATACAAGACCGAGAACTCGGGGCACCACGCGAGACGAGGCGGGAATGCTCGTATACCCCGCCCGGTGAAAATGCCCGTGTGGCCGCGCTATTCGCGCGGCCACACGGGATAGTCGCAGCGACGATCCTGCCACGACGCGAGAGATGCCTCAGCGACCGTAGTGGGGACGACCGTCGCCATTCTCGGGCTCATCCGAGCCCTCGTCATTCGGTGTTGCTTCGCCATCGGGGGCGCCACTGTGGTGCTCCGTCGAGGGGCCTGCGTCTTCAGCTGCCGCCTCAACCTGCTCGGCCTCGGGAGAGCTGCCGTCGTCGTCCGCGGAGTTGTCGGGGTGAGTCGGGTGATCTCCGGGCTGCTCGGCGGACTCGGGCGCACTCTCGGACTCGCTGGGCAGCGGGCCCGCGTCGGGCTCCTCGGGGTCGGTCGCGCCTTCGGTCTCGGATTGCTCTTCGACTTCCGGCTCGCCGGCCTGGCCGAGCTCCGCGTCAGCGGCCGGCTCCGAGTCCTCCGCCGGCTCGGCGGTCTCCCCGTGCTCCGGTCCGTCGGTCGGCGCCGACGTCGACTCGGGTTCCTCGACCTCAGCCACCGTCTCATCGTCGGCAGTGGCGTCCGTCTCAGTCTCCGGCTCGCGGTCGCCGGCGGCATTCGCCTCAACCGGGGCAGGTTCTTCCGGCACCTCGGCGTCCGACTCCGAACCAGCCTCCGGTTCGGACACAGCATGATCCCCAGGCGTGACCTCAGCGGCCTCCGCCTCGGGCTCCCCCGCGTCCACCGACTGCGCCGCAGGCTCAGCCTCGACGGGTGCCGGGGTCGAGTCCGACACCTCGACGTCGGGGCCTTCCTCGATCACAGGAACCGCGACCTCGGAGGTCTCAGCCGCCGAACCACCGGCCCCACGCTGCCGCCGCTGCCGGCGGGTCTCGAACGCCGCAGCGCCCGCCGCGCCCGCGACCCCGACGCCACCCGAACCCGCAACCTCACCCGAAGCCTCGGCACCAGCCGCACCAGCCGCGACCCCCGCACCCACGAGCACTCCCGCGGCCGCAGCATCCGTCCCGCCATCCGGTCCATCGCCCTGCGGAGCCGGGCCTGCCCCGCCGTCGCCCTCGTCGCGACGGCGCCGGCGCTCAGCCCGACGCTCCTTCGCGCCCTCGACGAGGTTGTACAGGGTCGGCAGCACGAGCAGCGTCAGCACGGTCGACGACACGAGGCCGCCGATCACGACGATCGCGAGGGGCTGCGAGATGAAGCCGCCCTGGCCTGTGATGCCGAGAGCCATGGGCGTCAGCGCGAAGATCGTCGCGAGCGCCGTCATGAGGATCGGGCGCAGACGGCGCGAGCCACCCGCCACTGTGGCGTCGTGCGCAGTGAGGCCCTTCTCGCGGTACTGGTTCACGAGGTCGACGAGCACGATCGCGTTCGTCACGACGATGCCGATGAGCATCAGCACACCGATGAGCGATGCGACGCCGAGCGGCACGCCCGTGATGATCTGCAGCAGGATCGCGCCGGTCGCCGCGAAGGGCACCGACACGAGCAGCAGCAGCGGCTGGCGCAGCGACTTGAAGGTCGCGACCATCACGATGTAGACGATCAGGATCGCCGCGAGCAGTGCGAGGCCGAGCTGCGAGAACGCGTCCTGCTGCTGGGTCACGACACCGCCGAGCGTGGCGTCGGCCGACGACGGCAGGTCGGCGTCGGCGAGGGCCGTCGTCACCGAGGCCGTGGCGGTCTGCAGGTTGTCGGTCGACGGGGTCACCGTGACGGTCGACGTGCGCTGGCCGCCCTCGGTCGTGATCGAGGTCGGCCCCTCGCTCTCCTCCACGGTCGCGACCTGCTCGAGCGGGATCGGGCCGGTGGCGCTCGGCACCTGCAGCTGACGCAGGTCGTCGAGCGACGCGGGTGTCTCGGACGCCGCGAGGTACACCGTGAGCGACGTGTCGTCGATCTCGACCGTGCCGATCGACTGCGGCTGCATCGTGTTCGACACCAGCGCGCCGACCGCGACCTCCGACAGGCCGAGCTCCGCGGCCTTGTCGCGGTCCACCGTCACGGCGATGTACGGCAGCGAGGCCGACAGGTTGCTCGAGACCTGGCCCACGCCGTCGGCTCCTTCGACGGCCGAGATGACAGCATCCGTCGCGTCCTGAAGTGTCGACGAATCGGGGGCCGTGACGTCGATCGCGATGTCGGTCGAGCCGAAGCCGCCGCCACCCGCGGCGACGGTGATCTCGCCGGCGTCGTCGAGGTCGGCGACCGCCTTCTGCACCTCTTCGCGGAGGGCCACCTGGTCGACGCCCGGGTCGGTGGTGATCGAGTACGTGATGCCGCTGCCGCCGCCCGAGAAGGCGTCGCGCAGGGCCGAGCCGCTCGAGCCGATCGACACCTGCACGGTCTCGATGCCGTCGATGTCGAGGAGCACCTCCTCGACCTGCTCCGCCGCGGCGCTCTCGGCCTCGAGCGAGGGAGCCGGGCCGATGTCCTGCGTCATCGTGAACGTGTTCTGGCCCGAGTCGCCCAGGAAGTTCGTCTTCATGAAGGGAGCCGCGGCGATCGTGCCGACGAGCACCAGCACGGCGAGGGCGAGCGTGATCCACGAGTGCTTGAGCGTCCAGCGGAGGATCGGCAGGTACGACTTCTGCAGACGGCTCGGCGGCGCGGCCGGGTCCTCCGGGTCGACCGCGACGCCCTCGGCGTCGAGGATCGGCTTGCCAGGCTTCAGGAACCAGTACGCAAGCACCGGCACGATCGTGAGCGCCACGAACAGCGACGCGGTCATGGCGATCGTCACGGTCATCGCGAACGGGCGGAACAGCTCGCCCGTGACATCGCCGACGAAGGCGATCGGCAGGAACACCGCGACGGTCACGATCGTCGACGCCGTGATGGCCGACGCCACCTCGCGCACCGCGCGCCGGATGGAGTCGCCCTTGTCGGCGTCGCCGACGTAATGCCTCTTGATGTTCTCGATGACGACGATGGAGTCGTCGACCACGCGCCCGATCGCGATCGTGATCGCTCCGAGGGTCAGGATGTTGAGCGAGTAGCCGAACGCCTGCAGGCCGATGAACGTGATGAGGATGCTCGTCGGGATCGAGATCGCCGCGACGAGCGTCGAGCGCACCGACAGCAGGAAGACGAAGATCACCAGCACCGCGAACAGGAGGCCGAGCAGGCCCTCCTTCGCGAGGGTGTCGATCGACTCCTGGATGTAGGGCGCCTGGTCGAACACGACCGTGAACTCGGCGCCGTCGAGCGAGTCCTCCAGGTCGGGCAGCACCGCCAGCACGCCGCGCGACACATCGACCGTGTTCGCCGCGGGCAGCTTCGTCACGGCGATCGTGAGCGCCGGCTCGCCGTTCACCCGCGAGACGGTCGTGACCGGGTCGGCCTCTTCTGCCACGGTCGAGACGTCGCCGATGGTCTTCGGGCCGGCGACGAACTGGTCGGCCGTCGACGGCACGAGCGGCAGCGCCGCGATCTCGTCGACCGACGAGATCTTCGAGCCGGTCTGCACCGTGAGCGTCTCGTCGCCCTCGGTGATCTCGCCGCCGGGGAACAGCACGCCGTTCTGGTCGAGCGCATCGCGGATCGCCTGCTGCGTGTAGCCCGCGGCGGCCAGTTCCTCCTGGTTCGGCGTGATCGTGACGCGCTGCCCCACGCCGCCGACGATCTGGGCGGCGTTGACGCCCGCGACATCCTCGAGATCCGGGATGACGGATGCCTCGAGCTGAGCCTGGATCGTCGCCTCGTCGTCGTAGCCGGTCACGGCCAGCTGGATGACGGGGAAGTCGTCGATGCTCGCCGAGATGACGTTCGGCTCGACACCGGTCGGCAGCTGCGACTTGATGCGGTTGATCGCCTGCGTCATCTTCTGCTCGGCGGTCGCGAGGTCGGTGCCGTAGGTGAAGGACGCCTGCACGATCGAGGCGTTCGTGGTGCTCGTCGCACTCGTCGACTCGAGCCCCGGGACGCCCTGGATGGCGGTCTCGATGGGCACCGACACGTCGTTGCTCACGACCTCGGGCGACGCGCCCGGGTACGTCGAGACGACGATGAGCGCGGGGAACTCGATCGACGGGATCAGTTCCTGCTTGAGGTTCGTGAGCGCGAGTCCGCCGAAGATGGCGGCGACGATCGTGATCAGCGCGATGAGCGCGCGGTTCTTGAGACTCAGAACGGCGAGGTTCGACACACGGAGGCCTTCGCTGGTGAGGTGATGCAGGGGGAGGGGCAGAGCCCGCACGATACGGAGATGTATCGCGTTTCAGTATTTCATGCGGCTCTCATGAAACCGCTCCCCCGAGGAGAAGGCCGAGTCCCGCCGCGATGGCGGCGAGCGCGAGCGTGCCGAACAGGTTGAGGGCCGCATGCCGCCAGCGCTTGCGCTGGGCGAGCAGCACGGTCTCGACCGAGACGGTGCTGAAGGTCGTGTAGCCGCCGAGCAGACCGAGCCCGAGCACGAGCGACAGCTCGGGCGCGATGGCCGTGCCGAGCCCGGTGAGCACACCGAGCACGAACGAGCCCGAGACGTTGACCACGAGGATCCCGATCGGGAACCGCCCGCCGCCCGACGGCGTGAGCCCCCGGTCGACGACGTACCGCAGCCCCGCGCCGACGCCGCCCGCGAGCGCGGCGACCAGCAGCCACGGGCTCACTCGGCGTCCTCCGGGTACTCGATCTCGCCCGGCCGGTCGGCGATCCGGCGTCCGATGAACAGTCCGACGATCGCGCCGACGACACCTGCGATGACGGATGCTGCCGCCAGCCCCGCGGCCATCCACGGCGTCGCGACCCAGAGGGCTGTGGCCACCGCGAACGCGCTGTAGGTGGTGAAGCCGCCCATGATCCCCGTGCCGAGGAACGAGCGGAGGATCGGCCGCCGGTCGTCGAACCAGCCGACGATGACCCCGAGGATGAGCGATCCTGCGACGTTGATCCCGAGCGTCACCCACGGCACCGCCGTCGGATCGGTCACCGGGTCGAGCACGAGCGCGCGGGCGAGGACGCCGATGGCCCCGCCGGCCACCGTCACCCCGAGGATCCGGGGATCGACGGGCTGCGGCATCCCTTCACGCTACTCGCCCCGCTGATCCCGGATACTCGGGGCGTTTCGTCTTCGCGCGCCAGAGCGCGCTCCGCTCAACGACCGGGATTCCCGCTCGTTGAGCGAGCGAGGAACGAGCGAGACGAACCGCCCGCACCCGGCCGCACACGCCGGGTCAGCGCCCGGGCCGCAGCAGCCCGCGGATCGCGGACTCCGGCGTGATCGACAGGTCGAGCAGATTCCCCTCGCGGTACCGCGTGAACACGCGCGGGTCGATGTACGAGCCCCGCGCGACCGCCGGGGTGTTGCCCAGCGCCTCCGCCGTCGCCTTCACGGCGAGCACTTCGGCCCGCTTGCGGTCGGTCTTGGTGTCGACGGTGCCGATGCGCGCGAGCGCCTCGGCGGCGAGGATCGTGCCGCGCAGCGTGCGGAAGTCCTTCGCGGTGAACTTCCCGCCCGTGAGCGCCCGCACGTACGCGTTCACCTCGGTCGGGGTCAGCGCCACCCGCCGCCCGCCCCGCTGCCACGCGAGCAGCGGCGACCGCGGCCGGCCCGCGGCCAGCAGCTCCATCACGGCGGCGAGGTCGGCGTCGTCGAGCTCGAGCACCTGGTGCTTGCCGCTCTTCCCCGGAAACGCGAAGGAGACGACGGATGCCTCGACCGAGACATCCCGTCGCTGCAGCGTCGTGAGCCCCCGGCTGCCGTGCGCGGCGAGGTAGCGCTCCGAGCCGATGCGCGGCGCGGCGTCGTCGAGCAGGCGGAAGGCGACCGCCAGCACCCGCTCGCGATCGAGGTCCGCCCGGCGGATCGACGTGGTGACCCGCGCCCGTGCGCGGGGCAGCGCCTCGGCGAGCGCGAGCGACCGCGCGAACTTGCCGCGGTCGCGGCCCGCGGTCCAGTCGGGGTGGTAGACGTACTGGCGGCGGCCCGCGTCGTCGACGCCCACGGCCTGGATGTGCCCGTCGGGGCGGGTGCTGATCCACACGTCCTGCCACGCGGGCGGGATCACCAGCCCTTGGATGCGATCCAGGTGGCGGGACGCGGGTGCGCGCCCCTTCTCGTCGAGGTACCGGAAGCCCGACCCCGCGCGCAGCCGACGGAAGCCGGGGTCCTCGTAGGGACGGACGCGGACGAGCTTCGGCATCCGATCACGCTACCGGCCGCGCGCCGGCGCGATCCCGGGGTTGACTTTCGCCGCGGCGGAAGCCCGGCACGCACCGGTCGACCCGGCATATCACCGGAAAACCGGCGTCGTCAACCCCCTACGGACCCCGCCCTTCGGGTGCCACTGTCGAGATGTGCCCACGAGGCATCCGATGCATCACATGCATCGACGAAGCAGAAGGAGAACCTCCTATGAACCTCGCCCTGATCATCATCATCGTCGTCGCGATCATCCTTGCGATCGTCGGCGGCCTCAACTCGGCGCTGAGCTGGCTGCTGTGGGTGGCCATCATCGTCGGCGTCATCGCCCTGATCGCCTTCCTGTTCCGAGTGATCAGCGGCGGACGCGGCACCTGATCTCACCCCTCCCCCGCTAGGCAGACGGATGCCGCGGCCACTGCTGGCCGCGGCATCCGTCTGTCCTGCGGGCTCCGCCATTCCTGTTCGCCTGTCACGAGATGCCGGCCGGGCCGGCACATCGCGACAGGTGAGCGAGGAAGAGTCAGAGGTTCGCGTCCGCGTAGACGCGGAGCGCGTCGCGCACGAACTCGGCGCCGTGCGTGCCGCCCTGGCTCGTCGCGTAGTTCGCGCCGAACCGCGGGTCGGCGACGTACATCTCGCCGAGGCCGATCACGTACGCCTTCACGTCGCCGCCGGGCGCCGCCGCGGGCGTGCCGGGAATCCCGGTCAGCCACTCGACGTGCCGCTTCGCGACCGCCTGGGCCTCGTCGCTGTCGGGGGCGATTCCGGATTCCGCGGCCGCGATCCAGTCACGGCCGAGGTCCGAGACGCGCTGCTGCCACGCGGCCTTCTCGTCGGCGCTCATCGAGCGCCACCAGCGGTCGCTGTCGTCATACGCCTTCTTGCCCCAGCGCTGTTCGACCTCGTCCTTGTACTGCGTGTGGTCGAAGCCGTCGAACATGTTCTCTGCCATCAGTCGTTCACCTCCTCTCACTGCACTGATCGTGTTCTCGACCGACGCGATCTGCCGCGCCAGCCGGTCCTGCTCCTGCCGCAGCCATGCCAGGTGCGCCTCGAGGGCGGGCACCTCGCCGGTCTCCCGCTCGATCACCGCGGCGATCTGCGGCAGTCCGAGTCCGAGCTCGCGCAGCAGCAGGATGCGCTGCAGCCGCACGAGCGCGGCCTGGCCGTAGTACCGGTAGCCGTTGTGGCCGATGCTCGACGGCGCGAGCAGGCCGATGTCGTCGTAGTGACGGAGCGTGCGACTGGTGGTGCCGGCGAGCTTCGCGATCTGTTGAATCGACCACTCCTGCTCGTCCTCCATGACGACCTCCTCTCTCTCGTGGTCGGTTCGTCGTGAGGACCACGTTAAAGGTTGACGTCGCGTCAAGGTCAAGCGGGTTCGAGCAAGATTCTTGACAAGAACGCGATATATCGTGTTACTCTCGTAGCACGCGATATATCGCGATACGGATCACCCCCTAGAGATACCGCAGGAGAAGCAGTCATGACCCTGGAGAAGTGGATCATCCACCCGGGCGAGACGCGCGTCATCGACATCGAGAACGTGCGCACGCTCAAGATCGGCCTCGTCGGCGGGCAGGTCGACGTGATCGCCCATGACGAGCCCGGCATCCGCATCGAAGTGCACGAGGTCACCGTCAAGGACCTCCGCATCGAGGTCGCCGACGACCACGTCGAGATCGACCACCCGCAGCTGCGCTGGGACAACTTCCTCGAGGTGTTCCGCAACTTCGGCAACACCGGCCCCAAGGCCGAGATCAGCGTCGCGGTCCCCCGCGAGGTCGCCCTCACCCTCGGCGTCGTCAGCGCCAGCGCCCTCGTCTCGGGCCTGCAGAACAACGCCTCGCTCAACACCGTGTCGGGCGACATCATCGTCGACGGCCTCACCGGCGACCTGTCGGTCAACGCCGTATCGGGCGACGTGCAGGTGCGCGAGCTCGTCGGCTCGCTCAACGCCAACAGCGTCTCGGGCGACGTGGCCGCCACCGGAGCCCTCCGCAAGGCCACCATCGACACGGTCTCGGGCTCGGTCCTCGTGGACTCGGCCGGCGACATCCTGTCGGTCGGCCTCAACACCGTCAGCGGCACCTCGACCGTGCGCCTCGACGAGGGCCACCCGGCCAACTACGTCATCCGCAGCGTCAGCGGCAAGGTCCAGGTCGACGGCATCGTGCGCTCCGGCAACGGCACCGGCCCGACCACCAACTACGCCGGCTCCGTCGGCGAGCTCTCGGGCAGCTTCGCCGACGTGCGCGCCCACAGCGTCTCGGGCAACATCACCGTGCTGCGCCGCGCGGCTTCTCCGGTGACGGATGCTGCGCCCCACGCGTCCGTCGACGCCCCGACGTCTGCACCGGCCGAGCCCGCGGGCTCGCAGCCTGCCGCCGGTGTCGATGAAGCGGCCGCCGGTGAAGCGGCGGATGGCTTCGACCGAGGAGGGCTGTGAACCATGGCTCCGGTCTTCTCGCACGGCGATCTTCGCCTGTACCTGCTGAACCTGCTCGATGAAGGGCCGCGTCACGGCTACGACATCATGCAGGCCCTGTCGGACCGCACCGGGGGCACCTACACCCCCAGCGCCGGCACCATCTATCCGCGTCTGGCGAAGCTCGAAGAGGAGGGCCTCGTGACCAAGACCGTCGACGGCCGCAAGACCGTGTACGCGATCAGCGAGGCCGGCCACGCCGAGGTGCAGTCGCGGGCGGGTGAGCTCGAGGGCATCGAGGCCGGCCTCGCCGACTCGGTGCGGCTCATCGCCGACGAGGTGCGCGGCAGTGTGCGCGAGGCGATGAAGAGCCTCCGCGCCGACCTCGCTGCCGCATCGCGCGAGGAGCGCAAGACGACGCCTCAGCCCTCGCGCGAGGACGACCCGCGGGTGCGCAGCCGCGAGCAGGTGCAGCGCGTCGACGCCCTCGTGAACGAGTTCCGCGCCAACGTGCGCGGCGACGTCCGGGTCCACGTGGCCCGCGGCGGCGAGCTCGCCTCGTCGATCGTCGACCAGCTCGCCAGCGAACTCGACCGCGTGGCCCGCGACGTGACACGCGCGCTGCGCGGCTGAGCCGCAGCATCCCTCAGCCGAACGCCCTGGGTTTCCTCGGAAGCCCAGGGCGTTTCGTCTCGCAAGCTCGCTCAACGAGCGGTGGGTTCGGCCTTCCGCCACAGGTCGTTGAGCGAGCGAGGAACGAGCGAGACGAAACGCCTCGGCCCTGCGAACGAGTCAGGCGGGCCAGATCTCCTCGTCGTCGGGGACAGGCTCGCCGAGCGGGACGATCAGGATCGGGCGGTGCTGGCGGTGCGCGAGGCGCGCGCCGACAGAGCCTGTGAAGAACTCGCGGACCGACTCGCCGAAGCCGCGCTTGCGGGTGCCGACGACGAGCAGGCGCGCGTCGATCTCGTCGGCGAAGTGCTTGAGCGCCATCGCAGGGTCGCCGACGAGCTGGCGCACGGTCCAGTCCGGCCCGGAATCGCCGAGAACGGATGCTGCGGCATCCTGCACCTTCGCGAGCTCACCCTCGCCGGCGGCGATGTTGATGTCGATGGGCGCCGAGTGGACGTACCCGTCGGGGTCCTCGTAGGTGACGAAGCGCGTGACGTCGACGTGCACGACAACGAGCGGCGCCTGGAAGAGCTTCGCGTAGCGCGCCGCCTCCTTCAGGACGCGCGGCGACTGGTCGGGGATCACACCCGCGATCACCGCCCCGTGCAGGCTCGCATCGGTCGTCGCATCGCCTTCCGGCTCGGATGCCTCGTCGGTCATATGTCCGCACTCCTCGTCCACCGGTGGCGTCGGAACCGCCGGGGTACGGGGGCTCCGTGTTATCCTGAATGCTACTCTTACCGGTTCGAAGCCGGATTCGTGAATGCCCGGGTTTGCGAGGCCGAGAGCCTGCAAAATAGCCCGCGATCCTAAATGAGGGGGTCTCGCATGGGGCGTGGCCGTCAGAAGGCGAAGCACACCAAGATCGCCCGAGAGCTGAAGTACGACACGTACAGCGTGAACTACTCGGCGCTCGAGCGCGAGCTCGGTCACCACAGTGAAGACGAGTACGTCGACAAGTGGGCCGACAAGTACAGCGACGAAGACGAGGACGAGACCTCGCCGCTCTCGTCGTCGCAGGCGTAGCACGTCGCATGTCGGCCGCCGTTTCGGCGGCCTGACGGGTGTTCGTCGACCCCGGAGGCCTCGCAGCCCCGGGATGCCTCACCAGGCGCCGTGGCGCCTGGCCCAGTCGTCCTCGACGGTGTGGGGGCGGGCCGCGACGACCCCTGCGGGGATCGCTGCCGCGACGACCATCGCCAGCACGATGAGCGGACCCGTCCACGAGTCCGTCGCCTCGTGGAGCAGGCCGATGCCGAACGGGAACAGCGCCGCGATCGCGTAGCCGCCGCTCTGGGCGAAGCCGCTCAGGGCGACCGAGCCCTCGTGCGTGCGCGTGCGCAGGCCGAGCAGCACGAGGATCATCGGGAACAGCAGCGGCGCGAGCCCGAGCAGCACGACCCAGAGCCACGGCGCGGCGGTCGGCACGAAGAGGAACCCCGCGGTGCCGGCGAACCCGCACGCGACCGCGACCCCGAACAGCAGTCGGGTGGCGTTCCAGCGCGTGACGAGCAGCGGAACCACCAGAGATGCCGGCAGGCCCATGAATCCGAAGAGCGACAGCAGCGCACCGGCCGTCGCCGGCGTCACGCCTGCGATGTCGACGAGCAGCTGAGGCATCCACGCGAACGACGTGTAGGCGATCGTGCTCGACACCGCGAACGCGACGAGCAGCGCCCACGCGAGCGGGATCCGCCACATGCGGCCGAACGCCAGCGGGCTCGGCTCCTCGAAGTCCTCGTCGTCCTTCTCGGCCTGCTCGGCGCGGTGGCGCAGCGCGAGACCGATCCACGGGATCATCGCCACCAGGGCGAAGACGGCCCACAAACCCAGCGAAAGGTGCCAGTCCGCAGCATCCGCCATCGGAACGGCGATGAGGGGCGGCAGGAAGGTCGACACGGCCATCGTGGTCGAGAAGATCGTCGTCATCAGGCCGATGCGGTCGGGGAAGTACCGCTTCACGAGCGGCGGCAGCAGGATGTTGCCCGTGCCGACCGCGGCGAACACCAGCGCGGTGCCGGCGAGCAGCAGACCCCAGCTGGGCGCGAAGCTGCGCGCGACGAGCCCGAGCGTCACGACCGCCATTGCGGCGACCGCGAGGCGCTCGAGCCCGAACCGGCGCTCGAGGGCGGGCGTCAGCAGCCCGAAGATCGCGAAGCACACGGGCGGCGCCGTGCCGATGAGCCCGATGACCGCCGGGGGGACGGCGAAGTCCGCGGCGATGTGGTCATAGAGGGGCGACAGCGAGGCGACCGCCGAGCGCAGCGAGAACGCGAACAGCACGATCCCGACGAGCGCGAGGGTCCTCCCCTGCCAGAGCGGACGGGCAGGAGACGACTTCACCTATCCACCCTACGGGCGGCGACGGATGCTGCGGCCCGAGGTGGACGCCGCGCGAAACTCGGAGATCCCGCCGAACTCGGACGCTTGGCGCCCGAATCGTCCGATTCTCGCGAGATCTCCGATTCTCGCGGGCCGGACGGATGCTGCGACCCGCGGTGTCAGGACTCCTGCGAGCCCTCGACCCAGGCGAGGTACTCGTCGGTCACGGTGCCGGTGATGTAGCGGCCGTCGAAGCAGCTCATGTCGAGGTCCTCGACGTCGGAGCCCTCGAGGATCGCCGCCTTGAGGTCTTCGACCTCCTGGTAGACGACGAAGTCGGCGCCGAGCTCCTCCGCGATCTGCGGGATCGTGCGGCCGTGGGCCACCAGCTCGTGACGCGACGGCATGTTGATGCCGTAGACGTGCGGGTAACGCACGGGCGGCGCGGCCGAGGCGAACGTGACGCTCTTGGCCCCGGCATCCCGTGCCATCTGGATGATCTCCTTCGACGTCGTGCCGCGCACGATGGAGTCGTCGATGAGGAGCACGTTCTTGCCCTTGAACTCGCTCGACATGGCGTTGAGCTTCTGGCGCACGCTGCGCTTGCGGGCGGCCTGGCCGGGCATGATGAACGTTCGGCCGACGTAACGGTTCTTGTAGAAGCCCTCGCGGTACTCGACGCCGAGCTTGCGGGCGACCTGCATGGCCGCCGGGCGCGACGAGTCGGGGATCGGCATGACGACGTCGATCGCTTCCTTCGGCGTGTACTTCGCGATGGTGTCGGCGAGCCGGTCGCCCATGCGAAGACGCGCCTCATAGACCGAGATGCCGTTCATGACCGAGTCGGGGCGCGCGAGGTAGACGTACTCGAACGAGCACGGCACGAGCTGCGGGTCGGTCGCGCACTGCTGCGTGTGCAGGTTGCCCTCGAGGTCGATGAAGACGGCCTCGCCCGGGTCGACGTCGCGCACGACCTCGAACTCGCCGTTCTCGAGCACGAGCGACTCGCTCGTGACGACCCACTCATAGTGGCCGTCCTCGTTCTTGCGGGTGCCCAGGATGAGCGGACGGATGCCGAACGGGTCCCGGAACGCCAGCAGACCGTAGCCCGCGATCAGCGCGATGGCCGCATACGAGCCCTCGACGCGCTCGTGCACGCGGGTCACGGCCTGGAACACCTGCGCCGGGTCGAGCTCGAGACCCGACATGGACGACTGCAGCTCGTTCGCGAGGACGTTGACCAGCAGCTCGGTGTCGGACGACGTGTTGAGGTGGCGGCGGTCCTTGTGGAAGAGCTCCTCGGTGAGCTCACGCGTGTTCGTGAGGTTGCCGTTGTGCACCAGCACGATGCCGTACGGGGCGTTCACGTAGAAGGGCTGCGCCTCTTCCTCGTTCGACGCCGTGCCCTTGGTCGCGTAGCGGACGTGGCCGAGGCCGATCTCGCCGAGGAGCGCGCGCATGTCGCGCGTGCGGAACGACTCGCGCACCTGCCCCTTGACCTTGTGCATGTGCACGACGCCGTTTCGCTCGGCGGTCGAGATGCCCGTGGAATCCTGACCCCGGTGCTGGAGGAGGAGGAGGGAGTCGTAGATCTCCTGGTTGACGGACCCGCGGCCCACCATTCCGACGATTCCGCACATGGGTGTTGCCTGCTCCTGCTGTTCGTGCCCGGCTCAGCGAGCCGTGTGGTCTGCGTATGCGCCGACGAGGCGCACCGCGCCGCCGTCGACGCCCTTGGCGCCCTGCTCCCAGTGGCCGTCGGCCGGGCGGTCGCCGGTGCGCACGACACCCACCTGCCACGTCGCGATGCCGTCACGGGAGAGAGCGGATGCTGCGGCCTCGGCCTTGTCGGCCGACACGACCGCCAGGAACCCGATGCCGAGATTCCAGGTGCCCTCGGTCGCCTCGAGCTCAAGACCGCCGAGGTCGGCGAGGACGCGGAACACCGGCGAAGGCGACCACGTCGAGCGGTCGACCTCGACCCACGTGTCCTGCGGGAGAACGCGCGCGAGGTTCGCGGCGATGCCGCCGCCGGTGACGTGGCTGAGGGAGTGCACGGCGTCGCCGGTCGCCTCGATGAGGCGCAGCAGCGGCAGCGTGTAGAGGCGGGTCGGCTCGAGCAGGGCCTCGCCCCACGTCGTGCCGAAATCGGCGGCGTTGTCGCCGTACTGGATGCCGGAGCCCGCCACGATGTGGCGCACCAGCGAGTAGCCGTTGGAGTGCAGGCCCGAGCTCGCGAGCGCCAGGACGACGTCGCCCTCGCGCACCCGCTCGGCGCCCAGCACGCGGTCGGCCTCGACGACGCCGGTCGCGGCACCCGCGACGTCGTAGTCGTTGACGCCCAGCAGGCCCGGGTGCTCGGCGGTCTCGCCGCCAACGAGGGCCGTGCCGGTGGCCTCGCAGCCCTCGGCGATGCCGCGGACGATGTCGGCGATGCGCTGGGGGAAGACCTTGCCGCAGGCGATGTAGTCGGTCATGAACAGCGGCTTCGCGCCGACCACGACGATGTCGTCGACGACCATGCCGACCAGGTCCTGCCCGATCGTGTCGTGCTTGTCGATGGCCTGCGCGATCGCGACCTTCGTGCCGACGCCGTCGGTGCTGGTGGCCAGCAGCGGCTTGTCATAGGCCTTGAACGCGGCCGCGTCGAAGAGTCCGGCGAAGCCGCCGACGCCCCCGAGCACCTCGGGGCCGTGGGTGCGCCGCACCGCCGACTTCATCAGCTCGACGGCGAGGTCGCCGGCGGCGGTGTCGACGCCGGCAGCCGCGTACGGGTTCACGGGCTCTTCGGGGCGGGAGGGGGCATCGCGTTCGGATGAGGCCACGGCTACCAGCCTACCGGCGCCCCACCTGGACGGATGCCAGGGACCGCCGCTGTTACGCCGGGCCTCAGCATCCGTCCCGTTCTTGCGGTGTGAGCCCCCGCCTCGACGTCGATGCCCGGATCTACAATGGCCACATGGGCGGCGCCGGTGCTCCGGAGTGGCTGATCCGCGAAGACGCCGGTCAGCCCGTTCTCCTCGCCCTCTACCTCCGCCAGGTGCTTGGCATCCGTTCTCCGGACGAGCTTCCCCACCTCCGCGGCATCCCTCCGCGCGCGAACGACCGGTCCGAAGAGGCCCAGGCGCTGCTGGAACGGCAGTGGCGTGAGTTCTGGGCGATGACGGTCGAGCCGCAGGCGCATCCGTCGCCGGTCCCCCTCGATCTCGTCGACGGCTTCGACACCGCGCTCGCCCTTCCCACCGAGGGCTGCGACGAGCTGCGCGCAGCCTTCGAACCGCATGCGATCGAGGCGGTGGCGTTCGCGCAGTCGGCGAACGCCCGGTACCGGAAAGAGGCGTCGCACAGCACGGGCACCGCGTACCGCGCCTACGCGGGGGCGATCGCCGAGCACGAGCGGCAGGTCGGCCGGCGGGCGCACTCGTTCGAGCTCAATGTGCAGGTGCTGCCGCTGAATCAGCGCGGGGTGTGGTGGATCGGCTCGCTCACGATCGCCGTCACCGACGGACTGCGGGGCGATGTCGCGGCGTTCGATGCCGCCATCCACCCGATCATCGCCGAGCTGGCGTAGCGCCCGCGCTCAGTGGGCCGGGCCGTGGCCGTTGGTGCCGGGCTCCGGGTCGACGTGCACCTGCTCGTGGTCGACCGTGACCTGGTGCGTGTGACGCCGTGACCGGCGGTCGAGGATCAGCGCGAGGACGCCGCCGAGTGCGAGGCCGATCGGGGCGCAGATGAGCGCCAGGAAGCCGAACACCTGGCCCTGCGAGTACATGACCCCGGTGTTCGGGCTCGCGCCGGCGGTGCCGTTGAACGCGAACGTCAGGATCATCGCGACGAAGACGCCGACCAGTGCCCCGACGATCAGGAACACCGAGATCTTCGGTGCGCGTCGCACGCGCACGGTCTCGATGCGGTCCTGGCTGTGCTCGGGCATACCTCCATTGTCCCACCCGGCGGCACGCTGCGCGCCCATGAGAAAGGCGGCGCCCCGCTCGGAAGCCGAGAGCGGGACGCCGCCGGGGTGACGGCCGGTGGTCAGCCGGCCGTCTGGTCTCCGTTGCCGCCGGCCGTCGCACGGCGGCGGGAGACCACGATCCAGACCACGGCCCCGATCCCGAGGGCCAGGGCGATCCCCACGAGCGCCCACGGCCATACCGGCGCCGTCGTCTGGTCGGCGGAGAGGACCTCGGCTTCGGCGGCCTCGGCCACCGGCACCTCCTCGGCCTTCACCGGCGCTGCCGCGACCGCGCAGTCGCCCGCCACGGGGAGCACGGCCGACACCGGGTCGAGCTCGTCGCCCGCCGGGTACGTGCCGAAGGCGGCCGCGCCGGCGTCGGTCAGGGTCGCGGGAAGCGCGTCGAGCACGAGTCCGTCGTCGGTGACCTCGAGGTCGGGCAGGGCGAACTCGGCGAACCGGACACCCGCGGCCGTCACCGGCTCACCCGCCTGCGTCGTGCCGCTGACGTCGAACACCAGGTAGCCGGTGTCGCCCGCCAGCTCGACGCGGGCGTTCGCGAGCGTCGTGTCGAGCGCACCCTGGTGACCGGTGAAACGGATGCTGCCGCCATAGGTGACGAGACCCGTCCGGGTCGCAGCATCCACCGCTCCCGTGCCCGCGGTCCAGACGAACTCGGGGTATTCGTAGGCGACGTCGGTCAGCTCCCAGCCGCCGGCGGCGATGCCCTCGATGTACGTGCGGAAGGTCTCCTTGAAGCCCCAGTTCAGGCTGGCGGCCTCGACGAAGCAGCCGGCGGCGGTCGCGGCACGGGCGAGCGTGAAGCGGATGCCGCGGTCCACGGACCCCTGGAACGTCAGCGTGTGCTCGCCGTCCGCGAGCGTGGCGGGCAGCGAACCTGTCCACGTGGCGTTGCCCGAGGCATCCGCCGCCACCTCGCCGAGGAGCGTCGGCGTCGAGTACACGACGACCTTGATGCCGTCCTCGTTCGGGGTGAAGCCCGACGCCGAGACCGTGACCGGCTCGCCCTTCTGCAGCGCGGCGAGGGTGTCGTCGTCGAGGTCGATGCCCGTCGAGGCGGGCGGAGCGGCGGGGAGCGACGTCGTGCGCGTTGTCGACGCGGCAGCCACCGCGACGGTGCCCGTCGAACCCGCGGGCGCGGCCGCTGGGGCGCCGACCGTGAACGCGAGCGGGTCGAGCACGGTCGTGTAGCCCTGGAACACCTGGCTGCGCCCGGCAGCGGTCAGCGTGGCCGGCACGCGCGAATATGAGACGGTGCCGTTGGCGGTGACGCGCACCGCCGCGGACAGGTCGAGGTTCGCGAAGGCGACCTGCGAGCCGCCGCTCGTGACGTACAGCGTCGCCGCGTTCGCCGACGTGATGCGCACCTGCGGGTTCGCGATCGTGACGTCGAGCACGCCGCCATGGCCCGTGAAGCGGACCGACCCGTTGTACGAGACGGTGCCCGTGCCGGTCGCCGCGTCATACGTGCCGCCAGTCGCCTGGCCGAACTGGAACAGGCCGCCGGAGCGGGTGGCGCCGCCCGCCACGGCGATGCTGCCCTTCGCGGTGCTGCTCGTGATGTAGCTCGCGAAGCTCGACGAGATCGCCCACGAGAGCGAGCCGCCCTGCACCGCCGCCGGCGGGGTCACCGGCGTACCGGGATCGACCGGGGGCTCCGGATCGGTCGGGGGCGTCACGTCGGGGAAGAGCTTCGTCCAGTGGTCGGCCGTGAACGGCACGTCGGCGCGGGCGTAGATCGTGTCGGCAGCCGGGTTGGAGTGCTGCTTCCACACGATCACCTCGTACTGCTTCGTGCGGTCGAGCTTCGCTGCGGGGGCGACGACCGTGAAGGTCGTCGACCCGGCCGTGACGGACGGGAACGGCAGCGCGAACGCCGTGTAGCCGCCGCCGGCGGTGACCTGCGATTCGGTCCCCTTCTCGATCACCGCCGCGTAGACCGCCGGGACGTCGGGAAGGTTCGATCCGGACACCTTGATGGTCGCACCGGTGGTGGCCGCAGCATCCCTCACCGTCACGTCGAGGGCAGGCACGGGCTCGGGGTCGGCGAACGAGAGGGGAACGAATCGCTCGTTCGCGGGCTGCACCCAATTGGAGTGCGAGCCGAGCGTGAACACGGCCAGCGTGCCACCCTCGAGCTTCTTCGCGTCGAGCTTCGCCTTGTCGATCGTCACCGTCCACGAGAACGAGCCCGAGCCGTCCTCGGCGACGGTGAACGCGGGTTGGTTCGGGTATCCGGAGCCGACCAGCGCCGCATAGGCGTTCGTGCGGTTCGACGCGCGCGTATCGGATGCCGAGATCGGCGTCCACGCTCCCTCGACGATCCATCCGATCTGCGCATAGATGCCGCCGGTGTTGACCTCATAGCCCGTGCCGGTCACCGTGATGCTCTCACCGGCGGGGTCGAGCCCCTCGGTCTTCGAGACCGACAGGGTTGCGACGGGCTTCGGAGCGGCGAAGCTCACCGAGACCTTGGCGTCCTGCGAGCGATCGTTCATCGCGGTGTGGTTGGCGAGCGTGTAGACCGCCGTCGAACCCGCCTTCGGCGCGACGCGGAACTCGGTCGTGAACGACCCGTCGGCGTTGAACTTCACCTGCGTCGCCGTCGTCGGGTTGCTCGTGACCTGCTTCGCGCCCACCGTGCAGCCTGCGGAGATGAAGGTGAACGACAGCTCCGACAGCGGGACATCCGTGCAGATCGCGACGTAGATCGGCTGATTCGGGTTGTACCCCGCACCCGTCACCGTCACGGTCTCGCCCCCGGCATCAAGGCCGGTGGCCTTCGACAGCGTGAGCTTCGGCGCGAACGAGAGCGAGACCTTCGCGTCCTGCGAGCGATCGTTCATCGCGGTGTGGTTGGCGAGTGTGTACACCGCCGTCGAACCCGCCTTCGGCGACACTCGGAACTCGGTCGTGAACGACCCGTCCGCGTTGAACTTCACCTGCGTCGCCGTCGTCGGGTTGCTCGTGACCTGCTTGGCGCCCACCGTGCAGCCTGCGGAGATGAAGGTGAACGACAGCTCCGACAGCGGGACATCCGTGCAGATCGCGACGTAGATCGGCTGGTTCGGGTTATACCCCGAGCCCGTCACCGTGACGGTTTCACCGCCCCTGTCGAGGCCCGTGGTCTTCGAGAGCGTGAGCGTCGGCGTCCGGGGCCCCGGCTCGGTCGGGGGCGCCGTGATCTCGTATGGGACGACGGACGAGGCCGAGCCGGTGAACGCGGCGGCGTCAGCCGGGGTGAACACGGCCTTCAGCTGCGCAGTGCCTGCGGCGGCGATGCTCGCGGTGACCGTCGTGCCGACGGCGGCGGAGCCGAGCTGCGTCTCACCGTTGAAGTACGAGACGGTTCCGGATGCTGCAGGCTCGACGGTCGCGCCGAGCGTGAAGTCCGCGCCGGCCAGGCTCGAGGCGGCCGGGTCGACCGTCAGGGTCGTGGTCGTCGCGACGGCGGGGAGCGGCTCCCAGGCGATTGGCGTCGTCGCGTTCTGGCTCGGGTCGGTCATGCCGCCGCCGTGCGCCTTCGAGGTGTACACCGTGTACTGCGCGCCGTCGGTGTGGGCCGGAACGCTCACCTGCACGCTGAACGTGCCTTCGGCGGTCATCGGCGCGGTGCGGCCGCTGCCGATCGAGCCGTCGGCGTTGCCGGGCGACACCCAGACGACGTCGCCCATCGCGCCGCCGTAGAAGCCGCTGAGGCCCGCGGGCCCGACGCCGACGTAGACACCCGGCGCGACGCCGGAGAAGCCCGAGCCGGTGACGGTGATCGCGCCGCCGGCTCGAGGGGCCTGCGTGGCCGAGACGGATGGTCCGGCGGCGAAGGCCGGGACGGCGGTGAGGGCTCCTGCCACGACGAGCAGGAAGGCGAGGAGCGCGGCGATGCTCGCGCGACTGCGATCCAGGAACGGCTGCGTATTCACGGGGTGTCTCCGGCGCCGCGCACGCCGAAGCGCACCGGCGCATCAGTGCGATTCGGGTTGGTTGCTTAGGTTTGGCTAACCTAATATCGACTCGAACGTAGGGCACTCTCACAGCCGACGTCAAGCCTAAGGTAAGGCTCACCTAATGTTTCGCACCCTTTCCCCTCGTCGCGGTTCGGCGCGCCTCGCCGGCGCGATCGCACTCCTCGTGGCCGCGGTCGCCCTCGCCGGCTGTGCCGCGCCGGCCGCCGATGCGGCCGACGCGGACTGCCCCGCAGCATCCGTCCCGCTGGCGACACTGACCCTCGCCGAGAACCCGCGCACCGCGACAGGACCCTCCACGGCCTGCCTGGGGTCGCACGCGATCGAGCCCGTCGCGGCCGACGACGCCCCCGACCTGCCCGTGACGGTGACGGATGCTGAGGGCCGCGCGGTCGAGATCACCGATGTCAGCCGCATCCTGCCGGTCGACATCTCGGGCACGATCGCCGCGACCGTGTTCGGTCTGGGCCTCGGCGACGCGGTCGTCGGACGCGACTCGTCGACGTCGTTCGACGGCACCGAGGACCTGCCGGTCGTGACGAAGTCGGGGCACACGCTCAACGCCGAGGCGGTCCTCGAGCTCGCACCGACCGTGATGCTGACCGACACCTCGATCGGCCCGAAGGAGGTGCGCCAGCAGCTGCGCGACGCCGGCATCGCCGTCGTCGTCGTCTCGAGCGAGCGGCGCGCCGACACGGTCGCCGACCTCGTCTCGGAGATCGCCGGAGCCCTGGGCGTGCCCGGTCGCGGCGATGCGCTCGCGGAACGGCTCGATGCCGACGTCATGGCGGCGAGCGCCGAGGTGGCCGAGATCGCGCCGTCGGCAGCATCGGATCGTCCGCGCATGCTCTTCCTCTACGTGCGGGGCAGCGCGAACGTCTATTACATCTTCGGCCGCGACTCCGGGGCGGATTCGCTGATCGAGGCGGTCGGCGGCATCGACGTCGCGAGCGAGATCGGCTGGGAGGGCATGAAGCCCATGACCGCCGAGGCCCTCGTCGCCGCCCAGCCTGACGTCGTGGTCATGATGACCGATGGGCTCGCATCGGTCGGTGGGGTCGACGGGCTGCTCGAGCGCATCCCGGCGCTGCAGCAGACACCCGCGGGCGAGCACCGCCGTGTGGTCGACATGGCGGATGCCGAGATCCTGAGCTTCGGGCCGCGTACCGCGGAGGTCATCCGGGCGCTCGCGCGTGCGGTGTACGCGCCGGCGTCGAGCGCGACCCCGGCCGCTGCCGAGGTTCCGGCGTCGTGACGGGGACGATGACCGCTGTCGAGGTCGAGGCGGCGGAGGGCGCGACGGCGGAGGTCGTCACCGAGGTGCCGACGACGCACCGCCGTCGCCGGTTCGCGCTCATGACGGCGGGGCTGTCGATCGCCATCGTCCTCGTGGTCGTTGTGTCGCTCGGCCTCGGACAGTACTGGCTCACACCGACGCAGGTGATCGGCGTGCTGCTGCAGTCGATCGGGATCGACACGTCGTGGGCTCCGGAGGCGCCGACCGCGGCCGGGGTGATCCTCGACATCCGGCTCCCGCGCATCGTGCTGGGCCTCCTCGTCGGCGCGGCCCTCGCCGTGTCGGGCGTGCTCATGCAGGCCATCTTCGGCAACCCGCTCGCCGACGCGGCCGTCGTCGGCGTCTCGTCGGGTGCGGCGTTCGGGGCGGCCGCGAGCCTCACGTTCGGCCTCGCGGTGTTCGGCATGTGGACGACCCCCGCCTTCGCGTTCGTCGGCGGCCTCATCGCGGTGTTCTCGGTGTACCTCATCAGCCGCTCGGGCGGTCGCACCGAGGTCGTGACACTGCTGCTCACCGGCATCGCGATCAACGCCATCGCCGGTGCAGGCCTCGCGTTCCTGACGTTCCTCGGCACGACCTCGACGCGCGAGCAGATCGTGTTCTGGCAGCTCGGCAGCCTCAACGGCGCGCTGTGGCAGAACATCGCGATCGTCTCGCCCCTCGTGGTGATCGGCGTGGCCGCGGCGGTGTTCGTCGCGCACCGCCTCGACCTCTTCGCCCTCGGCGAGCGCACCGCGCGTCACCTCGGCGTGCGCGTGGAGCTGCTGCGGATCGTCGTCATCGTCATGGTGGCGCTGCTCGTGTGCGCGGCGGTCGCGTTCGCCGGGATCATCGGCTTCGTCGGCCTCGTCGTCCCCCACCTCATGCGCATGGCCATCGGGCCCGCGCACCTGCCGCTCATGGTCACGAGCGCCCTCGGCGGCGCGCTGCTCCTCGCGGTCGCCGACCTCATCGCCCGCACCGCCGTGCCGCTCGCCGACCTGCCGATCGGCATGATCACGTCGCTCGTGGGCGGCCCGTTCTTCCTGTGGCTGCTGCTGCGCACGCGCCGCAAGGCGGGGGGCTGGGGATGAGCACGACAACGGATGCTGCGGCCCGCGGGGTCGAGACCGGCGCCGGGGCCGTGCGGCTCAGCGCCCGAGACGTGACCGTGACGCCGCACGGCGCCGCGCGGCCGGTGCTCGTGGACGCGGGGATCGACGTCCGCGCGGGTGAGCTCCACGCCCTCGTCGGTCCGAACGGCGCGGGCAAGTCGACGCTGTTCGGGGTGCTCGCGGGCGATGTCACCCCGGACGCCGGCGACGTGAGCCTCGACGGGACGCTGCTGGGCAGCATCCGTCCTCGCCTTCTCGCGCAGCAGCGCGCGGTGCTGCTGCAGCAGAACGCCGTGTCGTTCCCGTTCACCGTGGAGCAGGTCGTGCGCATGGGCCGCGCGCCGTGGGCGCGCACACCCGCCGAGGACGATGACGACGCCGCGGTCGCGCGGGCGCTCGAGGTCACCGACCTCGTGCCGCTCGCCGGGCGCGGCATCACGTCGCTGTCGGGCGGCGAGCGCGCGCGGGCCGCGCTGGCGCGCGTGCTCGCACAGGCGTGCGACGTGCTGCTGCTCGACGAGCCCACCGCGGCGCTCGACCTCAAGCACCAGGAGGACGTGCTGCGCATCGCGCGGGGTCGTGCGCGCGAGGGCGCGGCGGTGGCCGTAGTGCTGCACGACCTCAACGCGGCGCTCGGCGTCTCCGACCGCGTGACACTGCTCTCGCGGGGTCGCGTCGTCGCCTCGGGCGCGCCGTCCGAGGTGCTGACGGCGGCCGCGATCGAGGAGGTCTACGGGCAGCGGGTCGACGTCTTCCCGCACCCGGTATCGGGCACACCGGTGGTCATGCCCCGGCGCTGACCCGCACCGCTGCAACCCGACCGGCGGCTCCCCTGTCACGAAGTGTCGCGCCGGGCGGCACATCGCGACAGGCGAACAGGAACACACGACGCCCAGAGGCTCCCCTGTCACGAAGTGTCGCGCCGGGCGGCACATCGCGACAGGCGAACAGGAACACACGACGCCCAGAGGCTCCGCCGTCACGAAGTGCCGCGCCGGGCGGCACATCGCGACAGGCGAACAGGAACACACGACGCCCAGAGGCTCCCCTGTCACGAAGTGTCGCGCGAGGCGGCACATCGCGACAGGGGAACAGCGGGGTCAGCGCTGGGCGACGAGTCGTGGTTGCAGGCCGCTCAGGGGCGCAGCGGTAGGAGATCCGAGATGTCGGCGCGCGTTCCCGAGGCGCTGATGCGGCCCGAGGTGGCAGCATCCGTCCACTGCTCCACGCCGGTCGCGAGGGCGATCCAGGTCGCGGGATCCGTCTCGACGACGTTCGGCGGGGTGCCGCGCGTGTGCCGGGGCCCCTCGACCACCTGCACCGCGCCGAACGGCGGCACGCGCACCTCGACCGAGTTGCCCGGAGCCTTCTCGGCCAGCAGCTGCAGCAGGTAGCGCACGGCCGTCGCGTTGTCGGTGCGGGCGGGCGGAACGGATGCCTCCGCCGCCGCCGCGACCGCGCTCAGGGCGGCGCGGCCGTCGTCGGTCGAGATCTTGCGGGCCACTCCTCCACGCTACGCCCCACACCCCCCGGCCGTTCCGCAGTCACTTCCTGCGGGTCACCGCGCGTCTCACCCGCCCCAACCGACTGCGGAACCGTGTGCGGGTGCCTCGGCGCTCGACCCCCACCGTTCCGCGGTCACTTCGTGCGGGTCACCGCGCGTCTCACCCGCCCGAACCGACTGCGGAACAACGAGAGGGCGGAGCGACGACGGGGACGGGACACCGCGGGAGCGGGGCGCGAGGGGTACCTCGGCCCGAAACAGCGAGGAGGGCCGCCGGTAGGCTGGGAGGCGTGAAGATCCTGGTTCTCGGCTCGGGCGCGCGGGAGCACGCCATCATCCTGGCGCTGCGGTCGGAGGAGGCGGAGCACGAGATCTTCGCGGCTCCCGGCAACGCCGGGATCGGGCAGGACGCGCAGCTGGTCGCCCTCGATCAGAACGACCCCGTGGCCGTCAGCCAGTTCGCGATCGACAACGACATCGCCCTCGTCATCATCGGCCCGGAGGCCCCGCTGGTCGCGGGTGTCGCCGATGCGGTGCGCACGCGCGGCATCCCGGCGTTCGGGCCCGGCCAGGCGGCCGCGCAGCTCGAGGGATCGAAGACGTTCGCCAAGCGGATCATGGATGCCGCCGGGGTTCCGACCGGTCGCGCGGTCCGCGCGCACACGCGCGCCGAGGTCGAGGCCGCGTTCGACGACCTCGGTGCCCCGCACGTCGTCAAGGCAGATGGACTGGCCGCCGGCAAGGGCGTCATCGTGACGAGCGACCGCGAGGCCGCCCTCGCGCACGCCGACGAATACCTGCCCTCGGGCGCCGTACTCGTCGAGGAGTTCCTCTCGGGCCCCGAGGTGTCGCTCTTCTTCCTCAGCGACGGCGATCACGTACTGCCGCTCAGCCCCGCCCAGGACTACAAGCGCCTGCTCGACGGCGACGAAGGCCCCAACACCGGCGGCATGGGCGCCTACTCCCCGCTCCCCTGGCTTGACGGCAAGTTCGGCAGCGAGCGCGAGTTCGTGGAGCTCGTCACGCGCGACATCGCCGAGCCCGTGATCCGTCAATTGGATGCTGAGGGCACCCCCTTCATCGGACTCCTCTACGCCGGCCTCATCCTGACCGACGACGGCGTGAAGGTCATCGAGTTCAACGCCCGCTTCGGCGACCCCGAGACCCAGGTCGTGCTGCCCCGGCTCGTCGACCCGCTGTCGGAGCTGCTGCTGGCCGCGGCATCCGGTCATCTCGAGGATCTCCCCCTGCCCGCCTTCGCCAACGACGTCGCCGTGACCGTCGTGCTCGCGAGCGAGGGCTACCCCGCCTCGCCGATCACCGGCCGCGCGCTGACGAACCTGCGCGAGGCGGAGTCGATCAACGGAGTGCACCTCGCCCACGCCGCCACCGCGGAGACCGACGGCGGACTCGTCGCCACCGGCGGCCGCGTGCTCAACGTCGTCGGTGTCGGCACCACCTTCGTCGAGGCCCGCGACCGCGCCTACCGCGCGCTCGGCGCGATCGGCCTCGAGGGCGGTCAGCACCGCACCGACATCGCCGCGCGCGTCGCCGAAGGACTCTGACGCATGCGCCGGGGCGCAGCATCCGTCCTGTCCGTTGGCCTGCTGCTCGTCGGCGGGGCCGTGTCAGGGTGCTCGGCGAGCGTCGACATCGACGCCCCCGGCAAGGAGCTGATGGACCAGGCGCACCAGGTCGCGAACGAGGCTCTCGTGGCCGCGGCCACGACCGCGCTGCAGGCGCTGCAGGCGACCGGCGCGGTCACCGAGGATGCCGTGCGCGAAGCGCTTCAGAAGGCCGGAGCGGCCGAGGTCGAGACCCGCGTCGTGGGCGACAGCCTGCTGTTCGGCGCCGAGGTCTCGGGCGGCTGTGTGTACGGCTCGGTCGGCACCTCGGGCACCGTCTCGATCGACCTCGGCGGCGTGAACGCCGACGGCGGGTGCCTCCGCGAGCCCTGATCCACCTCGTTGCTCGACGCCTTCGTGTCGACCATCGCGATCGAGTGGTCGCCTGGCTGGGTGAGGTCGACGGGCCCCGCCGCACCGAGGCGCTCGAGTCGCTCGCGGCTGAGGGCGTCGACCATGAGACGGCGATCATCATCGACGCCGGCGAAGGCCCGATCATCGTCTACGCGATGCAGACCGATGATCTCGAACGCTCGCGCGCCGTCACCGATGAGTCTCCACGACCGGTCGACGCCGAACATCGAGCGGTGATGCGCGCGGCGGATGATGGGCCGGCCGCGGCGGAGATCGTGCTCGACCTGCGCGCCGGCGAGCGCTAGCGAGGGCCGCACGCGCCGGGCGCCTCAGCCGATCGGACGAGGCGGTTCGAGCCGGGCGGCCGAAGCGGCGCAGCATCCGTTCTCGCGAGCATGGCGGCATGACAACCGCCACCGCCCGCCCGAGGGCCGTCCGACGCCGGCCTGAATGGCTCGTGCCCGCCGGGCTCATCGCCCTGAGCCTCGTGCCGATCGTGGCCGGGTCCGCCCGGCTGACGCAGCTGACCACCGGGGCCGCGGTCACCGCGGAGAACGCCCGGTTCTTCGACTCGCCCGTCCCCGTCGTGGCGCACATCATCGGATCGAGCCTGTTCCTCGTGCTCGGCGCGCTGCAGTTCGCCCCATCGCTGCGGCGGCGGCGCTGGCACCGCATCGCCGGGCGCGTCGTCGCGCCCGCGGGCCTGGTGTCGGCGCTCTCCGCGCTGTGGATGACCGTGTTCTACGACATCCCCTCCACCGTCACGGGGCCGGGCCTGCCGGCGATCCGGATCGTGCTCGGCACGACCATGGCCGCCGCCATCGTGTTCGCGTTCGTCGCGATCCGGCGCGGCGACGTGCGCACCCACAGCGCCTGGATGACGCGCGCCTACGCGATCGGCATGGGCGCCGGCACGCAGGTGCTCGTGTTCCTCCCCTATACGCTGCTCGCCGGCGCGCCTGCCCCCGTGGCCTACACCCTGCTCATGGCGGCGGGTTGGGCGATCAACCTCGTGATCGCCGAGCTCGTCATCCGGCGGCGCGCTCGCGCCGGACGCCGCCGCAGCGGCGCCCCGATGGCGGCTACCGGTGCCCGCCTATCATGAGGGCATGACGAGCCCGGTCCGCGCGCTCTGGGACGCGCCCGCGGCGGTTCCGGCGCCGCCTGGGCGGGTCTGGCGCGACTGGGTGCTCGTCGGTGTGATCCCGGCGCTGGCGGTGGTCGAGGCATCCGTCCGCACCGACGTGCCGTGGCGCTGGCTGTGGGCCGTCGTGCTCACCGCGCTCGCCCCCACGCTGCTGTGGCGCCGGTCACGCCCGTTCACGATGCTCGCGATCGCCTTCGCGGTCGGCACGGCCGTGGGCCTCGCAACGGCAGGCGACCCGCAGCTGTACACGACGGCGTACTTCCTGATCCTGCTGTACGCGGTGTTCCGGTGGGGTTCCGGGCGCGCGATGGTCGCCGGCGGCTCGCTGGTGGTGATCGGGATGCTGCTCACCTTCCTCCCGACCCCGCCCCAGGTCGCCGACGTCATCGGAGGCGTGGCGGTGGCGGTGACGACCAGCACACTCGGGCTCGCCGTGCGGTGGCGGCGACGCGCGCGCAGCCGCGAACTCGAGCAGGTGCGGCTGCTCGAGCGCGAGCAGCTCGCCCGCGACCTGCACGACACCGTCGCGCACCACGTCTCGGCGATCGCGATCCAGGCCCAGGCGGGCAGCGCCGTGGCGGCGACCGATCCCGGCGCGACGGTGCAGGTGCTGCAGGCGATCGAGGCCGAGGCGACGCGGACGCTCCGCGAGATGCGCGCGATGGTGGGCGTGCTGCGTGCTCCCGACGATGCGCTCGCGCCGACTCCCGGGCTCGCCGAAATCCGTTCGCTGGCGGCGGATGCTGCTGCCCCGACGATCGCCGTGCGGCTCGGCGGTGACCTCGACAGCGTGCCGCAGGCGGTCGCCGCCGCGGTGTTCCGCATCGCCCAGGAGGCGGTGACGAACGCCCGCCGCCATGCCCGCGGCGCGACGCGGATCGATGTGGGGGTTGATGTCGACAGCGATGGCGTGCGACTCGAGGTCCGCGACGACGGCGTGGGCGCAGCATCCGCCGCTCCCGGCTACGGGATCACCGGCATGCGCGAGCGCGCGGCGCTGCTCGGCGGGACGTGCGATGCGGGCCCGACGCCGGACGGCGGCTGGATCGTCGCGGCGACCCTCCCGCGGGCAGGATGGACCGCATGAGCGTGCGCGTGCTGGTCGCCGACGACCAGGATCTCGTCCGGACGGGCCTGCGCATGATCCTCGACGCGCAGCCCGACATCGAGGTGGTCGGCGAGGCCGCCGACGGCGCCGAGGCGGTCGCGCTCGCGCGGAGCCTGCGACCCGACGTGTGCCTGCTCGACATCCGCATGCCGGTGATGGACGGGCTCGCGGCGACTCGTGCCCTCGCCGGCGCGGACGTCGCCGACCCGGTCCCCGTCGTGGTGATCACGACGTTCGACCTCGACGAGTACGTCTATGAGGCGCTTCGCTCGGGTGCGCGCGGATTCCTCCTCAAGGACGCCGGAGCGGTGCTGCTCGCCGAGGCCGTGCGTGCGGCCGCCCGCGGCGATGCGCTCATCGACCCGAACGTGACGGTGCGCCTGATCGAGGCCTTCGCGGGCGGGACTCCCGAACCGGCGGCACAGCCCTCGAGTCCTCTCACCGACCGGGAGGAGGCGGTGCTCGCCGGCGTCGCCCGCGGCCTCGGAAACAGCGAGATCGGTGACGAGCTGCACGTGTCGCTCAGCACCGTGAAGACGCACCTCGCGAGCATCATGACCAAGCTCGGTGCCCGCAACCGCGTCGAGCTCGCGATCTGGGCACACGAGCGCGGCCGCGGCCGGCGCTAAACCACGGCAAGACAAAAGAAGGACGCCGGCGCCGCGTGCTGGGGGACATGCGGGCCGGCGTCCTGTCGACGCCCGGGATCGGGGAGGACCCTGCGGGCGCCGCGCGACCTGAGCTGGGGAAATCAGGTCTGACGACGAATGAAGCGCATCAGCCACGCGATCACGGCGATGATGATGATGACGAGGCCGATCCAGAGCAGGAACTTGGCCGCTTCGATGAACACGCCCAGCAGGAGCAGGACGATTCCGACGATGAGCAGGATCACTGCGAGTCCGGTCATGTGACCATGGTGGGCGGCTGGGGCGCCGCCCACCAACCTCTTGACAAGCTCCTCGAACGGCGTTACTCGGATGCGGCAGCCGCGTTCGCGGCCTGCCAATCCTCGGTCGACGTCGCCTTCGGCCGACGCAAGAACAGCACCACGACGACGCCGACGAGCATCACCGCAGCCGGCAGCAGGATCGCCTGCGCCATGGCCTGCGAGAAGCCGTCGACGACGAAGGGCGGCAGCGTGCCTTCGCCGAACCCGCCCGAGGCGTCAGACGCGCCGGGAAGGTTCGCCTCGAGCCGGGCCTGCATGAAGGCCGCGATCGATGCCGAGCCGATCACCGAGCCGATCGTGCGGGTGGTGTTGTAGATGCCCGCGCCGGCACCGGCCTGTCGGGGAGGCAGGTTGCGCGTGGCGGTCGTCGCGAGCGGCCCCCACATGCCGGCGTTGCCGATGCCCATGAGCGCCGACGGGAGCAGGAACATCCAGATCGGGGTGTCGACGTTCATGAGCGACGAGTACCAGAACAGCGACCCCGCGACCATGAGCAGGCCGGGCACCAGCAGGAACCGCGGGTCGGTGCGGTCGAGGAGGCGGCCGGCGAACGGTGCGCCGACGCCCGAGAGCACGGCCATCGGGATGAGCAGCAGCGCCGACTCGGTCGGCGTGAGGCCGCGCGCGAGCTGGATGAAGAACATCAGCGGCAGCGACATGCTCGTCACGGTGAATCCGACGATGGCGATGCCGAGGTTCGACACCGAGAAGTTGCGGTCCCGGAAGAGCGGCAGCGGCACGAGCGGCTCGTTCTTGGTGCGCGCCTGCGTCCAGATGAAGAGCGCCATGACGGCGACGCCGCCCGTGATCATCGCCCACACCCACGGCGCCCAGTCGTACTTCTCGCCCTCCTGCAGGCCGAAGACGATCAGGAACAGGCCGAGGGCGCTGAGCAGCACGCCGACGATGTCGAACCGGTGCGGGTGCGTCTCGAGCTTGGGCACGAGGATCCACGCGAGCACGAACGCGATGACGCCGACCGGGATGTTGATGAAGAAGATCCACTCCCACCCGAAGCCGTCGACGAGCAGGCCGCCGGCCAGCGGCCCGACGAGGGTGGCGACACCGGCGGTGGCGCCCCACAGACCCATCGCCGCGCCGCGGCGGTTCGGCGGGAAGGTGCGCGTGATGACGGCCATCGTCTGCGGGGTCATGAGCGCGGCGCCGAGGCCCTGCACCGCGCGGGCGATGATGAGCATCTCGAGCGTTCCCGACAGACCGCACCACAGCGACGCGAGGGTGAAGACCGTCAGTCCGATCAGGTAGATGTTCTTCGGCCCGAACCGGTCGCCGAGACGGCCGGTGATCAGCAGCGGCACGGCGTAGGCGAGCAGGTAGGCCGAGGTGACCCAAACGACGTTGTCGAGGTTGTTGGTGTCGGGGTCGAGCGCCGCCTTGATGGCGGGGTTCGCGACCGAGACGATCGTCGTGTCGACGAGGATCATGAAGAAGCCGATGACCAGCGCCCAGAGGGCGGGCCACGGGCTGCGGGGCTTGTGCCCCACCGCGTAGGCACCGGTGATCGGGCCGGCGACCCGATCGGTAGTGGATGCCGCGCCCGCCGTGGGGCGGGACTCCGGCGTTTGGGGGGTGGTCACTGTCGTGCTGCCTTTCTCTGGGCGAGATAGCGTTCCGAAGGGGTCGGCGTGGGACCCCAGGCGAAGTCGGGATCGGCGATGCGCGGGAGCACCGCGTCCATCCACTCGAGCTCCGCGCGCAGGAGCGCGAGCTCGCGGTCGATCTCGATGAGGTACTGCGCGGGCACGCCCTTCTCCAGGGCGTGACGCTGGCCGTCCTCGAGGGACCCGAGCGACGCGGCGAGCGCGTCGCGTCGAACGTGGAGCAGCTCGATCGCCTCGTCGCGATCCAGTCCGTGCACCTCGGCGAGCGCGACGCGGAACTCCGCCGGGCGGTCCACGCGCGGCAGCTCGCGGCGCACCCATTCGAGCACCGCGGCGGCGCCGGCATCCGTCTGCGTATAGGTGGTGCGCTCGGGGCGGTTGCCGTCGCGGTCGACGCCGACCTCGGCGATCAGTCCCGCCCGTTCGAGCCGTCCGACCGTGTGGTACACCGTGCCGTTCGTGATCGTGACGAGCCGGTCGTCACGGCGGAAGTGCATCAGCCGGATCATCTCGTACGGGTGCATGTCGCCCTCGCTCAGCAGCGCGAGCACGGCCACCCCGAGCGGGGTCAGGCGGGCGACGGGGTCGGTCACGATCTACTCCAGTTCGATTAGTCCACGTGGACTATACGCTTCTTCGTCGCCCGATGCACCCCTCGCGCTCTGTCCGTGGGGCGTCGTACGGTGAGGGTCATGGCAGACAAGGGCGCCGCGCGCAGGGAGAAGTTCCCCGAGTCGTACGCGATCTTCGACCCGATCGTCGCGGAATGGACGGCCCGGCCCGACGTCTCGCTCGGCGCGATGTTCGGTTCCGAGGGGCTCAACGTCCGCGGCAAGGTGTTCGCCTTCGTCACCTTCGAGGGCGCACTGATGGTGAAGCTGCCCGAGCGCCGCGTCGGCGAGCTGGCCGAGGCGGGCGAGGCCGCGCCCGCCGTCATGCGCGGCCGGCCGATGCGCGAGTGGGCGACTGCCGGGACGGATGCTGCCGACCGCTGGCCCGCGCTCGTCGCCGAGGCGTTCGCGCACGTCGACGAGATCACGCCGTGAGCCCGTCCGCCCAGATGCGACCTCGCCCCGAAACCCGCCGGAGTCACCCGGGATAATGGACGGGTGACGGCTATCCCCACCCCCACGACCGAGCTCCCCGGCTGGCGCCACGCCTACTCCGGCAAGGTCCGCGACCTCTACGTTCCGGCGGACACGCCCGAGGGGGCGACGCCCGAGCGCATGCTGGTCGTCGCGAGCGACCGCGTCAGCGCGTTCGACCACGTGCTCTCGCCGGGCATTCCGGGCAAGGGCGAGCTGCTCACCACCCTCAGCCTCTGGTGGTTCGACCGGCTCGCGGGTGCGGACGGGGGTCGCAGCATCCCGAACCATCTCGCCGCCTCGCACGAGCTCACGCTCGGGGCCGACGGCGAGGCCAATACGGCCGACGACCTGAAGAGCCTGATCCCGGAGGCCGTCACCGGGCGGGCGATGGTCGTGAAGAGCCTCGACATGCTGCCGATCGAGTGCGTCGTGCGCGGGTACCTCACAGGATCGGGCTGGGCCGAGTACCGCGAGAACGGCACGGTGTGCGGCATCGCACTCCCCGAGGGGCTGTCGAACGGCGACCGGCTGCCCGAGCCGATCTACACCCCCGCCTACAAGGCGCCGCTCGGCGAACACGACGAGAACATCTCCTACGAGCGCACCGTCGAGCTCGTCGGCGC
Organism: Microbacterium sp. NPDC056057; assembly: GCF_042266945.1. Classification (NCBI taxonomy): domain Bacteria; kingdom Bacillati; phylum Actinomycetota; class Actinomycetes; order Micrococcales; family Microbacteriaceae; genus Microbacterium; species Microbacterium sp. NPDC056057. Next base: position 329,116 of record NZ_JBHJWS010000001.1, read on the forward strand.
CGAGCGCGCGGCCGAGCTGCGCGACCTCTCGCTCGAGATCTACGCGCGCGCGGCCGCGACGGCCGAGGCGCACGGCGTGATCCTCGCCGACACGAAGTTCGAGTTCGGCCTCGACGGCAACGGCGTGCTCACGATCGCCGACGAGGTGCTCACGAGCGACTCGTCACGATACTGGGATGCTGCGGCCTGGGCGTCCGGCACCACCCCCGACGAGCGCATGGCGAGCTTCGACAAGCAGATCGTGCGCGACTGGCTGGCGGCGAACTGGGCCGCCCCGCGCGAGGGGGAGCCGCCCGCACTCCCGGCGGACATCATCGACCGCACCACCGCCCGCTACCGCGAGCTGCTCGAGCGCCTCACCGCCGCCTGACGCCGCGGCGCGGCATCCGCGATCACGCGTTCTTCATCGCCTTCAAGCGAGCGAGCAGCACCGGTCCGGTGCGGTCGAGCATCGTGCCGCCGATGAGGATGCCGGCGACGAGCACCGCGGTGCCGCCCACGATCCCGATGACGAACGCGATCCAGCTCAGGGTCGGGTTCTGCGTGAAGTACCCGATGAGACCCGCGATGATCGCGGGCGCCGAGAGCGCGAGCGCGACCAGCCAGATGCCGAAGAACGCCATGCCCTGCAGGAACGTCGTGCCGGGAACGCGCTTGAACGGATTGTCGCCCGAGCCCGGAACCGGCACCACGAGCTGGGCCGACGTGACGGCGCAGACTCCGTAGCACGTGAAGAGGATCCCGAGCGCCATGCCGAGGATGCCGGGGAACTGCGTCCAGTCGCCCGCGAACGCGAACGGCAGGATCGCCGCGAGCAGCACCAGCGGCACCGCGACCGCGGCGGCGGCGAGGATGCGCCCGAGCCGGTCCGCGCGACCGCGCGCTCCCGTCGCGACCTCGTTGCCGAACGCCGTGCCGTCGTACGAGATGTCGGCGTACACCACGATGCCGATGATGAACGCGATGATCGGCGCCGAGAACGCCAGCGCCACGAACGGGTCGCCGTCGCGGGCGTAGAACCACAGCAGCACCGGCACCAGCGGCACGGCGATGAGCTGGCGGAGATACCGCGGGTCGCGCGTCCAGTACGTCAGCGCCCGCGCGAAGACCGCGCCCGCGGCACCGGTCGGCACGCGGCTGAACCATCCGATCGACCCGGCCCGCACGGCGGCGGCCGACGAGAGCCGGGGCCGCACGAGGGAGCGGGCGAGCGAGGCGCGCCACAGCAGCCACAGCGCCGCGAGGGTGGCGAGCGCGATGAGCAGCTTCGCCGCGGCCGCGGCCAGATCGCCGGCGGCCGCGTCGGCCGGTACGGCCCATGCGGCGCCGAGCGGCGTCCAGCCGAGCAGCGGCACGAGCTCGGCGATGGTGTCCGCGTTCACGGTGACCCCGTTGGCGAGCCCGGCGATGATCGGCCCCGCCAGGATGAGCGGGATGAAGATGAGGATGCCGGCGACCTCGCGGAAGCGCCGGCCTCCCCCGAAGCCGGAGGCGATCGTCGCGACAGCGCGTGAGGCGACCACCGCCGTGAGCACCGCCAGTGGCGTGCTCACCAGCCAGGCGACGAGCGCCGCGGGCCAGTGTGCCCACGTCGCGATCGTCGCGAGCGCAGCTGCCGACGTGATGATGCCCGGGATGCCGCAGACCGCGGCGAGGGTGAGCGCGACCATCATCCGCGAGGTCGTCATCGGGAACACGACGAGTCGGTCCGGGTCGAGCGTCGTGTCGACGCCGAACGCCACGAGAGGGATGAGGGCCCAGCCCAGCGTCACCAGTGACCCGGCACCCACGATGACGATGCTGGCGAGCCGCACGTCGGTGAATCCCAGCACCACGAGGCCGGCGACGATGCCCACGAGGAGCAGCGCACCGTAGAGGGCACCGAGGATGAACCCCACCAGCTGCCACGGGCTGCGCGCGAGCTGGTTGCCGAGGACCCGGAACCGCAGCCTCAGGAGCGTCGCAACCATTCCGGCCCTTCCGTGTGGCGGCGGCCTCCGACGAGCTCGACGAAGCGGTCCTGCAGGGACTCCCCCGCCCGCACGTCGTCGACGGTGCCCGCGACGAGCAGGCGGCCCGCCGCGACGATCGCGACGTGGTCGCACATGCGCTGGACGAGGTCCATCGAGTGACTCGAGACGATGACCGTGCCGCCGCCGGCCACATAGCCGGCGAGGATGTCCTCGATGTTCGCCGCCGACACCGGGTCGACCGACTCGAAGGGCTCGTCGAGCACGAGCAGCCGCGGCGCGTGGACCAGGGCGCACGCCAGCGCGATCTTCTTGGTCATGCCCGCCGAGTAGTCGACGACCATCGTGCCCGCGGCATCCGTCATGTCCATGAGGGAGAGCAGGTCGGCCGTGCGCTGGGCGATCTCGTCGTGCGGCAGACCGAACAGCAGCCCGTTGTAGGTGACGAGCTGCCCGCCGGTGAGGCGGTCGAACAGCTTGACGCCGTCGGCGAGGTTCCCGACCATCGCCTTCGCCTTCACGGGCTCGCGCCACACGTCGACGCCGTGCACGAGCGCCTGACCCGCGTCCGGCATGAGGAGCCCGGTCGCCATCGACAGGGTCGTGGTCTTGCCGGCGCCGTTCGGACCGACCAGCCCGTAGAACGATCCCGCCGGCACGCGCAGGCTGATGTCGGCCACGGCCACCTTCTCGCCGAAGCGCTTGTGGAGTCCTCGGAACTCGAGCGCGGGCGGTGTCGGCAGGGTCGCTGGGTCAGTCACATCTCTCCGTCGGTTCGCATCGAAGGTCCGGGTGCGAGCCGGAATCCGTCCAGCCTCTCGGATGCCGCGTGGCCGAGGCAACTCGCGCGCACCGCTCGCTAGGGTGATCCTCGCACCATCACCCGAGCGCAAGGAGCGCGCATGCCTTTGTGGACCATTCACGGCAACGGCCGGACCGTCGAACCCGGGAAGGTGGTGAAGCCCGACGAGCGGCTGAACTGGCCCGCGACGGTCGCGATCGGCGCCCAGCACGTCATCGCGATGTTCGGCGCCACGTTCCTGGTGCCCGTGCTGACGGGCTTCCCGGTCTCGACGACGCTCCTCTTCTCGGGCATCGGAACGCTGCTGTTCCTCCTCATCACGAAGAACCGCCTTCCCAGCTACCTCGGCTCGTCGTTCGCCTTCATCGCCCCCGTCACCGCCGCCACCGCTTCGCAGGGGATGGGCTCGGCCCTCGCCGGCATCGTCGCCGTCGGCGTGCTGCTGGCCGTCGTCGGCTTCATCGTGCAGTTCGCAGGACTCGGCTGGATCGAGAAGCTCATGCCGCCGGTCGTCGCCGGCGCCATCGTCGCGCTCATCGGCTTCAACCTCGCGCCGGTCGCGTGGCAGAACTTCCAGCAGGCGCCGATCACCGCGACCATCACGCTCGCCGCGGTGATCCTCGGCAGCGTGCTGTTCCGCGGCTTCCTCGGGCGCATCTCGATCTTCCTCGGCGTGATCGTCGGCTACATCGTGGCGCTGCTGCGCGGCGAGGTGGACTTCACGCAGGTGAACGAGCTCGTCGCGAACGGGCAGTGGGTGGGCCTGCCGACCTTCCAGTTCCCGACGTTCGGCAGCCCCGGCACCTGGAGCGTCATCGCCATGTTCCTCCCGGTCGTGCTCGTGCTCATCGCCGAGAACGTCGGGCACGTGCGCGGCGTCGCGACCATGACCGAGTCGTCGGTCAACCAGTACACCGGCCGCGCGCTCATCGCCGACGGTGCCGCCACTGTGCTCGCGGGCACCTTCGGCGGTTCGGGAACGACGACGTACGGCGAGAACATCGGCGTCATGGCGGCGACCCGCGTGTACTCGACGGCCGCGTACTGGGTCGCGGGCGTCTTCGCGATCCTGCTGTCGCTGTCGCCGGTGGTCGGCGCGGTGTTCAACTCGATCCCCGCCGGCGTGCTCGGCGGCGTCACCACCGCGCTCTACGGCCTCATCGGCATCATCGGTATCAAGATCTGGGTCGACAACCGCGTGGACTTCTCGCGCCCGGTGAACCAGTACACCGCCGCGGTCTCGCTCGTGATCGCGATCGCCGGCTTCACCATGGTGTGGGGCGACTTCCAGCTCGGCGCGATCGTCATCGGCGCGGCCGCGGCCCTGCTGATCTACCACCTCGGCAACGCGATCGCCCGCTGGCGCAAGACCGGCGCCGACGACGGCGGCCCGCTCCCCGCCGTCGGCCAGCTCGGCGGCGACCCGCAGGACTCGCAGGTCAAGTAGGCGCCCGGGCCACAGCATCCGTCCCCCTTCTTCGTCCGAGCACGGATGAGGGGAATGGATGCTGCGGGCAAATGGTTGTAGCTACATGTGAATGAGATCGTGCACCCCGACCGCCTCGACGCCGCCACTTCGATGGGCGCCGTCACGCTCCTCGTCGGCGACCTCGACGGCATGACCGCGTTCTACCGCGACGTCATCACCCTCCAGGTGCTGTCGGCCGAGGGCGACGAGGTCGTGCTCGGGCGCGCGGGCCGGCCGGTCGTCATCCTGAAGCATGAGCCCGCCCTGCGCCACGCTGCACCCGGCGCCGCGGGGCTCTTCCACACGGCGATCCTCTTCGAGACGCAGGAGGCCCTCGCGGCCGCGCTCTACAGCGTCGCGCAGCGCGCGCCGCAGACCTTCACCGGCTCGGCGGACCACCTCGTGAGCCAGGCGTTCTACCTCACCGATCCCGAGGGCAACGGCATCGAGCTGTACTGGGATCGGGCCCGGACCGAGTGGTCATGGACCCACGGCAGCGTCGAGATGGCGACCCTGTACCTCGACCCCAACGGCTTCCTCCGTGAGCACCTGACAGAGCGGGCCGCGAGCGGCGGGACCGGGCAGGACGCAGCATCCGTCGGTCATGTGCACCTGTCGGTCGGCGATGTCGCGAGCGCCCGTGCCTTCTACGTCGACGCGCTCGGCTTCGACCAGACCGCGGAGCTCGGCAACCAGGCGCTGTTCGTGAGCGCCGGCGGCTACCACCACCACATGGCGATGAACGTCTGGAACTCGCGCGGCGCCGGACCGCGGATGCCGGCGCTCGGCCTCGGCCGCGTCGACCTGGCCCTGCCCGACGCCGACTCGCTGGGCGAGCTCGCCGAGCGCCTGCGCCACCACGGCCTCGAGGTGCGCGACGACGGCCGCACCGTGGCCTTCGACGACCCCTGGCGCAACCTGCTGCACGCGACGGTGCCCGGCCGCGGCTGACCGGCGCCCCGAAGGCCCCATCTCTGCTCACCTGTCGCGAACTGTCGGCTCGGACAGCAACTCGTGACAGGCGAGCAGTCAGGGCTCGGAGTCATCGACGCTCAGCTGTCACAAAGCGCCGGCTGCGTCGACATCTTGTGACAGGTGAGCAGCCGACGCGGGACAGGTGACGCGACGGGTCAGACGGATTCGCGGATGACGAGCTCGGTCTCGAGGATCGTGACGTGACGCGGATGCCGCCCCGCGAGGAGGTCGACCAGCACCGTGGCCATGCGCTCGCCCTGCGCGAACGACGGCTGGCGCATCGTCGTCAGCTGCGGGATGACGGAGGTGGCCACCGGGGAGTCGTCGAAGCCGATGATCGCGACGTCCTCGGGGACGCGGAGTCCCGCGGCCGTCAGCACCGTCAGCACGCCGCGCGCCATGAGGTCGCTGGCGACGAACACCGCGTCGGGCTGGGCGCCGGTCGCGAGGACGCGGCGCATCGCGTCGGCACCGCCGTCCGCGGTGAAGTTTCCGTCCTCGACGGCGATCTCGTCGAGGTCCCACGCGGCGAGCGCGTCGCGATACCCCTGCAGCCGGTCGACGCCGGCGGGCATGTCGCGCGGGCCGGTGACCGTCGCGATGCGGCGGCGGCCGCTCTCGATCAGGTAGACCGTGGCGTCGTACGCCCCGCGGACGTTGTCGACGTCGACGTAGTAGTCACGGTCGCGCTCGCGCACCGGGCGGCCGCCGTAGACGACGGGCACGACACTCGCGATGCGGTCGATGAAGGTGTCGCTGGTGTGGTGCGAGACCACGATCGCACCGTCCACCGCACCCGAGCGCACGTAGCTCGTCGTCTTGTCGCCCGGGTCGTCGCTCGCGATGAAGAGGTTGAGCACGTAGTCCGAGCGGCTGAGGCGCGAGTTGATGCCCGACACGATCGCCGCGAAGAACGGGTCGCCGAAGAACCGGGTGGTGTCCTCGGGGACGATCAGCGCGATCGCGTGCGTCTTCTGGCTCGCCAGTGACCGCGCAGCGCGGTTGGGGACGTAGTTGAGCTCGCTGATCGCGCGCGTCACCGACTCCAGGGCTTCGGGACTCACCGCGGTCGAGCCGTTCACGACGCGGGAGACCGTCGAGCGGGAGACCCCCGCCGCGGCGGCGACCTCTTCGATCGTCACGGCGTGTGCGCTGCCGGCTCCCCGCTGGGTATGCCGCATGGCGTCGGTGCTCATTCCTGTCCCCTCCTTCCCGGATGCTACTGCGCCACGACACCGCGCGGCGCAGTGCTACGACGCGACGGTCGCCGCGCGCGCTGACTCCAGGTCGATCGCCCGAGCACCGATGATGCGGCGGTACTCGAGCGCGCTGTCCTTGGGCGTGCGCTCCTGGGTGTCGTAGTCCACCCGCACGATCCCGAACCGCTTCTCGTAGCCCCACGCCCACTCGAAGTTGTCGAGGAGCGACCAGTAGAAGTATCCGCGCACGTCGACGCCGGCCTCGGCCGCGTCGAGGATCGCACCCAGGTGCCCACGGAGGAACTCGACGCGGTCGGCGTCGTGCACGGCCTTCGCCTCGCCCTCGACGACGAGCTCGTCGTCGTAGGCGGCGCCGTTCTCGGTGACGTAGAGCACGGTGCCGGCCTGCTGCGCGTACTCGTCCCACACCCGCTCGAGGAGCGTGGTCAGCCCCTCGGGCTGCACCTCCCACTGCATGGGCGTCCGGGGAAGACCGCGCTCATGCCAGTAGATGCCCTCGTGCGAGGGGTACGGCGAACGCGCGGGGCGGTCGGTCGGCGCGTCGCCGCCGATCGGCGGGTTCACCGGCTCGTGGCCGCCCACGTACTCGCCGTGGTAGTAGTTCACACCGAGGGTGTCGATGGGCGTCGCGATGGTCTCGAGGTCACCCGGGCGCACAGCGGTCTCCCACGCGGCGATGGCCGCAGCATCCACCGTCCGGATGTCGTGAACGATGTCGGCGGGGTACTGCGCACGGAAGATCGGGTCGAGGAACCAGCGGTTGAACTGGCCGTCGATGCGGCGCGCCGCGTCGACGTCGGCGGGGTCGTTCTCGTCGACCGGCTCGGCGACCGTGAGGTTCAGCGTGATGCCGAGCTTGAGCGACTCGTCGCGAGAGCGCAGCTCGCGCACGGCCTGGCCGTGGCCGAGCAGCAGGTGGTGCGCGGCGAGCACGCCCTCCTCGACGCTGTAGTGGCCCGGCGCGTGGATGCCCGCGGTATAGCTGAGGAACGACGAGCACCACGGCTCGTTGAGCGTCGTCCACACGTTGACCCGGTCGCCCAGGGCGTCGTGCATCGTCAGCGCGTACTCGGTGAAGAGGTCCGCGGTGTCGCGGTTCGCCCAGCCGCCCCTCTCCTGCAGCGCCTGCGGCAGGTCCCAGTGGTACAGCGTCAGCCAGGGGAGGATGTCGGCCCCGAGCAGCTCGTCGACCAGTCGCTTGTAGAAGTCGAGGCCCTTGAGGTTGACCGCCCCGCCGTCGGGCCGCACTCGCGACCACGACGTCGAGAAGCGGTACGTCTGCAGGCCCAGCTCCTTCATCAGCGCCACATCATCGCCATAGCGGTGGTAGTGGTCGCACGCCACGTCGCCGTTGTCGGCGTTGGTGACGGCGCCCGGCACGCGGCAGAACGCATCCCAGATCGAGTCGCGGCGGCCGTCTTCGTGGGCGGCGCCCTCGATCTGGAAGGCGGCGGTCGCGGCGCCGAACAGGAAGTCCTGGGGGAAGGCGCGAGGGATCGCGGTCGTCATGAGGTCAATGATCCTCTCGGGGAACGTCGGTGTCAGGATGCCGAAGGGTGTGGGGAACGGAAAGGGTCTAGCCCTTGACGGCGCCGGCCATGATGCCGCTCACCAGCTGCCGGCCCGTGAAGGCGAAGACGATGAGGAGCGGAATGGTGGCGAGGAGCACGCCGGCGAGCACGACCGAGTAGTCGACGAAGTAGTTCGACTGCAGGAGCGAGAGCGCCACCGGGAGCGTGGGGCTCTGCCGGTCGAGCACGATGAAGGGCCAGAAGAACTGGTTCCACGCGCCGACGAAGGTGAAGAGGAACAGCATCGCGGCGGCGGGGCGCGCGGCGGGCACGCCGACCGTCCAGAACGTGCGGAGCATGTTGGCCCCGTCCACCCGTGCCGCCTCGATCAGCTCGTCCGGCACGGTCTGCGACAGATACTGCGTCATCCAGAACACCCCGAACGCGCTGGTGAGCGCGGGGATGATGATGGCGCCGATCTGCCCGGTCCAGCCCAGGTCGGAGAAGAGCAGGTAGAGGGGCACGACGCCGAGCTGCATCGGCACCGCCATGGTCGCGACCACGAAGGCCAGCAGCCACTTGCCGCCCGGGAAGCGGAGCTTCGCGAACGCCCAGCCGGCAAGGGTCGAGAACAGGACGACGGATGCCGCGATCACGGTCGAGCTGAAGATCGAGTTCCACAGCGCCTGCCAGAAGTTCACGGCAGGGTCGTTGATGACCTTCAGGGCGTTGTCGATGAAGTTGCCGCCGGGCAGCCACGACATGTTCGGGTTGTTGATGGTCGAGGCGTCGCCCGAGCCGATCAGGAACGACCAGTAGTAGGGGAAGAGCGCCGAGACGACGACGACTCCGAGACCGACGTAGACCCAGACCCCGGCGCGCACGCCGCGGATCTTCGTGGTCCGCCGGCTCCGGCGGGCGTTGGGCAGGTTCTCCTCGACGACCGCGAGGGGCGGGGTGCTGATGGCGCTCACTGCTGGGCTCCCTTCCGGCCGCGCCGGCGGCGCTGGATGACCCCGCGTCCGCCCTCGTCGCGTACGAGGGCACGGGTGATGGCGAGGTTGATGAGGCCGATCGCCAGGATGATGATGAAGAGGATCCACGCCAGGGCGGCGGCGCGGCCGAAGTTGAACTCGCCCCAGCCGATGTTGTACAGGTACAGCGTGATCGTGAGCCACTGGCCGGCGGCACCGCCGCGGCCGGTCTGGTCGAACATGCGCGGCTCGTCGAAGATCTGCAGGCCGCCGATCGTCGACGTGATGATGACGAAGATCAGGGTGGGCTTCAGCGACGGGAGCGTGATGCTCCAGAACTGGCGGAAGGCGTTCGCGCCGTCGACGGTCGCCGCCTCGTAGTACTCGCGCGGCACGGCCTGCATGGCGGCGAGGAGGATGAGGGCGTTGTAGCCGGTCCAGCGGAAGTTGACCATCGTGGCGATGGCGATGTGGCTCCAGAACGGATCCTTGTGCCACGCGATCGGGTTGAGGCCGAGGTTCGTGAGCACGTTGTTCACGAGTCCGTGGTTGTCGCCGAAGAGGTTGCTGAAGATCAGCGCGACGGCGACCGGGGCCATGACGTACGGGAGCAGGACGCTCATCCGCCAGAAGGTCTTGGACCGGATGTTCTTGTCGAGCATCGCCGCGATGAACAGCGCCAGGATGAGCTGCGGCACCGACGAGAGCAGGAAGATGCTGAAGGTGTTGCGCAGGGCGATCCAGAAGTCGGCCTGCGACAGGATCCAGACGTACTGGTCCAATCCGACGAAGGTGCCGGAGTTGCGGACGAGGTCCCACTCCTGGAACGAGATCACCGCCGTGTAGACGATCGGGAAGAGGCCCACGATCGCGAACAGGATGAAGAACGGCGAGATGTAGAGGTACGGGGAGAGCTTCAGGTCCCAGCGGCTGAGGCGGTGGGAGAAGGAGAGGACGCGCGGCTGGCGCTCCGGATCGGGCCGATCGGCCGGCCCGGATGCCGTCGTACGGGTGGCGGTCGTGGTCACCGGTGGCTCCGATTCGGGTGTCGAGGGGTGGGCGTGGAGGCGGAGTGCGCGCGGGCCGGGGGGACCCGCACGCACTCCGCTTCTGCTGTCAGACCTGGTCCGCGAGAGCGGACCGGATCGTCAGTGTCGGCCTATCAGAAGGCCTCGACCTCGGCGACGTACGCGTCCCACGACGCCTGGGCGTCCTGGGTGCCGTCGAAGACGCGGGTGATGGCGTCCTGGAGAGCCGTGTTGTACTTGAAGTAGTCCGCGCTCTTGTACGGGGTGACCGTGATCGCCGCGGAGCGGTCCGCGAAGATGGTGCCGGTCGGCGCGTCGGCGAAGTACTCGTTCTTCGAGTCGGTGATCGACGAAGCGCTCTGCGCGTCGAGTGCGCTCGGGTAGGCGCCGACGTTGACGAACGTCTTCTCCTGCTGCTCCGGAGCGGTCAGCCAGTCGGCGAGCTTGAGAGCCTCGTCGACGTTCTTGCCGTTGGCCGGAACGGTCAGGTACGAGCCGCCCCAGTTGCCGCCGCCGTTCGGGAACGCGTTCGCGATCTCCCAGCCGGTGACCTCGGGCGCGTTGCCCGAGATGATGCCGAGCATCCACGGCGGGCACAGCATCGCGGCGAACTCACCGTTGGCCATCGACGCGTTCCAGTCGTCCGACCACTGGCCCGAGTAGGCCGAGTTCGGGATGCCGCGCTCGACGACGAGGTTGTACGCAGCCTCGAGGTCGGGGTTGTCGGTCGCGACGACGGTGCCGTCGGGCTCGTCGTACGGGAACTCGATCTGGTTGACGATGCCCTGGAACGCGGAGTTCGCGGAGTCGAGCATCGGCTTGCCGGTCGCAGCCTTGTACTGGTCGGCCAGGTCGAAGAACGTGTCCCAGTCGCCGTCGATCGCCGAGGCGACCTCGTCGGGCGTCGAGGGCAGGCCCGCGGCCGAGAACAGGTCGGCGCGGTAGCAGACGGCCTGCGGGCCGATGTCCGTGCCGAAGCCGACGAGACGGCCGTCGGCGTCGGTCGCGGCCTCTTCCTTCCACTCGACCCAGCGGCCCTTGGCGCTGTCGGGCACCTCGGCGAGCAGGTCGGAGTACTGCATGGCCTCTGCGAACCAGTCGACCTCGACCGCCTCGATGTCGGCGAGGCCCTCCTTGCCGAGCTTCGCGAAGAAGTTCGTGCGGGCGTCGTCGGTGATGGCGGCCTTGTTGTGGACGATCTTGATGTTCGGGTTCTCGTCCATGTACTCCTGGAGGAGTTCATCGTCGTACCCGAAGTCGTTGAACGTGGCCAGGGTCAGCGTGATCTCGCCGTCTTCGCCACCGGCCTCGTCTCCGCTGCCACCGGCGCAGCCGGCGAGGACGATGGCCGAAGCCGAGAATGCGGCGATTGCCACGGCGCTTCTGCGGAAGGCGCGTGCGTTCACTGTCACTCCTTTGTGTTGTCAGGGTCGTGTGTGTTGCAGGATCGGCGCGGAGGGAACCGTGCCGTGGTGGTCGTGGGAGCGTTCCCATCGATCGAGACGCAACGCTATGGGATCGCTCCCACGAAGTCAAGGGAGCGCTCCCATGGATTGATCACGGTTGTGTCACGGGGTTCCCACGGCGCTTCGGGCAGGGCTCCCGGACGGCCGGAGAAACGCCGCGCGCACGGCCCGTAGACTGGAGGGGACCCCTGCCCGCGACATCCGGAGCTGTCACATGCCCACCATCGTCGTCGACGTCATGCCCAAGGCCGAGCTTCTGGACCCGCAGGGGAAGGCCGTCTCGGGCGCCTTCGCCCGTCTCGGCGTCTCCGACTTCAGCGCGGTGCGCATCGGCAAGCGGTTCGAGCTCACCGTCGACGGCGAGGTCACCGACGAGGTGCTCGCCGAGGCCCAGCGCATCGCCGACGAGATCCTCTCCAACTCCGTGATCGAGGATGTCGTCGGCATCGAGGTCGTCGAATGACCGCACGCATCGGCGTCATCACCTTCCCCGGCTCGCTCGACGACCGCGACGCGCAGCGCGCGATCGAGATCGCCGGCGGCGAGGCCGTCGCCCTGTGGCACGGCTCGCACGACCTCGACGGCGTCGACGCGCTGGTCCTGCCCGGCGGCTTCAGCTACGGCGACTACCTGCGCGCCGGAGCCATCGCGGCGCTCGCCCCGATCATGGCGGAGGTGAAGGATGCCGCAGCCAAGGGCATGCCGATCCTCGGGATCTGCAACGGCTTCCAGATGCTCGTCGAGGCGCACCTGCTGCCGGGCGGCCTGATCCGCAACGCGCACCAGCAGTTCGTCCGTCGTGACCAGAAGCTGCGCGTCGAGAACAACGACACCGCGTGGACCAGCGATTTCGCCTCTGGCCAGGAGATCGTGATCCCGCTCAAGAACGCCGACGGTGGCTACATCGCCTCGGAGTCCGAACTCGACCGCCTCGAGGGCGAGGGCCTCGTCGCCTTCCGCTACCTCGGCGTGAACCCGAACGGGTCGCTGCGCGACATCGCCGGCATCACCAACGAGCGCGGCAACGTGGTCGGCCTCATGCCGCACCCCGAGCACGCCGTCGAGCCGGGCTTCGGTCCTGACACGGCCGCCGCGATGCGGTCGGGCGTCGACGGCCTGTCGTTCTTCACGTCGGCCATCGCCGCCGTGGTGGGCGCCGCGGCCTGAGCCGCAGCATCCATTCGTCTTAGACCGTGCCGGCCGGCGGCCACACGCCGATGATGAGCGCCATCACGATGACCGTCACGAGCTCGTGCGCGATGTTGAGCACGGTCAGCGACGACGGCCGCCCCTCGAAGGCGTCGTGGGTGATGAAGCGCGCCGCGGTGAAGCCCGCCCAGAGGATCACGCCGGTGAGCAGCGCCGCCCAGAGATAGCTGCCTCCGTAGAAGTGCCACGCGATCGACGACGCGCCGGCGAGCACCCACGCGGTCACGAAGCTGACGATCACCGTGACCACGATCGGCACCACCGCACTCGCGCCCGGCCGGTTCATGTCGACGTTCGCGAGCTTCGCCCATCGCGTGCCGAACACCTTCGGGGTGTACCAGATCGAGCCGACGACCATGCTCGACGCCGTCGCGATCAGCACCGCCCAGTAGTTGATCTCGGGAACCATGTCCGCCTCCTCCGCCCAGGCGCCGCAACGCGTCGCGGTCGCCGCTCGACGCGAGCGTAGCGCCGACCGGTGACGCCGGCCCCGCACCGCGCCGGTAGCGTGGAGCGGGTGAGCACAGACACCCGGAATCTCGTCGTCAGCGTCCCCACCGAGCAGCTCGCCACGGATCTGGGCGCGCTGCCCGACGGCGTCGAGCTGGTGGTGTGGCCGATGGATGCTGCCGCCCCGCGTGACCGGTTCGACATCGTCGTGCCGCCCTACATGTCGATGGCGCGCGTGCTCGAGCGTCTCGAGGGCGTCGAGGTCGGCCTCGTGCAGGGCCAGTCGATCGGCTACGACGGCGTCGCCGCCATCCTTCCCGAGGGCCTCGTCTTCGCGAACGCGGCATCGGTGCACGAGACCTCGACCGCCGAGCTCGCGGTGGGTCTCGCGATCGCGGCGCAGCGGCACATCGACGCGTTCGCCGTCGACACCGCGGCCGGCCGCTGGGCCCCGGTCTTCGCGCAGAGCCTCGCCGACCGGCGCGTGCTGCTGCTGGGCTACGGCGGCGTCGGGAAGGCCGTCGCCGCGCGGCTCGAGCCCTTCGAGGTCGAGCTGATCCCCGTCGCGTCGCGCGCCCGCGACGAGGACGGCGTCGCGGTGCACGGCATCGACGAGCTGCCCGAGCTGCTCCCCCGGGCCGAGATCGTCATCCTCACCCTGCCCGGCGGTGAAGCTACCCAGGGGCTCGTGGACGACGCGTTCCTGTCGGCGCTTCCGGACGGGGCGCTCATCGTCAACGTCGGCCGCGGCACCCTCGTCGACACCGACGCGCTCGTCGATCACGTGCGTCGCGGACGCATCCGCGCCGCCCTCGACGTCACCGACCCCGAGCCCCTTCCCGAGGGACACGAGCTGTGGAGCCTTCCGGGCGTGCTCATCGCCCCGCACGTCGGCGGCGCGTCCAGCGCGATGCGCCCCCGGGTCGCGAAGCTCGTGCGCACCCAGATCGAGCACCTCGCCGCCGGCGAGCCGCCGATCAACGTCGTGCTCGGGGGCTGACCCGGCGTACCCTCTTCAGTTCTCCCCCGCTCTGAGGTAGACCGGAGGGACGGACAGTGGTGCGCGATGAACGATTTCCCGAGTGATCCCCGGAGTGCAGACCAGCCGCCGAAGGTGGAGCGGCTTGCCGCTTCGGCGTGCTGGGAGTACCTGCAGACCGCCGAGCTCGGCCGGCTCGCGGTCGACAACGCCGACGGTGCGCCCGACATCTTCCCGGTCAATTACGTCGCCCACGAGGGCGCCCTGTACATCCGCACGGCGCGCGACGCGAAGCTCCTCCACATCGCGCAGCACCCGATGGTCGCCTTCGAGGTCGACGGCGCGACCGACGACGACCACTACTGGAGCGTCGTGATCCGCGGCACGGCGCAGCGCGTCACCCGTGACGACGAGATCCGCGACAGCGGGGTCCGTCAGCTCGCGTCGTGGAGCCCGACCGCGAAGTTCTTCGTCATGAAGGTCGTCGCGAACACCGTGACCGGGCGGCGGTTCCCCCAGCACGCGAGCCGCAGGGATCCGCTCATGCCGTTCGAGGGCGACGCGACGCCCCCGACTCCGGCCGAGCCGTCGCACCAGCCCCGGGCCGAGCGACCTGCGCCGATCCCGCACTTCACTCCGCGCACCGGTCCGCAGGACACGCTCCCGGGACCCCGCTCGGACGCGTGACGCCGATGCCGACGGCGGGGGCGACGTCAGGCGGTGAAGACCGTGTGCACGTCGCCGACGACCTCACGGCCGCCGAGCGCCGTCAGCTCCATGAGCACCGCGGTGCCCACCACCACGCCGCCGAGCGTCTCGACGAGCTCGTGCGCCGCGACGAGCGTGCCGCCGGTCGCGAGGACGTCGTCGACCAGCAGCACGCGTGTGCCGGCGATGTCGTCGTGCGCCTCGATCGTGGCGGTGCCGTACTCGAGCGCGTAGGAGACGGATGCTGCGGGCAGAGGCAGCTTGCCCGCCTTGCGGATCGGGACCAGGCCCACGCCGGCCTCCATCGCGACGGCGCCGGCGAGCAGGAACCCGCGCGCCTCGACCCCGGCGACGACGTCGAACGACCCCTCGAACGGGGCGATCATCGCGTGGATGACGGTGCGGAGGGCTCGGGCATCCGCCAGCAGAGGCGTGATGTCGCGGAACTGCACACCCGGCTCCGGGTAGTCGGGGATCGTGCGGATGAGGGATTCGGCGCGCGTGAGGGCTTCGGACAGCACCCGCCAACCCTACGCCCGGCCCCTGTGCGTCATTCGTTACGAGGGAGTGTAAGCGCTTGCAGTATGCTGGCCGGATGACTTCCGCAGAGACCATCGAGCGCACGGACGCGTTCCTCACCACCGTCGGCGGCGAGTGGTGGCGCACCGCCGTCATCTACCAGATCTACCCGCGCTCCTTCGCAGACGCGTCGGGCGACGGCATCGGCGACCTCCCGGGCATCACCTCGCACCTCGACGACCTCGCGCACCTCGGCATCGACGCCATCTGGCTGAGCCCCTTCCAGCGCTCGCCCCAGAAGGACGCCGGCTACGACGTCAGCGACTACTGCGACGTCGACCCGCTCTTCGGCACCCTGGCCGACTTCGACGACATGCTGGCCGCGGCGCATGAGCGCAGCATCCGGGTCATCGTCGATCTCGTCCCGAACCACTCGTCCGACCAGCACGAGTGGTTCCAGCAGGCCCTCGTCGCCGCTCCCCACAGCGCCGAGCGCGCGCGCTACATGTTCCGCGACGGCAAGGGCGAGAACGGCGAGCTGCCGCCCAACAACTGGGAGTCCGTCTTCGGCGGCCCGGCTTGGACGCGCGTGGTCGAGGCCGACGGCGAGCCCGGCCAGTGGTACCTGCACCTCTTCGACTCGTCGCAGCCCGACTTCGACTGGTCGAACGAGGAGGTGCGCGAGGAGTTCCGCCGCATCCTGCGCTTCTGGCTCGACCGCGGTGTCGACGGCTTCCGCGTGGACGTCGCCCACGGCCTGGTGAAGGCCGAGGGACTGCCGGACTACATCCCGAACCCAGAAGCCGGCTCGATGGGCGGCGAAGCGGAGAACGTGCCGTACTGGGGCCAGGACGCCGTGCACGAGGTCTACCGCGACTGGCGCAAGATCCTCGAGGAGTACCAGGGCGACCGGGCCCTCGCCGCCGAGGCGTGGCTGCCCACCGCCGCGCGCACCGCCGAGTGGGTGCGCTCGGATGAGATGCACCAGGCCTTCAACTTCCCGTACCTCGAGACGAAGTGGAACGCAGCCGACCTCCGCGAGGTCATCGAGGTGTCGCTGCACGCGTTCCCGGGTGTCGGCGCCCCCTCGACATGGGTCCTCTCGAACCACGACGTCGTGCGCCACGCGTCGCGTCTCGCGCTGACGGCCGAGAACCCGCAGGGTCACGGCATCGGTCCGGACTCGCCCGGCCAGCCGATCCCCGAGGTCGGACTCGCCCGCGCCCGCGCGGCGACGACCCTCATGCTCGCGCTCCCGGGCTCCGCCTACCTCTACCAGGGCGAGGAGCTCGGACTTCCCGAGGTCATCGACATCCCGGGCGACGCCCGTCAGGACCCGACCTGGTTCCGCACGAACGGCGAGCGGTACGGCCGCGACGGCTGCCGCGTGCCGATCCCGTGGAACGCCGATGCCCCGGCCTACGGCTTCAACGCGACCGGCGCGTCGTGGCTGCCGCAGCCGGCCGAGTGGTCGACGCTCGCCCGCGACGCGCAGTCCGGCGTCGAGGGCTCGACGCTCGAGCTCTACCGCGCGCTGCTCGCCGAGCGCCGGGCACGGTCGCTGGGTGCGGGTTCGCTCGAGTGGATCGACGGATACGGAACGGATGCTGTCGCATTCCGCAACGGGAATGTCACCGTCATCGCGAACACCGGTTCCACGCCGATCGCGCTGCCGGGCGGTATCGTGATCGCGTCCAGCGGTCCCGTCGCGGACGGCGAGCTCCCGGGCGACACGACGGCCTGGATCGAGACCGCCTGACACCCTCGCTGGTCTACGAGAAGGTACGGTGACGACGTGGTCAGCATCGACGAGGTCGCCCGCGCGGCGGGGGTCTCGACGGCGACCGTCTCGCGCGCGCTGAGCGGGCGCGGGCACGTCTCGGCGGGCGCGAAGGCGAAGGTCGAGGAGGCCGCCAAGAGCCTCGGGTACGTGGTGTCGGCCTCGGCCTCGAGCCTCGCCTCGGGTCGCACGCGCAACATCGGCGTGCTGGTGCCGTTCCTCGACCGCTGGTTCTTCTCGACCGTGCTGAGCGGGATCGCCTCGGCGCTCATGCGCCGCGGCTACGACATCACCCTCTACAGCCTCACCGCCGACCGCGGCGAGCGGCACGACATCTTCGACACCTTCCTGCGGCGCCAGCGCGTGGACGGGGTCATCGCGATCTCGCTCGAGCTCGGCCAGGAGGAGACCGAGCGGCTCGTCGAGCTCGACCTGCCGGTGATCGCGATCGGCGGGCCCAATCCGCTGCTCACGACCCTCACGGTCGACGACGTCGCCGTCGCGCGGCTGGCCACCGAGCACCTGCTCGCGCTCGGCCATCGGCGGATCGCGCACATCGGCGCGAGCCCCGAGTTCGACATCGACTTCCACATCCCGACGCAGCGCCGGCAGGGGTTCGAGCTGGCGCTGGCCGACGCCGGCATCGAGGTCAGCCCGTCGCTGTTCGAGCCCGCCGACTTCACCATCGAGGGCGGCTTCCGCGCCGCGAAGCAGCTGCTGGGCAAGCCCGGCAGCCGGCCGACCGCGATCTTCGCGGCATCCGACGAGATGGCGATCGGGGCGCTCCTCGCCGCTCGCGAGCTCGGCTACCGGGTGCCCGAGGACCTCTCGGTCATCGGCATCGACGGTCACGAGCTCGGCGAGTTCTTCCGCCTCACCACGGTCGACCAGTTCCCCCTCGGCCAGGGCGAGCGCGCCGCCGACGCGATCCTCGAAGCGCTGGAGTCGACGGATGCCGAGACCCCCGTCCACCGGCCGGGCGAGCTGCCCTTCGAGCTCATCGTGCGAGGATCCACGGCGCGCCTGCCGCAGTGACGGTGTCGCGGTTTCTTCATCCGCCTCGGGAATAGTGTCGTATCCGAGACTCACCGTTCGTGGATCAGGTATGCGGGCCCGTTCGGGCATCGCGCCGGAGGATCCATGACGGAGTCCTCGTCCCGATGAGAGGAGACGACAATGCCGAAGTACCTGATCGCATTCAACGACGAGTGGGTGCCCCCGCAGACGGAAGACCAGCTGCGCAGCAAGAGCGCGGCCTCGGAGGTGCTGCTCGAGGAGATGAAGAGCGCGGGCGTCTTCCTCTTCGCGGAGGGGGGCATCGACGCCTCGACCGCGGTCTGCAGCGTCGTCAACGAGAACGGCAAGCCGGTCTTCACCGACGGACCGTTCGCCGAGACGAAGGAGCACCTCGGCGGGTTCACCGCCGTGGACGTGCCCGACGACGAGGCCGCCCGCTACTGGGCGGGACGACTGGCGGTCGCCCTCGACTGGCCGCAGGAAGTGCACCGCTTCCCCTCCGACATGGCGGAGATCGTGGAGCGGCACGCGTCCGATTCGTGACCAGCCCCGCCGTCGATCAGGCGATCACTCGCGCCCACCTCGAAGAGTGGGCGCGGGTGGTGGCGGGCCTGGCCCGCCGCTTCGGCGATCTCGACCTCGCTGAAGATGCCGCCGCGGAGGCGTTCACGGTCGCCGTGGAGCGCTGGCCGCGTGACGGCGTGCCCCCGAACCCGGGTGCGTGGCTCACCACCACCGCGACGCGCAAGGCGATCGACCGGCTGAGACGCGAGTCGCGCCGCGACGACAAGCACAAGGCGGCGCAGATGCTGTCCGACGACTCTGCTCCCGAGCCGACGGGACCGGTCGACGACGACCGGCTCCGGCTGATCTTCACCTGCTGTCATCCCGTCCTCACCATGGAGGCCAGGGTCGCGCTGACCCTGCGGCTGCTGGGCGGACTCACGGTCGCCGAGATCGCCCGCGCCTTCTTCGTCCCGGAGACCACCATGGCGCGACGGATCACCCGCGCGAAGGCGAAGATCGCGGCGGCGCACGTCCCGTACCGGGTGCCGTCGGCGACAGATCTCCGAGAGCGGCTCGCCGGCGTGCTCGCGGTGATCTACCTCATCTTCAACGAGGGCTATCTGGCGACCGGGGGCGACGACCCGATGCGGGCGGACCTGAGCGACGAGGCCATCCGACTGGGCCGGCTCCTGCACGAACTTCTTCCGGATGAGGGCGAGGTGACCGGACTCCTCGCGCTGATGCTGCTCATCGACGCGCGACGGACCGCGCGCGTGTCCCGCACAGGCGAACTCGTGACCTTGGAAGAGCAGGATCGCGGAGCGTGGAGCCGCGATCTGATCGTCGAGGGCCACGCTCTGGTCCGCGAACGGATCGCCGCGGTCGCCGCCGGCGGAGAGCCGCCGGGGCGCTACCAGCTGCTCGCCGCGATCAACGCGGTGCATACCGCCGCCCCGTCCGCTCGCAACACCGATTGGTCGCAGATCGTCGCGCTCTACGACCGCCTGCTCGGCGCCGATCCATCTGCCATCGTGCGCCTCAACCGCGCCATCGCTGTCGCCGAGATCGACGGTCCCGACGTCGCACTCGCCGAGCTCGAGCGGCTCCGCGGACCTCTCGACGGGTATCACGCCTTTCACGCCGCGCGCGCCGACCTCCTCCGCCGCCTCGGGCGCAGCGAGGAGGCACGGTCGGCGTACGACCGCGCCGTACAGCTCGCCGGCAACCCCGCCGAACGCGCGTACCTCATCCGGCGCCGCGACCAGCTGGTGTGGTGATCCCGGCCCGTCGCGTCGAAGGCGAGGCGGCGGCGCACCGACCCGAGGGTCCGGCACCCCGGGGATAGGCTCGACCGCATGACCCTCGACCTCGAAGCGATCTACGTCGATCTGCACCGGCATCCGGAACTGTCCTTCCAGGAGACCCGCACGGCGGGGGTGATCGCACAGCACCTGACCGGGCTCGGCATCGAGTTCGAGGAGGGGATCGGCAAGACCGGCGTGGCCGGGGTGATCCGCAACGGCGAAGGCCCCGTCGTGTGGCTGCGGGCCGACATGGACGCGCTGCCGGTGCCCGAGCAGACCGGTCTCGACTACGCGAGCACGGCTCGCGGCACCGATCCGGCCGGCAACGACGTGCCGGTCATGCACGCGTGCGGACACGACATGCACGTCACCGCGCTGCTCGGCGCCCTCGAGCGCCTGGTCGCCACGAAGGACGAGTGGTCGGGCACCATCGTCGCCGTCTTCCAGCCCGCCGAGGAGTACGGCGCCGGCTCGCAGGCGATGATCGCCGACGGCGTGCTCGAGAAGTTCCCGAAGCCCGACATCGTGCTCGGCCAGCACGTCACCCCGCTGCCCGCAGGCACCATCGGCGTGCGCAGCGGCACGCAGATGGCGGCGTCCGACGGCCTCACCGTCACGCTGCTGGGCCGCGGCGGCCACGGCTCGCGCCCGCAGGCGACGATCGACCCGGTCGTCATGGCCGCGGCCACCGTCATGCGGCTGCAGACGATCGTGTCGCGCGAGGTCGACCCGCGCGACGTCGCGGTGGTGACGGTCGGCTCGATCCACGCGGGGCTCAAGAACAACATCATCCCGGCCGAGGCGAAGCTCGAGCTGAGCCTGCGCTACCCCGACGACGAGGCCCGCGCGCGCGTGCTCGAGAAGGTGGAGCGTATCGTGCGCGCCGAGGCGCAGGCCTCGGGCGCCGAGGAGCCGCCGGTCATCGTCACCGACCACACGCTCCCTCCGACCATCAACGACGCCGACGCGACCGCGCGCCTGACCGCCGCGTTCGACGGGGCGTTCGGCGACGGCACAGTCATCGACCCGGGCATGTTCACCGGCAGCGAAGACGTCTCGTGGTTCGCCCGCGAGGCCGGCGTGCCGCTGGTGTTCTGGTTCTGGGGCGGCGTCGACCCGGCGAAGTTCGCCGAGTCCACCGCCGCCGGCACGGTCGAGCGGGACATCCCGACCAACCACTCGCCGTTCTTCGCGCCGGTGCTCCAGCCCACGCTGAACCGCGGCGTCGACGCGCTCGTGGTCGCCGCGCGCGAGTTCCTCGGCACGCCGACGGCGTAGGCGCTGGACGGATGCTGCGGGCCGCAGCATCCGTTCGCTCCGGCGTCGTCGCCGAGGCGGCGTCAGGCGGGTTCGGGGACGGCTCCCGCGCGGGCGTCCTCGGCGTCGAGCAGCCGCTGGAGACCGTGGAAGTCGCGCATGAGGATGCGGGCCAGGACGAACGTGGGGAGCAGCGCGACCAGCCGCAGCCATCCCGCGACGTCGCCCCCGTAGTCGGCGTGCACGCGCGTCCCGCGGTCCTCGGCGGAGCAGGCGTACTCGACGCGCGAGTTCCACGGCGAGGTGGAGTGCCACACGACTCGCTCGTCGGGCTCGACGACTTCGAGCACGTCCTCGAAGTGGACGCGGAACGGGCCGATGATGTGGTCGACCGCCGTCCAGCGGCTGCCCACGCTCGGCGGCCCGTCGCCGACGCGCCGGCGGAGTTCGACCGCGGGCGCCCAGTCGTGCCACGTGCCGGGGTCGGCGAAATACGGGAACACGCGAGCGGGCGGGTGATCGAGATGCACGTCCAGCGTCACGCGTCTCCACATGGCCGTCACACCATCGCGGGAACCGGGCGGTCGGGGTAGAGCTCCCGCATCGCCCTGTCGTACTGCCGCTTCATCAGCAGCTGGTACAACAGCCGGATCGGCGCGGGGACGTTCGTGCGCATCCACTCGTCGCGCTCGGCCTCGGGCACGCTGGCCACCAGCAGTCCGAGCTGGAGGGACATGATGTCCTTTCCGAGCTCCTTCCGGTGCGCCATGAGCTCGGCCCGCGTGTGCTCCTCCATCCAATCCCACTCCTGCTGGGAGAGGACGGCGCCGGCCACCGGCATGATGTCGTCCTCCTCCTGCCCCAGATGCACGACGAGGGTGTCGCGCAGATGCTCGATGTCGCCGGCGAACGCATCGCGGAGCGTGGCATCCGCCGTCCGGAGCCAGGGCTCGAGCTGCGGCTCGATCCGGGCGAGCTGGGACGCGACCTCGGCGTGCTGCGCGCGCATCTGGTCGACGTGCAGCGCGCAGCCGGGGTCGCGCGAGACCAGCTTGTCCCACAGCGCGGCGTCCTCGGTCTCGTGGTGCATGTGCAGCGCGTAGAAGTCGAGGTGGGCGTACCGGCCGACGATCGCGGCCCGATCGACATCTCCCGGTGGCACGCCGCGCACGAGCTGCGGCAGCTCGCGGTAGAGCCAGCGGAAGATCCTGTGGACCAGGATCAGGCCGGACGTGTCGCAGCCGGGTTCCTGCCCCTCCGGCATGGCTCCGGAGGAGGGAAGCTTGGTCGCCATATCGCACCCCCGATCTCCGCAGCTCGTCGACGCTGACGACCCCAGGCGGTGATCAGCCGGATTCTACTCCCGAGCCGCGCGCGTCCGCAGTCCCCCGCCCCGCACCCCCGAGCTCGCCGAAACAGGGGACTCGCGCCGAAACCGAGGACCACGCCCGCGGTCTCAGCGGAAACACCTTGCCTCGGCGATGCGGGACGACCCCGCACTTCACCGGACGCGGCGGGAACCCGGAGGCGCAGCATCCGGTTCCTCCAGCTCCCGCGCGTCGGTGAGGCGCTGACCCGACGCGAGACCGGGGAGGCCGCGACGCCCGTCTGTCGTGAAGACGAGGACGATCGAGACGACGGCGAACACCGAGGCCACGAACGTCCACGCCCCGGGGAGCGCGTTCAGCACGAGGTAGCCGCCGATGCCGGCGACGAAGCGCAGGAAGCGCGCCAGCCCGATAGGGAGCGGCCCGCCGGTGAAGCGCACCTGCACGGCGTGGTCGCCGATCGTTGCGCCCGTCGCGAGCGTGGCGACGAGCCACACGACGATCGGCACCGCGGAGCCGATGAGGTTCGCCGCGGAGCCGTCGCGCACGGCGGCGTCCGCACCGAGGAGATAGAGCACGAGCTGCACCGCGACGACCACCGTCAGCGTGAGCACCCAGGCGGCGAGCCCGTCGCACAGCATGCCGAGGAGGCGCCGGCCGCGCGTGACCGGCTGCGGCTGGTCCGCGTCAGGCAGGCGGGGCGAGCCGCGGTAACGGCGCGGCACGGCGAGCGCGAGCAGCGAGCCGAGCACCGCGCCCAGGGTGTTCGTGAGCAGATCGTCGACGTCGAACACGCGGTAGGCGCAGGGGTAGAGGCCCCAGACGCCGGTGAGCTGGGTGACCTCGACGAACCCCGACAGCCCGACGCCGACGACCAGGGCCGTGATCACGCCGCGGCCTCCGAGCACCCGCAGGAAGAAGCCGAGCGGCAGGAAGAGCAGGACGTTGAGCAGCAGCTGCAGGACGGCGGGGTCCGTCGCGAAGCCGCTGCCGCGGCGCACGATGGCGCCGCGCAGGTCGTCGGCGATCGCCGTCACGTCGATGTTCACGCCCGCGCACGCGATCGTGTCGGGGTCGGGGAGGGGCAGGAGCGTGTAGGTCCAGATCGCCATCACGTAGACGAGCGCGGCGCCCCACACCACGAAGCGGCCGACGCCGAATCCGCCCCGGCGGCGGTAGCTGAGCGCGACGAAGGGGACGAAGAGCAGCACCCCCACGACCACCCCGAGGGTGATCGCGAGCACACCGAGGATGATCTGCTCGTCCACGCTACGAGTGTCCCAGAGAGGCACCCGTATGGATTTCGTGAGGATGGCCGTCTGGATGCATCCTCACGTTCTCCTCACGAGTAGCCTTACGGGCCGTGACGAACGAAAGCCGCGAGCAATCGGTGGACGAGGCCCCGATCGCCAAGCGCCTCATCCTCGGGGACCCGCTCGCGTCCACCGACTCCGACGAGCACCTGCTCCCGAAGAAGCGGGCGCTGCCGATCTTCGCCTCCGACGCGCTGTCGTCGGTCGCGTACGCCCCGCAGGAGCTGCTGCTCATCCTCTTGACCGGCGGCCTCGCGTTCCTCGCGTTCGCTCCGTGGGTCGCCGTCGCGGTCATCGTGCTTCTGATCGTCGTCGTGATCAGCTACCGGCAGCTCATCAAGGCCTACCCGTCCGGCGGCGGCGACTACGAGGTGGCGCGCAAGAACCTCGGCGAGGTCCCGGGCGTCATCGTGGCCTCCGCGCTCCTCGTCGACTACGTGCTCACGGTCGCCGTGTCGGTGGCGTCCGGTGTCGACAACATCATCTCGGCGCTGCCGGCGCTCAACCCCTGGCGCGTCGAGTTGGCGGTCGGCTTCGTCATCCTCATCGTCGTCATCAACCTCCGCGGGGTGCGGGAGGCGTCGAGCGCCTTCGCGATCCCCACCTACATCTTCATCGGGTCGGTCGGAGTGATGATCGTCGTCGGCCTCTTCCAGATCGTGACCGGAAACCCACCGGTCGCCTCCAGCGCCCAGTACGGGATCGAGACGCAGAGCCTCACTCAGGCGGCCGTCATCCTGTTGGTGCTGCGGGCGTTCTCGAGCGGCTGTTCGGCCCTCACGGGCGTCGAGGCCGTCTCGAACGGCGTGCAGGCGTTCCGCAAGCCCAAGGTGCGCAACGCCCAGACCACCCTCGCCATGATGGGCGGGATCGCGATCCTGCTGTTCGCCGGACTCACCGCGATCGCGCTCGTCTCCGGAGTCCACTACGCCGAGAACCCGTGCGACCTCATCGGCTTCGACTGCTCCAATCCGCAGCCGAGCCTGATGGCGCAGGTGTCGTCGGCGGTGTTCGGCATGAACTCGATCCCGTTCTTCATCATCCAGGCGGCGACCGCGGTGGTGCTGCTGCTTGCGGCCAACACGGCATTCAACGGGTTCCCGTTGCTGGGATCGGTGCTCGCGCGCGACGGCTACGCGCCGAAGGCGCTCAACACCCGCGGCGACCGCCTGGTGTACTCCAACGGCATGATCATCCTGGGCCTCGTCGCCATCGGCGTGCTGATCGTGTATCAGGCGAACCTCACGAACCTGATCCAGCTGTACATCATCGGCGTGTTCGTGTCGTTCACGATCGGCCAGATCGGCATGATCCGGCACTGGATCCGGGGGATCAAGGGCATCCGCGAGCTCCCGGCCGAAGCACGCCACAGCAGTTCGGCGCGCACCGAGCTGTTCGGCCTGCGCAAGGGCCTCATCATCAACTCCCTCGGCGCCACGATGACGGCATCCGTCCTCGTCATCGTCACGATCACGAAGTTCACGCACGGCGCGTGGCTCGTGTTCCTCGCGATCCCGATCCTGTCGTTCCTCATGGTCGGCGTGCACCGCTACTACCGCGACGTCGACCACGAGATCGCGATGGACGATCACCTCCACTTCGGCTCGACGGGCGATGTCGCCCTCATCCTCGTCAACAAGCTGCAGAAGCCCGTCGTGAAGGCCGTCGACTACGCCCTCGCCGCCAAACACGACAAGACCTTCGCGGTCCACGTCTCGGTGACGAAGGAGGATGCGGCGGCGCTGGAGGAGGAGTGGCGCCAGCACCGCATGCCGATCCCCCTCAAGATCATCGAATCGCCGTACCGCATGTACGCGAGCCCGATCGCCGAGTTCGTCAAGAAGTACCGCGAAGAGCACGGGTCGTCGGTGGTCACCGTCTACCTGCCGCAGTACATCGTCGGTCACTGGTGGGAGTCGATCCTGCACAACCGGCGCGCCCGCCGCATCGCACAGCAGCTCATGCTCGTGCACGGCGTCTCGATCACGCTCGTGCCCTGGCTGCTCGACTCGTCCGAGCTCATCTACGGACGCCGGTCGCGAGCGCTCCCGGGCGATGACCGCGCCGGGCGCGTCACCGGCCCGGAGGTCCACCGTGCCGGCCGCCGGGTCGTCCGTCCCGCCGGGCCGCCCGAGAAGGCGGACGCCACCGACGCGTCGATCTCGACCAAGCCCTGACCCCGGCGCCGGGCGCCTGACCCGAACTCGCACCCGGCGCCAGGTGGCGACATCCCGCGTAGCCTGGAGGGGTGAGTTCTGCCGCCCCCGCCCCCTCCCAGGCCGCGCCTCTGGACGCCGCGCTGCTGCGCGCCGATTTCCCGCTCCTCGGCGAGCGCGTGAACGGCGAGCGCCTGGTCTACCTCGACTCGGGCGCGACGAGCCAGAAGCCGCAGGCGGTCATCGACGCCGAGGTCGACTTCCTCACGCGGTCCAACTCCGCCGTGCACCGGGGCGCGCACACCCTCGCGGCCGAGGCCACCGAACTCTTCGAGGACGCCCGCACGACCGTCGCGGGCTTCGTCGGCGCACGTCCCGAGCAGCTGGTGTGGACGAGCGGCGCGACCGCCGGACTCAACCTCGTCGCCTACGCGATCGGCAACGCATCGGTCGGTCGCGGCGCCCCCGCCAGCGCGCGCTTCGCGCTGCAGCCCGGTGACGAGATCGTCATCACCGAGACCGAGCACCACGCGAACCTCATCCCCTGGCAGGAGCTGGCCGCCCGCACCGGCGCGGTGCTGCGTCACATCCCCGTCCAGGACGACGGAACTCTCGACATGGATGCCGCAGCCGACCTCATCGGCGAGCGCACGCGGATCGTCGCGTTCACGCACGTGTCGAACGTGCTGGGCATCGTGAACCCGGTCGCCGACCTCGTCGCCCTCGCGCAGGCCGTCGGTGCGGTGACCGTGCTCGACGCCTGCCAGTCGGCGCCGCACCTGCCGCTCGACTTCCCCGCGCTCGGCGTCGACCTCGCGGTCTTCTCGGGACACAAGATGCTCGGGCCCTACGCCGTCGGCGGCCTCTACGGTCGCGCCGACGCGCTCGAGACCCTCCCGCCGTTCCTCACCGGCGGCTCGATGATCACCACCGTCACCCTCGACGAGGCGTCGTACCTGCCGCCGCCGCAGCGCTTCGAGGCCGGTACGCAGCCGGTGTCGCAGGCGATCGGGCTCGCGGCCGCGGTTCGCTACCTCGACGGCGTCGGCATGGCCGCGGTGCACGCGCACGAGAAGGCGCTCGAAGCGCGCATGGGCGACGGCCTGCGTGCGATCCCCGGGGTGCGTCTGCTCGGCGATGCGCCGGGCGCGGAGCGCGTGGGCCTCTGGGCGTTCGACGTCGACGGCGTGCACGCGCACGACGTGGGTCAGTTCCTCGACGCGCGCGGCGTGGCCGTGCGGGTCGGGCACCATTGCGCGCAGCCGCTGCACCGCCGCTTCGGGCTCACCGCCTCGGTGCGCGCGTCGTCGGCGCTCTACAACACGGCGGACGACGTCGACGTGTTCCTCGACGCGCTGTCGGGTGTGCGCGCGTTCTTCGGAGCCGGCGCATGAGCGGCCTCGAATCGCTCTACCAGGAGCTCATCCTCGACCACTCCAAGCGCCCGCACGGCAAGGGGCTCGGCGCCGAAGCTGGCCGGGTCGCCACGTCGTACCAGCGCAACCCCATCTGCGGCGACGAGATCACCCTCCGCGTGCGACTGTCCGACGACGGCACGACCGTCGACGAGGTCACGTGGGACGGCGCCGGCTGCTCCATCTCGCAGGCGTCGGCGTCCATGCTCGCCGCGCTCATCGAGGAGGAGGAGCGGATGCCGCGGGCCGAGGCATCCGCTCTCGTCGAAGGCTTCCGCGAGGCACTGCGCTCACGCGGCGAGATCGCGCTGGATGAAGAGGTCTTCGGCGACGCCGCGGCCCTGTCGGGCGTCTCGAAGTTCACCGCGCGCGTGAAGTGCGCGATGCTCGCATGGGTCGCCTTCGAGGACGCGACCGCCCGGGCCTGACCGCGGCGCCCTAGTCGCCGCCGGCGACGGGGTGCGTGCGGTGCACGGTGATGTCGCCGTACCCGGCACGGGCGTAGAGCTCGACCGACGCCTCGCCCTCGACCGGGCCCGCGGCCGCCGAGAGCTCGTTGCGCACGACGCCGTGCTGGCTCGACGCATCGAGCCATGCCGCCGTGCCCGAGCGGATGCCGAGGTCCACCGCGCCGTAGGAGGCCTCGATCCGCGCCGTCCCGCCGTTGAGGTCGCCGATGCGCACCGGGCCGTAGGCAGACCGCACCGTGAGCGCGGGACCCGGGTCGCCCAGGTGCACGACCCCGCTCGACGTCGCGATGTCGGCGACGCCCGAGACCGAGCCGACGTCGATGCCGGCGTCCGATCCCTTGAGCCGCAGCGCCCCGTCCACGATGCCGATGCGCGCACGGCCGGACTTGATGTCGACGTCGGCGTCGCCGCGCACATGCTCGACGCGCAGCTCGCCGTGCCCGAGACCGAGGTCGGCGCGACCGGTGCGCTCGAGGGTCGCGTCGCCGTAGTCCAGCGCGATGCGCGCGGTGCCGACGGCGCCGGCGACGCGGATCGAGCCGTACTTGAGCGCGAGCGAGACGTCCGAACCGGTGGGGATGCGCACCGCCACGTCGACGGAGTCGCCCGAGCCGAACAGGTTGAACCGCACCGGTCCGACGATGCGCAGGTCGGACCCCGCCTGCGTCACCCGCACCGCGTCGGCCGCACTGCGGTCGCCCGCGCGGTGCGGGTTCGCCGGCGCGACGTCGACGGCGAGGTCGCGGCGGCGTTCGGCGACGACGTCGATGCGGCCCATCTGCAGCTCGATGCGCACGGCCGCCGGGCCCGACACCGGGAACGTGGGCATCAGCGCACCCAGCCGGTGTAGGCGGAGCTCGAACCGCGGGCCGCAGGGGGCGCGGGTTCGACGGCCGCAGCGACGGCCCGGACCAGCCACGTGTTGAGTGAGAGCCCCTCGGCGGTGGCGGCCGCCTCGGCGCGCGCCTTGAGCGAGTCGGGCAGGCGCAGGGTGGTGCGTGCGGTGGCGTCATCGGGATCATCGGATGCCGCGGCCGCGAGCACGACGGGACCGCTGGGGTTCGCGGCGACCTCGGTCGCGGGCTCGGGCCGCGGCCGTGCGACGACGAAGTCGACGTCGCGCCCGCGCAGGCGCACGTCGACGGACCCGGGCGCGAGCTCTCGCGTGATCTCGCCCGCCGCCTCGGACAGCGCCTCGAGGATCGCGAGCCGCACCGCGGGCTCGAGCGCCGCCGCGAGACGCGCCGTGATTTCGGAGTCATCGGGGCCCGCGGCGGCGGCGAGCTGGCGCTGGAGCTCCTCGACATGGGTCGCGATCTGCATGACGTCAGAGTGACATCAAGGTGGTGTCATGTCAACGCCGCGTCAGGGTCCCGTGAGCGTCGGGCCGGACCGCGTTCGGATTCCGTGAGGACGGCGGCTGCAGCATCCGTCCCGGAGTTGCATCGATTCCGCACCTGAACCGCACCCTCCAGGAGACCCTGTGCTCGATGTGATCTACCTCGCCCTGACGCTCGCGCTGTTCGCGCTCGTCGGACTCGTCGCCAAGGCGGTGGAGAAGCTGGGCCCACGCGCCCGAGGCTCCGCCCGGCGCGAAGCGACGAGCGGAGAGGCGTGGGGATGATCGTCTTCTCGCTCGTCGGCGCCGCGCTCGGCCTCGCCGCGATCGTCTACCTCGTCGTCGCGCTCGTGAAGCCGGAGAAGTTCTGATGGACGCCGCCACCATGTGGACCGGCGTCCTGCAGATCGCCACCGTCATCCTGATCCTGGCGCTCCTCTACCGGCCGCTGGGCGACTGGATCGCCCGCGTCTACACCGCAGACAAGGACTGGCGCGTCGAGCGCGGCATGTACCGGCTCGTCGGCGTGGATCCGCGCTCGGAGCAGACGTGGCAGGCCTACCTGCGCGGCGTGCTCGCCTTCTCCGCCGTCGGCGTGCTCTTCGTCTACGCGCTGCAGCGCTTCCAGGCCGTGCTGCCGTACTCGCTGGGCCTCCCCGCCGTGCCGGAGGGCCTCGCGTTCAACACCGCGGTGTCATTCGTGACCAACACGAACTGGCAGTCCTACTCCCCCGAACTGACCATGGGCTACAGCGTCCAGCTCGCGGGGCTCGCCGTGCAGAACTTCGTGTCGGCGGCCGTCGGCATCGCCGTCGCCGTTGCGCTCGTCCGTGGTTTCGCACGGCGCGGGTCCGCGACGATCGGCAACTTCTGGGTCGACCTCACGCGTGGGATCACCCGGCTGCTGCTGCCGCTCGCCGTGGTCTCGGCGATCGCGCTGGTGATCGCGGGCGTGGTGCAGAACGTCAACGGGTTCGTCGACGTCGGCACGGTCGCGGGCGGCACACAGTCGATCCCGGGCGGGCCGGTCGCCTCGCAGGAGGCCATCAAGCTCCTCGGCACGAATGGCGGCGGCTTCTTCAACGCCAACTCCGCGCACCCGTTCGAGAACCCGACGCCGTGGTCGAACGTGCTCGAGATCCTGCTGATCCTCGCGATCCCGGTCGCGCTGCCGCGGGCGTTCGGGCGCATGGTGAGCGACGACCGTCAGGGTTACGCGATCCTCGCCGTCATGAGCACGATCGCCGTCGTGTCGATCACGGCGGTGACGTGGCTCGAGTCGCTCGGGCTCGGCACCGCGCCCCAGCTCGCCGGCGCCGCGATGGAGGGCAAGGAGGTGCGCTACGGCATCTGGGGCTCGACGCTCTTCGCCGGAGCGACCACCCTCACCTCGACCGGCGCGGTGAACTCGATGCACGACTCGTACACGGCGCTCGGCGGCATGATCCCGATGATCAACATGATGCTCGGCGAGGTCGCCCCCGGCGGCGTCGGGTCGGGCCTCTACGGCATGCTCGTGCTGGCCGTCATCGCGGTGTTCGTCGGCGGGCTCCTCGTCGGACGCACGCCCGAGTACCTCGGCAAGAAGATCGGGCCGACGCAGATCAAGCTCGCGAGCCTGTACATCCTCGTGACGCCCGCGCTCGTGCTCGCGGGCACGGCGCTGAGCTTCGGCATCCCGGCGATCCGGTCCGACATGGAGTCGACCTCCATCTGGAACCCGGGCGTCCACGGCCTCGGCGAGGTGCTCTACGCGTTCACCTCGGCGGCCAACAACAACGGTTCGGCGTTCGCGGGCCTCACCGCGAACACCCCGTGGCTCAACACGGCGCTCGGCGTCGCGATGCTGCTCGGACGGTTCCTGCCAATCGTGCTGGTGCTCGCCCTTGCCGGCTCGCTCGCCGCCCAGACGCCGGTGCCCTCGACGGCCGGCACCCTCCCCACGCATCGCCCGCAGTTCGTCGGCCTCCTCGCCGTCGTCGCGGTCGTCATCACCGCACTCACCTACTTCCCCGTTCTCACGCTGGGTCCCCTGGCGGAAGGGCTCGTCTGACATGCCTACTGACGTTTCGTCTCGCTTCGCCCGATCAACGACCGGGGAGGTGGAATCGACGGCGCATCCCATCGCGGGCTCTGTCTCGCCGAAGCCGCCCAAGCCGTCCTCCCGGGCGTTCAGTGCAGCCCAGCTGTGGGCGGCCGTGCCCGGCGCGCTGCGCAAGCTGAACCCCGCGGCGCTGTGGCGCAACCCCGTCATGTTTCTGGTGTGGGTGGGCGCCGCCCTCACCACGGCGATCGCGATCGCCGAGCCGTTCCTGGGCGGCCCCGAGCAGTCCGGCGGCACCACGGTGCCCTTCGGCTTCACGTGGGGCATCGCCGTCTGGCTGTGGCTCACCGTGCTCTTCGCGAACCTCGCGGAGTCGGTGGCCGAAGGCCGCGGCAAGGCCCAGGCCGCGTCGCTGCGAAAGACCCGCACGTCGACCATGGCGCGTCGCGTCACCGCCTACGACGGCACGAGGGATGCTGCGGCAGACCTCGCCGAGACGGTCGAGGTCTCCTCGTCCGATCTGAAGCTCGGTGACGTCGTCATCGTGTCGGCTGGCGAGCTGATCCCGGGCGACGGCGACATCGTCGCCGGCATCGCGACCGTCGACGAGTCGGCGATCACGGGCGAGTCCGCGCCGGTCGTCCGCGAGTCGGGCGGAGACCGCTCGGCCGTCACCGGCGGCACCCGCGTGCTGTCGGACCGCATCGTCGTGCGCATCACGTCGAAGCCGGGCGAGACGTTCGTCGACCGCATGATCGCGCTGGTGGAGGGCGCCGCGCGACAGAAGACGCCTAATGAGATCGCGCTGAACATCCTGCTTGCGAGCCTGTCGATCGTCTTCGTGATCGTGGTGCTGACCCTCAACCCGATCGCGTCCTACGCCGCGTCGCCCGTGAGCATCCCGGTGCTGATCGCGCTGCTGGTGTGCCTCATCCCGACCACGATCGGGGCGCTGCTCTCGGCCATCGGCATCGCCGGCATGGACCGCCTCGTGCAGCGCAACGTGCTGGCGATGTCGGGCCGCGCCGTCGAGGCGGCCGGCGACGTCACGACGCTGCTCCTCGACAAGACGGGCACGATCACGTACGGCAACCGCCGCGCTTCGGACTTCGTCGCCATGCCGGGCGTCGGCGAGGACGAGCTCGCACGGGCAGCCGCGCTCTCGTCGCTCGCCGACCCCACCCCCGAGGGCGTCTCGGTGGTCGAGCTGGCAGCCGTGCGCAGCATCCACGTCTCAGAACCCGCCGGCTCCGCCGTCGTCCCCTTCACCGCCCAGACCCGCATGAGCGGCGTCGACCTCGCCGACGGCACGCAGGTGCGCAAGGGCGCCGGGTCTGCCGTGATCGCGTGGCTCGCAGCA
This sequence comes from Microbacterium sp. NPDC056057, assembly GCF_042266945.1. Classification (NCBI taxonomy): domain Bacteria; kingdom Bacillati; phylum Actinomycetota; class Actinomycetes; order Micrococcales; family Microbacteriaceae; genus Microbacterium; species Microbacterium sp. NPDC056057. The sequence goes on from NZ_JBHJWS010000001.1 coordinate 361,685, forward strand.
GCCGGATCCGACGTCCCGACCGCGATGCGCGCCCAGCTGACGAGCGAGACCGATGCCATCGCACAGTCGGGCGGCACGCCGCTCGTCGTCGCCGAGCTCGATCCCTCCGGCGCGGGCCGGGTGCTCGGGGTGATCCACCTCAAGGACATCGTCAAGGACGGCCTGCGCGAGCGGTTCGACGAGCTGCGGTCGATGGGCATCCGCACGGTCATGATCACGGGCGACAACCCCCTGACGGCCGCGGCGATCGCGAAGGAGGCGGGCGTCGACGACTACCTCGCCGAGGCCACGCCGGAGGACAAGCTCGCACTGATCCGCACGGAGCAGGAGGGCGGCAACCTCGTCGCGATGACCGGCGACGGCACCAACGACGCCCCCGCGCTCGCGCAGGCCGACGTCGGCGTCGCGATGAACACCGGCACCTCCGCCGCGAAGGAGGCCGGCAACATGGTCGACCTCGACAGCGACCCGACGAAGCTCATCGACATCGTGCGCATCGGCAAGCAGCTGCTGATCACGCGCGGCGCGCTCACCACCTTCTCGCTGGCCAACGACATCGCGAAGTACTTCGCGATCATCCCGGCGATGTTCATGGGGGTGTTCCCCGGCCTCGCGGCGCTCAACGTCATGCAGCTGTCGTCGCCGGCCTCGGCCGTCACGAGCGCGATCATCTTCAACGCGGTGATCATCGTGATCCTCATTCCGCTGGCGCTGCGGGGCGTGAAGTACCGCCCTGCGAGCGCCTCGCAGATCCTCAGCCGCAATCTGCTCGTCTACGGGCTCGGCGGCGTGATCGCCCCCTTCATCGGCATCAAGCTCATCGACCTCGTCGTGAGCCTCATCCCGGGCTTCTGACCCGCTAGGAGAGTCTTCGTGTCCACTCGCACCACCGTCCGCACGACCGGCGTCGCCGTCCGCGCGATGCTCGTCTTCACCCTCGTGCTCGGCGTCGGCTACACCCTGCTCGTCACCGGCATCAGTCAGCTCGCCCTGCCGTGGCAGGCCAACGGCTCGCTCGTGCAGAACTCTGCGGGCGACACCGTCGGGTCGGCGCTCATCGGGCAGTCCTTCACGGATGCCTCGGGTGCTGCGCTTCCGCAGTACTTCCAGTCGCGTCCCTCCGCCGCCGGCGACGGGTACGACGGCGGGGCGTCGAGCGGCTCCAACCTCGGCCCGGAGAACCCCGACCTCGTCTCCGCGATCGAGGAGCGCAAGGCCGCGATCGCCGAGCTCGAGGGCGTGGATCCGACGCAGGTGCCCGCCGACGCGGTGACCGCGTCGGGCTCGGGACTCGATCCCCACATCAGCCCCGCGTACGCGCTGCTCCAGGTGCCTCGCGTTGCGGCGGCCCGCGGGCTCACGGAGTCCGAGGTGCGCAGCGTGGTCGAGGCGCACCTCCAGCAGCGCGACCTCGGCTACCTCGGCGAGCCGCGGGTGAACGTGGTCGAGCTCAACCTCGCCCTCGATGCGCTGGGCTCGTGATCGTGGCCCGGGCCGCAGCATCCACCCCGCTCCTGCTCACCTGTCGCAAAAGGCCGGGCGAGCCGGCACATCGTGACAGGCGAACAGAAACGCCCAGGGCCGCAACACCCGCTGCCCTCCCGCTCACCTGTCGCAAAAGGCCGGGCGAGCCGGCACATCGTGACAGGCGAACAGAGAAGGCCGGAGTTGCCGCAGCCCTCACCACCCGCGGGGTTTGGGGCGCACGGCGCACGTCTGGGGCGCACGAGACGCGCCCCGAATGCACGAGACGCGCCCCGAGCCCGCCCGGCCGTGCCGGCGCACCCGCGGCGGGGTCCCGAGTCCGGCCGTTCGGATTCCGTGAGGACAGCGGTCGCCGGATCCGTCGCGGGTCATAGGGTGAGCACGTGAAGCGCGGCAAGCTGCGGGTGCTGCTCGGCGCGGCGCCCGGCGTCGGCAAGACGTACGAGATGCTCGAAGAGGGCCGCCGCCTCGCCGACGACGGGCGCGACGTCGTGATCGCGGTCGTCGAGACGCACGGGCGCGCCGCTACCGCCGCGCTCATGGACGGACTGCCCGTCGTGCCCCGCACGCTGGTGTCGCACCGCGGCGTCGAGCTCAGCGACATGGACCTCGAGGGGGTCCTCGAACGCAGCCCCGAGATCGCTCTCGTCGACGAGCTCGCCCACACCAACGCGCCGGGCCTGCGGCATCCCAAGCGCTGGCAGGACGTTGCCGACCTGCTCGACGCGGGCATCGACGTCATCACGACGGTCAACGTGCAGCACATCGAATCGCTCGGCGGGGTGGTCGAGCAGATCACCGGCGTCGCGCAGCGCGAGACGGTTCCGGATGCCGTGGTTCGCGCCGCCGACCAGGTCGAGGTGGTCGACCTCTCACCCCAGTCGCTGCGCGATCGCCTCTCAGCGGGGCTCGTCTACCCCGCCGAGCGGATCGACGCGGCCCTGTCGAACTACTTCCGGCTCGGAAACCTCACGGCCCTGCGCGAACTCGCACTGCTGTGGCTGGCCGACGAAGTCGACAGCGCCCTCAATACCTACCGCGCTGAGCACGGCATCGAGGGAGCATGGCAGGCGCGCGAGCGGGTGGTGATCGCGCTCACCGGCGGCTCCGAGGGCGAGACGCTGCTGCGCCGCGGCGCGCGCATCGCCGCGCGGTCGGCGGGCGGCGAGCTGCTCGCGGTGCACGTGTCGAGCCAGGACGGCCTGCGCTCGGGCGACCCGGGCGCCCTCGCCGCGCAGCGGGCGCTCGTCGAGTCGCTCGGCGGCACGTACCACCAGGTGGTCGGCGACGACATCCCTCGCGCGCTCGTCGAGTTCGCGCGCTCGGTGAACGCGACGCAGCTCGTGATCGGCGTGAGCCGACGCGGCCGCCTCGCCACGCTCTTCACCGGCCCGGGCATCGGGGCGACGGTCATCCGCGAGTCCGGCGACATCGACGTGCACATCGTCACACACGATGCGGCGGGCGATCGGTTCCCGCTGCCGCGCGTGACCGGCGGTGCCCTGAGCGTCCGCCGCCGCGTGCTCGGGTTCGCGCTCGCACTGATCGGCGGCCCGCTCCTCACGTGGCTGCTGGTCTCGCTGCGCAGTGAGGACACGATCACCAGCGACGTGCTCGCATACCAGCTGCTCGTCGTGCTGGTCTCGCTGGTCGGCGGCATCTGGCCCGCGGTCTTCGCGGCGGTGATGTCGGGCTTCACCCTGAACTACTTCTTCGTCGCGCCCTACTACACGGTGTCGGTCGCCGATCCGCGGAACGTCTGGGCGCTCGTCCTCTACGTCGTGATCGCCGTGCTGGTGAGCTTCATCGTCGATCGCGCGGCGCGCGCGGCGCGATCCGCCCGGCGCGCCGAGGCGGAGGCCGAGCTGCTCGCGAACGTCGCCGGCAGCGTGCTGCGCGGCGAGTCCGCGGTGCCTGCGCTCATCAGCCGCACGCGAGAATCGCTGGGGCTGGCCGGCGTGCGCCTGGTCGACGCGGACGGCTCCGTCGTCGCGACCGACGGCGAGCCCGTGCGCGACGGCCGCTACGAGGCCGTGACGGTCGCGCGTCGCAACGGGGGTCCGCCCGCGATGCTCGAGCTGCACGGCCACGTGCTCGACGCCTCCGAGCGCCGGCTCATCGACGCCGTCGCCGCCCAGCTCTCCGCGGCCCTCGAGCACACCGACCTCACCGCCACGGCACGGCAGGCCGGAGCTCTCGCCGAGACGGACCAGGTGCGCAGCGCGCTGCTGTCGGCCGTGAGCCACGACCTGCGCCGCCCGCTCGCCGCCGCGGTCGCCGCCGTCGGCGGGCTCCGCGCCGCGGGGCCGCACCTCTCGCCCGAGGACCGGGCCGAACTTCTCGCGACGGCGGATGAGTCGCTCACAACGCTGTCGGCGCTCGTCACCGACCTGCTCGACGTCAGCCGCGTACAGGCGGGGGTGCTCGCGGTGTCGCTGCAGCCCGTCGACAGCGCCGGCGTCGTGCTGGCGGCGCTCGACGAGCTCGGCGCCGGCCCCGACCGCTTCGAGCTCGCGCTCGACCCCGACCTGCCGCTCGTCGAGGCCGACCCGGTGCTGCTGCAGCGGGTGCTCGTGAACGTGCTCGCGAACGCCGCGCGCCACAGCCCGGCGGGATCGCACGTGCGCGTCGCGACGAGCCGACTCGGCCGCACCGCCGAGATCCGCGTGGTGGACCACGGCACCGGGGTCTCGCCGGAGCGGCGCGACGACATGTTCGTCCCGTTCCAACGGCTCGGGGACACCGACAACACCGCGGGCCTGGGTCTCGGGCTCGCCCTGTCGAAGGGGTTCACCGAGGGAATGGGCGGTACGCTCGCCCCCGAGGACACCCCCGGAGGAGGCTTGACGATGGTCATCGCGCTGCCGGTCGCGGACGCGATCCTCGCCGACGAGAGGTCGCTGCCGTGAAGGTCCTGATCGCCGACGACGATCCGCAGCTCGTCCGCGCGCTGCGGATCACGCTCGCCGCGCACGGCTACGAGGTCGTGGCCGCTCCTGACGGCGCGGCGGCGGTGGCCCTCGCCGCCAAGGAGCATCCCGACATCGTGATGGTGGACCTCGGGATGCCGCGCCTCGACGGCGTGCAGGTGATCGAGGCTCTGCGGGGCTGGACGACGGCCCCGATCATCGTGGTCTCGGGCCGCACCGGCTCCGCCGACAAGGTCGAGTCGCTCGACGCCGGCGCCGACGACTACGTCACCAAGCCGTTCCAGATCGACGAGCTGCTCGCACGACTGCGGGCGCTGTCACGACGTGTGACCGCAGCATCCGGTGTCCCCGTCGTCACGTTCGGGGACGTCGTGGTGGACCTCTCGACGAAGACGGTGACGCGGTCCGGCGAGCGCGTGCACCTCACGCCGACGGAGTGGAAGATCCTCGAGTTCCTGGCGCGCAACCCCGGCTCGCTCGTGACACGGCAGGCGCTCCTCAAGGACATCTGGGGCACCGAGCAGGTGGCCGACACCGGCTACCTGCGGCTGTACATGTCGCAGCTGCGCAAGAAGCTCGAATCCGATCCGGGCAACCCCGCCCACCTGCTGACGGAATCGGGCATGGGCTACCGCCTCCTCGCCGACGCCGCCTGAGCGGCGCCCACGGCCCTGGAGGGACGGATGCTGCGGCTCGCAGCATCCGTCCGCGCTCGAGAAACCGCGATCCAGCCTGGAAACCGCGCGGCGCCTGGTTTAACCGCGCGTTCCCGGTTTCTCAGCCGAGGCCCTGGCGCTCCTCGGCCGCGCCCGGCACCGCGTCGCCCGCCACGGGCTTCGACGACAGGCCCACCGAACCCGAACCCGGGTCCTTCGACAGCGCCGCGGCGACGGCGACCGACTCGTCGACGTCGGGGTACTGGGGGCGCAGCTGCACGGGAGTGCGGCGGCGCTGCTCGCGCTTCGCCTTCGCGGCGGCGGCCCAGAGGTTGAGCGCCTCCACGAAGATCGCGAACGCCATCGGGCCGTAGATGAACGCCTTGTCGATGTGGAACCCGAAGCCCTCGGCGATGAGGAACACACCGATCAGCAGGAGGAACGACAGCGCCAGCATCTTCACCGTGGGGTGCTTGTTGACGAACGCGAAGATGAAGCGCGATGCGAAGAGCATGATGCCGAAGGACAGCACGACGACGGTGATGATGATGACGAGGTTCGTGGTCATGCCGACCGCGGTGATCACCGAGTCGAGCGAGAACACCAGGTCGAGCACCAGGATCTGTGCGATCACCGAGCCGAAGGTCACGGCCTTGCGGCCGCCGCCGCCGTGCTCCTCCTCGGAACCCTCGAGCTTGTGGTGGATCTCGGTCACGGCCTTGTAGACGAGGAACAATCCACCGGCGATGAGGATGATGTCCTTCCACGAGAAGCCCATCTCGCCGATGAAGAACACCTCCTCCTTGAGCGTGATGATCCAGCCCGCGAACAGCACGAGCACGACGCGCATCAGCATCGCCAGCGTGAGGCCGAGATTGCGGGCCTTGGCCTGCTGCTCCTTGGGGAGCTTGGACGCGAGGATCGAGATGAAGATGACGTTGTCGACGCCGAGGACGACCTCGAGGACGAACAGCGTCAGGAACACGGCGATCAGATCGGGCGTGAAAGCGAAGGAGAAGTCCACGCCGCCAATCGTAGGGGGACGGCATGGACCGCCCGCGCCGATCAGCCGCCGGCTATGGTCACGCCCCCGCCGCCGGCTCGGGCGCGGACTCGGGCCGCCCATCGGCGTCCGGGGCGGACCACTCGGCGAACTCCGCCTCGACCCGCGCGCAGCGGCGCGCCCAGGTGATCGTGAAGAGCAGCATCAGGCCACCTCCGCCTGGATCTCGGCGTTTCGCACACGCACATCTCCGACAGGGACCGCGCCCACGCACGGCACGGCGATGAGGTCCCCGGGAATCAGGTCGGCGGGAAGGACGAGGGCCACGCCCGGCACTGCGCTTCCGGCGGCGTCACGAACGACGTGCCTGCGATCGCGGGCGTCCGAGACGCGCCCGATCAGCCGCGCCTCGCCCCATCGCGGCTGGGCCGTGGCCAGCACCGCATCGACCACGATCACCGGTTCCGGTCCGACGAGGCGGGCGTTCGCAGCATCCGTCCCGATCACGTCGACGACCGACACCGCGAGCACCGTCGCCGATTCGGAGGTCGACGGCATCCCGCCGGAGAGGGGGATCACCGCGGCGCCGGTCATCACGCTCGGCGTACCGCAGAGCTCGACGTACCGGAGGACCGAGACTCCGGCGACGACGACGTCATCGAGAGTGGGCACCGCGCCGACCGGCCAGAGATCGCGCGTGAAGGGGGACGGGATGCTGTGTCTCAGGGTGGGGAGGAGCGACGTGAGTGTCATGTCTCCGGTCTACGGCGAGCACGCGCCGCGGTCCCCTCCCCTCACGAGACCTTCGCGGCCGGCCTGCCGATCCTGACGGAGGCCATGCGGGGCCGCGGCGGAAACCCGGCACGCAGCGCCGCCGTGCGGCAGGATGATCTCGCGCCCTCGTCCCGCCGGCGAGGGAGACGGGAGTCGAGGCCGCACATGGGCACGGTGCTCTGGTACACGATCCCGATCGCGCTGGCGATCGCGCTGAGCGTGTTCCCGATCGTCTCGGTGCTGGTGCTGCTGCTCGCTCCCGACCCGATGCGGCGCAGCGTGCTGTTCACCGGCGGGTGGTTCGGGGGCCTGCTCGTCCTCGTCGCCGCGTTCACCATCGGCGCTGCGCTCGTTCCCGCCCAGGCGCGGGGTCCGTTCCCGCCGTGGGCGCATGTGGCCGAGATCGCGATCGGCGTCGTGCTGATCGTGATGACGCTGGTCATCGGCCGGCGAGCCCGTCGATCCGACTCGGCGAAGGCTCTCGACCTCCACGGCCTCACGACCCGGATGACGGGACCGCGCGCGTTCGCGTTCGGCGTCATGATGAACGTCCGGCCGAAGAACATCGTCCTCACGATCGCCGGCGGCCTCGCGATCGGAGCCGCCGCACTCGATCTCGTCGCGACCTCGACGATCGTCGTGATCTTCACGGTCGTGGCAGCGTCCACCGTCGTCGGGCTCGTCGTCGTGTACACAGTCGGCAGGACCCGGGTGCGCCCGGGGCTCGACCGTCTGCGCGTCTTCCTCGTCGATCACGCGTCGATGGTGCTGCAGATCTTCGGCGTCCTCGTGGGCGTGCTGCTGATCGTCATCGGAACGGTTCGGCTGATCGGCGCGTGAACGAGGGGAGACGGATGCTGCGCAGCACGGTCTCCCCTCATTTCCCGGTGGGCGAGATCAGTCGAGGATCTCCCGCAGGCGTGCCGCGAAGCCGGCGGGGTCGCCGGGATACCCCGGTTGATCCGCGAAGCCGCCGTGGTGGCTCGGAAAGTCGGTGACCGGCCGATCGAGCACCGCGGCGACGCCGCGGGCGCCGCGCGCGGGCAGCGTGTCGCCGGACTCCACCCCCGCCGCGATCACGAGCCGATCGCCCAGCGCCCGCAGCCGGTCGGCGTCGACGCGGTAGACGATGGTCGCCGGCATGTTCCGCAGCAGCGGGTTCGTGCGGGTGCCGTCGTCGTCGGCCGACATGCCGAACATCGCGGGGTCAGGCGCGGGCTGGTCGAGATAGTCGTCGGGCACCGGGCCGTCGAGCATGACGAACGGGATGAAGGTCGCCATCGCGGCGCCGTCGCCCTTCTCGGCGTAGGTGCGCTTCATGTGGTCGACCACCGCGAGCACCGCCTCCCGGTCGGGGAGCACGTTCGCGAGCGGCGGCTCGTGCACGACGGCGATGCGCACGTCCTCGGGGTGGGCCGTGACCACTTCGAGCAGGTTCACCGCCCCACCACTGGTGCCGAACGCGTCGACGGGGCCGCAGTCCAGCGCCGCGATCACGCGATGCAGGTCCGCCGCGTGCTGCTCGACCGTGATGTCGGCCGTGCCCACCGGGTTGCGCCCGGCGCCGCGCGGGTCGTAGGTCACCACGGGGCGATCCGCGAACTGCCCGGCGAGCTGCCCCAGTCCCCAGGCGTCCATCGGCGCCGCGAAGAGGAACAGGGCCGGCCTCTCGGCGGTGGCCGCGCTCAGATCCCCATGGATGTCGTACGTGATCACGTCTTCGCCCTCGCCCACGACGTGGGTGGTGACGGTCCGCTCGACGGTGTTCTCGGTCATCTCGACTTTTCCTCCGACTCAGACCTGCGCGAGGATGCCCTCGAGGCGGCCGTAGCTGGCTTCCATGCCGTCGGTCATGCCGGTGGCGAGGACGATGTCGCGCGTCTCCTTGTCGGGGTACTCGATGAGGAGCGTGATGAGGGTGGCGCCGTCCTCCTCGTAGAGGCTCAGGTCGTTGAGCGTCGAGGGGAACGGGGTTCCGGTCATGTGCTCGGTCGTGACCGCGCGGCGCGGCGCCTCGGAGAGGAGGGTCTCGCCGTCGAAGCCGAAGGTCTCGCCTTCGGTCCCTTCGAGCGGCTCCCACTGGTATTGGTACTTCCCGCCCACGGACGGGTCGATCTCGCACACGGACATACGCCAGCCGTCGGGGCCGAGCAGCCACTGCTGCATGAGCTCGGGCTCCTGGTGCGCGCGCCACACGAGGTCGATCGGACCCTCGATGAGCCGCGTGATGCGCACGTGGGTGTCGTCGAGGATCTCGGTCTGCGTGCCCTTGCCGGCCGAGTAGGCGCGCAGCCCCTCGAGCACGCGGTCGAGCTGGTTGATCGCCATCGTCGAGCCCTCGACGGCGCCCATCGCGACAACCTTCTCGAGCGCCTCGGCGGAGTCGAAGTACGTGGTGTTGACCAGCCGCGACCCGGTCGGCGTCTGCGTGAACGCGAACACCATGCGGGAGGTCGGCATCTCGGCCAGCAGCATGCCGTCCTCGTCGGCGAACGAGTCGAGCGCGGTGAACGTGCGGGGTCCGTCGATCTCGAGGAACTCCCAGACCCCGTGGTACTCCTCCCCCTTCGGGCTCGTCATGTGGTACCTGGCGCGGCCGCCGGCGGTGAGGTCGAACTCCGTGAAGGTGGCGGGGTACCCGGGAGGGCCCCAGAACCGCTCGAGCTGCCGCGGTTCGGTGAAGGCCTCCCACAGGCGCTCGACCGGAGCGGCGAAGTCGGCCGTGAGCGTCATCGTGAGCGCGTCGGGATCGGTGGTGACGTCGGTGACGGGCATCGTCATTCTCCTTCGTTACTGCGCGGATCGTTCTTCGGTTCTTCGGTGGTGCCGGGCGTTCCGGCGGGTTCGGCGAGCAGCGCATCGAGCCGGTCGATGCGGGCGCGCCACAGTTCTTCGTAGCGGGCGAGCAGCACGCGGGCGCGGGCGATCATCTCGGGGTCCGCCCGGACGAGGCGCTCACGGCCTTCGGCGCGCTTGACGATGAGGCCTGCGGCCTCGAGCACGGTGACGTGCTTCTGCACCGCCGCGAACGACATGTCGTACTCGCGAGCGAGGGCCGACACGGAGTACTCGCTCGAGAGCGTCCGACGCAGGATGTCGCGCCGGGTCGCCGCCGCCAGTGCATGGAACACGCGGTCGATCTCGTCATCGCTGAGCTCAATTCCTACAACCATTTGGTTGTACGTTAGCCCTGGCTGCAGCATCCGTCAACCCCTTTTCTGGCGACGGATGCTGCAGCAGCCGCGATCCGTCACCCCGTCTCGTGCCGAACTAGACTGTTGAGGTCCGGCATCCCCGAATTTCTGGAGCTGAGCCGCGTGACCACCCCCGCTTCGACCTCTGTCGCCGACACCGTCGAGAACGCCACCGCCACGCCCGAGAAGGAGCAGCCGTATGCGGCGCTCGGTCTCAAGCCCGACGAGTACGAGAAGATCCGCGAGATCCTCGGCCGCCGCCCCACGTCGGGCGAGCTGGCGATGTACTCCGTCATGTGGTCGGAGCACTGCTCCTACAAGTCGTCGAAGATCTATCTCCGCAAGTTCGGCGAGAAGGTCTCCGACGAGATGAAGGAACGGCTCATGGTCGGCATGGGCCAGAACGCCGGCGTCGTCGACATCGGCGAGGGCTGGGCCGTCACCTTCAAGGTCGAGTCGCACAACCACCCGAGCTACATCGAGCCGTTCCAGGGCGCCGCGACCGGCGTCGGTGGCATCGTGCGCGACATCATCTCGATGGGTGCGCGACCCGTGGCCGTCATGGACCAGCTGCGCTTCGGCGCCATCGACAACCCCGACACGGCGCGAGTCGTCCACGGCGTCGTGAGCGGCATCAGCTTCTACGGCAACTGCCTGGGCCTGCCCAACATCGGCGGCGAGACCGTGTTCGACGCCGTGTACCAGGGCAACCCGCTCGTCAACGCCCTCGCTGTGGGGGTCCTCCGCCACGAGGACCTCAAGCTCGCCAACGCCACCGGCGCCGGCAACAAGGTCGTGCTCTTCGGCGCCCGCACCGGCGGCGACGGCATCGGCGGTGCATCGATCCTCGCCTCCGACACCTTCGCCGACGGCGGTCCGACCAAGCGCCCCGCGGTGCAGGTCGGCGACCCGTTCGCCGAGAAGGTGCTCATCGAGTGCTGCCTCGAGCTCTACCGCGACGAGCTCGTCGAGGCCATCCAGGACCTCGGCGCCGCCGGCATCTCGTGCGCGACCTCCGAGCTCGCCGCGAACGGCGGCTCGGGCATGCGCGTCGACCTCGAGAAGGTGCTGCTGCGCGACCCCACGCTCACGCCCGAGGAGATCCTCATGAGCGAGAGCCAGGAGCGCATGATGGCGATCGTCGCGCCCGAGAAGCTCGACGCGTTCCTCGAGGTCGTCGGCAAGTGGGACGTCGAGACCTCGGTCCTCGGCGAGGTCACCGGCGACGGACGCCTGCAGATCTTCTGGCACGGCGAGCAGATCGTCGACGTCGACCCCTCGACGGTCGCGGTCGACGGCCCCGTCTACGAGCGCCCCGTGGCCTACCCCACGTGGATCGACGCGCTGCGTGAGGACTCGGCATCCGCTCTCCCGCGTCCGACCGACGCCGAGACGCTGCGTGAGCAGTTCACGAAGCTCGTCGCGAGCCCGAACCTCGCCGACACGTCGTGGATCACGAACCAGTACGACTACTACGTCATGGGCAACACGGCGCTGTCGTTTCCCGACGACGCCGGCATGATCCGCGTCGACGAGCACTCCGGTCTCGGCTTCGCGATCGCCACCGACTGCAACGGCCGCTACTGCCAGCTCGACCCGTACCAGGGCGCGAAGCTGGCGCTGGCCGAGGCGTACCGAAACGTCGCCGTCACCGGCGCCGAGCCGACCGCCGTCACCGACTGCCTCAACTTCGGCTCGCCTGAGAACCCCGAGGTCATGTGGCAGTTCTCGCAGACCGTCGACGGCCTGTCGGACGCCTGCCTCGAGCTCGGCGTCCCCGTCACCGGTGGCAACGTCTCGTTCTACAACCAGACCGGCGATCAGCCGATCTTCCCGACGCCCGTCGTCGGCGTGCTGGGAATCATCGACGACGTCGCGCGCCGCATCCCGTCGGGCTGGCAGGACGCGGGCGAGAACATCTACCTGCTCGGCGTGACCTCGACCGAGCTGTCGGGCTCGCAGTGGGCCGGCACGATCCACGACCACCTCGGCGGTCGCCCGCCGGCGGTCGACCTCGCGCAGGAGAAGAAGCTCGCCGAGCTCATCCACGCCGGCTCGCAGCAGTCGCTCATCTCGTCGGCGCACGACCTCTCGTCGGGAGGCCTGGCACAGGCCCTCGCCGAGGCCACCATGCGCTTCGGCGTCGGTGCGCGCGTGTGGCTGAACGAGATCATGGAGCGCGACGGAGTGGATGCTGCCACCGCCCTGTTCTCGGAGTCCACGGGTCGCGTCATCGTCTCGGTCCCCCGCGAGGACGACGTGAAGTTCCGCGGCCTGTGCGAGGGCCGGGGCTACCCGGTGCTGCGCATCGGCGTGACCGACGCGGCCGCGGACGGCGACGAGCCCGCGCTCGAGGTCCAGGGTCTGTTCACGGTTCCGCTCGCGGAGCTTCGGGGCCTGTCGACCTCGACGCTGCCCGACGCCTTCGGCCCGATCATCACCGAGCACACCGCCTGACCTGAGTAGCTCCCGGTTTGGGGCGCGCCGCGTGCGTTCGGGGCGCGTCGGACGCGCCCCGAACGGACGGGACGCGCCCCAAACCCCACAAGTAGGATGAGAGCCATGGCGCCCGAGGACGACGAGTACAGCGGTTTCAACGACACCCGGCAGCGGCGCGTCAAGATCATCGCGTGGGTGACGATCGTCGCCCTGATCCTCGTCGGCGGCGGCGCCACCGTCTTCGCCCTCCTCTTCGGCTGAGGTCGCGGCGGGTGGCCGAGGTGTCAGCAGACTCCCGGCGACAACCGCGCTATATCGCGTTTATCATGGCAGGGTGGAGCCCATCCTCCTCATCGTCTCGAGCTGGTGGTGGATCGGTCCGGCGGCCGTGGGCGCCGGGGCGGCCACCTATGCCGGAATGACGACGCGCAGCCGCCGGGCACGACGCCTGGAGCTCGACGCTGCCCGCGCGGAGGAGTCGCAGGCCTACCGCGACCTCGTCGCCGCGAAGGCGCGCCTGCATACGGCGCAGGCCGATCTGCTGACCGCCAAGTCGCGCTCCTCGGTCCCGCCCGCGCATGCCGCCGAGGCACGGCGCGAGCTGCAGGCGGCGAGGCAGGACGAGAAGACCGCCTCCCTCGCCCTGCGCGCGAGCCGCACGCGGGTGAAGGCCGGCTACGCCCAGTACCGCGCCGCGTCCACCCGCGACCCGCTCCCTATCGACCGCCTCTACGCCGCGCACGACGGTGTCAACACGCGGTGGCTGGCGTATGAGACCGATGTCGACAAGGCGCTGGCGTATCCGCAGATGACCGACCCGCGGCATCCGGCGACCGTCGTCTTCCTGCGCGCTCAGCGCGACGCCCTCGCGAAGCGCCCGACCCTGCGCGACAGGGTGACGCCGCAGCAGTTCCTCGAGTACCGGGTCGCCGTGCGCCACCTCGAGGCGACCTTCGCGGAGGCGGAGCGCCAGTCGGGCGTTCCCGGGGCACCGCGTCCGTCGTCGGCCGGAGCGACGGCCGCGGCCGGGCTCACCGCCGCCGCAGCGGTGCTGTCGGAGATCGCCGATCGCCTGCCCGCGCTCATCGCGCGGATCCCCCCGCCTCGCCAGAGCGAGCCGCCCGCTGGCAGGGTGCCCTGAGCCGACCACGCGGCGGCGACCGGCCGTTAGCATGACAGTGTGCAAGCGTTCTGGGAGTTCGCGGGCAACTTCTGGTGGCTCGTCTTCCCACTCATGGGTGTCCTCGGCATGGTCGGCAATGCCTGGGAGCGTGGCGCGCGCATGCGCCACAAGCGCCGCCTCGAGGTGATGCACGCGAAGGCCGAGCTCAAGGCCGCCCAAGCGGCGGCGCGCGGCAAGGCGGTGCCGGCGGCATCCCTCCCTCCGATCACCGCGCCGACGGCGACGACGGGTTCTGCGCAGGGTGCGTCGGTGTCCCGCGAGACGCAGGTGACCCAGCTCGAACGCCTGTTCGCGACGCACGACGCGGTCACGGCGCGCTGGCTCGAGTACGAGCTCGACGTCGCGAAGATCATCGCGTTCCCTGCCATGAGCGACGGGCGCCAGCCGCTCACCGCGGCGTTCCTGCGCGCGAAGCGGATCGCCGACGGCCTGCGCCCCGCGTCGGCCAAAGCGCGCCTCTCGAAGGAGCAGCTCGCCGAGTACCGCAATGCGGTCGCCGACTTCGAGGTGGCGTTCGACGTCGCCGAGCGCGACGCCCGCCGCCTGCGGGACTCGACCTTCACCGAGGACGAGCGCAAGCGCCTCGACATCGCCAAGAAGCTCCTCACGGTCGCGATCGACGAGGCCGCGACGCCGGCCGAGCGCCAGCTCGCCTACCGCCGCGTGCGCGAGGAGCTCGACGGACTCATCTCCATCTCGGACGAGGCCATCGAGGTGCTCGAGAAGAAGGTGATGCTCGAGCTCGGGCCCGTCACCTCCGCCACGACGACGGTGCCGGATGCTGCCGCCCCGTCTCGCTCGGAAGCCCCGGCTGCGCCGGAGCCCGAGCTGATCGCCGACCCCCTGCCCGCGCCGAAGCGTCCGAGCACGACACCGCCTCCCGGCGCGACGTGGCCGGTTCCCTCGCGCGGAAACGGCGATGCGCCGGGCCGCGTGACGCACCCCAAGCCCCACCGCTGAGCACCGGTTCGAGGTCAGGCAGCGAGCTCGGGGTGGGCGTCGATCCAGCCGTCGATGCGGGCGAACCAGTCGAAGAGCCACGCGGCGCGGGCGTCGAGGTCGTCGGGGATCTCCGACCGGGGCACGCGCCACGCGCGCATCGTGATGCCCTTGTCCATCGGCAGCTCGCGCCAGATGTCGCGCAGGGTGTGGAGTCGCTCGAGTCCGGTGTGGGCGATGAACACGACGTCGGCGTCGGGTGAGGCATCCAGCGCGGCATTCATGCCGCCCGGCTGCGGAGCCATGACGTGCGTCATCGCCTCGGCGCGCTCGGCCATGGCCTCGCGCCCCGCGTCGCGCAGCCGCTTGATGCGCGAGCGCCGTCTCTTCGGACTGACCTGGCCGCCTTCGGGGAAGATCACGAACGCGTCCTCGGGGCCGAGGCCGGTCGCGAGGTCGCGAAGCGCCGCCTCCACCGAGGCGCCGCCGCCCTTGCGACCGGCGCCGAACCCCGACGGGACGATGAAGCGCGCCGGGATCCGGTGCAGCAGGACGTCGATCGCCGGATCCCACTGCAGCGTGTACTTGAGCACGATCCGCGGCCGGCGCGCGACCTCGTTGAGCAGGGTGTGGATGAGGATGAACGAGTCGCCGGGACCGCCGTGCCGGCTCGCCACCACGAGCGGGGTTCCGGGGGCGAACAGCGCCTCGAACGCCGCGCGACCGGTCGCAGCGTCCGCGTCGTCGGAGCCGGTCGTCGTGATCGTGAGGCGCAGCACCCCG
Source organism: Microbacterium sp. NPDC056057 (assembly GCF_042266945.1). NCBI lineage: Bacteria > Bacillati > Actinomycetota > Actinomycetes > Micrococcales > Microbacteriaceae > Microbacterium > Microbacterium sp. NPDC056057. Next base: position 377,071 of record NZ_JBHJWS010000001.1, read on the forward strand.
CCGAAGATCCAGAACAGAAGCCGCAGCGCCCAGGCGCCGAGGCGATAGTGCGCGGTGACGAAGCCGGGCCGGCGCAGCGCGTAGCCGAAGCCCGAGGCGATCCAGAGGGCGAACAGGGCGATCACGAGCATCGCGTCCCACAGCAGGTACACGGTCACGAGCCACAGCACGCGCGGCAGTCGGAACCGTCCGGGCACGAGCGAGGTCAGCGCGAGGGCGACGAGCAGCCACAGCGGAGTGAGCACCAGCATCACGAGCGCCGCCACGATCACGAGCGGGGCGAGAAGGATGCGGCGCACCCAGGCGGGCAGCATCCGCATCAGGTCTCCTCGTCGGCTCGGGGCGTTTCGTCTCGCTCCGCTCGCTCAACGACCGGGTCGTCGCTCTCGGTGCCCAGGCCGCGCTCGGCGAGGAACGCCAGGCTGGCGTCGTAGGCGGCGTCGATGCGGCGGCGGACGGTGTCCATGCGGCGATACGACATGAGCGAGTCGTCGCCGTCGAGCCCGCCGCCGCTAGGGAGCACGTGCAGGGCGACCCCCGCGGGAAGCGTCGCGACGTCGCGGGCGTAGCGATGGCGCCGGGCGATCTCGAAGGCGACGCGCGCGGTGTCGACCGCTGACTGCGGGGCGACCAGCGGCGTCTCGATGCGCCCGACCTGCAGCACGTAGACCGTCGTCGCGCCGACCTCCACCGCCTGCTCGATGGGGATCGAGTTGACGATGCCGCCGTCGATGAAGTGCTCGTCGCCGATGCGGGTGGGCGGCAGGAGTCCCGGCACCGAGGCCGACGCGAGGATCGCCTCGATGAGCGGACCCGACTCGAACACGTGCTCGGCGGCACGCTCGATGCTCGCGGCGACCACGCGCAGGCGCACCGCGAGGTCGTCGAAGGTCGTGTCGGCGCCGAGGGACCGCTCGAGCAGGTGCCGCAGCGGGGCCGGCGAGTTCAGGTGCGTCTTGGTCTTCACGAGGCGCGTGAACTGGGCGAACAGCGAGTCGCCGTAGACGGCGTTCGCCTCGGGCGAGGTCCAAGCGTCGAGCAGGCGCTCGATCACGGCCGGCGTCGGGTCGCTCGCGACCAGAGCCCCGTTGATGGCACCGATCGAGGTGCCGACCACGACATCCGGACGGATGCCGGACTCGAGCAGGGCCCGCAGCATCCCGATCTCGACGGCACCGCGTACCCCTCCGCCGCCGAGAACGAAGGCCACCGTCATGCCCACACCCTAGTGCGGGCGCCGTCGAGGACGATGGACTTCGGCCGTTCCTCGCTCGCTCAACGACCGGGGGCTGTGAGGCTGTCGACGTAGTCCTGGTTGTCGGCGACCCACTTCGCCACGACGGGGCCGTAGTCGTCGCCGTCGTAGGCGCCGACCATCGCGTCCTCGAGCGAGTAGAGCAGCTCGTTGTCCATGCGGAACGCCTCGAGCCAGTCGAAGATCTCGGGGAACTCGTCGGCGAACGAGGTCGACGCCACGGTGTGGATGCCCTCGGCATCGCCGAGCAGTCCGTCCGGGTCTTCGAGGTCCTTGAGCGGGAACGCGTTGTATGCCCAGTGCGGCCGCCACAGGGTGACGGCGACGTCGCGTCCGGCGTCGGTCGCGGCCTGCAGCTCGGTGAGCATCGCGGGCGTCGACGACGTCACGAACTCCATGCCCTCGAGGCCGTAGCCCGGGATCACGTCGTTCTGCGTGACGGTCACGAGCCCTGATCCGGCCTCGATCCCGACCAGGCGGTTGCCGAACACGTCGGCGTTCGCGGCGAGCTCGGTGAGCGAGTCGATGGGAGCGTCCTCGTTCACGGCGATCGTGAGCTTGGCCTCGTCGTTCCAGGCGCCCAGGTCGACGAGCTGGTCGCCGTACGTCTCCATGTAGTCGGCGTGCGTGAGCGGCAGCCACGTGTCGAGGGTCAGGTCGTAGTCGCCCTTCGCGATGCCGGTGTACGCCGCGGCCGGGTCGGCGTACGCGAGGTCGACGGTGTAGCCCTTCTCCTCGAGCACCGCCTTCCACAGCTCGGACGCGGCGATGCCCTCGTCCCAGCCGTTGAACACGGCGATCGTCAGGTGCCCCTGGTCGGAGCCGCCGACGCCCGTCTGCACGAGCGCGCCGTTGACGAGCAGTCCGGCGGTCCCCGCCAGGGCGAGTCCGGCGGCGATGATGCGTCGCTTGGTCATGTCGGTTCCTCTCGTGTCAGGCCGGGACGGGCTCGGGTCGCTCGGCCGGAGCCTCCGGGCGCGTGGGCCCAGCTCCGGCCTCGGCCTGCTCGGGCTTCGGGGTCGCGGATGCCGGGGTGGCAGCATCCGTGTCCGCGTTCCTGACGGTCGTGGCACGCGGCGTGCGGGCACGCGGCTGGGAGAAGCCCGACGTGACTCTGTCGAGGATCATCGCGAGGATGACGACCGAGAGGCCTGCTTCGACGCCGAGGCCGATGTCGATGCGGCTGAGGCTCTGCACGACCTGGCCGCCCAGGCCGCCGGCGCCGACCATGCCCGCGATGACGACCATCGACAGGCTGAGCATGATGACCTGGTTGACGCCGGCCATGATGCTCGGCAGGGCGAGGGGCAGCTGGATCTGGCGCAGGATGCGTCCGGGCGAGGCACCGAAGGCGTGGCCGGCCTCGACGATCTCGGGGTCGACGCCGCGGATGCCGAGCTCGGTGAGGCGCACGCCGGGAGCGAGCGCGAACGCGATGGTCGCGACCATGCCCGGCACGGGGCCGACGCCGAAGATGAGCATCGCGGGGATCAGGTAGACGAACGCGGGCATCGTCTGGAGGAAGTCGAGCACCGGGCGCAGGATCGCCGACACGCGATCGCTGCGGGCTGCCCAGATGCCCAGCGGCACGGCGATGGCGATCGCCACGACGGCGGCGAGGATCACGAGAGCGAGCGAGTCCATCGCGTTGGACCATTGCCCGACCGCGACGACCACGAGCAGGCCCAGTGCGCTGCCGACGGCGAGCACGAGGCCCCTCGACCAGTACGCGAACGCGGCGATCACGAGGATGACGGCCCAGAACGGCGGGGTCGACAGCGAGGCGTCGAGCCAGTCGTAGAGCCCGCGGAAGATCACGGCGACGACGTCGAAGAACCCGCCGAGCGCGTCGATCACCCAGCGGACGCCGGTCTCGACGACGTCACCCAGCGGGAGGCGGATCAGGTCGTTCATCGCAGGGCTCCTTCCACGGCGGCGTGTTCGTGGGCGCCGACCTCCGTCGGCGGCGCCGCGCGGCCGGCCGGCACGGCACCCGTCTGGTCGACGACTTCGAGGGTCTCGGTCATGACGCTCGCCGGGACGGTGGCGGGCACGTCGATGATCGGGTTCTCGCGGGTCACCGGCGGCACATCGCCCAGCGCCGCGAGCAGGGTCACGCGGGGGATCGTGCCGACGAGGCGTCCGGCGTCGTCGATGACGGCGACGGGCACGGGGCTCTCGACCGCGCGCTCGACGACGTCGGTGAGCGGATCGTCGATGTGCACAGCCGGCCGGCCGTTGCGCACGAGCGAGCGCAGGTCGGTGCGGCCGTCCTTGACGGCGCGGATGACCGCGCGGTCCGTCACCGAGCCGAGGAAGCGCCGGTTCTCGATGACCGACACGGAGCCGACCTGCAGGTCGCGCATGACACGCAGCGCGCCACGGACGCCGGCGCTCACCGGCGTCGTGGCGACCGGCGGACCCATGACCGAGCCGGCGGTGAGCACACGGGCGCGGTCGACGTCCTGCACGAACTGGGCGACGTAGTCGTTCGCCGGGTCGGTCAGGATCTCTTCCGGCGTGCCGTTCTGCACGATGCGGCCGTCGCGCATCACCGCGATGCGGTCGCCGAGGAACATCGCCTCGTTGAGGTCGTGCGTGATGAAGACGATCGTCCGACCGAGCTCGCGCTGCAGCTCGATGAGCTGCTCCTGCATCTCGCGCCGGATGAGGGGATCGAGCGCCGAGAACGCCTCGTCCATGAGCAGGATGTCGGTCCCCGACGTGAGCGCCCGGGCAAGGCCCACGCGCTGGCGCATGCCGCCCGAGAGCTCGTCGGGCATCGCGTCGGCGCGATCGCCGAGGCCGACCTTGTCGAGGATCTCGCGCGCCCGCGCGCGGCGCTCGTCGCGTCCGACGCCCTGGATCTCGAGGGCGTACGCGGCGTTGTCGAGCACGGTGAGGTGCGGCAGGAGCGCGAAGTGCTGGAACACCATCGAGATGGAGCGCTGACGGATGCCCCGCAGCGCTTTGGCAGAGGCCTTGGTGACGCTCTGCCCCTGCACGAACACGTCGCCGGCGGTCGGCGGCAGCAGCCCGTTGAGCATGCGCAGCACCGTGGACTTGCCCGAGCCCGACAGGCCCATGATCACGAAGATCTCGCCGGGCTGCACGGTGAAGCTCGCGTCGATCACGGCGGCCGAGCCCGCATCGGCGACGTCGGCGCGCGTCGCGCCGGCACGGAGCCGCTTGACGGCGTCCTTGGGATTGCGTCCGAAGACCTTGAAGAGATTCCTCGCCTCGATGGCAGGCGGAACGGTCACTGTGCACCTCGGCAGCTCCGGTGCAGGAGCTGCATCGGTCGCGCCCGGGTGGCGGCCGTTCCTGCAGCGGATGTCGGACCCGCGCCGCGGCCGCCGACCATACGCTCACCGGTCTGACGCTCAGGCATCACCGGAGACCGCGGACTGGTCGGGAGGGGCCCGTGACGGGCCTCAACCACCGTTTCATGCGGCCGCATGGGCTGCAAATTCGACACCGATCGGCCGTTTCGGTACCTCGCGCACGCGCGATAGCACGGCTCGGCGGCTCCGGGGCCGGTCGTCGAGACCGGGGATCCTCACCGAGACCTGGGGCGAAGTCCCCGGTCCCGGCCGATATGCCTTGACTCGGCGACCGGGAGGCAACCGAGGCCGCCGCGCAGACGGGGGTTGACGGCATCCACGTTCCATGGTTACTTAGTCAAGTAAGTAACCGACCAAGCGGAGTTGAAGTGATCGAAGAAGGCCGGGCGCTGTTCCTCCAGATCGCCGAGAGCGTGGAGGACGCGATCATCGACGGCAGCCTCGCCGAAGAGGCGCAGGCGCCGTCGACGAACGAGCTCGCCGCCTTCTACCGGATCAACCCCGCCACCGCCGCGAAGGGAGTCGCGATGCTGACCGACAAGGGCGTGCTGTACAAGCGGCGCGGCATCGGCATGTTCGTGGCGCCGGGTGCGCGCGAACTCCTGATGAACGAACGCCGCACCGCATTCGCCGACCGCTTCGTCGAGCCGCTGCTCGCCGAGGCCCGCAAGCTCGGGCTCGGGCCCGAAGACCTGGAACTGCTCATCCGCGACCGCGCCGGGGCGCACGTCGCGACCACCACGGAAGGGACCGCACGATGACGACCGGGAACCACGTCATCGAGGTGAAGAATCTCACCAAGCGCTACCGCGACGTCGTCGCGGTGGACGACGTGAGCTTCACCATCGAGAAGGACACCATCTACGGCCTGCTCGGCCGCAACGGCGCCGGCAAGACGACGGTCATGTCGATCCTCACGGCGCAGAACTTCGCGACGTCGGGCGACGTGCGGGTGTTCGGTATGCAGCCGTACGAGAACGTCAAGGTGCTCTCGCGCATGTGCTTCGTACGCGAGAGTCAGAAGTATCCCGACGACGCACTGCCGAAGCACGCGTTCGGGGCCGCGAAGCTCTTCTTCCCCAACTGGGACGACGAGCTCGCCGCGCAGCTCATCGACGACTTCCAGCTGCCCCAGAAGACGCGCATCAAGAAGATGTCGCGCGGACAGCTCTCGGCGGTCGGCGTGATCATCGGCATCGCCTCCCGCGCCGACATCACGTTCTTCGACGAGCCGTACCTCGGCCTCGACGCCGTCGCGCGGCAGATCTTCTACGACCGGCTGCTCGAGGACTACACCGAGCACCCGCGCACGGTGATCCTCTCGAGCCACCTCATCGACGAGGTGTCGAACCTCATCGAGCGCGTGCTCGTCATCGATCAGGGACGCATCGTCATGGACGAGGCGACCGATGCCGTGCGCGACCGCGCCGCGAACATCGTGGGCGACGTGAGCGCCGTCGACGCGTTCGTCACCGGCCGACAGGTGATCCACCGCGAGAGCCTGGGGAACGTGGCATCCGTCACCGTCCTCGGCGCGCTGTCGCTGGCAGACCGCGAGCGGCTCGCGGCCGCCGGCCTCGACGTCGCGCCGGTCTCGCTGCAGCAGCTGATCGTGCGCACCACCCAGAACGCGACCGGGTCCGCGGCGTCCGAGGAAGGAGCACTGCGATGAACCGCACCGTCAACGTCGTGCGCATGCAGCTGATCAACAAGCAGACGTTCGTCTGGGTGCCGCTGATCGTGCTCGGCGCCTCGTTCGCGATGTCGATCGCGATCTACGCGATCCTCAACTCGTCGGGTCTTCCCGGTCCCTTCTACGGCGGCGGCTCGCAGGCCCCGTTGTGGGTGCTGCTGTTCGTGGGGATCTCGTCGCTGACGCTGACCTTCCCGTTCTCGCAGGCGATGAGCGTCACGCGCCGGGAGTTCTTCTTCGGCACGATGCTCGCCGCGGCGATGTGCGCGGCGCTGCTGGCGGTGGTGTTCGCGGTCGGCGGGCTGATCGAGGAGGCGACGAACGGCTGGGGCATCAACGGGTACTTCTTCGCCCTGGACTGGGTCGTCGAGGACGGCGCGCTCGGCGCGGCCTTCTTCTACTTCGTGATGGCGATGCTCATCTTCATGCTCGGGTTCTGGTCGGCGACGGTCTACAAGCGGTGGGGCGCGCTCCTGCTGACCGTGATCTGGGTCGGGGTCGGCGTGCTGCTGCTCGTCGCGATCTGGGCGATCACGCGCTTCGAGGCCTGGGGCGAGGTCGTCTCGTGGCTGGTCGGCCTGGGCGCCGTCGGCCTCGCGGCGTGGGGCCTGGTCCTGACCCTCGTGCTCGGCGGGATCTCCTACCTCACGCTCCGGCGCACGGTGCCCTGATCAGACCACGGAAACGGATGCTGCCACCCGGCGTGATCGCCGGGTGGCAGCATGTATGTTCCACGTGAAACGGAAGTTCAGCGGGAGTCGGCCGCCTCGGTGTGGTGACGGATGACCTCGGCGACCACGAAGTTGAACCACTTCTCGGCGAAGGCCGGGTCGAGGTCGGCCTGCTCGGCGAGGCTGCGCAGGCGCGCAGTCTGCTGCTCCTCGCGGGCGGGGTCGGAGGCGGGCATGCCGTGCTCGGCCTTCAGGTGGCCGACCTGCTTGGTCGCCTTGAAGCGCTCGGCGAGCAGATACACCAGAGCGGCATCGATGTTGTCGATGCTGCTGCGCAGCCGGGCCAGCGTCGTCGTAGGGTCTTCGGTCATGGCGCTCCTTCTCGCCCCTCGACGATACCCGAGCGACAGGGCGCCTCCGGCGGGATGACGTGGGCTCACGCGATCCGCATGAAGTTGCCGCGCGCACCTCGTCGCGCGCACTCCCCAGTCCTAGAGTGTGTCCCATGACCGATGCCTCGCCCACCCTCGGTGCCACCGCAGCCGAGGCTGCTGAACCGCTGTCCGTCGACGCTGCGGCGGGCACGGACACCCAGACCACCACGTCCGCGTCCGCCAACGGCACCGCCGTGGACACCGCAGCCGAAGACGCCCCGGTTTTCACCGGCGAGGCGCCCGCGGGCAAGACGTTCTGGGCGAACCTCAACAGCCCGTTCCGATTGGGTCTGGTGCTGACCCTCGGCGCGCTTGCGGCGGTCGCCCTCGGCCTGGCGTTCTGGAACCTCTCGACGATCATCATCTACGTCGTGTTCGCACTCTTCGCCGCTCTGGGTCTCGACCCCGTCGTCCGGTGGTTCGGCCGCCACAACGTCTCGCGGCCGTGGGCGATCGTCATCGTGTACACCGCGTTCGCACTCGTGCTCACGGGCATCCTGCTGCTCGTGGTGCCGACCCTGATCAAGCAGATCAGCGCGTTCTTCACGGATCTGCCGACCACCATCGCGAACTTCCAGAAGTCCGACTTCTACGGGTGGCTCACCGACACGTTCGGCTCGCAGGTGGGTCAGATCACCGACCAGGTCGAGAAGTTCCTGACCAACCCCGCGAACATCGCGGCCATCGGCGGCGGCGTCGTGAACTTCGCCGTCAGCGTGGGAACGACCATCTCGGGCCTCATCATCGTGCTGGTGCTGAGCCTGTACTTCCTCGCGGGACTGCCCAACATGAAGGTCGCGTTCAACCGCTTCGTCGCGGCGCGCAACCGCAAGAAGGCCGCGGCGATGACCGACCAGATCACCGACTCGATCGGCGCCTACCTGATGGGCATGGTGGTGCTGGCGTTCTGCAACTCGGTCGTCGCGTTCCTTCTGCATCTGTTCCTGGGGCTGCCGTTCCCGGCCCTGATGGGTGTGCTCGCCTTCCTCATCACGCTGATCCCGCTCATCGGTTCGGTGCTCTACTGGCTGACCGCCACGACGCTCGCCCTCTTCACCGGCTGGGTGCCCGCGCTGATCTTCGCGATCATCTACCTCATCTACATGCAGCTCGAGGCGTACGTCCTGACCCCGAAGGTGATGAACAAGGCGATCTCCGTTCCCGGCGCCCTCGTCGTGATCGGCGCGATGGTGGGCGGCACGCTGCTCGGCCTCCTCGGCGCGCTCGTCGCGATCCCGGTGACGGCGTCGATCCTCCTCATCATCAAGCAGGTCTTCATCCCCAAGCAGGACGCCAAGATCTGACCCTCCGAGCAGCGTGCCCGCGTCGCGGGCACGCGAGACCGCACGAACGCACCGAAGCGCGGCATCCGCCGGTGCTGTCGTGCGGTCTCGTCACGAGGGGCGCGCGCCGGGCGGGGCGCAGGGCTTGTCGGCGCCCCCGGCCGCGCCCATACTGTGCGCATGGCGATCCGGGAGGCCGGCGTCGTGGACTGGACGGGCCGGTACGAGGAGCTCACCGCACGCGAGGCCGCACTTGCCGGCGATGAGCTGGACGAGCTCGGCCAGGCGGCGTGGTTCGTCGGCCGCGACGACGTCTCGGTGAGGGCGTGGGAGCGAGCGCACCTGCGCTACCTCGACGACGGGGATCTCGCCGCGGCGGTGCGGTGCGTGTTCTGGCTCGGCTTCACCCTGAGCGAGCACGGCGACGAGGTGCGCGCCGGCGCCTGGATGGCCCGGCTCATCGAGCTGTGCGGGCGCGCCGACGCCACGCCCGCGACCGACGCCGCCCGCGCATTGTGCGTCGCCGTCGGAACGTTCGCACGCGGCGAGGTGGCAGCATCCATCCCGCTCTTCCACGCGGCGATCGAGAGAGCGGATGCTGCGGCCGACGCCGACGGCGTCACCCTGGGGACCATGGGGCTCGGCCGCGCGCTGCTGGCGACCGGGCGCATGGAGGAGGCGTTCGCCGAGATCGATCGCGTGATGCTGCTCATCGCCGATGGCCGCGTGAGCGACCGGGCGGCGGGCCCCGCGTACTGCGCGGCGATCGCGAGCCTGCTCGGCCGCGGCGACATCGAGCGCGCCCGCGTGTGGACGCGCGAGCTCGGCGACTGGTGCGACGCACAGCGCGGGCTCGAACCGTTCCGCGGCGAATGCACGCTTCACCGGGCGGGCGTGCTGCAGCTCGGCGGTGAGTGGGAGGCGGCGGCGAGCGCGATCGATGACGTGTGCGCGACCGAGAAGCGCGGCGAGACCCTGGCGAACGCGTGGTACCGCGCCGCGGACCTGCACCGGGTCGCCGGGCGATCGGGACCTGCCCGCGAGGCGATACGCCGTGCCGCGTCCCTCGGCCGCGAAGTGCAGCCCGGGCTGGCCCTGCTCCACCGCGACACGGGAGACCTCGGCGGCGCATGGGCGGGGCTCGAGGCCGCGCGCACGACCCCGCACGAACCGGTGATGCGCGCCGAGATGGCGGCGGCGGCCGTGCGAGTGGCACTCGACCGCGGACGTCTCAGCGATGCGGCGGCCGCGGCAGACGACCTGAGGGCATGCGCGACGACGTTCGACACCCGCTACCTGCGGGCGCTGTCGTCGCGGGCAGACGGCGAGGTCGCCCTGGCGGAGGGTCGTGCCCCCGAGGCGCTGGCGCTCCTGCGCGCGTCGTGGGCGGCATGGCGGCGGCTCGACGCACCGTACGACGCTGCCCTCACGCGCATCTCGATCGGCGCCGCGATCCGCGACATCGGCGACGCCGAGGGCGCCGAGCTCGAGTTCGACGCGGCACGCGGGGTGCTCGAAGGGCTCGGCGCGATCCCCGATCTCGCGCGCCTCGAGCGCGTCGCCGCGGCGCGGGGCGCAGCATCCGATCCCGGACTCAGCCGGCGCGAGCGGGAGGTGCTCGCCCTCGTCGCTCGCGGCTGGTCGAACCGGCGCATCGCCGAGCACCTGTTCCTCAGCGAGCGCACGGTCGCGCGGCACGTCGGCAGCATCCTCGCGAAGCTCGGGGTGCCGAGCCGCTCGGCGGCCACGGCCTATGCGTTCGAGCATGGCCTGGCCGTCGCCACCTGAGCCCCCGGCGTGGTCCTCGATCGAGGATCCGCGACGACTCAGACCGAGGGTGGACGGATGCTGCGGCCCGCGGAATTGGTCATTTCTGCCGATGCCGGCCCGGCCACCCCCTCCTACCGTGAGGTCAGGAGGTCATCATGGACACCACAACACTCGACACCGTCGTCATCGGCGCGGGGGTCGCCGGTCTTCACACCGCACGTCTGCTCGCCGCCCGCGGCGTGGACTTCGAGATCATCGAGGCCGCTGATCGCGTGGGCGACACCTGGCGGGAGCGCTATCGCTCGCTGCGGCTCTTCACGCCGCGGCGCTGGGCGGAGCTGCCGGGCATGCGCCTCGACATCGGATTCTTCGAATACCCGACGGGCAACGGGTTCGCCGACTACCTCGAAGGCTGCGCCGCCACGATCGGCGCACGGGTGCGGCTCTCGACCCGCGTCGACCGGCTCTCGCTCGAGCCTGACGGCAGGTTCCGGCTCGCGCTGTCGACCGGCGAAGAGGTCATCGCGGCGCACGTCGTCGTCGCCGCGGGCGCGCATCATGTGCCGATCGTCCCGCCGTTCGCCGGGGAGCTCGACCCCGCGATCCATCAGCTGCACTCCCTCGACTACCGCGGTCCCGAGGACCTCGGGCCGGGATCGGTGCTCGTCGTCGGCGCGGCCAACTCGGGCACCGACATCGCGCTCGAGGCGGCAGCATCCGGTCATGAGACCACGATCTCGGGGCGCAACCCCGGCCAGATCCCGCCCGACATCGACACCCCGATCGGCAATCTCACGTCGGGACTGTTCCTGCGGCGGCTTCGTGCGACGACGATCGACACCGAGCGCGGGCGTGCGTTCCTGGCGGCGAATCGGGGCCACGGCGTCAACCTCGTGCGCAACAAGACCCGCGACCTCGTGAAGGCGGGGATCGCGCAGGTCGCCCGCGTGGCCGGGGTGCGCGACGGGATGCCGCAGCTCGAATCGGGCGAGACGCTCGACGTCGCGAACGTCGTGTGGTGCACCGGCTCGCTGCCGGACTTCGCCTGGATCGACATCCCCGGAGTGCTGAGCCCCGAAGGAGTCGCGCACCGGCGCGGAATGGCCGACGCCGTCCCCGGACTCGCCTTCGTCGGCCTGCCGTTCCAGTACTCCGTGATGTCGCCGACCCTCGTCGGCATGCGCCCCGACGCTGAGTACGTGGTCGAGCACCTGCTCGCCCCGGCACCGGTGCCGCAGGCCGCCTGACCGCCCCACGTCACGCGCGCGCCCACCTTCTCCCCGAACGAGACGACACGAACGCACCGCAGCGCGACTCCACCCAGGTGCTGTTGTGAGGTCTCGTCACGTTTGGCGCACCGACGCCGCGGCAGGGCGACGAAAGGTCCCCCACCCTCCTGCATGCGAGACCACACAAACGCACTCAGAGGTGTCTCCACCAGGTGCTGTTGTGAGGTCTCGTGCCGATCGCTGAGCTGCAGGCGGCCCGCCGCCGGGAGTCAACGCACGGGGAGGAGGCAGGTCGGCGACGGCGCTTCCGTGCGGTGCCGCACGCGGCCCGGAACCCCCGTGCGCACGTCGAGCGTGAGCGACGCGACCTCGTTCGACAGCTGCCCGGCGACGAGCAGGATGTCGCGGACCACCACGTGGTGCCGCGGCCAGTCGACGCCGGCGTCGACGAGGGCGACCGGTTCGACGTACTCCCCGGCGCCCCGCACGCGGAGCGTCGCGAGGGTGTTGCTGCCGCGCACGCCGGCGTAGAGGAACTCTCCGTCACGCGACGCGGCGAGCTCGGCGGCGCTGTCGCCCGGGAGGGTTCCGGCGCCCAGCGGCGTGCCGCCCACGAGGCTCCACGTGCCGTCGACCGCCGGCACGAGCACGAACAGCTCGCACGAGAACTCGGTCACGACGTAGAGATGCCCGCTCGGGTGCCACACCATGTGCCGCGGCCCACTGCCCTGCGGCAGCGCGACCTGCTGCACCTGACGCAGCCCGTTCGCGCCGTCGCGCCAGAACCGCACGACGTCGTAGCCGAGGTCGGTCGTCGCGATGAGCCCGCCCGGCAGGAACGCCGCCTGGTGCGCACGGGAGGGACGAACAGCGGATGCCTCGTCCCCGCCGCCCGCTGCCGGCTCGGCCTCTTCGCGGTCGTGGCCGGGCACGAGGTGCGCGTACTCCTCGCCGGCGGCCTCGCGCAGCGCACGCGCGGCCGCGGCGAGGTCGATGTCGCCGGCCCGTTCCGCCGCGCCGTCGGGTCCGTAGGGGTCGGTCGCCGCCGGAGCGATCGCCGGCGACGAGGGACGGCCCGAGGCATCCAGGTTCATGCGGACGACGCGTCCGTCGCCCCAGCAGCTCGCGATCAGGAAGCGACCATCGGGCGACACGGCCACGTGGCACACCGCCTCACCGGCGGCGACGGGGGCACCGAGCGGCGCGAACGTCGCCTCTCCGGTGCGGCGGAACGCCTGCACCTGCTGCCGCGCTTCGAGCGCCGCATACACGACGTCCCCCGGCGCCACCGTCAATGAGCCGGGATGCGCCGCCAGCCACGACGGCGAGTCGGTCGTCGCGACCTCGCCGGCGAACGCCAGCGCGCCGCCCGCGGAGGCGTCGTCGGCGGCGCCGGCGAGCAGCATCCCGAATCCGGACGCGCTGCCGCCCATGTCGGCGGTGTACCCGCCCAGCCAGAACCTCACGTCAGTCGACGAGGTCGTGGCGCACGATCACGGCGTCGCGGGCAGCGCCCACTCCGATCACCGAGATGCGCGTGCCGCTCATCGCCTCGAGCGCGAGGACGTACTCCTGGGCCTCGCGCGGGAGCTCGTCGAAGGTGCGGGCCCCCGAGATGTCCTGCTTCCAGCCGGGGAAGTACTCGAGGATCGGCTTCGCGTGGTGGAAGTCGGACTGGTTCACGGGGACCTCGTCGAACCGCTCGCCCTCGACGTCGTACGCGACGCAGACCGGGATCTGGTCGAGGCCGGTGAGGATGTCGAGCTTGGTCAGCACGAGGTCGGTGATGCCGTTGATGCGGGTCGCGTAACGCGTGATCGGCGCGTCGTACCAGCCGACGCGGCGCGGACGGCCGGTCGTGGTGCCGAACTCGAAGCCGCGCGAGCGCAGGAAGTCGCCGTTCTCGTCGAACAGCTCGGTCGGGAACGGTCCCGAGCCGACGCGCGTCGTGTACGCCTTCACGATGCCGACGATGCGGTCGAGGCGGTTGGGTCCGACGCCCGCGCCGGTCGCGGCGCCACCGGCGGTCGCCGACGACGACGTGACGAACGGGTAGGTGCCGTGGTCGACGTCGAGCATCGTCGCCTGGCCGCCCTCGAAGACGACCACGTCGCCCGCGTCGAGGGCGTCGCCCAGCAGGAGCGACGTGTCGGCCACCATCGGGCGAAGACGCTCGGCGTACGACAGCAGGTCGTCGACGATCTCGTCGGCGGTGATAGCGCGGCGGTTGAAGATCTTGACCAGCAGGTGGTTCTTCTGGTCGAGCGCGCCCTCGACCTTCTGGCGCAGGATGTTCTCGTCGAAGAGGTCCTGCACGCGGATGCCGACGCGGTTGATCTTGTCGGCGTAGGCCGGGCCGATGCCGCGACCGGTGGTGCCGATCTGGCGCTTGCCGAGGAAGCGCTCGGTGACCTTGTCGAGCGTGCGGTGGTACTGCGTGATGATGTGCGCGTTCGCACTCACGCGCAGGCGCGAGGTGTCGAGACCGCGGGCGTGCAGCGCCTCGAGCTCGTAGAAGAGCACCTCGAGGTCGATGACGACGCCGTTGCCGATCACGGCGTTCACGCCGGGAGACAGGATGCCGGACGGCAGCAGGTGCAGCGCGTACTTCTCGTCGCCGATCACGACCGTGTGGCCGGCGTTGTTGCCGCCGTTGAACTTGACCACCCAGTCGGTGCGCTCACCCAGGAGATCGGTGGCCTTGCCCTTGCCCTCGTCTCCCCACTGGACTCCGACGATCACGATGCCTGGCATGGGCTACTCCCCCGTTATCGGACGGTTACACCCCATCCTATCCGGATGCTTCGTTACGCCTTCTGGCGCCGCGAGTCCTCCCGTGACGACCGGGGTTGGACGCACGCACGACCCCGCGGGAATCGTGAGGAGCGGATTCCCTCGTGCGAAGAGGCCGCACGCGACGCAGGTCGCGTGCGGGGCTAGAAAGGACAGTTCCCGTGACCGATCAGGTTCACCTCGCCGTCGCCCTCGAACGGGCCGGCTGGCACCCCGCCGCGTGGCGCGAGGCGACGGCCCGCCCGCACGAGCTGACGTCGGCGCGCTACTGGCGCGACCTGCTGCGCACGGCCGACGACGCCGGCATCGCCCTCGCCACCATCGAGGACGCCCTCGCGCTCACCGACCGCTTCGAGCCCGCCGAGGGACTCCGCCGCGACCGCGTCCGCGGCCGGCTCGACGCCGTGCTCATCGCGTCGTACGTCGCGCCCCTCACGCGCCGGATCGGCCTGGTGCCCACCGTCACGACGGCGCACCCCGAGCCGTTCCATGTCGCCACCGGCATCCAGACGCTCGACTTCGCCAGCCGTGGCCGCGCCGGCGTGCGGCTGGTCGCGGGCGCATCCGCCGCCGAGCGGGCCAACTTCGGCCGTCGCACGTCCGGGGTCGACGCGATCCCCAGGTCGGGCCGCGTCGAGGACTCCCCCGAGATCCTCGCCGCGTTCCGCGAGGCGGGCGAGTTCGCCGATGTGCTGTCGCGCCTGTGGGACTCCTGGCAGGACGACGCCATCATCCGGGATGCCGCGGCAGGCCGCTTCCTCGACGCCGACCGCGTGCACAACATCGAGTTCGAGGGCGAGTTCTTCTCGATCACCGGCGCGTCGATCGTGCCGCGGTCGCCGCAGGGTCGCCCCCTGATCACCGTGCTCGCCCACCAGACGGTGCCGTACCGCCTCGCCGCCGAACACGCCGACGTCGTGTTCATCACACCCCACGTCGAGGGCGGGCGTCCCGGCTTCGCTCTGCCCGGCATCCTTTCGGAGCTGGATGCTGCCGCCGACGACCTGCGCACGGGCGACGAGCCGCTGCGTGTCTTCGCCGACCTGCTCGTGCTGATCGAAGACACCGAGGCCGCCGCGCGCGAGGCGCTGGCGCGACTCGACGAGTGGGACGGCGAGCAGCTCACCTCCGACGCACGTGTCGTCGTCGGCACGCCCGGCGATGTCGCCGACGCTGTGCGCGAGCTCGCGGCGCAGGGCGTCGACGGCGTGCGCCTGCGCCCCGCGCGCCAGCCCGCCGATGTCGTGGCGATCGCCGACCAGGTCGTGCCGCTGCTGCGCGCGACGGGCACCCTGCGTGAGGACGACGCAGCGGCGTCGCTCCGCGCCCGCCTCGACCTCGCCCGCCCCGAGAGCCGTTACGTCCGAGAGAAGGTCGCGCTGTGAGCCGTCCCCGCCAGATCCACTTCGCCGCGCACTTCCCCGGCGTCAACAGCACCACCGTCTGGACCGACCCGGCGGCGGGCAGCCAGATCGATTTCTCGTCGTTCGAGCACTTCGCCGCGACGGCCGAGCGTGGGCTTTTCGACTACGTCTTCCTCGCCGAGGGCCTTCGCCTTCGCGAGCACAAGGGCCGTATCCACGAGCTCGACGTGCTGGGCCGCCCGAACACGCTGTCGATCCTCGCGGCGGTCGCGGCGATCACCGAGCACGTCGGCGTCGTCGGCACGCTCAACACGACGTTCAACGAGCCCTACGAGTTGGCGCGCGAGCTCGCGACCCTCGACCACCTGTCGGGCGGCCGCGCGGGCTGGAACGCCGTGACGAGCTCCGATGCCTTCCACGGCGCCAACTTCCGCCGCGGCGGCTACCTGAACCATGCCGACCGCTACGAGCGGGCCCGTGAGTTCGCTGCACTGGCGAAGGAGCTGTGGGACTCGTGGGGCGAAGGCGACGTGCGCGCGGATGCCGCAACCGGCGTCTTCCTCGACGACGGCGTCCCCGCGCAGGTGCGCCACACCGGCCCACAGTTCGACGTCGACGCCCTGTTCGACGTGCCCCGCTCTCCGCAGGGCCGCCCCGTCATCGTGCAGGCCGGCGACTCCGCCGACGGGCGCACGTTCGGCGCCGAGCACGCCGAGGTGATCTTCTCGCTGCACCAGGAGTTCGAAGACGCCCGCGCGTTCTACGACGACGTCAAGGGCCGGCTCGCCGGCTACGGACGCGAGGAGGACGCCCTCAAGATCCTCCCGGCGGCGACGTTCTCCCTCGGCGACACCGACGCTGACGCCCGCGAGCGCGCCCGCGAGGTCGCGCTGCAGCAGGTGCGGCCCGAGGTCGCGCTCACGTACGTGGAGCAGGTGTGGGGCCGCGACCTGTCGGGCTACGACCCCGACGGCCCCCTTCCCGACGTCGATCCCGACACCGGGTCGGAGACCGCGCGCGGCTGGGCGAACCGGCACGCAGCGGTCCGGGCTCGGATCGCCAAGCTTCGTGAGCTGTCGGAGACCGAGGGGCTCAGCATCCGCGAAACCGTCATCCGCCTGACGGCCACCCCGACTTTCGTGGGGACGCCCGCGCACATCGCGGCCGAGATCGACCGCTACGTGCAGGAGCGCGCGACGGACGGCTTCACGATCGTCGGGCACCTCACGCCGCACGGGCTCGACGAGTTCGCCGAGCGCGTCGTACCGCTGCTGCAGGAGCGCGGCTCGTACCGGCAGTCCTACGAGGCGGGCGCGACGCTGCGCGATCTGCTCGGCCTTCCCGCGCCGGTCGCCGCACCGGCACTCGCGGCCCGATGAGCGACCGCGCGCGCCTGCTGTTCGTCGGAGCCGGCCCCCGGGCGATCATGCTCCTCGAACGCGTCCTGGCGCGCGCGGACGAGCACACGCTGCTCGACATCGACCTCGTCGACCCGCATCCCCCCGGTGCCGGCCGCATCTGGCGACACGCGCAGTCGCCGCTGCTCAAGCTCAACTCGATGACCCGCGACGTCACCGTGTTCACCGACGAGAGCTGCACGATCGAGGGGCCGGTGCGCTCCGGCCCCTCGCTCAGCGAGTGGCTGGAGCTGTGGCGGGCGGGCGACCTGCCCGACGTCGACCTCGACGAGCTCTCGGAGGCCGAGGCGCGGGCGCTCACTCCCGAAGGCTTCCCGACACGGCGCCTGCACAGCCACTACCTCGACTGGTTCTTCCGCCGCACCGCGGCGAGCGCGCCGGAGGGCGTGACCATCCGCCTGCACACCGACACGGTGACGTCGGTGCGGACTCTGTGGTCGGGGCGGCACGCGGTTTCGCTCGCGAGCGGTCGAGAGATCGAGACGGATGCTGTCGCCTACTGCCTCGGCCACACCGAGCGCGAGCCCGACCCGGCGTCGGCAGTGCTGACGGCGGCGGCGCGGCGCGGCGGGCTCGTCTACGTGGGCCCGGCGTTCACCGCGGACGCCGACCTCTCGGCGCTGGCCGCGGGTGCCGATGTGATCGTGCGGGGCATGGGCCTGGCGGCCGTCGACCTCGTCGTGCTCCTCACCCAGGGCCGAGGAGGGCGGTTCGACCGGGTCGCCGACGGGTCGCTGCGTTACGTGCCGTCAGGCCAGGAGCCGCGACTGCACCTCGGCTCGCGACGCGGGGTGCCGTACCGATCGAAGGTGACGTCGACGCTGCAGGGCTCGCCCCCGCAGCGGGACGTGCTGACGCCGGACGTGATCGCCGCGCTCGTCGACACGGGCCGGCCGATCGACTTCGACCGCGACGTATGGCCCCTGGTCGCCGCCGAGCTGCTGCACGGGCATTACCGCGAGCTCTTCACCGGGCATCCGGAGCGGGTATCGGCGACGTGGGACGAGTTCCATCCGGTGCTGCGCGCGCACGCGTGGGACGACCCCGCGCTGGGCGACGCGATCGCCGCCGTCGTGCCCGACCCACTGGACCGGTTCGACGTCGCCGCGTTCGACCGGCCGTTCGCCGACGCGGAGTTCGCCGACGCCGGCGACGCTCACAGCCGGGTGCGGGCGCACATCCGCGACGACCTCGAACTGCGTACGACGCAGGAGCGGAGCCCCGCACAAGGCGTGTTCATCGCCGCTCTGCTGTCGTTCATGGCGCTGGCGGAGATCCCCAAGGAGCGCTTCACGGCGCGATCCCGCGCCTACACGCTGCCCGTCCGCTGGCACACCTTCTTCAGCTACCTCGCGAGCGGTCCGCCCCCGCACCGGCTCGAGGAGCTGCTCGCCCTCGCCGATGCGGGAGTCGTGCGCTTCCTCGGGCCCGACGTGGACGTGGTCGTCGAGCCGCGCGGGTTCGCCGCATCCAGTCCCCGTGTGCCGGGTGAGACGGTCGCCGGCGCCCTCGTCGACGCGTGGCTGCCGGCCGCCGACGCGGAACTCAGCACCAATCCGGCGCTGCGCGAGCTCGCGACCGTGCACGGCAGCGTGCTGCACGTGACGGATGCCGAGTACTCGGGCTCGCTCGGACGCGTCCGCGTCGCCGACGACGGCCGGGTGCTGCGCCTCGACGGCGCGCCGCACGCCACTCTGTTCGCGATCGGCCCCTTCACGTCGCAGACCGAGGCCGGCGCCTTCACCCGTCCCGCGGCGAACTCCCTGTCGCTGCGCCAGACCGACGTCGTCGCGGGCGCGATCGCCGCACATCTCGGCGTCGCGGTGCCCGTCGCGCCGTAGCCGGCGTCCCGGCCTCGGCTCCGCCCTCCCGCCGCCGCTCCTCTGTTCCGCAGTCACCTTTTGCGGGTGCACGGCCCACGAACCCGCCAAACGTGACTGCGGAGCCTCCACGCCGCGGGCTCCGCAGTCACTTCGGGTCGCGGATAGGGCGCGGGACCCGCTCGAGGTAACTGCGGAACATGACGCCGGATGACGGCGCGTGACCGTGCGCGACCGACATTCACGCCGCGTGACATCCCCGATCGAGGCCTGCGGGACCTCTCCGGGACGCTGAATCCACGAGCCCGGCACCCCGCCGGGGCTCGTCCGCCACAGCTTCTGGAGACCCCCAATGTCGTTCACCCGACCCCGTACCGCCG
The DNA here is from genome assembly GCF_042266945.1 of Microbacterium sp. NPDC056057. Classification (NCBI taxonomy): domain Bacteria; kingdom Bacillati; phylum Actinomycetota; class Actinomycetes; order Micrococcales; family Microbacteriaceae; genus Microbacterium; species Microbacterium sp. NPDC056057. The sequence goes on from NZ_JBHJWS010000001.1 coordinate 396,525, forward strand.
CGCTTGCGGCGATCGGCGTCGTCGCGCTCGCGCTCACCGCGTGCGCGACCGGCGCCGGCGACGCCGCACCCACCGCATCCGCCGAGGCGGAGCCCGTCACGGGCGGCAACCTGACCTTCGCGATCTCGGTCGACAGCCAGTGCATCGACCCACAGCAGGTCGGCAACAACGACGCGATCGCGATCGCCCGCCAGACCGTCGCGTCGCTGACGATCCAGGACCCCGAGACCGGCGACATCCTGCCGTGGCTGGCCACCGACTTCGAGGTGAACGACGACGCCACGAGCTTCACGTTCACCCTGGAGGACGGTCCCACGTATGCCGACGGCGAGCCCATCGACGCGGCATCCGTCAAGACGAATTTCGAGGCCATCCAGGCGCTCGGCGCGAAGGCGAGCCTCGGCTCGTCGTACCTCGCCGACCTCGAGAGCATCGAGGTGCCCGACGAGCACACGGTCATCGTCAACTTCTCGGAGCCGAGCGCGCAGTTCCTGCAGGCGACCTCGACGTTCTCGCTCGGCCTGCTGTCGCCCGCGACGGCCGCGGTGAGCCAGGCGGATCGCTGCCTCGGCGACTACATCGGCTCGGGTCCGTTCTCGGTGCAGAGCTACACGCCCAACGAGGGCGCCGTGCTCGAGCGCCGCGAGGGCTACGAGTGGGGCCCGTCGACGGCCGCCCACACCGGCGAGGCCTACCTCGACACGATCACGTACAAGGTCGTGCCCGAGTCGGGCAACCGCACGGGCAGCCTGCAGTCGGGTCAGATCGACGCGACCACGGGCATCGCGACGGCCGACGCCGTGCTGTTCGAGGGCGAGGACTTCTGGTCGCTCAACCGCGCCAACCCCGGCTCGGTCTACAACCTGTACGCGAACCAGTCGACCGACAAGCTCGCCGACGAGAACGTGCGCCTGGCGATCCAGAAGGGCATCGACCGAGAGCAGATCACGTCGACCCTCCTCGGCCCCGACGACGTGCCCGCCGTGTCGCCGCTCGCCTCGTCGACGCCGTACTTCACCGACCTGAGCGACGTGCTCGAGTACGACCCGAAGGCGGCCGCCGAGCTGCTCGAGGAGTCCGGCTGGACCGAGGGCGATGACGGCATCCGCGAGAAGGACGGCGAGAAGCTCAGCTTCCACGTCACCTACTGGCAGTCGCCCAAGGAGGTGCTCGAGCTCGTTCAGCAGCAGCTGCGTCAGATCGGCATCGACCTGCAGCTGACCTTCGCGAGCATCGCCGACGTGCAGGCCGCGAACGCCGACGGCACCTACGACTTCTCGTACGGCAACCTGACGCGGGCCGATCCCGACGTGCTGCGGACCGTCTTCTCGGTGAGCGGCACCAACAACGCGACCAAGCGCACCGAGCCCGCCGAGATCGACGAGCTGCTCGACGAGCAGGCCGCGATCATCGACCCGGCCGAGCGCCAGAAGGTCGTCGACGAGGCCGCCGAACTGCTCATCACGGGCGGCTACTCGATCCCGATCTACCAGCTGTCGACCACCATCACGGCCGCGTCGAAGGTGCAGGGCCTCGGCTTCGAGGCCTCCAGCCGCCTGGACTTCTACGACGCCTGGATCGCCGAGTAAGCCCGTACGGGCGCAACGAAAGGGATGAGGAACGAATCATGTGGGGTCGATACATCGCCCGGAGGATCGGGCAGGGCGTCATCGTCCTGTGGGCCGCGTACACGATCTCGTTCCTCATCCTGTACCTGCTGCCGGGCGACGCCGCGACGCTGTTCGCGGGCGGCGGCGACCAGGAGGCCATCGATCCCGAGCTCGTGGCGCAGCTGCGCAGCGAGCTCGGGCTCGACCGCCCGCTGTGGGAGCAGTACCTCGTCGCGCTGGGCAAGGCGCTGACCGGAGACTTCGGGGTGTCGACGCAGACCGGGCGCCCGGCATCCGATCTCCTCCTCGAATCGCTCCCCCCGACGCTCGCGCTGACCGCCTTCGCGTTCCTGGTGTCGGTGGTCTTCGGCGTCGTCCTTGCACTGTCGGCGTCGCTCGCCCGCGCGCAATGGCTGCGCAACCTGCTGTCGTCGCTGCCGCCGCTGGGCGTCTCGATCCCGGTGTTCTGGATCGGGCTCCTGCTTCTGCAGGCGTTCTCCTTCCGCATCCGCCTCTTCCCCTCGATGGGCAACGAGGGCTTCGAGAGCCTCGTGCTGCCCGCGATCACGATCGCCATCCCCTCGGGTGCCTTCATCGCGCAGCTGCTGTCGCGGAGCCTCCGCTCGACCCTCGCCCAGCCGTACGTCGAGATCGTGCGCGCCAAGGGCGCGAGCGAGCGCCGGGTGCAGCTCGGCCACGCGTTCCGCAACGCCGCGATCCCCTCGCTCACGATGGTCGGCGTGCTCATCGGCGGCCTGCTCTCGGGTGCCGTCGTGACCGAGACCGTGTTCTCGCGCCTCGGAATCGGACGCCTCGTCGTCACCGCCGTCAACAACCGCGACGTGCCCGTCGTGCAGACCGTCGTCGTCTTCGCCGCCCTCGTCTTCGTGGTCGCGAACCTCGTCGTCGACCTCGTCTACCCCCTCATCGACCGCCGCATCACGCTCGCCCGCACGGCGTTCGTCGCCGCCTGACAGGAGCCGCCATGACCGTCGAGAACGTGCTCTCCCCGCCCGCGCGCACCCTCGAGCCGCACGATCCGTTCCTCGAATCGATCGTCGACCCCGACGCCGATCCGTCGGGCAGCCCTCACGCTGCTTCTCTTGATGAGACGGATGCTGCGACCCGCCGCTCCGCGCTTCGCCCGGTGATCGCCGTGCTGAAGCAGCCCACGCTCGTCGCGTCGATCCTCGTGCTCGCCCTCGTGACGCTGTGGGCGCTCGTGCCCTCGTGGTTCACGGCGTGGGATCCGATCGTCGGAGTTCCCCAGGACCGGCTCCTGCCGCCGAGCCCGGAGCACCTCTTCGGCACGGACAACCTCGGTCGAGACCTGTACGCCCGCGTCGTCTACGGATCCGCGACGTCGCTGGCCGCGACCTCGGTCGCCGTGATCGTCGGCCTCGCGGTCGGGTCTCTGTTCGGCCTTCTGGCGGGCTTCCTCCGGGGCTTCGTGGACGACGCGATCATGCGCTTCATGGACGTGCTGCTCGCGATCCCGAGCCTGCTGCTGTCGCTCGCCCTCATCACGGCGCTCGGCTTCGGCACGCTCAACGTCGCGATCGCGGTCGGACTCGCGAGCATCGCCTCGTTCTCCCGCGTGATGCGCGCCGAGGTGCTGCAGATCGCCACCGCCGTCTACGTCGAAGCCGCGCACGTGTCGGGCGTGCGCTGGTACACGGTGCTGCGCCGTCACGTGCTTCCGAACGCGTCGGGCCCCGTGATCGCCCTCGCCGCCCTCGAGTTCGGCGTCATGGTGCTGGCGATCTCGTCGCTGTCGTTCCTCGGCTTCGGCGCACCGCCGCCCACGCCCGAGTGGGGCTCGCTCGTCGCGGGAGGGCGCGACTATCTCGCCGTCGCGTGGTGGCTCACGACCTTCCCGGGCCTCGTGATCGTCGCCGTCGTGCTGTCGGCCAACCGCGTCTCGCGCGCCCTCGAGCGCAATGGAGGAATCCGATGACCGCGCTGCTGGAGGTGTCGAACCTTTCGGTGTCGTACACGCTGAGCGGCGAATCGCGGCCGGCCGTGCGCGACGTGAGCTTCACCGTGGACCGCGGCGAGGTCGTCGCGATCGTCGGCGAGTCGGGCTCGGGCAAGAGCACGACCGCACACGCGGTGATCCACCTCCTCGCCTCGAACGCGTCGGTGGACGCCGGCTCGATCGTCTTCGACGGCACCGACCTCACCGGGCTCTCGCGTCGCGCGTGGCGCGAGGTGCGGGGTCGTGCGATCGGGCTCATCCCGCAGGACCCGACGACGAGCCTGAACCCCGTCAAGCGCGTGGGTCGCCAGGTCGGCGAGCCGCTCGTGATCCACGGCCTCGCCACGCGCCGCGGCGCGGACGCCCAGGCCGTCGAGCTGCTGCGTCTGGCCGGGATCGGCGAACCTGAGGCACGCGCCAAGCAGTTCCCGCACCAGTTCTCGGGCGGCATGAAGCAGCGCGCGCTCATCGCGACGGCGCTGGCCGCCGAGCCGAAGCTCGTGATCGCCGACGAGCCGACCAGCGCCCTCGACGTGACCGTGCAGAAGCAGATCCTCGACCACATCGACACGCTGGCGTCGACGCTCGGCACCGCCGTGCTGCTCATCACGCACGACCTCGGCGTCGCCGCAGACCGCGCCGACCGCATCATCGTGATGCAGAACGGCGAGATCGTCGAGACGGGCGCCGCCCGCGAGGTGCTCGAGAATCCGCAGCATCCGTACACCCGTGCGCTCATCGCCGCGGCGCCCGGACTGCGCGGCGGGACGGCGCGCGTGTCCGAGCGACCGCTGCGGACGGAACCGGATGCTGCGTCCCCGGCACTCCTCGAAGTCACGGGTCTCCGCAAGGAGTTCCCGCTGCCCGGCCGCGAGAAGCTCCTCGCCGTCGACGATGTCACGTTCCGCGTCGACCGCGGCGAGACGCTCGCCATCGTGGGCGAGTCGGGGTCCGGCAAGAGCACCACGGCGCGACTGGCGCTGCGGCTCGAGAAGCCGTCGGCGGGCAGCATCCGTTTCGATGGCACCGATCTCGTCTCGGCGAGTCGTGAAGAGCTTCGCGCGCTGCGCCGGAGGTTCCAGCTCGTCTACCAGAGCCCGTTCGCGTCGCTCGATCCGCGCTTCACGATCGGTGAAGTCATCGACGAGCCGCTGCGCGCGTACGGCATCGACAAGGCCGAGCGGGCGCGCCGCGTGCGCGAGCTGATCGACCAGGTGGCACTGCCGGCGGGCACGGCCTCGCGGCGACCGGCCGAGCTCTCGGGCGGCCAGCGGCAGCGCGTCGCGATCGCGCGCGCTCTCGCGCTGCGGCCCGACCTCGTCGTGCTCGACGAGGCGGTGTCGGCGCTCGACGTATCGGTGCAGGCGCAGATCCTCGACCTCCTCGCCGCGGTGCAGCGCGACGTCGGAGTGTCGTACCTCTTCATCAGCCACGACCTCGCCGTGGTCCGCGAGATCTCGGACCGCGTCGCGGTGATGCAGCACGGCCGGATCGTGGAGCAGGGCGCGACCGCGCAGGTGCTCAGCGCGCCGCGCGAGGAGTACACCCGACGGCTCATCGACGCGATCCCGGGGTCGACGCTGTCGGCGCCGGTCCTGGCGGAAGGGGCGGTCGCATGAGCGTCCGGGGAACATTGGCCCAGCAGACGACCGAGCTGCTGCAGGAGCTGATCCGCAACGCGGCCGTCAACGACGGCACGCCCGACTCCGGGCACGAGCACCTGCAGGTGCGCACGCTGCAGCGCTTCTTCGAGGGCTCCGGGCTCGAGGGCGTCGTCGTCGAGCCGCATCCGGGCCGCCAGTCGCTCATCGTGCGCATCGAGGGCACCGATCCGAGTGCGCCGTCGCTCGCGCTCGTCGGGCACACCGACGTCGTGCCCGTCGAGCCGTCGGGCTGGTCACGCGACCCGTTCGCCGGCGAGATCGTCGACGGCGTGCTGTGGGGCCGCGGCGCGATCGACATGCTCAACCTCACCGCCGCGTACGCCGTGGTGACACGCGCGATCGCGACCGGCGGATTCCGGCCGCGCGGCGACCTCGTCTTCGCGGGCGTCGCCGACGAGGAGAACGGCAGCCGCTTCGGCGTCGGCTGGCTCACCGAGCACCGCCTCGACCTCATCGACGCCGACTACGTGCTCACCGAATCCGGAGGTGCGCACGCCGGGTCACTGCCGCACCTCGGTGTCATGGTGGGCGAGAAGGGCGGAGCCGGACGGCTCCTGCGCGTGACCGGGGCGCCCGGTCACGGCTCGGCGCCGTGGGGCTCGCGCAACGCCGCGGTCATCGCGGCCGAGGCCGTGACCCGCCTCGCGCGGCATCGCGGCACCACTGTCATCACGCCGCAGTGGCGCGCGTACGCCGGGGCGCTCGACCTCGACCCTGAGACCCGGGCCGCGCTCACCGACCCCGACCGGTTCTACGAGGGCCTGCCGCACCTCGGCACCCTCGACGGGTTCGCGCACGCCTCGACGCACACCACGATCTCGCCGACCATCGTCCGCGCCGGAGAGAAGGGCAACGTCATCCCGGGCACCGCGACCGTGCAGCTCGACATCCGGATCCTCCCCGACGTCACGCGGGATGACGTCGAGGGACTCATCCGCGACGCACTCGGCGACCTCATCGAGCACATCGAGATCGAGGGCGACTGGTTCGGCGAGTCGACGCTGTCGCCCATCGACACCCCGCTCTTCGACGCGCTCGGCAGCGCCGTGCGCCGCGCGTACCCCAGTGCCGAGCTGCTGCCGATGCTCGGCGTCGGCGGCACCGACGGGCGCTTCTACCGTCGCCGCGGCATCCCGGCCTACGGGTTCGGGGTGCTCAGCGAGCGCTGGGACTACGGCACCTTCCGCCGGCTGTTCCACGGCAACGACGAGCGCATCGACCTCGACTCGATCGCGCTCACGGTCGACGCGCTCGACCACGCCGTGCGCACGTTCCACGCCGACACGAGCACCGCGAGGCGCACCCGCGTCGCGGAGCCCGCGACCGCCTGAACGCGGGTGCGGCGCGGGCCGCAGCATCCGATCCCCATCCACCCCACCGAGGAGCACCCATGACCACCACCCTCAACTCCGATGTCGATCGCGCCGTGTTCGGTCGCGAGTGGGAGGACTGGCACCGCACGCATGAGACGCGGCGCGCCGATTCCCTCGGCTTCTTCGCGATCACCGGCCTGCACTGGCTCGGCAACGACCCCACGACCCTTCCGGGTGCGCCCGGGACGTGGCGCCTCGGCCCCGACGGCGTGGTCGTCGAGCTCGCCGAGGGCGAAAGCCTGACGCTCGACGGCGTGACGATCACCGGAACGCACGCGTTCGGCGAGATCGCCGAGCGGGGCAGCGTCTCGCCCACCTTCACGGACGGCGAGGTCGCCGGTGCGGTCGAGATCGCGATCCGCGGCGGGCACACGATCCTGCGTCCGCGCCGGGCCGATCACCCGTTCCTCGCGGAGTACTCGGGCACCCCGACCTACGTGCCGAATCCGCGCTGGCGGGTGGCGGCGCGCTTCCGCCCGTTCGATGCGCCCGTGCCGACCGAGGTCGGCGCCGCCGTCGACGGGCTCACCCACGTCTACGACGCCCCCGGTGTGCTGGAGTTCTCGTGGCGCGGCGAGGAGTTCTCGCTCACGGCGTTCGAGGGCAAGGCGCCGGGCGACCTGCTCGTGCTCTTCACCGACGCGACGAGCGGGATCACCACGTACGCCGCGAACCGTTCGGTCGGCATCGGCGCCCCGGACGCCGACGGCTGGACCACGATCGACTTCAACCGCGCCGTCAACCTGCCCTGCGCGTACACGGACTTCGCCACATGCCCGCTGCCGCCCGAAGGCAACCGCCTGCCGATCGGCATCGAGGCGGGCGAGAAGACGCCGCTCGCCCGTGTGATCTCGAACGCCGACCTCGTCGCGCCGGAGGTGGCCGCATGAGGTTCCAGCTGCTCGACATCGTCCCCTACCGTGCCGATCCGATCACGGGCCACCAGGTCTCGCCCGCCGAGCGGTTCGCCGAGACGCTCCAGCAGGCGATCCGCGCAGAAGAGCTGGGATTGGATGCTGTGGCCATCGGCGAGCGTCACGCCGGGCACTTCATCTCCTCGTCGCCGACGGTGCTCTTGGGTGCGATCGCGGCCCGGACGCACAGCATCCGCCTCAATTCCGGCGTGACCGTGCTCTCGGTGCTGGATCCGGTGCGCGTCGCCGAGGACTACGCGACCATCGACCAGCTCTCGGGCGGGCGGCTCGACATCACGATCGGCAAGGGCAACGAAGTCGCGCAGTTCCCGCTGTTCGGGCTCGACATCGACGACCAGTGGGAGCTGCTCGCCGAGAAGTACGAGCTGCTGCGGACGCTCTGGCGCGAGGAGGACGTCACCTGGCCGGGCACCGAGTTCACCCGGGCCTTGACCGGCGTCACCACGCTGCCGCGACCCTTCGCCGGGGCGCCGCGCGTGTGGCACGGCTCGGCGACGACGCTCTTCTCAGCGGGACTCGCGGCGAAGTTCGGCGACCCGCTGTTCAGCGCGAACGCGATCCAGCCGCTCGAGAACTACGGCGTGCTCGTCGACCACTACCGCTCGGAGTTCGCGCGGCACGGCCACGATCCGGCGAACGCGTTCGTCGCCGCCGGCTCGGGCGCGCTCTTCATCGCCGACACCACCCAGGAGGCGATCGCCCAGTACGGCCCGGTCTACAACGCGATCGTCGCCGCCACCAACGTGCCGGGGAACAACACCCCGTTCCGCGACATCGAGCACGCCGTCGCCGAAGGCCCGGCCCTCGTCGGCACACCGCAGCAGGTGATCGACAAGATCGCGCGGTTCCACGGCCGGCTCGGGCACGACCTGCAGTCGATCAGCCTGCCGACGACGGTGCCGTTCGCGCAGCAGCTCGAGATCCTCGAGCGGTTCGCCGAGGAGGTCGCACCGGTGCTGCGGCGGGAGTTCCCGACGGTGCTGTGGACGGAGGCCGACCCGCTCGGTCAGCGGGAGCGCGAGCTCACGACCGCATGAGTCGCCGGAGCGCGGTCCGCGACGCGACTGCTGCAGTCTCCGGCGAGCGCGGCGGCGCACGACGCAGCGGTCGCAGGGAACGGCAGCAGTCGCACGCGCGACCGGCGCTCTGGGCATGCCTCGCGGCGGGCTTCGCGACGCTGTTCGACGCGGTGGTGATCACGTACGCGGCGCCGGCGGTGAGCGCGTCGTTGGGCGGCTCCACCGCGGGCGTGCAGTGGCTGCTCGCGTCGTTCTCTCTCACGTTCGGGCTCGGGCTGATCCCGTCCGGACGGATGGGCGATGTGTACGGACGCCGGCTGCTGTTCCTTGCCGGCCTCGGCATCTTCCTGGTCGGAGGCGTCGCGGCCGTGGTGGCCCCGACGATCGCGGTGCTTGTGGCGGCGCGGTTCGTGCAGGGGCTGGGTGCCGGTGTGATCAGCGCGCAGGTGCTCGGCGCGATCCAGGACCTGTTCACCGGGAGGGCGCGCCTCAGCGCCCTCGCCGCCTACACCGCGGTCGGAGGGCTCGCAGGTGTGCTCGGCCCGGTGCTCGCCGCTGTGGTGATCGTGACCCTCTCCGCCCAGGTGGCGTGGCGCGTCGTTCTGCTGACTCCTCTCCCGCTCGTGATCGTCGCCTTCGTGCTCGGATGGCGCGGGATGCCGGGCCCCCGTGCCCGCGCGAAGCCGCCGGAGTCGGAGCGGGTGTGGCTCGATCTGCCGGGCATCGTGCTGCTGTGCCTCGTTGTGGTGGCGCTGACGCTGCCGGTCGTGGAGCCGGGGCTCTCGGGAACGTCGGGCCTGGCCGTCGCCGGCGCCGCGGTGCTGCTCGGGCTGGTGCTCGTGCTGTGGGAGCGCCGGTACGCACGGCGTGGACGGCTTCCGCTGTTCGCGCCGGCGCTGGTGCGCTCGCGCGGTTTCGTCGTGGGGAACGTGGTCGCGCTGCTGTGGTTCGGCAGCGGCATGGCGGCAGGGTCGGTCGTGACCCTGTACTTCCTGCAGTCGCCGGCGCTGTCGGCTCTGGTGATCGCGCTCGTGTTCGCGCCGGGCGCGCTGGCGCGGCTCGTCGGGTCGCTGTTCAGTCTGCGGGTGGTGGGGCGTATCGGGTCCTCGGCCACGGTGTGGCTCGGCCTGGGCCTGCAGGCGGCGCTGTTCACCGGGCTCGCGATCGCGGCGCCGCTGGTGCCGAACGGAGCCCTCTTCGTCGTCGCGGCGACCGCCCAGATCGGATTGGGGATCGGCGGCGGTCTCGTGGAGCCAGTGGTGCGTGCCACGACCCTTTCGTTCGCGTCGGCCGAGCTGCACGGCGTCGCGGCATCGTTCCTGCAGCTCACGCAGCGGCTGGCCGCGACGTTCCTGGTGGCCCTGGCCACCGGCATCCTTCTCACGTCGTCGGGCGTCTCGACCGTCGCCACGCTGCAGGCCGCACTCGCGACGTGCGCGGTGGGCTCGGCGGTGGCGCTCGTGGCGTCAGCGGATCCGGCGTTCCGGCGGGCAGGCACACGCGCGGAGGTTCCGGCGCCGCTGCGACGTGCAGCGCACACGACCCCCGCTCGTTGAGCGAACGAGGGTCCTGCCTGCCGACCCGCCGCTACGGCACGATGTTCTGGTTCAGGTGGAACATGTTGTCCGGGTCGTACGCGCGCTTCACCGCCCGCAGGCGGTCGTAGTTCGCACCGTAGTTGCTGGAGGCCTTCGGCTGGTCGTCCTGCGACGCGAAGTTGATGTAGCCGCCCGGCTGCGAGAAGGGCTCGATCGCCGCGTAGTAGTCCTTCACCCACGCGGTGTTGGCGGTGTTCTGCGTCGGATCCGGCCACATCCCGGCGATCACCAGCGCGAAGTTCGCGTCGCGATGCCCGAAGGCCGTCGCGTCGGAGGCCACGTCGTGGCACGCGCCATTGATCGGGTAGAAGTGGACCGTCGAGTTGACCGTCGGCACCCGCGGGCCGTGCTCCATGTGGGCGGCCACCGACTCCGGCGTGAGCTCGTCGAGGAACGCCGCCTTCCAGTAGTGCTGCAGGCCGGGAGGAACGAGTCCGTCGAAGAGACCGTTCATCGCCGGGTAGGGCATCGGACCCACCATCTCGGCCACCGGCTTCGCGACGTCGCGGAACCCCTGGACCATCTTCTCGGCCTCCGACGCCGGGCCGTTGATGCAGAAGACCACCGCGACGAACGGCTCCCCGGCGCGGTCCTCCGGCACGAAGGGCAGCGGAGGAGCGATCTGGAACGCGGGGAACCCGCCGAACTCGCGCGGTGCGGTCCGCACATAGTCGGCGAAGTGGGCCAGGATCGCCGGACCGTCCGCGAGCTCGAAGAACATCGGGCCGCCATAGATCTCGGCGACCGGATGCAGCTGGAAGGTGAACTTGGTCACGACGCCGAAGTTCCCTCCCCCGCCGCGCAGAGCCCAGAACAGGTCGGGCTCCTCGTCCGCGCTGGCGGTGACGATCTGGCCGTCGGCGAGCACGACCTCGGCCGCGAGCAGGTTGTCGCACGAGAAGCCGTAGCCCCGGGCGAGATAGCCGATGCCGCCGCCGAGCGTGAGGCCGCCGACGCCCGTCGTCGAGATGATGCCGCCGGTCGTCGCAAGGCCGAATGGTGCCGCCGCCTCATTGAACATCCCCCAGGTGGCCCCGCCACCCACGTCGGCGGTCGAGGACGCCGGGTCGACCGCGACCGAGGTGAGGTCTCCCAGATCCGCGACGAGCGCGCCGTCGGCGGTGCCGAACCCCGGCACGCTATGACCTCCGCCTCGCACCGCGAGGCCGCTCCCGTCCTCAGCGGCGGCGCGGACGACGGCCGCGACATCCGCGGCATCCTTACACCGCACGACCGCGGCGGGTCGGCGGTCGATCATCGCGTTGTAGACGACCCGCGCCTCGTCGTATCCGTCGTCGCCTTCTTCGACGACCGAACCCTTCACGCTGCCCCGCAGCGAATCCATCACCTTCATGGACATGGTCGACCTTCCCATCGACGCAAACGGGCACAGCGACCGCACGGTGCGTGCGGGCGTCGGCACCGGTTTGAATCGACGGTCCTCGCGTTCGAGGGCACTGTCAAGACGGTCGGTCGCCACTGGGTGAGGCAGCGGAACCCTGGTGGTCAGCCGATCCGCGCCGCCGATCCCGACACGACGATCCCGCCCGTCTCGGGGATGTCGACGGTGAGCTCGCTCGGCCGGCCGACGTGGCTCCCCTGGAGGATCACGACGCGCGCCGGGGTCTCGACCGCGCCGGTGGCGCGGAGGTACCCGCCGGTCGCGGCCGCCGCGGCTCCGGTGGCCGGGTCCTCGATGATCGGGCCGACCGGGAAGACATTGCGGGCGTGCCACCTGCCGGCGCCTTCGGGCCAGAGCACGATCATCGTCGCCGGCCATCCCCGCGCGTCGAGCACCGCACGGGCGCGGTCGGGATCGATCGCGAACCCGTCGAAGATCTCCCGGTCGGCGAGCACGACGAGCGGGTGCCAGTTGCCGCCGAACACCTGCGCGGGGGCGAAGTCCGGGTTCAGGTCCCGGTCCGTCAGCCCGATCGCTCCGAGCACGTCGGCCAGGGCCTCCGCGGGCAGCGGGGCCGTGTCGGGCTCGACGCTGGTGAACGAGACGCGCCGCTCACCGGAGTCCGTCGCCGTGACGATCTCGACGACGCCGACCGGAGTCTCGAACGCGATCGCGCCGTCGCCGTCGGCCTCGGCGATCGCTGCCGCCGCAGCGACGGTGGCGTGACCGCAGAACGGCACTTCGGCGAGCGGCGAGAAGTAGCGGATGGCCCGACGACCGTCGTCACCGGCGACCACGAACGCCGATTCGGCATACCCGAGGTCTGCGGCGATGCCGAGCATCGCAGCATCCGTCAGTCCATCGGCGTCCAGCACGACACCGGCGGGATTCCCTCCCGCGGGCTCGGAGGAGAAGGCCGTCCATCGCTGGATGTCGATCGCGCTCATCCGGTCACGATAGGTCACGGCGGTGCGGCGCGGTCGCCAGGCACCGACCGATTCCTGCCGATCAGGGGGTGCGCCGCCGGCGCCGCGCGATCCCGATGCCGATCAGCACGAGCCCCACGACGAGCACGATCGGTCCGATCGTCGCCCACAGCGTCGACCCGGTCATCGCCGATCCCTGCAGCACCCCGGCGCCCTGCAGCGTCCACACCAGTCCCACCGCGGCGAGGATCACGCCGGGCACGAGGAACGGCCACATTCGCTTCACGGCCCCGACCTTAGTCCGGCCGCCTGCCCTGCGACAGAGCCCCGCTCACCCGTCGCCGCGCAACCAGCTCACCACGTACGCCGGGGCCGTGTCGGCGGCCTCGAGAGCGATCGCAACGTGCGACCCGTCCATCCAATAGAGCTCCGAGCCGGCGATGCGCGCGTGGGCGTACTCGGCGTTGGCGGGGGGCGCCATCCGGTCTGACCGCGCGTGCACGATCAGCGTCGGACACGTGATCCGCTCGAGCGCCGCCGGCACGAGCTCGGCGTAGTCGTTCCTCATCCCCGCGCGGCGCCGTTTCGCACCGAGCGATGCCCGGAGCGTCGGCTCCATCGTGTCGGTCCGGCCGGGAATCGCGGCGAGCTCCTTCGCCCGCGCCGACACGACGGCACGGCTCTCGGTGCCGGCGCCGCCCATGAGCGCGCCGAGCGCCCACCTCGGTGCATGCCGCAGGAACCACAGCTGCATCTTGGCGGCCCAATCCCAGGCGAGGAGGTTCGATGCCAGACGAGGAGGCCGGCCCGGGATGCAGATCGCGTCGACCTCCACGAGCCTGCTCACCCGATCGGGGTGCCGCGCGGCGAGCTCGTAGCTCGCCGGTCCGCCGCCGGACGCCGCGAACACGGTGATGCGGTCGATCCCGAGTGCATCCAGCAGCGCCGCGAGGGCGTCGCCCTGCTCGGGGAAGGTGCGTCCGGTCGACAGCGGCGTTCCGAGATATCCGGGTCTGCTGGGCGCGATGATCCGGAACCCGCTCCGGCGCAGGAACTCCGCCGCGACGAGCCCCTGATCCCAGCCGCCCAGCGTGCCGTGCACCGCGAGGATCGGCTCGCCGGTCCCCCGTTCGGCGTACTCGACCGGCCCCGCCGCCGTGGCGACGGTGTGCGGAGTCTCCGCCATGCACGCGAGGTAGTCCTCCCGCGTGGGCGTCGGCGCGGTGGCCATGATCCACTATCCCAACCTGCGCGGCCGCCGAACAGGGTGGCAGCATCGAGGCGTGGTCGGCGGTCGCGCGCTACTCCCCGCCGAGCTCCCCCGGGTGCGTGAGCCGCCACGAGTCCGTCGGCGGGACGATGGTGCCCTCGATCTCGATCGGAACCGTCACCGTGTTCGGGCCCGCGGTCCACGTGATGCTCCCGACCTCTTCGCCGTCGGTGTAGGTCTTGGGCGTGGTCGTCGTCATCTCGACGGTGATCGGGGTGTCGGACCACGTGAAGATCGTCGCGTAGTCCGAGACGACGATCTGCGCCGACGCGCCCCACCTCGTCGTGATCGTGCCGACCGGCTGATCGCGCTTGGCGAGCGGCACTTCATGGAAGCCGGCACGGATGCTGTCGATCAGCGTCATCACGTCGTGATTGACGTTCGCGCGGGTGAAGCCACCGAGAACCACTCCGGTCACGCTGAGCGGCTGCGCCGTTCCGACGGGGACGGATGCGGTGAAGAGCAGGTTGTACGTGCCCTCGCCCAGGTTGCCCGTCTTCAGGCCGGTGATCCCGTTGCTGCCGAGGAGGTCGTTCGTGTTCTGCATCGCGCCGGGACCGGGCAGCGCCAGCGAGCGCGTCGCGGTGATGCTCGAGATCACGGGATTCGCGGCGGCGAGCTTGCCGAGCGCGATGAGGTCGGCCGGGGTGCTGGTGTTGCGCGCGTCGAGGCCGGTCGGCTCGACGATCGTCGTGCCGGTGAGGCCGTTCGCGGTGAGCCACCGCTGGGCGGCCCCGCGGAAGGCGCCCTGCGAGCCGAACGCCCACGTCGAGACGGCCTCCGCGTAGTTGCTCGCCGACGGGATGAGCATCGTCGCGAGCGCATCGTGCAGCGACATCGAGCTGCCCGTCGGCATCGCCGCGATGGTCGCGCCGCGCACGTAGTACTGGTCGTAGAGGTCGTGGTCGGCCTTGCTGAAGGTGATCGTCGGCCCGGGATCCGCGGTGTCCGCCAGGGGATGACGATCGAGGATCACGAGCGCCGTGATGACCTTGGTGATGCTCGCGATCGACTGCGGCTCGCTCGTCCCGCTCGTCGCCCAGATGCCGCTCGCCTCGGCCCCGAGGTACTCGTCACCACCGGCGACGGCGATCGCCGAGGAGCCGGTGGACGGAAGGGCGACCGCGGCAGCCGCCGGCACTGTCACGGGCGGCTCCTGCGACTCGACGTGCGGCGCGCTCACGGGTGCCGTCAGCGCCCACCACACGTAGCCGCTGGGAACGGCGAGCAGCACCACGAGCACGATCGCCGTGACGATCCAGCCGATGCGCCGACGCCGGCGACGCGCCTGCGGATCAACCCACCGGCGACCGAGCGGCTCCCGCTCGTCGCTCAGCAGCTCGGTGAGGTCGAAGAACTCATCGGTGGGCTGCTGCGGCGTGGAAATGGAAGACTCCCCTCGAGATGCTGAGCCCCATCATGCATCATTTGAGACTCCCCGTCTCACCGATGTGTGAACGGGGAACTCGCCATCACACCGGTGGCGCCGCCGCGGGCTCGGGAGCGAGGTCGTAGCCGAACGTGTACAGCTCGATCCAGCGGCCGGGCTGCACCTCCTTGAGCCCCTCGCGCTCCGGCAGCCGATCGAAGCCGAGCTTCGCGTACAGCGCGTGCGCGCCGGTCATCTCGGGACCGCTGTTCATCACGACCCGGTGCGAGCCGCGCTCGCGCGCGAGGTCGATCACGTGACGGGTGAGAGCCTCGCCGATGCCCCGACCGCGGGCGGCGGGAGCCACCGCGAGCTGCCGAAAGTCCGTCTCGCCGGGCTGCGCCATCTCGGCGAGCGGACGGTTCGGTTGCGCGACCCAGACGGTGCCGAGGATCTCGCCGCCGGCCTCGACAGCGACCCACACGTCTCCGCCGCGCACGCGGCTCGCGACGTCGCGCAGCGAAGCGACGTACTCGTCCGAGAGCGTGTCGTAACTCGACAGATAGGCGTGGGCGGTCACTTCGCCGGCGCGCTCGTACTCCTCAATTCGGACGAGCCGAATCGTCCATTCGGATGAAACGGATGCCGCGTCCGCGGTGTCTCCGCCAGGCTCCGCGCCCGTGTCCCACGCCTCGGCCAGCAGCTCGTACGAGCGCACCCGGTCCACGGGGTCGTGCGTGACCGTCGTGACGAGGAGCTCGTCGGCACCGGTCACGCGCTGCAGCGTCTCGAGGCGCTCGACCACTGTCTCCGCCGATCCGACGAACTGCGTGTCGAGGCGGTCGCGGACGACCGCGAGCTCCTCGGCCGTCAGCGGGTCGGCAGCGGCCTCGTCGGGCGAGGGGAAAGGGACGGCGCCCTGGCCGGCGCGGATGCTGTGCACCCATCGACCGTAACCCGCGGCGAGGCGGCGGGCCGCGGCATCCGTCTCTCCGACGACGGCGTCGACCGACACGATGACATACGGCTCGGCGAGGCGGCCGGGGCGGAACGCGGCGCGGTACTCGGCGATCGCCTCGAGCACGAAGCCCGGTGCGACGTGGTAATTCGCGCCGAACGGGAGCCCGAGCTCTCCCGCGAGCCGGGCGCTCGGGCCGGCGGTGGAGCCGTGGATCCAGACGGCGACGTCGGCGCCCTCCGCGGGCGTGACACGGATCGGCACGTCCTCGGGCGGCGAGAACGAGCCGTCCAAGAACGACAGGATGTCGGCGACGTCTTCGGCGAACCGGTCGGCGTCGGCGTCGGTGCGGCCGAGCAGCCGCGCCTGCACGACGAAGCGCTCCGCGTCGAACCCGGCGAACGGGCGCGCGGCCGGGAGCAGCAGGCCGTCGACGACGCGGTCCTCCGGCGCGGCGGGCAGTGCGGTCGCGGCGGCGCTGCGCGAACCCGAGCGCCCGATGCCGAGGTCGAAGCGGCCGGGGTGCAGCTGCGCCACGACGCCTGCGGCCTCGGCGACCTGCGCCGGCGAGTAGTTGCCGATGATCGTGGCGGCGGTGCCGATACGGATGCTGTGCGTCACCGCCGCGACGGACGCGAGAAGCACGTGCGGCGCGGCGCCGGCGATTCCGGGGTTGAAGTGGTGCTCGGCCACCCAGTAGCGCCGGTAGCCGAGCCGCTCGGCCGCGCGGGCGAGTCCGACGCTGGCGCGGAGGCCGTCGGCGGGAGTCTGCCCCGAGCCGAACGGCGACAGGTCGAGGACGGACAGCGGAACGCGGGACATGGGTGCTCCCTAGGCATGGTGCAGACGTGGAGAACGAGGGCACGGAATCGGAGGTTCTCGGCGACACGCCGGGTGGCAGCATCCCACCCCCGGCGGGTCGGCCGAGACCTCCGATTCCGTGCTCGCGAGCGGTCAGGACTTGGGGAGTCCCGGCGGGTTGATGAGGCTCTCGTCGACGCGCTCGGACTCGAGGTCCCAGATCTTGAGGACCTCGTCGTACTGACCGTTCTCGATGATGTAGTTGAGGGCGATGGCCACCGGCTCGATGAGTCCGTTGCCCTTGGCGGTCGCGGCGGCGATGTTCGCGGTCAGCGGCCAGCCGCCGGGCACGAGGCCGACGAGCTTGGTGTCACCGGTCTCGCGGGCGGCCCAGGCCGACGTCGCGTTCGGTCCGAACGTCGCGTCGATGCGGCCCGACTGCAGCGCCAGCACGGTCGCGGCGTTGTCGTCGAAGTACTGCAGCTCAGCCGGCTCCTCGCCCGCGGCCTCGAGCTCCTCGTTCCACGCGAGCAGCACCTGCTCCTGGTTCGTGCCCGAACCGACCGCGATGGTGAGGCCCGAGATGTCGGCGGCCTCCTCGATCTTCTCGATGTCGCTGTCGCTCTTCACGTAGAAGCCGAGCAGATCCTCGCGGTAGCTCGCGAAGTCGTAGAGCTCCTTGCGCTCCTCGGTCACGGTGACGTTCGACGTGATGAGGTCGTACTTGCCGGACTGGATGCCGAGGGGCCAGTCCGCCCATGCGACCACGACCGGGTTGTACTCGAGGCCGAGTGCGTCGGCGATCAGCGCGCCGATGTTCGGCTCGGTGCCGGCGGCCTCGGTCTCGCCCTCGGGGATGTAGCCGAGCGGCGGGACGTACGCGGAGTGCGCGACGGTGAGCTTGCCCGGCTCGACCGGTTCGAAGCCGCTCGCCTCGAGCGCCTCGACGGCCTCGGCGACGGGCTCGTCGAGACGCACCCACTGGATGTCGTCGGTCGCGACGTTCGCCGACTCCTCGGTCGCCGCGGGCGCGGCCGCCTCGGCGGGCTGGTTCTGGTTGACGCCCCAGACGACGCCGCCGACGATCGCGGCCACCGCGACGACGCCGACGCCGATCGCGATGCCCTGCTTCTTACTCAGTGCCATGTGATTGCTTCCTTTTCTCGGGTGAGGACTCTTGGGAGAACTCGGATGGGTCAGGCCAGGACCTTCGCGAGGAAGTCCTGGACGCGGGGGTGCTGCGGGCGCACGAGCACCTCGGCGGGCGGGCCCTGCTCGATGACACGGCCGCCGTCGAGGAACACGACGCGGTCGGCGACCTCGCGGGCGAATCCGACCTCGTGCGTGACGATGACGAGGGTCGTGCCGAGCTGCGCGAGGTCGCGGATGACGTCGAGCACCTCGCCGACCAGCTCCGGGTCCAGCGCGCTCGTCGGCTCGTCGAACAGGATGACCTTGGGCTTGAGGGCCAGGGCGCGGGCGATCGCGACGCGCTGCTGCTGCCCGCCCGACAGCTGCCGGGGGTAGTGCTCGGCCTTGTCGGCGAGCCCGACCCGGTCGAGCAGGCCAAGCGCCAGCTCGCGCGCGTCGTCCTTCGAGAGCCGGCCGAGCGCGATCGGCGCCTCGGTGACGTTCTCGAGCGCCGTCAGGTGCGGGAAGAGGTTGAAGTTCTGGAAGACGATGCCGATCTGCGTGCGGCGCTCGAGCACCTCGCGCTCGCGCAGCTCGTAGAGCCTGCCGCCGCGCAGCTCGTAGCCGATCAGCTGACCGTCGACCGTGACCGAGCCGCGGTCGACGCTCTCGAGGTGATTGATGGTGCGCAGCAGGGTCGACTTGCCGGAGCCGCTCGGCCCGAGGATCGCGACGACCTCCCCCGGCTGGACGGTCAGGTCGATGCCGCGCAGCACCTCGACGCCGCCGTAGCTCTTGTGGACGTTGTGGATCTCGACGAGGCCCTTCGTGGCGGTCTCCGCCGGGGTCTGGACGATGGTGGTGCTCATGTCAGCGCCCTCCGAACTTCGCGTCGTTGCCGTTGCTGTGCTGTGCCGCAGTGGGAAGGGGCGCAGCATCCGCTCCCTCCAGAGGAGGTGGTGACGAATCCGAGTCGCCGAGACGGGCCCACTGCACGGCGATCCAGTGGCGGGCCCGCTGGACAGGCGTCGGGGGCAGCACGCGCACCGTGCCGCGGGCGTAGTGCCGCTCGATGTAGTACTGCGCGATGCTCAGGACCGTCGTGATGATCGTGTACCAGACCACCGCGACGAGCAGCAGCGGGATCACGCGGCTGTTGCGGTTGTAGATGACCTGCACGGCGTAGAACACCTCGGGCAGGGCGATGACGAAGACCACCGATGCGCCCTTCACGAGCCCGATCACCTCGTTGGTGGCGTTGGGGACGATCGAGCGCATCGCCTGCGGCAGGATGATGCGGGTCAGCCGGCGGCGGGGAGGGATGCCGAGTGCCGCAGCCGCCTCGAGCTGGCCCTGGTCGACCGACAGCAGGCCGCCGCGGATGATCTCGGCCGAGTACGCCGCCTGGTTGAGGCTGAGACCCAGGATCGCGGCGGCGAAGGCGCTGATCAGCTGGACCGTCGGGAACTCGACGATCCAGAAGTCCGTCGTGAACGGGGTGCCGAGGCCGAGGGTCGGGTACAGGTAGCCGAGGTTGTACCAGACGATGATCTGCACCACGAGCGGCACCGAGCGGAAGAACCAGATGAACAGCCACGCCGCCGAGTTCAGGAGGGGGGACTTCGCGAGGCGGGCGAGCGCGAGCAGCGTGCCGAGGAAGAAGCCGATGGATGCGGACACCACCGTCAGCAGCAGCGTCAGGCCCACGCCCTGCAGCACAGGCTCCGACAGGAAGTAGTGCGCGAAGACGTCCCATTCGTAGTTCTCGTTCGTGACGAGCGACCACGCGAACTGCGCGACGACGAACAGCACGACGATGCCGATCGACCAGCGGAACCAGTGGCGCGTGTGGACCACGCGGAGGTCGCCGAGGTCGACGCGCGACGCCGCGGGCGCCGGCGGCGCGGCTTCTGCGGCGCCTGCCTGGCGCGGGAGGGTGTCGGTCATGAGGGGCTCCTCGGTCGGCGGCGCTAGGTCTGCGGGATGCGCCGGTAGGCCGAAGGTAGGGCGGACCCCGCCGTCCTGCCGAGCCGTGGCAGCCCCCGGCCGACACGGATCGTGACGGTGTGCAACGCGGCGTCACACTCCGGAATCGGGCGACGCACGCGGGGTCGGCATCGGCGCAAGGCCTACCGTGGCTCGCATGTCCGACACCCCGTTCGCCGTCGCCCTCGAGCTGGACGCCGACGGCGCCCACCCCGCTGCCGGCGCCGCATCGCCCGGCGCCCTCTCGGCGCGTCGCCTGGCCTCCCGCGCCGCGAGCGCCGAGCGCCTCGGCTTCACCGCCGTCACCTTCGACGACGCTCCGCTGCCGGCGGGCGACCTCGCCCGTCTCGACGCGGTGCAGCGCGCCGCGTTCGTCGCTCCCCTCACGTCGGCGATCGGTCTCGTGCCCGTCGCGCACACGACGTACAGCGAGCCGTTCCACGTGGCGACGCAGCTCGCGAGCCTGGACTGGGCGTCGAACGGACGCGCGGGCTGGATCGCCGCGGCCTCCGGCACCGCTCGCGAAGCAGCCGCGTACGGCCGCGAGGCGCTGTCGGGCGACGAGCTCCGCCGCGAGCGCGACGACGTCATCGAGGTCGCGCGTCGGCTCTGGGACTCGTGGGAGGACGACGCCGTCATCCAGGATGTCGCGACCGGCCGCTACCTCGACGCCGACCGCCTCCACTACGTCGACTTCGAGGGCGAGCGCTTCTCGGTGAAGGGCCCGCTCATCACACCGCGCCCGCCGCAAGGGCAACTGGTCGTGGTCGCGCCGGCAGGTACGGCGGGTGCGGATGTCGCGCTGGTCTCGGGTGCCGATCCGGCGGAGATCGCGGATGCTGCCGCCCGCGCGCGTGCCGCGGGCGCGGCGCTCGTCTGGGCCGAGGTCGACGTGGTGCTCGATGCCCGGGGCGTGTCCGCGGCCCGACGGCTGTCGGCGCTGGGGCCGTGGCCGGAGGTCGGGCTGCTGCGCTACGCGGGTGGAGCGGACGGTCTGGTCGCGCTGATCGCGGGGCTCGCAGCATCCACCGATGGCGTCCGCCTGCGGGTCGCGGAACTCGATGTCGATCTCGAGGAGGTGGGCCGCGCGGTGCTGCCGGCCCTGCGGGAGCGGATCGGGTTCCGCTCGCCGCGCGCCGGAGAGACCTTGCGGGACGCGCTCGGACTCGACAGACCCGTCAATCGCTATGCCGCCGTGAAGGAGTTCGCATGACCACGTCCCGCCGCATCCAGTTCGGTGTCTTCTTCCAGGGGGTCAACTTCGGAACCATCTGGTCGAGCGACCGCAGTGGCTCGCAGTACGACTTCGAGTCGTTCCGCCGCATCGCCCAGACCGCCGAGCGCGGGCTCTTCTCGGCGTTCTTCCTCGGTGAGGGCCTCCGGCTGCGTGAGCACTTCGGCCGCGTCCACGACCTCGACATCGCCGGCCGACCGGATGCGCAGACGCAGCTCGCGGCGCTGGCCGCCGTCACCGAGCGCATCGGCCTCGTGGCGACGCAGAACACCACGTACAACGACCCCTACGACCTCGCGAAGCGCCTGAACTCGCTCGACGTGCTGAGCGACGGTCGCGCCGGCTGGAACATCGTCACGACCGACAACGCCTGGACCGGCGCGAACTTCCGTCGGGGCGGCTATCTCGAGCACGCCGACCGATACCGTCGGGCGGCGCAGTTCGTGGCCGCGGCGCAGCGACTGTGGGATGCCGGGGCCGACGGCGTCGGGACGCCCGTCAGGGTGGGCGATCAGCTGGTGTCGTTCGAAGGCCCCGCGCCGCTTCCGCCGAGCGCGCAGGACCGGCCGGTGCTCTTCCAGGCCGGCGACTCCGACGAGGGCCGCGAGTTCGCGGCGGCGAGCGCGGACGTCATCTTCTCGGGGCATCCGGGTCTGGAGGATGCCGTGTCATTCGCCGCTGACGTGCGCCGGCGCCTGCCCCGCCATGGGCGGACCGAGGACGACCTCAAGTTCTTCCCCGGTGCGCAGTTCATCCTGGCGGCGACCGACGCCGAGGCCCGCGAGAAGGCCGAGTGGGTCACGCGGGCGCAGGTGTCGCCGCAGACCGCGATCCGCTTCCTCGAGCCGGTGTGGGGCCGCGACCTCTCGGAGTTCGATGCCGACGGACCGCTGCCCGACATCGACCCGGTCGTCGACGAGGTGGACGGGCAGCGCGGGTCGCTGTTCCAGGGCCGCCGCGCGGTCGAGACGGCGCGCGAGTGGCGCGAGAGCGCGGCCGCCGAAGGCCTCTCGATCCGCGAGTTCGTCGTCAAGCGGTCGTCGCTGCGCACCTTCGTGGGCGGATACTCGACGATCGCGGACCGGGTGCAGCAGTACGTGGACGCGGGCGCCGTCGACGGGTTCAACGTCTCGCCGTACCTCGTGCCCGAGGGGCTCGACGACATCGTCGACGGGCTCATCCCCGAGCTGCAGGAACGCGGGATCTACCCGACCGAGTACGTGGGCACGACGCTGCGGGAGAACCTCGGGCTGCCGGAGGTGGGCGAGCGGGCGGAGCTCGCGGCCTGATCCGGATCGGGCGGAGGCTCAGTCGATCGCCGCGACGAGGTGCGCGTTTCTCTCGGCGATGAGTCGGCGCATGTAGGGAACGAGAACCAGCCGTTCGGCGAGCGTCCCGAATATCGGAGAGGCGAGGGTGATGGTGTCGGTCATGCGGGACCCCGCCGGAAGCTGCTCGAAGCGGTGCTCGTGGACGAAGGTCTTGAACGGGCCCCGGACCTGCTGATCGACGAACCGTGACGGGTGGTCGAGCGCCGTGATCTGGGACGTCAAGGTCCACCAGATTCCGAAGTGGCGGGCTCGCCATGTCACCGTCTCGCCGAGGCCGATCCGCCCTGACGTCACACCCGCGACGGCGCGCTCGGCCGACTGAGACATCGAGGCGAGGTGGGCGTCGATGTCGAGCGAGAGGTCGAAGAGCGCCTCGACCGGGTACGGAGTCTCGGTCACCAGCGTGAAGGTGGAGGGCACCCCTCCATCTTGGACGCGCGCCGCCGCGGGCCTCTGGTACGCCGGCCGGTGCCGACCGTAGTGTGGGCCCGTGCCGGTCCGGTCGGTCGTCAGAAGCGCCGTCGGCGCCGCGTTGCTCGTCAACGCCGTGCCGCACGGGGTCAGCGGTGTGCAGGGACGGCCGTTTCCCAGCCCGTTCGCCGATCCTCCCGGTGTCGGTCTGTCGTCGCCGCGGGTGAACGTGGCATGGAGTGCGGCCAACGCGATCGTGGGGACGCTGCTGCTGCGACGAGGCATCCGTTCGCGCGGCGAAGCTGTCGGGGCCGCGGTCGGCGCCGTCGCCATGGCGATGACGGTGTCGTACCACTTCGGCGACGTGCTCGCCGGAGGCAGCGGCCTTCGGGGCTTCTCGATGCGCCGGTCAGCAGGCGACTCCGGACCACCGCGCGCGCTCGTGAAGGCCACGGAACCCCTCGCGAACGCCCTCGCCGGTCGCCGCTGGTTCCCGCTGTGGGCGGTGCTGCACCATCGTGGGCGCAAGAGCGGCACGGCGTACGCGACGCCCGTCGCGATGGTGCCCACTGTGGATCCGGCGCTCGTGATGATCGGCCTGCCGTGGGGCCGGAACACGAACTGGGCGCGCAACGTCGTTGCCGCGGGATCGGCCGAGCTCACGTGGTCGGGCGCGACCCACCCCGTGTCGTCGCCACACATCGTCGAGCCGGCGGAGGCGGCGGATCTCGCGAAGCCGCTGTTCCGCTCCATCGTGAAGCGGATGCCTGCCGCGATCGTGCTCCGTCGTTCGCCCGGGTCGGTTGCCTGACTCCAGCTGCGGGAGCCGCTCGACCTTCCGTGAATGTCGTAGGTATGTTCTAAAGTCGAAGCATGTTCATCGACCCGGCGCTGCCTGACCCGGTGCTTCCCGATGAGCTCGATCTGGTCGTCGAAGCGGCCGACATGATGACGGTGTTCGCCGCGCAGCGACTGGTGCGGATCGACGTGATGCGGCGCGATGCGCTGCGCGATGCGACCCGCAACGGCCGGGTTCTCACCGAGGTCGTCGAACGCGGCGTGCGACTGGAACTCGCGGCGGCGCTGCGCATCACCGAGCACGCGGCCGGTGATCTGCTGGGCCTCGCGGAAGCGCTGGTGCACTCCTACCCGGTGGTGCTGGCATCGATGGAGCGCACTCGCATCACCGAGCGGCACGCCGAGATCCTGGTCTCCGCGGTGAACGAACTCGAACCGAAGTTCCGCACGCAGGTGCTCGAGCCGGGCCTCGCGCTGGCTGAGGCGGAGCCGGTGGGCACGTTCCGTCGCAAGCTGCGCGCGCTCATCGACACCGTTCGTTCGGCGACGCTGACCGAGCGGTACGAGCGCGCCGTCACCAAGCGGCGGATCGCGGTCGAGCCCGACGACGACGGGATGGGGTGGCTGCATCTGTACGCCCCCATGGTCGCGATCACCGCGGCGCAGTCACGGGCGACCGCGATGGCCAAGGTGATCAAGGCGGGCGACGGCGATCCCCGCACCCTGGACCAGGCTCGCGCAGATGTCGTGCTCGACCTCCTCATCGACGGCGCTGTCGAGGCTCATCCCGGGCAGGCCCGGGGTGTGCGGGCGACGGTGTTCGTCACGGTCCCGGTGCTCGCACTCCTCCACGAGTCCGACGCCTCCCGCGCGGCGGCCGGCATCGATCCGCCGGTCGTCGAGGGGATCGGGCCGATCCCGCTGCCCGTGGCGCGGGAACTCGCGGGCGGCGCACCCGGGTGGACGCGTGTGCTCACCCACCCCGAGACCGGAATGGTGCTCTCGGTCGGCCGCGATCAGTACCGGCCTCCGCCGGCGCTGGCGAAGCTCGTGAAGTGGCGGGCGGACCGATGCATGGGACCCGGGTGCGGGATGCCGGCCTCCCGGTGCGACATCGATCACAACGTCGACTGGGCGCTCGGCGGAAGCACCGAACTGACGAATCTGGGGCCGCTGTGCGAAGGGCATCACACCGTCCGACATCACACCGACTGGACGATCGAGCAGGTCGCCGGCTCGGGCGGTGCGATCCAGTGGACGTCGCCCTCGGGCCGCCGGTACCTGGTCGAGCCGGAGCGCACCGTGCCGGTGTTCCGTGCCGTGGACTGCGCAGACGCTCCGTTCTGACCCGTTACCCTGCTGTCGATGAGTTTCGATGTGGAGACCTGCAGCGCGAACGCGGTGGCCTGGGCGCTCGGGCACGAGGGTTCGAACGAGTACGCGACGCGCTGCCTGGCGTTCGTCGAGGACGCGATCGAACGCTCGAACGACCTCGAGATGTTCGGCGGCGACGACGCGGCGGAGTCCGCCCGCCTGTACGGTGCGTCGGCGAACACGGGGGCGCCGCCCGCCGATGCGTTGGTGTTCTACGAGAGCGTCGGCGAGCTCTTCGGCGAGCGCCGAGATTGGGGCCACGTCGGCCTGAGCCTCGGTGACGGCCGCGTCGTGCACGCGTGGGATCGTGTGCGCGTCGATGAGTACCGCGCCCTCGAGGCCCTGACGCCGGCGCCCGGCTGGGAGCCGCTGCGATGGGTCGGCTGGGTGCCGCTCAGCCGCGCGCTCGAGGGCGCCCGCCCGCGGACGTGGGACGAGGATCCCGCCGCGGCTGCCGCGCGGATGCAGGCCGAGCGCTTCGGCGACTGACGACGTCTGCGAATCACCCGAAGGGGACGCGGAAGACCGCGAGGTAGCCGCCGCGCGACGCGGGGATGGTCTCGCGCTCCGGCAGCCGCTCGAAGCCGAGGCGGTGATACAGACGCTGCGAGCGCTCGTTCTGCGGGCCGGTGTCGAGCACCAGGGCGGGCGCACCCCATGCATGAGCGCGCCCGAGAGCCTCGCGCATGAGCGCCTCGCCGATCCCCCGGCGACGCGCCTCGGGCAGCACCGCGAGCAGGCGCAGCTCCACCTCACCGTCGCGCGACTGCCGCACGAGAGCGCTGTCGGCGCGCAGGAGGCTCGCAGTGCCGAGGATCGCGCCGGAGTCGTCGACGGCCACCAGCAGATCCCCGGCCGCGGCCCGGGCGGCGGCACCGCGCAACAGCGCGAGCCGCTCTGCGTCGGGCTGCGTCGCGCCCGGCTCGCCGTGCCCGAAGCCGAGGTAGGTCACCTCGGCGACCCGGTCGTACTCGTCCGGACGCGCGGTGCGCACAGCCCACGGTGACGTCGCGGCCCCAGCGGGTCCGGCTATCGCCTCCATCAGCGCCGCGGTCATCGGGCGACCGCCAGACGGCCGGCGCGGGCGGCATGGGCGACGAGGGTCTCGCGGGTGGTCACCCCCACGATCCTTCCATCGCGGAGGACGGATGCTGCCGTCCAGCTGCCCTGCGAGGCATCCAGCGCCGCGAGCGCGGCGTCGGCAGTCCGCCCGATGCCGACGGTGGGCGGTGCGGCGACGATGTGGGCCCGCACAAGGTCTTCGCCGAAACCCGACTCGAGCGCACGGCGCAATCCGTCCAGCGTCACGAGTCCGGCCACGTCGAGTGCCGGGATCGGCGCTTCGTGGTCAGCGCGCCGATACACGGCGAGAACGGGGGCTGCAGCATCCGTCTCCCGCTCATCGAGACGCGCCACCGCTTCGGCGACTGTCAGGTGCAGACCCACGCGCGGCGCGGGCTCGTCGACGAGGCCCTCGAGCGTCGGCACCTCGCTCTGCTCGATGACGAAGCCGCGGTCGGCGAGCCACTCGTCGTCGTAGTAGGTCGACAGAGCGTTGCGTCCGGAGTCGGGGGCGAGGGCGACGATCACGTCGTCGGGGCCGAGTCTCTCGGCCAGCCGCAACGCCGCAGCGAGCGCTGTGCCGGCCGATCCGCCGAGCAGCAGACCCTCCTCGCGGGCCGCACGGCGGGCGGTGAAGATCGCCTCGCGATCATCGACGGTGATGTACTCGTCGACGGCGGCGAGGTCGAAGGACCGCGGCCAGACGTCCTCCTCGGCCTCCGGGTGCACGGTGTGCCCGGCGCCCTCGACGTACTTCGGGCTGCCGTCGCCGCCCGAGTACGACGAGCCGAAGGGATCGGCCGCGATCACCCTCACCGCGCCGTCGCTCAGCGCCTTGAGCGCGCGGCCCGTGCCCGAGATGGTGCCGCCCGTGCCCACGCTCGCGACGAAGTGCGTCACGGCGCCTTCCGTGTCGGCCCAGATCTCGGGGCCGGTCGACCCGACGTGCGCGGCGGGATTGGCCGGGTTGTCGTACTGATCGGCGCGCCAGGCGCCGGGCGTCTCGTCCACGAACCGGTCGGCGGCGGCGCCGAGGCTGTCGGGGTGACCCTTCGGCACGAACGCGTCGACCAACCGCACGTCGGCGCCGTACGCGCGGAGCAGGCGGATCTTCTCCACCGCGATCCGGCTCGACGTGAAGATCACCGCACGGTAGCCGAGGTGCGCGCCGACGAGCGCGAGTCCGACGCCCGTGTTGCCCGACGTCACCTCCACGACGGTGCCACCGGGTCGCAGCGACCCGTCGCGCTCGGCGGCGCGGATCATCGAGAGCGCCGCACGGTCCTTCACGCTGCCGCCGGGGTTCTGGTGCTCGAGCTTCACGTAGACCCTGGGATGCAGACCCGCGGCGAGGCGATGCACGCGCACGAGGGGCGTGCCGCCGATGGACTCGATCACCGACTCGTACCGCGTCATGTGCGGCCCGCCTTCCCGTGGATGTCCTGGGACGCTACGCCGACGCCGCGGCCCGGACGGGCGAACGACGGCGCATGACGGATCGTGGCGTCGTATGACGCCTCGCCGGGCGCGGTCGCCCCCCTCGGCCGTAGCGTGACGCCGAGGAGCGGCATCCGTCCGTCCGAAAGGATCACCCCGCCATGACCGACACCACCGACACCGCGGCCGAGCCCACCTTCGACGCGCCGCTCATCACGGCCGAGGAGGCCGCCGGGCGCGCCGCGGCCGGAGCACTCGTCGTCGACGTGCGCAGCGACGCGGGCCGGGCGCGCGACGGCGTGATCCCCGGCTCCATCCGCGGCGACCGCAACAACCTCGACGCGCAGTTCCTCATCGACTCGCCCGAGAAGTTCGCCGAGATCACCGACTGGGACCAGGACATCGTCATCGTGTGCGGCACGATCAACGGTTCCGGCCCCGTCGCCGAGCAGCTCCGCGCGAAGGGCTTCACGAACGTCGCCCATGTCGACGGCGGCTTCCCCGCCTGGAAGGAGTCGGGTGCGCCGACCGCGGAGGCGACCGCAGAGCAGTGACGCCCTGACATGGCATGACGGATGCTTCGACCCTCCCTCCGAGGAAGGGTCGAAGCATCCGTCATTCCGTCACGCCGTCCGGAGGATCCGTTCGGTCACCCGCGCCGAGAAGTACAGCGCGTCGACGGGCACACGTTCGTCGGCGGCGTGGAACTGCGCGAACACGTCGAAGTCGCGGGGCACGCGCAGCGGGACGAACCCGTAGCCGTGGATGCCGAGCTTCGCGAAGTGCTTGTTGTCGGTGCTGGCCGGCAGCAGGTACGGCACGACCACGCCGTCGGGGTCGTCGACCGAGATCGCGTCCTGGAGGACGCCGATGATCGGGGCGTCGACCGGCGCTTCCGTCGCTGACCACCAACGGCCCTCGCGGATGTCGATGTCGTCGCCCACGAGCTCGCGCAGGCCCTCGCGCAGCGCGTCGTCCTGCCCGGGAAGGATGCGGATGTCAAGCCGCGCCGCGGCCTCCGCCGGGATGATGTTCGTCTTGTCCCCGGCGTCGAGCACGGTCGGGGTCGCGGTGTTGCGCGTCGTCGCACCGACGAGCGACGAGACGAATCCGAGGCTCTCGAGGTCGTCGGCGAGCGACTCGTCGGTGAACGCGAGACCGCGCGCCTCGCCGAACACATCGAGGAAGCGCTGCAGCGCGGGCGTGCGCACGACGGGGAACCGGTGCTCACCCACAGCGGCCACCGCCCGCGCGAGACGCACCACGCTGTTGTCGGCGGTGGGCCGCGAACCGTGCGCGGCACGTCCACGCGCCCGCAGCGTCGACCAGGCGACGCCCTTCTCGCTCGTCGCCACGAGGTACGCGCGACGGCCGTCTCCCGGCTCATCGGCCAGCGGCACCGAGAATCCGCCGACCTCGCTGAGCGCCTCGGTGACGCCCGCGAACAGGTCCGGCCGGTTCTCGACGAGCCAGCCCGCACCCCACACGCCGCCGCTCTCCTCGTCGGCGAGGAACGCGAACACCAGGTCGCGCCGCGGCACGATCCCCTCGCGGGCGAAGTGCCGCGCCACCGCGAGGATCGTGCCCGCGTAGTTCTTCATGTCCACGGCGCCGCGGCCGTAAAGGTAGCCGTCGTCGATGTCGGCACCGAACGGCGGGTGCGTCCAGTCCTTCTCCTCGACCGGCACGACATCGAGGTGCGCGTGCACGAGCAGGGCACCGGCATCCGGATCGCTCCCGGCGATGCGCGCGACGAGGGACCCGCGACCCGGGCGCGACTCGACGAGCTCCGACGCGATGCCGACCTCGGCGAGGCGCTCCTGCACCCATCGCGCGGCACGGGTCTCGCCGTCGCCGATCGTCGCAGCGACACCGGTGTTCACGGTCTCGATGCGGATCAGGTCGCGCACGAACTGCAGCGCCTCGTCCTCCAGCAGCGTCGGCACGGGCATCCTCCTCGGATCGGGCAGGGCGGACGACCCGCCGCGGCCGAGGCTAACCCGACTCGTCCCCGCGGCGCGCCGACCGGCGCCACGCGGAGTCACACCCCGACGCACCGCGACACAGCCCACTCGATATGGTGAGCCCATGACGCGCACGCGGGGATGGGCGACAACCTGGACGTTGCTGCGGCTCGCGATGGCGGCGGTGACGATCGCGGCGATCGCGGCGCAGCTGACGAAGTCCATCGGCACGGCGATCGAGCTCGGCCGCGACGTCACCACCACGATCGCGAACTTCTTCAGCTTCTTCACGATCCTCTCGAACGCCGCCGCCGCGGTCGCGCTGGCCTGGATCGCGCTCTGGTACCTCTTCACGGGGCGCCGACGCGACACGGATGCTGAGCCCCACGGCCTTGCGGTGGCGCTGGCGTGCGTCAGCACGTACATGATCATCACGGGCATCGTCTACAACACCCTGCTGCGGGGCATCGAGCTGCCCCAAGGCAGTGCGCCGATCCCGTGGTCGAACGAAGTGCTGCACCTGATCGGCCCGATCTTCCTGCTCCTCGACGTGTTCCTCGGACCACTCCGCCGAGCCCTTCCCTGGCGCAGCCTCTGGGCGGTGGTGGCGTTCCCGATCGTCTGGGTGATCTACACCATGATCCGCGGACCCCTCGTCACCAACCCGGTGAGCGGGGATCCGTTCTGGTACCCGTATCCCTTCCTCAACCCGAACAACCCGGGCGGATGGCTCTCGGTGGTCTTCTACGTCATCGGGATCGCCGCCGCGATCGTCGCCGTCGGGGCCTTGGTCGTGTGGTGGGGACGACGTCGGGGTGCGGCCGCCGGCGCGTCGGATGACGCCGTGGCAGCGGCATCCGTCCCCTCCTCCGTCGTGCCGGACTGACGCTCGACCGGCCGTCCACGCAGGCCGAATCGTGTCCCCCGAACGGCGGACACGCCCGGATTTCCGCGGCTTTTGTCGAGGTTGTCCACCAAACGGTGGACACGTTGTAGGTTCCTGACAACGCCGGGGATCGGGCGCGCGTTTTCCACACGCTGCCGACACAAAGGTTTCATACACCCCCGTATCGACGGGAGTACATCTGTGCTCGGGGCAGGAAGCGACACGCACTACGCGTGATGTCGAAAGGGGTAGGACATGCACTGGGCATGGTTTCGAATCGCCGCGGCACTCACCGGGATCTCCGGGGTGATCGCTGGATTCATCGTCAACGTAGACCGCGCAGCGCGTCAGGGGCAGGGCCTCGGCGACGTGCTGGCGAACTACTTCAGCCTGTTCACGATCGTGTCGACGCTGCTGAGCATCGTCACACTGTTCGCGGCCGCATCATGGGCGATGCGGCACCCGGGCTCCGAGCGCGAGCCGTTCGGCATCGCGCTGGCCCTGGCAGCAGTCACGGGACCCGTGGTGCTGCTCGGGCTGGTCTACAACGCGCTGCTGCGCGGACTGCCGTCGGCCATCGCGCTCGGCGACTCCGCCGGGATCGCGATGCTCGACAAGTACGCGGCCGAGGTGCTGCACGTGGTCCTGCCGATCTACTTCGTGCTGGACCTGCTGCTGGCTCCGCGCCGGCGGGCGCTGCCCTGGTGGTCGCTCGCAGTGCTCGTCGGCTACCCGCTGGCATGGACGACGTACACGATGGTCCGCGGCGAGCGCGTCGCGAACCCCGACGGCACCACACCGTGGTGGTACCCGTACCCGTTCCTGGACCCGCACGGCGCAGGCGGCTACTCGTCGGCGTTCACCTACATCGGCGTGATCCTGGTCGGCTTCCTGGCGATCGGCTCGATGATCATCCTCATCGGCCGGTACCGCGAGAAGCGGGCCACACGCCACGGCGCACCGGCGGCGGGCCACACGCTGCTGATCTGATCAGCGCCACGGGGGAGGCGGCGATGGGCGGGTGCGATGACGCACCCGCCCATCGTCGTCAGACGCTCCGGCTCCGGCGACGCACGACCACCATCGCGAACACACCCGCGAGGATCGCCAGCGCACCGATCGCCCCGAGTCCCGCCACGCGCGCACCGTCCGCGCCCGTCGCCGGCAGCGGGCTGTCGAACCTGTTGTCGATCGTGATGGATGCTGCGTCCTCACCGCCGACCGTCACGACGGCGCGGTTCGCACCGTCGGGATCCGCCGGCGTGTACGTGACGGCATCCGCTCCGCCGTTCGAGGTCTCGGCCAGTGTGCACTCGGCGCCGACGGGGAGATCCTCGTAGACCACCGGCGCGGCCGTCCCGAGTGTGCGCACGGCGCCGCCGGGCACGTCGATCGCGGAGCCGTTCCACGTGCACGACGCGGTCACTTCGAACGTGTCGGTCCGGTGCAGCGACGCGTCGCCGCCCGACACGGTCTTCACGACCTCGATCTGCCCGACGTCGAACGTGTTGGTCACCGTGACGTCGGTCTCGCCCTCGACGATCTCGATGGTCTCGACGGCCTCGCCCTCGGCATCCGTGATCGTCGTCGCGTGCGCGCCGCCGGTGTCGGTCTCCGTCAGCGTGCACTCGAGGCCGATCAGCAGCGGTGACCACGTGTAGCTGTACGGCGTCTCGCTGTCGGCGCTCAGCACCTGTTCGGCGTCCGGGATCTCCACCGGCTCGCCGTCCTGGTCGACACACGCGAGCACGACGGTGAACGGTCCGGCGCCCCACAGGTCGGCGCCCTCGCCGTCGATCACCTTGGTGACCGTGAGCGATCCGGCGTCGAACGTGTTGACGGCCTCGACCACCTGGCTGCCGCCCGACTCGATCGTGAACTGCGACGGGGTGATCTCGACAGAGGTCGCGCCGCCGTCCTCCGTCTCGCGCACGGTGCAGCTCGCTCCGGCGGCGACGTCGTCGACCTGCGCCTCGTAGCCGTTGCCCTCGTCGAGCGTCAGGAAGCCGGCCCACACGATGCTGGGGATCACTCCGCCGGTGTCGAGCGTGCAGACCACCGCGAACTCGAAGGGTCCGGCGCCGAAGTCCTCGGCGGCGTCGCCGGTGCGCGCCTTCTCGATGCGGAACGATCCGACCCCGAAGGAGTTCGTCGCGAGGACCCGGACCTCGGTCTCCTCCTGGATGGTGACCTCCACGGAGCTGCCCTCGACGGGCTCGTCCGAGTCGACCTGCATCGTGGTGCCCTCGGCACCGACGGCGTCGGTCTCCTCGACCGTGCACGTCGCGTTGACGGGCAGCCCGTCGAGCGCCCACGTCTGATCGGGAGTGATCTCTTCGATCATGGGCACGTCCGGACCGTAGCCGTCGGCGTACGCCGCTTGGCCGTTGAGTTCGCAGCTGACCTCGAAGGTGAACGGGCCGTAAGAGATCGCGTCACCGCCGCTGTCGACAGCATCCGTGTCCACCGCCTTGCTGATGCGCAGCGCGGCGACGTCGTAGATGTTCTCGACCGTGACGAGCCCGATCTCCTCGGTGTCGAGCGTGACGGTCGCGGTGCCGATGTCGGTCTGCGTCTGGCCCCACTGACCCTCGGTGGCCGTGCACTCGGCTCCGAGCGGCAGCCCGTCGACGACGACCGGATCGGCGCCGGGCACGAGGTCGACCTCGGGCAGGCCCTCGATCGGCTCCCCGTCGATCGTGCAGACGAGCTGCACCGGGAACGAGTCGGGTGCGAACTCGGCGGCCGGACCCGACACGATCTTCTCGAGCGCGATCGACCCGGTCGGGTACGCGACGCCGACACGGCGCCCTTCTGTGGCAGGCACGAGCACCGTCGCGTCGCCGCTCAGAGCAGCACCGCCGGTCGAGATCGTGTTGTACGCGGTCGGCTGGTCCTTCACGACCTGCCGGTTCGGGGTCGTCCGCGTCGTGAACTGGAGCGTCAGCGAGTCGCCCGGCTCGAACTTCTCCTCGCCGGGGAAGTCGACCGTCACCTTGACGCTCCGCACGATCGCCGGGTCGACGGTGTCGTCGAGAGGCAGCCACGCACCCGGCGCGCACGGTGTGCCCGCGGGGTTGAGATCGGCGGTGCACGGGACCGACGCCGTCGAGTAGAACAGCGAGATGTCGGCATTCGCCGGCG
This sequence comes from Microbacterium sp. NPDC056057, assembly GCF_042266945.1. Classification (NCBI taxonomy): domain Bacteria; kingdom Bacillati; phylum Actinomycetota; class Actinomycetes; order Micrococcales; family Microbacteriaceae; genus Microbacterium; species Microbacterium sp. NPDC056057. Next base: position 430,186 of record NZ_JBHJWS010000001.1, read on the forward strand.
TGGTCGGGTCGACGATCAGCTCCGCGTCACCGACGTAAGTCGGCTGCCACTGGCTGCCACGAGGGATGACGACGATCAGGCCCTGGTCGCCCGGGGTCGGCAGGTTGTCGATCGAGACGAGCTTCGAGATGGGCACCGTGCCCGCGTTCGTGACGTGCAGACGCCACGTCTCGGTGTCGCCGGGGAGCGTCAGCGGCACACACGGATACCTGTAGAACCCGTCGACGGCGGTGCCGTCGCACGTGTAGTTCGCGTCGTCGCTGCGCACGTTCGGCACATCCGGCAGGTTCGGCGGATTGTCGGCGCGCACGGACTTGACGGTGCTCAGGGCGGGAACGGCCAGCGGCCGCACCGTGGCCGTGTCGGCACACAGCCCGGTGGCCTCGTCGTAGCTCGGCACGCACTCGTCGAGCGGTTCGGCCACGTCGATCGTCGCCGTGTTGGCGACGGAGTCGTTCGGCGTGAGACCCGGCCGCAGCATCATGCGCAGCGTGATCGTGTAGGTCTGCCCCGGCTCGAGCACCGACCCCTCGGGCATCGTGAACACGATGCGGGTGCCGAGGTCCTGCACGTCGACGTCGTCGGGGTCGGTCGGCAGCGGATCGCCGGCGGGTGGCGTCGGCGTCGCGCCCGTGAGCGCGAACGACCACGGCGGCACACTGGGGTCGCGGTCGGGGTTGAAGATCAGCTGCGGCTCGCCGGTCGCGGTCAGCGGCAGTTCGTCGGTGAAGACGACGTCGGTCAGAGCACGTTCGCCGGTGTTCGTGTAGGCGAGGGTGAAGGGGATCTCCACGCCGGGACGCACGTCGCCGGTGGGCGATTTCACGACATTGACGGATGCCTCGAGGTGAAGGTTGCGGTACTCCGCTTCGGCCGTCTCGTCATCGGTGAGCCGCTCCCCGAGTCCGATCTGGGCCGAGATGCCCTCGACCGTCAGCGTGTCGAAGAAGACGCCCGCGTCCTGCTCCCCCGGCGCGGGGACCTGGTCGCTGCGTGTCGTGGGCGTGGGCTCGCCGGTACGAAGGTCCGCACGGCGCTCCACGAAGAACGGGACGTTGATGATCGGATTGACCGGGTTCGTCCAGCCGAGCTCGACATCCGACCAGAACTGGAAGCTCAGCCCGTGCAGCGTGCTCGGCGCGTTCTCGAGGAACGTCTTGGCGGCCGCGACCGACAGGTCCCCGAGCCTCGGCATGCACGTCCACGTACCGCCCACCGTGTCGGCGACGACGTTCGCGTCGGTGAAGTCCCCGCCGTCGAGGTAGCACACCTGCACCTTGCCGATCGGCGGCGGAAGCTGCCAGTCGGGGTCGGGACCGACGAAGTCCATGGCGTTCCAGAACGTGGGGTCGTCGTCGGTCATGAGAATCGTCTGGGCACGGGCCGATCCGCCGGGCTGACCGGTGAGGGTCACGGTGACCGGCGAGAAGTCGTCCTCCTTCTGCGCGCTCGGCGAGATCGTCTTGCCCGCGTTCACCGAGAACGTCGGCTCCTCGAGCGCGATCGACGCGCTCCCGTCGTCACATGCGAATCGGTCGCCCTCGTGCGGCGGGCACTCGACGAACGGGTCCACGTCGGCGATGACGCCCTCGGCCGTGTTGGCGATCGGCGAATCGCCGACGGACACACGCTCGGTCGTGCCCTGCCAGAAGGGCCGGAGTCGCAGGTCGAACTCGACGACGCCCGCTGCATTCGCCGCGATGCGGCCGGTGTAGGTCACCTGCACGCCCGACACGTCGCAGGGCATCGTGCTCGGAGTGAGCGCGAGCGCCTCGGCGCGCGTCAGCTCCATCGGCGCACCCCCGAAGCACGAGAGTACGACCACCGTGTCCGTGGCACCCACCGGCAGGTCGATGCGCACGAAGTTGTTGAAGGTGAACGCCTGGAACGGATCCTGGCGCCGATCGGTCACCGAGCCCGGGGCCGTGTCGGTGATCTGCAGCATGTCGACCTTGGCCGGCGTCGTGTTCCGCGTGGTCACAGTGACCCGGCTGAGCGGGTACTGGCTCGGGAGGATGTTGGGATCGTTCGGCACCGCGAGCGGGCCGCCCTGCCAGTTCTTGTCGGTCGTCGTCGTCAGTGGCACGTCGACGATGATGACGTCGTCCTGGTCGTTCGCCGAGAGCGGGTCGCCTCCGTCGGCCGGGAATCCGGTCGCGTTGGCGGTGTTGCGCACCACACCGTCCGTCGTGAGGTTGTAGAGCTCGTCGCCGAGCACCGCGGTGCCGTCGCTGCGGCGCTCGTCGCGCACCTGCCACACGAGCGTCACGGGCCGGTCGTTCGCGAACGAGCGGGCGACGCCCGACCCGACGGGCGGCGCCGTCGGGTCACCGGCCGACGCGGCCGCGCGGTCGGGGCTCTCGACGAAGGTCAGCTTCACGCCCACGGTCGAGGCGCGCTCGGCCGTCGTGAGGTTCATGCCCGGGAACTGCCCGACGCAGAGCGGGTTGCACGGGTTGTTCGCCGCCGTCACCCACGCGGTGCCGTTGTAGAGCTGCACGGCCTGCACGGCGTCGTACTTGATAAGCGGGTCTGTCGCGGTCGTGATCGAGTTGACGCGCGTCAGGTCGAAGGCGTTGAACAGCGACGCTGAGATCGCCGTGGTCTCGGGAGCGGCGATGTCGGTGATCTCCACGCGCTCGAGATTGGAGTACCCGCCGGTCGACCAGCGCAGCGTCGAGGGGATCGTGTCTCCCGAGCGCGCGATGACGGACTTGATGCCGCCCGAACTCGAGGTCCCGAAGGACTTGTCGATCAGGTCGGCGTTGCCGGGGTCCGGCGGAATGAGCTCGAGGACGGGACAGTCGTCGGGCGCGAGTACGGCCTGCCCGTCCGGCACGCTCGGGTTCGCGCTCGATGCATCGGTCTGCGCGCAGTTCGGCACGAAGGTGCTCTCGTCGTCGCTGAACGGCGGCACCTCCGTGTAGCGGCCGTCCGCTCGGAGCGACGAGGTGAAGTTCGGCGCGAAGTCGGTGCCCGGCGCGAAGCCGCCGGCATCACCGGTGTAGTCGTAGACGAACCGCACGCCGCCTGCGACGTCACTGATGTCGGACGGCACCTGCTGCGAGTAGATCGTCGGCCCGTCGATCGGCCCGGCGAGGGTCTCCCACGTGCCGGTCGTCGTGTCGTAGTACTCGATCGTCAGCGTCGAGTCGGCCGGCACCGGCGTCTGCGTGATCGCAGTCAGGTCGAACGCGTTCCACCACGGGTCGCCCTCGACCGGATCCTCGGGATCCTGGATCACGACCTGCTGCGCACGACCCGTGGTGCCGGTGGGGTTGTCCGGCGGCGAGGGGCGCTCGGTGAGCCCGCCGTTCAGCGTGACCGTGACGACCTCGCCGGGCACCGCGAGGATCGGCGTGGGCCGGACCTGCTTCGAGATGTACGGCTCGATCACCTCGTCGTAGATGTAGAGGTCGTCGGACGCCTCCGCGGTGCCGGTGGTGCCCGCATTCTCACCCTCGACGGCGATGAGGTTGGGCACGGTGAGCGGCAGCCCGGTCAGATCGGGGTCGGTGTCGACCGAGAACGGGATCTCGGTCTCGCCGCCGGGGACGATGTCGCCGCTGAAGGTGACCTCGAACGCGACGATGTCGGCCGGGTCGACGCCGTCGGGAAGCGCCGGAACGGTGTTGTCCGCGAACGGCACCGTGACGGTTCCGCCCCCGGCGAGCGTGTAGACGACCTCACCCGACGTCGCACCGGCCGGCCAGTCCACCGGACCCGTGAAGCCGCCGAACGTATAGGCGTCGGGGAAGGTACCGGTCGCGGGCTCGCGGATCGTCAGCGTGTCGATCGGGATCGTCGAGGCGTTGCGGCCGCCGATCGTGACCGTGGTCGACTCGCCCGCGATGACGAGATCCGGGTCGAAGGACTTGCTCGCGGCCACCGTCACGGTGTTCTGCCGCAGGGTGAACTGCGCGTCCGCCTCGCCGGTGGCGGTCTCGTCGCCGATCGCGACGGTCGACAGCACGTCGTTCGCCACCGTTGATCCGTCGGGCTCGGAGGCCGCAGCATCGGTCACCGTCAGGTTCAGTGCGACGGAGCCCGTGGCGCCGGCGGGGATCGCCCCGTGGAAGGTCACACGCGTGCCCTTGACCTCGTCGGGGGTGACACCCGCGGGAAGCGTTCCGCCCGGCGCCGAGACCCACGCGCCGTCCACGTACACCTCGTAGGTGGTGAGCGCGGGGTCGGCTCCCGCCGGAGGCGTCACGGTGCCGAAGCCGGCGAACGCGAGCGAGTCGAAGGGGTTCGGCGCAGCCTCGGGGTCGACGGGATCCTGGATCGACAGCGACTCGACGGTCGCGTTCGAGGTGTTCGTCCCGCCGAGTGCGGCCGAGACCGCGGCCCCGGGCGTGGCGATGGCCTCCGTCGGGGTGAAGGTCTTGGTCGCGGTGGTCGCGAGCTCCAGCGGCACGATCGGCGTCACCGGGGCGACCGCGTCCTCGTCGGCGAAGTTCGTGCCCTCGATCGTGGCCTCGTTGATCACGGGCGTTCCGCTGACGTCGTACGAGGCGTCGGCGGGCAGCTGCGCCGTGATCTCGACGATGCCCGTCGTGTTGTCGAGGATGCCGACGGTGCCGTCGCCGAGCGGCGTCGTCCACGTCACCGTCACGGTGTTGCCACTGATGACCGGCTCGGCGGCGGTGTTGGCTCCGCCGCCGACCACCGCCTCCACCACGACGAACGGCGCCGGCACCACATCGGTGAGCACGGCGCCGCGGCAGCCGAGATCGGTGATGGCCGAGCAGCCGACGGTCAGCGTGTACGTGAAGGTCTCACCGGGCGCGACCTCGGTGACCGACGCGCTCTTGTCGAGCGTCGCCACCGCCGTGATGTCGCCCGCCTGCGGGTCGGGCAGGCTCGGGGCGGCCACGGCTGCCGGTGCGATCAGCGTCGCTGCGGCGACGGCCAAGATCGTGACGGCTGCCGCGATACGTGAGCGCGCTTTGGAGAACAAGTGACCCCCCGGTCCACTGGCACTGCTACGAATGGGCCGGTCACCTTCCAGAAGTCACGACCGGATTCATACCTCGCGGTCAGCCTAGCCAGGCCCGTCGGCGCGGCGCCACTGTTGCCAGCGTGACTGGTGTGACGGCCGACGCATCGCGGGGCGGCATCCGTCCCCTTAACTAGACTTGAGGCCATGTCGAAGGTCCTCCAGTCCCTGCCCGTCGGCGAGCGCGTCGGCATCGCCTTCTCGGGAGGCCTTGACACCTCCGTCGCCGTCGCGTGGATGCGCGACAAGGGCGCCATCCCCTGCACCTACACCGGTGACCTCGGTCAGCCCGACGAGGACGACATCGAGGCGATCCCGAGCCGCGCGCTCGAGTACGGCGCCGAGGTCTCGCGCCTCGTGGACTGCAAGCCCGCGCTCGTCGAAGAGGGCTTCGGAGCCCTCGCGTGCGGCGCGTTCCACATCCGCTCGGGCGGTCGCACCTACTTCAACACCACGCCGATCGGCCGCGCCGTCACCGGCACGCTGCTCGTGCGCGCCATGAAAGAGGACGGCGTCGACATCTGGGGCGACGGCTCCACCTACAAGGGCAACGACATCGAGCGGTTCTACCGCTACGGCCTGCTGGCGAACCCCGCCCTGCGCATCTACAAGCCCTGGCTCGACGCCGACTTCGTCACCGAGCTCGGCGGACGCCAGGAGATGAGCGAGTGGCTCGTCGAGCACGGCTTCCCCTACCGCGACTCCGCCGAGAAGGCGTACTCGACCGACGCGAACATCTGGGGGGCGACGCACGAGGCGAAGACCCTCGAGCACCTGAACGTCTCGCTCGAGACGGTCGAGCCCATCATGGGCGTGCGCTTCTGGGACCCGTCGGTGGAGATCGAGACCGAGGACGTCACGGTCACGTTCGAGGCCGGCCGCCCGGTCGCCCTCAACGGCGTCGAGTTCCCCGACCCGGTCGCGCTCGTCTTCGAGGCGAACCGCATCGGCGGCCGCCACGGCCTCGGCATGAGCGACCAGATCGAGAACCGCATCATCGAGGCGAAGTCCCGCGGCATCTACGAGGCGCCGGGCATGGCGCTGCTGTTCACCGCGTACGAGCGCCTGGTCAACGGCATCCTGAACGAAGACACGCTCGCGACGTACCACGAGCAGGGCCGCCGCCTCGGTCGCCTCATGTACGAGGGCCGCTGGCTCGAGCCGCAGTCGCTCATGCTGCGCGAGTCGATCCAGAAGTGGGTCGGTTCGACGATCACCGGCTCGGTGACGCTGCGCCTGCGCCGCGGCGAGGACTACACGATCCTCGACACCACCGCCCCGCGCCTGTCGTACCACCCCGACAAGCTCTCGATGGAGCGCGTCGGCGACGCCGCGTTCGGTCCCACCGACCGCATCGGCCAGCTCACCATGCGCAACCTCGACATCGCCGACTCGCGCGTGCGCCTCGAGTACTACGCCTCGAAGGGGCTCATCGGCGGTGCGACGGGCGAGCTCGTCGGTCATCTCACGCAGGGCGAAGCCGGCGAGATCACCGAGCGCGCCGAGAACTACAGCGCCGCGCAGGAAGAGCTCGCAGAGGCGACGGATGCTGCGAACGAGGCGTCCGCGTTCGACCTGGGAACCGACTGAATCGACACGAACGCGTTCACCGCGGGGCACTTCGCCCTGCGGTGAACGCGAGCCGGTTCATCGCCAGTAGGTGTAGCCCCATCCGTCGATCTGGTACGTCGCGCCGTGGCTGTACGTGCAGTTCGTCGCCGATCCGCCGTTCTTGACCCAGAATCCACGCGCGGCCGCGCATGCCGAGGCAGAGGAGTACTGCTTCGATCGATAGGTGATCGATGCCGACGCCGACAGCGCCGGGACCGCGACCAGAGTCAGCGCCAGCGCGGCCGCTGCGAGCCCGGACATCGTCTTTCGACGGCGCAGCATGGGTGAGGTCATGTGATTTCTCCAGTTCCCGAGTGCAGAGCGGGGACGCCCTGACATAACGCTTCGCATGATATTGCAGCGATCGCGCTACCGAATCACGCCTGCCACGGGGGGGTGGCGCCGAGCAGGAAGAGCTCGCAGGGGCGACGGATGCTGCGAACGAGGCGTCCGCGCTCGACCTGGGAACCGACTGAATCATCGTGGATTAACTTGCACAGTAGTGTGCAAGTTATCTACCGTGGAGGCATGACCTCCCCGATCGATGCTGCGCGCCGTCCGCGGCGCGACGCCCTCGAGAACCGCGCGGGCATCCTCGCCGCGGCACATGTCGCCCTCGCGCACGACCCCCGCGCGTCCGTCGACGCCATCGCCCGCCAGGCGGGCCTCTCGCGCCGGGCGCTGTACGGCCACTTCGACGACCGCGACGCCCTCGTGCGCGAACTGGTCGCCCAGGGCGCCGCGCGCTTCAACGCCGTCGCCGCCTCGATCGACGACGCCGACGCGCGGGTCGCCCTCGCCCGTCTGGCGGCCGCCCTGTGGAACGAAGCCGCGCACGTGCAGGTGCTCGCGGCGATCGCCCTCGACGAAGCCCACCTCGAAGAGACGGCGACGGCCCTCGCACCGCTGCGCCGCGCCGTCGTGCGCATCGTGCGCGACGGGCAGGACGCCGACGTGCTGCGCACCGACGTCGCCGCCCCGACGCTCGCCCGCCTCGTCGAAGAGACCGCGCGCACCGTCATCACCCGCATCGACGCCTCCTCGCCCGCCGCCCGCGACCTCGCGGTACGGGCCGTGCTGAGCATCGCCGGGCTGTCGTGGCGCCAGGCCGACGCACTGCTCCACGAGCACCCCGAGATCGTCGCGACCCCCGAGGCGGCGAGCGCGTGAGGGTCGTCCTCGACGCGGTCGGCAAGGGCCGCCGCGAGCACGCGCTGCCCGCGACGTCGGCCGTCTTCGAGTCCGGCGTCGCGACGCTCGTCGCCGCCGAGACCGCGCAGCGGCCGACGGTGCTCGGCCTCATCGCGTCGGGCCGCATGCGCCCGGACACCGGCGGGGTGACGCTGGACGACAGGACGGATGCCTCGGCACTGCGCCGCCGGGTCGCCCTGGTGGATGCACCCGAGGTGTCCGAGCCTGAGCCCAACGTCACGCTCGCCGGCGTCGCCGCCGAGGAGCTCATGTTCGCCGGACGCCGGTCCGATCCCGTCGCGGTGCGGCGCTGGCTCGACGAGCACGGCGTCGGGGACGAGGCATCCGTCCCCGTCTCGAACGTGGATCCCGACGCCCGCGTGCGTGCGCTGTGCGAGCTGGCGGTGCTGCGCAAGGGTGTCGAGGCGATCGTGCTCGTCTCCCCCGACCGCCATGGCGGCGAGCCCGCCGCGTGGTGGGCCGTGGCGGAGGACTTCGCGGCCCGTGGCTACGCCGTGCTCGTGATCGCGGGCCAGGCGTCGCAGCCGGTCGCCGAGCGGACTTCCCTCCCGGTCGTTGAGCGAGCGAAGCGAGACGAAACGCCCCGGACCATCGGGCGACCTCGTGTCCGCAGGCTCACCGCCCCGACGAAGGGGGGCCGGGCATGAAGGTCCCCCAGATGATCCTCGCCGAGCTGCGACGGCTCGGCTCGACGCGCATGTCGCTCATCGCGCTGATCGCGCTCATGGTCGTGCCGATCCTCTACGGCGGCCTGTACCTGTGGGCTAACCGCGACCCGTACGGCCAGCTCGACCAGGTGCCGGTGGCGCTGGTCGTCGCCGACACCGGCGCCGAGCTCAACGGCACCGACCGCAACCTCGGCGACGAGGTGGCGCAGGAGCTCATCGAGGACGGCACCTTCGACTGGCACCTCGCCACCGCCGAGGAGGCCGACGCCGGACTCGACGACGGCAGCTACGACTTCGCGATCGAGCTGCCCGCCGACTTCACGGCCGCCATCGCGTCGATCACCACCGGCGAGCCTCGGACGGCCGACATCGTGCTGCACACGAGCGACGCGAACAACTACCTCGCCTCGACGATCGGCACACAGGCGGTCGAGCGCATCCAGGCGACGATCACCGAGAAGGTCGTGGCCGAGGCGGGTCTCACGATGCTCGACGCCCTCGACGCCATCCGTGTCCAGTTGACGGATGCCGCCGCCGGCGCCTCGCAGCTGGTCGACGGTCTCGCGCAGGCCGGCGACGGAGCGTCGCAGCTCTCCTCCGGTGCCGGGCAGCTCGCAGACGGCACCGCTCAGCTGCGCGACGGCGCTGCCCAGCTCTCCGCCGGCGCGGCGCAGGTCGCCGACGGCGCGTCCCAGGTCGCCGGAGGCACCGCACAGCTCGACGCCATCGCCGATCGGATCGGCTCCGCATCCTCGTCCGCGATCTCGGCGCTGCCGCGGGTTCGCGACGACATCGCCGCGCAGCTCGCTGAAGCCGGCCTCGACCAGGCCCGGATCGACGACGTGCTCGCCGCTCTCGACCCGGTCGGCGAGCGGCTCGATGCCGTCGACGACCGCGTGCAGGGAGCCGTCGCGCAGATCGACCGGTTGAACTCCGGCGCGCAGCAGGTCTCGGCGGGAGCAGCATCCGTCGCGGCAGGGTCGTCGACGCTCGCCTCGGGCACCGCGACGGCCGCCGATGGCGCCGCACAGCTGCGCGATGGCGCGACAACGCTCGACAGCGGGCTCGCTCAACTCGAAGACGGTGCGACGCAGTTGCGCGACGGGCTCTCCGAGGGCGCCGCCCAACTGCCGTCGTACGACGCCGACACGCGCCACGCGCAGGCCGACACCCTCGCGGCCCCCGTCGAGGTCGAGCGCTCGTCGCTCACGCAGGCACAGAACTACGGCGCCGGCCTCGCGCCGTTCTTCGCCGCCCTCGCCGGCTGGATCGGCATCTACGCGCTGTTCCTCATCGTCAAGCCGGTGTCGAAGCGCGCGGTGACGGCGCTGCACTCGCCGATCCGCATCACGCTGGCCGGGTGGGCGACGCCTGCGCTCCTCGGCGGCGTGCAGATGCTCGGCCTCTTCGGCGTGCTCTCGCTCGCGCTCGGATTCTCGTTCGCGCACCCGCTCGCGACCCTCGGCATCCTGCTGCTCGCCTCGGCGACGTACGCCGCGATCGTGCTCGCGCTCAACGTGTGGCTCGGCTCCGTCGGGCAGTTCCTGGGCCTCGTCCTCATGGTGCTGCAGCTCGTGACCGCCGGCGGAACCTTCCCCTGGCAGACGCTGCCCGCGCCGCTCGCGGCGCTGCACCACGTGCTGCCGATGGGCTACGTCGTCGACGCGATGCGCCAGGTCATGTACGGCGGCAGCGCCGACCGCGTCTGGCTCGACCTCGCCGTGCTGCTCGCCTGGCTCGTCGGCGCGGGCCTGATCGCCGCGATCGGCGTCACCCGCATGACCCACTTCCGCACCCTGCGCGACCTGCAGCCGAGCGTCATCGGATAGCGGGCACTCTCACGAGACGGATGCCGCGGCCCGCGGCATCCGCCTCAGAAGTGCTTCTCAGCCGACGCCGCCGCCGTCGCAGGTGCCGTCGCCGATCTGCGACGCGTCCCCGTTGCCGGGGAACCACAGCACCTCGCCGTGACGCTCGTACCAGAAGGCCGGGATGATGTCTTCGTCATCCTGATGCTTCTCGTGGGCGCGTACGACGGCGAGCTTGTCGGTCTCGATGTAGACGTACGGATTCTTCGCACTGTGCGTCGCGTGACAGTACGCGACCTTGTGCGTGCCGTCGGCGGGCTTCGATGCGAATGCGGGTGCGGCGCTCCCGAGCGCGACGACCGCGGTGAGTGAGACGGCGGCTGCAACGGCAGCCGCTCTGCGCGAGGCGCGCGTGTGCATGGGCATAGTGGATCTCCCCCAGTTGAGATCGGCCAGTGACGGGAAGAGTCTTACAGCGCAGAGCGCTCCCGACAAGAGCCCGGTCGCGCGGTGAAAACCACACGCGATTCGGCGCGAGGCACGACTCGGGGTTAGCATGCGGAATGGTGCCGTTGCGACCCGAACGCGCGTGGCACCGAATGTCGCGGTGTCCGGCACCGCGTATCCCCCCCACCCCGCCCGGAAAGCCCTTTCAATGACGAAGCCCCAGCCCTCTCCGTACGCCGTCGACGACACCGTGCATCGCCGGTCCGCGGGGAGGACGATCGGCATCGTCCTGTTCAGCATCCTCGCGGCCGTCGTGGTGCTCGCCCTCATCGCGGTGGGCTTCGTCACGTACACGGCGCAGCGCTCGTTCCCGCAGCTGAGCGGCGAGGTGAAGGCCCCCGGCTTGGAGGCCGAAGCGACGGTGCAGCGCGATGTGCTCGGCATCCCGACGATCACCGCGGACTCGTCGCACGACCTGTTCTTCGCGCAGGGCTACGTCCACGCGCAGGACCGCTTCTGGGAGATGGACTTCCGCCGGCACGTCACGAGCGGACGCCTCTCCGAGATGTTCGGCGCGTCGCAGCTCGGCACCGACAAGTTCCTGCGCACCCTCGGCTGGCACGACATCGCAGAGCAGGAGGTCGACGCCCTCGACGCCACCGAGCGCGCGTACTACGACGCCTACGCCGACGGCGTGAATGCGTACCTCGCCGATCACCAGGGCGCCGACGCGTCGTTCGAGTACGCCGTGCTGGGTCTGCAGAACTCCGACTACGAGATCGAACCGTGGACGCCCGCCGACTCGGTCGCGTGGCTCAAGGCGATGGCCTGGGACCTCCGCAGCAACATCGAGAGCGAGACCGAGCGCGCGGTCATGGCGCCGGACTTCACCGAGGCCGAGGTCGACCAGCTGTACCCGGCGTACCCGTTCGACCGGAACCCGGTGATCGTGCCCAAGATCTCGGCGGTGCCGGCGGTCGGCACGGCTCCCGACCTTCCCGCCGAGGAGGGCACCGCCGCGGGCGACGGTGCGGGTGACGCGGAGGGCGACGCCGCGGGGAACACGGATGCTGCCACCGCCGCCATCGAATGGACCGAGGTCGACAGCGTGATCGAGGCCGTCGGCGAGCTCGTGGGCGACGCCGGCGAAGGCATCGGCTCGAACTCGTGGGTGGTGTCGGGCAGCGTCACCGACACCGGCATGCCGCTGCTCGCCAACGACCCGCACCTCGGCGCGTCGCTGCCGAGCGTGTGGCACCAGATCCAGCTCAAGTGCTCCACCGTGACCGAGGCGTGCCCGTTCGACGTCGCCGGCTTCGGCTTCTCGGGGCTTCCCGGCGTCGTGATCGGCCACAACGAGCGCGTCGCGTGGGGGTTCACGAACCTCACCACCGACGTCACCGACCTCTACCTCGAGAAGGTCGAGGGGGACTCGTACTGGTACGACGGCGCGCTGGTTCCTCTTGAGACGCACACCGAGACGTTCAAGGTCGCCGGTTCCGAGGACGTCGAGCTCGAGGTGCGCTCCACCGCGAACGGGCCGATCGTCTCGGGACTCACCGACGACTTCACCTCGATCGCGGAAGCGCCCTACACCGGGACCGGGGGCACCGTGACCGAGGCGCCCGCCGACGCTCCGGAGGGCGACTATGCCGTGAGCCTGCGCTGGACCGCACTGCAGCCCGGGACCACGGCATCCGCCATCTTCGCCCTCAACACCGCGAAGGACTTCGACGACTTCCGGGGAGCCGCGGCCCTGTTCGACGTGCCGGCGCAGAACCTCATCTACGCCGACGTCGACGGCAACATCGGCTACCAGACGCCCGGCAAGCTCCCCATCCGCGGCGCGGGCGACGGCTCGATGCCGCAGCCAGGGTGGGACTCGGCGTACGCGTGGCAGGGATATATTCCGTTCGAGGAACTTCCGGTCTCGTACAACCCGACCGAGGGTTACATCGTCACGGCGAACAACGCCATCGTGACGCAGGACTACAGATATCCGCTCACGCGCGACTGGGACTACGGCTGGCGCGCCGCCCGCATCACGGAGCTGATCGACCGCGCGATCGCCAAGGGCCCCGTGACGGCGGACGACCTCAACGCCATCCAGGCCGACAACTATTCCTTCATCGGCATGCGACTCACGGCCGCCTACGCCGACGTCACCACCGGCGATGACGAGACGGATGCGGCACTCGACCTGCTGCAGCAATGGGACGCGCAGAACAGCGCCGACTCGGCGGCCGCCGCGTACGCGAACGTGCTGTGGGACACCCTCGCAGGCAACGTGTTCGTCGACGGGCGCGAGAACGCGGCGCCGATGACCGGCCAGGGCCGTCAGTTCCTCGTGATGGACGCCCTGCTCGACGACGAGACGTCGCCCTGGTGGATCAATGACGAGCTGGGCGTGGACGGCATGACCGACATGCTGAAGCGCTCGGCGATCGACGCGTACGAACGACTCGTCGACGCCCAGGGCGACAACCCCTCGCGGTGGAACTGGGGCGGCCTGCACGCCCTTCCGCTCGAGAACGGCAGCTTCGGCAAGTCGGGCATCCCCGCGATCGAGTGGCTCTTCAACCGCGGGCCGTTCCCGGTCGGCGGCGGGTCATCGGTCGTGAACGCGACCGGATGGGATCTGACCCAGAGCTTCTCGACCGTCACGGTGCCGTCGATGCGCATGATCGTCGACCTGTCGGACTTCGACGCCTCGCGCTGGAACCAGCTCACCGGCGAGAGCGGTCACGCCTTCCACACGAACTACATCGACCAGGTGGAGTCGTGGCAGAAGGCCGAGCTCACGCCGTGGGCGTTCACGCCCGACGCGGTGGACGCCGCGACGACGGACACGCTGGTGCTCCGCCCCTGACCGCGGACCGCTCAGTCGGGGTGTCCCAGGGGCGCTGTCCCGGTGCCGGGAGGAACGGTCGTGATGTCCACGAGGACCTCGCGTCCGGACCCGCCCGCGACATCGACGGTCATGACCGGCCCGACTCCGCGCGTGTAGAACTTGTACTCGACGACGCCAGGCTCGAGGGGCGTCGTGTCCCGCGTCGTGAGCACCCTCTCGTAGTGACCGAAGGGGACGTCGACCAGCTCTGTCGTCCGCATGACCTCACCCTCGTCCTCGGCCTGTCCGCGGTAGTACTCCTGGCGATACCGGTCCCCCGGCTCGGGGTCGGCCGGCAACGCCACACCGGCCATCGCGCCGTCGACGCCGGCCTCGAACGAGCCTTCCTTCGATACGGACCGGCCGTTCTCGAACTCGGCGGTGTCCTCGCCGAGGTACCAGATCGCGCCGTCGCTGTCCTGCGCGTACCAATCGAAGGTGTCTTCCACGAGCTCATCTCCGCGGAAGACGGAGTCCCGGACCACTCGTGCCGTGATGCCGTTCGCGATCTCCCTGGTCGCTGTCGTGATCGTGACGACGACCGTCTGTTCGATCCCGTCCGCATCGACCTCGCGGTAGACGCTCCTCGTCCCCGGAACCATCGGCCAATACGGATTGTCGATGTCGGTGCTGAACCGCGCCGGATCGAGGGTCACCGGTTCGTCGCCCTGCGGCAGATCGGGGTCGCCCGTCGTGGCCGCCCTTCCCATCGCGCACGAGCTCAGCAGCAGGGTGCTCGCCGCAAGGCACGCGACGGCGATCGCTCGCATTCGGTCCGCGGTCACCATGGCCGGCCCTCCCTTCTTCACTCTCCCTCCGGTGAGCATGCGCCGTCGACCCTGACACCCACCTGAAGCCGGGGCGGCCGGTTCAGGCTGGCGTCAGGCCGCGTGCGTAACGTCGGACTCGATTCAGGTGAGCCACACGACGGACGGAGGCCGAGATGCGGCGAGGCAAGAGGCTCATGGTCGTTTCCGGGGTCGTCGCGGCGTCAGCGCTGCTCGGCGCCGGCGCGATCGTCCAGGGCGTGGAGAGCGGCGATGACGCCGACCCGCACGAGACCGAGACCCCGATCACGGGTGACGCTCTCCGGCGAGCGAGCGAGGCGGCACTCGCCGTGACCGGCGCAGGCCGGGTCACCGACTCCGAGGTCGGTGACGAGGAGAGCTACTACGAGGTGGAAGTGACGCTGCCCGGCGGAACCGAGGTCGACGTGCAGCTGGACGAGTCGTTCCACGTGGTCGGAACGGACTGACTCCCCGGCTCGCCGCCGTGTCACGACGGCATGCGCGCGATCGTGCTCGCGTCGTACGCTGGCCGAAGGAGCTGGCGATGAAGGTGCTGCTGGTCGACGACGACGAGAAGGTCGTCCGCGCGGTGAGGCTCGGCCTCGAGGCCGAGGGGTTCACCGTCGATGTCGCCTTCAACGGCATCGACGGGCTGTGGTCGGCGACGGAGTCGTCGCACGACGTCATCGTGCTGGACATCATGCTCCCCGGGCGCAACGGATTCCTGGTCTGCGCCGATCTGCGAGCGGCAGGGAACCGCACGCCGATCCTGATGCTCACCGCCAAGGACGGTGACCTCGACGAGGCCGAGGCCCTCGACACCGGCGCAGACGACTACCTGGTCAAGCCCTTCTCCTTCCCCGTGCTGGTGGCGCGGCTCCACGCCCTCATCCGGCGGAGCGCATCGAGCAAGCGAGCCCCCGTCCGGGTGGGCGACCTCCGGATCGATGCGCGGGAGCGCCGGGCGTGGAGCCGCGAGCAGGAGATCGTGTTCACGTCGCGCGAATTCGATGTGCTCCTCTTCCTCGTCTCGCGCGCCGAGCAGGTCCTGTCGAAGCACGCGATCCTCGACGGCGTGTGGAGCGACACGTTCGCGGGCGATCCGAACATCGTCGAGGTCTACGTCGCGCGGCTGCGTCACCGGCTCGCCGCCGCCGGCAGCGGAACCGCGATCGAGACCGTGCGGGGCGCCGGCTATCGCCTCACGGCGGCGTGACATGGTGTGGGGGATCCGCGCGCGCATCACGATCGTCGCCTCGCTCGTCGTGCTCGCGGTGCTGATCCTCACAGGGGTCGCGGTCGTGCAGGTGCAGCGCAACGTGCTCACCGAGAGCATCGACGAGACGCTCGAGCAGTGGACGGCGGAGATCGCGCAGGCGGCCGATGCCGGCGTGCTGAGCAGCCCGATCGCCGTGCGCGGCGACGAGGACTCGTTCGCGGTGGTGCTCGGCGCCGACGGAGCGGTGATCGCCTCCACGCCCGGGATGGTGGATGCCGCGATCGACGGGCCACCGGATGCAGCGCCCCGATTCTCCACCGTGCGCGTGGGCGATGAGGAGTACCGGGTGATGTCCGCGCGGCACGGATCGACGCTGATCGCCGCCGGGACACCGATCGACGACGTCGCCGACGCCGGGGCGGCGCTCGTGCGCGGGCTGGCGGTGGCGATCCCGATCGCCACACTCGTCCTCGCACTGCTCGTCTGGATCCTCGTCGGGCGCGTGCTGAGTCCTGTCGAGGCGATCCGTCGAGAAGTCGCCGAGATCTCGACGAGGAGCCTGGATCGCCGCGTGCCCGAGCCCGCCCTGCGCGATGAGGTCGGCCGGCTTGCACGGACCATGAACGAGATGCTCGACCGGCTGCAGAGCGCGACGGAGCGGCAACGGCGCTTCGTCGCCGATGCGTCCCATGAGCTGCGGACTCCGCTCACCCGCATCCGGGCCGAGCTCGAGGTCGCGCTCAGCCATGCCGAGCCCTCGGACTCCGCGATCATGCAGAGCGTCCGCGACGAGGTCGTCGAGCTGACCCGACTCGTGGACGACCTTCTCGTCCTCGCGCGGATCGACGCCGCAGCCCAGCCCGCAGCGCGTGGTCTGGTGGACCTCGACGACGTGGTGCTGCGGGAGGTCGAGAGGCTTCGAGGCGACCGCTCGGTGAGCATCGATCTGTCCGCGGTCTCGGGCGCGCAGGTCGTCGGCGACGCTGCCGCGCTCGGCCGCGCCGTGCGCAACCTGCTCGACAATGCGGTCGTCCACGGCGAGGGCCCCGTCTCGATCGCCCTGCGGGAGGAGGACGGAGAGGCGTTCCTCGCGGTCGCCGACCACGGCGACGGCGTCGATCCGCGACGTGCGGAGCACCTTTTCGAGCGGTTCGAACGCGCCGATGACGCACGAGCCCGATCGAGCGGGGGCACGGGCCTCGGGCTGGCGATCGCTCGGGAGATCGTCGCCGATCACCGCGGCATGGTCGCATTCGACCCCGACTACCGCGGCGGTGCCCGCGTGGTGATGCGGATCCCGCTCGCCGCTCCGTCGCCACAAGTGGTGGTCGACGGCGACGAGCGGCAGAGGACCGGGTCGGCCTGACGCGTCAGCCGCCCGAGGCTGGCGGGGTGCGCTTGGATTCGGCGAGCTCGTCGACGTACAGGCCGGTCTCGTCGATGGTGCCGTTGCGGTAGGCCTGCCTGCCCACCATGTGCGCCGAGAGCGGGGCGGTGGCGAGCTGGATCAGCACGACCGGCACGAGGAACGCCACGACCGGCCATGACCGCAGCGACAGCGCGATCGCGAGGCAGATGAGGATGAGCCCGAGCACCTGCGGCTTGGTGGCGGCGTGCAGGCGGGTCGGCACGTCGCGGAACCGCAGCACGCCGATCGCGGCGGTCAGGCACAGCAGCGCGCCGATGAGGATCAGGATCACGGCGGCGAGGTCCAGCATGGCGTCCATCAGCGGTCCTGGTCCCTTCTCGCGACGAACCGGGCGATCGAGATCGATCCGAACACGCCCACGGCGGCGATGATGAGCAGCACCGGAAGCGTGCGCGTGTGGTGGTTGATCGCCATCTCGGCGCCGAGCACGCACATCACCAGGGTGAGGAGCACATCGGATGCCACGGCCCGGTCGAGGATCGACGGGCCGATGACGATGCGCCACAGCGTGAGCAGCGCCGCGACCGCGAAGATCACGTAGATCGCGAGCAGCAGCACGTTCATCGGGAACCCCCTCGGGCCACGGTGCCATGCGGAGCGGCATCCCGCATCGCCTGGAGCTGCGCGCGCGAGCCGACCGCCCGCACGATGCGCTCCTCCCAGTGGTGCACGCTGGCGCGCTGTTTCGCGACGTCGGCGTCGCCGCGCACCCCGATGACGTGGAGGTAGAGGATGCGGCGATCGCGGTCGGTGTCGACGATGAGAGAGCCGGGGATGAGCGAGCATGTCACGCCGACGTGGGTCATGATGAGGTCGTCGTCGGTGACGAGCTGCGCGGCGATGATCGCGGTCCCCGGCTGCCGGCGGAAGTCGAGCACCTGCCAGGCGACCGTGAGCGAGCCGAGCACGACCGCCACAAGGAACTCCACGACGAACACCAGGCCCCACCAGAGGTTGACGCGGCCGGACAGCTCGACGGGCGGCAGGCGGAAGATCCGTGTCACAACGAGGGCGGCGACGAGGCCGGTGAGGAACGCGAGCCAGGTGAACTGGCCCCACAGCAGCATCCACAGGGCGATGAGCCACACGAAGAACGGCAGCTGTCGCCAGGCCGTCGTGAAGGCGCGACGGAGCCGGCTCTGGGGCAGGTCGGGGCTCACGGCGCCTTCTCCGTTCCCGCGGCGTCGTCTTCGAGCTGGGTCAGCGACACCGGCTGCAGCAGCGCCTCGCCGATGCGCGTGCAGACGTCGTACAGCGGACCGGCGAAGATCGTGAGCGCGACCGTGATGGCCACCATGCCGGTGGTCGCGGCGGTCATGATCTTCGGGATGACGCGACGCTCGGTCTCGATGCCGGCCGCGGGTGCCGAGCCCAGGTACGAGATGCGCGCCTCGGTCTCGGCTGAGTCCTCGTCCTCGCGCCAGAACGAGAGGTTCCACGCGCGCATGAGCGCGTAGAGGGTGAGGAGACTGGTCAGGATGCCGCCCACCATCAGCACCATCATGATCGGCGTGCCCACCTGCGCGGCGGCGTCGAACAGCGCGAACTTGCCGATGAAGCCTGAGAACGGGGGAAGTCCGCCCAGGTTGATCGCGGGGATGAAGTACAGCACCGCGATCACGGGGGCCGCCTTCATGAGGCCCTTGACCCGGAGGATCGACGTCGAGCCCGCGCGGCGCTCGACGAGGCCGACGGCGAGGAACAGGGTCGTCTGCACCACGATGTGGTGGACCATGTAGTAGATCGTCGCGCCGATCGCGGCGGGCGTCGCGATCGCGAGCCCGAAGATCATGTAGCCGATGTGACTCACGAGCGTGAACGACAGGATTCGTTTCAGCTCGGCCTGCGCGACGGCGCCGAGCACACCCACGATCATCGTCGCCAGCGCCACCCACATCAGCAGCTGGTTCACGTCGTTGTCGAGGAACAGCTCGGTCTCGGTGCGGATGATCGCGTAGACGCCGACCTTGGTCAAGAGGCCCGCGAACACCGCCGTGACCGGAGCGGGCGCGGTCGGGTAGGAGTCGGGCAGCCAGAACGACAGGGGGAAGACGGCCGCCTTGATGCTGAACGCGAGCAGCAGCATGAGGTGGAGGATCAGCTGCGTCTCCTGCGGCAGCTCGCCCATGCGCTCGGAGATCTGCACCATGTTCACGGTGCCCAGGGCGCCGTAGATCATGGCGATCGCGGCGAGGAACAGGATCGACGACACGAGCGACACGACGATGTAGACGACGCCGGTGCGGATGCGCGACTCGGTCGAGCCGAGCGTGATGAGGACGTAGGACGCGACCAGCAGGATCTCGAACCCGACGTAGAGGTTGAAGAGGTCGCCGGCGATGAAGGCGTTGAAGATGCCCGCGCCCAGGATCAGGTACGAGGGATGGAAGATCGAGACCGGCGTGTCGTCGTCGCCGTCGGCAGCACCCTGACCGACGGAGAACAGGAGGACCGCGAGCAGGACGATGCTCGACACCACCACGAGGAGGGCCGCGAGCCGGTCGACGTACAGCACGATGCCGAACGGGATCGGCCAGCCGCCGACCGAGACCGCGATCGGCTGGTCGCCGGTGTCGACGACGTACAGCAGGATCGCGGCGATCACGGTCACAGCGCTCAGCGTGACGACCGACACGACGACCTGGGTCTTGCGGTGCCGGCCCGCGATGAGCGCGATGGCGGCGCCCAGCAGGGGCAGCGTGACGAGCAGCGGGACGAGGGCGGGCGCGATCTGGGTCATGCGTCGTCACCCCGATCCCGCGGATCCGGGGAGGGACGGTCGACCGGGGCGTCATCGCGGAGGCCCGCGAAGTCGCGCGCGCCGAGGATCGTGATCGGCGCGGTGTCGGTCCCGACGAAGTCGGTGGTCGCGTCGTCGTCGGCGTCCTCGATCTCGGTCTCCTCGTCCATCGTCTCCTCGGTCTCGGCGGCGCGCTCGCGCACCTCGAGATCGGCCTCGTCGTCCGCCACGGTGTCGGCCTGGCCGAGCTGCCACGACCGGTAGATCAGGGCGAGGAGGAACGCCGACACGGCGAAGGTGATGACGATCGCGGTGAGCGTGAGGGCCTGCGGGAGAGGATCCGACATGTCGTCGACGGATGCCGAGCCGAAGAACGGAGCGACCCCCGGGCGGCCCATCACGATGAGCAGCAGCAGGTTCGTCGCGTTGCCGAGCAGCAGGAACCCGATGAGCACGCGCGTGAGGCTGCGCTCGAGCATGGCGTAGACGCCGCACGCGAAGAGCACGGCCATCACGATGATGAGGACGAGGGAGACGTTCACGGCACGCTCACCCCCTGCTGCTCGCGCGCTTCCTGCGCCTGGCGGTCGACCTCGGCGCCGAGGCTGCGCAGCACGTCGAGCACGAGGCCGATGACCACGAGGTAGACGCCGATGTCGAACAGCGTCGAGGTGACGAACTCCACGTGGCCGAGCAGCGGCACGTCCCACTCCCAGAAGTAGCTCGTGAGCGGCTGGTCGCCGAAGAGCACCGGCACGATCGCACACGCGACCGCGATGGTCATGCCCGTGCCCAGCAGGCGTCCGGCGTCGGTCGGTGCGGCGGCGCCGAGCTCGTAGCGGCCGCCTGCGATGTAGCGCATGACGAGCGCCATGCCCGCGACGAGGCCGCCGGCGAAGCCGCCGCCGGGCAGGTTGTGACCCGCGAAGAGCAGGTACAGCGACACGATGATGATCGTGTGGAAGAGGATCCGCACGATCACCTCCAGCATGATCGAGCGGTTCTCGGGCCGCACGCGCTGGCCGCCGACGAGCCATGCCATGCGCCCGCTGCCACGCTCGTCGCTGCGCTGGCGGAGTCCGTCGGAGGTCTCCACGAGAGGGCGACGGGCACGCGTGGCTCCGGTCGGCAGCGACGAGATCGCGCGCGACAGCGTGTCTGCGCGGTGGGTGACGAAGACGAGGGATGCCACACCCGTCGCGGCGAGGATCAGCACCGACAGCTCGCCCATGGTGTCCCAGCCGCGCAGGTCGACGAGGGCGACGTTCACCACGTTCTTGCCGTGACCGAGCTCGTACGCGAGGTCGGGGAAGGCGTCCGAGATCGGCTTCTCGACGCGGGCGCTGGTGGCCACGATCGCGACGAGCGCCATCGTGATGCCGACGGCCGCGCCCAGCACCGCGCGGGCGACCGGCCACACCGAGGCGTTGTGCTCGCCCAGGCGCGACGGGATCCGGCGCAGCACGAGTGCGAACGCCACGAGCGTCACCGTCTCGACGAGGATCTGGGTGAGCGCGAGGTCGGGCGCGCCGCTCGTCGCGAAGAGCAGCACCATGCCGAGGCCGGTCACCGACACCAGCACGACGCCCGTGTACCGCTTGCGCGCGCGGATCGCGATGAGTCCGGCCGCGATCATGACCGGCGCCACGAGCAGCTGCGTGGGCGTCTGGTACGCGTCGAGCTTGGCCTGCCAGTCGTCGCTCGCGAGCAGCGCGGTCGCCTCGGCCGCCACGAAAACGACGAAGATCGTGCCGACGTAGACCGGCAGCGAACCGCGCTGCGTGAGGCTCGTGGTGACGACCGAGAGGCGCGCGATGACGCGCAGGGCGCCGTTGTACACCTCGGCTGCCGTGAACGGCAGCAGGCGCTTGGCGGGACGCCAGCTCCGCGTCGCCCAGAACACGAACACTCCGATCGCGATCGTCGCGAGCGAGATCCACAGCGCCGGCTCGAGGCCGTGCCACAGGGCGAGATGCGCGGGGTGCGCGGGGGCAGGAACGCCGGGCGTCGAGACCGGCGCCTGGTCGGCGTACGGCGCGAACGCCTTGTCGAGCCAGGGTGCGGCGACTCCGGCGATGACGGTGAGCCCCGAGAGCACGATCGGCGCCACGAGGAATCCGATCGGCGGGTCCGGCCATTCCGTGTCGGGCATGCGGTCGCCGTTCGCCGCGCGCTTCGTCGAGAACGCACCCCAGAGGAAACGGATGCCGTACCCCGCGGTCAGCACGGAGCCGAGGGCGATTCCGACCAGCGCCACGATCCCCCACACGGCACCGCCGAGAGCTTCGTGCAGCAGCGCCGCGAGGGCGCCCTCCTTGGCCACGAAGCCGATGGTGGGGATGATGCCGATCATCGACGCGACGGCGATGATCGAGAACGTCGCCATGACCGGCGCCTGACGACCGACACCCGAGAGCTCGGTCAGGTCACGGGTGGACAGCTGGCGGTCGATGACGCCCACCACGAGGAACAGCGCCGACTTGAAAAGGGCGTGGCTCAAGAGCAGCGCGAGACCTGCCAGCGCAGCATCCCGCGTCCCGTAGCCGAGCACGACGGTCAGCAGGCCGAGCTGGCTCACGGTGCCGAAGGCGAGCACGCGCTTGAGGTCGGTCTCGCGCAGCGCCTGGAAGCCGCCGAGCAGCATCGTGAAGACGCCCAGGGCGATCACGATCGGCCGCCACGGCGGGGCGATCGCGAAGACGGGCGCGAAGCGGGCGATGAGGTAGATGCCCGCCTTCACCATGGCCGCCGCGTGCAGGTAGGCGCTCACCGGGGTCGGCGCGGCCATGGCGCCGGGGAGCCAGAAGTGGAACGGGAAGATCGCCGACTTGCTGAGCGCGCCGACGAGGATCATCACGAGCGCGGCGTCGACGATCGGGCCCGAGGGGGCCTCCGCGAGG
The DNA here is from genome assembly GCF_042266945.1 of Microbacterium sp. NPDC056057. Classification (NCBI taxonomy): domain Bacteria; kingdom Bacillati; phylum Actinomycetota; class Actinomycetes; order Micrococcales; family Microbacteriaceae; genus Microbacterium; species Microbacterium sp. NPDC056057. The sequence continues at coordinate 452,897 of NZ_JBHJWS010000001.1, forward strand.
ATCGTCGAGATGCTCGACGTCCCGGCATCGACCACGAGCAGCACGACGCCGATCAGCATGACGAGTCCGCCGAGCGTCGTCACGAGGAGTGCCTGGAGCGCGGCACGACGGCTCGCCGCGCGCTTGTTGTAGTACCCGATGAGGAGGTACGACAGGACGCTCGTGACTTCCCAGAACATCACGAGGACGACGAGGTCGTCCGTGAGGACGAGCCCGTACATCGCCCCCGCGAACGCGAGCAGCACCGCCGCGAACTGCCCGAGGTTCTCCTTCTTGCCGCGGAAATACCAGCGGCAGTAGATCATCACGAGCGCGCCGACGCCGGTGACGACCAGCGTCATGAGCCACGACAGCGTGTCCATCCGCATCGAGAGGTCGATCCCGAGCGGAGGGATCCAGGCGTATGTCTCGAACGGAATGTCACCCGCGAGCACCTGCGGGGTGAGCACTGCGGCGTAGACGAAGCCCGCGATGGGGAGGATCGCCGCGACGTAGAACGCGCGGGCGCCGATGCGCGCCACGAGCCACGGGAGGAGGATGGGAACGACCGCGAACGCGCCGAGAACGAGGAGCATTCGGGCCTCCTCGGGGTCGTCGGCAGGCGCAAGTCAGAGGAGGACGGCGCAAAGCCCAGGCGATCGGGGTGTCAGGAACCATCCTAACGGGCGCGTCGCACCCGATCGCCCGGACGGCATGCATCGCCCCTCGTTCGCGGGCGTTTCGGCAGGTCTCAGGCGAGCGCGGGGGCCGGCCCCGTGGTGTTGCCCTCGCGGAAGGTGCAGGTGAACCGGATCGATGCCGCGGGGATGCCCTCCAGCATCGCGGCGACGGCGGCGCCCGCGGCGCGGCCCTTGTCGGTGGCGGGCTGCACGAGGGTGGTCAGCTCGTACGGAGCGAGGCCGTCCACGACGATGCCGTCGAAGCCGGTGACGCTCACGTCCTCCGGCACGCGCAGCCCGGCCTCCTCCGCTGCGCGGATCACCCCGGCGGCGAGCAGGTCGCTCTGCGCGATGACGGCGGTCGGCCGCCGGTCGGGGTCGGCGAAGATCTCGCGGCCGGCCGCGAACCCCTCGTCGATGAAGCTGCCCGCCGCCGCGTAGGCGGTCGCGTCGGGGAACACGTCGAGGGCGCCGGCGAGCCGCTCGCGGGTGACGTCCACGGTCACCGCGGTGTCGTCGTGCAGCCAGCCGCGGTGCCAGTCCACGCGGGCCGGCAGGGTCACGATGGCGATCTCGCGGTGCCCGAGCGCGCGCAGGTGGCTCGCGGCCTGGCGCTGAGCCTCGCGATTGTCGAGGCCGATGCGCGGCACGTCGTCGCCGGCATCCCCCTCGATGACGACGACCGGGATGCCGCGTGCCTTGACGGTCTCGAGCGACTCGCGCAGCAGGCCGCTGCAGCCGATGAGCACGGCGGCGTCGAGCGGGGCGGTGGTGAGCGACGGACCGCCCCCGGTGGGCTCATGGTCGCGCAGGAGCAGCAGCCCCGCGCCGAGCGGGGTGACGGCGTCGGCGAGGCCGTCCATCATGAGCGTCTTCACGGGGTCGAGGAACGCGGTGCCCAGGTGCTCCTCGAACACCACGCCGACGATCCCCGAGCGGCCGCGGCGCAGCGAGGCGGCGCGCGGGTCGGGGCCGGTGTAGCCGAGGGCGGAGGCCGCGTCGAGCACGCGGCGGCGGGTCGCCTCCGACACCGGGGTCTTGCCGCTGAACACCACCGAGGCGGTCGACGGTGAGACGCCTGCCTCGCGGGCGACGTCCGAGATCGTGGCGCGGCGGATGCCGGTGTCCTGACGGCTCATGCTGTCACGATCGTAGCCCGTCGCGGACCCGTGATGTCGAATCGATTCGGCCGTCTCGAATCGATTCGGTAGCATGTGCGGATGGATACCGCGCTCACCCGTCGGCAGCTGGTCGCCTGGCGCACCGCGATCTTCACGATCTTCCTCATCATGGGAGTCGGCTTCGCGTCGTGGGCCTCGCGACTGCCGGCCGTGAAGAACGACCTGGGCATCAACGACCTCCAGGTGGGTGTCCTGCTGTTCGTCTCGGGTGTCACGTCGATCTTGGGCCTCTCCCTGGCCAACGTGATCGTGGCGCGTTGGGGGGCGCGACGCGGAATGTTCGCGACGATCATCACCTTCGCGCTCGGCGTCGTCGTGGCGGGGGTCGGCGTGGAGTTCGTGCAGTCGTACGTCGTCGCCGCGATCGGTCTCGGGCTCATGGGCCTCGGCATGAGCGCCACCGACGTCATGATGAACGTCGAGGCGGCCGCGGTGGAGCAGGCGTTCGAGCGCACGCTCATGCCGCTGTTCCACGCCTTCTTCAGCCTCGGCACCGTCGCGGGCGCGGGGCTCGGCGTCGCGATGGCCGCCCTGGGGATCGGCGTCGGCTGGCACCTCGGCGCCGCCGGACTTCTCGTCGCCGTCGCAGGACTGCTGTCACTGCGCGCCGTTCCCGTGCGCGAGAGCGTGCACGACGATCCCGCGACGAGCGTCACGCGCCGCGAGCGCTTCGCCGAGATCGCGGCGGTCTGGCGCGACCCGCGCACCTACGCGATCGGCGCGATCATGCTCGGCATGGCGTTCGCCGAGGGCAGCGCCAACGACTGGCTCTCGATCGCGATGGTCGACGGCCACGATCAGACCGAGGCGGTCGGCGCGATCGCGCTGACGGTGTTCTCGGTCGCGATGACGACGTTCCGCATCCTCGGCGGCCCGCTCGTGGACCGTATCGGCCGCGTGTGGTCGCTGCGCATCCTGTCGATCGCAGCGGGCGTGGGCCTGGTCATGTTCATCCTCGCCCCGAACCTGCCCATCGCCTTCATCGGCATCGCGCTCTGGGGTGCGGGCGCGTCGCTCGGCTTCCCGCTCGGCATGTCCGCGGCGGCGGACGACCCGAAGAAGGCTGCCGCATCCGTCTCGGCCGCTGCGACCATCGGCTACCTCGCGTTCCTGTGCGGCCCGCCGATCCTCGGCTGGATCAGCCACGAGATCGGCATCCTGCCGACCCTGTGGATCATCGTCGCCCTCATCGCGATGTCGGGGCTCGCCTCCGGCGCCGCGAAGCCGATCGCCGGCTCGAAGGTCGGCGCGGGCCACGCCCACCACTGACACGCCGAAGTCGGAGGTCACGCCTCGCCGGCGGCGATCGCGACCGCGTGCGATCGACTGCGGGCTCCGAGCTTGGCCAGCACGTTGGAGACGTGGGTCTTGACCGTCGCCAGGGAGATCCCGAGCTCGTCCGAGATCTGCCGGTTGGACCGGCCGGCGCGCATCCCCTCGAGCACCTCGCGCTCGCGCTCCGTGAGCAGGTCGAGTTCGCCGGCCTCCCGCGTCACCTGCGGCGAGCGCGGGATCAGCGCCAGAGCGCGGCGCGTGACACGAGGATCGAGCATCCCCTCCCCGGCCGCCACCCGACGGACGGCTTCGACGAGGGTCGCGGCATCCGTCGTCTTCAGAAGGAAGCCGGCCGCCCCGGCGCGCAGGGCGCCCTCGACGAGCTCGTCCTCGTCGAAGCTGGTCAGCACGAGGACCTGAGCCGATCCCGCGGCGACGATCTCGCGGGTGGCGGTCACCCCGTCGGTGCCCGGCATCCGCAGGTCCATGAGGACGACGTCCGGGCGAAGCGCGGCGGCGTTGCGCACGGCGACCGCGCCGTCGGCGGCCTCGCCGATCACCTCGAGCCCGTGGTTCTCCAGCATCAGACGCAACGCCTCACGGATCGCGCCGTGGTCGTCGGCGAGCAGCACCCGCGGTGCGGCCCCGCTCACGCGTGAAACCCCGCCGGGATCGTCGCCCGCACCGACCACCCGGCATCCGACGGACCGGCCTCCACCGCGCCGCCGAGCGCCCGCGCACGCTCCTGCAGGAGCTCGAGCCCCCACCCGGTGCCCGGCATCGGCACAGCCGTCGCAGGGCGTCCGCCTCGCGAATCGACGCGCACGCGCACATCACCGTGATGCGAATCCAGGACCACGTCGACCGCCGCCCCCGCGGCGTGGCGCAGGCAGTTGACGAGGGACTCCTGCACGATGCGCGCGACCGCCAGCTCGACGGACGACGGGATGTCGCCGGGAAGCGTGTCGTCGAGCGTCACCGTCAGTCCCTGCCGGCGGGCGTCGTCCACGAGCGCCGGGATGGCGCCGCGGTGCGGCGACACCACCGCCGCGTCGCCCGTCCGCAGCACCGCGATCATGGAGCGCAGCGCCTGGTGGGCTTCGAGGCTGGAGTCGCGCACCGCGAGGAGCGCCGGGCGGTCGGCGCCGGCTGCGGGATCCGTCGACAGCGCGGCCTCGGCCCGGATCGCGATCGCCGCGACATGGCCCGCCACGAGGTCGTGCAGCTCGCGCGCCATCTGCTCCCGCTCGCGGCGCATCGCCGCATCGCGATCCCGTGCCGCCAGTCGTTCGGCATCCTCGGCTCGTCCTTGATGGAGCGCGACCAGCTCGTGCGCCTGCGCCACCGATGTCGCGTACCAGTAGTCCATGCCCGCGAGGGCGCCCAGCTGCAGGGCGACGACGACCGCGACGCGCACGTCGTCGGCGGCGGCGAGTGCGACGACGCCGATCCCGGCGACGGCGATCACGATACCGAGGAGGATGCGGCGCCGGCCGGAGGCTGAGGCGGCGCGCGTCGCGGCGTACAGCAGGTCGAGCACCACGACGAGCGTGACCACGCCGCCGACGGTCATCAGATCGATCGCGAACAAGACCAGGGCGACGCCGAGCAGAGCCAGCGGCGCGCGCGCACGGAACGGCACCACCGCGCACGCGGGCAGCGCGGTGGCCAGCGACCACCACGGCGACACCTCACCGGGCAGCACCGAGAAGACGGTCCACAGCCCGACGATCCCGAGCGCCGCCAGCACGATCGCGAGAACGGCCATCCCTGCCGCATCGGCGATCGAGCGGTGCTCGCGCACCCATTCGACGACGGATGCTGCGACCCGCCGCTCCGATCCGTTCACGCCTTCATGCAATCAGGGGCGCCGGGGCGAGGCATCCGTCCAAAGGAGGAGGCCGCCGGAGAACGACTCGTCCCTCCGCCCGATCCGCAAGCGCCGGCGCGGCGCGAGGCTGGCGTCATGGAACTGCTGGCAGACGCCCCGCTCGCCCTCACGCTCGGCGTCCTCGCCCTCCTGGACGGACTGAGCGTCGGGACACTGCTGGTGCCGATCTTCCTGCTGCTCGCCCCCGGAAAGACCCCGGTCGGAGGAGTGCTGCTGTATCTCGGCACCATCGCGGCCTTCTACCTCGCCGTCGGCATCCTCTTCATGCTCGGTCTGGTGAATCTGGTCGACGTCGCGCAGGGCTTCCTGTCGTCGCCGGCGGGTCAGGTCGTCCGCCTCGTGGCCGGTGCGGCCCTGCTCCTCGTCGCCTTCCTCGTCGGGAGGGGCTCCGCACCGGCACCCGGGTCCCGGGCGACGGGCGAACAGGTGCGGGTCTCACCGATGACCGGAATGCCCGTCGCCGGGGCGACGCCCGCCCCCGTGGCCGCGGCGGCGTCGGGGACCGCTCGGTCGGAGCCGTCGGCGCGTCTGGTGCGTTGGCGCGATCGCCTCCTCGCGCCCGAGGCCTCCGGGGGTGCGGTGATGGCCGTCGCTGTCGGCGCGGGAGTGGTCGAGGTGGCCACGATGCTTCCCTACCTGGTGGCGATGGGCATGCTCGCAGAGGCCCCACTCGGGATGCCCGTGCGGATCGCCGCGCTGGCGGGGTACTGCGCCGTCATGATCCTTCCCGCCGTCGTGCTCCTCGTGCTGCGCGTCGTGGCGGCGCCGGTCGTCGAGCGGCCGCTCGGTCGCCTCGCGGCGTGGATGGAGCGCACGGGTCGCGAGAACACCGCGTGGATCATCGGCATCGTCGGGTTCCTCGTGGCTCGAGGAGCCGCCACCGAGCTGGGCCTCTTCGACAGGCTGGGTGAGGTGCTCGGCTGATCTCCAGGCCGGCCGCCTCGTGGCCGTCCGTCAGAGCCGGTCGGCCACCGTCGCCGCGACGGTGAGCCACGCGTCGCGGGTCTCGGGCGACAGCGCGTCGAAGTCGATCGGGCCGCCGTCGACGAGCGACGGATCGAACGGCGCGTTCACGACCGCCGACGTCACCTGCTCGAAGTGCTGCGACAAGCGGGACTCGAGCTTGCGGTCCGGGCGGGAGGAGGGGGCCGTGAGCACCGTGACCGCCTCGTCGATCTTCCTGCCGAAGCCCTTCTCGCGCAGGCCGTCCAGCAGCCACGCCGCGCTGGCGGCGGTGTCTTCGCGCACGGTCGAGACGATCACGAGCTGGTCCGCGGCGGCGACGGCCGCGACCCAGTTCGAGGCGCGCATGTTGTTGCCGGTGTCGACGATCATCAGGCGGTAGTAGCGGCGCAGCAGGGCGTGGAGCCGGTCGAACGCCGCCGCGTCGATCGTCGAGGAGGCCGCGGCATCCTCGTCCGAGGCGAGCACGTCGAAGCGGGCGTCGACCTGCGTGCGGACGTAGTGGTCGAGCGCAGCGAGGCTGGACCCGCGGAAGTTCGAGGCCTCGTCGAGGTCCTCGAGGAGGTCGACGGCGGTGCGGTGGTGCGGCGCGTGCTGCGCGCGCCAGCCGAGCGTGCCACGGGTCTCGTTGTTGTCCCACGCGAGGGTCGCTCCGCCGCGCAGCGTGCCGAAGGTCGCGGCCAGCAGCAGGGTGCTCGTCGTCTTGTGCGCGCCGCCCTTCGGGTTGAGCACGACGATCGTGCGGGGGGCGTCGAGTCGGCGCTGCACCCGCTTCTCGCGGTCGAGGCGCGAACGCTCGACACGGCCCGGCGCCGGCGAGATCAGGCCGCCGGTCGCGCGCCGCACGGCACCCTGCCAGCCCGTCGTCGCCCGCGCGCGGCCTCCGCCGCCGCGCGAGTCGAGCAGATCCTGCACGGTCGGCCGCGCGATCTCCTCCGCAACCGGCGCGAGCGACGGGACGGCAGGCACCGGCGTCGGAGCCGTGACCGGAAGGGCTGACACCGGGGCGGGAGCGGGCGCCGGGGCGGGCGCCGCCTCGACGGCCGCTTCCTCCAGCGCCTCGTCGTACGAGCCGTCGGGGTGGACCACGAGCGGCCAGCGCGACGAGCCCTCGACGAGGGTCGCGTGCGCGGGTTCGCCGGCGGATGCCGCGAGCTGACGGATCTCCTCGACCACGCGGTCGCGCAGCGCGAGGCTGTCGGGGGCGACGACCTCGGCCACGTCGCTGCCGACATGGAGCTCGGCGACGGTGCTGGACAGGATGTGGACGGTCGCGTCGGGCAGACGTGAGTTCATCAGTTCTTCTCCGGACGAAAAGGGGTGGCGTGGGAGGCCGGGGTCTCAGGGCCGCGCGGCGAGGCGCAGGCAACGAGGGCAAAGGCTATCCGACGAGCCTGCGGGCAAGCTGACGCGGGCGGCTAGGCTCTTCGGGTGCGTCTTGTCATCGCCCGCTGCTCCGTCGACTACACCGGGCGGCTCAACGCCCACCTTCCCCTCGCCACGCGCCTGCTCGTGCACAAGGGCGACGGGTCGCTGCTGGTGCACTCCGACGGCGGCTCGTACAAGCCGCTCAACTGGATGAGCCCGCCGTGCCGGCTCGACGTCGAGGTGCCCGACGAGGAGTCGGCGTCCGCCGGCGTGCTCGAGCACTGGCGCGTGACGCACGCGAAGACCGGTGACGCGCTGCTCGTGCGCATCTACGAGGTCATCCACGACTCGTCGCACGAGCTCGGCATCGACCCGGGTCTGCAGAAGGACGGCGTCGAGGCCGACCTGCAGCGCCTCCTCGCCGAGCAGGTCGACGTCATCGGCGAGAACCTGACGCTCGTGCGTCGCGAGTTCCCGACCGCGATCGGCCCGGTGGACCTCCTGCTGCGCGACCCCGAAGGCGGCACGATCGCCGTCGAGGTCAAGCGCCGCGGCGACATCGACGGCGTCGAGCAGCTCACGCGCTACCTCGAGCTGCTCGGCCGCGACCCCCACCTCGCCCCGGTGACCGGTGTCTTCGCCGCCCAGGAGATCAAACCCCAGGCCAAGGTGCTGGCCGCGGACCGCGGCATCCGTTGCGTCACCCTCGACTACGAGGGCATGAAGGGCATCGAGTCCGGCGCCCCGCGCCTCTTCTGACTCTCCCCCGTCTGGCGCCTGGCGCCCCCCTCACTCCGGCGAGAGTACAGCTGGTCGCCGAGAGGTAGGGAAGCAACCACCCTCTCGTCCACCAGGTGCACTCTCGCGGCACGGGACGCCGGCGAGAGGGTTGTGTTGTGTCCTGTGGACGGTACATACTGTCGAGAAGACAGTAAACCACCCCGAACGGATGCTGCAGCAATGACGCTCGACGACTTCCGGCGTGAGATCGCCGAACCTGCCATCGAATACCGACCCGAGCTGCGCTGGTGGCTCGCCGAGGGCCTGCACAGCGACGCGACGCTCAGACGCGAGATCGACGACGCGCATCGCCTCGGCTTCGGCGGCATGGAGTTCCTCGCCATGGACGAGGGCGCGATCGACCACGCACGCTACGGCTGGGGCTCCGAGGAGTGGGTGCACGATTCGCAGGTCGTGGTCGAGGAGACCACCCGCCGCGGCATGTCAGTGAGCTTCACGTCAGGCACCAACTGGTCCAACGCCAACCTCCCGACGATCACGCCCGACGACCGCGCCGCCGCGCAGGAGCTCGACGTGGCGTCCGAGACGCTCGCCCCCGGCGAGCGCCGCTCCGGTCCGCTCCCCCGGATCGACCTCGCGGCACCTGCCGCCGCCCGCCACCTTCCCGGTGAGCGCGGCACGATCCGCGACCAGCACCTCGTCGCCGTCGTCGCGGCCCGCGTGGTCGACGCCGATGCGGGGGTGCTGGATGCCTCGTCGCTCACCGAGCTGACGGCATCCGTCACCGACGACACCCTGGAGTGGACGGCACCGGACGGCGAGGGCGACTGGCGCGTGTTCTTCTACTGGCTGCACGGGACCGGTCAGACCGCGGAACCCTCGGCGTCCGTCAATTACACCGTCAACTACATCGACCGTGACGGCGTCGACGCCGTGATCGCGTACTGGGACGACGTCGTGCTGACCCCCGAGCTGCGGGCGCAGATCGCGCAGAACCCCCGCGCGCAGATGTACATGGACTCGCTCGAGCTGTCGACGTTCGGCGCCGGCGGGCTCTTCTGGGGCCACACGGTCGTCGACGAGTTCCGCGCCCGCCGCGGCTACGACGTGGTGCCGTGGCTGCCGTTCCTCACGCGCGACGTGCCGTTCATGGCGGTCTCGACGGTCTACCACCACCAGCCCGCCGACGACGCCGACCGCATCACGGTCGACAAGGTGCGCCACGACCTCGTCGTCACCTTCACCGACCTGTACATCGAGAACATGCTGCGGCCGTTCGCGGAGTTCCTGCACGGCGTGGGCATGACCCTGCGCGCCGAGATCAGCTATGGGCTGCCGTTCGAACTGACCCGCCCCGGCCCGGAGGTCGACGGCATCGAAACCGAGTCGCTGGAGTTCGGCGCGCAGATCGACGCCTACCGGCTGCTCGCCGGCCCCGCGCACCTCTTCGGCAAGCAGTACTCGTCCGAGACCGGTGCCACCACCCGCAACCACATGCTCGACCACCGCTTCTACGACCAGATCATCGCGACGCAGCTCGCCGCGGGCATCACCAAGACGGTGCTGCACGGGTGGGCCAGCCCTGCCGGCGCCGAGGGCGTGACCGAGTGGCCGGGCCACGAGGGCATGTGGCCGATGTTCTCCGAGCGCTTCGACACGCGCCAGCCGGGCTCCGAGTTCTATCCCCTCTGGACCGCCGCCATCGGCCGGCTGCAGTACGCGCTCCGGTGCGGCCGGCCGCGCATCGACGTCGGCATCCTCCGCACCGACCACTTCACCGACAACCTCGTCGGGCTCTCGCTGACCGGCGACGGCGGCGAGCGCATCCCCGACGAGGTCGCGTACGGCACCATGTGGATGCGCGACCGCGACAACTTCTGGTGGCAGGACCTCGGCATGCAGGACGCCGGCATCACGTACGAGTTCTTCGACGGGTCTCTGCTGCTCCGCGACGACGTCTCGTTCGACGGCGACGAGGTGCAGCCTTCCGGCCCCGGCTACCGCGCCCTCGTCGTGTACCAGGAGACCCTCGACCCCGACGTGGCCGCTCACCTCCTGGCGTGGGCGCGGCGCGGCCTGCGGATCGTGGTCGTCGACGGCGCCCGCGAGGTGCAGTCGCTGATGGAAGGGCGCCACACCACTCACGCGACCGCGGCGGCGCGCACTCCCGGTCTCGACGGACGCGACGACGAGCTCGCCGCGATCATGGCGGAGCTGCGACGGATGCCGGGGGTCCGCGTCGCCGCGCCGTCCGGCGTCGTGACCGCCCTGGACGAGCTCGGCGCAGGCGGCCGTGCGCGCTTCGAGACCGACGATCCCCACGTGCTCACGCACCTGCGGGAGGACGACGGCCTCGTGGTCCTGTACGCGTACCACTTCCTCTACGAGACGACCGAGCCCACCACGGTGCGCATCGCCCTCGAGGGCACCGGACCGGTGCACCGCCTCGACGCCTGGACCGGCGAGCTGCGTCTGCATCGCGGCGCGCGACAGGCCGGCGACCGGACCGTGGTCGAGCTCACGCTCGCGCCCGGCGAGGTCGCGATCGTGGTGCTCGACAAGACGACGGATGCTGCGGACTCGCCGGCGCCGGCCGTCACCGAGGTCGCCCGGGCCGAAGCGTGGCGCCTGGTCGTCGAGAGCTGGGACGCCGGCGAGCCCGAAGTGCTCGAGGAGGACCGCGGCCTCGGCTACGTATCGCGCGAGGTGCGCCCGACGACCGCCGTGACGCGGCTCGACGCCGGCACGGTCGAGCTCGCACCATGGTCGGAGATCTCAGGCGTCGGAGCCGATGTCTCCGGTGTCGGCGAGTACACCGCAGTCCTCTCCGTCGCCGAGGTCGCTGACGGCGCGCGCTACCTCCTCGATCTCGGCTCGACCGGCGGCGGGCTCGGGTCCGTGCGTGTCGGCGACGGTCCCGAGCGCGGGTTCGACACCGCGCACCCGGTCGTCGACGTCAGCGGCAGCATCCGTCCCGGTGACAACGCGGTCACCGTCCGTGTCTCGAGTTCGCTGAACAACCGGCTCCGCGCCCGTGGATACTATGAGCGCATCCCCGACATCGGCGCGCAGCTGACCGGCGAGGAGCGCATGCAGCACGCGGTCGTGCGCGAGTACGGACTTCTCGGACCGGTGCGCCTGGTGCGCGAGGAGTGACGACCGGGACCGAGGGAGAGGAACGAGCAGACGATGGCCAGAGGTGACGTCGGCACCGACGCCTCCGCGGACCTGAGTCCGGTCATCGCGCCCGACCCGCTCGACCTCCGGCTGTCGCTCGCGTCGATCGTGCACTGGGCCGACAGCACCGGCGTGCGGCGCGACGTCATGGCGCGGGTCGCGTTCCCGGTGGACGACATGGGCATGTTCCTCGTCGTGAACCAGCTGTCCTACAACGGCGCGATGCGCCCCGTCGACCTGTCGCTCGCGCTGGGGCAGACCGCGACGAACATGAGCAAGATCGTCGGCCGCCTCGTGAGCGCGGGCCTGGTGGTGCGCGTTGCGGCGCCCGACGACGACCGCGGAGTGCTCGTCGCGCTCACCGACGAAGGCCGGCGCATCGGCGAGCGCATCATGTCGACGGCCGAGTCCAACATGAGGACGCTCCTCGCCGACTGGTCCCCCGCCGAGATCGAGGATCTGCGGCGCATGATGGCGCGCCTCGCCCGCGTGCACCGCTCCGTCTCGGAGCGGAGGGCCGCCTCCGCATAGGCTGGTCCCTATGCCGACCCGATCGCCGTGGACCTGTGTGCTGTGGGACGTCGACGGAACGATCGTCGACGCGTCCGACGGCATCCTCCGTCGCCTCACGATCGCCCTCGAGCACTTCGGCAAGCGTCCGCCGACCCGCGCCGAGCTCGTGCACTGGATCGGCCCGCCGATGTACCAGTCGTTCCAGGTGAACGTCGGCATGACGCCCGAGCAGTCGGCCGAGGCCGTCGCCTTCTACCGCACGCTCGGCAAGGCGGACGGGTACACGACGGGCGCCAAGCTCTTCCCCGGAGTGGGTGAGCTGATCACGGATGTCGCAGCCTGCGGCATCCCGCAGGCCACCGCGAGCTCGAAGCCCGAGGTGCAGGTCGTCGCCCTCATGGACCACTTCGATCTGTCGACCTCGCTCACCGCGATCGTCGGGGCGACGCCGGACGAGAAGACGCTCAGCGCGAAGTCCGACATCGTCGCCGAAGCGCTGCGACGCCTCGCCGCCGCGGGCGTCGACACGAGCCGTCCCGTGCTCGTCGGCGATCGGCACCACGACGTCGACGGCGGCGCGGCGCAGGGCGTGCCGGTGATCTTCGTCCGATGGGGCTTCAGCTGGCCGCACGAGTCCGAGGGCGCGCAGGCGGTCGTCGACGACGTCGACCAGCTCCGTGCACTCCTGCTGTTCGGCGAGCACGCCGAACAGGGTGCGGCCGCGACCGCCGGCGTCGCCGATGCCTGAGCTCGCCGCCGCGATCCTGGGGTGGCTCGTGCCGGCCCTGGTCGTGTTCGGCGTGACGGCGATCGCCGTCGCCGCCATCGTGTGGGCCGTACGCCGCGCGCGTCGCTCCCCGCGAGCCCGCGCCGCCGCCGAGCAGGAGCGGGCCAAGGCGGGCGCGACGCTCGTGAAGCTCGACGACGAGGTCGGCGAGCTCGACCTCGAGGTCGGCCTCTCCGGCGCCCTCTACGGCGGGGACGCCCCCGCCTCGCTGCGGCGGGCACGCCTCACGGCGCAGCACGTGCGCGACGACGCCTTCGAGGAGTACCGCGAGATCAGCGATCCCGCTGTCGCCCCCCACGAGGTGAAGCGGGTCTCCGCACGCATCGAGCGCCGCACGGGCGAGGCTCTGGCGACCGTCGCCGCCGCCCGCAAGGAGCACGGCGCGTGGGTCACGGCGAACGTGTCGGCGGCCGGGCAGATCGCCGCCGCCCGCCGCCGTCTCGCCGAACTCCACGCGTCGATGGGCGATCCGGCCGCGCTCGTCGCCGAGCTGTCGTCCCGCTTCGCCGAGGACGAGTGGCGGGATGCCTCCCGCTCCGCGCACGCCGCACTCTCCGAGGTGACCGCCGCCGAGCGCCACCTCGACGCCGCCGCCACCCGCGCCGCCGACCCGTCGCTGAGCGCCCTCCCCGATCTCGCCGCCGCCGAACGGGCCCTCCGCCAGGCGGAGGCGGACGCCCGCAACCTCGAGGAGACCCACCGCCTCGTGCTGCAGGCGGCGCTGGCCGTGCCCGACGAGATCGCGTCGGCGCGCACCGCCCTGCGCCAGGCCTCCGTCACGCGCGAGCACCTCGACGCGCCTGACGCCGCGCGGCTGGGCGCCGAGCTCCACGCCATCGACGGCGAGCTCAACCGCATCGAGACGGATGCTGCCCGCCACCCCACCCGCACCGTCGACGCCATCGCGCGCCTGCGCAGCCGGCTCGACCTCGCCCTCGGCGACGCCCGCACCTCGCAGCAGCGCCTGCGCGGCGCGCGCACCGCCCTCCCGGGCACCCTCGCCGCCGCGCGCGGCGCACTGGCGCAGGCCGAGGCATCCGTGTCCCGTTCGCGTGCCGGTGCCGACGCGCGCTCGCGCCTGCTGTCGGCCCAGCGCGAACTCGCCCAGGCCCGTCAGGCGCAGGATCCCGTGGCCGCACTCGACGCCGCCCGCCGCGCGATGCGCGACGCCGAGGACGCGAAGGCTCTCGCCGACTTCGCCCGCCAGGCCGGCCCGCTCGGATAAGCGACAGCGGGAAGACCCCCGCTATCGTGAACCCCATGAGCGACGGGGCGACTCAGAGACCGAACCGCGTGCTCGCCGGGGTGGGGCTGATTCCGGCGACACTCACGATGATCGCGCTGGTCCTGGTGACCGGCGTCGTGTGGCAGGGACTGTGGCAGCCGTTCGAGGATTCGGACCTGTTCGACGTCGTCGCTTACGGGCTTCCCGCTCTGGAGGCCGGGCGGTGGTGGACGCCGGTCACCGGGACGTTCTTCGTGAACCAGCCGTGGGTCTACGTCTTCACCATCGCGGGGTTCGTCGGCATGGCGTATCTCGAGTTCCGTCGCGGCTGGCGCGTGGCGCTGGCCTACTTGTGGGTGGGCCAGTTGTTCGCGGTCTTCGCCGCCGCGCTGCTGCTGTGGGTGCTCTCGCTGCTCCCGTGGGCGTGGGCGCAGGCTGAGGCGGCGGCGCTCGATGTCGGCCCGTCCGGCGGGACGATGGCGTGCATCGCGGCGGCGGTCGGGTTGCTGCGCCCGCCCTGGAGGGTCCGCGGCTGGCTGGTGCTTCTCGGCTTCGTGTTCATCGCGATGCTGTTCTGGGGCGCGCTGGCCGACCTCGAGCACCTGCTCGCGGTGCTGCTGGTGCTGTTCGTGGATCGCTCGCTCCGCGTCCAGCGCACCACGGTGCGCGAGCAGCGGCTCATCGCGTTCATCGCGGTGCTGGTGCTGGGCGCGGTGGAGATCATCACGATCCTCGTTCCCACTGACGGCCCGTTCGGCCCGACCGAGCCGGCGTCGGGCGGCTTCGTCGACCTCGCGATCGACGTGGTGGTGATCCTCGTCGTCGCCAACGGCCTGCGTCGCGGTCGCCGGTGGACGTGGGTCGTCGCGATCATCCTCGCCGTCTTCAACATCCTGATCGCAATGCTGATCGTCGCGGCGATCATCATCGCTTCCCAGGCGCAGGTGGAGGCGACGATCGACGGCGAGACGGAGCTGGCCCTCGCTGGCGGCGTGATGTGGCTGCTCATGCTCGTGTACCTGATCTGGGTGCGGCGGGCGTTCCGCGCCCGGCGCAAGTCCCGCATCGGCCATCAGCCCGCACCGGTCGTCGACGACGTGAAACGGATGCTGCACGCCCACGGCGGCGGCACCCTCTCGTGGATGACGACCTGGGAGGGGAACTCCTACGCCCGCACCACCGACAGCGTCGTCGCCTACCAGCGCCGCAACGGTGTCGCCCTCGCGCTCGCGGACCCGATCGGACCGGACGCGTCGCGCACGGCAGCCGTCAAGGAGTTCATCCACGATGCCGAGCGGGCGGGACTGATCCCGTGCTTCTTCAGCGCCGACGAGGCCACCCGCGCCGCGGTGCCGGCCTCGTGGCGCAGCCTTGTCGTGGCCGACGACACGATCGTGGACCTTCCCGGCCTCGAGTTCACCGGCAAGCGGTGGAACTCGGTGCGCTCGTCGCTCAACCGGGCGGGTCGCGAAGAGATGACGTTCCGCATGACCCACCTCAAGGAGGAGTCCTGGGGCGTGCAGCAGCAGCTGCGGGCGATCTCGGAGATGTGGGTGGGCGACAAAGGCCTTCCCGAGATGGGGTTCACGCTCGGCACGCTCGTCGAGGCGGAGGACCCGGAGGTGCGCCTCGCCCTGGCTCTCGCGCCGAACGGCGACGTCGACGGGTTCCTGTCGTGGCTGCCGGTCTACGGTCCCGGCGAAGACGGCGCGCAGAAGGTCGCCCGGGGCTGGACGCTCGACCTCATGCGCCGCCGCGAGGGCGGCTTCGGTCCCGTGATGGAGTACCTGATCGGCTCGTCCGCGAGGCTGTTCTCCGACGAGGGCGCCGAGATCATGTCACTCTCGGGCGCGCCGCTCGCCCACGACTATCCGCCGGACGCCGGCATGATCGCGGCGCTCAGCGACAGGCTCGCCGACGCCCTCGAGCCGGTGTACGGGTTCCGGTCGCTGCACCGCTTCAAGGAGAAGTTCCACCCGCGGTACGAGACCATGTACCTGCTGTTCCGCGACGAGAGCGACCTCACGCGCATCGGCGGCGCCCTCACACGGGCGTTCCTGCCCGACGCGACGCTGCGTCAGTTCGCCGGAGCGGGACTCGAGCTCGTGCGCGGCGACCGGGAGTGATGCTCAACCGGCGCACGCGCGCGCGACGAAGCCGCGGCACCCACCGATGGGATACCGCGGCTTCGACCGCGTGAAGCGATCGGTCCGCCGATCAGATCGGGCGGATGTTCTCGGCCTGGAGGCCCTTGGGTCCCTGCGCGATCTCGAACTCGACGCGCTGGTTCTCCTCGAGGGAGCGGTAGCCGCTCGACTCGATTGCGCTGTAGTGCGCGAAGACGTCTGCGCCACCCTCATCGGGAGCGATGAAGCCGAATCCCTTTTCCGAGTTGAACCACTTGACGGTGCCCTGCGTGCTCATTACTTGCCGTTCTTCGTTGATCTCGTCGCGATTGCGGCGATTGCATCCAACGTAGTGAAGAGGCGGGCGCGCGGCGAGACCCAGTTGCGAAGGTGACACAAATGTTGCACAGCGACTGTTGACGAGACAGGGACCATCGTCCGCCCGGGCTGAGCTTGGCTCGAAAGCCCGGGCGTCGACGGATCCCCCCGGATAGGCCACGTCGTAACGTGGACAGGGAACATCGTACCGATATATCAGTGCAAGAGCGAGGCCGGTTTCCTCAGCGTTTCCGCATGTTCCGATGGGGTCCCACGGCCCTCTCGGCGGCCTCCTCAAGGCGCGCTCAAGCGGGTCTATGCACGTGAATCCTCCGGCGTACACTGGTGCCACTCATGAGTGCCCCCTTCGTCCCGCTCGAGCCGAGCCGCGCCGTCCTCGGAGACGAGGTGTACGCGCGCCTGGGCGAAGCGATCCTCGACGGGCGGCTCGCCCCCGGCGAGCGTCTGCGCGACCAGGAGCTGGCGGAATGGCTCGGCGTCTCGCGCACTCCGGTGCGCGAAGCACTGCAGCGGCTGGAGCGGGCGGGCCTGGTCGAGGTGTCGCCCCATCGGTACACACGGGTGTCGCACCCCAACCAGCAGAACGACACCGTCGAGCTCGTCGCCTTCAACATGGGCCTGGCCGTGCGCATGGCGTCGGCGCGCGCCGACGCCGACGCCCTCGGGCTCGCGCTGGAGCGCCTGGACGACGTCATCGCCGCGTCCCGCGAGAACGACGCCGATGCTCTGGCCGTCGCCAGCCACTCCTTCTTCTCCGTCGTCACGCGCGCGAGCGGCAACCTCGCCCTGCGGCAGTTCGTCCGCGAGTACGAGTTCGCGATCCGGCGCGACATGGTGGGCTGGCGGCCGTTCATCGAATGCCCGATCGGCCGCACCGCCGCCTACGAGGAGTTCCGCGAGGCGTTCGCCTGTCGCGAGGCCGATCGCGCCGAATCCCTGCTCCGCCGCATCCACGGCCTGAACTGACACCCGCCCTTCCTCGGTGACGGATGCCGCGGCTACCGTGAAGCGCGTGAACCACATCGATCTGCGACCGCTGGACGACGACGACCTCGACGCCGTCTTCGAGATGATGCGCGACCGTGAGGCGATCGCCATGGCCGCGTTCACCGCGGAGGATCCGGACGACCGCGCGGCCTTCGACGCGTGGATCGAACGGCAGCGTGCGATGGCCGACGTCCTCTCCTTCGTGGTCACCGAGAACGGCGGATTCGCCGGGACCGCGGCATCCTTCACCGTCGACGGCGACCGCGAGGTCACCTATTGGATCGCCCGTCACGCGTGGGGCCGGGGCGTCGCGACCGCAGCGGTGCGCCACCTGATCTCGCGCGAGCCCATCCGGCCGCTGTTCGCCCGCGTGGCCGCCCACAATGCCGCCTCCATCGCCGTGCTCACCAAGGTCGGCTTCACGGAGGTGTCGCGAAACGTCGACTTCGCCCCGGGCGTCGGCCGCGAGATCGAGGAGATCGTCTTCGCACTGCCGCCCGCCCTCGACGGCGCGTAGCTCCGTGGTGTGGGCACAAAAGAAGAGGACCCCCTCTCGGGAGTCCTCTTCTGCGCTGTGCGCGAGGGGGGAGTTGAACCCCCACGCCCTTTCGGGCACTGGCACCTGAAGCCAGCGCGTCTGCCTATTCCGCCACTCGCGCGAGCCGTGGGATCCGGAGATCCCGCGAAACTCAACTTCCCGAGGATATCATGCGTCGCGGCCCCTTCCGAACTCACCCTGGTCGGGGGCGCGATCCATCACGGGTACAGCCTGTGCAATTAGCATGTAGCAACCGGCACCCCCCTCAAGAGGAGCTCCGTGGGACTACTTGACAGCTTCGAGAAAGGTCTGGAGCGCGCAGTCAACAGCGCGTTCGCCAAGACCTTCCGCAGCGGCATTCAGCCTGTCGAGATCGCATCGGCCCTGCGCAGCGAACTCGACAAGAAGGCTGCGGTCGTCAGCCGCGACCGCATCCTCGCGCCGAACACGTTCACGGTGCGCCTGTCGCCCGCCGACGACGACCGCATCTCGGCGCTCGGCGATGCGCTCCTGCACGAGCTCGACACGCTCGTCCACGCACACGCCAAGGCACAGGGGTACTCATTCGCAGGTCCGGTGACGATCGCGATCCGCCGCGACGAGGAGCTGTCGACCGGCACCCTCCGCGTCGAGTCGTCGACGGCGCAGGGCGGCCGCGTCTCGTGGCGCGGCGTCGTCGACGTCGAAGGCCGTCGCATCCCGCTGACGAAGTCGCGCACGGTCATCGGCCGCGGCAGCGACGCCGACATCACGGTCGCCGACTCGGGCACCAGCCGCAAGCACGTCGAGATCCTGTGGGACGGCGAACGCGCCATGGTGCGTGATCTGGGCTCGACCAACGGCACGATGCTCGACGGCCGCAAGGTGACCGAGGCGGCGCTCCCGCCCGACGCGACCGTGCGCATCGGCCGCACCGACATCGTGTTCCGCGTCGTCGCACAGGCGAGCGCGCCGCGGCCCGCAGCATCCGTCGACGATGCCACGAGGGCATTCGACGCGCAGGAGAGGGGCCCGCTGGCATGAGCGAGCTCACCCTGCTGCTGCTGCGCATCGGGTTCCTGGTGCTGCTGTGGGCGTTCGTCTTCGCCGTCGTCTACTCGCTGCGCGCCGACCTGTTCGGTGTGAAGGTGAGGCGGATGCCGGATGCTGCGGCCGCCGCAGCGGGCGCGCCGGTGGCGTCGGCTGCCGCCGCTTCGTCGGCGACCGCGCCCGTCGCGCCGGCGGCGCCCGCTCCGGTGACCAAGCCCGGCGGACCCGCCACGACCGCCACCGCGTCGCGCATCGTGATCACGAGCGGACCCAAGACCGGCCTCGAGCTCCCGCTGGGGAACGAGCCGCTCACGATCGGCCGCTCGAGCGAGTCGGGACTCGTCGTGCGCGACGACTACACGTCGAGCCACCACGCACGCCTGGTGCTCTGGGGCGACCAGTGGATGATCCAGGATCTCGACTCGACGAACGGCACGTGGCACGACGGTGCCCGTGTGACCGCCCCGGTCCCCGTGAACCTCGGCGCCCCGATCAAGGTCGGCGCGACGACGTTCGAGCTGCGGAAGTAGCGGGCGGACCCCTCGCACATGGTCTTCCAGGGCTCGAGCGCCGCGATCTCGCACACCGGCAAGGTGCGCTCCAACAACCAGGACTCCGGGTACGCCGGCTCCAACCTGTTCGTCGTGGCCGACGGCATGGGCGGTCACGCCGGCGGCGACGTCGCCTCGAGCCTCGCGATCTCGCGTCTGGAGGGTCTCGACCGCCCGTTCGACTCGACCTCCGAGGCGGAGCGGGCGCTGCGCGACGCGATCTCGGATGCCGCGGTCGACCTCGTCGACACGGTCGGCGTCCGGCCGGAGCTGGCCGGCATGGGCACCACGGTCAGCGCGCTGATCATGGTGGACGACTACGCCGTGATCGCCCACATCGGCGACTCGCGCATCTACCTGTACCGCGACGGCGCCCTCACGCAGATCACCACGGACCACACCTTCGTGCAGCGCCTCGTCGACTCGGGCCGCATCACGCCCGAAGAGGCGCGGTACCACCCCCGCCGCTCGGTGCTCATGCGCGTGCTCGGCGACATGGACACCGACCCCGAGCTCGACACGTTCATCATGCCGACCCAGCCCGGCGACCGCTGGCTGCTGTGCTCGGACGGCCTGTCGGGCGTGGTCGACGACCCTCACACGTCCAAGGCGCTCGGGCTGGGTCTCGCCCCGGGACGCACGGCCGACAACCTGCTGAAGCAGGCGCTGGACGGCGGCGCCCCCGACAACGTCACGATCGTCATCGTCGACGTCGGCGGGCAGCATCCGCTCTTCTCGGGAACGCCCACCATCGTGGGCTCCGCGTCCAACCCGGTCGGCGTCGAGGTGCCCGCGGCCGCGCCGCGGCGTTCGAGCTGGCTGCACCCGAACCGCCAGGCGGCGAACGAGCCGACGCACTTCGAGCCGGCGCCGGAGTTCCTCGAGGAGCTCATCGAGGAGGACCGCCGACGGGCACGTCGCCGCCGCGTCGGCTGGATCGCCGGCGTCGCGCTCGTGCTCGTGATCATCGCCGGAGCCGCCTGGATCGGCTATCAGTGGACGCAGACCCGGTATTACGTCGGCGCCGACGAGGACACCGTCGTCATCTACCAGGGCGTGCAGCAGGGCATCGGGCCGATCTCACTGTCGACCCCGTACGAAGACACCGGGATCCCGCTCGATTCGCTCTCGGACTTCGCCCGTGCGACGGTGGAGCAGACCATCTCGGCGAACTCCCTGTCGCACGCGCGGCAGATCGTGTCGGGAATCAGCGACCTGGCGGGAGGCGGCGGATGAGCGCCTCCACAGGCACGCCGACCGACGCGGTCTCGACCGACACCGCCGTGGTGCGGGCCCTCCGCCGCATCAGGGTTCCGCAGACGCAGCGCAACCGCGAGCTGGCGCTGCTGATCTTCGCGTTCGCGATCAACGGCTCGGCGATCGCGCTCGTGCAGCTCGGCTCCGAGGGCGTGATCGACTGGACGTTCCTCGTCTACTGCGGCGGGCTCACCGCCCTGGTCATCGCGCTGCACATCCTGCTGCGCCTGCGCGCCCGTGCCGCCGATCCGTTCGTGGTCCCGATCGCGACGCTTCTCACCGGGCTCGGTCTCGCGATGATCTACCGGCTCGACCTGTACTGGGACCGCCACGGGTGGGACGCGTTCTCGACGCGGCAGCTCGCGTGGGCGGCGATCGCGCTGGTCGCGGCGATCCTCGTGGTGCTGTTCCTCAAGAACTACCGCGTGCTGTTCCGGTACACGTACATCTTCGGCTTCGTCGGCATCGTGCTGCTGATCCTGCCCGTGATCCCGGGCCTCAGCGGCGGCGGCAACGCCGACGTGTGGGTCGACTTCGGCTTCTTCACGTTCCAGCCGGGTGAGCTCGCGAAGATCGCGCTCGGCATCTTCTTCGCGGGCTATCTCGTCCGCACGCGCGAGAGCCTGACCTCGACGGGCACGCGCTTCCTCGGCATGACCTGGCCGCGCGCCCGCGAGCTCGGCCCGCTGCTCGTGATCTGGCTCGTGTCGCTCGGCATCATCGTGCTGCAGCGCGACCTCGGAACCGGTGTGCTCATCTTCGGCATGTTCGTCGCGATGCTCTACGTCGCCACGGGCAAGACCAGCTGGGTGCTCATCGGCGTCGTGCTCGCGGTCTCGGGCGCGTTCCTCGCGTCGCGGATCCTGCCGTACGTCGGCGCACGGTTCAACAACTGGCTCGACGCGTTCAACCCGGAGCTGATGGACAACTCGAGCTACCAGCTCGTCAACGGCATCTTCGGCATGGCGAACGGCGGACTGCTCGGCACCGGCCTCGGCCAGGGGCGGCCGTACCTCACGCCCGTCGCGGAGAGCGACTACATCCTCCCGGCGCTGGGCGAAGAGCTCGGGCTCATCGGCGTCTTCGCGATCCTGTGCCTGTACATGGTGTTCACGAGCCGCGGCATCCGCATCGGCCTCGCCGGGCAGGACGACTTCGGCAAGCTCCTCGCGACCGGCCTCTCGTTCACGATCGCGCTGCAGGTCTTCATCATGGTCGGCGGCGTGACGCGTCTCATCCCGCTCACCGGCCTGACGACACCGTTCCTCGCGGCCGGCGGTTCGTCGCTGGTGGCGAACTGGATCATCGTCGCCCTGCTGCTGCGCATCTCGGATGCCGTCCGCAGCCGGCCGAGGGTGGTGATCGGCTAGATGACGAAAGAACTGAGGCGGCTCAGCATCCTGATGCTGATCATGTTCCTCGCGCTGTTCGGCTCGACGAGCTGGATCCAGGTGATCCAGACCGACGAGCTCGCCGCGAACCCCGCGAACCGCCGGGCGCTCTACGACTCGTACGAGGTCCAGCGCGGATCCATCATCGCGAGCGGTTCGGCCATCGCGTCGTCGGTGCCGTCCGGCGACCTGTACAGCTGGCAGCGCGTGTACACGGATGCCGACATGTGGGCGCCCGTCACCGGCTACATCAATCCCGCCCTGAACTCGGCGACCGGCATCGAGCAGGCGATGAACCAGGAGCTCAGCGGCACGGCGGGATCACAGTTCCTGTCGCGCGTGGAGCGCATCTTCACCGGGCAGCCGCCGCGCGGCTCGAACGTCGTGCTGTCGCTCGACGCCGACGTGCAGCGCGCGGCCTACGAAGCGCTGGGCGACCTGCAGGGCGGCGTCATCGCGATCGAGCCGTCGACGGGCCGCATCCTGGCGATGGTGACCAGCCCCAGCTACGACACGAACGTGCTGGCCTCGCACGCCACCGGCGAGGTGAACGCCGCGTACGACGCGCTGGTCGCCGACCCGGGCAAGCCGCTGTCGAACCGCGCGATCGCCGGCGACCTCAACCCGCCGGGCTCGACCTTCAAGCTCGTCGTCGCCTCCGCGGCTCTCGCCTCGGGCGACTACACGCCCGCGTCGACGCTCCCGAACCCCGCGACCTACCAGCTGCCGCAGTCGTCGAGCGTGGTGCACAACGCGAGCGGCGGCACGTGCGGCGGCGGCGACACCGTCACCCTCGCCGACGCGCTGCGGCTGAGCTGCAACATCCCGTTCGCGGAGCTCGCCGTCGAGCTCGGCGACACCGCGATCCGCGAAGAGGCCGAGAAGTACGGCTTCAATCTGTCGTTCGAGCTGCCGCTCATCTCCACGCCCTCGGGCTATCCGCGCACGATCCAGGACGACGCGCAGACCGCGCTGAGCGGCTTCGGCCAGGGTCAGGTCACGGCGACGCCCCTGCAGATGGCGATGGTGTCGGCCGGCATCGCGAACGGCGGGATCGTGATGAACCCGCGCATGGTGGATCGTGTGATCGGCCCGGATCTGTCCGTTCAGAAGACCTTCGACGACAGTGAATTCGGGCGTGCCCTCGACACGGGACTGGCGGACGAGCTGGTGGCGATGATGGTCGCCAATGTCAGTGACGGTGCTGCGTCGGGTGCAAGAATAGACGGGGTCGACGTGGCCGGAAAGACGGGTACCGCGGAGAACACGGGCGATGAGCCGTACACGCTCTGGTTCACCGGGTTCGCACCCGCCGACAACCCCGAGGTCGCCGTCGCCGTGGTCGTCGAAGACGGCGGCAGGCAAGGACAATCGGGCAGCGGCAACACCATCGCCGCTCCTATCGCGAAGAAGGTCATGGAGGCGGTGCTGGGACGATGAGACCGACGCAGGGCGTGACCTTCGGCGGCCGTTACGAACTCGATTCGCGCATAGCGATCGGCGGCATGGGCGAGGTGTGGGAGGCGACAGACCACGTCATCGGACGAACTGTCGCCATCAAGATCCTCAAAGACGAGTACATGGGCGATCCGGGCTTCCTGGAGCGCTTCCGTGCCGAAGCCCGCCACGCGGCGCTCGTCAACCACGAGGGCATCGCCAGCGTGTTCGACTACGGCGAGGAGAACGGCAGCGCCTTCCTCGTGATGGAGCTCGTCCCCGGCGAGGCGCTGTCGACGATCCTCGAGCGCGACGGCTCCCTGTCGACCGACAAGACGCTCGACATCGTCGCGCAGACGTCCGCCGCACTGCAGGCCGCGCACGCCGCGGGCCTCGTGCACCGCGACATCAAGCCCGGGAACCTCCTCATCACGCCCGACGGGCGCGTGAAGATCACCGACTTCGGCATCGCGCGCATCGCCGACCAGGTGCCGCTGACCGCCACCGGCCAGGTCATGGGCACGGTCCAGTACCTGTCGCCCGAGCAGGCGTCGGGGCACCCGGCTTCCCCGGCCACCGACATCTACTCGCTCGGCATCGTCGCGTACGAGTGCCTCGCTGGCAAGCGTCCGTTCACGGGCGAGTCGCAGGTCGCGATCGCGATGGCGCAGATCAACGAGCAGCCGCCCGCGCTGCCGGCGACAGTCGCCGTCCCGGTGCAGAACCTCGTCATGGCGATGATCGCCAAGAAGCCCGAGGAGCGCCCCGCGTCGGCTGCCGCCGTCGCGCGCGCCGCCACGGCTCTCCGCCGCGGCGATATCGCGGCCGCCGCCGCAGCCGTCCCGGCGATCGCGGGCGCCGCGGCCGCAGGCGACGCCGCCACGCAGCTGCTCGCCTCCGGCTCCGACACCTCCGCGGCGACCCGACTCATGCCCGCTCCGGGCGAGGAGCCCGCCGAAGAGACGACCGAGAAGAAGAAGCGCAGCCCGTGGACGTGGCCGCTG
Source organism: Microbacterium sp. NPDC056057 (assembly GCF_042266945.1). Taxonomy (NCBI): domain Bacteria; kingdom Bacillati; phylum Actinomycetota; class Actinomycetes; order Micrococcales; family Microbacteriaceae; genus Microbacterium; species Microbacterium sp. NPDC056057. The sequence goes on from NZ_JBHJWS010000001.1 coordinate 477,336, forward strand.
ATCGCGCTCATCGCGCTGCTGCTGCTCGTGCTGATCGGAACGATCTGGGCCGTGGTCGCGAACTCGGGCAACGAGCCCGCGCCCGACCCGACGAAGTCGTCTGCGTCGCCGTCCGCGACGCCGACCGACACGCCGACGCCGACGCCGACCACGGCGAACGTCGTCGCGGACGACTACGTCGGCAAGGACTGCGCCGCCGCGTCGGCCGCGCTCGACGCGATCGGACTCGGGGCGAGCTGCCAGGAGGGCAACGCCGCGCCCGACGAGGGCAGCGTGGGCAAGATCTACAGCGTCTCGCCGACGGGCAACGTGCCGAAGGGCACGATCATCGAGCTGACGGCGTACGCCGGTCAGACCCCGATGCCGGCGCCCTCGACCCCGACGTTCCAGGGATCACCGGCGACGGTCGAGCCCGGCGACCCGCTCACCGTGATGTGGGACGGCTACACGTGCCCCTCCGGCACCGGCTCGGTGAGTTCTTACACCTTCACGGTGCAGAACGGCACGATCGCCAACGGCCCGAACTTCCCGCAGAACGCGCGCAGCGCGACGGTGACGGCGGGCGATACGGCCGGTCAGACCGTGATCGTCACGTACACCGTCACCTGCAGCGGCGGCACGGCGGGCAACCGCACGTCGGGCGCATCCGGCGAGGCGACCGTGCTGATCGAGGCCGCTGCCCCGATCCCGACGCCCACGCCGTGAGCTTGGCTGAGTGAGTCCTCCGAGCGGGTCGTACGGCACGTGCGACCCGCTCGGGCTCGGCTAGTGTGGCTGATGTTCCAGGCAGGGAGTGACCGTGACAACTGAGCCGCGCGTGCTTTCGGGGCGCTATCGCATCGATGAGCCGATCGGCCGGGGCGGCATGGCGAGCGTCTTTCGCGGCTACGACCTCACGCTCGGCCGCGAGGTCGCGATCAAGATCCTCGACCGCGAGCTCGCCGACGACAACGCGTTCCGCACGCGGTTCCGCCTCGAGGCGCAGGCTGCCTCGCGCATGGCCCATCCGACGATCGTGCGCGTCTACGACGCGGGCGAGGACTCCCTGACCGCTCCGGACGGCACGGTGCGTCCGGTGCCCTTCATCGTCATGGAGCTCGTCAAGGGCCGGCTCCTCAAGGAGATCATCTCCGCGGGCCCGGTTCCGGTGACGGATGCCGTGCGCTACGTCGACGGGATCCTCGAGGCCCTCGAATACTCGCACCGCGCCGGTGTGGTGCACCGCGACATCAAGCCGGGCAACGTCATGGTCACCGACGCCGGCCAGGTCAAGGTGATGGACTTCGGCATCGCGCGCGCGGTGTCGGACTCGTCGTCGACGGTCGCCGAGACGACCCAGATCCTCGGCACCGCCGCGTACTTCTCGCCCGAGCAGGCAAAGGGCGAGCCGGTCGACGCCCGCGCCGACGTGTACTCGACGGGTGTGGTGCTGTACGAGCTCCTCACCGGGCGCCAGCCGTTCCGCGGCGAGTCGCCCGTCGCGGTGGCGTACCAGCACGTCAGCGAGGCGCCGGTGCCGCCGTCCGAGGTCAACGACACGGTGCCCCGGGCACTGGACACGGTCGCCCTGCGCGCCCTCGCGAAGGACCCGTTCCAGCGCTACCAGGACGCCGCAGGCTTCCGCGAGGCCCTCGACGCGACGGTCGACGGCCGGCAGCCCTCCAAGCGCCAGGTGGGCGCCCTCACGAGCGAGCTGTACGGGCCCAACCCGCGGCAGGCCGCCGAGACCGCGCGATCGCTCCGCCAGCTCAGCACCGACACCACGATGAAGCGCACGCAGGCCGGTCCGCCGGTGGCGTGGATCTGGGCGGGCGTGGCGCTGCTCGCCGTGCTGCTCATCTCCCTGCTGTTCTGGGTGCTCACGATCCAGCCGCGCGACGACCTCCCGGGCAACGTGCGCGAGGTGCCCAACGTGTCGGGCATGACCTACGAGCGCGCGAACGACACCCTCGCCGAATCGGACCTCCGCGCGATCCGCGTGGACGAGGAGAGCACCGACGTCGCCGCGGGCAACGTCATCCGCACCGATCCCGAGGCGGGGACCTCCGTCACGCCCGATCAGCAGGTGAAGGTCTACGTGTCGACCGGGCAGCAGATGTCGACGGTTCCGACGCTCACCGGCCTCGGACAGGATGCCGCGACCTCGGCCATCACCGGCGCCGGGCTGCAGCTGGGCACCGTCACGCAGCAGAACGACAAGGATCTCGCCGCCGGCACGGTGATCTCGAGCAACCCCGTCGACGGGGCGAGCGTGCCCACCGGCACGATGGTGAACCTCGTCGTCGCCTCGGGCCGCGTGGCCATCAACGACGTGCGCGGCTACACCGTCGATGCGGCGACTCGTGAGCTCGAGAGCCTCGGCCTCACGGTGATCCCGGCGGAGGACCCGAGCTGCGCGGGCTCCACCCCGCCGACGGTGTCGTCGCAGTCCCTCACGCCGGGTGACGTCCCGGTCCACTCCGAGATCACGCTGACCTACTGCACGGGCGCCTGACCCGCAGGGCTCGCGACCCCGGGCGTCAGCGCCTCGGGCTCAGCGCAGCGCCGCGGGACGCGGCATCCGTGTATCCGATCGATGCGAGCCAGTTGCCGAGCAGGCGGTAGCCGCCCTCGGTCAGCACGCTCTCGGGGTGGAACTGCACCCCGAGGATCGGCGCGGTCCGGTGGGCGACGCCCATGATCACCCCGCTCGCCGTGCGACTCGTGACGACGAGGTCGTCGGGGAGCGTCTCGGGCACGATCGCGAGCGAGTGGTAGCGCGTGGCCGTGAACGGGTCGGGCAGCCCGGTGTACAGGAGCGAGCCGTCGTGGTGCACGAGCGAGGTCATGCCGTGCATGAGCTCGGGCGCGTGATCGACCGTGGCTCCGTACGCCTCGCCGATCGCCTGGTGACCGAGACAGACACCCAGGAGAGGGATGCCGCCGGCCGCCGCCGCGCGGACCACCTCGATCGACGCGCCGGCGTCGGCGGGAGTGCCGGGGCCGGGGGAGACGAGGACACCCGGCCGGCCCGCGACGTCGCGCGACGGATCGGTGAGGGCATCCGCCTCGACGAGGTCGGTGTCGGCGCCGAGTTCGTGAAGGTACCCGATCAGGGTGTGCACGAAGCTGTCGTGGTTGTCGACGACGAGGATCGGCGCCGACGTGGAGCGGTCGGTCACGACAGCGACGTGAGAGTCGACGCCCCGGGCAGGGTGACCGTGACCTCCTGCGGGTTCACGAACTGACTGACCCACGGGAAGGCGTAGAAGAGGAGGCCGTACAGGACCGCGGCGATCAGCACGAGCAGGATGAGGACCCGCACCCACCACGGGCCGGGGAGGATCCGCCACAGACCCGCGTACATCAGGCCACCGCCTGGAGGGAGGCAGGCTCCTCGCCCGACGCCGTGCGGGGGGTGAACGACTCGAACACGCCGTACGCCACGATGCGCTCGGTCATCGCGTACATCGGGCTGCAGCTGGTCAGCGTGATGTAGGCGGTGCCTGCGGGGACGTCCATCTGCTGCGGCACCGGCAGGAGCACCTCGACCTCGTTCGGCTTGACGTACTGGAGCGTGCGGAAGCGGTACGTGTACCAGCCCTCCTGCGTCTCGACGACGATCGCGTCGCCGACGTGCAGATCGGCGATGCGGTTGAAGGGCTTGCCCCACGTGGTGCGGTGCGCGGCAAGGGCGAAGTTGCCGGCCTCGCCCGGCATCTTCGTTCCGGGGTAGTGCCCGATCCCGATGGGGTCGAGCGTACGGGCGCGTGTGACGCCGCCGGCCATCGGCACGGCGTAGTCCGCGCCGAACCGCGGGATCCGCATGATGGCGAACGTCTGTCCGTCGGCGGGCTCGGTGAGCACGGGCGGAGGCGCAGTGACGGGCACCACCTCGGGGTCGGTGCCGGCGTCCGTCGGCGCGGGTGCGGGACTCTGCTCCTCGTACTGCGCCTGCCACTCCTGCGAGAGCTCCGTGCCCTCGGCGTTGCGCTCGGCGCCATAGATGAGGTCGCCCACCCAGAGCTGCCACACGACGTAGAGGAGCACGATGACGCCGGCGGTGATCAGGACCTCGCCGATGACGCCGACGACCGACGTGCGCCGACGCGGGGTTCGAGTCCCGCGGGCAGCTCGCCTCGGGCCGGGCAGCGCGTCATCCACAGGTGGATTCTAATCAGGGCGGGCTGTGGCGTGGCTGGCAGTTAGACTCTTGTGCATGGCACGACCCGGCAAAGACGACGACTCGCTCGTCGAGCGCGCAGAAGGCGAAGCCGCACCCAACCCGGTGTGGTTCAAGCCGATCATGATCGGACTGATGCTCATCGGTCTGGTGTGGATCCTCGTCTTCTACCTGAGCGGCATGGCGTTCCCGATCCCCGACATCGGGGCATGGAACCTCGTGATCGGCTTCGGCATCGCCTTCATCGGCTTCCTGATGACGACGCGCTGGCGATAAGCGACACTTCGAAAGAGAAACCCCGGTCTACGACGACCGGGGTTTTTCCGTGTCCGGATGCTGCGGATCCGGCCGATCCGGAGTTGTTAACAAGTCTGTTAACATCTGTGAATTACACCGGTGTGATTCTCCCCAGGGTGTGGATGAGCCTGTGGATAACTCTGTTCAGAGGATCACGAGCGCCGGAAAGAAGACCGGCACGAACAAGAGCGCCACGAGTCCCGCGCCGACCGCGACGAGCAGCCCGATCTGCAGTCCGCGCTGGCGGACGGCGCGCGTGCGCGTGTAGATGAATGCCACGAGCAGACCGACGACGAGCCCGCCGACGTGCGCCTGCCACGAGACGTTGAATCCGGGAATGAACCCGATCACGAGGTTGATTCCGAGCACGAGCGCGATGCCGGCGATGTTCGCGCCGATGTGCCGGCCGATGACCAGGAGCGCTCCGAAGAGGCCGAAGATGGCTCCGGATGCCCCGACCACGGGCGTCGTGAACGACAGGAGCGTGACGGCGACCGAGCCGCCGAGTGCGCTCAGGAGGTAGAGCGTGAGGAAGCGCCAGCGGCCGAGGAGCGGCTCGAGACTGCGTCCGATCATCCACAGGGCGAGCATGTTGAGTCCCACATGCCAGATGCCCGAATGCACCAGAGCGACGGTGAGCAGACGCCAGGGCTGGGAGGTGCCCCGGAACTCGGGGTAGAGCAGCGGCGCCCAGTAGTACAGCGCGTCCTGGATGGCGCCGCCGACGCCCGGGATGAGCGTGAGGAGGTAGACGAAGGCCGTGATCGCGATGATCGAGTAGGTCACGATGGGCCGGCCGGAGGACGCCGACATCGCACGAGGGCGCGACCACCGCCGTTCGGCCTTCTTCTGCGCCGGCGACTGCGCCTTCTGCTGGTCGCGGAGGCACTCCGGGCAGATGACCCCGACGGCGCCCTGCGTCTGGCACTCCGGGCAGATCGTGCGCAGGCACCGCTGGCACAGCACGAAGCTCTGCCGGTCGGGATGCCGGTAGCAGAAGTTGTCGCGGTTGCGCTGGAAGTCCTGCGTGCTCACGGGGGACCCGTCTCTGTCTCGCCTGGGCTCAGGGATGCGGATGGCCCGGGGCAGCAGTCGCCGCCCCGGGCCCGATGACGCTCGCGCTCAGACCGCGGCGACGTCGATCGACTCGATGACGACGGGCTCGACCGGGCGGTCGCCCGCCGCCGTCGGCACCTCGGCGATCGTGTCGACGACGGCCTTCGATGCATCGTCGACGACCTCGCCGAAGATCGTGTGCTTGCCCTGCAGCCACTCCGGTCCGCGGCCGCCCTGGCCGGGGACGGTGATGAAGAACTGCGAGCCGTTGGTGCCCTCGGGCTGGCCGGTGATCGCGTTGCGGCGCAGACCCGCGTTCGCCATGGCGAGCTTGTAGGGAGCGGTGAAGGTGAGCTCGCCGCTGATCTCGTCGTTGAAGTTGTAGCCCGGACCGCCCACGCCCTGACCGAGCGGGTCGCCGCCCTGGATCATGAAGCCCGAGATGATGCGGTGGAAGATGACGTCCTTGTACAGCGGGCCTTCGCCCGGCTTGCCGGTCGCCGGGTGCGTCCACGCCTGCGAACCGTCGGACAGGCCGACGAAGTTCTGCACGGTGCGAGGAGCCTGGTCGCCGAACAGGTTGACGACGATGTCGCCGTAGTTGGTGTGGATCGTTGCGACAGCTGTGTGAAGCGGCATTCCTACATTGTCTCAGAGTTCCCTGCAACCCCTCCCGTCTCAGCGGTGGTCTGGCAAGATGATGAAGAGACCGACATCCCCACCACAGGGAGGGCAACCGTGAGCGTCAGCCGCAAGCGCAAGAAGGAACTCGAGAAGCTGCAGAAGCAGGCCGGAAACCTCTGGGAGGCCCAGCAGGTTCTGGTCGGGGAGGCCGCGACCGTCGCCCGCGAGGCGAGCCGTCAGCTCGGTCACTACGGTCGCGAGCAGGTCAAGCCGCAGGTGCAGGCCGGGTACGACAAGTACGCCGCCCCCTATGTCGACAAGGGCAAGAAGGTCGTGAACAACACGGTCATCCCCGCAGCGGGCGCCGTCGTCGGCTCCGCCCTGTCGGTGTGGGACGCCGCCAACGAGCAGCGCTCGCACCTCGCCGCCGGACGCGGGTTCACCGTGCCGTCGTCGTGGGCGAAGGCCGCGCCGGTTCCGGCGAAGAAGGGCATCGGCGCCGGCGGCGTGATCGCCATCATCCTCGGCATCGCCGCCGCGGTGGGCGTGCTGTACGCCGCGTGGCAGACGCTGCGCGCCGATGACGAGCTCTGGGTCGCGGACGACCCGCTGCGCGCACCGGATGCCTGAGCCCACCACGGGTGAGGCTCTGACGGGCGTCGACCGCGTTCGCGCGGCGGCGGCCGAGCGCGGCCTCGAGGTCGAGATCCGGGAGCGTCCGGCGGCGAACAGCCTGCCGGAGGCTGCCGCGATCCTCGGCATCCCGCCGTCGGGCATCGTGAAGACGCTGGTCGTCAAGCGCAGCGACGACACCTATCTGTTCGCCCTGATCCCGGGCGACCGTGCGATCTCATGGCCGAAGCTCCGCGCCATCGTCGGCGTGAACAAGCTCCAGCTGCCGGATCCTGCCCGCGCTCTCGCGGCGACGGGCTACGAGCGGGGGACCATCGTGCCGCTCGGCAGCACGCACGACTGGCCGATCTACGCCGACGCCGAGATCGCGGGGCAGCGCATCGCGATGGGGGCCGGCGCCCACGGCTACAGCATGTTCGTCGACGCCGACGCGCTCATCGCCGCCTACGGCGCGACGGTCGCCGACATCTCGCAGCCCATCGACTGACGGCATCCCTCAGTCCGGGGACGGCAACTCGATCCCTGCCATCTCGAGGGCGATGTCGACGAGTTTGACGCGCTGCAGCGCGCGGACCTCGGGGAGCGTGAACCACTCGGCGCGATCCGTCGACCCGTCGGTCTCGTTGCGCAGTCGCCCGCCGGTGATGCGGGCACGGTAGACGATGCGCAGCGTGTGCAGCGGCAGGTCCGCGCCGGGCTTGAGGCGGCGCCCCGGCGGGATCACGCGGGAATGGATGCCGAGGAGCCCGTCGAGCTCGACCCGGTAGCCGGTCTCTTCCTTGACCTCGCGGCGCGCGGCGCTCTCGGGGTCCTCGCCGGGCTCGAGGCCGCCGCCGGGCATCGTCCACGCGGCGCGACGGCCCTCGTTCCAGTGGGCGAGCAGGATACGGTCGTGATCGTCCATGATCACCGCGTAGGCCGCGACGCGCAGGTCCATGCTTCACCCTAACTGCGCGGGGCTCGTGGACGAACGCAAGAAGCCGGTCCCTCTCGGAACCGGCTTCGTGGCTGTGGAGCCTAGGAGATTCGAACTCCTGACATCCTGCTTGCAAAGCAGGCGCTCTACCAACTGAGCTAAGGCCCCGGGGCTTACGGTGGGGCTACCAGGACTTGAACCTGGGACCTCTTCATTATCAGTGAAGCGCTCTAACCGCCTGAGCTATAGCCCCGTCTGCTGCGGAAACTGCGCTCCGCAACCTCCAAGACTTTACCCGACGAATCGCGAATCACCGAATCGGGCTGGTTGACTGGGGTCGTGACAGAGATTTCCCATCCTGGTGAACCGCACGGGGTCCGGCTGGGGGAGCGCCTCAACTGGCTCCGCGCCGGTGTTCTGGGCGCGAACGACGGCATCGTCTCGGTCGCGGCGCTGGTCGTCGGCGTCGCAGGCGCGACGACCGACACCGCGGCACTGTTCACCGCCGGCATCGCCGGCCTCGTGGGCGGTGCCATCTCGATGGCGCTCGGCGAGTACGTCTCGGTGAGCAGTCAGCGTGACTCGGAGCGGGCGCTGATCACCAAAGAGCGCGGGGAACTGCGCGACATGCCCGAGGAGGAGCTCGACGAGCTCACCCAGCTCTACCGCGACCGGGGACTGTCGGATGCCACGGCTCGTCAGGTCGCCCTCGAGCTGACCGCACACGACGCGCTGTCGGCCCACCTCGAGGTCGAGCTGCACATCGACCAGAACGACCTCGTGAACCCGTGGCACGCGGCGATCTCGTCAGCCATCTCGTTCACGCTCGGCGCGCTGCTGCCGTTCCTCGCGATCCTGCTCCCGCCGCCGGAGTGGCGCGTGCCGGTCACCTTCGTGGCGGTGCTCATCGCTCTGGCCGTCACGGGCACGGTCTCGGCGCACCTCGGCGGCGCGGCGAAGGGGCGGGCCGCGATCCGCCTCGTCATCGGCGGCGCGCTGGCCCTCGTCGCGACGTGGCTCATCGGCACGCTGCTCGGGACCACGGTGGTTTGACGCACAAACGCCGAGCGCCGTCATCCGGGATCGAATCCACGGATGCCGGCGCTCGGGCGTCGTGCGTCAGTTCGAGGTGAAGCCGACCAGCAGGCCGCCCGTCACCTTGACCGCAAGGTTGTAGATGCCCGCGATCACGGCGCCGAGCACCGTCACGACCACGAGGTTCAGGATGGCGACGACCGCCGAGAAGGCCAGCACCTGCGGGAAGCTCACGAACTGCGACAGCAGGATGCTGCCGTCGGAGAAGCTCGAGAAGAACTCGTCGGCCTTCGCGATCAGGCCGGTGGTCTGCACCACCAGGAAGACCATCACGAAGGCCACCACCGTCACCACCGCGATGGCGATCGCGGCGAGGAACGACAGCTTCACCGCGGACCAGAAGTCCACGTACACCAGACGCAGGCGAACCTGCTTGGCGCTGGTCTTGTGACTCGATTTCTTGGCGAGCTTGTCGGCTACCGTGCTCATGCGTCAGTGCTCTCTTCGGGGGTCGGGGGCGAGGCATCCGATCCGAGGGTGTCCGTCGACTGGGGGGTCTCGGACGACGGTGCTGCATCGGCGCCGTCGGTGGCTGCATCCTCGGATTCTTCTGCGAGGCCCCGTTCGCCGTTGCGCGCGATCGCGATGATGCGATCGTCGTCGCTGGATCGGGCGAACACGACACCCATCGTGTCTCTACCCTTGGCGGGGACCTCGGCCACGGCAGAGCGTACCACCTTGCCGCTGGCAAGAACCACCAAGACCTCGTCGTCGTCGGAGACGATGAGACCGCCCGCGAGATCGCCGCGATCCTCGCTCAGCTTGGCCACCTTGATGCCCAGTCCGCCGCGGTTCTGCATGCGGTACTGGTCGACCGCCGTGCGCTTCGCGTACCCGCCTTCGGTCACGACGAAGACGTACCCGTCGTCGGCGGCGACGGATGCCGACAGCAGGCTGTCGCCGGCGCGGAAGTCCATTCCCTTGACGCCCGAGGTCGAGCGGCCCATGGGGCGCAGCGCCGAATCGGTCGCCGAGAAGCGCAGCGACATGCCGTGGCGGCTGATGAGGAGGATGTCGTCGCCCTCATCGACCAGCAGCGCACTGACGACCTCGTCGTCAGGGCCGGCCTCGGCCTCGTCACCCTCGTCGGGCACCTGCCCGCGGAGCTTGATGGCGATGATGCCGCCCTGGCGGTTGGTGTCGTACTCGGTGAGGCGCGTCTTCTTGACGAGGCCGCTGCGGGTCGCGAGCACGAGGTACGTCGCGACCGAGTAGTCGCGGATGTCGAGGATCTGGGCGATCTCCTCATCGGGCTGCAGCGCCAGGAGGTTGGCGACGTGCTGGCCCTTCGCGTCACGCCCGGCCTCCGGCACCTCGTACGCCTTCGAGCGGTATACGCGGCCCTTGTTGGTGAAGAACAGCAGCCAGTGGTGCGTCGTGGTGACGAAGAAGTGCTCGACGACGTCGTCGGCGCGCAGCTGCGCACCCTTGACGCCCTTGCCGCCGCGGTGCTGCTGGCGGTAGTTGTCGCTGCGCGTGCGCTTGATGTAGCCGGCGCGCGTGACCGAGATGACCATCTCCTCTTCGGGGATCAGGTCTTCCATCGACATGTCGCCGTCGAATCCGTGGAGGATGTGCGTGCGGCGCTCGTCGCCGAACTTGTCGACGATCGCCGTGAGCTCCTCGCGGATGATGTCGCGCTGGCGCTGCGGCGTGGCCAGGATCTCGCGGTAGTCGGCGATCTGCAGCTCGAGCTCTGCCGCCTCGTCGATGATCTTCTGCCGCTCGAGGGCCGCGAGACGGCGCAGCTGCAGCTGGAGGATCGCGTCGGCCTGCGCTTCGTCGACGTCGAGGAGCTTCTGCAGACCCTCGTTCGCCTCCTGCGCGTTCGGCGACCGGCGGATGAGCGCGATGACCTCGTCGAGCGCATCGAGCGCCTTCAGGTACCCGCGCAGGATGTGCATGCGCTCTTCGGCCTTGCGCAGGCGGTAGCTGGTACGGCGGACGATGACGTCGATCTGGTGCTCGAGCCACAGAGTGACGAAGCCGTCCAGCGACAGCGTGCGCGGCACGTTGTCGACGATCGCCAGCATGTTGGCGCCGAAGTTCTCCTGCAGTTGGGTGTGCTTGTACAGGTTGTTCAGCACGACCTTGGCGACGGCATCCCGCTTCAGCACCACCACGAGGCGCTGACCGGTGCGGTCCGAGGTCTCGTCGCGGATGTCGGCGATGCCGGTGATCTTGCCGTCACGCGCGAGGTCGCCGATCTTGACCGCGAGGTTGTCGGGGTTGACCTGGTACGGCAGCTCGGTGATGACCAGGCAGGTGCGGCCCTGGATCTCTTCGATCGACACGACGGCACGCATCGTGATCGAGCCGCGGCCGGTGCGGTACGCCTCACGGATGCCCTTGGTGCCGAGGATCTGCGCGCCGGTCGGGAAGTCCGGACCGGGGATGCGCTCCATGAGCGCCTCGAGCAGCTCTTCGCGCGACGCCTCGGGGTGCTCGAGCGCCCACAGTGCGCCGGCGGACACCTCGCGGAGGTTGTGCGGCGGGATGTTGGTCGCCATGCCGACCGCGATGCCGACGGAGCCGTTGACGAGCAGGTTCGGGAAGCGCGCCGGGAGCACCGTCGGCTCCTGCGTCTGACCGTCGTAGTTGTCGTGGAAGTCGACAGTGTCTTCTTCGATGTCGCGCACCATCTCGAGCGCGAGCTGAGCCATCTTGGTCTCGGTGTACCGCGGGGCGGCGGCGCCCATGTTGCCGGGCGAGCCGAAGTTGCCTTGACCCTGCGCGAGCGGATAGCGCAACGACCACGGCTGCACGAGACGGACGAGGGCGTCGTAGATCGCGGTGTCACCGTGCGGGTGATACTGACCCATGACCTCGCCGACGACGCGCGCGCACTTCGAGAACGACTTGTCGGGACGGAACCCGCCGTCGTACATGCCGTAGATCACGCGGCGGTGCACCGGCTTCAGGCCGTCGCGCACGTCGGGCAGCGCGCGGCCGATGATGACGGCCATCGCGTAGTCCAGGTAGCTGCGCTGCATCTCGAGCTGCAGGTCCACCTGGTCGATGCGGCCGTGGTCGTGCTCGGCGTTCGCGTCGGGACGTTCGTCTTCTGCCATGTCTTCTATCTCGTCTTCTTTGTGAACCGCGGTGTCTTGACCCGACGCAGGGTCAGATGTCGAGGAAGCGGACGTCCTTGGCGTTGCGCTGGATGAACGTGCGGCGCGACTCGACGTCCTCGCCCATCAGCACCGAGAAGATCTCGTCCGCGGCGGCCGCGTCGTCGATCGTCACCTGGCGGAGCGTGCGCGTGGAGTGGTCCATCGTGGTCTCCCACAGCTCCTTGGCGTTCATCTCGCCGAGACCCTTGTACCGCTGGATGCCCTCCTTGGGGATCCGCTTGCCGTTCGCGAGGCCGTCGGCGAGCAGCGCGTCGCGCTCCTTGTCGGAGTAGACGTACTCGTGCGGGGAGTTGGTCCACTTCAGGCGGTAGAGCGGCGGCATCGCGAGGTACACGAAGCCGGCCTCGATGAGCCCGCGCATGTAGCGGAACAGCATGGTGAGCAGCAGCGTGGTGATGTGCTGGCCGTCGACGTCGGCATCCGCCATCAGCACGATCTTGTGATACCGCGCCTTGTCGATGTCGAAGTCCTCGCCGATGCCCGTGCCGAAGGCCTGGATCATCGCCTGGACCTCGCGGTTGCCGAGCGCCTTGTCGAGGCGCGCGCGCTCGACGTTGAGGATCTTGCCGCGCAGCGCCAGGATCGCCTGGGTGTGCGGGTCGCGGCCCTGCACCGCCGAGCCGCCGGCCGAGTCTCCCTCGACGAGGAAGATCTCGCTGATCGACGGGTCCTTGCTGGTGCAGTCCTTGAGCTTGTCGGGCATCGCCGCGGACTCGAAGACGCTTTTGCGGCGCGCGGTCTCGCGCGCCTTGCGGGCCGCCATGCGCGCGGTCGCGGCGTCGACGGCCTTCGTGATGACGCGCTTGGCCTGCACCGGGTTGCGGTCGAGCCAGTCGGCGAGCTGGTCGCCGACGACCTTCTGCACGAACGCCTTCGCCTCCGTGTTGCCGAGCTTGGTCTTGGTCTGCCCCTCGAACTGCGGCTCGGAGAGCTTGACCGAGATCACGGCAGTGAGGCCCTCGCGGATGTCGTCGCCGGTGAGGTTGTCGTCCTTCTCCTTCAGGAGGTTCTTGTCGCGCGCGTACGCGTTGATGCGCGTGGTCAGCGCCGCGCGGAAGCCCTCTTCGTGGGTGCCGCCCTCGTGGGTGTTGATCGTGTTCGCGAAGGTGAAGACGTTCTCGGTGTAGCTCGAGGTCCACTGCATCGCGAGTTCGAGCGAGATGTGGCGGACGGTGTCCTCCGACTCGATCTCGATGATCTCCTCGTTCACGACGTCGGCGTGGCGCACCTTGTTGAGGTACTCGACGTAGTCGACGAGACCGCGCTCGTAGTGGAAGTCGTCGAACGGCTGGCGCTCCTCGGAGCCTCCGCCCTCGGCATCCGTCACGTACGTCGACTCGGGGCGCTCGTCGGAGAGCGTGATGCGCAGGCCCTTGTTGAGGAACGCGGTCTGCTGGAACCGGGTGCGCAGCGTGTCGTAGTCGAAGTGGACCGACTCGAAGATCGTGTCGTCAGGCCAGAACTGGATGATCGTTCCGGTCTCTTCGGTGGGCTCGCCCTTCGCCAGCGGCGCCTGCGGCTGCCCGCCGTCGCGATAGGACTGGCGCCAGACGTGCCCCTGGCGCTTCACCTCGACCTCGAGGCGCGTCGACAGCGCGTTCACGACCGACGAACCGACGCCGTGGAGACCACCCGATACCGCGTACCCGCCGCCGCCGAACTTTCCGCCCGCGTGGAGCACGGTCAGCACGACCTCGACGGTCGACTTGCCCTCCGTGCGGTGGATGTCGACCGGGATGCCGCGGCCGTTGTCGACGCAGCGGATGCCGCCGTCGGGCAGGATCGTGACGTTGATCGTGTCGCAGTAGCCGGCGAGGGCCTCATCGACGGAGTTGTCGACGATCTCGTAGACGAGGTGGTGGAGGCCGCGCTCACCGGTCGAGCCGATGTACATGCCAGGGCGCTTGCGGACGGCCTCGAGGCCCTCGAGCACCTGGATGGCGTCTGCCCCGTAGTCGCCGGGAGTTCCGTTGGGAGCCGGAGCGGGCTTTTCGGGTTCCTCGGAAACGTTATCGGGGTTGTCAGACGTCATCTTCGCGAGGGCTCCAAATCCTTCGACACGGGCCCTGACAGTCTATCGGGTAACGGCCCGATCACAGCGCTCTACGCCCCTGTAAGGGGATGAAAATCGCCTGGATGCCTCCCGACGTGGCTTATCCGTAGGTATCGCGCGGACCGCGCCCTGGAATCGTTCTGGGACCCCATTTCCAGGAGGGGACGTCCGGCCCGATGAAGCGGACCGCGTCCACCCCGGCCTCGGGGTACCGGCGGACGATCTCCGAGAGGATCTGCGCGCGCATCAGCTGGAGCTGCTTCGCCCACGCCGTCGAGTCGGCCTGGATGGTGAGCGTCCCGTCCGAGAACGCGACCGGGCGGGTGTGCTTGGCGGTGTCCTCGCCGGCCACCTGATCCCACGCACGGACGACGTCCTCCCGCGCGAGCTGAGGGTCCCAGCCGGCCTCGCGGGTGAGATCGGCGAGCACGTCGCCGACGCCGCGAGGGTCGCGCCCCGGGGCGAAGGGGATGTTCTCGTCGTCCTCGGTGCGCCGCCGGCGCTTGCGGTACGACCGGGCGGAGGGCTCGAGTCCGCGCAGGCGCAGGTACGTCGCGATCGTCTCCGGGACGGCCGTGCGGTCGAGCGGCGCAGCTTTCGCGGGCATGGATGCTGCGTCCCCGGGCTGAGCGGCGCCTGAGCCTGTCGATGGGTCAGGCATCTCCGGCCTCCGCGTCAACGGGTCCGACGATGCGACCCGCCTCGACGCGCACCATTCGCGCGCGGAGCTCGCCGGGGACATCGCCCTCGACCGCGGCGGTGACCACGACCTGCTCGTAGTCGGCCGCGAGGTGCGCGAGGCGTGCGCGGCGGTCCGTGTCGAGTTCGGCGAAGACGTCGTCGAGGATGAGCACGGGGTCGCCGAGCCGCGAATCCGCCCGAAGCAGCTCCGCCGACGCGAGCCGCAGCGAGAGTGCGACCGACCACGACTCGCCGTGCGAGGCGTACCCCTTCACCGGAAGGCCCCGGATCCGCAGCAGCAGGTCGTCGCGGTGCGGCCCCACCAGCGTGAGCCCGCGCTCGAGCTCGGACGTGCGCTTCGCCGCCAGCGCCTGACGGAAGAGCTCGGCGATGCGGGTGGTCGAGGCATCCGTCCGTCCGCCATCGGAAGTCGGACTGAGCGATGCGGGTGAACCCGAGCCGCTGTCCACGTCTTCATCGGTGTCGGCGCCCGCGACCGAGAGCGCCCACTCGATCTCGGGGTTGTGGTCGGCACCGGCGATCGCCGTGTACGCCGCGGCGAGTGGGGTCGCCAGGTCGGTCGCGAGGGCGAGACGCGCAGCGATGAGCTGGGTGCCGAGGGAGACGAGCTTCTCATCCCAGACATCGAGGGTCGAGAGGGCGTCGCCGCGGATGCCGCGCGCCTTCGCCGACTTGAGGAGCGCGGTGCGCTGCTTGAGCACGCGGTCGTAGTCGGCCAAGACTGCGGCCATCCGTGGAGTGCGCTGCACCAGGAGCTGATCGGCGAAGCGGCGGCGCGCGGACGGATCGCCGCGCACGATCTGCAGATCTTCGGGGGCGAAGAGAACGACCTGCGCGTAGCGAGGGAGCTCTGCCGGTTTCACCGGAGCCCCGTTGACCCGCGCCTTGTTCGAGCCCTGCCGGTTCACCTGCGCTTCGAGCTGGACGCGACGTTCGCCGTGGGCCAGTCGCGCGCGGATGATCGCGGCATCCGCCCCGTCACGCACCATGGGCGCGTCGTTGGAGACCCGATGCGAGCCCAGAGTGGCGAAGAAGCCGATCGCTTCGGCGAGATTCGTCTTGCCCTGACCGTTGCGGCCGACGAAGACGTTCGGACCGGGCCCGAGCTCGACGTCGGCGGCCGCGTAGTTGCGGAAGTCGACGAGACTCAGGTGCTCCACGATCACCGGACAAGCCTAATGATCGGCTCCGACGACGGGCTGATCAGCGCAGCAGCAGGTTGGGCTGCAGCAGGTAGCGGAACGAGTCCGAACCGGCGCGGTCGACCGAGGTCTGCGGGGTGATGAGCACGGGGCTCAGCTTGTTCGCGTTGTCGCTCGAGGTGAACGTGATGCGCACGAACTCGCTCTTCACGGCGCCGAGCGACTCGAGCAGGTACTGGGGGTTGAGACCCAGGGTGACCTCGTCGCCGCCGAGCAGCGTCGCGTCGACGGACTCGGTGGCGCGAGCCTGCTCGGTGCCCGAGGCATCCATCGACACGCTGTCGGCCGTGAAGGTGAAACGCAGCGGGGCCGAACGGTCGAGGACGAGCGACACACGGCGCACGGCCTCGGCGAGCTCGGCGGTGTTGACGACCGCGTGGTGCTCGGTCTGCTCGGGGAACAGTCGCCGAACCGGGGGGAAGTTGCCCTTGATGAGCAGCGACGTCACGGTCTTGTTGCCGGCGGTGAAGGCGATGATCTCGCGGTCGCCCGACCCGGAGAAGGCGATCGAGATGTCGCCGCCGTGCGCGAACGTCTTGCCGACCTCGGTGAGGGTGCGCGCCGGCACGAGTGCGGTCGTCGACTCTTCGCTCGCTGCGGTGCCGCCGTCCCACGGGATCTCGCGGAGGGCGACGCGGTAGCGGTCGGTGGCGACGAGACTGAGGCTCGTTCCCGATACCTCGAGCTGCACGCCGGTGAGCACGGGGGTGACGTCGTCGCGGGACGCGGCGAACGCGACCTGCGCGATGGCGGTGGCGAAGTCCTCGGAGGGGACGAGGCCGGAGTCGCCGGTGACCTCCGGGATCGCGGGGTACTCCTGCACTGGCATCGAGGCGAGGGTGAAGCGCGCGGAGCCGCAGGTGAGCAGGATGCCGCCGTCTTCGTCGACCTCGATCTGGATCGGCGCGTTCGGCAGGCGGCTGGCGATGTCGGAGAGCAGGCGGCCGTGGACGAGGATCGTTCCCGGCTCGTCGACGGTCGCCTCGATCGTGGTGCGCGCGGACGCTTCGTAGTCGAACGCGGCGAGCGAGAGGCCTTCAGCGGATGCCTCGATCAGCACGCCCGCGAGGATCGGCTGAGGGTTGCGCTGCGGCAGGAGTTTGACGACGAACGATACGGCTTCGCTGAACACATCGCGATTGACGTGGAACTTCACGAACGCTCCCTCTGCAGCGGGCCCTTCGACTGCGGGCTCGGGGTTCTCATGCTAGTGCCAGCCTCGGAGATTGCCAGTCCGCCTTGTCGTCTCGGGGCTTGTCCACCGCAAAGGTGATCGGACGGGTTTCATCACAAAGATTTCTTGTCATGGTGTTAACGGCTGTGGAAACTGTGGACAACTGTCGCGTTGCCAGTCGGGAGACGGAAACCACACTCTTGTGAGTTGTGGAGACGCTCCGGAGAGCGCTCGGAAAGACGAATGACAAAACCTGTGGATTCCGCAATCCATCCACAGGTCTCCCCCGCTCGTTCACAGCAGTTTCCGCAGCTTGAGAGAGTTATCCACAGGTTTTCCACACTGTGCAGAACCGAAATCTTGGCCCTGCTCCCCGCGCGTGTCAAGAACTTCTTCGGGCATATGCGACGAGGGGCCAGCGCGTCGTGACGCACTGGCCCCTCGAGGGGTGTAGAGGACGGTTCAGCGACCGTTGCGGCCCAGCTGGGCGGTGATCTCGGTGACCTGGTTGTAGATCGAGCGGCGCTCCTTCATGAGCTCGCTGATCTTCTTGTACGCGTACATCACGGTCGTGTGGTCGCGGTTGCCGAACAGCTGCCCGATCTTGGGCAGGGACAGACTCGTGCGCTCCCGACACAGGTACATGGCGATCTGACGCGCGGTGGCGACGGACTGCGACCGGCTCGATCCGTAGAGGTCGTCGACCGTGAGCTTGAAGTAGGCCGCGGTGGCCGTGATGATGTCGGTCGGCGAGATGACGTTCGCGTCGTCCTGGTCGACGATGTCGCGCAGGACGGTCTGGGCGAGCGACATGTCGAGCGTCGAGCGGTTCAGGCTCGCGAAGGCCGAGACGCGGATCAGTGCGCCCTCGAGCTCGCGGATGTTGCTCGACACGACGGTGGCGATGTACTCCATGACCTCGTCGGGGATGTGGAGTCGCTCGGACTGTGCCTTCTTGCGGAGGATCGCGATACGCGTCTCGAGGTCGGGCGCCTGTACGTCGGTGATGAGGCCCCACTCGAACCGGCTGCGCATGCGGTCCTCGAAGCCGGTGAGGTGCTTCGGGGGCACGTCGCTCGTGATCACGACCTGCTTGTCGTGATCGTGGAGCTGATTGAACGTGTGGAAGAAGGCTTCCTGCGTCTCGGCGCGGCCCTGAAGGAACTGGATGTCGTCGATCAGGAGGATGTCGACATCCCGGTACCGCGCCTGGAACGCCGAGCCGCGGTTGTTGGCGATCGAGTTGATGAAGTCGTTGGTGAATTCCTCGCTCGACACGTACCGCACGCGGATGCCGGCGTAGAGGCTCAGCGCATAGTCGCCGATCGCATGGAGGAGGTGGGTCTTGCCCAGACCCGAGTCGCCGTAGATGAAGAGCGGGTTGTACGCCTTGGCCGGCGCCTCGGCGACCGCGACCGCCGCGGCATGGGCGAAGCGGTTGGACTGCCCGATGACGAAGTTGTCGAACGTGTACTTCGGGTTCAGTCGCGTATCGCTGCGCGAGACGGATGCTGTGTCCACCGGTTCGTCGAGCGGCGGGCGTCCGACCGGCGGCCCGGACTGCAGTCCGACGGGCGACGCGATCGGCGCCGCCGTCGACTGGACCGGGATCGGTGCAGTGAGGTGCACGTCGGCGAGATCCGGGTTCACGACGACGCGGAAGTTCGACGCGGGGTCCTGGACGTCCTGGCCGACGCGCGTCAGAGCCTCGAGGATCGGCGCGCGCATGCGCTTGGTGAACTGAGCCGCGGTCAGATCGTTGGGGACGTCGAGATAGAGCGTCCCGCCCATCACTCCCTGCGGAACTGCCAGGCTGATGAAGCCGTGGAGCTGCGGTGTGATGCGATCGTCTCGCACGAGTTCGTCCAGAACGGCCGTCCAGACCGGTACATCTGGAACTTCGTGCGGTGTCATGGCCCCCCCGGGTTGTTGATGATTCCACCGGAGGCCGCGGAAACGTCGGTCCAGGCCTGTGGATAACTGCCGGAGCCACGCTAGTCAGGAGGCGTCGCGTGAGCAAACTCCACTGTAGAACCGCCCTGCGTGTCGGTGCCAGGGTCGATCGCCTCGTCGGGGCATAATGACACGTTCTGCGCTCGGTTTGAGTTCTCGGGCAACTCGACGTAGCCTTAATCGGTTGACTTATGCCCTCGTGGCAGTCGCCCCTGTACACACGTCCCCGGTCTCGAGCGTCCCGGTGACACCTGATCGGAAGTAGTCCCCATGAGCAAGCGCACCTTCCAGCCCAACAACCGTCGTCGCGCCAAGAAGCACGGCTTCCGCGCCCGCATGCGCACGCGCGCCGGCCGTTCGATCCTGTCGGCTCGCCGCGCCAAGGGGCGCACCGAGCTCTCGGCCTGAGCCGAGCGGTGCTCGCGAGGCCGCACCGACTCACCCGCGGATCGGAGTACAAGGCCGTTGTCCGCCGGGGTCGTCGGTGTGCCGGAGCGCACACCATCACCTACGTGAACCGCGTCGTGACCGATGGTCCGGCGCGGTTCGGCTTCATCGTGAGCAAGCAGGTCGGTGGCGCCGTCGTGCGCAACACCGTCCGTCGCCGGCTGAAGGCGCTGTGCTTCGAGTCCATCGACTCGGTCGCGCCGGGCAGCGAGGTCGTGATCCGGGCGCTGCCCAGTGCGGCATCCGCATCTTTCGATGATCTGCGCAGCGACGTCGTGAAGTGCCTCGCACGGAGGGCCGCATGAGCGTTCTTCCCGCCTACGCGTTCGGAGAAGCCGAGTTCGCGGCATCCGATTCCCTGCGCAGCATCCCTCTGCTCCCCCGCAACGCGCTGCTCGCGCTGCTGCACGGCTACCGTGCCACCATCTCGCACACCTATGGCGACGTCTGCAAGTACTACCCGTCGTGCTCGGCCTACGCCGTCGGCGCGGTGCAGCAGCACGGCGCCGTCGTCGGTTCAGCGCTGACCGCGGCGCGCATCGCACGCTGCCACCCCTGGGCGGTCGGCGGCGTCGACGACGTGCCGCCCCGCAAGAACTTCCGGCACGCGCTGACCCGCCACGGGTTCGTCGTGCCTGCCCCCACCGGAAAGGACTGATCCTCCGCATGGATCTCTTGTCAGCCCTCGCCTCGACGCCGTCGCCGTCCGCTCCGGCGACGAACGGCGGATTCGATCTCTTCGGGATCATCCTGTGGCCGCTCAAGTGGGCGGTCGAGGCGGTGCTCGTCTTCTGGCACTGGCTCTTCACCGCGATCGGGCTTCCGCCGGCAGACGGCATCACGTGGGTGCTGGCGATCGTCGGTCTCGTGATCGTCGTGCGCTCGGCGATGATCCCCCTCTTCGTTCGGCAGATCAAGAGCCAGCGCAAGATGATGGAAATCGCTCCTGAACTGCGGAAAGTCCAGGAGAAGTACAAGGGCAAGAAGGACCAGCTCTCTCGCGAGGCCATGAGCCGCGAGACGATGGCGCTGTACAAGAAGCACGGCACCACCCCGGTCTCGAGCTGCCTGCCGCTGCTCGTGCAGATGCCCGTCTTCTTCGCGCTGTTCAGCGTGCTCAACGACGTCACCAAGCACTACGCCGCCGGTACCGGTGGTGTGGGTCTGCTCAACGCAGAGCTCACGGCCGAGTTCTACAACGCGAAGCTGTTCGGCGTCGCGTCGCTGCACGAGACGCTCATCCAGGCGTGGCAGGCGGGCAACACCCCGGCGATCATCATCCTCGTCACGCTCGTCGTGCTGATGATCGCGTCGCAGTTCTTCACGCAGCTGCAGATCATCTCGAAGAACCTCTCCCCCGAGGCGAAGACCGGCCAGGCCTACCAGATGCAGCGCATCATGCTGTACATCCTGCCGCTGGGCTTCATCTTCTCGGGTGTCTTCTTCCCGCTCGGTGTCGTCATCTACTGGTTCGTGTCGAACCTGTGGACCATGGGTCAGCAGTTCCTGGTCATCCGCGAGATGCCGACCCCCGGCTCCGACGCGGCCAAGGCGCGCGAAGAGCGTCTCGCGAAGAAGGGCAAGGCGATCGATGCCTCGGGCAAGGTCGTCCCGATGGAGAAGTACGTCGCCGAGCAGCAGCGCCTGTACGAAGAGGCCGAGCGCGCGAAGGCCTCGGCGCCGAAGCGTCAGCAGCCCGTGAGCAAGCAGCGCGCGAAGAAGCAGGGTCAGAAGCAGCCCGGATCGGGCCAGAAGCAGGGCGGCCAGGTCCCCGGTGGGACCGACCCAGGCAATCCCGGCACCGGCTCCGCTTCCTGAAGCTCCCGACCGACGTCACACACGAGGATCACGCCATGACCACGTCCCCTGAGTACGCCCCTGTCGACACGCGCGAAGAGCGGGTCCCCGCGACCGTCGCCCAGCTCGAAGAAGAAGGCGACGTCGCCGCCGACTTCATCGAGGGTCTGCTCGACATCGCCGACATCGACGGCGACCTCGATCTCGATGTGCGCGCGGGCCGCGCGTACGTATCGGTCGAAGCGCCGTCCGGCGGATCGGTCGACCTGATCGCAGCACCCGACACCGTTCAGGCGCTCCAGGAGCTGACGCGCATCGCGGTGCAAAACCGCACCGGTCGCTTCTCGCGTCTGATCCTCGACATCGGCGGCTCACGCGACGCTCGCCAGAACGAGTTGACCGCTCTCGTCGACCGCGCGATCGCCCGACTGGATGACGGTGCCTCGCAGGCGTCGTTGCCGGCGATGTCGAGCTACGAGCGCAAGGTCGTCCACGACATCGTCGCCGAGCGCGGCTTCGTGTCCGAGTCGTACGGCGAGGGCGCCGACCGCCACACGGTGATCCGTCGCGGCTGAGCCGCGCGTTTCACGTGAAACACCCGGCTGAGCTTGTCGAGGGATCGATGATAGAGATCGAGCAGGAACCCGCGGCCGCCGCCGAGATCTTCGGCGACCGCATCGACGTCGCGCGGAAGTTCGCCGAAGCGCTCGGACAGCACGGTGAGGAGCGCGGGCTGATCGGGCCTCTCGAACCGCCGCGCCTCTGGTCGCGCCACATCCTGAACAGCGCGGTCATCGCTCCCCTGTTCTCCGGCCGGGTCGGCGACGTGGGGTCGGGCGCCGGCCTTCCCGGGCTTGTGCTCGCCATCGCGCGTCCGGACGTCGAGTGGGTCCTGATCGAGCCGATGGAGCGCCGGGTCGCGTGGCTGTCGGAGCAGGCCGAGTCGCTCGAGCTCGGCAACGTCGAGGTGCTGCGCGCACGGGCCGAGGATTGGAAGCGCGGTCCTTCACTGGATGCCGTCACCGCCCGTGCCGTGAGCGCGCTGCGCACCCTGGTCCCGATCACCGCTCCCCTGGTCCGCGACGGCGGCGAGCTCATCCTCCTCAAGGGGACGAGCGCCACGAACGAGATCGAGGCGGCCGAGAAGCAGCTCCGCAAGTTCAAGGTGACGAACCCGCGCGTCGAGATCGTCGGCGAAGGCCTGCTGCCCGAACCGTCGCGCGTGATCCGAGCAACCGTACGCTGACGCGTTCGCTGCGCGTGGCGCAAGGTGGCGGGTGCGTCCAACCAGACGCGCATCGTGCCCGAGGCTGAGTGTGTTCGTTGTCGGAACTCGCAAGGCGGAGGGCTGCTCAGTGTTTCCGGCGTTCCACACATCGCGCCGACGCTGCCTCCTCGTGGCCTCGCTGTCCGCGGAAGCGTCGGTCTAGGACTGACGCACAGGGCACGTTTCACGTGAAACGGCTTCACTACCGAGGTCCGACTGCCGCCTCCCAAGCACCACGCGGTATCGGCGACCGACGAGTGTCACTAAGCCCTCCGCTGCGCCGGTCACGGCGAAGGAGGGAGCGCGCACTTGCGCCGTCAAGCGGATGCCGAGAACATACGACCGGTCGGTCGGACTCGACGGACGCAACGCTCCCCTGCGTCTTCCACGGATGTGCGACATCACGCGGAGCTCAGGGTCTCCGATTCGCTGGCCGCTAAGACGCTGCTACCCGCACTTCTCGCTGAAGCATCCCCCAATCGCGGCGCTCGTCTGGCGCTCGCACTCCGAATCCCTACTGCTCCGGCAAGGGGCGGGCACGCGCGTTTCCCTAGTGTTCGTCGAATCACCGGGGCGCTCGAGCGCGTCTGATCAGTGTGTTCCCCACCGTGGATACCCCGTCCCCGACGAGAGTCATGCCGCGTTCCGCACGCAGCCGGGGCTCGGGGATCTTGCGACGTCTTGCCGACCCCTGCCCGACCGTAAGAATGTGGTGGACGTGCTGGGATCGCGCGGGTCGACATTGGAGAACGGTGGAGTGCAGCCGCAGGTCTGGAAACTCACGGCTCCAAGGCACAGCTTCGACTCCGCTGCGGGGCTGCGGGAGCGGTGGGATCGCCACAGATTCGCCCGATACGCCATGGATTGCACCACCTCGACACCGAGGGCGTGCCCACGGGGTGCGGGATCGGCGACGTCGACGGTGCTGTCGCGGTGGCGGCGCGGGGGCGGCGGTGTCCGCACGGTAGATGGGTCGGCCAGCAACGCGTGCTGGTGCTGGCGCGACGATCTGCCGGCTTGACCGATTCTGCACCGCGCACGCTCCCCGCGACGACGTCCTCGCGAACGAGCAGGCACCGGCAGTGGGATCCCTGCGTGCTTTACAAGGCGGGGTCACGGGAGTCGCAGAAGGGGCGGGTGTTTCACGTGAAACGGTGCGCCCCGCCCCGGTATCACGAGTCCCTTCCGTGTCCGCCGTGCGTGGCGTAGACGACAGCGCCGGCGGTCATAGGCACGTTGGCAGAGCACGTCAGAACTCCCTTCTCCTTGCCTCGCTCCCCTGCCGGCGAGTGAGTCCGATGAAGGTGACCACTGAGGTGCCACGAGCTCTCTGGCTCAGGGGCGGCTCGATTGTGCGGTGGCGAAGGTGACCATGGCGCACCACTCGCGCCACCTCGTGTCGTTGCCGGCGACGGGTGCAGTGTCCCTTCAGCTGATCATTGAGCGCTGCGGCTTTCCGTCCCGCCATGCCGAGACCGCAGAACGACACGCGACGTTGCTGGCGCTGGAACCGAGCGATGCGGCGCTCGAGCAACAGGCTGGACGCTCACCCGGGATGCACCTGCGGTGGTGAAGGTGACCACGGCGCACCTCCGGCTGCATCTGTGCTGCCGCCTGCGGCGGACGCTGACTATCAGTGCTCTGGAACGTGAGCGGTCGTGGAGGGAAGCGTCGATCCGCGCCGTGACAGCAGGCATCCGGCTCGGGTGTGTTGTCGTTCCAGCACGCGTGCCGTGTGCTGGTCGTCGGACATCCGTCGTCTCTCGCCACTGCCCCACCCCGCGCCTGATAGCGGCATCAGCGCGTTCGCGACGCGGTGGCGCGGGACCGCACGCGTACCTCGCCTACAAGCTCGGGCTCAGGCACGTGTGGTCGGCGCCCCAGTCCCTCCCTTGCGCGTCTCCTCGCTCCGTGAAGCACCCAGATGACGCCGTCGCTGGGGTGTACGGGCGGCGGACGCGCCGGGCATCGCGGGCTCTTGTTCCGAGGAGGCCCCGGGAGCTGGTCGACGGCATCCTCCGAGCAGGTGTCATCGATCACGTTTCACGTGAAACATTGTGTCGAGGGCGGATCGACTGTCAGCGGCGCGGCGCTGTCCGACGCGAGTGTGGCGACGCTGCGGAGGTCGCATCAGCACGCCGCAGCGCAGTGACGTTTCGCGGGGTGAGCGAACCCTGATTGCGTCATGCTCACCAGTGCTCAGGTGAGTCCCTCGGGGGTCGCGGGGGTGAACTCGCTCTGGACGCTTCAGGTGCCCAGGGATTGTCTCTCGAGGAGCCTCCGGCACTCGGTCAACTGTGTCGTGAGCCATGTGGTCGATGACGTTTCACGTGAAACATGGGATGGTGTGTCCGGGTAGAGGACGGGGCGCCCGACGGGAACTGTGTGGTGCGAGCGGCGCGCCGACGCGGAGGTCGCGTCCGTTTCGGCGCTGAGGGCGCGGTTGTCGTGTCTTGCGGAGCACACGAGAGGAGGGGGAATACCGCCGCCGCACTGCGCGCACTGACTCCCCCCATGCGGAAGTGGGCGGCGGACTGTCGCGGGAGGGCACGCGTGCGGATGCTTCCGGCATCCCAGGCTTGTCTCCCGAGGAGCCTCCGGCATTCGGTCAACCGACTCAGGTCGTGGCATCGACGACGTTTCACGTGAAACATGCGGCGGCGAACACAGATCGATGACCGAGCCTTCACCGCAGGCGCCGCCTCGACGGGACGTCGACGCAGACATAGCGCCCACGTCCATCCCGCGGCGCAGCTGCGTTCTGCGGAACAAGTGGCAGTAGGCGACGCAGTGTCGCCGCGATGCGCGCCGTGACCTTCTTCGGTGCAGAGAGTGGGCGGCGTGCTGTCTCTGGGAGTGCACGGCCCCCGGAGGCTCCCGTCATCCCGGGCATCTCTTCCGTAGGCGGCTGCCGGCATCGGCCGGGCCTGCCTTCCGGCGAAGCCGTGAGCATCGGGTCTACCGTGCTGTGGCGTTGGTGTCGTCGATCACGCCTCATGTGAAGCACACGGCGGGCCGGTGCGACGACTGCCCGCTCTGCGCGGCTTCGGCGGAACCGGACGCTGCCGCGGGGGTCGGGTCCGTGTCGCTACCCGCAGCGTGCAGGTCCGCCTTGTGGAGCAAAGCGAGACGCGGCGTCGAAGCGGCGCACCGGTGCCGCGCGCCACGCGGTAGTCCACCTCAGTGCACGAGCCGGTGGCTCGAGGTGGCGCCGCCGCTGTGCGGACTGGCATTGCGCGCATTGCCGCACGCGGGACGTGAGCGGACGCCTCTTGCGGCACAGAGCGGCGCGGCCCGCGCCGAGGCAGGATTGCTGCGAATCGACGATCGTTTCACGTGAAACATCGACAGCTCGCGCATGGTTCAGCGCACCCGAGGATCAAACCGCGGACCGAGGAGACGAGGCGTATCTGGTTGCGCAATCGACGCACGCATACGGCCCCAACGGAGTCGCGGCGTCCGTCTTGGGCTGCACAGGCCGAATTCGGAGGGGCCGCGTCAGCCGTGGAGGTCAGCTCGGCCGACAACCGATGCGATCACGCAGGTACACCCATCGCTGAACGAGGAACCGGTCGGATTCATCGTCTGGGGACAAGAACTGACGACGGGGGACGCCGTCGCGGAGTCGCGCGCTGACTCCGCGCGGTCTCCCTGTCACTACAACCTCGGCGTGGACCGAATATGCACGCGCCTACATTCGGCGCGGCGGGACGGGACCCATCTCCGCGACCCTCACGATCGATCACGCCGAGATCCTCGGATCGGCACGCTTCACGGGCCCCCCGCCCACACGTTGCTTCGCTGCGGCATGGCTGCGGAGGTGACCACGCCGAACCGCTACGGACACCCTCAAGTTCGGCGGAGGACCGCGTGCGAACCGCGTGGACGCTTGAAGAGGAGCACTGCACTCACCGCCTTCGGCGATCTCCTGAAGATTCGACCGGATCGGACACGGCGGTGCGATGGCCGACGAGCGCTTGATGTGCGCGACTCTTCGCTTCCCCCGCGGGCAAGAAGAGGGAGCCGCGTATGTCGTGCAGGGATCCCATATCTCGAGCGACGACACCCACCACCTTGCGACGGATGTCCCCCCGAGCGCTCCGCAACGCGTCGCGTTCGTGCGCCACGGGCGTCCAGTCAGCGCTATGGCACTGGAGTGTGTGCCGTCGTCCTGGCTGCGGCGACGAGCCATCCATGGCCAGCGGTAGCCAGTCGGGGGCGATATTCCGCGAACCCAGCGGGAGCAGAGGTCGCCGTTGGGCCTGTGGCGGCCCGGCAGAAGGAGGCTCCTCGCCGGGA
The DNA here is from genome assembly GCF_042266945.1 of Microbacterium sp. NPDC056057. Lineage (NCBI taxonomy): Bacteria > Bacillati > Actinomycetota > Actinomycetes > Micrococcales > Microbacteriaceae > Microbacterium > Microbacterium sp. NPDC056057. The sequence goes on from NZ_JBHJWS010000001.1 coordinate 504,147, forward strand.
GCCTCCGAGCGGTGATGAGTGCCAGGACGCTGTGGCGGCGCAGCTGCGACCGCGAGATTGCCCGCGGTGCCCCCCGCGCAGAGCGAACGCGAGCCTCTTTGTTCCACGCTGCACTGCCAAGAACGACGTCGACCGGGCGGGTCTCCGGGGCGATTCCGCGTGACCACAGCCTGCGGACGGTCCCGTCCACCGGTTCCTCTCCCGCGAGGCAGGACGATTCCGAACTGCCGTGCCTCCCCAGCCGATCGAACTGTCCATGGCAAACCATTCGGAGTTGACGATGTCCGGCGTCCACAGGGCGGCGGACGGAGCACGACCGGCCAAGCTCCGCACTGTCGACAGGTGTGCACCGCACGCACTGCCGCAGGCGCGGTCGCGCGCGGTGCATGAGCGTCGCAGCATCATTGCGCTCGCGCGAACTCTCTGATCCACGACAGACGCGACTGCCGCCAGCGACGTGTGGCAGCGCGCTGATGCACTGCGCGCTCCGTTTCACGTGAAACGGCACCGAACGTGTGAGTGCCACCGACCAAGCGACAACGCTGCGGGGCGTGGCAGGCGGAGGCGCATCGTCGCGCGGAGGCATGCCCGGGACCTACATGATGTCGCGCACTGTGGCGATCGTTCCGTTGCAAAGGGCGATCGCCACCTGGCGCGTGGGCGACGCTTGTCAGAGCGGCCCGTCGAAGGTGATGGGAATCGCGGTTGCCCTTCGACGCATGGTTTCACGTGAAACATGCGCTGGCGTCCGCCTGGTCAGCCTCTCAAGGACTGCCTCCCGGGTCACCCCTGGACTGCGAGGCGCCACCGGTCTTCCGTCAGAGGGTGGGCACCCCGCGGTGCCGGGTGGCGAGACCAGGCGATGATCCCTCTCGCTCTATCCGTTCCGCGTCGCCCTGGATGGCACGTCCAGATCTGTGCACTGATCCCCTGAGCGGAGAGATCGACTCGTTGGGCAACCGCAGCCCGCGCCCACCGCAACATCATCGCGAGCATTGATGACGGTCGGCGAGTCGACCCGTCACGGTTCGACGGCCCCGCGCCAGATGAGTCCCCTCCCCTGAGTCACGCATGCCCTGCTTGGCCGAGACGTTGGTGTCGAGCATCGCAGCCTTGCGCTGGAGGGGCATTGACGTGGGACTCTGACTCGAAAGTGCACGGTGGGGGCTTCCCGCGTGACCATCCGGGAGGAGGTAGCCACGACAGGTGATCAGCGTTCCCAGAGCCGGGCCGCACCAGACTGGTCTCGGCTCGCTCATGGGATCGGTGCCATCGATGAGCCGCCGGCGCAAGCGATTGCTTCCCCGCCTGGATTGAGCGCCTCCTTGCGACGGAGTGGTCCTAGCGGTGTCCCCGTCGGGTGAGGAGATGTCGCGATCGGTGCAAGCCGGGCTCGCGATCGGGTCGTGATCCGGTCGCGGGTGTCTGAAGATCGTGACCGTCCTGCGGTGGTCCGTGCAGAGAAGGCTAGGCTGTGCGGCAACGCCGCAGAGCGTTTCACGTGAAACACGATGTCCACCGCAGAAGCGACCATCTGGGCTGGGCTGCGAACATCGCCGAAAGCCGTCCGTGGGGGTGGTGCGCAACCGTTCGTCGCGTCGTCGCACCATGCCATCTACGTGTTGTGGTGGATCGTGTGAAGCTGCACGCGAGTCGGGTTGGTGCCGACCAGCACAGGACGGGAGAATTCACGTCGGCTCGCGTCTTTCAGGTGAAACGGACCGCAACGACTCGCCGCGCATGCGCGCCCGCCTTCGCACATGAGCGCCGGCGTTTCACGTGAAACGGAGCACATCGACGCGTCGCGCCCGCGCCCGCGCCTCGACGTTCAAGGCCGTGTGCGACACCCGGAGACTGGCCTTTGCCGCCCGAACGCGGACGGGTCAAGTGCTCATCCGGAGCGGGGTCGGGCGGGAGAACGAGCCCGTCGCCGCACCACGTCACACGTGAATGCCTTGACTGATGAGCGGGGTGCGGCGCCCTTCGGGCGCGGGGTGAAACACGGCCGGTGTCTTGACCGGTACTTCGTCAGATGAGGGATTTCTCAGTCGAATCCGAGCGGCGGGTTGGCGTGCCCGAACGGTTCGCGCGGGGTTGACTAGGGAGGGTGGATGATCCACGCGGAACGGTAAGGGACGAATGAATAAGTGGCTCCGACGGCTGGGGATGGGGGGAAGGCGGGATAGGGTGGAAGACGATGTTGAGCGGCTCGGGCACGGGGGAGAGTTTCACGTGAAACAACCCGACGAGAGCGAGGCTCAGGCATCCTTCTCGTCCGATGAGCTGCCGACCATCGGGACACCGCAGTCAGCGGAGTCGCAGGATGCGTCCACCCCGGTGCCCGGCGAGAGCGATATCCCCTCGCATAGCGAGAGCGCCTTGTCCCACGGAGCCGCAGTCCCCGAGGAAGCCGCCGTCCCGGAAGAAGACATCGTTCCCGTCGAAGACTCCGTCTCCGACGAGATCACCAACTCCCACCAGGACGACGTGCCCGACGAGGTCACCTCACAGGACGACGAGGTTGAGCGCGCAGACGTCGCCGAAGATGTCGCAGCGGCTGAGTACGCTGACCCCGCACCTGAAGTCATCGCATCACCCGAAGTCATCGCATCACCCGAGGGCTCCACCGTCACGCAGGAAGAGGAATCCCCCATCGTGCAGCAAGACGGCACCGCTCTCGCGCAGGAAGAAGACGACTCCCCCATCGCGCGGGAGCTCGCAGATCTCACGGCACGTCGCAAGGCGCTCGAAGAAGCCGAAGTCCAGCTCACTGGACGCACTCGAGTCCTCACCGTCTCGAACCAGAAGGGCGGCGTCGGCAAGACGACGACCACCGTCAACCTGGCCGCCGCCATGGCCGAGCGCGGGGCGAAGGTGCTGGTGATCGACCTCGACCCGCAGGGCAACGCGTCGACGGCACTGGGAGTGCCGCACACCGCTGATACGCCGAGCGTCTACGACGTGCTCATCGACGAGTTCCCTCTGGCAGACATCATCCAGGTGAGCCCCGAGTCGCCCAACCTGCTCTGTGCGCCGAGCACCATCCACCTCGCGGGCGCCGAGATCGAACTTGTGTCGCAGGTCGCACGCGAGCACCGACTGCGCGTCGCCGTCGACGACTATCTCGCGAACAACCCCGGCGAGCTCGACTTCATCCTCATCGACTGCCCGCCCTCGCTCGGACTCCTGACGATCAACGCCTTCACCGCGGCGAGCGAGCTCCTCATCCCGATCCAGTGCGAGTACTACGCACTCGAGGGACTGAGCCAGCTGCTCGGTACGGTGCGGATGATCCAGAAGCACCTCAACCCGCGCCTGGAACTGTCGACCATCATGCTGACGATGTACGACGGGCGCACGAGGCTCGCGCAGCAGGTCGCGGACGAGGTGCGCGCCCATTTCCCCACCGAGGTGCTCGACACGATCATCCCGCGTTCGGTGCGCGTCTCAGAGGCACCGAGTTTCGGGCAGTCGGTTCTCGCTTACGATGGACAGTCGGCCGGCGCCATCGCGTATCGCGAGGCGGCTGTCGAGATGATCCGGCGCGACAGCGCCTCGAATGAAAGGGGCGCGTGATGGCAGCGAAGCGCACAGGACTCGGCCGCGGAATCGGCGCACTGATCCCGACCAGCGAGCAGGCCGACGAGCGTCCCGCGGATGTCTTCTTCCCCCGCGCCGTCGCCGTGGCCGAGGCGGAGCCGCCCGCCGAGACCGTCGAGTCCGACGGGCAGGAGGATCTGGTCGAGGTGCCCGGCGCCCGACTGGCGCACATCGACCCGCACGACATCGTGCCCAACCCGCGTCAGCCGCGCACGAACTTCGACCCCGAGCACTTCGCAGAGCTCGTGCACAGTGTGCGCGAGTTCGGCGTGCTGCAGCCCGTGGTCGTCCGGCTCAACGAGAAGGGCGATTACGAGCTCATCATGGGTGAGCGCCGTACCCGCGCCGCCCGTGAGGCCGGACTCACCTCGATCCCCGCGGTCGTGCGCGACACTGCTGACGAGCACCTGCTCCGCGACGCGCTGCTCGAGAATCTGCACCGTTCCGAGCTCAACCCCCTCGAGGAGGCGTCGGCATATCAGCAGCTGCTCGAGGACTTCGGCATCACGCAGGAAGAGCTCGCCACCCGCATCGGCCGCTCGCGTCCGCAGATCAGCAATACGATCCGCCTCCTCAAGCTCCCCGTGCCCGTGCAGCAGCGGGTCGCCGCAGGGGTGCTCACCGCCGGGCATGCCCGCGCGATCTTGTCGCTCGAAGACCCGTCGGCGATGCAGCGTTTCGCCGACAAGATCGTCAACGAGGATCTCTCGGTCCGTGCCGCGGAAGCTGCGGCGAAGCTTCCGGATGCCTCCCCCACCCGTTCCGCCAAACCACAGGCCGGCTCACGCCGCGCCCACCTGGATGAGGTCGCCGGACGACTGGGCGATCGGCTCAACACCCGCGTCAAGATCGCACTGACGGCACGAAAAGGCCAGATCAGCATCGACTTCGCTACGATTCAGGATCTCAACCGCATCCTCGCGGAGCTCGGTGAGACGGAGTACGGGGCCCTCGAGGCCTCATAGGCGTCCGAGCGCCTCGGCCCGTCGGCGCAGCGCCTCTGCCTCGGCGGCATTGCCTGGCAGCTCTGCCGCTGCGAGGAACGCTGCGGCCGCGGCATCCGTTCGTCCGAGTCGCTCCAGCAGCTCGGCGCGGACGGCGGGAAGCGGGCGGAATCCCGACAGCTCGGGCTCGAGCGCGTCCACCACGGCGAGAGCGGGCTCGGGGCCGCGCGCCATGGAGAGCGCGACGGCGCGGTTGAGGCGGACGACGGCCGACGGCGCGAGCGACTCCAGCGCGTCGTAGAGCCGGAGGATCTGCTCCCAGTCCGTCTCGCCGAACGACGGGGCGATCGCATGGCACTGCGCGATGGCGGCCTGCAGGCCGTAGTAGCCGAGACCGCGGGTCGGGGCATCTGCTCGCCCCATCGCTTCCAGGCCGCGGGCGATCGCCGAACGATCCCATCGGCGGCGGTCCTGGTCTTCCAGGGTCACCGGGAGGCCGTCGGCGTCGATGCGCGCGGCGAAGCGCGACGACTGGAACTCCATGAGCGCGATGAGCGACCAGATCTCGGGCTCACGCGGCATGAGCGCGGCCAGTTGCCGACCCAGCCGCACCGCTTCACGCGCGACGTCGGGACGGATGAGCCCCTCCCCCTCGGCCGCCGAGTACCCCTCGGTGAAGAGGAGATAGATCACCTGGAGCACGCTCGCCAGCCGCGCCGGGCGCTCCGCACGGTCGGGCACCTCGAACGGCACGCCTTCTGCCGCGAGAGTCCGCTTGGCGCGGACGATGCGCTGCTGCACGGTCGGCACGGTCATGAGCAGCGCTCGCGCGATCTGCTCGGTCGTGAGGCCGGCCACCGTACGCAGTGTGAGGGCGAGACGGGCCTGCGGCGGGAGCACCGGGTGACAGGCGACGAAGACGAGACGCAGCACGTCGTCGTCGATGCGGTCGGGATCGGCGTCGTCGGGCACCGAGTCCATCGCCTCGGCCACGAGAGCCTCCGAGACGAACAGGGGCTCGCGATGCGACATCCGCTCGCGTCGTCGCCACCCGTCGATCGCGCGCCGCTTGGCGACCGACATTAGCCAGGCTCCCGGATTGTCGGGGATGCCGCTGCCCGGCCACGCGGCGAGGGCTTCGACGAGCGCCTCCTGGGCGAGATCCTCGGCCCATGCGAAGTCGCCGGTGTGCCGAGTCAGCGCCGAGACGATGCGCGCGGACTCGTCGCGCCACACGGCTTCGACCGCGCGGCGCGCGTGGGCATCGTCCTCGGCGGGCATGCTGCCAGCGTAAACGCGTGGCGCACGGTGTCGGGATCGGCACGTACCCTGGATTGATGGCGAACGACGAGCAGACCCCGCGGCGACGTGCGAGCCTCGAGCTGCTCCGTGCCGAAGCCGCCGACGAACTCTCGGTACTTGTGCACGAGCGCCTCCGTGCGGGCGAGGACCCGTGGGAGTTCATGGACGATCTGCCGTCCGTCGACGAACTCGTCGTATACCTGCTTCGCGCCGACAACATCGCCGCCGACGGCGGATCGCGGCCGAACGCCAGCCGTCACTACCGAGTGCTGAGGCAGATCGCCATCGACTATCCCCCGCTCACCCGCGCCGTGTGGTCGCTGCTGGGTGACGTGAACACGCACCGCCGGTGGGATCCGACGGTGCGTGCCGAAGCGAGCTGAAGCCCGCTGCTCACGAGTCACGAGTTGGCGGCACGCCACTCCTTCTCCTTGGAGACCCACTCGTCGTTCTGGTCGAAGTCACTGAGCTCGTTGACGCGACGCACCTCCAGCGCGGTGCCCGGGCCCAGCGGGCACTTGCGCGCCCAGTGCTCGGCCTCTTCGCGCGAGGCGACCTCGAGGATCCAGTAGCCGGTGAAGACCTCGCGCGCTTCGGCGAACGGTCCGTCGGTCACCGCGGGCGGGACCGAGTCGAAGTCGACGCGGAAGCCCTCGGAGGCATCGGACAGACCCTCGGCGCTCAGGAACACGCCGGCCTTCTGCAGCTCCTCGTTGTACGCGCCCATGGCGGCGTACGCCTCCGCCATGTCGAAGGTCTCGGGGTCGAACGCCGCAGCAGCCTCGGCACCGACCTGCATGATGAGCATGTAACGCATGGGAATCCCTTTCGTCGGGGCGATGATGGCCCGTTTGGAGGACCGTTCGGCCCCTTCACCATGTGCGTCGAACCAGCCTCGCGCAGATCGACATCGCGGACGAAGTTTCCCGTGAGAATCTCGGATGCCGGAGACAGCATATTGAGGAAATCCCCGGTAGAACAACGAAAACCCCGCCGAACGGTCGGCGGGGTCTTCGGGAAGTGTGAGGGAACTCAGCCGATGTAGGCCGCGAGATCCTGCTCGAGCGCGAACTTCGGCTTGGCGCCGATGATGGTCGTCTCGACAGCGCCCTTGTTGAACACCTTCATCGCGGGGATGGAGGTGATCTGGTACTTCATCGCGAGGTCGGGGTTCTCGTCCACGTTGAGCTTGAGGATCGTGATCTTGTCGGGGTGCTCCGACTGGATCTGGTCCAGGACGGGCGAGACCATGCGACACGGGCCGCACCACTCCGCCCAGAAGTCCACGAGCACCGGGCCCTCGGCCTGGAGCACGTCCTGCTCGAACGTGGCGGAAGTCGTCGCCTTGGCGGTCATCTGTCTTTCTCCTTCTCTGGGAAGTCTGTCCACGCTCATTCAACGCGAGAGGGGCGCGAAGTGTTCCCGGGCTTGTGCAGCGCCCGGTCCCGCGCTAGGCGGCGTCGACCTTGGCGACCGGCTCGGCGCCGGGAAGGCCGTCGATCTCGGACGCGTCGGGGGCGGGTGCGCCGGCCTCGCCGAGTGCGGCGAGGAAGTGCTCCACATCGAGAGCGGCGACCGTCCCGCTGCCCGCGGCGGTGACCGCCTGACGGTAGGTGGGGTCGATCACGTCACCGGCGGCGAACACACCCGGGACCGAGGTGCGCGACGAACGGCCGTCGACCCACACGGTGCCCTCGGGGGTGAGGTCGAGCTTGTCGTGCACGAGGTGCGTGCGCGGGTCGTTGCCGATCGCGACGAACACGCCGTCCAGCGCGAGATCGCGACGCGAGCCGTCGACGGTGTCCTCGAGCACGACGCCGGTGACCGCTTCGTCGCCGAGGATGTCGACGACCTCGCTGTTCCAGACGAACTCGATCTTGTCGTTGTTGAACGCGCGCTCCTGCATGATCTTCGAGGCGCGCAGCTCGTCGCGACGGTGGATGATGTACACCTTCGACGCGAACTTGGTGAGGAAGGTCGCCTCCTCCATCGCGGAGTCGCCGCCGCCGACGACCGCGATCACGCGCTCCCGGAAGAAGAATCCGTCGCACGTCGCGCAGTACGACACGCCACGGCCTGACAGGCGGGCCTCGCCCTCGATGCCGATCTTGCGGGGAGCGGAACCGGTCGCGAACACCAGCGCGTCGGCCTCGTGCGAGGCGCCGCTGCCGAGGGTGACCTTCTTGACCGGGCCGTCGATGTCGAGCGAGACGACGTCGTCGTACAGCACCTCGGCGCCGAAGCGCTCGGCCTGCTCCTGCATCTTCGCCATGAGGTCGGGACCCATGATCGCCTGGGGGAACCCGGGGAAGTTCTCGACCTCGGTGGTGTTCATCAGCTCGCCGCCGGCCTCGACCGAGCTCGCCACGACGAGCGGGCTCAGGTTGGCACGGGCGGCGTAGATGGCCGCCGTGTAACCCGCGGGACCCGAACCGATGATGATGACCTGACGCACGTGCGCACCTTTCCTCGTGAAGCCTCGCGGAACGTCTCATGACACACGCGATGGCTCCGGATGCCTCAACACATGGTAACCGCGTGGCATTCCGTGACCCGTCCCCCGCGCCCCGGCGGGACACATGGGCGGGCGGTGTCAGCGTCGGCCGGGCAGGAAGCGGCGCACGAGGCCGGTGGCGACGGTGAGCTCGGGCGCTCGGAAGACGGCGAGGATACCGACATACACCGCGATGACGACGATGCCGATGATGGCCGCGCCCGCGGCGCCGAGGATCTTGTCGGACACCGTCCAGCCATCGACGCCGCCCAGCAGCTCGAATGTCAGCCAGCCGACGACGCCCGCAGGAATCGCGGCCAGTGCGAACCTTCCGAGCGCCCACAGCCATGAGCCGACGTGGATGCTCCCCAGCCGCCGATGCAGCAACCAGGTCGCGACGATCACCTGCACGACGCTGGCGAAAGACTGGCCCAACGCGACTGCGGCGACCAGTTGCGCGGAAGGGAGCACGCCTTCGTGGAAAGCCCACAGCGCGCCCCAGGCGGTGAGGACGACGATCGCGCACTGCAGGATCGTGAAGAAGAAGGGGGTCCGGGTGTCGTCGTAGGCGTAGAAGCTGCGCTGCACGACGAACAGCACGGCGAGCGGGATGAGGCTCACGAGGTAGCAGAGCAGCACCCCCGCCGCGGCGACCGCTTCGTCGGGGCTGCCGGTGAAGATGCGGGACGCGGGAATGGCGGCGGCAGCGAGGGCGGCCGTGGCGGCGACCACGAACACTCCCAGCGTGCGGATGCTGCGACCGATGTCGCCCCGCACCTCGCCGTCGCGGCCCGCCGCGGCGTGCTCGCTCAACTGGGTGAAGTACGGGGTGCCGATCGACAGCACGATGATCGAGTACGGGAGCATGAACAGCAGCCAGGCGTTCTGCGCCACGAAGACGCCCGGGTCGCTCTTGGGGATCTCCGACATGACCTGCGACTGGACCAGTCCGGCGAGCTGACCCGCGACGACCATGAGGAAGGTCCAGCCGGCGAGCTTTCCGATCTGCCCGAGTCCGACGCCTTTCCAGCCGAAGTCGGGCCGGATGTGCAGTCCTGTCTGCCGCCAGAAGAGGAAGAGGATCCCCGTCTGCACCACGATGCCGAGCGTCGCGGTGCCCGCGAGGACTGCGATCATCTCGGACGTCCACGCCGTCGCGGAACCCGTCGGGCCGAAGAGCCAGATGAAGACGAGGAAACCGGCGATCGACACGATGTTGTTGACGATGGGTGCCCACGTGTAGGGCCCGTACACGCGGCGAGCATTGAGGGATTCGCCGACGAGCGCGAACAGACCGTAGAAGAAGATCTGCGGCAGACACCAGTAGGCGAATGCGGTGGCCAAGGCCTGCTGCTGCGGGGGATAGCCGGGCGCGTAGAGGGCCACGAGCCACGGAGCGGCGATCGTCGCGAGGACGGCCGTCCCGAGGAGCACCACCGTCCCCAGGGTGAAGAGCTTCGAGACGAAGGCGCGCCCACCATCGTCATGGGCGGCGGCCTTGACGATCTGGGGCACGACGACGGCGCTCAGGAGGCCTGTCGAGATGATCGCGTAGATGTTGTTCGGGAGTTGATTCGCGATCGCGAACGCGTTGCCCCCTGCAGTGGTCGCGCCGATGGCCGACACCAGCACGACGGAGCGCAGGAACCCGGTGAGGCGCGACACGATCGTGCCGGCGCCGATGAGTGCGCTCGCGCGCCCGATCCCGCTCACCGCTCGTCTCCGTCGGTCGTGGACGACATCTGTTCCGCCTCGCTCGCGTCCTTCGCTTCGGCCGACGCCGCACTCTCCGCAGCACCCGGGGCGGCAGCTGGGCCCACGCGCCCGGAGGCTCCGGGCGACGCGTCAGCGGCGCCTGGAGGGGGCGTGGGGACCGTTCCCTTCCGCTTCCGGCGCATGCGCAGCACGGTGCGCGCGATGCCGAACAGGAGGAGGATGCCGACGACCACGGCGAGGGCCGCGATGCCGACGGCCTCCCAGTCGGCGTAGACGTTGATCTCGACGGATTCGGGCTCGCCGATGGCGACGAAGGCGGGGCTGCGCAGCTGCAGGGTCAGCGTGACGTCGCCGCGGCCCACGCGGGCCTGCACCGGCACCTCGACGCGGGTGTTGCTCTGCGGCGTCGCGACGATCGGCGTCTCGCCCTGCACGTCGAGCCGGAGGTTGTCACGGGTCGTGTACAGGACGAGGTTGACCGGGTACGGGAGGTCGTTGCGCACCCAGAATCGGAGGGCGGCGCTCGACCCGTAGAGGTCGCTCGGGCTCGTGGGGAGGAGTGCGACCGAGTCGAGGGTTCCGGCCGTCGCGGCGCGGTGGTCGGCGAGCTCCGTCGGCCAGGTGGCGTCGCCGATCCACGCGACGCCGAGCAGCTGCAGGATGTCGGCGCGCTCGGGCCCGGTCAGCAGCGACGGCTGGTCGAGGATCGTGGCGAACCGGGCGAGCTCGCTTTCGTCAGCGACGAGGGCGGATGCCGCGGCCGCGCGCTCGGGCGAAGACTCGACGCCGGTCAGCTCGACGTCGAACGCCTCCCCCGCCGCGACCGTCGCGATGGTGCGGGGCGTCACGTCGGGGGCGGAGAAGGCCGCGGAGATCGCGGCGCCGAGCTCGACGCGCGAGCGACCGTCGCCGCGGCCGACCGTCACGAGGAGGGGGCCCTTCGTCTCGGCCGCGGCGAAGGCGAGGTAGGCGGTGGCCGTGCTGAGTGGCGCGCCGCGCAGCCACGACTCCTCCTGCTGGGATGCGTCGTCGAGCGCGGTTGAGATGTCGCTGTCGTAGACGAGCACCTCGCCGGCGCCGACCCGACCGTGTGCCGACACGGTCCGGCCGTCGGAGCCGGCGTCCGTCGTCGACGACGGGATGAGCGTGACGGGCGCGGTGCCGTCGTCGGTCGCGATGTCGGCGAGGCGGGAGACGATCTGCTCGTCCGCCGTGCCGTCGGCGGGCCAATACACGCCCTGGCGGGTGGCGGGGCCGACGACCAGCAGCTCGTCGGTGCTCGGAAGGGCGCTGTCGGGCTGCGAGGTGGGTGCGGTGGTCGGCGCATCCGACGGCGCCGGGGTGGGCGTCGGGGTCGGCGTCGGCGTCGCGAAGTTCGAGGACGACATGTACGCGCTGAACGAGGTGGGCTGCAGCGGCCGCGGGAGGCCCGCCTGCAGCTGCGCGGTGACGTCGGCGTCGCCGAACTGCAGGGCGAAGCGCGAGTTCTGGATGGCATCGAGGCGCGAGAGCCACTCGAGCGCGGACTCCGGGGCCGAGGTGCCGAGCACCCGGATCGACGCGGGCACGGCGGGGTCGACCGCGAGGATGGCGGCGGTGCCGGTGACCCCGTCGAGCTGGTTGGTGAGCTCGCCGTCCGGCGCGGTGAGCTCGGCGAGCTGCTCCGCGGTGAGGAGGCCCTCGCTGAGAGGACCTGCGGTGATCGGCACGACCACGCCGATGCCGACGTCGGTGGCCTCGGTGGGCGGCACGATCATCACGCTCGTCGATGTGACGGTGCCCTCGGTACCGGGGTACGACGCGGCGAGCGGGTAGACGCCGGGGGCGAGGCCGGCGAGGGCAGGGTCGTCGGCCGCGACCGTGATGCCGCGGACCTGGAAGCCGCCGGGTTCGACGGCTGCGATCGAGTCGGTGCCGATCGGCTCCAGGGCGAGCTCGGGCGAGCTGCCGTCGAGCCAGTCGCCCAGATCGTCACGGTCGCCGAGGGGCGTGCGCCCGAGAGAGAGGGTGACGGCCGCGGGCGCGAGCTCTGCATCGGTCCCGTTCTGCAGCGAGACCGACACGCTCAGCGCATCGCCCGGGTTCACGATCCCGTTCGCCACGGGCGACAGGGTGAACACGGTGGTGCCCGCGGGGACGGCGGATGTCGCGCTCGGCGAGGGGCTCGGTGTCGGGTCCGCCGCGATCGCGGGAGCCGGCAGCAGAAGACCGGCGAGCACGACTCCGACCGCCATGGCGGCGGTCACGAGGCGCGGTGCGCGGCGCGGGGCACGCCGCGGGGCTCGCGGTGAAGTCACGATCATCCTGTCGGGGGGTTCGCTCCTGTGCGATGTCCTGACCGCACGATCCAGGAGATTCTACGGTCCGCGCCTCCGAGCCCGCCGGAGGGCGGGCGGCGCGGTTGAATGGAGCCGTGCTCCCCGAACCGGATACCGACCTGTGCCGTGACCTGGCCGCCGACCTGCGCAGCGCGGGGTTCACCGCCGAAGCCCTGCGCGACGCGTGGGGCGCCGCGGCCGACGATGCGATCGCGCGCGGCCTCCGGTCACCGGCGTCGCGGGCCCTCGGCGACCGCGGCGACGCCCTCGCCGTGCTGGGCAGACTTCTCGTGCTCGGGATGCCGCAGGCCGAGGCATCCGTCGATCACGCGCTCGTGCGTGCCGGTGCGGAAGGACTCGCGCGGCTGGGGCTCGCCGAGATCGACAAGGGCGAGGTGCGCGCGCTGGCGGTGGTGCGGCCGCAGTCGTACGCCGACGCGTCAGGATCCGGACAGTGGTGGATCGCGAGCGACCTCGACGAGGCGGCACTCTGCGGGCCGCTGCCCGAGGATCACGTGCTCGGCGTCGGCGGCGCGTCGCTGACGCTCGCCGGACTGCAGCTGCCGACCCCCGCAGAGCGAGCGCTCGACATCGGGGCGGGCTGCGGCATCCAGGCGCTGCGCGCCCGCGCGCACGTTCGCCACGTCGTGGCGACCGACATCTCGCCGCGCGCCCTGTCGTTCACGCGGCTGAACGCCCTCCTCAACGGGATCGACGGCATCGAGGTGCGGCTCGGCAGCCTCTTCGAGCCCGTCGCCGGAGAGCAGTACGACCGCGTCGTGTCGAACCCGCCGTTCGTGATCACGCCGCGGGTCGCCGACGTCCCCGCCTACGAGTACCGCGACGGCGGGATGGTGGGCGACGACGTGGTGGCCGCGTTCGTGAAGGGGGTCGGCGCTCACCTGGCGCCCGGCGGGGTCGCGCAGCTGCTCGGCAACTGGGAGACGCGCGACGGCGTGCCCGGCCTCGAGCGCGTGCGCGGATGGGTCGAGTCGTCGCCGGTGCCGCTGGACGCCTGGGTCGTCGAGCGTGAGAGTCTCGACCCGCTGTCGTACGCCGAGCTGTGGGTGCGCGACGGCGGCACGCTGCCCGGCACGCCCGGCTTCGTGCGACTCGTCGACGCCTGGCTCGACGACTTCGCGGCCCGCGCGGTGACGGAGGTGGGTTTCGGCTACCTGCTGCTGCGGCGTCCGGCCGACGGGGCGCCCACGCTCGCCCGGTACGAGACCCTCCACACGGCCCTCGCGGGCGACGGGCTCGGGGCGCATCTCGCGGCCGCGCTCGACGCCCACGACCGCTTGAGCGATCTCGACGACGCGGGGCTCGCGGCATCCGTCCTCGTCGTCGCCCCTGACGTCACCGAGGCGCGTCATCACCTGCCCGGAGCCGAGGATCCGACCGTGATCGAGCTGCGCCAGGGCGGCGGGTTCGGTCGCGCGCTCGGCGTGGATCCGGGGCTCGCAGCGCTCGTCGGCGCGTGCGACGGCGACCTTCCGGTCGGTGTCCTCATCGATGCGATCGCCGACCTGCTCGAGGTCGACGCCGGTGCGCTCCGTGCGGACCTGCTGCCCCGCGCACGTGAACTGGCATTCACAGGATTCCTCCGCTTCGCGGACTGATGCCCCGAAGCGAATATGGATGCTGTTGACGACAGTATCTTGACAGCGCCGCCCGAGCAGGGCCATCATCCGTCTCGGGTGCTGGTGTGGGCGCCCGCGCTGCTTCGGGCGGCGCATTCGGGAGCGGTCTGAGGCCCTGGGGAGGGCTGCGGTGACGAAGTCGCGGAGACCCTTGCGCGCTGAGCGCGAAGCAGCGATGTCCCGCGCGCGCTCCGCAGCGGTCGCCGCCACCGTCTCGCTCTCGATGGCGATCACCCCGCTCATGGTCCCTCCTGCGGCCGTCGCCGACGAGTTCGCACTCCGCTCCGCCGCGCCCGTCGGCTCCTCCTCCGTGATCCCTGACCTCACTCCCGCCGACATCGACGCGGTGCTTCCAGCCGCCCTGCAGATGTGGGGCGAGACCGGCCTCGCGGGCGCCGTCGTCCGCATCGGCGACGTCAGCGGCGACCGGCTCGCGGTCACGTCGGGCCGCACGATCACGATCGACACGGATGCTGCGGGCCGCGGCTGGTTCGTCGACAGCACCCCGTCCACCTCGAGCGAGTTCACGCAGCGCTCGGGCGACGTCGCACGAGCCTCGGACTCCAGCCCGGCGGCGGGACGCTTCGACCTGCAGACGGTGCTCGCGCACGAGATCGGGCACCTGCTCGGCCGCGCCGACCTGGACCGCGCCGACGCGATCATGCACGAGAGCCTCCGGCCCGGCGAGCGGCACCTCACGCGCGGCGTCGACGCCGGTGCCCGGGTCGGCGTGCTCCGTGCGCTGGCCGCCGGTGCGGAGCTGCCGCTGACCGCGGCGACCGACGCGGTGACCGGCGACCCCGCCGCGACCGACCCGGGCGCGACCGAGCCGGCGGCGCCTCCGGTGGCCGAACCCGCCCCTGCCCCGGCGGAAGCGCCGGCCGCGGAACCGGCGCTCGTCGTGGACCCGGCAGCGGCTGCCCCCGCGGCGACGACCGACCCGGCCGCCGAGTCCGTCGCGACACCCGCGGCCGATGACCCCGCGACCGCCGACGTGGCGGCCGAAGACCCGACAGCGGCGCAGCCGGCCACCCCCGAGGCATCCCTCACCGTCACCGCGCTGGCCACCGCCACCCCGTGGTCGATCTCGATCGCGGGCACCGTCACGGTCACGGTCGACGGCGCGGACCTCGTGATCGGGTCGGAGCGTCGGGCGCTCGACACGATCAGCGCCCTCGCGATCGTCGGCTCGAGCGGCGACGACACCGTCGTGTTCACCGCGGCGGCGCTCGCGGCGCTCGCCGGCATCGGGATCACGTTCGACGGCGGCGCGGGAAGCGACACCGTCACCGGCCCCGCCGGCAGCGTGCAGTGGACCCTCACCGGAGCCGGGGCCGGCGTGCTCACGGCCGGTGCGGCCTCCGTCGCCTTCACCGGCGCGGAGCGCCTGCAGGGCACCGGCACCGACACCCTTGCGGGCGGCGCTGCCGACACACAGTGGGTGATCGACGGGCCGGGCACCGGATTCACGGGTGACATCTCGTTCAGCGGCATCGACACCGTGGTCGGCGGCTCGGGTGCCGACGCGTTCGCGATGCGCAGCACCGGCTCGATCGGCTCGATCGCGGGCGGCGGCGGCGCGAACACGCTCGTCGGCCCCGACGTCGCGAACACCTGGACCGTGTCGGGAGCGGATGCCGGAACCCTCGGTACGACGCCGTTCACCGGTATCGGCACCCTCGTAGGCGGCAATGCCGACGACACTTTCAAGGTCTTGGCAGGCGGCGCGCTCTCGGGCGGCGTCGAAGGCGGTGCGGTCGCAGACGCTGCGGCGGCGCCCGTCGACGTGCTCGACTTCTCGGCCCGCGGCGGCCAGATCGTCGCCATCCTCGCCGGCGGCGCGGTCGACATCGCGACCGCGTTCTCCGCCGCCACCGCGGGGGCGCCCGCGGCCGGGACGGTGCGGCTCAACACCCCGGATCAGAACCAGGCGACCCAGGTCGTGATCAGCACCACGGACGCGGCGGGGGCGTCGGTCGCGGCATCCATCGATCGCATCGACACGTCGCAGAGCGGCGGCCAGCTGCTGATCTCGGGTGTGGACGACCCGTCGGCCTGGATCCTGTTCCGGGTGCTCGGGATCTCGGCGCCGGGCCTGCCGGGTGAGTCGCGCACCGTGAGCGTGCAGGTCATCGCGGCCAGTGCCGCGTCGCCGTTCGCCGGAGGCATCGACGTGACGCTGTCGTACGTCCCGCCCGTCAACGTGGTCGTCGGCTTCGGCACCTTCTCGGGCATCGACGAGCTGGTGGGTTCCGCGAGCGGCTCCGACTCGATCCGCGGTCCCCCCGACGCGAGCGTGCGCTGGACGGTCGACGGCGCGAACTCCGGCACGGTCGCCGGCATCGCCTTCTCGTCCATCGAGAACCTCGTGGGCACCGCGAACAACGCCGACGTGTTCGACGTCGTCGGCACCGGCTCCATCGGCTCGGTCGCCGGCGGCAGCGGCGGCACCGACATCCTGGTCATCTCCTGCGTCGTCCTGTGCGGAAGCATCAGCGGCGCGCTCTACAACGTCACCGGAACGGATGCTGCGGGCACCGCGTCGCTCTATGGCCGGGTGATCGCCTACACCGGCCTCGACACGCAGACCCCCTTCCTCACCGTCGGCGGCGACACGGTGCGCATCACCGGCACCCCGTCGAACGACACCATCACCATCTCGGCGCACCCCACCGACCCGAACCGGATGCGCGTCGACTACGGCTCGCACGGCTGGTACGACCCGATCACCCAAGTCGTGACCACCGTGATCGAATTCGCGGTGCCGAGCGCCTCGCTCGTGGTCGAGGGGCTCGACGGCGCCGACACCATCGTCGTCACCGGCCTCGCGGCCGGCTGGGCGAGCGAGGCCACGTTCGTCGTCTACGGCAACCGCCGGCTCAGCGACGACATGCCGATCTTCGTCGACGACCCCGAGGCCGACAGCGTCACCTTCACGGGGGACGTCTCGACCAACGACGGCGTGATGGAGATCTACGCCGCGCACATCACCGTGAACGCGAACGTCGCGATCGACACCGGGGCCGGCTGGGTCACCTTCCGCGCCCGGCAGATCGGCAGCGCGTTCGCCGAGAACCTCTCACCCGTCTACGCGACCGACCGGAACGTGTCGATCACGATCGGCGACGGCGCGACCATCCACGCGACGGGCATCTTCTTCATCGCGCAGGCCGAGGACCGCAGCCTCGCCGAGTACCTCGGCGTCGCGCGCGAGGTCGGCAGCTACGTGCTCGACCCGCTCACGGGCCTCCTCGGCAGCATCATCGCCCTCCCGGTCAAGCTGCTCCTCAAGAAGTCGACCGCCACGATCACGATCGGCGTCGGCGCCCAGCTCATCGGCGACGACACCGTCGGCATGTACGCCACGGCGGCGGCCGTCGCGAGCGGCACCGCGCGCGGCAGCCTCGTGAGCGCCGGCTTCGTGCAGGCCACGGCGACCGCCACGGTGATCGTCAAGAAGGACGCGCTCATCACGAGCACCGCCGCGATCGTGATCACGGCCACCGCCAACGCGAGTGCCTCGCTCAGCAGCTCGACCGAACGCGAGATCAAGAGTCTCGCGAACCCGGGCGGCACGCAGGTGGCCATCGCCGTGGCGGTGAGCAACGCGGTCGCGAACTCGCACATCGACGTCGCCGTGGGCGCCGTGATCGAGGCCGGCAAGACCGCCAACCTCGTCGCCGGCGGAGCGGTCGAGTCCGAGGCCGAGGCCGAGTCGGGCATGTACGCCGACGGATCGGCCGGACTCGCCTTCGCCATCGAGCTGTCGAAGGCAGACATCACCACCGTCGTGAACGGCACGGTCATCGCCCACATGACCCCGTGCGAGGACCTCGCGGGCGTACTCACCGGCTGCTCGACCGTGAAGATCGAGATCGACCCGCTCGTCACGAACATCAAGGACGTCGGGTACGTCGACTACGCGTACGACCGCATCCACGTGGGCATGCACGGCCTCGTCACCGAAGACACCGTCACCTACAGCCCGCGCCGTGGGAGCAACATCGGCGGGCTCGTCGAGGGACGCACCTACTTCGTCGTGTGGATGGCCGATGACCCGACCACCCTCGACCTCAACGAATCGGAATTCATCGCGCTGGCCTCGTCGGAGCAGGCCGCGGTGCGCGCCGCGACCTGCAGCGCCGACGGCGACGACCACGCGGCGTATCTCGCGTACCTCGTGTGCCTGCAGCAGTTCACCGTCGACCTCACGCAGGCAGGGTTCCCCGCGACGACGAACAACACGCGCGACTTCACCGCGGCCGACGTCGACACCGGCGCCAACACGGTGACGCTGCACTGGACCGGCGGTGTGTTCAACACGTTCGAGCTCGGCCAGGCGGTGGTGTACCACCAGAAGGGCGGCGCGAAGATCGACGGCCTCGTCGACGGCGCCACGTACTACGTCGTCGCGAGCACCAACCAGACCAACCTGCAGGGCAACACGCGCTTCGCCGACGCGCAGGTGATCGGGCTCGCCGAGACCGAGAACGAGGCCCGCGGCGGCGTTCTCATCGACATCGGCCCGGCGCAGGCGGGCGGCTACTCCTTCGCCGCCAAGCACGTGCTCGACACCGGCTTCGCGACGGGCGTCGGCATCCTCGCCAAGCTCGAGGCGAAGGACTCCTCCAGCGCGGCTGCCGGCCTCGCCGACACCGGCCACCCGGTGACGTGGTGGGCCCTGCTCAAAGAGTCCTTCTCCGGCAACTTCGTCAACCAGCTGTTCGATGCTGCGGCGTTCGCGTTCGGCGCGCACGCTCCGGCCGCCGGACTGGGGTCGCCGCCGCCACTGGCCGTCGCCGGGGCGCTGGCGGTCATCGACGCAGATCACCACGTCGAGACGACGATCGGGTCCACGGCCGTCGTGAAGTCGGGCGAAGACCTCGAGATCAAGGCGACGATCGCGCAGCGCTACACGATCAGCGCGAACAGCAGCATCGAGCCGCAGACGGACGCCGCCGGCGGCCTGGCCGGGTCGAGCGCCGACACGGCCATCAGCGTCGCGGTGTCCGTCGCGAACTTCGACAACACGGCGATCGCCACCGTGAAGACCGGGGCGAAGGTCGACGGGCTGCGCGCCACGCGCGTGATCTCCGACGTGAGCTACCCGTTCCTGGTGCGGTTCGACGAGTACATCCCGCTGTCGTGGAGCGAGTTCATCGACCGCCTGCGCAGCGAGGGTCCCGACGCGGTGCTCAAGTACCTCAACACCACCCTCGGGCTCCAGGGCATGTTCAACGCGTGGACGACCTCCACCGCGACCGCCGACAAGATCGCGCTCGCCGGTTCGCTCGCGGTGCTGGTGCTCACCAACATCTCGACGGCGACCGTGCAGGGCGGCGCCTGGATCAACCAGGACGCGAAGTGGCGCTCGACCGACGCCGCCGACCCCGAGGCCATCAACGCGACGCACATCAACAACACCGGCGAGCAGACGGTGTCGGTCGAGGCGACGAACTACCAGCAGCTGCTGTCGATGACCGGCAACTTCTCGCTTCCCGACCTCGATCTCGACACCGCCGACGTGAAGGTCAAGGAGCGGCTCGAGACGCCGTCCGTGAGCGGGGGCGGCAAGAAGGGCGGCGCGGGAGGCGCGTTCCTCATCTTCGTGCAGGACAACACCACGCACGCGATCGTGCAGGACGGCGCGCGCATCTTCAGCGGCGCCGACGGCGGCTTCAACATGAAAGCCGAAGAGGCGCTGTTCCACATCGATCTCGTGCAGTCCGGCAGCAATGGCGGCGCATTCACGATCTCAGGCTCGGTCGCCTACATCGGCCAGCGCAGCGACACGCTGGTGCAGCTCGGTGCGAACGCCCTGGTGACCGGTCGTGACGTGCGCCTGTATGCGGGCGACCTGATGACCCAGGTCACGTGGGTCGGCGCGGTCGCGTTCGGCACCGGGCTCGGTGTCGGGTTCTCCCTGGCGATCAACGACCTGCACCGCACGACCAAGGCCGTGATCGGGAATCCGGATGCCTCGGCCACCAGCACTGCGACGGCCCGGCCGAACGCGAACATCGCGGTGACCGGCGTCGTCGACGTGCTGGCGAAGCTCGATGGCGACCTGTGGGCCTTCACGGTGGCGGGTGCCTTCTCCGGACCCGCAGCGCCCCAGCCCACGCCGCCCGCGGGCGCATCGCCCAAGGCGCTGCAGCTCCTCGGCGGCAACGCCCAGCCCGCGACGCAGTCGCAGGCTGCCGTCGCCGCGGCGATCGCGGTGAACGTCGTGGTCGACACGACGCAGGCGTCGATCGCCGACGCGGGGCATCTCACCGCGGGAAGCGTCACCGTCACCGCGCTCGACGACTTCTGGCAGCGGGCGATCACCGGCGGCGCCGCGCTCGTGGCGGGCGCCAAGACGAACGCCGCGGCGCTCGCCGGCGCGCTCAGCGTGAACCTCATCGATGCGACGACCCGGGCCTTCATCGTCGCCACCGACCTCACCACGACCGACGGATCGCTCGTCGTGCAGGCCACCCGCACCGGTGACCTGATCAGCGTCTCGGCCGGCATGGCCGCGGCGGCCGGCACCGAGTCGGTCTCGGTCGCGGGCTCCTTCTCGTTCAACACCGTCTACGGCACCACCGAGGCTGTCGTGCAGAACGTGCGCGGCGTCATCGCGTCCGACGTGGTGGTCGCCGGCCGCGACGGCACGCGCATCGTCGCCGTCGGCGGCGGCATCGGGTTCGGCGGTGCGGTCGGCATCGGACTGGGCCTGGCGCTCAACCTGCTCGGCACCGAGGCGCGACCCCTCATCTCGAGCGCGCGCATCTCGGGCTCGACGCTCACGATCGGCGGCAAGGTGCTGTCGGTCACCGCGAAGAGCCTCAACGACGACACCGGTCAGCGCATCTACGCGATCGGCGCCGGGGTCGGCCTCGCCGCCGACGCCCAGGCGCACATCGGCGGCGCCTTCCAATTCGCGGTCAACCTGCTCGTCTACCGCACGATCGCCGAGATCACCCGCAGCACGATCCTCCGAGCGACGAGTTCCACGAACACGCTCGACGTCACGGTCGCGGCCACCGACGACTCGGGCATCGTCGCCCTGGGCGGCGCGATCGCGGTCACGACCGGAAGCGCGATCGGCGCCGCCGTCGGGTACAACGAGATCCAGGGAGACGTCGAAGCGCGACTCGACGACGTCGACCTCACCACCAACGGCAAGGTCACGGTCGAGGCGACCTCGAAGGCCGAGATCGGCGGTGTCGCGGTCGGCGTCACGGCCTCGGCGTCCACCGGCAACAGCATCGCCGCGTCGGGCTCGCTCCTCATCAACATCATCGACAACCGGATCATCGCCGAGATCGTCGACACCGTGTCGTCGTCGCCGATCGGCGCCTCGGTCATCGACGCGCAGGGCCCGGTGTCGGTGACGGCGACGGATGCCTCGGTCATCGTGTCGCTCTCCGGCGGCGTCGCGCTCGCGACCAGCGGCCCCGCCGTCGGCGCGGCCATCAGCTACAACCTCATCTCGGACGTCATCTCGGCGCGCATCGACGGGGTGTCGGTCTTCGCGCGGGGCGCAGCATCCGACATCACCGTCGCCGCACGCTCGACGGCCACGCTCGTCGCGATCGCGGTGGGCGGGGCGCTCGCCGGCGACAACGGCTTCGCGATCGGCGGATCCGTCACCGTCAATTCGATCGCCAACACCCTCACCGCCGTCGTCGCGCACAGCCCGGCGGTGCAGGCCGGCCGCGACGTGCTCGTCACGGCGGCCGAGTCGGTGACGCTCATCGTGATCGCGGGCGGTGTCGGCATCGCGTTCGGCGGGGTCGCGGTCGGCGCATCGTTCGCGTACAACTTCATCGGCGGCAGCTTCGACCCGGCCAACCCCGACCACACCAACAGCGACACCGCCACCGTCGACGGCGAGCTCGACCAGATCATCGCCGCGATCGACGACGCGCAGGTCACGGCAGGTCGCAACATCGTCGTGACGGCGGGCTATCTGCCGGCGAACACCGGGGTGCCCAGCTCCGTGTCCCTCGACACCGGCACGGGCAGCGCGCTCGTCATCGGCATCCCGGGCGACCCGAGCACCGAGGGCAGCCCCGCCTTCACGTCGACGATCGTCAGCGTCACGGTGGGCGCCGCCGGCGGCAACGACCTCGCGGTGGGCGGCTCGATCTCGATCAACGTGATCATGCACGACATCGTCGCGCGCATCACGGGCAGCCGGCCCGTCACTGCGGGCGGCAGCATCCTGGTCGCCGCAGCGGACGACCTCACCGCCGTGGCCGTCGCGGGCGGCATCGCCGTCGGCGACAACGCCGCAGGCGTGGCGGTGCCGCTGCAGATCGACGTGAGCACCGTGCGCGCCTCCATCGGCGACCGCGCGGTCGTGGACGCCCGCGGCAATGCGACCCTCGCAGTGCCGGACGGCCGCGGTCAGACCGTGATCCGTCGCGGCGTCGCGGTCGTGGCCACCGCGACCGAGGACGTCGTCACGGTCGGCATCGGGCTCGCGGGCGCCGGCGAGGTCGCGGGTGCCGGCGGCGGAGCGGTCACCGTCATCGACCGCGAGACCCACGCGTGGATCGGCGCGGGCGCCCGCGTGAACACGACGGCCGGCCCCGAGAACATCGGGCAGGACGTGTTCGTCCTCGCCTCCGACCGCACCGTGCACGTCACGGCGGCCGGTGCGGCGGCGGGATCCGGCAGCGTGGGCATCGGCGCGGGGCTCACCGTCGGCGTGCTCACCAAGGACACGCAGGCATGGATCGGCGCCGGCGCCGAGGTGCAGGCGCAGGCAGACGTGCGGGTGATCGCCGTCTCGACCGAGCTCGTCGTGGGAGTCGCGATCGCCGGGGCCGTGAGCGGCGACGTCGCGGTCGCGGGGACGGTCGGGGTGTACGTCATCGACGTCACCACGAAGGCCACGATCGCCGGGACCCCGGCGGCGGTGACCCCGACGACGGTGCGGGCGGACGGGAGCGTGCAGGTCGCAGCATCCTCCGCTCTGCGGGTCGAAGTGGTCTCGGGCAACCTCGCGGTCGGCATCGAGATCGGCGGCGTCGGCGGCGCGCTCGTCGTGCCGGTTGTGACCAAGACGACGGAGGCCGTGATCGGTTCGCGCGCGGTGGTCGTCGGCCGGGCCCTCCGCCCCGGCGTCACGGTCGAGGACGGACTGTCGGAGCTGCTCGCGGCGAACGCCTGCAACGGGGGCACGCGCGACCCGCACCAGGTGACAGCGCCGTGCCTCACCAACCAGGACGTCGGGTACGACCAGTCCCAGCACGGCAGCGACACCTCGCAGAACCCGCTCACCTCGCCGCAGCTCACCCAGGACCGCACCGTCAGGGAGAACGCGCGCCCCGGCTTCACCGGCGTCGCCGTCACCGCACTGAGCCACGACGACATCGGCATGTACGGCATCGGGGCGTCGGGCGGCCTGTTCTTCGGCGTCCAGATCTCGGCCCTCGTGCACGTCCTGAACGCCACGACAAACGCCGAGGTCGACGACCTCGCGCAGCTCTCCTCCGGCGGCGACGTGCTCGTCATCGCCGCCGACGACTACCAGCTGCTCGGCATCGCCGGCGGAGCGTCGGGCGGCGGGGTCGCCGCGACCCCCGGCATCCAGGTGGCCGTCGTCACCGCCCAGACCACCGCACGCATCGGCAAGAACGCGGTGGTGACCGCGGCAGGCGACGTGATCGTCCGCGCCGACGCGAACGAGGAGACGCTCGTCATCGTCGTGGCCATGGGGGTCGGCGCCGTCGGGTTCGGCGGCGCGGTCGGCGTGCTCTTCCTCGACTCCACGACGTGGGCCTCGATCGATGACGGGGCCGCGGTCACGGCGGGCGGCAGCGTGCTGGTCGCCGCGTTCGACGCCACCGACATCGACCTCATCACGATCGGCGCCGGCATCGGCGCGGGCGGAGCGGGCGCCGGAGCGGGCGTCGGTGTGACGGTGCTCACCAAGTCGACACGGGCCTGGATCGGCGCCGCCACCGTCGACGCCTCCGGCAACGGTGCGGCCATCGACGTCCACGACGGCACGCTCGCCGGCGATGGGGCCTTCGGGCACACCACCGCGACCGGCGTCATCGTCACCGCCGTCAGCCGCGAGGACGTCGTGTCGGTCGCGGTCGCCGCCGGCGCCGGGTTCTCCGCCGGCATCGCCGGAGCGGTGACCGTCGAGGTGATCAACGCCGACACGCGGGCGTACATCGCGGGCGGCGCGCGCATCAACACCGCCACCCCGAACGCCTCCGCCACGCAGGACGTGCGCGTCGTCGCCGTCGACGATCTCACGGTGCTGGTCATCGCCGGCGGACTCGCGATCGGCATGATCGGGCTCGCAGGCGGCGTCGACGTCGGCGTCGTGAACAGCGACACCACCGCGTGGATCGCGGGCAGCGACGTGCGGGCCGGGCGCGACATCGCCGTGGCCGCCCTCGCCGACCGCTACATCCGCACCTTCGCGCTGAGCGCCGCAGGCGGTGCCGCCGCGCTCGGGGCGGCGATCTCGGTGTGGGTCATCGCCGGCGACCTCGTGGGCACGTACGGCTACGCCGACCAGGACGAGAACGGCAACGCGACGAACCCGACGTACGACGCGCTGGGCGCGAAGGGCGCCGGCCAGACGCTGACCAACGCCGACACCCTCATCGGCGGCGGATCCGCCTCGACCGAGATCGGCAAGGTCGGCGGCGCCGGTCACGGCCGCGCGAACGCGGGAGTGCTGCAGGATGCCGCGAGCTCGGCGAACGGCTCGCTCGGCGCGGCATCCCCCGCGGGCGTGATCGCCGGGTCGCGCACGGCACCTCCCCAGGAGGCGGACATCCCGGCGGGAACGGCGGCGTTCGTCGGCCGGGGCGCCACGCTCAGCGCCGGCCACGACATCCGCATCGACGCCCGCAGCCGTCTCGACTTCACGCAGGTGACCGGCGGCTTCGGGTTCGGCGCCTTCGGCGGCGGTGTCTCGGTGTCGGTGGCGACGGTGAACGAGAACGTCTCGGCCTTCGTCGGCTCGGGGGCGACCCTCACCGCCGCCCACGACGTCGCGATCGCCGCGAACCTGCGCGACGAGCTGGACGTGCTCGCGATCACGACGGGGCTCTCGCTCCTCGTCGGGATCGGCGTGACCGTGGCGGTCGTCTACGACGGCGGAACCGCGGCCGCGTACCTCGAAGACGGGGCCGTCACCGGCGCGACGATCCTCGCCGGCGGTGCCGTGACCCTCACCGCGGGCAAGCAGTTCCTGCTCACGATCTCGGCGTATGCGATCGGCAGCTCCTTCATCGTCGGTGTCGGCGCGGGTGCAGGCATCGTCGTCGTCACCGACGGCGGCGGCGCCACCGCCTACCTCGGAACGAACTCGCACGTGGGCCGGCCCGGCAGCTCCGTCGGATCGGTGTCGGTCTCGGCGACCCACACGGCGAGCGTCCACGAATTCGCGAACGCCTCGGTCAACGTGCTCGCGCTCGGAAACGGCGGCGCGGGGGTGGGCATCGCCGCCGGCGTCCTGGTCATCACGATCGGTGCTTCGGCCGCCTCGGTCGCGTCGGCGGAGGTGCGTCGCGGCACGCTGATCTATGCGACCGGCACGGTGCGGGTCGCCTCCACGTTCACCCCGACGGTCGTCGCGCACGCCGCAGGGGGCGCCGGTGGCCTGGTGATCGCCGTCGGCGCGGTGGTCGTGCACATCACGATCGCAGGGCTCGTGCTCGCGGCCGTCCGCGACGCGGTGCGGATCGAGGCGGGTTCGCTCGAGATCGCCGCCTCCGACACCGTCGATGCGACGGCAGAGCTCGTCGCCGTCGCGATCGGCATCTTCGGCGGATCCGGTGCCCGCGTCGACGTCGACGTCGACGTCGACACCCACGCGCTCCTCGGCTCGGCCGCCGGCGCCACCACGACTCTCGCGACGGGGGGCTCGATCTCGCTCCTGGCCACATCGTCGCGCACCCTCTCGGCGTACTCGCACGGCGGTGCCGGCGGCGCGGCGGCGGTCAGCTTCCTGATCGCGAGCGCGAACCAGACGGGCTCGACCGAGGCCGGCATCCTCGGCAACACCGCCATCCTGCGGGCTCTCGGCGTGACCGTCACGGCCGACCTGCTCTCGGCGACCAGCACGGCGACCGTCGTCGTCGGCTCGGGCGGTCTCATCGGAGTGCGCGGCACCGAGGCCGCCGCCACCACCAAGCCGGTCGTGAAGGCGTGGATCGGCGACGGCGTCGTGATCGGCGACTTCAGCGTCGCGTCCGCGCCGGTGCCCATCACCGGCGGCGTCACCGTCACCGCCCGCGCACGCGCCGAGGCCGACGCGACCGGCAACGCCTACGGCGGCGGCGGGGTCGATGTCGGCGTCCCGTACGCGCACGCGGCGATCGGCCCGGACCTCGACGCGTACATCGGCACCGCGGGGGCCATCACCCGCACGGTGATCCACGCCGGCGGCACGGTGCGTGTGGAAGCGGTGCTCACGGACGACGGCGGTGCGGCACAGCCGGTGACCGACCAGATCACGGCCGTCGACGCGCTGAACGACACCGTGACCTTCACCTACCCGGGCATCGCCGAGGGCAGCGTGGTCACGTATCAGGCCACGGGCACCGGAATCCTCGGACTCCACAAGGGCGCGCGCTACACGGTCATCGACACGGGTGTCGCGGGACAGATGCGGCTCGGCGCGATCTTCAACGCCTCTACCGTCGACCCCGCATCCGAGATCATCACGTTCGGATCGGCGCACGGGTTCGTGAGCGGCGACTGCGTCGTCTACGACGCCCGCGGCGGCGCCTCCATCATCGCGAGCGCGGGCGCCACCACCGGCACGTGCGCGCAACCGGGCAGCACCACGTTCTACGTGCGCAGGATCGACGACTATCGCATCAAGCTCATGACGACCGCCGCGGCGGCGACGGCCTCGACCGAGACGCCGCTGGCTCCCGCCGTCACGGACGGGCGCCTGCAGGACGGCACGCTCGGCGCCCTTCCCAACGGCACCGCGGTCCAGTACCACGCGCCGTACGTCGCCGACTTCATCGCCGGGGCGGTCGACGTCACGCTGCACCTCGTCGACAAGCCCGAGGGCGGCGGCCAGGTCTGGGTGCCCGAGACCGCCACGGTGAACGGCAAGACCGTCGTGGCGCACAACAACGGGGCGAACAACATCTTCCTGGGCACCGACCTGACGGCGACCCTGCACACCGGCGACGCGCTCGTCTACTACGGCACCGGCATCGCGGGCCTGGTGAACGGCCGCACCTATTACGCCATCGTGCAGGCGAACGGCCTCATCCAGCTCGCCGACACCCTCTGCCACGCCGTCGGGTGCACGAACGACCCGGCCCAGGCGCTCGCCATCTCGCCCGTCTCCGACGACAGCGCCACGGCCTCCTTGCAGAAGGCGCTGCCCGGCCTGCGCGACGGGCACACCTATTACACGGTGGGCCGCGCGGCCGACGGCTCGAGCGTCGCGCTCGCGGCCACGCTCGGGGGAGCCGCCATCGCCCTCGGCGACGCGGCCGCCGGTCTCCACCGGTTCGGCCTCGTGCAGGTCGACCTCAAGGCGGGTTCCGGCAGCCAGGTCATCTCCGCGCACCTCACCAGCCCGTCGCTGCCGGCCGGCACGCACACGCTCGGCGGCCCGGGCGGCGAGCCGCTCGCCGACCTCGCACCTGCCGCCGGCGATGGCGCGACCGGCGCGACCGTCAACGGCGGATCGGCCGGCATCATCGTGGGCATCGACGTGCCGAGTGCGCGCGTCGACGGCTCTCCCACGGTGAACGCGTTCCTCGGCACCGTCACGGTGCGCGCCGGGCAGTCCGTCCAGGTCGTCGCGTCGAGCCGCACCCGGTCGGTCGCGTACGCGAACAGCGCGGGCGGCGGCGGGGTCGCCGTCGGCGAGGCGCATGCCGACACCGTGTTCGACACCGCCACCACCGACGTGTCGATCGGCACCGGGTCCGACATCGCCGCCGGGGCCGACGTGCTTCTCTCCGCGGCATCCGATCACCGCATTTCGGCGACGGCCTCGTCGAAGGGTGGCGGCGCGATCTCGGCGAAGATCGCCGAGACCACTGCCCGCATCGACAACGACACCACCGCGACGATCGGCGCGAGCGCCGTCATCGTCGCCGGTCACCACGTCATCGTGCGCACCGACCTCGCCACGAACGGGCGGACGCTGTCCGATACCGAGTCGTGGGGCATCGGGGCAGGTGCGGATTCCGACAACACCAACGACGACCGGGGCGTCAGGATCGGATCGAGAACGGATGCCTCGACCTCGCGCGTCGTCGTCGGCACGGGCGTGCGCCTGACCGGTGAGACGGTGAACCTCGACGCGTTCGTATCGCGCATCCTCGCGAACGCGACAGCGAAGGCGCTGGGCGTCAACCCCATCCTGCTCGGCGTCGCCACGGCGTTCGCCAACGCCGAGGTCGACGTCTTCCTCACCGTCGCGGTCGAGATCGCCGGCGGCGGCACGATCATCCGCGGCGACCGCGGCGTCGACCTCAAGGCGCACACCGCGAACATCGTCATCGAGCGCAACGCGATGCGGCTCGCCGTCGCCCTCATCCCGCCGCAGCGCGCCGAGAACAACGGCGAGGGGCGCATCGACACCACCGTCGACACCGCGAAGGGCGCGCTCGTCATCGCGGGAGCCCGCCGCACCGACCCGGCGTCGGGGCTGGATGCCGCAGCCGATCCCGGCCATGTCGCGCTGTACGTGCTCTCCACCAACGCGAGCGTCACCTACCCCGACATGCCCACGGACTCCGACCGCTACCGCGACGACGGCGGCTCGCCGTTCCAGCAGGCGCGCCGGATCGACTGGGATGCCGACGTCATCGTGCTCGGCGGGCTCAACGGCGCGCCGCTGCTGGTCGTCGACGCCGACGGCAGGGTCGTCGCGGTCAACGCGATCACCATCAACGGCGGCCACGCGCCGGTGATCGGTGAGCAGGTCGACCTCGACGGCGACGGCGCCTACGTCATCGACCCGATCCGCAACGACGGCTACGCGAACGTGCTTTTCGAGGCGCCCTGCACGCCCACCGACGAGGTGCTGTGCGAGATCGACAACGGCGACGGGTACGCCTCCAGCGTCGACGGCCGCGCGAGCGACCCGTGGCCGACGTTCGAGTTCCGCGACACGCTCGAGTCGGTGACGATCGTGGACCGCTCCGGAAAGCGGGTCACCATCGGCGGCATCGACGTCGTCAACGCGTTCGGCTCGTGGCCGCTCGTCGTGCTGCGGTCGTCGGGCGGCCCGCTCGACTCGCACGTGACGCTCGAGTTCGACCTGCGCCACGCGGCCGCCCCGAGCGTCGTCGACATCGAGAAGCGCGGCGACGACGACGTGCTGCTGAACGGCCGCATCAACAACCCGGTCGGCCTCACGCGCATCGTGAACCTCTTCGGCGACATCCTGGCGTCGTCGCCGAGCACGATCATCGTGACGAACCTGCTCGACCTCGAAGCGACCCAGGGCTCGATCGGATCGGCAGAGCGCCGCCTCGCCGTCGACCTGGTGCGCTTCACCGCCCGCCCGCGGCTCGACGCCCCCACGGCCTCGGGCCCGCGCGATCCGCGCCTGGCGGCCGTCGCGGGCGTCGACGCGTACCTGAGCCTCCGGGGCGTCGACCGCACCCTGCCCGCGGCCGGACAACCTGCGGTGACGGCGATCGAGGTCACGCTCGACCTGGTGCGCGCCGGCCGCGACGTCGACCTCGAGCTGCGCACCGGCATCCGCCAGGGCGCCGCGGCCCGCACCGCCGACGTGAACGTGGTCGTGCCCGGCGAGCAGTCGATCTGGTCGGTGCAGCGCCCGCACCGCCACCACTTCCGCGGGGTGAACGACGTCAACGGCGCCTACGACCCCGCCCGCGCCGGCGCCTCCGCCTTCGTCGATCCGGCGATCGACCCCGCGGGCGCCGACGTCGAGATCGACAGCGTGTACCGCCTGCTCGCGCGCAACGCCCCGCGCCCGCGCACCGAGGTCACGGTGGGCGGCTCGAGCGACACCATGTTCCTCGCCGAGATCGTCGGCGGCTGGTTCGTGATCTTCGCCGACGCCCCGCTCGCCGCAGGTGCGCCCGGCGTGGTGGGCGGCGACCACCTCCGCATCCGCGACACCGAGGCGCTCGCGAACGGACCCGACGCCGTGGATGCCGGGACCGCGCCGCAGATCGACGTCGTCGGCTTCATCGACCTCAGGGCGCCTTCCGCGGGAGGCACGGGCACCGGCTGGGTCGACGTCGACATCGACGGATCGGTCACACTCGAGGAGGTCCAGGACGACTTCCGCATCGGCCTCATCCGCTCGCGCACGTCCGACGTCGCCCTCATCGCCGCGGTGAACATGCTCGACGGCGACCCGGGCGACGCGGCCACCAACCCGGCCGACCCGCGCGACGTCGAGGGCGTGAACATCGCGCTCACCGCGAAGACCGGCTCGATCGGCACCGAGAGCGACTTCCTCGAGATCAACCTCCTCGACACCGTGGGCCTCGCGCGCACGCCGGTGAGCGGCATCCTGAACGCCACCGCCGCTCTGGGCGTGTACCTGTTCGAGACCATCGGCGACCTGCGCGTCGGACTCGTCACCTCGAACCAGCTCGACACGACCAAGGTCACCGACGTGGCGCTCGTCACGGGCGCCGGCTCGATTCTGGACGGACAGACGGATGCTGCCGCCGACGTGGTCGCCGAGCGCATCGACCTGCGGGCGACCGGTGGCGGCATCGGCGCGTTCCTGGACGACCTCGACGTGAACACCTCGTCGATCACGGGGACGGGCGGACGCCTCTACGCCTCCGCCGACGGGAGCGTGTTCGTCACCGAGACCGACGGCGATCTGCGCCTGCTCGCCGCGACGTCGCGGACCGGTGACGTGCGCGTCACGGTCCCCGACACGAACGGCGTGCGCGGACCCCCGTCGACGGGCACGCAGAACCTCATCCTCCTCGTCAGCGGCACGAGCCTGGTCAGCCAGGCGCAGCCGCGCAGCACGACCCCCGGCGCCGCCGACACCGCGACCACGACGCGCAGCGGCATCTGGGCAGGGCTCGACATCTCCCTCTGGGTGGGCGACGACCTCCTCGCCCCCGCCGGCTCCGACATCGTCGCCGGCCGCACCATCTACATCCATGGCGACGCCGACCGCGGACCCGCGGCCCCGACGGCCACCGATCCCGACCCGCTGGGGACGCCCGTCGCCGCGAACGCCGACACGCACGCGAGCGCGGCCACCGCACCTGCCGGCTTCGGCACGACGATGACGCTCGCCGGACGCCTGGGCGGCGTCTTCGACCTCGACGGCGGAGCGGACCGCACGAACGGCGCGCTGATCTTCGGCCACATCGACGCCGACCACTTCGACTTCGTGGCGACGCTCCTCGGCACCGCGGTGCACGTCTACGGCAGCCAGAACCTGTCGGCGACCGACCGCGCCGTCTGCGCTCCCGGCGTGCTCCAGGTCGGCTGCGGCGACGGCGAGGACGTCTTCCGCGTGCTGGCGCTGCGCACCCCCGACGACCCGGCCGAGCACACCCTCACGCTCGACGGGCAGCAGGGCACCGACTCCTACCGCGTCGAGACGACGACGGATGCCTCGCGCACCTACATCGTCAACCTCCTCGACTCGGGCGCACCCGACGACGGCGCCGACGTGGCGACGATCGTCGGCACCGACGGCGCGGACGTCTTCCTCCTGCGCCGGGTGACCTCGATCCCCGGCGAGAATGCCCACAGCCCCGCGTTCGTCGCCCTCGTGCACGGCACCGTCGAGGGCCTGCGCTCCTCGCCCGCTCTCGGCAGCGGCGTCGAGCGGATCACCTACGACGCCGCGCTCAACGGCCGGCTCAGCGTCGAGTCGGGCCTCGGTGACGACGTCTTCGCCGTCGACGACACCGCGACGACCATCACCCTCGACGCCGGTGCCGGCGACGACGAGTTCCAGATCGGGCAGCTGTACGGCACCCCGCGGGACGCCTCCGCCGGCCTCGCGCCCGCCGACGTCTTCCCGCTCCTCATCCCGACCACGCGCGGCTACCTCAGCCCCGGCGTGAGCGCGTCGCTCGTCGCGCTCGGCGGTGCCGGGAACGACCGGTTCACGGTCTACTCGAACCGCGCCGAGCTGCGACTCGAGGGCGAGGACGGCAACGACCTCTTCGTGGTCCGCGCCTTCGCGCTCGCGCAGACGGATGCCACCGGGCGCATCCTGATGGCGAACGGCGCAGCGGTCCCGGCGATCGGACTCTCGACGGGTCGTCCGCTCGACATCCGCACCGGCGGCGGTGACGACGAGGTGCAGTACACGATGAACGCGCCGGTGTCGGTGGACGGCGGAGCGGGCTACGACAAGCTCGTGATCCTCGGCACCGAGTTCCCCGACGACATCGTGATCACGGCATCCGCGATCTACGGCGCGGGCGTGAGCGTCCGGTACACGACCGTGGAGTCGGTCGAGATCGACGGCCTCGAGGGCGCGGACGAGTTCTTCGTGCAGTCGACCGCCGGCGGCGTCTCGTACCGCGTGATCGGCGGCCTCGGCAGCGACCGCATCAACATCGCCGGCGACATCTCGACCGACATCGTGGTGCGCGACATCGAGGGGGCGAGCGGGTCGGTCGACCACCTCGTCACGTCGGGCGACATCCGCTACGACGGGATCGTCGCGCCCGGCATCGACCTGCACGTCGCGGGCGTGAACGAGGGGCTCGTGGTCATCACGGAGTCCGGCGGCGGCACCTCGGTCAGCGAGGGCGGCGGGTCGACGTCGTTCGACTCGTACACCGTGAAGCTCGCGCGCCAGCCGGTGGGCAAGGTGTACGTCACGGTGTCGGCCGCCTCGCCCGGCGTCGCCGAGCGGCTCGGCGTGAACCCCGGCGACTCCGTGTGGCTCTGCGCCGGCACCGCCGCGCAGTGCGACGACGCGTTCGCCGACTTCCGCCGGCACCTCGTCGAGATGGGCGGCGTCGTCGACCCCGCGCAGCGCGCGGTCGTGCTGGTATTCGAGGGCTCGAACTGGAACGTGCCGCAGACCATCCACGTCTACGCCGTCGACGACCTGCGCGGAGAGGGCGACCGCGTGGTCGCCATCAGCCACACGACGATCGCGACGGACGCCGCCGACATCGCCGCCGGGTTCGACGGTGCGACCGTCCGCAACGTCGAGGCGCTCGTGCGCGACAACGACGTGCCCGGGGTCGTCATCGTCGAGGTCACGCCCGGCACGTCGAACGAGGACCGCTCGACCGTGGTGCTCGAGGGCGCGAACGGCGTCACCGACGAGATCCTCGTGGGTCTGGCCGCACCCGCGGCCGGCACCGTCGTCATCCGGCTCGACCTGCCGGACGGCCGGATCCGCCTCGAGAACTCGGACTCGCGGTTCGATGCCGCGACCCGCACGATCACGTTCGCGGCGGGCGACGTCGTGCCGGTGCGCATCCGCATCGTCGTGATCGACGACGCCACGCGCCAGGACCCCACGTGGGTGCGCCTC
The DNA here is from genome assembly GCF_042266945.1 of Microbacterium sp. NPDC056057. Classification (NCBI taxonomy): domain Bacteria; kingdom Bacillati; phylum Actinomycetota; class Actinomycetes; order Micrococcales; family Microbacteriaceae; genus Microbacterium; species Microbacterium sp. NPDC056057. The sequence goes on from NZ_JBHJWS010000001.1 coordinate 537,629, forward strand.
ATCGCCCATCTGGTGTCGGCACCGGCCGGCTACGCGTTCGCCGACCGCACGCTCTACGCAGACGTTCGCGACGACGACTCCGCAGGCGTCATCGTGACGCAGAGCGGCGGCTCGACGACCGTCGTCCGCGGCGGCACGGGTGACGACTACACGATCCGCCTCACCACGCCGCCGACCGCCGATGTGCATATCGCGATCCTCACCGACGGGCTCACCGACGTCGTCCTCGGCGGCCGCGTCACGATGCGCGCCATCGGCACCGCGGGCGCGGGCCTGTTCAGCGGCGGCGTCACGATCGACCCGGGAACGCGCCGCATCACGCGCACCGACGGCGGCAGCTTCCTCGCGGACGGCTTCCTCGAGGGCATGCGCATCTCGCTCGACGGCGGCGCGACCTCCTACAAGATCGCGGTCATCCGCGGCACGAACGCGACGTTCGACAACGTGATCGAGCTGACCGCCGAAGCCGCGCTGGGCGCGTTCGCCGGCACGATGACGCTGCGCCGGGTGGCAGCATCCATCACCTTCACGGCTGCGAACTGGGCGACGCCGGTCACGGTGTCGCTGCTGGCCGACGCCCTGTTCGACGTGCCGCTCGTGCGCGACGGCGTGAAGACGTTCGCAGCGCAGCCGCACCTGCTGTCGCAGCTGGTGGGTCCGGTCCAGATCGAGGGCGGCACGACGCGGGCCGACCGGTCGCTGCGAGGCGGCATCAAGCTGCCCGGCGAGACCGACGGAGCGCTGCTCGGCATCGGGAACGCGGCATCCGTTCCCGAGGGTCGCAACGTCGACATCCTGAGCATCTACGACGACTCCAGCGTGCAGGACCACGTGCGCACACTCACCTCCACGAGCCTCACCGGGACGGGACTGCCGGCCGGCTTCACCGTCGACGGCGCGACCGCGTTCGGCGAGCCCGCGGTGGTTCCCGGCGGCATTTCGTGGGGCCGTGTCGAGTTCGCGACCGGCGCCGACGGCACCGTGACCGGGATCACGACGGATGCTGCGCTCTCGACGATCGAGGTGCTGAACCTGCTGCTCGGCACGGGCAACGACCGCCTCACGATCACCGGCACGCTGCAGCAGGCGCCCGAGGACGACGGCGACCCGGCCACCATCGTGAACCCGCCCGCCGCGCACGGATCGCTCACCGTCGTGCACGGCGGCGGCAACCAGCTCGTGGGCGGCGTGGTCGGCGGCGACACGATCATCATCACCGGCGGCGGCGGTCCCGCCTCGCCGCTGGTCGTCTACGGCGACACGTCGCAGGACGGCGTCTGGTACTCGGGCCGCCCGGCCGGCCAGGACGCGGGAGACTTCGGCGCACAGCCGTTCGACTCCTTCCCGGGGATCCCCGACGAGGACGAACGCTTCTGGCTGCCGCTGGCGAACCCGTTCGCGCACGCCGGCAACGATGTGATCGACGCGAGCGCGCTGTTCGCCGGGGTGCCCGCCGGCGCCCTGCCCACGGTCGGCGTCGTGATCTACGGCGGCGAGGGCGACGACACGATCATCGGCAGCCAGGCGCACGACTACCTCGCCGGCGGTTCGGGCGACGACCTCATCCTCGGCCAGCGCGGCAGCGACCAGATCTACGGCGACTCGGGCGTGAACGTCGACGTCATCACGCGCCGCCTCGACATCCCGACGGCGAACGCCAGCACGCACCCGATGGCCGACGGCCTCGTCCCCGGAGACGACGAGCTGCACGGCGAAGGGGCGGACAGCGCCGCGGGCGCCGCGGGCGACGACGACGACATCATCCTCGGCGACCACGGCGTCGTGACGCAGGCCGTCACCCTCGAGCGCACCGACCTGCTCGGCGGACCGGTGTTCGTGCGGATCCAGACGGCGCGCCTCGTGACCGTCATCGCGACCGCCGAGCCCACCGCGGGCGGCGACGACGTCATCTCGGGTGACGCGGGCGATGACCGGATCGCCGGCGGCAACGGCGCCGACGCCATCACCGGCGACGCCGGCCGTGACACGATCTTCGGCGACCACGGCCGCATCGAGTACGCCTCGCCCGACGGCCTGCGCCACCTGGTGACGACGACCGACCCGGGGGTGGCGGCCGGCGACGACGTGATCTCGGGCGGCGACGACCGTGACGTCGTCCTGGGCGGCAACGGCGCCGACACGATCCGCGGCGACGCGGAGGCCGACGTCATCCTCGGCGACCACGGTCTCGTGCGCGACGGCGCGACGCCGGCCGCGGCGAACGGCACGTGGGACCTCATCACGACGACCGACCCCAACCAGGGCGCGGGCGACGTCATCTTCGGCGGCACGGCCAACGACGTCATCTTCGGCGGCACGGGCGCCGACACGGTCTCGGGCGACGACGGCAACGACCTCATCTTCGGCGACCACGGCAGAGTCGAGTCCACCGTCCTGTACAACGGTGTGCTCGGCATCTTCCTCGAGCTGCTCCCGCTCAACATGCCGCTCGCCGCGCACCCGTTCCGGTGGACATCGGTCGACACGCTCGCCGCCCACGGCGGCGCGGGCGACCTGCTGCGCGGCAACGCCGGCGAAGACGTCATCATCGGCGGTCAGGGCGCCGACCGCATCACCGGCGGCGACGGCGACGACGACCTCATCGGTGGCCACAACGTCGCGGGCGGCAGTGACGGTGCTGATCCCGCTGGATGGGGCGACGTCATCGACGGCGGTCAGGGCGACGACGCGATCGCCGGCGACAACGCGAACCTGCTGCGCACCGGCGACATCTCGAGCCGGCGGTTCCAGGTGCTCACCGGCAGCGGCATCTACGCGCAGGACACCGGGTGCGCCAACATCGTCAGCGGTGCCGGCGGCGCCTGCGGCACCAACCCGGCGAACTCCTCCGACGACCCGCGCGGCGCCAAGGAGCGCGACGTCGTGCTCTTCGACCACGACACGTCGACACAGCCCGGGCTGTACGCCGGCGACGTGATCGCCGGCGGCGCCGAGGACGACCTCATCTTCGGCCAGCTCGGCGACGACTGGATCCAGGGCGACGGCTCGGCGATCGACGACACCGGCGCGATCACCGTCGATGTGCGCACCACGCGCCAGTCGGCCGAGGACTGGGCGGGACCCGGCCGCGACGGCGACGACTACATCGAGGGCAACGGTGGGAACGACGTCATCTTCGGCGGCCTCGGCCGCGACGACCTCATCGGCGGCAGCTCCGAACTCTTCAGTCTCACGACGGCCGCGCGCCGGCCGGACGGCGCCGACACGATCTTCGGCGGTGCCGGCATCCGTCTCGTCCGCAACAACTACGGCGACCTCGAAGAGGGCGGCCACGCCGCGGACAGCGACGTGATCCTGGGCGACAACGGCAACATCCACCGCCTCGTGCGGATGGTGGCCACCGCGGCGGACGCCGATCCGTACACGCCGGGCACCGCGTTCCTCACCTTCACCTACGACACCTACGCCGGGGCCGTGCGCCTGCTGCCGCGGGCGTACACCTTCCTCGACTACACACAGGGGTCGGGCGCAGGCATCGGCGCGGCCGACGTCGTGCACGGCGAGGACGGCGACGACACGATCCACGGCCAGCTCGGCGACGACGTGCTCTTCGGCGAAGGCCAGGATGACGACATCTACGGCGGCTGGGGCAACGACCGCATCTACGGCGGCACCGGCGTCGACGGCATCATGGGCGACGACGGCAAGCTGCAGACCAGCCGCAACGGCCTCACCGAGCCGCTCAACAACCTGAACACCGCCGACGCGGCCCAGTTCGTGTCGATTCCCGGTCCGTTCACGGGCGCCGAGATCTACATCCTCGGGGAGCTGCTCAAGCGCGCCGACTTCGCCACGTGGATCGACGGTGCGGTCAACCACGACGTGCTCTACGGCGGTCTGGGAGACGACTTCATGCACGGCGGCGAAGGCAGCGACTCGATGTCGGGCGCCGAGGCGATGCAGGAGTTCTACAACCGCGACCTGCGGATCGGGGCGCTCACGCGCCTGGCGACCGAGTTGCCGACGGTCGACACCGACCCGCTGCACTACAACGCCGACACGACGATGTTCGCCGACTACGACGCCGACGATCCGCGGTCGATCATCCCCGGGTTCCTCCTGAACTTCGACGCGTACGTGCTCGACGAGGCGACGGGGCTGCCGATCGACATCGACGGCATGAAGGTCAAGAGCGACGACGGCCGCGACCGCATGTACGGCGACCTGTGGCACGACTGGCTCGTCGGCGGCACGAACTGCGACTGGCTGTTCGGCGGCTTCGGCGACGACCTCCTGCAGCTCGACGACAACCTCGAGACCGCCGGCGGCGCGAACACCGACCCCGAGAACGACGACCCGCGCTTCCGCGACGGCGACTTCGCCTTCGGCGGCGCCGGGCGCGACGTGCTCATCGCCAACACCGCGCAGGACCGCATGTTCGACTGGGGCGGCGAGTTCAACAGCTACCTCGTCCCGTTCAGCCCGTTCGGCTCGCCGACCGTCAACCGCGGCTTCAGCCCGCACATCCGCGACTTCATCCGTGCCCTGTCGGTCGCCGGCGGCTCCGACGAGGGCCCGGGCGTCCCTCCGGGCGAGCCGTTCGACGAGGAGGCGCTCGTCGAGCCGAGCGACGGCCAGCTGTGGAACGACCAGCACGGCGGCCCCCGCGACCCGCAGCCGGGCAACATCGGCGGCACCGGGCGGGACGATGTGGGTGGCCAGAACCTCCACTGCCCGTGCGACCCGCAGACGATCCTCCGCGTCGTGAAGTACGTGAACGGGCAGGATGCGAACGAGTCGGGTCCGACGGTCCCCGTCGGGTCCACCGTGGTCTGGACGTACGAGGTCACCGTCGCGGGCACGATCTCGATCCGCCTCACCCGGCTCCTCGACGACGGCGGCACGCCCGCCGATCCGAGCGACGACTTCGCGCCGGTGTACCTCGGCGGCGACACGAACGGCAACGGGCTCGTCGACCCCGGCGAGATCTGGCGCTTCAGCGCGACCGGCATCGCGCGCGCCGGCCGGTACATGAACGTGGTGACGGCGGAGGGCGTCGGCACGAACGGCCAGGCCCGGCGCGACAGCGACCCCGCCGTGTACATCGGCATCTCGGGCCCCGACGACGTGCTCCTCTTCGTCGAGAAGGCCGTGAACGCCGTAGACCCGCTGCACCCGACCCCCGCCGAGGACGCCGACACCGCGACCGGCCCCCTCGTCACCGCCGGCTCGCAGGTGGTCTTCACCTACCTCGTGACTTCCCTGAACGGCTCGGTCTCGGGCGTGACGCTGATCGACGACAACGGCACACCGGGCAACCCGAACGACGACTTCGCCCCGACCTATGTCTCAGGCGACACCAACCAGAACGGCATCCTGGACCTCGGCGAGATCTGGATCTTCCGCGCCGTGCGCACCGCGATCCTCGGTCAGTACATGAACATCGCGACGGTGCGCGGCACCGGCGCCGGGCGCGCACTGGTGGGCACCGACGCGGCCAACTACTTCGGCATCCCGGTCGACGAGACGGTGCTGTTCGTGGAGAAGGCCGTGAACGCGGTGGATCCGCTGCACCCGACGCTCGCCGAAGACGCCGACTCGCCGACGGGGCCGCGCGTGACGGTCGGGTCGCAGGTGGTCTTCACCTACCTCGTCACCGCCGTCGGCGGCCCGGTCTCGGCGCTCATGCTGCGCGACGACAACGGCACGCCGTTCGAACCGAGCGACGACTTCACGCCCGTGTACGTGTCGGGCGACACGAATGGCGACGGCATCCTCGATCCCGGCGAGATCTGGTACTTCCGGGCCGTCCGGGCGGCGATCCTCGGCCAGTACACGAACGTCGCGACCGCGCGCGGCGCCGCCGGCGACGCGCCGCTGGTGGCCACCGACGCCGCGAACTACTTCGGGGTGCCTGTGGAAGGCACCGAGCTGTTCGTCGAGAAGGCGGTCAACGCCGTCGATCCGCTCCACCCGACGTCGGCCGAGGACGCCGACCTCGCGACCGGGCCCACCCTGATCGTCGGCTCGCAGGTCGTGTTCACGTACCTGGTGTCGGCCGTCGGCGGCCCGGTGTCGAGCGTCACGCTCCGCGATGACAACGGCACACCCGGCGCTCCGAACGACGACTTCACGCCCGTGTTCGTCTCGGGCGACACCAACGGCAACGGCATCCTCGACCTCGGCGAAGTGTGGCTGTACCGCGCGGTCCGCACCGCGGTCCTCGGCCAGTACACCAACATCGCGACGGCGCGGGGAACGGCAGGCGGCGTCAGCATCGACGCCACCGACGTCGCGAACTACCTCGGCATCCCGGTGGGCCTGGTCTCGATCGACAAGGCGGTGAACGCGGCATCCCCGCTCGCGCCGACCGCTCAGGACGACGCCGACACGGCGTTGCTCGCCAAGCCCATCGGCGTCGGCACCGCCGTCGTGTGGACGTATCTGGTGCGCAGCCTCACGACGTCCAGCCTCCATGGCGTCACCGTCGTCGACGACAACGGCACCCCCGACGACGCCAGCGACGACTTCACCGCGGTGTACGTCTCGGGCGACGCCAACGGCAACGGACTGCTCGATCCCGGTGAGGTGTGGCTCTTCACGTCGCTCGGCGTCCGGGTCTTCGCGGCGATCGCGGGGCTCTACGGCAACACCGCGACCGTGACCGCCTACGACCAGGCGAACGCGCCGGCCACGGCACGCGACGCCGCCTACCACTTCGGTGCGATCGCGCTTCCCGAGATCGTGAAGTACGTGAACGGACAGGATGCTGCGACCGCACCCGGCATCGAGCTTCCGGTGGGCGGCCCCGTGACGTGGACGTACGAGGTGCGGAACCTCGGCAACATCGTGCTCGCGGTCACGGTGACAGACGACAACGGCACGCCCGCGAACCCCGCGGACGACTTCGCCCCCGCGTACGTGTCGGGCGACACGAACGGCAACGGGCTGGTCGACCCCGGCGAGGTCTGGCTCTACCGCGCGACAGGGTCCGTGACGGAGGGCGCGTACGTCAACACCGCGACGGTCGTGGGCACCGTACCGGGCACCGCGATCACGGGCCGCGACACCGATGACGCACACCACGTCGGGGTGGTCGTCCCGCCGACCGGCATCGTGGTCGTCAAGCGCGCCAACGGACAGGATGCCGACACCGCCGCCGCGGCCGTGCGCGTGATCCCCGGCTCGACGATCGAGTGGACGTTCGCGGTGCGCCTCATCGACGGCTCGCTGCCGCTGGGGGGCATCGTGCTGGTCGACGATCGCGGCACGGCCGACACCGCCGACGACGTGACGCTGACGCTCGTGAGCGGCGATGTGAACGGCAACGGGATCCTCGAGACGGGCGAGGTCTGGCTCTACCGCTGGACGACGATCGCGACCGCCGGCGCCTTCCGCAACGTCGCGACCGTCGTCGGCGCCGACCGGTTCGGTCGCGTCTTCACCGACGACGACCCGGCGCACGTCTACGGCGCCGTCGTCGGGATCGACGTCGAGAAGGCGATCAATGCGGTCGACCCATGGCACCCGAACGGACTCGAGGACGCCGACACGAGCGGCCCGCAGCTGCTCGCCGGCAACGCCGTCGTGTGGACCTACCTGGTGCGCAACACCGGTAACACGCCGATCTCGGTGAGCCTCGTCGACGACAACGGCACGCCGGGCAACGCTGCCGACGACTTCGCGCCGACTTTCGTCGGCGGCGACACCAACGGCAACGGGCTGCTCGACCCCGACGAGATCTGGCTGTACAGCTACAGCAGCACGGTCCGCACCGTCGACTACACGAACACCGCGACCGCGACCGGCACCGAGGCAGTCACCGGGCAGACAGCGACCGACCGCGACGTCGCCGCGTACCGCGCCGTGGCCGCGGGCGCCGCCGAGGGCCACACGCCCGGCTTCTGGAAGACGAACGCGACCAACTGGGCTGCTATCGCGTGGCCGCGGCTGCCCGACGGCTCGCTGCTGTACCGCCCCGACCAGACCGTCGGCAGTGTGTTCACAGCGGCCACCGGCTCTTACGCGTCGCAGACGCTGCTGCAGGCGCTGAGCGCGGGCGGCGGTGGTGTGACGGCCCTGCTGCGCCACGCGGTGTCGGCCCTGCTGTCGTCGGCGCACCCGGAGATCCCCTACCCCTACACGACGGCCCAGGTCATCGCCCGCGTGAACGCTGCGCTCTCCGGCGGCAGCAACGCCCAGATCAACGCCCTCGCCGCCGAGCTCGACCGCTACAACAACTACGGCTCCGATCTCGACCAGCACGGCGTCGGCACCGGTACGCGGCTGGCCGACCCGGTGGAGCCCGCGGCGCCGGCGACCCTTCCCACCCTGAGCATCTCCGACACGTCGGTGACGGAAGGCAGCAAGGGATCCGGCACCACCGCGAGCCTCAAGATCACGCTGTCCGCAGCATCCACCGTCGACATCACCGTGACCGTCTCGGTGATCGGGGGCACCGCGACCGGCGGCACCGACTACAAGGGGGCGACGACGATCACCCTCACGATCAAGGCCGGGCAGACGTCGGGGACGTTCTCGCTCACGATCGTGGCCGACAAGGCGGACGAGGCGAACGAGACGATCATCGTCGGGCTGAGCAACGTGAGCGGCGGCGCGACCATCGCCGACGGCACCGGGGTGATCACGATCGTCGACGACGACTGACGCGCCCCGTCTCGGAGGGTCCCGTTCGCGCGGATAGGCTCGATGTCATGCTCAACATGGCCGAGGGCATCGCGCGCCTCGGCGCGCTCGCCGAGTCCCCCGTCGTCTCCACGCTCGCCCGTGCCTTCTCCGACGCAGGCTTCGACCTCGCGATCGTGGGCGGCCCGGTGCGCGATGCGCTCCTCGGCCGGCCGACGAACGACCTCGACTTCACGACGAGCGCGCGCCCCGACGACATCCTCAAGATCGTCAAGCCCATCTCGTCCGCGCAGTGGGACATCGGCCGCGCGTTCGGCACGATCGGCGCCCGCGTCCACGGCGAGCAGGTCGAGATCACGACGTATCGCGCCGACAGCTACGACGGCGTCACCCGCAAGCCCACCGTCGAGTTCGGAGACACGATCGAGGGCGACCTCGTGCGCCGGGACTTCACGGTCAACGCGATGGCGCTGCGGATACCCGGGCAGACGCTGGTCGATCCCACCGGCGGTGTCGAAGACCTCGTCCGCGGCGTCCTGCGCACCCCGACCGACCCCGCGGTGAGCTTCGGCGACGATCCGCTCCGGATGCTGCGCGCCGCCCGCTTCGCATCGCAGCTCGGCGTCGCCGTCGACCCCGCCACCGAGGCCGCGATGGAAGAGCTCCGCGCGACGCTCGAGATCGTGAGCCCCGAGCGCATCCAGGGCGAGCTCGTGAAGCTGCTCGCGACCGACGACCCGGTGCGAGGCATCCGCCTGCTCGTCGAGACGGGACTCATGGCCGAGTTCCTGCCCGAGATCCCCGCGCTGCAGCTCGAGGTCGATGAGCACCACCATCACAAGGACGTCTACGAGCACTCCCTCACGGTGCTGCGGCAGGCGATCCAGCTCGAGAAGAGCCGGAATCCGGATGCTGCTGCCGACGTCGCCCTGCGGCTCGCGTCGCTGCTGCACGACATCGGCAAGCCGGCGACCCGCCGGCTCGAGCCGGGCGGCGGCGTCACGTTCTACCACCACGACCTCAAGGGCGCGCGGCTGGCGCGCAAGCGCCTGCAGGAGCTGCGCTTCGACTCGGCGACCATCGCCACCGTGAGCCGGCTCATCGAGCTGCACCTGCGCTTCTTCGGGTACTCCGAGGGTGCCTGGACCGACTCGGCGGTGCGCCGGTACGTCCGCGACGCCGATGCCGAGCTCGATCGCCTGCACATCCTCACGCGCGCCGACGTCACGACCCGCAACGTCAAGAAGGCCACGCGCCTCGCGCGCGCCTACGACGACATCGAGCGCCGCATCAGCGAGCTCGCGGCGCAGGAGCAGCTCGACGCGATGCGCCCCGAGCTCGACGGCAACCGCATCCAGGAGGTGCTGGGCCTGAAGCCCGGCCGCGAGGTGGGCGAGGCGTACAAGTTCCTCCTCGACCTGCGCCTCGACGAGGGCGTGGTCGGCGAGGAAGAGGCAGAGCGGCGCCTGCGGGAGTGGTGGGCCGCGCGCGCCTGATCCCGTTCAGCTACGGATCCGCCGCTCCGCCACCTCGCGCGTGGATCACCGGGCGAGCGCGTGCAGATGCGAGGAGACCCGCGCGGCGAAGGCGGGGCATCCGGCGGCGGTCAGCGCCTCCGTGATCGGCTCCAGGCGGCGGCCATCCCCCGGCCGGCGGGCGCGTGCGTGCTGCGCGGAGGTCACGTGCCTCACGTCCGCACCCGCGGTGTCGTCGAGGAGGCAGAGGAACTCGTCGGGGCTGTAGACGTCGAAGGGCAGCGGATCCTCTGCAGCGATCCCGTGGGGGTGGCTCGAGACCAGCACGTGGGCGCCGCCGGTCGCGGCGTCGGCCGCGGCGAGGCGGGGCTCGACGGCGTCATCGAGGTCGATGTCGGCGTCGACCGACCCGATCATCTCGTCGAGGCTGGTGGCGAGGAGTTCGAGACGTCGCCGTGAGGCCGCGCGCCGCGTCGGCTGCCGCCTCGACCACAGGCGGACGGAGTCCGTCACGACGCCCGCGGACGAATGGAGCTGGAAGGACCCGGTCTGGTGGCGCAGCAGCGCGAGCCATTCGTACGGGGTGCGCGCGGCGAGGACGTCGCTGTCGACGAAGACACGGTGCAGCACCCGGTCAGACTACCCAGCGCCGGTTGTCAATCGGCTCCGAATCCGGCTCCGAGCTCGTCGTCGAGTTCGCGCAGGGCGTCGAGGGCCTCGCGTCGCGCGCGGGCCCGGCTTCGCCGCAGCGCCAGGACGTCGGCGGTGCGCAGCCGCGTGTGTGTTCCCACCTGGTGGGAGGGCAGCTCGCCCGCCCGCACCAGCTTCATCAAGGTGGGCCTGGACACCCCCACGAGCTCCGCAGCGACGGTGGTGGTCAGCTCGTCCGGGAGGGTGGCGACCGACACGCGACCACGCGCCAAGCCCTTGAGGACGTGGGCCAGGAACGAGCCCAGATCAGCGGGAACCGCACTCTGGGGGCCGTCCTCGGCGGCGACGGTGAACCCGACAGAGCCGAGGTCGGGGATGCGGCGCAGAAGCTCGGCGGCCTGTTCGCGCAGGCCCTCTTCTATGAAGACTGTCCCGTTCGACAACAACACGCTCATACGGCCCCCCGACCTGTGTCGCGCACCACCCCTGAGCGCTGTACGGGGCAATGCTATCCGGTTGCAGTTGCACGTGGTTGCTTTGCAGTTACATCTGTAACGCGCTAGCGTCGCCCGAGACCGAATCGCCGACGAGGGGACAGGAAACACGTGGATGCGGTAGCGCTCAAGCGGACCTGGAGCCAGGTCGCCGCCCACGGGGACGCGGTCCCCGGGTACTTCTACGCGCACCTCTTCCTCGCCCACCCCGAGACGCGCGACCTGTTCCCCGTCGCGATGGCGGCGCAGCGCGATCGCCTCGTCAAGGCCCTGGGCCACATGGTGAGCAACGTCGACCGGGTCGGCGACGTCGTGCCGTACATCGAGGATCTCGGCCGCGATCACCGCAAGTTCGGCACGATCGCCGGGCACTATCCCGCCGTCGGCGCGTCGCTGCTCGCGACGCTGAAGCACTTCCTCGGCGACGCGTGGACGGCCGAGCTCGCGGCCGACTGGGCCGAGGCCTATGGACTCATCGCCACGACCATGATCACGGCCGCCGAAGCCGTCGAGTCGCAGCCCGCGACGTGGGCCGCGGAGGTCGTCGGGACAGAGCGGCGGGGAATGGACGTCGGCACCGTGACGATCCGCCCCGACGACCGGTACCGCTACCAGGCCGGCCAGTCACTGGCTCTCGAGATCCCGCAGCGGCCCCGGCAGTGGCGCTACCTGTCGCCGACGCACGCACCTCGTGCCGACGGCACGATCACCTTCCACGTCCAGCTGGTCGCCGGCGGACAGGTCAGCGGTGCGCTGCTGCGCGACGTGAAGGCGGGCGACCGCGTGCGCCTCGGCCCGCCGATCGGCGAGCTGCTCACCCTCCCCTTCGACAGCGAGTGGCCGGACCTCCTCCTCGTCGCCGGCGGCACCGGCCTCGCGCCGCTCCTCGCCGTGATCGACCAGGTCGCCGCCCGCCACGCGGCCCGCGGGAACGGCCCGCGCGTCGCGCTCTACCAGGGCGTGCGGCATCCGTGGGGGTTCTATGCGAAGCCCGAACTCGAGCGGTACGCCGACGCGGCCTGGCTCGACGTCGAGTACGGCGTGTCGGACGACCCGTCGTTCCCCGGGCGCCGCGGCCTGATCGGCGACCTCGCGGCCGCCGACGGCCCGTGGGACGAGCGTCTGGCGATGGTGTGCGGATCGCCGCGCATGGTCGACCACACCATGGCCGCCCTGCGCCGCGCAGGCATCGACGAGCACCGCATCCGCAGCGAGAAGTACGAAGACCCGTTCACCCAGCAACCCAGCGCCGCCGCCGGACGAGCAGACTCCCCGGAGCTCGTCCGCCCCGCCGTCTCGCTGGGAGTCCAGTAGAGCGAAGGCGATCATGACCGCGATCCAATCCGTATCCACCACACCGGAGACGCTGCGCGCCGCGTCGTTCTCGGACGAGCGCCACGGCTACTCCCGCGGCGAGGTCGACGCGCTGCTGACCGCCGCGGCCGACGCCCTCGAGGTCGCCTGGCGCGAGAACGCCGCGCTGACCGCGAGCGGCGTGAGCGCGGACGAGGGCGAGATCTCGAGCCGCGCCGTGCTGCTGCTCAGCAGCGCGCAGCGCATCGCCGACGACGCCGTCGCCGAGGCCGAGTCGTACGCCCGCGACCTCATCGAGACCGCGCGCAAGCAGTACCGCGAGATCGTCGAGCGGGCACAGCAGGTCGCCCACTCGATCGAGAAGGAAGCGGCGGCGCACCCGGCTCAGGTCGCGGCGGCCACGGCCGGCGCCCCCGCGGCAGGCGCAGCCGACCCCGCATCCGCCTCCGCATCCCCGCCATGGACCGCGGACCGGTCGCCCGCCCTCGCGTTCGCGACCGACGACCTCGGGGTCGCAGGGCCCGCCTCGCCGGACGACGTCGTGCGCGCCCGCCAGTTCGCCCGCATGGCCACCGCGCAGGTGCACTCGCTGCTGGAGTCGATCGAACGGGAACTCGGACGCCTCGGCGCCACCCCGGTGCGAACGGCGCCTCCGGCGCCGGCGGCGCCGACGACGCCTGCGCCCCTCCCCGCCCCTGCGGACTCCTCGGACGAGGGCGGCCGCCGGCGACGCAGCGACTTCGAATACTGAACGACCGCACGATGACATCCCCCTCCTCACGATCGGAGCACCCGCATGACTGACACGAGCGAAGCGACCCTGTACCAGCGCCTCGGCGAAGGCGCGGGCATCGCCGCGGTGGTCGACGGCCTCTACAGCCGCATCATGGCCGATGAGACCCTGGCCCCCTTCTTCGAGCACACCCGCATGATCGAGCAGAAGCGCCACATGGCGCTCTTCCTCGCCGCCGCGGCCGGCGGTCCGGACGCGTACAAGGGCAAGGACCTCGGCGTCGCCCACGCCGGTCGCGGCATCTCCGACGCCGACTTCGACCGCGTCATCGGCCACGCGGCCGCGGCGCTCGCCGAGGCGGGCGTCGACGCCGACGCGATCGACCAGGTCGCCGGCGCGCTCATGCCGCTGCGCGCGAAGGTCACCACCGCGGCGGCGTAGCACCGCGCCCACCTACACTGGAGGCACGCTCCACCGACGTCGATCGGAGCCGCCGTGTCATCATCCTGGTCGCAGCGCCGCGAGGTGTCGCCCGAGACCTCCCGTCTGCTGATCGAGCGCGCCCACGAGGAGCTCGTGGCGGGCAACGCCGCCGACGAGCGACTGCGCGACGTCCGGCTGCTGGTGCGCGACTCGTGGCGCCGCTCGCTCGACAGCCTCGTCGGGGCGGAGGCGCTGCCGCCCCTCGACCTGACGGCCGAGGAGCTCGAGGCGTACCGCCGCGCCCACCCGCTCGCCGCGGTGATCGACATGGTGCGCGGCCTGCTGCTCCCGGGCGAGGCATCCGATTCCGGCGTCGTCGTCGCGGTGGGCGACGCCTCCGGGCGCCTCCTGTGGGTGGAGGGCGACCGCAACGTGCGGCGTCTCACCGGCGACATGGGATTCGTGGAGGGCGCGAACTGGTCGGAGGACGCGGTCGGCACCGCCGCGCCCGGCACCGCGATCACGCTCGACCGGTCCGTGCAGATCACCGGCGCCGAGCACTTCAACCGGCTCGTGCAGCCGTGGTCGTGCAGCGCCGCGCCCGTGCACGATCCTGAGACGCGGCGCATCCTCGGCGTGATCGACGTGACCGGCGGCCTCGAGGCCGTCACTCCGCAGGCGCAGCTGCTGGTGGATGCCACGGCCCGGGCGATCGAGGGAGAGCTCCTGGTCGCGCGTCTCCGAGCCCGGGCGGAGCCGCCGCGACCCGCGCGTCGCGCGCCCGCCCGGCGGGTGGAGCCCACGCGGGCGGTGCTGCGGGTGCTGGGCCGCGACCGCGCCCAGCTCGAGGTGACGGGCGAGGGCTTCGAGACGGTGTCCGAGCTCGGTCCACGTCATGCCGAGCTGCTGCTCATGCTCGCCGTTCACCGCCAGGGCCTGTCGGCCGAGCGGCTCGGCGACCTCGTGTACGGCGAAAGCGCGGGGGACGCGGCATCGGTGACTCTCCGCGCCGAGATGGTGCGCCTCCGCAAGGCGCTGACGACCGCCGCCCCCGCTCTCGTTCCCGAGTCCCGGCCGTACCGGCTCGCGGTCGAGGTCGAGACCGACGCGCACCAGGTGCTGTCGCTGCTCGACCGCGGTGCGCACCGCGTCGCACTGGCCGCATATCGCGGCGACGTGCTCCCCGACTCGGTCGCGCCCGGGGTGGAGGAGTTCCGCGACACCGTCAGGGTCGCGCTGCGGGAAGCACTCATGGCCGAGGCATCCGTCGACGTCCTCCTCGCGTTCGCCGAGACGGATGCCGCAGCCGACGACGTCGAGCTGCTCCGGCTGTGCCTGTCGATGCTGCCCGCCCGCTCGCCCCGCCGCGCCGGCCTCGTCGCCCGCATCGAGAGACTCGAAGCCGACCTCTGATTGCGGACGCAACGTTGTGCAACGTTGCGCCGCCTACCTTCGGTGACACGCGACGACGACCGTCGCGAAGCGTCGAAGGAGACCAGCAATGACCATCGTCGAAGAGGGCGTCTCGAGCGTCTACGCCGCACCCGGGCAGCGAGGATCGATCGCCGACTACCGCCCCCGCTACGGGCACTACATCGGCGGCGAGTTCGTCGAGCCGATCAAGGGCCAGTACTTCGAGAACATCACGCCCGTCACCGGCAAGCCCTTCACCGAGGTCGGCCGCGGCACCGTCGAAGACGTCGACCGCGCGGTGGATGTCGCGTGGAAGGCCTTCGAGTCCTGGAAGCGCACGACCCCGGCCGAGCGGGCCGTCATCCTCAACAAGATCGCCGACCGCATCGAGCAGAACCTCGAGCGCATCGCCGTCGCCGAGACGTGGGAGAACGGCAAGCCGGTCCGCGAGACGCTGGCCGCCGACATCCCGCTCGCCGTCGACCACTTCCGCTACTTCGCGGGCGTGCTGCGCGGGCAGGAGGGCTCGCTCAGCCAGCTCGACGAGGACACGGTGGCGTACCACTTCCACGAGCCGCTGGGCGTGGTGGGCCAGATCATCCCCTGGAACTTCCCGATCCTCATGGCCACGTGGAAGCTCGCGCCGGCGCTCGCCGCCGGCAACTGCGTCGTGCTGAAGCCCGCCGAGCAGACCCCGGCGTCGATCCTGTTCCTCTTCGAGATCATCGGCGACCTCCTGCCGGCAGGCGTCGTCAACATCGTCAACGGCTTCGGCATCGAGGCCGGCGCGCCGCTCGCGCAGCACAAGCGCATCCGCAAGGTCGCCTTCACCGGTGAGACCACGACCGGCCGCCTCATCATGCAGTACGCGTCGCAGAACCTCATCCCGGTGACCCTCGAGCTCGGGGGCAAGAGCGCCAACGTCTTCTTCGAGGACGTCGCCCGCTCCACCGACGACTCCTACTACGACAAGGCGCTCGAGGGCTTCACGCTGTTCGCCCTCAACCAGGGCGAGGTCTGCACGTGCCCGTCGCGCGCGCTCATCCAGCGCTCGATCTACGACGGGTTCCTCGGCGACGCCCTCGGCCGTGTCGGAAAGATCGTGCAGGGCAATCCGCTGGATCCGGCGACGATGATCGGCGCGCAGGCGTCGAACGACCAGCTCGAGAAGATCCTGAGCTACATCGAGATCGGCAAGGCGGGCGGCGCGAAGCTGCTCACGGGCGGTGAGCGCGTCGATCTCGGCGGCGAGCTGTCGGGCGGCTACTACGTCGCACCCACCGTCTTCGAGGGCACGAACGACATGCGGATCTTCCAGGAGGAGATCTTCGGACCCGTCGTCTCGGTCACCTCGTTCGACGACTTCGACGACGCCATCTCGATCGCCAACGACACGCTCTACGGCCTCGGCGCCGGCGTCTGGAGCCGCTCCGGCGACACCGCCTATCGCGCCGGCCGGGCGATCGAGGCGGGCCGCGTCTGGACGAACACGTACCACCAGTACCCCGCGCACGCGGCGTTCGGCGGCTACAAGCAGTCCGGCATCGGCCGCGAGAACCACCTCAAGATGCTCGACCACTACCAGCAGACCAAGAACCTGCTGGTGTCGTACGCCGACGGAGCCATGGGCTTCTTCTGAGCTGCCATGTCAGACACGAAGGACTTCAGCAGGGTGGCCGTGACGGATGCTGCGGCCGCCCTGCTGCGGCAGCTCACGGCGCACCACGGCAGGCTGATGTTCCACCAGTCCGGCGGCTGCTGCGACGGCAGCGCCCCGATGTGCTTCCCGATCGGCATGTTCATCGTCGGTCCCTCCGACGTGCGGCTGGGCGACCTCGACGTCGGCCTGGACGACCCGATCGAGGTCTTCATCTCGGAGGCCCAGTTCGAGTACTGGAAGTACACGCATCTCACGATCGACGTCGTCCCCGGCAGGGGTGCGGGCTTCAGCGTGGAGGGTCCGACGGGCAGCCGGTTCATCATCCGCAGCCGCATGCTCGACGACGCAGAGCTCGTGCATTTCGGCCTCGGACCGGAGCAGTCAGGGGGCAGTTCGCCCAGCTGAACGGGCGTAGAGGGGGCATCCGGCTCGATCGCGGGCGGGTTTCGTTCTGGTTACGAATCGTTTACTGGATTGCCGTAACGCTCCCGCAGGGTGAAGATAGCCTCTGGCCGCGACCATCTGACGCGACTGACACCACTACGCAGAGGTAGCACCTATGTCACTGCACCACAGCACGCGCGGCCGGATCGGCCTCGCGATCGGCGCCTTCGGCGCCTCGGCACTCCTCCTGGCCGGCTGCGCCGGCGGCGGTGGGAACGGCGGAAGCACCGGCGGAGGCAACGCCTCGGGTGAGCCGCTCATCGTCGGAACGACCGAGACCATCACGTCGATCGACCCCGCGGGCTCGTACGACAACGGCTCGTTCGCGGTCATGAACCAGATCTACCCGTTTCTCCTGAACAGCGAGTACGGGACCGCAGAAGTGACGCCCGACATCGCGGAGTCCGCGGAGTTCACGTCGCCGACCGAGTACACGGTGAAGTTGAAGGAGGGACTGAAGTTCGCCAACGGCAACGACCTGACCTCCTCTGACGTGAAGTTCACGTTCGATCGTCAGGTCGCGATCAACGACCCGAACGGTCCTGCTGCCCTGCTCGGCAACCTCGACAGCGTCGAGGCTCCCGATGACACGACCGTCGTCTTCCACCTGAAGAACGGCAACGACCAGACCTGGGCTCAGATCCTGTCGAGCCCTGCCGGCCCAATCGTCGACGAGGACGTCTTCTCGGCGGATTCCGTGACCCCCGACGCCGACATCGTCAAGGGCAAGGCCTTCGCGGGCCAGTATGTCATCGACTCGTACAAGGTCAACGAACTCATCGCCTACTCGCCCTACGCGGACTATGCCGGCAGCCTCGGTGCGCCGGAGAACGGCGGAGTCACCGTCAAGTACTACGCCGACGCGTCGAACATGAAGCTCGATGTCGGCAACGGCGACATCGACGTGGCGTTCCGCAGCTTCTCGGCGACCGACATCGCCGACCTGCAGAAGAACGACAAGGTGAAGGTCGTCGATGGCCCCGGCGGCGAGATCCGCTACATCGTCTTCAACTTCAACACGATGCCGTTCGGCGCCACGACGGCGGACGCCGATGCTGCGAAGTCGCTGGCCGTGCGGCAGGCGATGGCTGACCTCATCGACCGCGAGGCACTGTCGAAGGACGTATTCAAGGGCACATACACTCCGCTGTACTCCTACGTTCCACAGGGGCTCGCCGGTGCAACCGAGTCGCTCAAGGGCCTCTACGGCGACGGCAACGGTGGTCCCGATGCCGACAAGGCGAAGAAGACCCTTGCCGACGCGGGCGTCACGACGCCGGTCGAACTGAACATCCAGTACGCCGGTGACCGCTACGGCCCCTCGTCGGGTGACGAATACGCCGCGATCAAGTCGCAGCTCGAAGAGAGCGGCCTGTTCACGGTCAACCTGCAGCAGACCGAGTGGGTCCAGTACAGCAAGGACCGTGTCGCCGATGTGTATCCCATCTACCAGCTCGGCTGGTTCCCGGACTACTCGGATGCCGACAACTACCTCACGCCGTTCTTCAGCGCGGACAACTTCCTGAAGAACCACTACGACAACGCCGACGTGCAGGAGCTCATCACCACCCAGGCGACCGAGACGGATGCGGCTGCACGACAGGCGGACATCGAGAAGATCCAGGACCTCGTTGCCGCCGACCTCTCGACGCTGCCGATGCTCCAGGGCACGCAGGTCGCGGTGGTCGGAGCGGACGTCCAGGGCACCACGCTCGACGGCTCGTTCAAGTTCCGCTACGCGCCGATGAGCAAGTAGCACTCCCGCCGCGGAGGCTCGTCGAGACGGCGGCAGGGAACAACCCCTGCCGCCGTCTCGCGGCCTTCGCCTTCCTCTCTTAAGGTCTTCGCATGGTCACAGTGGTCGACGCCGGTGTCGCGGGGAGCTCGCTCGTCTCCCCCAAGGGCGGTGGGATGTGGCGCTACATCCTCTTCCGGTTCTTCCTGCTCATTCCGACCGTCTTCATCGTCGTGACGGTCGTGTTCTTCCTCACCCGGTTCACTGGCGATCCGATCACGGCTGCGCTGGGCGGCCGACTCCCCCCCGATCAGCTCCAGGAGCGCATCCACCAGGCGGGTTACGATCGCCCGCTCATCGTCCAGTACATCGAGTACATAGGTGGTGTCCTCAGGGGGGACTTCGGCACGACGATCACAGACAACCGTCCGGTCACCGAGATCCTCCTCACCTACGGGACGGCGACGCTCGAACTGGTGTTCTACGCCCTGATCGTCGCGTTCGCCGTAGGCATCCCGCTCGGACTGGTGGCGGCATCCCGTCGTGACCGTCCGTCCGACGCCGCGCTGCGCATCGGCGCCGTCCTCCTCTACGCGACCCCGATCTTCTTCGTCGCGATCCTGCTGAAGCTCACCTTCTCAGTGTGGCTGGGCTGGCTTCCGGTCGCCGGTCGTGCATCGACCCGCACCGAACTGCTGCTGCAGTCCGTCGACCCTCCGACCGGCATATACCTCGTTGATGCGATCCGACTGGGCAACGCGGCGGCCATCGGTGACGTCCTCTGGCACGCTGTGCTTCCAGGGCTCGCCCTGGGCCTGCTGACCGCCGGGATCTTCCTCCGCCTCGTCCGCACCAACGTCATCGGCACTCTCGGTGCGCAGTACGTGACCTCCGCCCGATCGCGCGGAGTCAGCGAGCGGCGCCTCCTCACCAAACACGCCTACCGCCCGGCGCTCATCCCGATCGTCACGGTCATCGGCCTGCAGATCGCTCTCCTGCTGTCGGGCGCGGTGCTGACCGAGAAGTCCTTCGAATGGAAGGGGCTCGGCTTCATGCTCTCGGAGTACATCAAGTCCCGTGACTTCGTCGCCGTCCAGGGCATCGTCATCATGATCGCGATCATCGTGGCCCTCACGAACTTCATCGTCGACATCATCGCGGCGATCATCGACCCGAGGGTGAGGTACTGACGATGTCGGCACAGCCTTCCCCTCAGACGACGGATGCGGCACCCCGCCCCGTCACCACCCGCAAGCGACCGCTGCTCGACCGGATCCCCGTGATCTCGCACCTCCGGCAGAGCGTCGGACTGCAGCGAGTCATGCTCGTCCTGGGGCTCGTGCTCACCGTCGTGTTCGTCGTCGTCGCCGCACTCGCCCCCTGGATCGCGCCGTACTCCTGGGCTCAGCGCAGTGTCGACGGGGTGGACTTCGGAACGACGCAGCCGCCGAATCCCCTCAACATCTGGGGGACCACCGTCAGCGGCTTCGACGTGTACTCCCGCGTGATCTGGGGAGCGCAGACCGCATTCCTCGCCATCGTCGCCGCGGTGCTGTTCTCCATCTTCCTCGGCATCTTCCTGGGTCTCGTCAGCGGCTACTTCGGAGGCTGGCTCGACCGCATCCTCGTCGTGATCGCCGACGCGATTTACGCGCTGCCGTCGCTGCTGCTTGCGATCGTGCTGTCGATCGCGATCTCCGGTGGCCGATCCACGCTGCAGAGCGGCATCCTCTCCACCGCCCTCGCGATCACCGTCGTGTTCGTGCCGCAGTACTTCCGCGTCGTGCGCGCCGAGGTCGTCCGTGTGAAGGCGGAGCCGTTCGTCGAGTCGGCCCGGGTGATCGGTGTTCCGACCCACCGGATCCTCATCAGGCACGTCCTGCGCAACTCCACGCGCTCCATCCCGGTCATCGTGACGCTCAACGCGTCGGAGGCACTGCTGACGCTCGCCGGCCTCGGCTTCCTCGGGTTCGGCATCGAGGCGACCTCGGCGGCTGAATGGGGCTACGACCTGGGCCGCTCTGTCGCCGATGCGTCGAGCGGCATCTGGTGGACGTCGATCCCGCCGGGCGTCGCCATCGTGCTCGTCGTCCTCGGCATCACCCTGGTGGGCGAGAGCCTCAACGATCTCAGCGACCCGCGGCTGCGCCGCCGTCGCCGCGCGGGAGGTGCCGCATGAGTCCTCAGACCACGCACGACGACCGGATCCCGGCCGTCGCGTCGATCCGCGATCTGCACGTCACCTTCGCGACCGACGCGGAGCCCGTCAAGGCGGTCACCGGCATCAGCCTCGAGGCGCGGGCCGGCGAGGTGCTCGCCATCGTCGGCGAGTCCGGATCGGGCAAGACCGTCACGGCGAACACGCTGCTGGGGCTGCTCCCTGAGACCGCGACGCTCTCCGGCGCCGTGCTCATCCGCGGCCGCGACGGCGGTGAGACCGACGTCGTGCACGCGTCGCACGACCAGCTTCAGGAAATGCGCGGCCGCGACGCCGCCATGGTGTTCCAGGAGCCCTCGACGGCGCTCAACCCGGTGTTCACGATCGGGTTCCAGATCGCCGAAGGACTGCGCGCGCACGAGAAGCTGTCGGAATCCGAGGCGAAGGCGAAGGCGGTCGAGATCCTTCGGAAGGTCGGCATCCCCGACCCGGAGAAGCGGGTCGACGACTATCCCCACCAGTTCTCGGGCGGGCAGAAGCAGCGCGTGGTGATCGCGATGGCACTGGTCCTCGACGCGAAGCTCATCATCGCCGACGAGCCGACGACCGCTCTCGACGTCACTGTGCAGGCCGAGATCCTCGAGCTGCTGCGTGCGTGCCGTGATGAGTTCGGCGCCACGATCGTGCTGATCACCCACAACATGGGCGTGGTCGCCGACCTCGCCGACCGCGTCGTCGTGATGTACCGCGGCGACATCGTCGAGCAGGCACCGGTGCGCGAGCTGTTCGCCGCCCCGCGCGAGGACTACACGAAGTCCCTGCTCGAGGCGGTTCCCCACGTGGGCCGGGGCAAGAGCTCGACGCAGGATCCCGCGGCGCCCGCGCCCACGGAGCCGCCGGCGGGCAGCCTCGTCGTCGCGAAGAAGGTGCAGATCGGCTACCCGGGCCGCTTCGGCTCGCCGGGCGTCGTCGCCGTGAAGGGCGTCGACTTCTGGATCGCCCCCGGCGAGGTGCTGGGCCTGGTGGGCGAGTCGGGCTCCGGCAAGACGACGATCGGCCGCGCGATGGTGGGCCTCACCGAGGTCCTCGGCGGCTCGCTCACCGTGCTCGGACAGGAGCTCAAGGGCGCGAAGTCCCGCTACCTCGCGAAGCTGCGGCCGGACATCGGGTTCGTCTTCCAGGACCCCGCGACGAGCTTCAACCCGCTGCTCACGATCGCCGAGTGCATCGCCGAGCCGCTCGTGGTGCACGGGCGCAACTCGTCGGCGCAGAGCGTCCGGGTGCGCGTCGATGAGCTGCTCGACGCCGTGCACCTGCCCACCGCCTACGGCGACCGGTATCCGCACGAGCTGTCGGGCGGCCAGCGCCAGCGCGCCTCGCTCGCGCGGGCGCTCATCCTCAACCCGAAGCTGCTCATCGCCGATGAGCCCACCAGCGCGCTGGACGTCTCGGTGCAGGCGCGTGTGCTCGAGCTGTTCGCCGAGCTGCAGCGCGAGTTCGGATTCGCGTCGCTGTTCATCAGCCACGACCTCGCCGTCATCGACCAGGTCGCCGACCGCGTGATCGTGCTCCGGCACGGCGAGATCCGCGAGCAGGGGACGACGGTGCAGGTGCTGACCGACCCGCACGACGACTACACGAAGCGCCTCCTCGCGTCGCTGCCCGTGCCCGACCCCGAGGAGCAGGCCGCGCGCCGCGCCGTCTGGCAGGCCACCCGCGACGAGTGATCCGGGGTCGGCATCCGTCGTCCAGGTCATCGTCGCCGAGACAAGGGGTTTCGGCCGAGACCGGGGGCATCGTCCCCGGTCTCGGCGCAAAAGCCTTGGTTCGACGAATCGGCCCCGATGAACAGGCCACGGCGAACCGGCGCCGCTCGCGTCAGGCGCCGTCGCGGATGTCGCGCGCGAACCCCTCGGCGTGCGCGCGGAGCGCCTCGATGCGTCGCTGACGGGCGGCCATGACATCGAAGCCGAGGTACGCCGGCGGCATCGGCCGGCGGGCGTTGACCGAGCACTCGAACCTCTCGCACAGCAGGGTGCCGACGGTGTCGCCGTTGCGACCGGCCTTGCCGGCCCGCTTCGCGCCGAAGAGCACGACGTCGTTCGGCAGGGTGACGTCTTCGCACCACGAGCACTGCGCGCGGGTGCGCGTGCGCTGTTCGGTCTGGCGCAGCAGGATGCCGACGGCCTCGCCGTCGACCGGCACCACGATGAAGCCGGCGAGCGGCTGCTTCGGGTCGCGCCAGCCGAAGTAGTCGAGTCCGTCCCAGCCCACCTGGGCGAGATCGGGAACGATGAGGGCGTTGCGCTCGCGCAGCGAGGCGTTGACGAAGGACGCGCGGATGTCCTTCTCGGTGAATGCGTGCATGATTCCTTGATTCACGGGAGAGAGATCGCCGAAGGGGCGACGAAAGGATGCTGCGGGCCGGCGGCGCGCAGATGACGCGGGCTGCGCCCCCCCGAGGTCAGGGACCGGGGCGGCGCGCGCGGCTACCTCCGCTCGGCGCGTGGAGCGCCGAGTACCCCCTCACGCCCGCCGGGCGTCGTGAACGTCGAATGCACGCCCGACAGCATACGCTCGTCGGCCTGCGCGTCGGCCTCGCGCTCAGCGGAGGAACGCGGGCCCGATCTGGGTGAGGATCCAGAACAGCACCATGACGCCGCCGACGATGATCGGCAGCCACGGCACGCCGCGCTGGAGGCGACGGCCCTCCGGCGCGACGCCGGGCGGCGGGCGCAGCGCGTCGAGCGGCGGAGTGAACGGGACGGATGCTGCGCCGCCATGCCCTGCGCCGGCCCCCGCCGCCGCGGAGCCGAGGGGGGCAGCATCCGTCATCGCCGCAGCCGCCGCGGCGGCCAGTCGCTCGTCGCGCCACCGCGCCCACTGCGCGAACTTGTCGAGCAGGGCTCCGACGACCGAGAACAGCCACGCCCAGGTCTGCGGGTCGAGCGTGGAGAAGTCGCGCTTGGCGTAGAGGAACAGCCAATCGTCGACGATCTCGACATCGAGCGCGGCGGCGTTGTCGATGAAGCGCGCCATGATGTCGGGCGTGAAGAGGTAGAGGGCGTCGCGCTCGTAGTCGGCGGGGCAGTACAGCGAGAAGTACTCGTCGAAGTCGCCTTCGAGGCTGAGGCGCTGATCCTTGTCGAACGTGAGCGGCAGGTTCGAGCCGAACAGGCCGTTGTTGCTCGTCGCGTCGAGCACGATGTGCGGCAGGGGTGTGTCGAGCTTCACTGCGACGTAGCCCCAGTGGTGCGTCTGCCGGTTCTTGCCCGAGCCGGTCGTGTAGCGGTAGTTCGCGAATTCCACGAAGCGCGGATGATCGCCGCGCACGAGGTCGCTCGACTGGCGGCTGCTGCCGAGCGAGAAGATCATGCCCGGCAGTCCCGGGGCGTCGAGTCGCGGCTCGTAGTGCATCGCGTTCGCGCGCGCGAAGCGGTCCAGGCGGTACATGCGGTCGCTGCTGCTGCGCGCACCCCGCACGAAGAGCGTGATCCCCACCGCGGCGATGATGCCGATGACGACGAGCGGCAGGAAGCCGAACAGGACGGCGAGTCCCCCACCGTCGGCGCCGGCGGTCGCGACGCTGACGATGCTCGTGACGAGGGTGATCGCGACGGAGCCGAACAGCACGACGACCACGAAGACGATGACGACGATCACGAGCGCGCCGAAGACGGGAGAGCCTGTGATGCGGCCCGTCCGGCGCAGCTCCTGCACGAACGCGCGCGCGGCGCCCGGTGCGACGGGCTCGACGAGCGGGCGCGCGTCGAACGGATACGACGGTGCGTGCGTCGGATCACTCACGCGTCCACGCTACCCTCGCCCCTAAGACGGCAGCGCGACTGCGCGCGCCCGAAGAGTTCTGCGCGAGGAGGCGCCGTGACCGATGCCCGCCTTGACCCCGACGATCTCGCCGCGCTGCGCGAGGCATCCGATGTCCTCGGCATCGATGCGCAGCTGAGCCCCGACGAGCGGGCCATCCGCGATCGGGTGCGCGCGTTCGTCGACGCCGAACTGCGCCCGCACATCGCGGAGTGGTTCGACCGGGCCCGTTTCCCCGTCGAGCTGGCGCCCGCGCTCGGACGCCTCGGAGTGCTCGGGATGGAGCTGGACGGATTCGGATGCCCCGGCCGCAGCGCCGTCGAGTACGGCCTGGCCGCGCTCGAGCTCGAGGCCGGCGACTCGGGCATCCGCACGTTCGTCTCGGTGCAGGGCTCGCTCGCGATGGGCTCGATCCACCGCTGGGGCAGCGAGGAGCAGAAGCAGGAGTGGCTGCCGCCGATGGCTGCGGGCGAGGTGATCGGCGCGTTCGGCCTCACGGAGCCGGGCGCGGGGTCCGACCCGTCGAGCATGACGACGTTCGCCCGCCGCGATGGTGAGGACTGGGTGATCACGGGCGCGAAGCGCTGGATCGGCCTCGCGTCGGTCGCCCAGCTCGCGGTGGTGTGGGCGCAGACCGACGACGGCGTCCGCGGCTTCATCGTGCCCACGGATGCGCCCGGTTTCGAGATCACGGTCCTCGAGCCCAAGGGCTCGATGCGGGCCTCCGTGCAGACGGCGCTGCAGTTCGA
Organism: Microbacterium sp. NPDC056057; assembly: GCF_042266945.1. Taxonomy (NCBI): domain Bacteria; kingdom Bacillati; phylum Actinomycetota; class Actinomycetes; order Micrococcales; family Microbacteriaceae; genus Microbacterium; species Microbacterium sp. NPDC056057. The sequence continues at coordinate 563,310 of NZ_JBHJWS010000001.1, forward strand.
CGAGGTGCGGGTGCCGGCATCCGCTCTCCTTCCCGGAGCGCGCGGTCTGCGCGGGCCGTTCTCGGCACTCAACGACGCGCGGTACGGGATCGTGTGGGGCGCGCTCGGAGCGGCGCGCGACAGCTACGAGGCGGCGCTGCGCCACGCCCTCCGGCGCGAGCAGTTCGGCAAGCCGATCGCGGGATTCCAGCTCACGCAGCGCAAACTCGTCGACATGGTCGTCGAGCTGCAGAAGGGCGCCCTCCTGGCGCTGCAGATCGGGCGCGCGAAGGACGCCGGAACCCTGACGCCCACCCAGATCTCGCTCGGCAAGCTCAACAACGTGCGCGAGGCGATCGAGATCGCGCGCGAGGCCCGCACGATCCTGGGCGGCGACGGCGTGCTGCTCGAGAACTCGCCGATCCGGCACGCCGCGAACCTCGAGTCGGTGCGCACCTATGAGGGCACCGACGAGGTGCACACCTTGATCCTCGGCCAGCACCTCACCGGGCTCGGCGCGTTCCGATGACGGCGCCTCCACAGGCTCGGCGACGACCGGAGCAGGCCACCGGCCCGCTCGCGGGCCTCCTCGTCGCGGACTTCTCGCGCGTGCTCGCGGGGCCGTACTGCACGATGCTGCTCGCCGACCTCGGCGCCACGGTCGTCAAGGTCGAGGGTCCGGCGGGCGACGAGACGCGGCACTGGATGCCGCCGTCGCGCGACGGCGAGGCCACCTACTATCTGTCGATCAACCGCGGCAAGCGCGCGATCACGCTCGACTTCGACGACGGCGAAGACCTCGCCCTCGCCCGTGCGCTCGCCCACCGCGCCGATGTCGTGATCGCGAACTTCAAGCCCGGCGGCCTCACGCGCTTCGGTCTCGACTACGAGGCCGTGCACGCCGCGAACCCCCGCGCCGTGTACGTCTCGATCACCGGCTTCGGCGCCGACTCGGCCCTTCCCGGCTACGACGTGCTCGGCCAGGCGCTGTCGGGACTCATGAGCGTCACCGGTGCGCCCGACGGCGAGCCGACGAAGGCCGGCGTGGCGATCGTCGACGTCGTGACCGGCCTCCACGCGGGTCTCGGCGCGCTCGCCGCGCTCCGGCACCGCGATGCCACCGGCGAGGGCCAGCACGTCGAGGTCAACCTCCTGTCGTCGGCACTGTCGGCGCTCGTCAACCAGTCGGGTGCGTACGCGGTCGCCGGCGTGGTGCCCGAGCGGCTCGGCAACGACCATCCGAGCGTCTACCCGTACGGCCCGTTCCCGACGGCCGACGGCGAGCTCGTCCTCGCGGTCGGCAACGACGGCCAGTTCCAGCGGCTCTGCCTGGTGCTGGGGATCCCGGATGCTGCGACCGACCCCCGCTTCCTCCGCAATGCCGACCGCAGCACGGGTCGCGAGGCGCTGCGCCCGGTGCTCGAGCGGGCGCTCGCCGCGCATCCGGCGACGGAATGGGAGGCCCGGCTCACGGCGGCCGGGGTCCCCTGCGCCCCGATCCTCACGATGGACGCGGCGTTCGACCGCGCCCGCGCGCTCGGCCTCGACCCCGTCGCCCACGCCGGCGTGGAGCGCGTGCCGGGGGTCCGGCATCCGATCTCCCTCTCCGCCACGCCGCCTGTGTACCCGCTCGCGCCGCCCGCGGCCGATGCCGATCGCGCCTGGGTTCGGCGTCTGCTCGACGATCCGGTACCATAGGAGGGTTGTCCGCACGCGCAACCTTGCGCGGCGAGTCGGACGACGTGCTACACACCCTCCTGCTGCCGGGAAATGCCCGACAGCCGTTCTAGTCCGAAGGAGGTGGGTTAGTGACGCACCAGTACGAACTCATGGTCATCCTGAACCCCGAGATCGACGAGCGCCAGGTCGGCGCCAACCTCGACAAGTTCCTGAAGGTCATCACGACCGACGGCGGCACCATCGAGAACATCGACATCTGGGGCAAGCGCCGTCTTGCATACGAGATCCAGAAGAAGAACGAGGGCATCTACGCCGTCGTCAACTTCACCGCCACGGCAGCGACCACGCAGGAGCTCGACCGCCAGCTCAACCTGAGCGAGCAGATCATGCGCACCAAGGTCCTCCGCGCCGAGGAAGCGATCGCCATGATCGCCTCTGAGAAGCAGCGTGCCGACGAGCGCGCCGCCCGCAAGACCGCCAAGGCTGCGAAGGCGTAAGGCAGATGGCCGGCGAGACGATCATCACCGTCGTGGGCAACCTCACGGCTGATCCCGAACTGCGTTACACGCAGAACGGTCTCCCTGTCGCGAACTTCACGATCGCGTCGACGCCTCGCAACTTCGATCGCCAGGCGAACGAGTGGAAGGACGGCGAAGCGCTGTTCCTCCGCGCGAGCGTGTGGCGCGAGTTCGCCGAGCACGTGGCCGGCTCGCTGACGAAGGGCATGCGGGTCATCGCGACCGGCCGCCTCAAGCAGCGCAGCTACCAGGACCGCGAAGGCAACAACCGCACCGCGATCGAGCTGGAGGTCGACGAGATCGGCCCGTCGCTGCGCTACGCGACCGCACAGGTCACCCGCGCAGCGGGAGGCTCCGGCGGTGGCGGCAGCTTCGGCGGCGGTGGCGGCGGTCAGTCGCGTCCGCAGGTCGCCGACGAGCCGTGGTCGACGCCCGGTTCGCAGAACGCCGGCGGTGCCGGTGGCGGCGACGCGTGGGCGGCCCCGGGCGCCTACGGCGACGACACCCCGTTCTGATCGGCCTGATCTCAGAAGCAGATTCCGGATGCCCCGTGACGAGGCATCCGATCAAGAAAACGTAAAGGAAACACCATGGCTGGAAAGGCAACCGGCGATCGCCGGAAGCCGCGGAAGGGCGCGAAGAACGCGGCCCCCGCGAAGGCGATCCGTGTCGGTCTCATCGACTACAAGGACGTCGCGACGCTTCGCAAGTTCATCTCGGAGCGCGGGAAGATCCGCGCCCGTCGTATCACCGGTGTCTCGGTGCAGGAGCAGCGTCTGATCGCCAAGGCGATCAAGAACGCGCGCGAAATGGCGCTCCTGCCTTACGCCGGCGCTGGCCGCTAAGGAGTACCCACATGGCAAAGCTCATTCTCACGAACGAGGTCGCCGGGCTCGGTAGCGCCGGTGACGTGGTCGAGGTCAAGAACGGGTTCGCCCGCAACTACCTCATCCCCCAGGGCTTCGCGGTCGCGTGGACCCGCGGTGGCGAGAAGCAGGTGGCGTCGATCCGCGCCGCCCGCGAGGCGCGCGCGATCCACGACCACGAAGAGGCCGTGGCCCTGAAGAACAACCTCGAGACCAACAAGGTCCGCCTGGCCGTCAAGGCCGGCGCCGAGGGTCGCCTGTTCGGTGCGGTCAAGACCGTCGACGTGGCGGAGGCCGTCAAGGCCGCCGGTCTCGGCGAGCTCGACAAGCGCAAGATCCACATCACCTCCCCGATCAAGTCGGTGGGCGAGCACGAGGCGACCGTTCGCCTCCGCGACGACCTCACCGCCGTGATCACCCTGCAGGTGGTCGCCGCCAAGTAACATCTGGCGCACGAACGGATGCCGCGAACCCCACGGGTTCGCGGCATCCGTCGTCTGTGGGCTCAGAGCCAGCCGTTCTCCTGGGCGAGGCGGGCGGCGTCGGCGCGGTTGCGGCCGCCGGTCTTGCCGATGGCGCTGGACAGGTGGTTGCGCACGGTGCCCTCCGACAGGTGGAGCATGCGGGCGATGTCGGCGATCGAGCCGCCGGTCTGTGCGGCCGACAGCACATCGGTCTCACGCTCGGTGAGGGGCGAGTCGCCCTGGGCCAGCGAGTCCGCGGCGAGGGCCGGATCGACGACGCGCAGCCCCTGGGCGACGCGGCGCACGGCGTCGGCGAGCTGGGCGGCGGGGGTGTCCTTCACGACGAAGCCGGCGGCGCCCGCCTGCATGGCGCGCTTCAGGTAGCCGGGCCGGCCGAACGTCGTCACGATGAGCACGCGGCACGTCGGCAGCGCGGCGCGGAGGGCGGCGGCCGCGGCGATGCCGTCCAGCCCGGGCATCTCGATGTCGAGCATCGCGACGTCGGGCTGTGCCGCGAGCGCGGCGTCGACGACCTCGTCGCCCCGGGCCACCTCGGCGACGACCTCGATATCGGACTCGAGGCCGAGCAGGGCCGACAGGGCGCCGCGTACCAGCGCCTGGTCGTCCGCGATGAGCAGGCGGATCACAGCGTCACCCGCAGGCTGAAGCCTCCGAGGTCGCTGCGCCCGACCATGAGCCGTCCGCCGGCGGCCTCGACGCGCTCGCGGAGGCCGTTGAGCCCCGACGAGCCGGCCGATGAGCCCGACGGCCCGGCTCCGTCGTCAGCGACTTCCACCTCGTGCGTGCCGAGCGTCACCCGGCAGACCGACGCGCCGGAGTGGCGCACGACGTTGGTGACCCCCTCGCGAACGACCCAGCCGGCGAGCTCGCGGCGACCCGGGGGCACAGCATCCGTCGACGAAGGCAGTTCGGCGGCGATGCCCGCAGCGGCCAGCGCGGCCTTGGCCGCCGCGAGCTCGCCGCTCACGTTCACGGACCGCACTCCCGCGACCGTCGCGCGGACGTCGGCGAGGGCGCCCCGCGCGAGCGACTCGACCTCCGCCATCTCCGCCTTGGCGCGCTGCGGGTCGACGTCGACGAGCCGGCTGGCGAGCTCGGCCTTCACGGTGACGACCGTCAGCGAGTGGCCGAGGATGTCGTGGATGTCGCGTGCCACGCGCCCCCGCTCGCGCTCCACCGCGAGCGCCTCGAGCTGCCGCTGCGTGCGCCGCAGCTCGCCCATGGTCGCGGTCGTGCGGGCGATCGAGGCCATCACGAGCGAGATCGAGACGATGATCGCGGGGACCCAGATCACGTTCGCGTCCCAGCCCCCGGTCAGCCCGTCGGTCACGAGCGCGAGCACGCCCAGCCCGAGGATCGGCGGCCACGTCCACCGCCACGGAAACGCGCACATGCCGAAGGTGACTCCGACGTACGCCCAGGCGGGAGCGATGTCCCAGCCGAGCCAGGGGAACAGGGTGAACGAGAGGGCGAACAGGCCCGCGCACACCGTGAGCCGACCGCGGGTGCGGAGCGTCCAGGCGAGCGGCGCCGAGACAAGGAACGCCACGGCGAACATGGCGAGGAGGAGCACCCCGACCGTTGCGGAGGAGGTGGAGGCCGACTGCGCGACCACCTGTTGCGCGAGGCTGACGAGCCACACCAGTGCGAACCCGGCACCCACGTACCAGCCCGCGGCCTGCCGCGACCAGAGGGCTCGCGGCAAGGTGCCGGTCGCCCGGATCGTCGCGTCGGGCCGTCGCACGGGGGTTCCCGGAGGAGGATCGGCATCGAGTCCGTCGCCGCGAGACGTCGCGTGCATGGCTATCACCCTAGGGGTCGAGGTCGGCGAGCGGCACCGGCCGCGCGAGTGGCGAAGAGTCGCGCGACCGGCGCCGCGATCGTGAGTCAGACGCGTTTCGTGTCGCGCCGGAAGGCCCAGGCGGCGCCCGCGACGAAGATCCCGAGCCACACGACCGTGTTCACGAACCACAGCAGGTCCACTCCCGCTCCGGTGAGCGGTGCCCGCGCGATCTGACTGATGCCGTAGACCGGTGTGAACCGCGCGATCACCTGAACGAAGTCGGGCATCGAGCTGAGCGGTGTGAAGAGCCCGCCGAGGAACGACAGCAGCACGATCGCGAGGCTCGTGATCTGGGCGGCTCCCTCGCCCGGAACGAGGTATCCCATCATGAGGCCGAGCGTCGTGAAGACGGCGCTCGCGAGCAGCCAGCCGGCCAGCCCGGTCGCGATCCACTGCGCGGGCGTGAGCTGGACGCCGCTGATCGCGCCCGTGATGTAGGTGCCGACCACGGCGAGCAGGCCCAGCAGCATGCCGGCGATGGTCTTCACGACGACGTTGACCACTGGGTTCAGCGGGGTGAGCCGCAACTGGCGGCTCCATCCCTGCGCGCGCTCGATCCCGATGGCGGCACCGGTCTGCGTGGCCGACATCATGGCGCCGTACATCGCCATCGACACCATGATGTAGGCGGCCACCGAAGGCCCGCCCTGCGAGAGCGGCACGGCCGTCAGCGGCTGGTCGCGCAGCGGGAGGCCGATGATGACGAACATCACGATGGGGAACGCCACGATGAAGAGCAGGATGCGGCGACCCCGGAGCTTGCGTCTGAGCTCGATCCCCAAGTACGTCAGGCTGAAGCCGCCGAGCGGCGGCACCCGCCGCTGGAGCGACACCCGGTCGGCGGTGGGGGCGGTGGTGGTCATGATGCCGTTCCTTCGGAGATGAGGGCGAGGAAGACGCTCTCGAGGTTCTGTGCGGCGATCTCGATGTCGCGCGCGTCGGTGCGGGTGAGGAGGTGGCGGGCCACGGCATCCGAGTCCCTGGTGTAGATGCTGAGCCGGGCGCCCAGCGCCTCGACGCTGTCGACGCCGGGGAGTGCCGCCAGCGCGGCCGGATCCGCGTCGGTGACCGTCGCGGTCACCGTGCGTCCCGACACCATGTTCTTGATGTCGGCGGTCGTGCCGTCGGCGACGATCCGTCCCCGGTTCATCAGGACGATCCGGTCGGCGTACTCGTCGGCCTCGTCGAGGTGGTGCGTCGCGAACAGCACGGTGCGACCGCGCGCGGCGTCGGCTCGGATGGCGCTCCAGAACGAGCGCCGGCCTTCGACGTCCATGCCGGTCGTGGGCTCGTCGAGGATGAGCACGCCCGGGTCGGGGAGCAGCGCCATGGCGAAGCGCAGGCGCTGCTGCTGACCGCCCGAGCACAGGCCGACGCGGCGGCCGGCGATCTCGGCGATGCCGGCGCGCTGCAGCACCTCGTCGACGGGTCGGGTGTCGGCGAACAGGCTCGCCGTCAGTTCGACGGTCTCGCGGACCGAGAGGTCCTTGAGCAGTCCGCCCGTCTGCAGCACGGCCGACACCAGGCCGTTCGCGATCGCCGCTCGCGGCGACTCGCCGAACACGCGGACCGCGCCGGAGTCGGGCTCCGACAGGCCCAGCAACAGGTCGATCGTCGTGGTCTTGCCCGCGCCGTTCGGCCCGAGGAACGCGATGATCTCGCCGGGGTGCACCCGGAGCGTCACCCCGTCGACCGCATGGACCTTGCCGAACGACTTGCGCAGCCCGGTCGCGTCGATGGCGAGCGGCATCACGGACGCTGCCGCCGCCGTCCGCGCGAGGGTTTGTGTGGTTTCCATGCCCTCAGCGTCGCGCCGAGGCCGCGTGCGACCCTCACACAGGCGTCACGATGTGTCCGTGACAAACGTCACGGGTCAGAAGATCCAGTTCGCGCCGGCGGCGACCGGCCACGACCATGCCGCCGAGGCCGTGCGCAGCGCCTCGGGTGTGCGCACCTCGATGAGGCCCGCCTGCGCGAGCGAGCTGAGCGAGACCGAGCCGAGGTGCGCCGCTCCGAGTTCGCGGACGTCGAGCACGAGGTCGGGTTCGGAATCGGATGCCGCCACCTCCGCGTGCTCCCACGCTGCGGCACGGACGCGCCACCGGCCCGCGTTCGCGGGCAGCATCGCGTCGGTCACCTCGAGCACCACGTCGATGTCACCCGCATACCGCCTCTGGCTGAGCGCCGCGGGGAGGTCGAGGATGCGGATCCATGAGTTGTCCTGGTAGTCGGGGACGGCGGGGCGGATGTCGACGAGCAGCGAGACGATGGGGTCGTCGACCGGAAGGTTCGAGATCTTCACGCGGCTCGTGAGGTCGAGATCGAGCAGCACCGACCACATGCGATGGGCCGCGGCCGCGGTGAGGGCGACGGCCTCGCGCACGTGCACGGTGCCCTCGGCGCCGGCGCGCTCCCACGACGTCGCTCGCCGGAAGGTGGCATACGCGAGCGCGTTGTCGGCGGCGTCGCGCACCAGCAGGAGCCGCAGCGACTCCTTGCCGCCGCGGTACGCGGGCGGGTCGGCGTCGCGGGCGGTGCGCTGCTCCGGCGTCTCACGCGTCGCCCACCCCGGACGGCCGAGGCCGGCAGGCAGCCGCGCGTAGTCGCGATGGATCGAGGCGACGAGATCGCCGTGGATCCCGGCATCCCATTCCTCCAACTCGACCTCGAGCTCGGCGGCCCCGGCCACCGGGCGCAGCGCAGCGCCGCGCGGGATCGTGAGGTCGAGCTGGGTCGAGGCCAGGCCGTAGCCGAAGCGGCCGTAGATCGGTGTCTCGGCGGCCATGAGCCCCGAGATCGCCTCGCCGTTCTCCAGGCAGTCGGCGAAGTGGTGCTCGATCATGCCGCGGAGGATGCCGCGCCGCCGGTGCCCCGGGTGCACGCCGACCCAGGTCAGCCAGCCGCACGCGATCTCGGCGCCGGGGACGGGGTAGGCACGCAGCGGGTAGGCGCCGTGGAAGCCGGCGAGCACCTCGTCGTCGTCGACGCGCGCGACACCGTAGGTGCGATCCCAGCTGAGCGGGCTCGGAAGCTCCCGCAGCGCCTCGACGGAGCGTTCCGTGGGGAAGGCCCACGTGTCGAGGCGGAGGACGTCCTCGAGCCGGTCGGCGTCGACGGGGGTCAGGCGATAGGGCTCGGGGAGCGGCATCCCTCCACTCTGGCGAGGAGGGGACGGCCGCGCAACGCAGCGGCTGAGCCGGGCGCCGGTGGGCACGACGAGGCGGATGCCGCGAGCCCCCCGGGTCGCGGCATCCGCTCGTGACATCTCCGGCCGTGCGGCGCCGGTCCAGGCAGCGCCGGAGCCGACACGGACGGAGATGGCTGTGGGCCCCCGATCACGAGGCGCGGTCCAGGCAGAGCCGGCACTCGCGATCGGGGGCGTTCAGGGCGGGAGGGCCGCTGGGGGACGGCCCTCCCGCGTGCTCACGCGGGTCGGAGTGAGTGGCGCCTGGGGAACGTCCGCTCACCCCATCGACTCACGCGGAGCGCCGCCGCGACGCGCGTGCGATGGCGCCCGCTGCGAACAGCGAGAGCCCGAGCAGCAGGAACGGCATCACACCCGTCCCTCCCGTCGTGGCGAGCTGAGTGGCGGTGCCGGCCGTAGCCGCCGAGCCGGTCATCGCGGCCGCCGAGGCGGTCGCGGCGACGGTGCCGTCGGTGCCCGGCGTTCCGTTGCCCCCCGGTGTGGTGGGGTTCGTCGGACCCGTCGGATCGGTCGGGTCGGTCGGATCGGTCGGGTCGGTCGGCACGACGGCGTCCACCGTGGTGCTGTCGCCGATCACCGAGACCGCGTTGCCGCCGATGGTGACGGGCAGCGAGATCGGCGCGAGGATCTGCGTCCCGCCGAGGATCGAGCCCGATCCGCCGGTGCTCCCGGTCGTGCCGCCCGAGCCGATCCCCGGCGCTGCGACGGCGCCTGTCGAGACACTGTCGCCCACCCCCGAGATCGCGTTGCCGACGACCGTGACGGGCACGGCGATCGGTGCGAGCACCTGGGTGCCGCCGAGGATCCCGTCCTCGCCGGTCGTGGTGCCCGTCGAGCCGCCGTTCGCGGAGCCGGCGGCGGGAGCCGCAGCGGCGCCCTCGCTCGAGCTGTCGCCGAGGACGGAGATCGCGTTGCCCGTGACCGTGACAGGCGCGGTGACGGGGGCGACGACCTGGGTGCCGCCGAGGATCGAGTCCTCGCCGTCGGTCCACGCATCGGCCCCCGAGGAGGAGCCCGAGGCGGCGGGTGCGGTGGTCGCACCCTCGCTCGAGCTGTCGCCGACGACCGAGATCGCGTTGCCCGACACCGTCACCGGAGCGGCGACGGATACGAGGCCCTGCGTTCCCGCGAGCACGCCGTCGTCGCCCGATGTCCCGGCGGCCGGAGCCGGCGCGGGTGCGGATGCGGGTGCGGGTGCGGTGGTCGCAGCATCCGTCGATGAGCTGTCACCGACGACCGCGACCGAGTTGCCGCTGACGGTGATCGGAACGCTCACCGACACGAGCGCCTGCGAGCCCGAGCCGACGCCGTCGGACCCGCCGGTGGACGCGGCGGGAGCCGCCGCCGGGGCGGGAGCCGCGGTGGTCGCGCCGCTCGAGGAGGAGTCACCGAGGACGGAGAGCGACGTGCCGCTGACCGTGATCGGGAGGTTGACGTCGATGATCGCCTGGCTGCCGGAGAGCAGCCCGTCGTCACCGGTGGTCTCGGCCGCGTTGGCGACCGTCGCGCCGAGCAGCGTGATGCCGCCGGCCAGGAGCGTGCCCAAGAGGGCGCGCTTGTAGAAAGTGCGCATGATGTTCCCCTTTGTGGATTGATCGGTTCGCAGCGCGGAAGGGTCGCGCTGCACAGCGCGGAGGGCGCGCTGATGCGGTGCCGCTCACGCTCGGGTGAGCAGAAGCGGCGGCGAGCCGATCAGTCGGGGGAGACGTCGGTGGAGCCGGCGGGCGCCGGCGGCGCGTGCTCGTCCTGCGGTCCTGCTCGGCGCACCCAGGCACGGTGTGCGACGAGCGGAAGGAGGCCAGCGAGCGCCCAGGCGCCGGGACCCGCACCACCGGGTCCCGCGGAAGCGATCGACAGGCAGAGTCCGCCTGCAGAGCCGAGGAGTCCGCCGGCGACCAGCGCGGCGGAAGAGGTGACGAGAGCGGCGCGCGTGGCCGCTTCGGAGACGGATACTGCGGCCCAGTGGCCGAACGCACCCGCTGTCGTCGTGAAGAGGGCGGCGGCAGCATCCGTCCGCGCGGCGAGAAGTGCGATCGCGGTCGGTGCCGCCGAGTCGGCCGAGCTGTCGAGGAGGCCGGGAAGCTGCGGGATCGCGGGAAGCGCGGGGAGCCCGGTCGCCGGCGGCCGGCCGACCGTCGAGCCGGTCTCGCCGACGGCGCCGACGAGGCCACCGAGCGTCGCGTCGACGGTACCGCCGAGGTCTGTCACGGCACCGTCGAGGCCGACGCCGGAGACGATCCCGCCGACGATCGGCACCTCGGTGACGAGGTCGACGACCGGCTTCGCGATCTGGCTCACGACACCGCCCGAGACGGCCTCCGACACCGGCTGGGTCACCGTCGTGACGACGGCGCCGACGGTCTGCACGACCTGGCTCACGGGCTGCTGCACGGGAGCGGGAGCCGCGGCGACCACGTTGTTCACGGCATTGGTCACGCCGGTCGTGACAGTCGAGACGGTGCCGGTGACCGTCGAAGCGGTCGTGTCGACCAGCGAGGTCACGGCACCGAGGGCACCCCCGAGCGCTCCCGCGTCGTCGGGCTCGTCGGCGTGCGCCTGTCCGAGGCCGAGGCCGAGGACCAGCGACACGACGATCCAGGCGAACGCGGTCGCGGCCCCGATGAGGGCCAGCCGCACGATCCTCGGCAGCTGCGAGGTTGCGATCTCCACGTTCACCTCCCACGACGAAAGAGCCGCACGTTCCGGACGGATCGTGCGTGAGGGTGCCTGGAAACCCGAGGGTACTCCTTGCCGATTCGGTCTGTCCAGACCCCTTTGGACGGTGAGTCCCTTTGTCTCGGGCCGGCATCCGGAGACCGCGCGGCCGGCGGGCGATTGTGCACAGGACAGTGTTCGCGAGCAAACCTTCAACCACGACTTCAACCACATCTCTCTCCACAGGCTGTGGATTGGGCAGGCCCTGGTCAAAGGGGATTTCTGTGTCATAACCCCCAGAAGGACGGTGGGTTCTCCACAGGGGTTGTTCACAGGAGCGACGGCGTTTCTCCCCCACTCTCCACAAAGTTATCCACAGGGTGTGTTGCGACTGTCGGAGGCCATCCTTAGCGTGGGGTGCGGCCCATTCGGGCGTCGCGCCTCCGTGCTGGGTTCGGTGACGCGACGGCGGCCGCAATCGCACGACGGAATCAAGCGGGGGACGAGATGCCGTGGCATCTCGCCGATCGCTCGTGCTCAGGCGCGCCGATTCGGCGAGCCGTCCCGATACCGCCGAGAGAGCTCGGATGATGTGAACAACGGTAGGGAGGACGCGCAGCCTATGTCGATCGCCGACATCTCAGAAGAGCGCATGGGGGCTCCTCGCGACTTCGAGCGCACCCCCCCGCACGATCTGCTCGCCGAGCAGAGCGCCCTGGGTGGAATGCTGCTGTCCAAGGATGCGGTCGCCGACGTCATCGAGACGTTGCGCGGCACCGACTTCTACGTGCCCAAGCACGAGCTGATCTTCGAGGCGATCCTCACCCTCTACTCGCACGGTGAGCCGACGGACGTCGTCGCCGTCACCGACGAGCTCATCAAGACGGGCGAGCTGCAGCGCGCCGGCGGCGCCGACTACCTGCACACGCTCACCTCGATCGTGCCGACCGCCGCGAACGCCGGCTATTACGCCTCGATCGTGTCGGAGCGTGCTCTGCTGCGTCGCCTCGTCGACGCCGGCACCCGCATCGTGCAGATGGGGTACTCGGGTCAGGGCGAGGCGCTCGACCTCGTCAACAACGCGCAGGCCGAGATCTACTCGGTGACCGGTGCGGAGCAGGCCGAGGACTACGTGCCGCTCACGATCGCGGTGGATGCCGCGGTGGAAGAGATCGAGGCCGCGCGCGGTCGCGACGGCCAGATGACCGGCATCCCGACCGGCTTCTCGGGTCTCGACGCGCTGACCAACGGTCTGCACCCGGGTCAGATGATCATCATCGCGGCGCGACCCGCGATGGGTAAGTCGACGCTCGCGCTGGACTTCGCCCGCTCGGCGGCGATCAAGGCCAACATGCCGACGATCTTCTTCTCGCTCGAGATGGGGCGCAGCGAGATCGCGATGCGCCTGCTGAGCGCCGAGGGCGCGATCCCTCTGCAGTCGATGCGAAAGGGCACGCTCGACTCGCGCGACTGGACCACCGTCGCCGCGACCCGTGGCCGCATCAACGACGCCCCGCTGTACATCGACGACAGCCCCAACATGACCCTCGTCGAGATCCGCGCGAAGTGCCGCCGGCTCAAGCAGCGCGCGGGCCTCAAGCTCGTCGTCATCGACTACCTGCAGCTGATGACCTCGGGCAAGCGCGTCGAGTCGCGCCAGCAGGAGGTCTCGGAGTTCTCGCGTGCCCTCAAGCTCCTCGCGAAGGAGCTGGGCGTGCCGGTCATCGCGCTGTCGCAGCTGAACCGTGGCGCCGAGCAGCGCGCCGACAAGAAGCCGGCGCTGAGCGACCTCCGTGAGTCGGGCTCGATCGAGCAGGACGCCGACATGGTGGTGCTCCTGCACCGCGAGGCCGCCTACGAGAAGGACTCCCCGCGCGCCGGCGAGGCCGACCTCATCGTCGCCAAGCATCGCAACGGCCCCACCGACACGATCACGGTCGCCTTCCAGGGCCACTTCTCCCGCTTCACCGACATGGCCCCGGGCGACTTCGGGTAGACAGCGTTGAAGCGGCCGGCCGGGAAACCCCGACCGGCCGCCTCGGTGTCTCACCCGGTCAGTGGACAGCGATCAGATCGTTCGTCCAGCCGATCATGCGCTGTGCGAACACCGCATTCACGCCCTTGCCACGCTGACCCTCCAGCTGCTGCACGACGGCGCCGAGCTGGTTCACCTCGGTCGGGTGCTTGCCCGTCGCGTGGCTCTTGAGCGCCGCGTTGAGCTTGTCGCGCAGACCCTTCTCGACCTTGGGGTCGGTCACGAGCTTCTCGGCGACAGCCCGGGTGAGGTTGTTGCCGAGCGACTCGGTCGTGGCCAGCAGCGTGAACGTCCGGGAGGCCGTGCCGGTGTTGCCGACGAAGTCGGTCGCCGTCGCCACCGCCGTGTGCGCACCGGTGTCGAGCGTGAACATGTCGAGCACGTAGCCCGTCGGCACCGCGGTGCCATCGAACGTCACGGACTGCGACTCGACCCCGCTCAGCGCATCCGTGATCGTGTACTGCACGCTCGCGAAGTCGTCGGTGTCGTAGCCGGTGGCAGCCGGCTGACTCAGGTCGACGACCGGCGCCGTGCGGTCGACGCGGACCGTCTGGCTTCCGGTGACCGTCTCGCACTCGCTCGACGTCTTCCACTCGATGACCCACTCCAGGTTCTCGTCGGCGTCCGGCGGCAGGGCGAACTCGGCGACCGCGCCGTTCACCGTCGTCCACGTCGGCTCGGAGCCGGCGGGGTGGACGGCGTACGTCGTCGTCAGCGACTCCGGTGTGAAGGAGTCGTCGGCGGCGCTGACGGTGAACGTGTGGTCCACACCCACCCACTGCACGCCCGAGACGACGGCCTCGTCACCGGTGATCTGGAAGTCCGCGCTGAGCGACCCGGCGATCCACGCCGGCGCGCTCGGCGCGTCGCCGTGGTCGGGGAAGTTCTTCCCCGGCAGGTACCAGGCGCCGTTCTCCCAGTCGCGGAACACGTCGCGGAAGGTCGAGCGCGCGACGCACGACTCCCACAGCGGCATCTGGCCGGTGCCGGCGTACCGGGGCTCCTCCTCCGAACTGTGGCCCGGGTCGGGCGAGTCGAAGACCGGCAGGCGATCGGCGCGCCAGGAGTGGTCGGAGTCGATGCTCCGCAGCCACGGCTGCCCGTCGAGCCCGTCGATCATCACGTTCGCCGGACGACCTGCGGGGTCGGCGTAGAGGGCGGTCGACACACCCGGCAGCAGGTTGGCGCTGCGGTGATCGGCGATGACCTGGTTGAGGCCGTTCGCGTCGAGGAGGAGCAGCTTCGCCATCTGCACGGCGTCGTACGCGGGCTCGAAGTCCTCGAGCGTCCACTCCGCGCTGTCCTTCAGACGTGACGAGGGCACCACCGTGCCGTCCGGCAGCTCGACCTGGTCGCCGACCAGCGGGTCGACGAGACCCATGACGGCGTCGAGGTACTCGCGGTCGCCGTCGTCGAACAGGTCCACATGCACGTCGTCGTCGGAGAAGGGCACGTCGATGTCGGCCGAGCCGACCTCCATCCAGTGCGTCGGGCTCTTCAGGAAGTCCGACAGCAGCTCGACGTCGAAGCCGAGCGCCTCCGAGGCGAGCTCGAGGACGAGCTCCTTGGCGTCGGCGACGAGCGGGTCGAGGAAGTCGATGTCGGGCATGATCGACTGCAGCAGATCCTGGAGCCACAGGAAGACCGCGCCGCCCTCCTCGACGACCTCGCCGACGAAGTCGGGAGCACCGAGCATCGACAGCAGGTACTCGTTGATGAAGCCGGGCTTGTCGCTGTCGTTCAGACCGCCGAGCGTGTAGCCGGCCACCTGGAAGATGCCGATGCCGTCCTCGCACTTCGCCCGGTCGGTGTCGAGCACCTCGTCGGTCTCGCCTTCCTCGGCGTCGCCGTCGCAGAGGAAGTTCTGCGCGTCGCGGAACGTGCCGGCGTCGAAGAGCGTCTTCGACAGCGCCTCACCCAGCTCGGGCCAGTGCTGCAGGCCCCGGTCGATGTCGTCGATCCATGCGTCGAGGTAGGCGATGATCGCCGGGTTGACGATCGCATCGTCGGCCTCGTCGATCGGGCTCGTGACGCAGAAGTACTCGGCCCGGCATTCCTGCACGGTGACCGGCTTGACGGTCACGCCGCGCACCGTGTCGACCGTGACGTTCTCGACCACTTCGTAGCAGTCCCAGTCGACGATGTTGCAGTCCTCGTAGTCGAGGTCCTTCTGCATCGCCGCGCGCTCGACCTGCAGCTTGGCCTTCAGGTCGATGAAGTAGTCGATGAGCGGGCCGCGGTTCGGCTCGGGCTCGTCGCCCACGGTGTACGCGAGGCCGGGGCATCCGTCATCCGCCGTCCCGTCCCCGTCGTCGTCGATGCCGTCGCCGCACGTGCCGACCGGCAGCGGGTTGTTCGGGTCGACGAGGGTGTCGTAGATCCACGCGGTCGGCGCGGAGTACTCGAACGCCGGCGTGGAGTCGTTGCTGTACTCGGGTCCGGTCTCGTCGGTCTCGCCCGCGACCTGCGAACGCAGCGAGTTGCCGTCGAAGCCCGCCGTCGCATCGCCGACGTAGCCCTCCGCGATCACGTGGCGCAGGGCGATCTCGAGCGCGGTCGGGTCCTCGAGGTCGAGGATCTCGCCGACGCCCGGGAAGACACCCTCCGCGACCTGGTTGATCAGCGTGTGCGCCCACATGTCGCCGGCGGCATGCGTCATGAAGCCGTACGCGAAGGCGAGGATCTGCTGCTTCTCGGCGGCGCTGCGGCCCGCGTCGTCCTGCGCGTCCCACGCCGCGGTCATGATGTGCTGCAGCCACCTGCCCGTCTCGTCGGGGTGGATCGCCGACTGGCCGTAGGCCAGGTCGGGGAACCCGTCGGGGCCGATCACGCCCGCGTTGTACGCGGCCGGCTGATTGCGCAGCGCCGTGACGATGTCGGCGCGGACGGTGTACTCGGCGCCTTCGACGGTCACCTTCCCGTCGTCGGTGACGTCGTCGTAGGCGTTCTCGGCGGTGGCGTTGTGGGTGTACGGCTTGAAGGCGGCGGCGGGCAGCGCACTGACGACGAGTGTCGTCACGGTGAGCGCCGCGGTCGCGGTCAGGCCGGCTGCGAGCTTCGTGAAGCTGCGGCGTCGGCCGGCGGTTCGAGACATGGGCTTTCCTCCCCAAGGAAACGGACGTGCAGAACGGATGTTCCGAGGCACCGAGAGTCGCCGACGTCTTCGTCAGATACACGATCGGGAAAACGGATGCTGCCGCCCGGGGTCCGCTCAAGCCTTCAGGCGCCGACGAGCCTCAATCGTTCCCGTTCCCGTTCCCGTTGTTGCCGTTGCCGTTGCCGTTCCCGTTGTCGTCCGGGGGCTGGTCCGGGCCGGGTGCGGGACCCGGGCGCGGCGGCGGCGCGGCGCGACGCACCAGGTTGGCAGGAGGCGCCGGGAAGTCACTGCCCCCGTACAGCTGGTTGGCGGCCGCCTGGATGTCGCGGGTCATGGGCAGGCGGATCGTCGACAGCGCCCGGCCGTTGTAGAAGGACCGGAACACGTCGCCGTAGCCGGTCGTGTTCCCGACCCACACGGCGGTCGTCACGCGTGTGCTCGACTCGACCAGCCAGGTCTGGATGTTCTCGTGCGTTCCGGTCTTGCCCAGCATCGGCGTGCCGTCGTTGGGGTTGCCACCCGACCCGGTGCCGCCCGGGCGCATGACGCCCTGCAGCGCGAACGCCGTGGCCGCCGCCACCTCGGGGCTGATGGCCTGCGAGCATCGGTTGCCGGGAACCGGAAGCTCGGTGCCGTCTGCGTTGACCACGCGCTCGATCACGCGCGGGATGCAGTAGACGCCGTTGTTCGCGACCGTCGCGAACGCCCCGGCCATCGCGACGGGTGCGATGTTGTTGGTGCCGATGATCGACGAAGCGCCGTCGAGGTCTACGGGGTCGCCGTCGCCGCGGGCGACGCCCATGCGGGCGGCGACGTTCTCGATATCGCACATGTCGAGCTGCTCCGCCATGCCGAGGAAGCCGCTGTTGAGCGATTGAGCCGTGAACTGCAGGGGCGTTCCCACGTAGCCGGCCGCGCCGCCGAAGTTGCGCACGACGTGGTTCTCGCGGTTGATCCACGTGCCCGCGCAGCGGTCCCGGAGCCGGGGGATGGCCCGCAGGGTGCCGTTGACGGAATCGGACAACGTGTGCCCGGTCTCGAGCCAGTCCACGAGGGTGAACAGCTTGAAGGTCGATCCGGTCGGGAATCCTGTCGAGACCCCGTGCATCATGTCGCCGGCGTAGACGAGCGAGCTGTACACCGGGTCTGTGAGGGCGAGATCGCGGTCCTCCGTGAACCGGTTGTTCTGGCTGATCGCGAGGATGCGCCCGGTGTTGACCTCGATGCTGACCGACGCCGACCCGAACGACATTCCCGCAACGGTCTCTGGCGCGTACCGGTGCATGGCGTCCTGCGACGCGTTCTGCAGGCTCCAGTCCAGCGTCGTGTAGATGTTCAGGCCCTCGCGTGTCAGCGACTTCTGCCGGTCCTCCGGCGTCGCGCCGAACGCACTGGCATAATCCGGGTCAGATTGCACGGTGTTCACCACGTACTGGCAGAAGAACGGGGCCGCGCTGGATCCGCACCGGGTGGGCGGCAGCTGCAGCGCGGGGGTGATCGGCTCGATCGCCGCGGCGACGTACTGCTCGGCGGTGATGCGCCCGTCCTCGCGCATCCGGTCCAGCACGTAGAGCTCCCGGCCCTTGGTCGCGCTGTAGGCGTCACCGGCCGCGAGGTACTGCTCCGGAGTGATCGTGCCGTCGGCGAGGAGGGTGTCGAGGCCCGCCAGGGTGCCGGGGGTCACGTCGTCCACCGAGCCGTCGGCGGCCTTGTTGTACCTGGTGCCGTCGCCCCCGAAGATCGAGCCCTGTGCCCGGTCGATCCGGAACGTGTTGGGGTTCTGCACGATGCCGGCGAGGGTCGCCGCCTGCGTCAGCGTGAGCTGGGCGGCCGTGGTGCTGAAGTAGTAGCGCGCTGCCGCCTCGATGCCGTAGGTCGTGCCGCCGAAGTTCGCGATGTTGAGATAGCCCAGCAGGATGTCGTTCTTCGAGTACTTCTGCTCGAGCTGCACGGCGTAGCGGATCTCCTGCAGCTTGCGTTCGTACCCCTCGACGCCGTCCGCCTGCGTGGCGTCGAGCCAGCACTGCTGCAGCACCTGGTCGCGCGTCATCTTCACGACGGTGGCGCCGTTCTCGTCGACGACCGTCTCACCCGCCTCGTTCGTCTCGTACACCGTCTCCGCGTCGCGTTCGCAGCGCTGGACCAGCACGTTCTTCACGTACTGCTGACTGATCGAGGAACCACCCTGCGTCTGACCGCCCTGCGCGTTCTTGATCAGGGCGCGGGTGGTGCCCATGATGTCGACCCCGCCGTGCTCGTAGTACCGCGGGTCCTCGGAGGCCAGGATCGCGTCGTACATGACGAGCGACACCTGGTCGAATGCGACGGGCTCGCGGTTCTGGTCGTAGAACGACGTCAGTTCGACCTCCTGCCCGGTCGACGGGTCGCGGGCGTAGATGGTCGTCGGCAGCATCAGGCGGTCGATCTCGAGGTAGCTCGGCATGTTGTCGAACAGCGACACCGCGCTGCTGGCCGCATGCCCGCCGATCGCGATGGCCGGCGCGAGCGGTGCGACGACCAGCACGCCCGCGATGACGCTGAGCGCGAGAAGGCCGACGAGGCCCCCGAGAACCCCCGCGAATGTGCGCCGGTAGCGGGGTATCGGCGCGACCGGTGAAGAACCCTCTGATGGCTGCTTCACGACAGCTTCCTATCTGCGGTGGGAGAAATCATGTCAGACCGTCCCCGATTCCGCGATGGGTTCGGTTCGCGACTCGGGGGTGTCGTCGCGTGGAGGCGGCGCATAGGCTCGGGTCGAGGCATCCGCTCGAGAAAAGAACTCCCGCAGAACGCGGCGAGAACCGGACACGAAGGAGAGTCCCGTGCAGACCGTGACGGTCGACTTCATCATCTCGCTCGACGGCTACGGCGCTGCGGAGGGGTGGCCGGGCTTCTGGGGGATGGAAGGTCCCGAGTACCTGGGCTGGCTCGCCGAGTCCCCCGACAGGGACGATCCGCTGCTGATGGGCGCGACGACGTACCGCCTCATGTCGGAGCTCACCGCCGGCGGCGAGGAGGGCACCGACATGCTCGGTGGCATCCAGAAGTACGTCTTCTCGTCCACGCTCCAGGAGCCGCTCGCGTGGGAGAACACGACGCTCGTCCGTGAGGATGCGGTCGCGTTCGTCCGGCGGCTGAAGGAGGAGTCCGACCGGCCGCTCCGCACGCTCGGGAGTGTCGCCCTGTGCCGGTCGCTGCTGCTCGCGGGCCTCGTCGACCGCTACCGGGTGGGCGTGTTCCCGGTGATCACGGGCGCTACCGGACAGGACCGGATCTTCGACGGCTACCCCGACGTGCGCCTGGATCTCGTGGAGGCGCGAACGTTCGACGGGCGCATCCAGCTGCTCGAGTACGTCCCGACGGTGCTCGACGGCCCGCCCGGGGCATGATGAGGACGTGGTTGATGGGGGTGACCTCGCCGGATCGGCGGTCGTGAGCGATCCGGTGCAGGGTGGGCGCGGGCCGGCACCCCGGTCGTCGTTCGCCCGCTTCTGGACCGCGGCGGCCATCAGCTCGTTCGGCACGGCGGTCACTGCCGTCGCGATGCCCGTGCTCGTGGTGCAGCTGCTGCACGCGACGCCGTTCGAGGTCGGCATCGTCGGCGCGGCGCAGTTCGTGCCGTACGCCGTGCTCGGGATCTTCGCCGGCGCGTACACCGACCGCTGGCGTCGCCGCCCCATCCTCGTATGGGCGAGCGTGGGGCGGGCCGTGTCGCTCGGCGCGATCCCCGTGCTGTGGCTCGTCGGCGCGCTCCAGATCTGGATGCTCGTCGTGCTCCTGCTGCTGTTCGGCGCGTTCTCCGTCTTCGGCTTCGCGGCGACGCAGTCCTTCCTCCCCCGGCTCGTGCCCCGCTCCCGGCTCGTCGTCGCGAACGCGCGACTGGATCAGACGGATGCCGCGGCCCAGACACTCGGCCCGGCCCTCGGCGGTGGCCTCGCGGCGCTGCTCGGTGCGCCGATCGCGCTGCTCGTCGACGCGATCAGCTACATCGTGGATGCCGCGCTGAACGCGAGCATCCGTGTCGAGGAGACCCGCGAGCGGCGACGCGATCGGCATCTCGGCCGCGAGATCCGCGAGGGCCTCCGGTGGGCGTACGCGCACCGCACCCTCGGCCCGCTCGCCGTGTCCACGCACGTGTGGTTCTTCGCCAACGGACTGGCGCTCACGGTCCTGTCGCTCCTCGCCCTCCGGTCGCTGGGGTTCACGGCATTCACGTTCGGCCTGCTGCTCGCGGTGGCGGGATCGTGTGCGCTGGTCGGGGCGACGTTCGCGGCTCGGATCGGCGAGTGGCTGGGCATCGGTCCGACCATCATCGTGGCGCGGGCGACGTACCCGATCGCGTGGGCGGTCGCCGCGGTGGCGGCCTGGGTCCCCGCCGGACCCGCGCTCCTCTTCGTCGCGCTCGCGCTCCACGGGCTCGCGGGCGGTGTCGAGAACGCCAACGAGATGGCGCTGCGACAGACGGTCACCCCCGACCGACTGCTCGGCCGCGTGAATGCGAACATCCGCTCGGCCAACCGCACCGCCGCCGCGATCGGCGCGCTCGCCGGAGGCGCGGCGGTCGCGCTCGTCGGCGACCGCTGGACGCTTGTGGCCGTCGCCGTGATCTTCGCGATCGCCGCCCTGCTGGCCTGGCTCTCGCCTCTGCGCTCTGAGCGCGTGGCCGCGGACTGAGCCGCCCTGAGCCGCCCGCGGTCACAGGGAGCGCGCGTGCTCCACGAACGCGTCGAGCGCGGCGCGCAGGGCGGGGGAATCCTCTTGGGTACGGCGATGCACGGCGAGGACGTCGCGCGTCGACGCCGGCTCGACGGTCGGGATCGCGACCAGGTCGGAGCCGATGTCGCCACGGCCGAGGCGGGGCACCAGCGCCACCGCGCGGCCCGCGCGCGCCAGCTCGAGGTGGTTCTGGAACTCCATCGACTCGTGCACGATGCGCGGGGCATTGGGGACGCCGTCGAAGAGCCGGCGCAGCCACTGGCGGCAGATCGTCGCCTCGAACGTCGCGACCCACGTCTCCCCCGCCAGCTCCTCGGGATGCAGCACCGTGCGGCCGGCGAGCGGATGGTCACGATGCACGATGACGTCGGCGACGTCCGTGAACAGCGGTGTCGAGACGAGGTGATCGGGCATCGCCAGGGCGACGCCGCCCCAGCGGTGCACGATGCCGAGGTCGCGCTGGCCGGACGCCACGAGCGCGATCGTCTCCCACGGCTCGCTCTCGCGGAGGGGCAGAGCGAGTTCGGGATGCCGCTCGGCGAGCGAGGTCAGCACCGGAATGACCAGCCCCCGCACGACAGTGGAGAAGGCGGCGAGCCGGACTTCGCCCACCACCCGATCGTCGGGCCCCGCGGTGAGCTGGAGATCGGCACGGAGCCGTTCGAGGTCGGCGAGGATCGGCGTCGATGCGACGACGAGACGCGTGCCGGCCTCCGTGAGGATGACTCCGCGTCCGGCGCGTTCGAGGAGAGCGACGCCGGTCTCGCGCTCGAGGCGCTTGACCTGCTGCGACACCGCCGACGGCGTGTACCCGAGACTCGTCGCCGCGGCGACGACGCTGCCCTGCGTGGCGACCGCACGAAGCGACTGCACGGCTTCCAAATCGATCATGAAGCAAAGCTACATCGTTTCATGAGAAAAGCATCGCTGGTGCTTCATCCAAGGCTGGAGTGAAGTAGAAGTCGTGAAGAGACGCGACATGGTGCTGGCGGCGACCGTCGCATCGTTCTGGGGATTCAACTTCGTCGTGATCGACTGGGGGATGACGGGCGTGCCGCCGCTGCTGTTCGTCGTGATCCGATTCCTGGTGGTCGCGCTCGCGGTCTTCGTCGTCCCGCGGCCTCGCACCTCGTGGCGCACGGTCATCGGCGTGGGGCTGTTCATGAGCCTCGGACAGTTCGGACTCTTGTACACGTCGATGGCGCTCGGGTTGCAGCCGGGGCTCGCCGCGCTGGTGCTGCAGGCCCAGGCGGTGTTCACGATCCTCATCGCCGCCGCCGTGCTGCGCGAGCGCCCGACCGTCCCGCAGATCGCCGGGATCGGACTCGGCATCGTCGGGCTCGCGATCGTGGCGGCCGGTCGCGGTGGCGATGCGCCCGCTCTCGCGGTGGCGTTGGCGCTCGCCGCGGCATTCTCGTGGGGAATCGGGAACGTGATCTCCCGCCGTGCCGGGGTGGTCAGCGGGCCCGGGCGGCTCGGGTCGTTGTCGCTCACCGTATGGTCGGCACTCGTGGTGCCGGTCCCGGCCCTGATGCTGTCTTTCGTCGTCGAGGGTCCGGAGGCGATCGCGTCGGGAATCGCGGCATTCGGCTGGCAGTCCCTGCTGTCGACGCTCTACACCGCAGTCCTGTGCACGATCATCGGCTACTCGATCTGGAACGGCCTGCTGGCCCGGAACCCCTCCGCGGCCGTCGTGCCGTGGGTGCTGCTCGCGCCCGTGGTCGCGATGGTGTCGGCCGCGTTGCTGCTCGGTCAGATCCCCACTCCCGCCGAGATCATCGGCGGCATCCTCCTGGTCGGCGGCGTGCTGGTCACCGGCTTGCGCCGTCGAGTGTCGTTTCGCCGGCGCGGGATCACGGAGGTCAGCCGGCAGCCCATGCGAAGCGCGTCCGCAGGGGATGGCGCGCGCCCGATCGCACAGGAAGCGGGTGAATCTCGTCGGCTCGGGTCGGTGAGGTGAACAGACGCGCCGAGACCTGGGGCATCCGCGTCAGAAGGGTGGCGCCGCGGGGGATCCGGGTGGGTCGTCAGCAGGGAAGAGCCAGGGTTCGCGCATCATCTTGCGGAGGTGTGTGGTGGCCTCGTCGGAGCTGAATCTCACGGTCGGCTCGGGGCGGTCGGTGTGCCTTCGCCCTGACGGGCTGGTCCAGATCAGAACGCCGGGCGAGACCTGCTCGACCGACCACGCCGTGACGCCCTTCAGGGTGTGATGGCGTCGGCACAGGTGCGCGAGGTTCGCGTGGTGCGTGGGTCCGCCTTCGGCGGCGGGAATCGTGTGGTCGACGTCGCACCGCCATACCGGGCGGCGGCAGCCGGGGAATCGGCAGTGCTCGTCCCGCGCGGCGAGGAAATCGGGTGGAGTTTTGCGCAAGAGCGTGATCTGAGGATGGTGCTCCCGAATCGATTCGATACACTGGCTGCTGCCACTCGGCACCTCTCCGTCGCCTGCGGGCGCGGCATCCGTCCCCTTCCTCGCCTTCTCGTTCGAGAGCCGCCCTCATGACCACCGCCCTGACGACGGGCCGCCCGTGGCGCGTCATCCTCCTGTTCTCCGTCCCGCTGCTGATCGGCAACGTGGTGCAGCAGCTGTACCACTTCGTCGATGCCGTCGTCGTGGGGCGCCAGCTCGGGGTCGATGCGCTGGCCGCGGTGGGCGCGACCGGCAGCATGCTGTTCCTGCTGCTCGGGTTCGCGTGGGGTCTCACATCGGGCTTCGCGATCCCGACGGCGCAGGCGTTCGGGGCGCGCGACTATGCGGCGGTGCGCCGTTCCGTCGCGGCGGGCACGATCCTCACGGGCATCTGCACCCTCCTGCTCACCGTCTGCGCGCCGCTGCTGACGGCGCCGCTGCTCGAGCTGCTGCAGACGCCCGCCGAGCTCATGGACGACGCCATCGTCTTCGCCCAGATCAGCTTCCTCGGCGCCGGCGCGATGATGTTCTTCAACTACCTGTCGGCGATCATCCGAGCCATCGGCGACTCGCGCACGCCGCTCGTCTTCCTCACGCTCGCGTGCGTGCTCAATGTCGCGCTCGTCATCGTCATGGTCGGCCCGCTCGGCTGGGGCGTGGGCGGCGCGGCGCTCGCGACAGTGGTGTCGCAGGCGATCTCCGTGCTGCTCTGCCTCGAGTTCGTGCGGCGACGGATGCCGGTGCTCCACGTCCGCCGCAGCGACTGGCGTGTCACCCGGGCCGAGCTCGCCGAGCACCTCCGCCTCGGTCTGCCGATGGGCTTCCAGGCCTCGATCATCGCGATCGGAACCCTCTCGGTGCAGGTCGCGCTGAACGAGCTCGGCGCGGACGCGGTCGCCGCGTACACCGCAGCGTCCCGGGTCGACGGTCTCGCCGTCGCCCTCCTGCAGTCGCTCGGCCTCGCCGTGTCGATGTTCGTCGCGCAGAACCACGGCGGCGGACGACCCGACCGCATCCGCCGCGGCGTGATCGAGGCGACGTGGATGTCGGTGGGCGCGGCCATCGTGCTCGGTGCCCTGCTCATCGCCTTCGGCGCGATGACGGTGCGCCTGTTCATCGACGAAGGCTCGGCCGAGGTCGTGGACCTCGCCGCGCAGATGCTCGCCATCAACGGTGCGACCTACTGGATCCTCGGCATCCTGTTCGTGCTCCGCGGTGCTCTGCAGGGGCTCGGCCACACCCTCATCCCCACGGTGACCGGCGTGATCGAGCTCGTGATGCGCGTCGGGGCGGCCGTCGTGCTGGGCAGCATCTTCGGCTTCATCGGCGTCGCGGCGAGCAACCCGCTCGCGTGGCTCGGCGCCGTTGTCGTGCTCGTGCCCGCGTACATCCACGCTCACCGTCGGCTCGCCAAGCAGCCGGTCATCCCCATGGTCGCGACGCCCACCACCCCCATCGCGGTCATCGGTCCCACCGACGGCTCGATGGTCGTCGACGCGATCGTCACGCAGCCCATCGTGCTGCCGCCCGTCGCCCAGGGCGCGACCCGGCGGCCGCGGCGGTTCCGCTTCGTGCCGTCGCGCGCCAAGCGCCGCACGCGCGGCTGACCCGCCCGGACGCGATCGAGCACGTCGACGGTGTCGACCGCATCGACCGCGTGCGCCTTCGCTGGGTCGGACACCGCCTCCAGGGCGATGCGATCCTCGCCACCGCGGCGGAATCCAGCATCCGTTCCCACCTGCGCAACGTCGACGACTTCACGGTCACCGTCCGTCCCACCATCGAAGTCGGCGGTCGCGAATAGGCTCGTTGCATGTCCGTGACGACGCGCCGCATGCAGGATCTGACCATCGACGACCACTTCCTCACGGTCCCCTTGGTGTGGGGCGATCCGGCGGACGCCCGCACGATCGACATCCACGCGGCGGTCGTCACGCGAGAGGGCGGCGAGAGCCTGCCGTATCTGGTGTTCCTGCACGGCGGGCCTGGGCACGAGGCGCCGCGCGCGTTCCACTCGCCGTCGGGTCCGTCGTGGCTCGACGCGGCGCTCGAGCACTACCGCGTCGTGCTGCTCGACCAGCGCGGCACGGGGCTCTCGACGCCCGTCGGCGACGACGACCTCGAGCGCGACGCGTCCGAGCTCGCCGAATACATCACACACCTGCGCGCCGACGCGATCGTGCGCGACTGCGAGGCGGTGCGCCAGCACCTGGGCGCCGCGAAGTGGAGCGTGCTGGGCCAGTCCTTCGGGGGGTTCACCACCCTGGCGTATCTCTCGACGGATGCCGCGTCCCTCGAGCACGTCTACATCACCGGCGGTCTGAGCGCCGTGGGCCGCCACCCCGACGACGTGTACGCCGTGACGTACGACAAGATGCGCGACGAGTCGGAGAAGTACTACCGCCGCTTCCCCACGCATCGCGACGCGATGCGGCGGGTGATCGACCTCGCGGTCGACGGCGAGCTCGTGCTGCCCGGCGGCGAGGTCGCCTCGGTCTCGCGGGTGCGCTCCGTGGGTTCGGCGCTCGGCACCAACGACGGCTGGCAGACGGTGTGGGGTCTGCTCGAACGCGACCCGCGATCGAACGCCTTCCGCCACGACCTCGCCGCGGCGATGCCGTTCGGCACCCGCAATCCGCTGTACTTCGTGTTCCACGAGTCCAGCTACGCCGACGGCCACGCCACCCGGTGGTCGGCCGAGCGCACCGAGTCCGCAGACTTCCGCGAAGACCCGACGCTCTTCACCGGTGAGCACGTGCGCCGGGAGTGGCTCGACACCGTGCCCGGGTTCCAGCCGTGGCGCGACGTGACCCTCGCGCTCGCCGAGTTCGAGTGGCCCTCGCTCTACGACGCCGACGCGCTCGCCGCGTCCGACGCACGCGGCGCGGCCGCCGTCTACGTCAACGACGTGTACGTGCCGTTCGAGTTCTCGATGGAGACGGCACGGCTCCTCCCCGGCGTGACCCCGTGGATCACGAGCGAGCACGAGCACAACGGCCTGCGTGGCGGGGGCGACGTGCTGGCGCGCCTCATCGACCTCGCGCACGGCCGCCGCGTGCGCTGACCGCGACGCAGACCATGAGGAGACGCGGATGCCGCGGCACGAGCCCGCGCCGCGGCATCCTGTCGATCACTTGTCGAGGCGGGTGATCGGCGGCGGGGCGTAGGTGCCGTTCAGCACCGCCTCGCCCGGCATGTACATCCGCAGGATCGGGCGGAACGCGCCCTCGGGTGCCGGGAGCCAGTTGGCCGCAGCATCCGGATCCGACGGCCGCGTGCGGCTGATGCGGATCGTCAGGCCGCCGTCGCCGTCGGTGACGATGCCCGGGGTGCGGTCGCCCACCGAGTAGCGGTCGATCTGGTTCGCGACGAGGTAGAACTCCGGCACCGCGTACATCGTGACCGACCAGAACGCGCCCACCGGCGGAGGCGGCGCGAGCCGCAGCTCATACTCGTGCTCACCCGTGAGGGGCTGCCCGTCGCCGTCGAGGAACGTCATCACGTAGGCGGCCTCGTACCCGTGGTTGCCCCACAGCCCCGCCTTCGCCGCCACGGCGCGCTCGACGATCCGCATCTTCGGATCGGCGACTTTCCACGCGGGATCGTCCATCGTGCCGACCTCGAAGAAGTCGAGGTTGTAGTCGAAGACGTGGAGGGTGACCGACCAGGCGCCCGGCTCCCCACCGGTGGCGGCACCGGCCATCGCCTTCGCGATCACGCCCGCGCCGCCCTGGAAGCCGGCGCGCAGCGCGGCCTGCTGCTCGTCGCTCAACTCGCCGACCGGCGTACCGCCGGCCAGGCCGAGCGCCGCGAACGATGCCTGCAGCACCTCGTCGCGCGGAGCGGGAGGGAAGGCCTGCGACCACACGCGGTACTTCTCCCAGAAGTCGAGCACGTCGTCGCCCTGGGGCTCGGCCGAGGGGATCCCGGTGGCCTCCGCATCCGGATCGAGCGGCGTGAGCGTCATGGCGTCCTGCAGTGCGTGGACGGCCGGCAGGTCGTCGATACCCGAGCAGGACCAGCGGCCCACGATCGACGCCACACGCGTCGGCGCGTGGATGACGGTCAGTCCGCCGGCATCCCCCTCCCATTCCGGCGGGACGATCAGGAACTCGCCGGCGCCGTTGCCCGTGCCACGGGTGCCGACGTAGGCGAAGTTGTCGGTCCAGGCGTCGACGAACTGCAGCACGTAATAGCGATCGGACGCCGGCACCGAGAGCCGGACGGGCCCGACCCCGAGGTCGAGCGATGCCATCGAGTAGACGGTGTCGTTGTTGATCGAGACGAACGTGTCGGCGGCCGTGGCCAGCGTGCGCGCGTGCGAAAACGCGTTGAACGGCGCCTGCGGGTTGGAGCCGACGCCGGTCGACGTGTAGCGGATCACCTGCTCGAGGTCGAAGACGAGCGGGAACCCGTAGAGGTATGCCTGGGCGGCGAGGGTGTCGAGGTCGGTCACGGCGTTCACGCCTCCTTCACGAGCTCGGGCAGCTGCCACGTCTTGTCGAACCAGGGCTCGAGCGGGCCGTAGAGCCGGAGCATGGGGAACCAGGACTTGCCGGGGATCGTCGGGATCCAGTTGGACTCCTTGCCCTCCGGCGCCGTCGGCGAGAACCACAGCACGTACGAGCCGTCGTCCTCGGCCTGCACGGTGCCCGACAGGCTCGCGAGTGCGGGGTACGCCGTCGACTGCAGGAGCGAGCGGGTCTGCGTGTCGTAGAGGTCGATCGACCAGAAGTTCTTCGCCGGCGGGTCCGCGGGGATGCGCAGCGAGTACGTGGCGGAGCCGTCGAGTGCGTGGCCGTCGCCGTCCTCTGCGGTGTACGCGTACGCGGATCCCGCGCCGACCTGCGCGTGCGCCATCGCCGGCGTGATCACCGTCGCGAAGTAGTGGAACTGCGTGCGGGCGTCGAGGTTGCGCGCCCCGCCCCGAAGGAATTCGTAGCTGCCCCCGACGAACGCGTTCTTCCACGACGAGCCCTCCCAGAAGAAGGTGTCCGGATCGCGCGGCTTGTAGACGAGCGCGCGTGAGATCGCGGCGCCGATGCGGGCGGCGTCGTCGAGGATGGCGCGGCGATGATCGTCGGGCTCGAACGGCGTGCCGTGCGCGAGTCCGATCGCCGCGAGGGTGCCGGCTCTTTCGGGGTCGAGCGCCGTGGGCGGCTCCTCCGAGACGAGCTGCGCGATCTCCTCATAGAACGTGAAGTCGTTCGCGTGCACGGTGTTCTGCAGCACGGGAGCGATGTTCAGGAAGGTGTTCTCCCGGGGCGAGTCGGCTTCGCTCAGCGGGTAGATCCGCGTCTCCTTCATCGCGGGAACACCGCCCAGAGTGCGCAACACGACCCAGTTCGCGTACGTCGGCGACTCGTACGTGAAGTAGCCCTCGGGGCGCTCGCCGTCGTACCCCGGCGGCAGGAAGAGGTACTTGCCGCCGGCGCCCTTGTCGGGTCCGGCGATCCCCATGTCGGCGACATAGCGGAACCAGAAGTCGTCCACGACGCAGAGCGACTGCGGCGGTGCCTCGATGACCGTCGGTCCCCACGCCTTCAGATCGAGGAAGGTCGTGCCGTACGTCGTCTCCGTGTTCGGAGTGAGGAAGATGCCGCCGGAGTTCGCCCGGGGGTCGGTGTAGCCGATCTTGTCGGGCGCATCGACGCCGGCCGACCGCAGACCACGGCGCATCGCGACGAGCGAGGCGCCCGGGACGGCGGTGAGGAACGCGTCGATGCCGCGCAGCAGGTCGAGCGCGTCGTAGATCGACCGCACCGAGTCGGTCTTCGGCACGCCGTCGAAGAACTCGAAGTCGCCGAACGGCGTCGTCAGCAGATCGGGTGTCGCGAGGTGGGTCACCTCCTCCGCCAGCTGCTCCTCCGTCAATCCCGCGCCCGGGGTGCCCTCGATCGCCATGCTCATCCCTTCATCGCGAACGCCGCCCCCCGGCGGCGCCCATCCTCCGCATTGTGCCAGGCGGAGGTGGCGCGCACGGCGAAGGGCGGGGGATGCCGCAGCATCCCCCGCCCGGATCGGCGGCGTCGAGGCGGGTCAGCCGGCCAGCGTCACCGTGTCGATGGTCACCGCGGCGATGCCGGGGTGGTCGCTGAAGACGCCGTCCATGCCCGCGGCGACGAATGCGCGGATCTCGCCGTCCAGGTCACCAGAGGCGGCGGGGTCGGCACTGGAGCGGAAGTCGACCGGCAGGAACTGGTTCTCGGCGCGGAACGTCCAGCCGTGCACCGTGAGCCCCGCGGCGTGCGCGTCGGCGATCACCGCGGTGGGCGTGCCCAGGCGGCCGTCGGTGGTGCGCGGGATCATGACGGACTTCTCGAGTCCCACGCCGTCGGCGTAGGTCGCGATCTCGGCGAGGCCCGCCGGCGTCACGAGGTCCTTGTAGGTGCGCGTGTCGCCCGCGAGCGTGAAGTCGTACGGGCGGCCCGACGCGTTCACGAGCTGGGCCAGCGTGACATCGGTGAGCCGCGCGAGGTCGCGCAGGTTGGCGGTCTCGAAGCTCTGCAGGATCACCGGCGCGTTCGCGCGGTCGAGTCCGTTCGCCTTCAGGGCCGCGACGAGCGGCTCCTCGAGCGACAGCCCGATCGAGTCGAAGTACGACGGATGCTTCGTCTCGGGGTACACGCCGACGGGCCGGCCGTCGCAGCTCACCGAGTGGCGCGCGAGGTCCATGACCTCGTCGAGCGTCGGGATCGCATAGAGCCCGTCGAACGCGGTGTTCGCGGGACGCGTCTGGGGCAGACGCTCCTTCGCGCGGAGGGTGCGCAGCTCGGCGAAGGCGAAGTCCTCCGTGAACCAGCCCGTCACCGAGGCGCCGTCGATGAGCTTCGTGGTCTTGCGCGCGGCGAACTCGGGGCGGGCCGCGACATCCGTCGTCCCGCCGATCTCGTTCTCGTGGCGTGCGACGAGCACGCCGTCCTTCGTGGCGACGACGTCCGGCTCGATGTAGTCGGCGCACTGGACGATCGCCGTCTCGTACGCCGCGAGCGTGTGCTCCGGACGCGATCCGCTGGCACCGCGGTGACCGATGAGACTGACCGTCGACGGCTCGATCTTCGTCTTGTCGAGGTCGATGATCGCGAACTCGGTGTCGTCGGGCGTGCCGGGGATGCGCGCGTCGTTGCCGGGGTAGTTGTTGTCGTTTCCGATCAGCAGGCTGCCGTCCTTCAGCTGCACGACGGTCTCGAACGACTGCACGGGCAGCGAGTAGATCTCGCCGGTGCCGTAGCCGTCGCCCGCGCCGATCCCGTGCGGGTTCGCGATGCGGAGAGCGTCGAGCACGAGCGTCTTCTCGAGGTAGCGCTCGGCGTCGGTGCGCCGCAGGTCGACCTGGTACACGCGCTTGGTGACGGCCTGCTCGCCCTCGAAGTCGTCGCGCTCGATGAGCAGCAGTACGTCGTTGCGCACGGTGAACGCGTCGCCGATGACGTTCGGCTCCTGATCGGTCTGGTAGCTCCACGTGCGGCCGGTGTAGGCGCCGGCGCGCGTGTCGAACTCGAGGATCTCGCGGCGGCGCAGATCGCTGTCGTCCGCGTACGAGCCCTCGACGACCGGGTAGAGGTAGCGCCCGTTCACCGACGCGGCGAGGGCCTCGAAACCGCGGCTGGCGCGCACGCGCGGCGTCTCGCCGGGCTGCAGGTAGGGGTTCTGCGGAGACTTCGCGCCGTCGAGCGCGAACGGCTTCTCGAGCAGCGTGCCCTCGGCGTCGAAGTGCAGCAGGAACGGGCCGAACTCCTCGCCGACCCAGAACGAGCCGTCCTTGGCCTTGACGACCGACTCGATGTCGAAGTCGGCGCCGGTGAGGAGGCGCTCGGCGGTGCCGTCGCCCACGGTCGGGAAGTCGAGCACATGGTTGCGGTCGTTGTACGACACGAACCGCTCGATCCGGATCTCGCCGGCGCCCCCGGCGGCCGTCTGCCACGCGGGACGCACGAGGTAGTTGCGCAGCAGGAAGTCGGCGGAGTTGCCCTTGGCGCCGAAGCCGTTGTCGGGCTGCGCCCAGAAGGTGCCGTCGCCGTTGTCGATCGCGGCCGAGAAGCCCGGGATGACCTGCCCGTCCCACGGACCGGTGCGCCCATTGGCCGAGCTGGCCAGCGCACCCGACGCCGGGCCCGGCTCGAGGTGATCGGCCGAGAGCGTCGCCCGTGCGACGAGCGTCGGCACGTGCGTCTGCACGTACGGCGACTGCGAGTTGGGGGATGCGGCGGCGACCGGCTGGGCGTAGGCGGCCGTGGCGGGGAGGAGGGCGACGGCGGTGGCCGTCGCTGCTGCCGCGGCGAGAAGGCGTGGCAGGACGCGTCGTGTGGGGATTCGACTCATGCCCTCGACGCAACCGGGGGCGCTCGGCCGCATGCTGACCGATCGCCGACCACTCCGCGACGGCCCGGTGAACGGGTGGCAAGCGGCGCGTGAGAACGATCTCACAGACGGCAGGACGATGGATGCTGCCGCACAAGCCCTGATCGGGGCCTGATGCGGTCGCGGTCAGAGCGCGGCCAGCAGCGCCGAGAGCGGCGGCGGCACGCGATCGAGCGGCACCGCCTCCGCGAGCAGCCGGGCGTAGCGCGCCTTGTTGCCGCTGCGGCCCCCGAAGAACCGCGCGAGCTGCGCGTCGACCGGACGTTCGCGCTGGAACGGCTGGCGCTGCAGACTCCGGAACGACTCGAGCTCGCCCTGCTCCGCGATCACCGCCTCGACGCCCGCGACGCCGAGAGCGCGCACGAACTCGGCCTCGAGGTCTGGGTCGCACACGAACACCGTGTCGAGCACGCGCTCGAAGTCTCTCCGCTCCCCCACATCGACGAGGCCGACGAGCGGTACGCCGACGAGCTCCCCGGCCGCGCGGCGGGCGCCCTTGGAGCCGCCCACGACACGGACCTCCGGCATCCGTATCCCCATCCGCGCGGCGAGCGTCTCGAGAGCGATCCGATCGCTCTCGCCTTCGACCAGCACGACGGTCATGCGGCCTCGGCCTCGGCACGCTCCTCGTCGAGGATCTCGAGGAGGCGCGGCGCGAGCGAGGCGGTCCCCGCGATGAGGGTCGACACGATCCACTCCGGCGCGCCGGCGGGGACCGGCAGGGCGACGAGGCCCTTCGCCTGGGGCTTGTTCGCGACGTGCTGCGGCACGATCGCGACGCCGAGCCCGCGCACGACGAGGTCGAGCAGCGTGTGCACATCGTCGACGCTGCAGCGCACCCGCCGCTCGACGCCGTGCCGCTGGAACGCGTCGTCGTTGATCGTGCGCAGCGCCCACGCCGGCCGGAAGTCCACGAAGTCGGCGTCGCGGAGGTCCCTCCAGCGCGACACCGGACGCTCGGCCAGCGGGTGGGCGGGCGGGACGATGAGCACGAGGGGGATCCGCG
The DNA here is from genome assembly GCF_042266945.1 of Microbacterium sp. NPDC056057. Lineage (NCBI taxonomy): Bacteria > Bacillati > Actinomycetota > Actinomycetes > Micrococcales > Microbacteriaceae > Microbacterium > Microbacterium sp. NPDC056057. The sequence continues at coordinate 596,166 of NZ_JBHJWS010000001.1, forward strand.
CGAGCTCCGCCACGGCCGGCACCGGCGCGGGGTCTGCGCTGGCGACGAAGGCGACGTCCAGCTCGCCGGCCGCGACATGGTCGACCAGCTGGTGCGACCCCGCCTGCACGAACTGGATGTCGACGGCAGGGTGGCGGCGGTGGAACCGCTCGAGGAGCAGATTCACGTCGAGGGCCCCCAGGCACTGCTCGGCGCCGATGCGCAGCGAGCCGGCGAGCTGGTGCGACGCGCGGACGACGGCATCCCGCCCGGCGGCCGTCTGGGCGAGGATCTCACGGGCGTGCGGCAGGAGCGCGAGCGCAGCCGGCGTCGGCTCGACCGAGCGCGTCGTCCTTTCGAACAGCTTCGCGTCGAGCTCCTGCTCCAGGCGGCGTATCGCGGCCGACAGCCCGGACTGCGACACGCGGCACCGCTCCGCGGCGCGGGTGAAATGCCGTTCCTCGGTGAGGGTGACCAGGTACTCCAACTGGCGGTGCTCCATGGCATATCCATTCGCTTCGATTCTCAATCGCAGAATATACAGTTGTTGGACTTCTTTGTGGGCGGTGCCTAACGTGGACCCGGCAGTACTGACCCGACCCGAGAGCGGACCCATGAAGACCATCGAACTCACCGGCGTCGAGCGTCCGGCACCCAACGTGGTGCTCGGCCTCATGCGCATCCAGGACCTCGACGACGACACCGTGCGCACGCTCATCCGTACAGCGCGCGACGCGGGCATCGACTTCTTCGACCACGCCGACATCTACGGCAGCTCGCTCCACGGCTGCGAGCTCCGCTTCGCCGAGGCGATGCGGCTCTCGCCGTCCGAGCGCGCCCAGATCACCATCCAGACCAAGGCCGGCATCGTCGGCGACGGGCCGTACTTCGACTTCTCGTACGAGCACATCGTCGAGTCGGTGGAGGGGTCGCTCCGCGCGCTCGACACCGACTACATCGACATCCTGCTGCTGCACCGGCCCGATGCGCTGGTCGAGCCCGACGAAGTCGCCCGTGCGTTCGACGAGCTCGAGGCCGCGGGCAAGGTGCGGGCGTTCGGCGTCTCGAACCACACCCCGCGCCAGATCGACCTGCTGAAGAAGTCGGTGCGCCAGCCCATCGTCGCGAACCAGATCCAGCTGTCGATCACCCACTCCCCGACCATCGCGCAGGGCGTCGCCGCGAACATGCACGGTGAGGAGCAGTCCCTCACGCTCGACGGCGGCGGGATCATCGACTACTGCCGCCTGCACGACATCGCGGTGCAGGCCTGGTCGCCGTTCCAGGCGGGATTCTTCACCGGCGTGTTCCTCGACTCGCCCGACTACCCCGAGCTCAACGCCGTGATCGACCGCCTGGCTGCGACCTACGACGTGCCGCCGATCGCGATCGCGGTGGCGTGGATCACCCGCCATCCGGCGCGCATGCAGGTCGTGCTCGGAACGACGAGCCCCGAGCGTGTGAGCGGTGCCGCCGAGGGCTCGGACATCCCGCTCACCCGCGCGGAGTGGTACGAGCTGTTCCGGGCCGCGGGCTACCGCGTGCCCTGACCCGACGCCGGTCTCATCGAGCCGAGGCGTTTCCGCCGAGACCGAGGGCGACGTCCTCGGTCTCGGCGGGAATCCCCTGGCTCGCGGTCGAGGGCGGGTCGACCTCCCGCCGCGAGAACTCCGATGCGCGCTGGATCTGGTCGAGCGTCGGCGCGACGCCGGTGTAGCGCTCGAACTGCCGGGCCGCCTGCAGTGCGATCACCTCGGCACCCGTGATGACCGAGATGCCGCCGCTCCGCGCTGCCTGGATCAGCGGGGTCTCTGCGGGGTAGGCGACGACATCGAACACGGTCTGCGCCGCGTCGACGTGCTCCTGTGAGAACGACAGGACGTCGGCGTCGGCACCGGCCATGCCGAGCGGGGTGACGTTCACCAGCACCGCGTGCCCGGGCGCCGGGTCGGTCGTGGTGCTTCGGTAGCCGTACTTCGCGGCGATCTGCTCCCCGGCCTCGGCGTTGCGTGCGACCACGGTGACGTCGTCGAAGCCCGCGCCGCGGAACGCCGCGACGACCGCCTTGCCCATGCCGCCCGACCCGCGCACCAGCACGGGGAGCGCGGGGTCGACGGCGTGGCGTTCGAGCAATTCGGCAACCGCCTCGTAGTCGGTGTTCGAGGCGACCAGGCGCCCGCCCTCGTTGACGATGGTGTTCACGGACTCGATCGCCGCGGCGGAGGGCTCGATCTCGTCGACGAGCGGGATCACGGCCTCCTTGAACGGCATCGACACCGAGCACCCGCGGATGCCGAGCGCCCGCACCCCGCCGATCGCGGCCTCGATGTCGTTCGTCGTGAACGCCTTGTAGATGAAGTTCAGCCCGAGCTCGTCGTAGAGGAAGTTGTGGAACCTCGTGCCGATGTTGGACGGGCGTGCGGCAAGGGAGATGCAGAGGACCATGTCCTTGTTCAGAATGGGCACGGTGCCATTGTGCCCCGCCCCCGATGTCCGACCCCAGGGCGACGATGCAGGAGGCCAGACGCACGCGCCGCCCCGACCCTCGAAGGAGAGCACAGGATGACCGCCATCGAATATCGCCGGCTCGAGCCCGTCACCGTCTATGCGGCATCGGGCGTCGCACCGGGCAGCGAAGGCGTGCCCGCCGTGGTCGACCGCATCCTGCCCCCGCTGCACGACGCCCTCGAGGCTGCCGGCGTCGAGTACCGCGAGCCCGGAACGTTCTGGTACGAGCCGCTCGACGGCGGCGACCTGCGCGTGTGGGTCTCGTGGATCGCGGGCGACGAGCCGGTGGAGGGCGACGGCTGGCAGGTCGTGGAGCTGCCCGCCGCGGAGCGCGCCGCCGTCACGACTTACCGGGGCGAGATGAGCGGCATCGGCGACGCCTGGGGCGCGTTCATGCAGGCGGTCGCGGCAGACGGCGGCGAGTTCGACGGTCCGTGCCGTGAGGTGTACCTGCAGGCCGACGGTCCGCAGTCCACGTGGGTGACCGAGCTGCAGCAGCCCGTCGCCTGACACCCGGAGCGCACGCACGACGATGCCCCGGGTCCGCCGGGAGCCCGGGGCATCGTCGCCGGCAGATCACCGGTCGTCGGTGAACGCGTCCTTGATGTCGTCGCCGGCCTTCTTCATCTTGGCGCTGACCTGGTCGGCCACGCCCTCGGCCTGCAGCTTCTCGTTGTCGGTCGCGTCGCCGACCTTCTCCTTCACCTTGCCCTTCAGGTCTTCGGCATTGTGCTTGATGTCGTCATCCATACCCATGGGTGGATCCCCTTTCTTCGTGGTCTTTCGTACGGCGAGGCTCAGTAGCGGACCCGGTCGACGCGGTCCACGCCGTCGAGGCCCACGCGGTCGACACGGCGGTGGAAGCTCATGCCCGCCATGCCGCCCAGGACCGCGGCGACGAGCGTGATCACCGCGGCGCCGATGGCGGTCAGGATGCCGGTGAGAGTGGCCGTGTCGGCGGTCACCGGGATGCGCGGGAAGATGTCGACGTTCCCGAGGATGTCCCACTGGCTGCCGGCGATCAGCGTGATCACGGCGACGACGATCGCGATGAGGATCGCCCACAGCCAGACCGCGAAGCCCTGCTTGGCGCCGCTGAACCGCGCCATGCGGCCGGCGACGTAGCCCCCGGCGAAGTAGGCGATGAACAGCACGAAGGCGATGGCGATCGCGCCGATGATGGTCGCCCCGCCGATGTTGCTGGTCGCGGCCTCGGCGGCGTCGTCAACCGCCTGGGGCGAGGTGAGACCCGTGGCAGCGCCGATCCCGGCGACGACGGCGGTCAGCGCGACGAGCGCGCCCAGTGCCGTGAGCCAGCCGAAGAAGGCGCTTCCGAACTTGATCCCGCCGAAGCGCTCGCGCTCGCGTCCGACGACGACGTCGCGCAGCGACGCCTCGCGGGTGTCGGTGACGCTGTCGATGTCACGGGCGCGACGCGCCTCCTGGGCGTCCGGCACGCCGTCACGGTCGCGATCGCGCGCCACGTCGCCGTCGCGGTAGATTCGCTCGGTGTCGTCGGGGAGGCCGTTGCGGTCCGCGTCACGGGCTCGGGTGCCGTCGATGTCGCGGGTGGTGTCCGTGCGGGGATCCGTGTCGAGAGGACGCGTGCCGTCGGCATCGGGGTCGCGGGTGAGGTCGCGATCGCGACCCAGGTCCCCGTCGGTCCTCCGCGCGTCCGTCGTGCGGTAGTCGCGGTTGTCGGTGCTCATGACGTGAACGTAGGGGAGCACGCTCTGACACTCAGCCCGGTTGATATCCGGCGCGGTGCGAGGTAGCCTGTCACGCCTTTCCGCCCGGGCGGAAAGGACTGGGGACCCTTCTGCGTCGCCCTGCTGCGGGTGAGCGCGCGGGCGCGGGAGCAGAATGGCGATATGGATGCCGTCGCCTCGATCCCGCGCACCGAGATGCCGCCGCCGAGCTACATCATGTCTGCCGAGGGGTACCAGCTCGCGACATACGCCTGGGGTGAGCCCGACGCCGACCCCGTGCTGTGCGTGCACGGGTTCGCGTCGAGCTGCCGCGACAACTGGGTCGAGACCGGATGGGTGCGCATGCTCACCGGCGCCGGGTATCGCGTCATCGGCGTCGATCAGCGCGGCCACGGCGCGAGCGACAAGCCCGATGATCCGGTCGCCTACTCGATGAGCGCGTTCGTCGGCGACCTGATCGCCGTGCTCGACACGTATCTCGTCGACGACGTCCGCTACGTCGGCTACTCGCTCGGAGCCCGTGTCGGCTGGCAGCTCGCGGTCGACGCTCCGGAGCACGTGAGCCGTGCCGTGCTGGGCGGCATCCCGGACGGGCGTCCGCTCGGGCGGCTGCGCATCGAGCAGGCCCGGGCGTATGCCGAGGAGGGCATACCCGTCGAGGATCCAGTCACCCAGAACTACGTGAAGCTCGCCGAGCGTGTACCCGACAACGATCTGCGCGCCCTGATCGCGCTCGCCGAGGGCATGCGGTTCGGCGACGCCGACCCCGACCCCGAGCGGCCCCCGCGCCAGCCGGTGCTGTTCGCGACGGGCACGGAGGATGCGATCCTGGAGCGCTCGCGGACGCTCGCCGCGACGGCGCCGAACGGCCGTTTCATCGAGATCCCGGGGCGGCACCACTTCAACGCCCCGGGCTCGCGGGCGTTCCGCGATGCGGCCGCGGAGTTCCTGGCGGCGGACGGGACGGGCGCATGACCCACCGCATCCGTGTCGTCTACTGCACCCAGTGCGCGTGGATGCTCCGCGCGGCATGGGTCGCGCAGGAGCTCCTCACCACCTTCCAGGACGAGCTCATGGGCGGCGGCGCGACGCTCGAGCCGGGCACCGGCGGGATCTTCGAGGTCTACGCCGACGATGAGCTCGTCTGGTCCCGCAAGGCCGACGGCGGTTTCCCTGACATCGTCGTCCTCAAGCGCCGGGTACGCGATCGCATCGCTCCGGGACGGGTGCTCGGCCACGCCGATCGCGCCGCCGCGCCGCCAGCCGCCCCCGACCGCTGACCTCGCGCACGACCGCGGGGCGCAGCATCCGTGCCGATGATGGATGCTGCGCCCCGCGGTACGTCGGGCGCGCCGGGTTCAGGCCACGGCGGCCGCGACGAGCTCGGTGATCTTCTTCTCGACCGCGGGCGTCCAGGCGAGCACCGCGAACCCCGTCGACCAGAAGTCGCCGTCGTCGAGGTGGGCGTTCTCGTCGAACTGGATGGTCGCGTAGCGGGTCTTGAACTTCGAGGCCGGCTGCGTGAAGACGACGACCTTGCCGGCCGCGTTCGCGTAGGCGGGGAACCCGTAGTACGTCTTGGGCACGAGGTCGGGAGCGACCTCGCCGACCACCTTGTGCAGGCCCTCGGCGATGTCGCGGTCGGTGCCGTCGAGCTTCTCGATCGCCTCGCGGACCTGCTTGGTGCCCGCCTCGCGGCTCTTGCCCGCCTTGGCCTGGTCGCGCAGCTCCTTCGCGCGGTTCTTGACCGCCTCGCGCTCCTCCTGCGACAGTCCGTCGGATGCCGTCTTCGCCATGATGCTCCTCCTCACGCTCGTGGGCGCCTTCGCGTCCCGTGATCCTCACGCTACCGAGGCGCTCCGGAGGGTGCTTCTCCATTCCTGCTTGATCGTGATGGCCCCGGCGCGACGCAGGGGCGAGGCATCCGCCCCGCCCCTGCGCCTCCCGCGTCACCCCGACGCTGTCAGTCGAACTGCATCACGATGCGGCCGTCGATCCTGCCGTGCTCCATGCGCTCGAAGATGTCGTTGATGTCGTCGATCGACTCCACCGCGACGGTCGGGTGGATCTCGCCCCGCGCATAGAAGTCCAGCGCCTCGATCATGTCCTGGCGCGTGCCGACGATGGATCCGCGGATCGTGATCGCGCGGAGCACGATGTCGAAGATGTCCGCGGGGAAATCCCCCGGAGGAAGGCCGTTGAAGACGATGGTCGCGCCGCGGCGCGCGACACCCAGCGCCTGACCGAAGGCCTTCGGGTGCACGGCGGTGACGAGCACGCCGTGCGCGCCGCCGGTGCGCTCCTGGACGACCGCGGCCGGGTCCTGCGTGAGCGCGTTGACGGAGAGTTCGGCGCCGTGCCGGCGGGCGAGCTCGAGCTTGGCGTCGTCGATGTCGACGGCGGCGACCCGCAGACCCATGGCGCGCGCGTACTGGACCGCGATGTGGCCGAGTCCGCCGATGCCCGAGATCACGACCCACTCGCCCGGGCGGGCCTCGGTCATCTTGAGCCCCTTGTAGACGGTGACGCCGGCGCACAGGATCGGCGCGACCTCGACGGGATCGGCACCGTCGGGGATGCGGGCGGCGAAGCGCTCGTCGACGAGCATGTACTCGCCGAAGCTGCCGTCGACGGAGTACCCGCCGTTCTGCTGGTCGGGGCACAGCGTCTCCCACCCGGTGCGGCAGAACTCGCAGACGCCGCAGGCGCTCCAGAGCCACGCGTTGCCGACGAGGTCGCCGACAGCGAGCGACGTGACGCCGTCGCCGAGGGCGACGACGCGGCCGTACCCCTCGTGCCCCGGGATGAGGTCGGGCTTCGGGGCGACCGGCCAGTCGCCGCGGGCGGCGTGGAGGTCGGTGTGGCACACGCCGGTGGTCAGCACCTTGACGAGCGCCTGGCCGGGGCCGGGCGTGGGGATGGGCACGTCGCGCACTTCGAGAGGCCGGTCCGGCGCGGTGACCACGGCTGCGCGCATCGTGCCGGTGGGGGTCGCGGTGCCGTGTGCTGCGTGCGAGTCGGTCAGGATCGTCATCGATATCACTTCCCTGGGGCGGGCGTTCGCCGCCCTCTGATCCGACGGTAGGCGCGCGTACGTTGCACGACGTTGCGGTCCACGGGGCCGCACGGCGATGGTGCAGCTTCGCGAGGTGTCTTGTGGGGAACCAGGAGCAGGACTAACGTGACGGGCGCTACGGACCGGCTTCGGCACCGTTCGGGGGTGCGCCGGCCCGCCGGGGGGCGAATCGCCATGTCTGTGCGACCGCGGGTTTTCTCTGTGGGGATCGGGGCTCTTCTGGTCGGGGGCCTGTTCGCGTCGGGGCTCTCTCCGGCCGCGGCGGCACCCGTCGACGACACCGGGCAACCGCCGTCCGTGACGATCGATCCGGCGAACGGCCGCGTCGTGGCCGACCCGTCGGCCGCGGCGCTCACGGCACCCAGCGACGCGTCGCCGGGCGATGTCGCCCTCGGCTACGTGCGGGCGCACGCCGCCGATTTCGGACTCGCCGGGGACGCAGCATCCGGGATCTACGTCCACAAGGAGCTCGCCCTCTCGAACGGGTCGACGGCCGTCCATCTGGGCCAGCGCATCGACGGGCTGCGCGTGCGCGACGCGGTGATGACGTTCGTCATCGCCGCTGACGGCCGGGTGCTGTCGGTCGCGGGATTCCTGGCGCCCGGTGACGGCACCGGCACGCGCGCCGCACTCACGGCGCAGGCGGCGATCGACGTCGCCGCCGACGCGCAGGACGCCGATGCGACCCGGCCGCTGCGCGAGGCTGCGACGAGGTCGCCCGCGCCCCAGGAGTACCCGAACGTGTACGCCGAGGGCCTGACCGACCCGGCACCCGTGACGTCGGAGCTGGTCTGGTACCCGGGCGAGGACGGCACGTCGCTGCGGCTCGCGTGGCTCACCGACATCGAGTCGTCGGGGCAGGCGTGGTTCGAGACGGTCGTCGATGCGAACACCGGCGAGGTCATCGATCAGCGCAGCCGCTACGCGCACGCCGCACCCGAGGGCGACGTGTTCCGCGAGGAGCACCCCGAGGCGGCGGGCGCGACGCGCCAGACCACCTCGTTCTCGGGCATCAACGGCACGTGGGTCGACGACCGCACCACGAACGGCAACAACGTCAACGCGTACCTCGACCGCAACGACGACGACGCGAACAACGAGTACCAGCCGCAGACGCCGGCGAGCGGCGACCCCGGCTACCAGCAGTTCCTCTACGCGTGGACGGATGCCTGGCGCACCACCGCCGACGTCGATTCGCTGGTCGCGCTCGACGCCGACCGCGACGCGATCATCACGCAGCTCTTCTACTACACGAACGTCATGCACGACTGGCTCTACGGCCACGGATTCGACGAGGCGAGCGGCAACTTCCAGGTCGACAACTTCGGCAACGGCGGCTCGGGCGGCGACCCGGTGCTGGCCGAGGCGCAGGACGGCTGGGACTTCGGCTGCATCGACGACCAGAACACTCCGGCCCCCGGTGACGACGTGCCCGTGCGCTGCCTGAACAACGCGAACTTCGGCACTCCGGCCGAGGGCACCAGCCCGCGCATGCAGATGTACATGTGGGCGCCGGGCCGCCCGTTCCGCGACGGCGACATGGACGGCGACGTCATCGCGCACGAGTACGGGCACGGCGTCTCGAGCCGCCTGGTCGGCGGCGGGGCGCTCGGCTACAACGACTTCGACCAGCGCGGTGCGCTCGGCGAGGGCTGGAGCGACGTGATCTCGTTCCTGAAGTGGGACGACGCCGTCGTCGGCGAGTACGTCACGGGCGACGCGGTCAACGGCATCCGCTCGGTCGGCTACGACATCTCGACGCGCACGTACCAGTCGTACAACACGACGTCGAACAGCGGCCACGGCAACGGTGAGATCTGGGCGGCGACGATCTACGACATCCGCGAGCTCTTCCCGGGCGGCGCCGAGGCGCTCGCCACGCTCGTCCTCGACGGCATGAAGGCGACGCCCGCGAGCCCGAACTACATCGATGCGCGCAACGCCCTGCTCACCGCCGACGGCGGCGCGAACACGTGCCTCATCTGGTCGGCGTTCGCCGGCCGCGGGCTCGGCACGGCGTCCACCACCGGTCTCGACACCGTGCCGACGGCGAGCTCCGCCGTGCCGGCCGAGTGCGAGCCGACGGCCGACGCCGGCGGGCCGTACGTGACGCCGGAGGGCACGGACGCCGTGCTCGACGGCACCGGCTCGGCCGCGGGCAGCGACCCGAGCGCCGGGGCGATCGCCTCGTACGCGTGGGACCTCGACAACGACGGCGCGTACGACGACGCGACCGGCGCGACGCCGTCGTTCACCGCGGTCGGCCAGGACGGGGTCTACCCGATCGGGCTGCAGGTCACCGACGCGTTCGGCCGCACGTCGACCGCGACGAGCACGGTCACCGTCACCAACGTGGCGCCGACGGTGTCGATCGACGCCATCACGCCGATCGACGAGTTCGGCACGGTGACCGTCTCGGGCACCGTCACCGACCCCGGCTGGCTCGACGACCTGTCGGCCACGATCTCGTACGACGACGGGGCGGCTGCGGTCGCGCTCCCGGGCGTCGAGGAGAACACGCGACCCGACGCCACGCTGACCTTCTCGGTGCAGCACCAGTACGGCGATGACGGGGCGTACACGGTCGAAGTGTGCGCGGCTGACGACGACACCACCGGCAACTGCGACACCGCGGTGGCCGCCGTGGCGAACGTCGATCCCACCGCGACGATCGACTCGTCGGGCGAGGAGGTCTACGACGGCACGAGCGCGTTCGTCGTCGAGGCGGGCGAGGAGCTCACGGTGCCGGCCGGGTCGACCGACCCCGGCAGCGACGACCTCACCCTGACGTGGGACTGGGGGGACGGGGCGACCGACAGCGAGACGTCGCTGGTGAACCCGCCGGCGTCCGACCCGGTGAAGTCGCCCAGCGTGCAGCCGCGCGACATCACCCTCGAGGCGAGTCACGCCTACACCGACGCGTGCCTGTACGAACTCGGCGTGACCGCCGAGGACGACGACGGCGGTGTCTCGGCGACCGACACGGCGGCCGTCATCATCACCGGGAACGCCACGGTGTCGAAGGGTCACGGCTGGTGGCTCAACCAGTACCGCGTCAAGAAGTCGAACGACTTCACGCCCGCGGAGCTGCAGTGCTACCTCGACATCGTGGGCTACTTCAGCCTGGTCTTCGACGAGGGGAAGGATGCCTCGACCCGGGCCGCCGCGACGCTCGTGCTGAACAACCCGGCGAAGGCGCCCGCCGACGTCATCTTCGATCAGCACGCGCTCGGGGCGTGGCTCAACTTCGCGAACGGCTCGGTGAGCCTCGACACCCCCGTGGACACCGACCGCAACGGCAGCCTCGACAGCACGTTCGGAGCCGTCATGCTGGCGGCCGAGACCGTCCGCATGAACCCGGCGTCGACCTCGGCGCAGATCAAGGCGCAGAAGGACGTCGTCGAGCGGATCGCGACGCAGAGCGGTCCCTGACCCGCAGGGGATGAGAGGTGGGCGGCGGTGAGGCGGTGGCTACCAGCTCTCCTCCTCGTGGCGGCGATGCTCACGGGGTGCGCGAGCGGCGCGCCGCCTACAGGAACCACCACCGCGGTGCCTGAGCCGACGCCTTCGCAGCCGTCGGCGACGGCTGCCGCCCCGGTGCCCCGGTTCATCGGCCCTACGGAGGACGGCCGCACGTTCGCCATGACGGTCGGGCAGACGACGACACTGCGGCTCACCGATCCGCAATCGCCTGAACCGGAGGTCGAAGGCGCCGCCGTGCTCCTCATCCCCGTCGCGAACGTGGCCGACGGCGGGGCGCGGGAGTGGGAGGTGCGCGCGGTCGAGCCGGGCGACGCGGCCATCAGGTCTGTGGGCGAGGCGCCCTGGACGATCGCGTTCACCGTCACCGAGTGACCGCGGGCGCCTCCGAGACCGCGGGTCGCGGCATCCGGATCCGAGAAGCGGATGCCGCGACGCGGTGTCAGCCCAGATCGTCCTCAGGCTCCGGCGCGTACGGCGCCCGGGTGCGCTGAGCGTCGATCAGCCGGGCGCGAACGACGGTGTCGGACGCCGCGCGCGCCGCGGCCAGCGCGAGTGCGAGCGCGCCGTCGACCGCAGCGATGTCGCCCGCCGACGAGACGGCCGCTTCCGCGAAGCTCTGGTGGTGGGGGACCGCCTCCACCCCGCGCAGCGCGATCATCGGATGGATGGACGGCAGGTACTGCGACACGTTGCCCATGTCGGTCGAGCCGCCGCCCATTCCCGCCGGCGCGGGGAGCAGGTCGTAGCCCATGCCCGTCATGGCCTCGTCGAAGAACCTCGAGATGTCGGCATCCGGGTCCAGCGGCGCGTACGGCTTCTCGGGCCGATCGATCTCGACCCGGCATCCGCTCGCGAGCGCGGCGCCCGCGAGCACGTCACGCACCCGCTTGCGGGCGTCGCGCCACTCGTCGGCGGTGTTGCCACGGATCTCGACCTCGAGCACACCGCGCTCCGGGATGACGTTGGTCGCTCCGCCCGCCTCGACGACGAACGAGCCGACGACGACGGTGCGGCGGAGCTGCTGGCGCAGCAGCCCGAGCCCCACCTGCGCGAGAGTGACCGCGTCGCCGGCGTTGACACCCTCGTGCGGCATGGCGGCGGCGTGCGCGGCGCGGCCGTGGAACGTCGCGATGATGCGCTCGTACGCCTGCGTGACGAAACCGCTGCTCGCGATCTGGGCGAACGGCCCGCCGTGCACCATGAGCGAGAAGGCAGCGTCGTCCCACGCGCCCGCCTCGAGCATGAGGATCTTTCCGCCGCCGAGCTCCTCGGCGGGAGTTCCGAGGAATTTCACGCGCAGCCCCAGTCGATCGGCGACAGCCGCGAGGCCGAGCGCCGCGCCGACCCCTGCGGCGGCGATCACGTTGTGGCCGCACGCGTGCCCGACGCCGGGGAGGGCGTCGTACTCGCCGACGAAGGCGACCGTCATCTCGCCGGATCCGGAGGTCGCCTCGACGGCGGTGTCGAGACCGTAGACGCCCGTCGTCACGGCGAAGCCGGCATCGTGCAGCGTGGCGGCGACGCGGGCGGCCGCACGGTGCTCCTGGAACGCGAGCTCGGGGTCGTGCCCGATCTCCTGGCTGAGGCGGACGATGCGCTCGCTCGCCCCGTCGACGGCGTTGCGGATCGCTGATTCGACCTCCTGGGGGTCGACGTCGAGCCCGGTGTCGGTGAGGAGGGTCATGAGGCGGCTCCGATCGTTGCGGGGTTGTCGGCGGTGGCGGCCGCTGAGCGGGGCGTGCGGCGTCCGCCGAGCGTGAGGGCGAGCCCGGCGGCGATCACCAGGATCGCGGCGAAGACGATCCAGACGACCTGGAATGCGGCGAACGTCGTCGTCGGCACGCCTTCGGAGGTCGGGTGGGTGAAGGCGGTGATGATCGCCGCCACCAGGGCGCCCGCGAGCGAGCCGCCGAGGGTGCGGCCGGTGTTGTAGAGACCGGACACCGACGCGGATGCCTCCTCCGGCGCCCGGTCGATGACGACGGCCGGCAGTGCCGCGAGCACGACACCGGTGCCCAGTGACGTCACGCCGAACAGCGCGGCGACCACGACGACGTTCGTCGGAGCCGTGATGAGGACGACCATGCCGGCCGCCATCACGACGCATGACGCGGAGATCGTCGCAGGCACGCCGATGCGCCGCACGACGAGGGGCGACAGGAAGGCTCCTGCGCTCGAGCACAGCGCGGTGAGGGCGAACACGATGCCGACGACGGCGACCGTGGCGCCGGTGCCGTAGCCGTCGACGGCCGGGTCGGCGCTCAGATACAGCACGGTGGGCGTCTGCGAGCCGAACATCGTCATGGCCACGAGCACGCCGAGCACGAGCGGCACCCCCAGGCGCGCAGAGCGCAGCACGCGCACGTCGAAGAGCGGGTTCGCGGCACGCGCCTCGACGACGCAGAAGACGATGAGCCCGACGGCGCCGACGGCGAGGCATCCGATCGTGACCGGAGCGCCCCAGCCCTCGCTCGTCCCCGATGACAGGCCGTACATGACGCCGACGAGTGCGATCGCGAAGGTGGTGGCGCCTGCCCAGTCGGTCGCGCGTGTCGAGTCGCCGGGCGTGGACGGCACCGTGAAGCCCACGGCGATCGCGAGGAGAATCAGCGGGACGGCGCCGATGAACTGCGTGACGACGAGACTGCCGACGGCCTCCATCACGAAGCCGGCCGTGAGGGCACCGACGGCGACGCCGAGGGTGAGGGTGCCCACGAGCATGCCGACGACGCGGTTCGCCGACGCGGGCCGGTGGTGCTTCAGCAGCGCCATCTCCAGCGGAAGGAAAGCGGCCACAGGCCCCTGCACGACCGCGCCCAGGATGAGGAGGGGGAAGGTCGGAGCGAGCGCGATCAGTGCGGAGCCGGCCGCGGTGAGGGCCGCCGCGACGACGAGCAGCCGCCGTGCGCCGAAGCGGTCGGCGAGCATCGTCATGAACGGCACCGACACCGCCGACGACAGCAGACCGACGGTGAGGATCCAGCTGAGGGCGCCGTCGGGAACGGCGTAGTGCGTGCCGATCTCGCCGAGCAGCGGCGTGATCCAGCCCTGGATGAGGCCGCCGAACAGCTCCAGTGCGATGAGCGTGGGGATGAACAGGATGGCGGGTCCGCGCGACACGCGCGTCCCCGCCGAAGTGGGCGTCGTCATCGGCGTCCTCCTTCTGGTCGGGTGTCATGGGGAACGCATGAATCGTGGTTCGAAGTGAGGATGCCTGGTGCACTTGCAGAAGATCCGCGCATGATGGAGCCGTGATGCAGGAAATTCCCCTTGACGACCTCGATCTGCAGATCATCCATGCCCTCCAGCTCGAGCCGCGCGTCGCCTGGACGGCCCTCGCGCCGATCCTGGGTACGGACGCCGTGACGCTCTCACGCCGCTGGGAGCGCATCTCCGGGGCGGGTACTGCGTGGCTCTCAGCGGTGCGCGGATCGGGGGAGATGGTGGCGGCGGCGCTGGTCGAGTTCTCGTGCGAACCGGGCAGGGTGCTCGATGTCGCGCATGAGGCGGCGCAGCTCCCCGAGATCTACTCCATCGATGTGACCGCCGGCGGGCGCGACCTGATCGCCACCGTGGTCTCCCGCACCGACGGTGCGCTGGCAGACCTGCTGCTCGGCCGGCTCGGTCGCGTTCCCGGCGTGCGGTCGGTGCGCACCGACATCGTCACCGATGTCGTCCGGCTTGGGTCCGATTGGACGGTGCAGGCGCTGACGCCGGCCCAGCAGGATCGCATTCCGGCGCCGCGTCCCCCGCGCGCGGGCGCGGCGAAGTCGGTGACCGCCGACCTCGCGGGCGCCCTCCGGCGTGCGCTCGAGCCGAACGCCCGCCTCCCGTTCCGCGAGCTCGGCGAGCAGGTGGGCGTCAGCGCGCAGCGGGCGTCCGATGCCGTCGCGCTCCTCCGCCGCAGCGGTCGGCTGGTGCTGCGCACCGATGTCGCCGCGCCGTTCTCGAGCTGGCCGATCGCCGCGTGGTACTTCCTGCAGGTGCCGTCGGCCGAGTTGGGGGCGGCACGCCGCGAACTCGCGACCATGCCCGCCGTGCAGTACGCGGCGATCGCGACCGGGGCCAGCAACATGATCGTCGCCGCCGGCGCCCGCAGAAAGGACGAGGTGGTGCGCACCGAGATGGAGTTCGCCCGCCGCATCCCCGGCGTCCGCGTCCAGGACCGATCCATGGTGCTGCGCGTGCACAAGCATCTCGGCCGCCTGCTGGAGCCTTCGGGTCGAGCCTCGGGCGCGGTCGTCCCCCTCCCCTGACGTCAGGCGGCGGCCGAGCTCAGCAGGATGCTCGTCTCGCTGTCCCGCACGCCGGCGGTGCTGCGGATCGCGGCGAGGGCGCCGTCGAGGTCGCCGAGGCTCTCGCAGCTGAGCTCGGCCACGAGATCCCAGCGGCCGTTGGTCGTGTGGAGCGCCGCAATCTGAGGGATGCCACGCAGCTGACGGATCGCGTCGCGCGCATCGTGGCCCTCGACGGCGACCATCGTGATCGCGCGCACCGCGGAGTCGCTCGCGACATCGTGGAGCCGCACCGAGAAGCCGGCGATGACACCCGAGTCGACGAGGCGCTCGATGCGCTTGTTCACGGTCGTGCGGGTGACGCCGAGCCGCTCCGCGAGCCGTACCACCGACTCCCGCCCATTCGCCCGCAGGAGCGAGATCAGGCGTCGGTCGAGATCATCCAGCGGAGCCACCATGCACAGAATGTAACCCGATGGTGAGCAAAGTAGCCAACCAGTCTCCGAAATGACGCGAGATGCTGATTGAAAAGCGCAGTGCCGCGCGCATAGCCTGGCCACGCCACCTCTGGAAGGACTCGCCGTGACCGCGCCTGAAGACATGCACCGCATCTCGCCCGACACCCGCCACACCGTCGAGGACGTGCTCGAGTACGCGCGGCGCCGGGCTCTGTACGAGGACGTGCCGCTCGACAAGCCGATGAGCCCGCGCGACCTGGAGCGCCTGGCGTCCGGGTCGATCACCCCCGAGGGCATCGGCTCGCGGCGCGCGATCTCCCTCTTCGAGAACGTCCTCGCGCCGGCGTGCGTGTCGACCGACCACCCCGGGTACCTCTCGTTCATCCCCTCGGCGCCGAGCAAGGCCTCGCTCGCGTTCGACGTCGTGGTCTCGGCATCCGCCATCTACGGAGGCTCGTGGGTCGAGGGCGCCGGCGCGGTGTTCGCCGAGAACGAGGTGCTGCACTGGCTCGCGAAGGAGTTCGGCCTGCCGGCAGGCGCAGGCGGGGTCTTCGTGCAGGGCGGCACGATCGGCAACCTCTCGGCTCTCGTGACGGCTCGGGATGCTGCGCGCCGCCGTGCGGCGGACGAGGGACGCGCGACCCCGCCCCGGTGGGTCGTCGTGTGCAGCGCCGAGGCCCACTCGTCGATCGCGTCGGCCGCGGCCGTCATGGACGTCGACGTCGCGACGGCCGAGGTGGATGCGAACGGGCGCCTGCACGGTGACGCCGTCGCCCGCGTGCTCGACGAGCACGGCGACGCGGTGTTCGCGGTGGTCGCCACCGGCGGCACGACCAACTTCGGCATCGTCGACGACATCGCGAGCGTCGGGGCCCTCGCGCGCGAGCGCGGCATCTGGTTCCACGTCGACGGCGCGTACGGCCTCGCGGCGATGCTCGTCGAGAGCATGCGGCCGGTCTTCGCGGGTGTCGAGCTCGCGGACTCGGTCATCGTCGACCCGCACAAGTGGCTGTTCGCGCCCTTCGACGCGTGCGCGCTGATCTACCGGGAGCCCGCCCTCGCGCTGGCGGCCCACACCCAGAAGGCCGAGTACCTCGACACCCTCACCGGCAAGCCGGACTGGAACCCGTCCGACCTCGCCGTGCAGCTCACCCGCCGGGCACGGGGCCTGCCGATGTGGTTCTCGCTCGCGACCCACGGCACCGACCAGTACCGCGCCACGATCGAGTACGGCATCGACCTCGCGCGCCGCATCGCGGACGAGATCGCGTCGCGCGAGGGCCTCTCGCTCGTGCGCGACCCGCAGCTGTCGGTCGTGGTGTTCCGTCGCGAGGGCTGGACGCTCGCCGACTACGAGGCGTGGTCGAGCCGGCTGCTCGAGGAGCAGCACGCGTTCGTCGTGCCGAGCTCCCACGCCGGCGAGCCCGTGCTGCGGTTCGCGATCATCTCGCCGCTCACGACGTTCGAGCTGCTGACGGGGATCCTCGACACCCTGGATTGAGGCCGCCGACGGTGCCCGGAAGCTCCCAGCCTCCGCGCACGTAGACTGGAGGCATCCGTTCTCGTCCCTGAGAACCCGCCGCTCCGCAGGATCACCGTGACCTCAGCCGATTCCCGCACGTTCGCCGTGCGCCACGTGCAGCTCGCACGCGCCGCGTTCGCGGCGCTCGCGGCACTCATGATCACGTTCTCGCCCGACCACTCCGCCCTGGTCGGCAGCTCGGTGTTCAGCGGCTTCGCGATCGCGACCGGCCTCGTGCTGCTGCTCGCGGTGTGGCTGGTCTACCCGAAGGGACTCCGCTGGCCGTCGGCCGCGCTCGGCGGCGTCGCCATCGTCGCGGGCATGGCGAGCGGCCTCCTCCCGCTCCGCACCGTCACCGGCTACTTCGTCATCGTGATCGCGTGGGCGCTCATCAGCGGCGTCATCGAGCTCATCGCGGGCTGGCGCGGCCTCCGCGGCCGTCGCGAGCGGCGCGAGATCGCGCCCGGCGTCGCCGATGCGCGGCCCGCCGCGCTCGTCGGTCCGCGCTCGGAGAGCCGCGACGCGGCGGTCGTCGGCGCCCTGACGATCCTCCTCGGCATCGCGCTGCTGTTCGTGCAGCCCGCGTACGCGCTGGACTACACGATCGAAGAGGCCCACGCGACGTTCACCCTCACCGGCATCACGATCGGCGTCGGCCTGTTCGGCGGCTACGCCGCGATCGTCGCCGTGTACCTCGGCATCGCCGGCTTCTCGCCGCGCCCGGTCGAGGCCGCCGACAACCCTGACTTCACGGCGGAGGCGTCCGCGTCCGCCGATCCCACCCCGTAGAAGGACTCCGCGTGAGCCACGAAAGCCCCACCCGCCGCGACCTCATGAAGCCCCTGCAGCTGCTCGGGCTGGCGTTCGCGGCCGCCCTGTTCGCGGGAATCGTGACGCTCGTGTCGATGGGCTTCTTCCAGCAGCGCGCCGCCGGCGAGGCGGAGCGCGCTGTCGTCACGGCGCTCGTCATCGCCGGCATCAGCTTCATCGCGGTGCTGCTGATCGTGTCGCTGCTCCTCCTGGCGGTCGATCCCGCCCAGGTGACGAAGCAGATCGACAAGCCGGTGCTCTTCGACGAGAAGTCCGACGAGCCGGAGCAGGGTGAGAAGCCGGATGCCGCAGCATCCGGCGACCCGAAGGCCTGAACCCGCGGCACCCCGCGCCGAGAATCGCGAAAGGGGAGATCTCCGCGTGCGGAGATCTCCCCTTTCGCATTCCGGGAGCGCCGGAACCCGGTCAGCCGAGCTCGTCGACCAGCTGCGAGGCGAGGCCGTCGTAGGTCGCGGGCGTGAGGGCGAGCAGGCGCTCCTTGGCCTCGTCGCCGATGTCGAGTCCGCGCACGAACTCCGCGAGCTCGGGGGCGCCCACGCGGCGGCCGCGGGTGAGGTCCTTGAGGAGCGCGTACGGGTCGCTGATCCGCGAGCGCCCGGCGGCGATCTCGGCGCGCACCACCGTCTGGATGGCCTCGGCGAGCACTTCCCAGTTCTGGTCGAGGTCGGCCAGCAGCACGTCCTCGGCGAGCGAGATCTCCTTCAGGCCGCGCTGCAGGTTGTCCAGCGCGAGCAGCGAGTGCCCGAACGCGACGCCGATGTTGCGCTGCGTCGTCGAGTCGGTGAGGTCGCGCTGCAGGCGGCTCGTGACGAGCGTCTGCGAGAGCGTCGCGAGCAGGCCGCCCGAGATCTCGAGGTTCGCCTCGGCGTTCTCGAACCGGATCGGGTTGATCTTGTGCGGCATCGTCGACGAGCCGGTGGCGCCGGCCACCGGGATCTGCGTGAAGTAGCCGATCGAGATGTAGGTCCAGATGTCGGTCGCGAGGTTGTGCAGGATGCCGCCGACGTGACGGGCGCGGTCGTACAGCTCGACCTGCCAGTCGTGCGACTCGATCTGGGTCGTGAGGATGTTGAAGTCGAGGCCCAGACCCTCGATGAATGCGCGGGAGACTTCGGGCCAGTCCACGTCCGGCGCGGCCGACAGGTGCGCCGACCACGTGCCGGTGGCGCCCGAGAACTTCGCGAGGTACTCGCCGCCCTCGATCTGGTCGGCGACGCGGGCGAGGCGCCACGCGAACACGCCGAGCTCCTTGCCCATGGTCGAGGGCGTCGCCGGCTGGCCGTGCGTGCGCGAGAGCATCGCGGCGTCGCGGTGGTCCACGGCGAGCTCGCTGAGCGCGGCGATGACGGCGCGCAGCTTCGGCAGCCACACGCGCTGCACGGCGCGCTGCACGGTGAGGGCGTACGACGTGGAGTTGATGTCCTCGCTGGTGCACGCGAAGTGCGTGAGCTCGGCGATGGCGTCGAGACCGAGCGTCGAGAGGCGGTCGCGCACCAGGTACTCGACGGCCTTGACGTCGTGCCGGGTCACCGACTCCTTCTCGGCGAGCCAGTCGATCTCGGCCTGCCCGAACTCGAGGTAGAGCGCCCGCAGGCGCTCCTTGTCGGCGTCGGCGAGCGGCGACGTGCCGAACAGCGAGCGATCCGTGAGGGCGATGAGCCACTCCACCTCGACCTCGACGCGGGCGCGGTTCAGGCCCGCCTCCGAGAGGTACTCGCCGAGTTCGCTCACGGCGGGGCGGTAGCGCCCGTCGAGGGGACTGAGCGGCTGAGGAGGCAGAGAAGTCATGGGGGCTCCCGTCGGTATCGCCGAAGACGACCGTCGATCCGGTGTCTTCACACCGGGCGGATGGCGGGTTCGAGTTGCCGGAAGAGCGCCCGGCTCGCGCTCTCGATCATACCGAGCACCTCGTCGAACATTCCGGGGCCCGCGTAGTACGGGTCGGGGACGTCGAGGGTGTGGGCCGAGGGGTCGAATGCCAGCAGCAGGGCGATCTTGTCGGCGTCGCCCTCGGTGCGGGCCCAGCCGCGCAGGATCCGCTCGTGGCTGCGATCGAGTGCCACCACAAGGTCGCTCCGCGCGAAGTCCGAGTGCGTGAACTGCCGCGCGCGGTGGTGCGAACCGTCGTAGCCGGCGCGCTCCAGCGCCTCGATCGTGCGGAGGTCGGCCTGCTCGCCGACGTGCCAGTCGCCGGTGCCGGCGCTCGTCGAGGCGACGCGCGAACCGAGGCCGGAGGCATCCGCGAATCCCCGGAACACCACCTCCGCCATCGGCGAGCGGCAGATGTTCCCCGTGCACACGAACACGACGCGGAAGGGCGTCGCGTCGGTCGCGGTCATGGGTTCCATTCTGGACCGAGCGGACACCGAACGTTAAGGAGTTCTCCTCTCAGGGTCTTTCGATGACGGATGCTGCTCCCCTAGCTTGTGACGAATGGGCGGCGACCAGGCTGTCCTTTCCCACGCGCGGTCCACAGACCGCCGTCATCCTGTGGAGGTCTCGTGTCCCCAGCACCCCGTCCTATCGCCGCTGCGATCGCAGCCGCGGCGCTCGCAGCCGGAGGCGTCGTGGCATTCGCCGCGCCCGCGGCCGCAGCATCCGGTGATCTGTTCATCAGCGAGTACGTCGAAGGCTCGTCGAACAACAAGGCCATCGAGGTCTACAACCCCGGCACGACGGCGGTCGACCTCGCCGCCGCCGGATACAAGGTGCAGCAGTACTCCAACGGCAGCGCCACCGTCAGCCTGACGATCAACCTCACCGGCACCGTCGCCGGCGGGGATGTCTTCGTGTTCTCCCACGCGCTCGCCAACGCGGCCATCCTGGCTCAGGCCGACCAGTCGGCGAACCTCGGGCTCTTCAACGGCAATGACGCCGTCGCCCTGGTCAAGGGCACCGAGATCGTCGACGTCATCGGTCAGATCGGTGTCGACCCCGGTTCCCAGTGGGGCACCGGGCTCGCGTCGACGATGGACAACACGCTGCGCCGCAACGCGAACATCGTGCAGGGCGACACGAACGGCTCGGACCCGTTCGATCCCGCCGTCGAATGGACCGGCTTCGCCAACGACACGTTCGACGGCCTCGGCTGGCACCTGACTCCGCCCGACCCCGATCCCGGGCCCGTGGCAGACTGCGCAGCGACCCCCGTGACGATCGGCTCCGTCCAGGGCTCCGGCGCGGCGTCCCCGATCCAGGGACAGGACGTGCTGATCGAGGGCGTCGTCGTCGGCGACTTCCAGACCGGCGGATTCGACGGGTACTACGTGCAGGACGCGGGTGACGGCAACGCCGCGACCTCGGACGGCATCTTCGTCTACGCGCCAGGCGGCGCGCCGGTGGACGTGGGCGACAGCGTCAGCGTCGCGGGCGAGGTCGCGGAGTTCTTCGGCCTCACGCAGGTCGTCGCCGCCGACGTCGAGGTGTGCGCGACCGACCAGGCGCTGCCGACGGCGACGCCGCTCACCCTCCCGGCGACGAACGCGCAGCGTGAGGCGCTCGAGGGCATGTACGTGACGCTTCCGCAGAACCTCGCGATCGGCGAGACGTTCGAGTACGGCCGCTTCGGCACGATCACCCTCACCAACGGCCGCCTCGACACGCCGACCGCGGTCGTCGAGCCGGGGGCTGCGGCCAACGCGCTCGCCGCCGCCAACCTCGAGAACAGCATCACGCTGGACGACGGCCGCGGCAGCCAGAACCCCGACCCGGCCATCCACCCGGATGGCGCGGTCTTCACGCTCGACCACTCGTTCCGCAGCGGCGACCTCGTCCAGAACGCCACCGGCGTCCTGGACTACCGCTTCGACACGTGGGGCGTTCAGCCGACCGAGGGTGCCGACTTCACCGTCGCCAACGCGCGGACCGGCGTACCCGACGTGGGCGGCGACCTGAAGATCTCGAGCTTCAACGTGCTGAACTACTTCACCTCGATCGATCCGACGCCGACCAACTCGAACGACGACGACTACTACCGAGGTGCGGACACGGCCGAGGAGTTCCAGCGCCAGCAGGACAAGATCGTCGCTGCGCTCGCCGCGATCGACGCCGACGTGTTCGGCCTCCTCGAGATCGAGAACAACGGCACCGCCGTCCAGGCGCTGGCCGACGCGCTGAACGCGAAGGTGGGTGCGGGCACCTACGTGCCGGTGACCACCGGCGTGATCGGCACGGACGCCATCACCACGGCGGTCATCTACAAGCCGTCGACGGTGACCCCGGTCGGGGCGTACCAGCTGATGACGAGCGCCGTCGACCCGACCTGGTCGGACGCGCGGCACCGCCCCGCGGTCACGCAGCGGTTCGCGTCGACCGAGACGGGCGAGGAGTTCGTGGTGTCGGTCAACCACCTGAAGTCGAAGGGCTCGGCGTGCTCCGAGAGCCCCGACCTCGGTGACGGCCAGGGCAACTGCAGCGCGTCGCGCACGGCGGCCGCCACGGCGCTCACGAAGTGGCTCAACGAGACGGTGGCTCCCGACGGTCGCGCGATCGTCATCGGCGACCTGAACTCGTACGACCACGAGGACTCGATCGACGCGTTCGTCGCGGGCGGCTTCACCGACCTGGAGAAGCAGTTCAACGGCGAGCACGCGTACTCGTACGTCTTCGACGGCCAGCTGGGCTACCTCGACTACGCGCTCGCGCAGCCCGCGCTGACCGCGGACGTGTCGGGGGTCTCGTCGTGGCACATCAACTCCGACGAGCCGAGCCTGATCGACTACGACATGTCGTTCAAGCTCCCGGCCCAGGACGCGCTGTACGCGCCGGACGCCTACCGTTCGAGCGACCACGACCCGGTGATCGTCGGGCTCGACCTGACGCCGCCCGACACGACGGATCCGACCATCGAGGTGACGGCGGACCCGGAGCTGATCTGGCCGCCGAACAACAAGATGCGCACCGTGCAGTTCACGATCGACGCGGCCGATGATCGCGGCGACGTGACCGTCGAGCTCACCGACGTGAGCGTCTCGGGCGCGAAGGCGTCGTGGACCCAGGTCGACGACGACACGTTCACCGTCAAGGCCGCGAAGGACGCCGTCTACCGCTTCACCTGGACGGCGACGGATGCTGCGGGCAACACCAGGGCCGACACGGTCGAGGTGGTCGTGGGCAAGTAGCCCTCGATCGCTCCGCCCGGAGGGGCGTCGTTCCGAGAGGAGCGGCGCCCCTCCTCCACATCCGGGGTGGGGCGCCGCGCCGTGAACAGATCGTCACGCGGGCGGCCGCGGGAAGGTCGCTCCCCGCGACGATCGACGGGTGACACTGCTTGAACCGGCCGCCGACGCGGCCTCCCACCAGCTGGCCCAGGTCGCGCGCGAGCTCGCGCGGATCATCGACCGGATCACGGATGCCGCGATCGTCGCCCGTGGGCTCGCCGACGCCGTCGACTGGCAGGCGAAGGCCGCAACCGCGTTCCACGACCGGGCGACGACGTGGGCGGGCGACGTGTCCGGCCTCGCGTGCCTGGCCGAGACGGCCCGCTACGACGTCTCCCGGGCGCAGGACCGCGCCGCGTTCGCGGGCTTCTTCCCCGGCCTCTTTCCGGGGGCGGGGCGATGAGCAGCGACACGAAGCCCGGCCCGAACCTCGTCGATCCGGAGCTGGCGCCGGAGGTGGGGCGCCTCGGCCCGAACGAGGGCGCCATCGGCCTCCTCGCCGAGCACTGGCCGCGCGTCGACGACGGCCTGCAGATCCGCGGCGGGGGCGCCGTCGCCGTCGACACCGCGACGCTCTCTGCGGCGGCGGTCCGCTTCGACACCTCCCGGGAGGAGCTCACAGCGATCGGCCGGCGACTGCGCGTGCTCCGCGCCGAGCTGGGGGCGCACCCCGAGTACACGGCGGATGCGCGGGCCGCAGCATCCGTCCTCGCTGCGAAGCTCGATGCGGTGCAGGTCGAGGCCGACGAGATCGCCGCGGCACTGAGGCAGGCCGGATGGGCGTACGAGATGGTGGAGATCGAGGCGGCGCATCGCGCCGCCGTGCTCGCGGGCGACACCGACCGTGCGCAGCGCCTCGACGCCCGCATGACCGCCCTGGCCGACGCGCACCCCGATGCGTGGCGCATGGCCCTCGGAGCGCAGTTCGAGCGCGCCGTCATGTGGCCGTCGGAGCTCGTCCGCCAGGCGACGCAGTGGGGCGTCGCAGCGGGCGGCGAGGTCAGCGACCCGGGGTCGGTCGTGGTCGGCGGTGCGGCGGGGCTGCTCACGCTGGGCGGGGCAGCGGGCGTGGGGCTCTCGGGTGCCGGCCTACTGTCCCGCGACGCGCGGCTCTCGGGCACGGCGGGGCCGGTCACGGTGACCCCGGTCGCAGCCGGCCCGCCGGCGGGCGCGACCTCGGCCGGCATCGCCGCGTCCCCGCCGTCGCGGTCGCCTGCCTCGGTGGCGCCGCGGAGCCTGGCTGCCGTGACGGAGCGGATGCCGGGGGCCGGTGACTCGCGAGTGCGCGTCGAGCGGTACACGATGCCCGACGGGTCGCGGCAGTACGCCGTGTACCTCGCCGGCATGCAGTCGTTCGACGTCGGAGGCGACGAACCCTGGGACAACGCCTCCAACGTCGAGCTGTACGCGGGGCGGAGGTCGGACTCGTACACGGCCACCCAGGCGGCGCTCGCCCAGGCGGGCGTGCAGCCGGGCGACGCCGTGCACCTCTTCGGGTTCTCGCAGGGGGCGATGATCGCCGGCCACCTGGCGCTGGAGGGCGGCTACGACACGCAGACGCTGGTCTCGATCGGGTCGCCCGTCGACACCGACGTCGGATCGGGAACCCTCAGCGTGACGCTGCGGCACACCGACGACCCGGTCGCAGGGCTGGCCGGCGGTGGACACGCCGAAGCAGTCGGCGCGCCCGGGAGCTTCGTCGCGGAGCGGGTCTTCGATCCCGACGTCGGCACAGACGAGCCCCGGCTCCCCGCGCACCGGCTCACCGCCTACGCCGAGACCGCGGCACTGGTGGATTCCTCGCCCGACCCGCGGGTCGACGCGCTGCGCGGCGTCTTCGCCGAGCTCGCGCGCGCCGAATCGGTCGAGGTGACCGAGTACGCGGCGACTCGCGGTGCGGGGTGAGTCAGTCCTTGCGCGGGCGGATGATGATGCCGACGACCCAGTTGATGAGGGTGATGATGATCGCCGCGACGACGCCCCACCAGAAGTCCTCGACCCGCAGGCCCCAGTTCCAGAAGCTCGTGAACCACGCGGTGAGCCACAGCAGGAACGCGTTGATGAGGAGGCCGATGAGGCCGAGCGTCAGGATGTAGAGCGGGAACGCCAGCACCTTGATGACGGTGCCGATGATCGTGTTCACGAGCGCGAAGATCGCGGCGACGATCAGCAGGGTCAGGATCAGCTGGAGCGTCTCGCCCGGCGGGAACGGGATGACCGAGACCTGGAGCGCCGGGATCAGGGTGACGACCCAGATCGCGAAGGCGTTGATGACCACGCGGATGAGGAAGCCCATAGTCCGCCCAGTCTTCCACGCCCGCGCCCGCCACCGGTAGGAGCCACACCGTGCCCAGCGACGGCTGGGGACAGGAGGCGCATCCGATCCCCCGCTCGTAGACTCGGGGCGTGACCGACGCTCCCGAGATCCCCGTCCGCGTGCGCCCCGAGGTCGCCGCCCTGCCGCCGTACAAGCAGGGCCGGCAGGCCGGCGCGGACGCGTTCAAGCTGTCGAGCAACGAGAACCCGTTCGACCCGCTGCCCGGGGTGCTCGAGCGGGTGCGGAACGCGTCGGCGCTGAACAGATACCCGGATGCGACGGCCGCACGCCTGCGCGAGCGGCTGGCCGAGCGGTTCGGCGTCGGCGCCGACTCCGTCCACATCGGTGCCGGCAGCGTCTCGATCCTCGCCCAGCTCGTGCTGGCGACGTCGGGCCCCGGCGACGAGGTCATCTACGCGTGGCGCTCGTTCGAGGCCTACCCCTGGCTCGCCGTGGTCGCCGGCGCCACCGCCGTGCAGGTGCCGCTCGCGGGCGGCGCCCGCCACGACCTCGACGCCATGGCGGCGGCGATCACCGACCGCACGCGCGCGATCATCGTGTGCAGCCCCAACAACCCCACCGGCCCGATCGTCACGCAGGCCGAGTTCGACGCCTTCGTCGAGAAGGTGCCGTCCGACGTACTCGTCATCCTCGACGAGGCCTACGCCGAGTTCGTCACCGACCCCGAGTCGGTCGACGGGCTGCGGGTGCTCGGCGGGTCGGGTCGCCCCAACGTCGTCGTCCTGCGCACCTTCTCGAAGGCCTACGGTCTCGCCGCGCTCCGCGTCGGGTACGCGATCGGCCATCCTCGCGTGCTGGACGCCGCCCGCAGCACCGCCATCCCGCTGTCGGTGACCGCCCACGGCGAGGAGGCCGCGCTCGCGAGCCTCGACGCCGAAGACGAACTGCTCGAGCGCGTCCGCGTGATCGCCCATCGTCGCGACCGGCTGGCGGCGGGTCTCCGCGAGGCCGGGTGGGACGTCCCCGTCGCGCAGGGCAACTTCGTGTGGCTGCCCACCGGCGACGACACGATGGCGTTCGCGGCGACCTTCGAGGAGGCCGGACTGATCGTGCGGCCGTTCGCCGGCGACGGCATCCGGATCTCGGTCGGCGAGGAGGAATCCGTCGAGCAGGTGCTGCGGATCGCGGCGACGGTCGCCGCCCGCCGCGAGGGATGACTGCCGGTGCGGTTGTCGATCGCGTGCGGTGGTTGTCGGCTGGGCCCACGCGCCCGGAGGCTCCGGGCGACGCGCCAGCGGCGTCTGGCGGGGGCGTGGGGACCATTGTCGAACGCATGCAGAATCGCGCATGCACGGAGAGATAGCGTGAATTCATGATCCCGGTCGACGATCACGCCCTGGTGCGGTTTCTGGAGGCGGACGGAACGTTCGCGCCGAGCCCTGCCGCCGAACCGTATCGGGAGGCCGTCGAGAGTCTCGGCGATGCCGACCTCGAGACGTTCTACCGCGATATGGCCGTCATCCGCGCGTTCGACGTGCAGGCGACGAACCTCCAGCGGCAGGGGCAGCTGGCCCTCTGGCCGCCGAGCTACGGGCAGGAGGCCGCGCAGGTGGGCTCGGCCCGCGCCGCGCGCGCACAGGACCACCTCTTCCCGTCGTACCGCGAGCACGTGGTCACCAAGATCCGCGGCGTCGACCCGATCGACATCATCCGCGTGATGCGCGGGCTGACGCACGGCGGGTGGGACCCGACCGACCCGAAGAACGGCAACACGCACATCTACACGCTCGTGCTCGGCTCGCAGACGCTGCACGCCACGGGCTTCGGGATGGGTCTCGTCTTCGACGGCCGCTGCGGCACCGGCGACCTCGACCGCGACGAGGCCGTCATCGTCTACTACGGCGACGGCGCCTCCAGCCAGGGCGACGTGCACGAGGCGATGGTCTTCGCGAACAGCTACCGCACGCCCGAGGTGTTCTTCCTGCAGAACAACCAGTGGGCGATCTCGGTGCCCGTCGCGACGCAGTCGCGCTCGCCGCTGTACAAGCGCGGCGAGGGCTACGGCATGCCCAGCACGCTGATCGACGGCAACGACGTGCTCGCGAGCTGGGCCGTGACGCGCACCGCACTCGACGAGGCGCGCGCCGGCGGCGGACCGCAGGCGATCGAGGCCATGACCTACCGCCTCGGCGCGCACACCACGAGCGACGACCCCACCAAGTACCGCACCTCCGACGAGGAGGAGTCGTGGCGCCGCCGCGACCCGATCGCGCGGATGAAGGCGTTCCTCATCGGGCGCGGCGCCTCGGAGGCGTTCTTCGCCGACGTCGAGGCCGAGTCTCAGGCGCTCGCCGACGACGTCCGCACCCGCACCAACGCTCTGGGCGGCCTCGAGCGCGACGACATGTTCGCGCACGTGTACTCCGAGCAGCACCCGCTGATCGACGAGCAGCGGCAGTGGCTCGCCGACTACGAGGCATCCTTCGAAGGAGGCGCATCGTGAGCACCTCGACCACCGCATCCGCGGCCACCGAGACGACGGCCCCCGTCGTGCAGACCATGCCGTTCAGCCGGGCGATCAATGCCGGACTCCGTGCGGCGCTCGCCGGCAGCGACCGCGTCCTCCTCATGGGCGAGGACATCGGCAAGCTCGGCGGCGTCTTCCGCGTGACCGAGGGCCTGCAGGCCGAGTTCGGCGAGCAGCGCGTGCTCGACACCCCGCTCGCGGAGTCGGGACTGGTGGGAACCGCGATCGGGCTCGCGATGGCGGGCTTCCGCCCCGTCGTCGAGATCCAGTTCGACGGGTTCGTCTTCCCGGCGTTCGACCAGATCACGACGCAGCTCGCCAAGCTCACGAACCGCCACGAGGGCGCGCTGCAGATGCCCGTCGTCATCCGCATCCCGTACGGCGGGCACATCGGCGCCGTCGAGCACCACCAGGAGAGCCCCGAGGCGTACTTCACGCACACGGCCGGCCTCCGGGTCGTGAGCCCGTCCACGCCGAACGACGGCTACTGGATGATCCAGGACGCCATCTCCTCACCCGACCCGGTGATCTTCCTCGAGCCGAAGAGCAAGTACTGGCAGAAGGGCGAGGTCGACACGTCGGCGCGCGCCCTGCCGCTGCACGCGTCCCGCGTGGTCCGTCGCGGCACCGACATCACCCTCGTCGGCCACGGCGCGATGGTGACGACGATGCTGCAGGCCGCCGTGCTCGCCGAGGCCGAGGGCACGAGCATCGAGGTCATCGACCTCCGCTCGCTCTCGCCGGTCGACTACGGGCCCATCCTCGACTCGGTCCGGCGCACCGGCCGCATGGTCTACGCGCAGGAGGCCCCGGGCTTCACCTCGCTCGGCTCCGAGGTCGCCGCGACCGTCATGGAGCGCGCCTTCTACGCGCTCGAGGCCCCCGTGCTGCGCGTGTCGGGCTTCGACACCCCCTTCCCCCCGGCCAAGCTCGAGGGGTCGTATCTTCCCGACGCCGACCGCATCCTCGAGGCCGTCGACCGGTCCCTCGCCTACTGACCTCCACCCTTTGACCGCGAGAGAACACCTGGTGGCCGAGATGCGGGTTGCTTCCCCAACTCTGGGCGACCAGCTGTACTCTCGCGAAAAGGGCGGGATCGAAAGGAGCTCCGCATGAGCACCCAGACGTTCGTCCTCCCCGATGTCGGTGAAGGCCTCACCGAGGCCGAGATCGTCCAGTGGCGCGTCGGCCCCGGCGACAGCGTCGCCGTCAACGACGTCCTCGTCGAGATCGAGACCGCGAAGTCGCTCGTCGAGCTGCCCTCGCCGTTCGCCGGCACCGTGGGCGAACTGCTCGCGGCCGAGGGCACGACCGTGAACGTCGGCGCCGCGATCATCACGATCGCTTCGGCGACGGATGCTGCGCCCCCCGCCACCGTCGGGCAGTCCGAGCACGGCGAGCCCGCCGAGGCCGCCGGCGAGGGTGCGGTGCTCGTCGGCTACGGCACGGGCGGACACGTCCAGTCGCGGCGGCGCAAGCCCGCGGTTCCGGCCGAGGAGCGGGTCGCAGCATCCGTCGGCGTCATCGCGAAGCCCCCGATCCGCAAGCTCGCGCGCGACCTCGGCGTGGAGCTCTCGGCGGTCGCGCCCAGCGGCCCCGCCGGCGAGGTGACCCGCGAGGACGTCGTGCGACACGCGTCGCAGGCCAGCGTCTTCCGCAACATCGAGACGCCCGAGTGGGGCGACGTGCGCGAGGAGACCATCCCTGTTTCGGCGCCGGCGCCCGCGCCGGGTCCCGCATCCGTCGCACCGTCGACGCCCGCGCCCGACGCGGCCGGCCGCGAGGAGACCATCGCGGTGCGAGGCGTGCGCAAGGCCACGTCGTCGGCGATGGTGCAGTCGGCGTACTCCGCCCCGCACGTATCGGTGTGGACGGACGTCGACGCCAGCCGCACGATGGAGCTCGTCAAGCGCCTGAAGACGTCACCCGACTTCGCCGACATCAAGGTCTCGCCGCTGCTCATCATGGCGCGCGCCGTCATCTGGGCGGCCCGGCGCACGCCGATGGTGAACGCAGCGTGGGTGGATGCCGAGAACGGCGCCGAGATCCGTGTGCGCCGCTACGTGAACCTCGGCATCGCCGCCGCGACCCCGCGCGGCCTGCTCGTGCCCAACATCAAGGACGCGCAGGACCTGTCGATGCGCGAGCTCGCCCGCGCGCTGGAGAAGCTCACGCTCACGGCGCGCGAGGGCAAGACGACCCCGGCCGACCAGCACGGCGGCACGATCACCATCACGAACATCGGCGTCTTCGGCATGGATGCGGGCACCCCGATCATCAACCCCGGCGAGGCCGGAATCGTTGCTCTCGGCACCATCCGCCAGAAGCCCTGGGTCGTCGACGGCGAGGTGCGTCCCCGCTGGGTCACGACCGTCGCCGGCTCGTTCGACCACCGCGTGGTCGACGGCGACGGCATGTCGCGCTTCATCGCCGACGTCGCGTCGATCCTCGAGGAGCCCGCGCTCCTCCTCGACTGACACACTCGCTCCCCGCTGAACCGCGGGACGAAGCGCCGCCGCGGCCGTGTGCCGGGCGGCGCTTTCGTCGCTTCCCGGTGCCTCGGTGCCTCGGTCCCCGGTGCCTCGGTCCCCGGTGCCTCGCTTCCCGGTGCCCCGGTGTCCCCGCTGCCCCCGGTGCTTCCTCGCCCGTGCATCCGTTCGTTCGTCACAGATGTACGCGAATCGGCCGAGGACGCGTACATCTGTGGCGAACGAACAATGGGGGGCGGGGTTGAGGCGGGGTCGCCGCGGGGGGCGGCGGTGGATTTGAGAACGATTCTCATTAGCGTTAGGGTCGAAGCATGACCTTCGTGCGACGTTCCCTGCCCGTGCTCGGCCTGGCGGCAGCATCCGCCCTCGTTCTCGCCGGTTGCGCGGGAACGGCCGCCGGCGACGACACGGCCGACGGGCGGATCGCCGTCGTCGCGTCGACCAACGTGTACGGGCAGATCGCGGAGGAGATCGGCGGCGACCTCGTCGACGTCACGTCGATCGTGACCAACGAGTCGCAGGACCCGCACTCGTTCGAGCCGAGCGCGCGCGACCAGCTCGTCATCTCCAAGGCCGACCTCGTCATCGAGAACGGCGGCGGCTACGACGCGTTCATCGACGCGCTCATCGAGTCCAGCGGCACCGAGGCGCCGGTCGTCACGGCGGTCGAGTACTCGCACGACTGGCCCGAGAACGCCGGCCACGACGAGGAGAACAGCGACGACGCCGAGGATCACGCGCACGACCACGGCGACCACGAGCACGTCGAGGGCTTCAACGAGCACGTCTGGTACGACCCGCACACGATCGCGCACGTCGCCGAGGCCATCGCCCACGAGCTCGCGGAGCTCAGCCCCGACGACGCCGAGACCTTCACGGCCAACGCCGAGGCCTTCTCGGGCGAAGTCGACGGACTCGAAGCGTCGCTCGAAGAGATCGGCGCGGCGCACGCCGGCGAGAAGGTCTTCGTCACCGAGCCGGTTCCGGTGTACCTCGTCGAGGCTGCCGGACTCGAGAACGCGACGCCCGCGAAGTTCACCGAGGCGGTGGAGGAGGGGCAGGATGTCGCGCCCGCGACCCTGCTCGAATCCCTGGCGCTCGTGCGGGGCGGCGAGGTGCGCATCGTCATCACGAACACGCAGACCGGCGGCGCCGAGACGCAGGAGATCGTCGACGAGGCCGACGGGCTCGGGATCCCGGTGATCGCGTTCTCGGAAACGCTGCCGGAGGGGCAGACTTACATCTCGTGGATGCAGGCGAACATCGAGGCGCTGAACGGGGCGCTCCAGGCGTGACGCCGGCATCCCGCAGCTCGGAGCGTCCCGTCGTGCTCAGCATCCGCGACGCGGCGCTCCAGCGCGGCGACCGCGAGCTGTGGGCCGGTCTCGACCTCGACGTGCACGCCGGCGAGCTCGTCGCGGTGCTCGGGCCCAGCGGGTCGGGAAAGACGACCCTGCTGCGTGCGATCCTCGGCCTCGAACCGCTCTCGCGCGGCGAGATCACCGTCCAGGGCGAGCCCGTCGCCCACAAAGGCAGCCGGAGCATCGGGTACATCCCGCAGGCCCGGCCGCTGCCGCGCGACGCGTCGCTGCGGGGCCGCGACCTCGTGACGCTCGGGGTCGACGGCCACCGCTTCGGCTTCCCGATCCCGCGCCGCGGCGATCGCGCCCGCGTCGATGCCCTCATCGACGCGGTCGGCGCCCGCGAGTTCGCCGACCGCCCCGTCGGCCTCCTCTCGGGCGGCGAGCAGCAGCGACTGCGCGCCGGGCAGGCACTCGCCGACGACCCGCGCCTGCTCCTCTGCGACGAGCCGCTCACGAGCCTCGACCTCGCGAACCAGCAGGCGGTGATCCGGCTCATCGATGGGCATCGCCGGGAGAAGGATGCCGCGGTCCTGCTCGTCACGCACGACATCAACCCGCTCCTGGGCAAGGTCGACCGCATCCTGTACATCGCGAACGGGCGGTTCACCCTCGGCACGCCGCAGGAGGTGCTCCGCTCGGACGTCTTGACGGCACTGTACGGCGCGCACGTCTTCGTGCTGCGTGCCGGCGACCGGCTCGTGGTGGTCGGCGCGCCCGACGCCGAGGCATCCCATCACCATCACGACCACGGGGCCGACGCATGAACTGGAACGACATCGCCGACGCGATGTTCGGCGGGCTGCCCTACTACGGCGAGATCCTCGCGCTCGTGTCGAATTCGGTGTGGGCGGGCGCGGTCCTCGGGCTCGTGGGCGGACTCGTCGGCGTCTTCGTCATGCAGCGCGACATGGCGTTCGCGGTGCACGGCATCAGCGAGCTGTCGTTCGCCGGTGCGGCGGCGGCGCTCCTCATCGGGTGGGACGTCGTCACCGGATCCATCGTCGGCTCGCTCATCGCGGCCGCGATCATCGGCGTGCTCGGCGCGAAGGCGCGCGACCGCAACTCGATCATCGGCGTGCTGATGCCGTTCGGGCTGGGTCTCGGCATCCTGTTCCTCTCGCTCTACGACGGCCGCAGCGCCAACCGGTTCAGCCTGCTCACCGGCCAGATCGTGTCGGTGCAGACGGGGCAGCTCGGCTGGCTGATCGGCATCGGGGCCGTCGTGCTGCTCGGCCTGCTGCTCATCTGGCGCCCGCTGCGGTTCGACTCGCTCGACCCGCAGTCCGCCGCCGCGCGCGGTGTGCCCACCACCGCGGTCTCGCTCGCGTTCATGCTGCTGCTCGGGCTGATCGTCGCGGTCGCCGTGCACATCATCGGGGCGCTGCTGGTGATGGCCCTCCTCGTCACCCCGGCCGCCGCCGCGATGCGCATCGTGTCGGGGCCGCTCTCGGTGCCGCTGCTGTCGGCCCTGTTCGGCTTCGTGTCGGCGGTGGGCGGCATCCTGCTCGCGATCATGGGCACCCTCCCCGTGAGCCCGTACATCACGACGATCTCGTTCCTGATCTACGTCGTGTGCCGCGTCGTCGGCGCCCGCCGCGACCGCGTCACCCGCGTCGCCGTTCCGGAGTCCGCCCGGTGACCGGCGCCCGAACCTGCTCACCTGTCACGAAATGCTGCCCGCGGCGACACTTTGCGACAGGTGAGCAGACGGAGCTCGGGATGACCGGCGCCCGGGCGACGCACAGGACCCCTCGGTAGACTCCCCACCATGGCCCAGCGCAACACGTGGCAGCGCGAACGCGTGCGCGAAGCGCTGTCGGACGCCCGCGGATTCGTCAGCGCGCAGTCGCTGCACGCCACCCTCCGCGACGAGAACACCGGCATCGGGCTGGCGACGGTGTACCGCGCACTCGCGGGGCTCGCCGCCCAGGGCGAGGCCGATTCGCTGCAGAGCCCCGAGGGCGAGGCGCTCTACCGCGCCTGTTCCAGCACCGGCCACCACCACCATCTGATCTGCCGCTCCTGCGGACTGACCGTCGAGATCGAGGCGACGGACGTCGAGCAGTGGGCCAAGCGCACCGCCGAGCGCCACGGATTCCGCGACGCAGAACACGTCGTCGACATCTTCGGGCTCTGCGCGAACTGCGCCGCCGCCCGGGATGCCCAGCGTGACGCGAACTGACCCCGGCACGCGGGCGCGCTCTGCCGAGCACCGCCACGGATCTGCATCGGATGCTGCGCCGCAGCCGTCCGCCCAGGCTCGCACCCTGCTCTGGCTCGGTGTGGGCGTCGCCGTCGTCGCCGGCCTCTTCCTCATCGACTGGCTCGCCCCGACGCTGTTCCCGGCGTCCCTCCCGACCCGCGCCCAGGACGGCCTGACGCTCGCGATCAGCGTGCTCATCGAGTCGCTGCCGTTCGTGGCGCTCGGCGTGGTGCTGTCGATCGTCGTGCAGGTGTGGGTGCCCCCGGGGGCCATCGAGCGATGGATGCCGCGGCGAGGGTGGGCGAGGCGCGCGGTGCTGTCGCTCCTCGGCATGATCGTTCCGGTGTGCGAGTGCGGCAACGTGCCGTTCGCGCGCGGCCTCCTCATGCGCGGATTCTCGGTGCCGGAGACGCTGACGTTCCTCATCGCCGCGCCGATCGTGAACCCGATCGTCATCATCACGACCCACCAGGCGTTCGGCTTCAGCGACGGCATCCTCGTCGCCCGCCTCCTCGGCGGATACGCGATCGCGAACCTCATCGGGTGGCTGTATTCGCGGCATCCGTCTCCCGACGCGCTGCTGACCGACCGCTTCCGCGACACGTGCGAGCTCGTCGTGCACGAGCCGGGCGGCAAGTGGCGGCGCACGCTCGCGCAGTTCGTGATCGAACTCCGCGCGGTGATGCCGGCGCTCGTCATCGGCTCGGCGCTCGCGGGCGCGGTGCAGGTGCTCATCCCGCGCGAGGCGCTGCTCGCGATCGGCGCGAATCCCGCGCTGTCGATCGTCGCGATGATGGCTCTGGCGATGGTGGTGTCGATCTGCTCCAACGTCGACGCGTTCTTCGCGCTGTCGTTCGCCTCGACGTTCACTCCCGGCTCGATCGTCGCGTTCCTGCTGGTCGGGCCGCTCGTCGACGTCAAGATGCTCGCGCTGATGCGCACGACGTTCACGTGGCGCACGCTCGGCGGCATCGTCGTGGTGGTCGTGCTGTCGGCCTTCGCGATCGGGACGGCGGTGAACCTCCTTGCGTAGGACAGGCTTCGTCGGCACACGGTGGCTCGGGGTCGGGCTGGCCGCGGCCCTCGCCGTCTTCACGATCTCGCTCGCGGTGACCGGGCGGCTGGGCCTGTACATCAACCCCGACTCGACATGGTTCGCGGTGTCGATGTCGGTGTTCGTGCTGATCGGCGCGGTGGCCTCGTTCGCCCTCCCGCTCGGCGCCGAAGCCGACCACGGCCACGACCACGGCGAAGAGCCGGAGCAGGACCACGCTCACCACACCTCGCACCCGCTCGCCGTCGCGGCCACCGTCGCCGGCGGGGTGGCGGCATCCGGGGTCGTCGTGCTCACGCTCGTGCTGCCGCCGGCCTCCCTCAGCGCCGAGCTCGCGATGTCGCGCGATGTCGGGGCCACGCCGCTGTTCGGCGGGGCCGACACGATCCAGCTCGCCTCGACCGGCGACACCGCCTCGTTCGGCGTCGGCGAGTGGGCGACCGTGTTCGCGACGGCCACCAACCCCGACGCGTTCGATGGCGAGACCGTCGAGCTCACGGGCTTCGTGACACCGGGCGAGGACGGCGCGTTCGATCTCACGCGTCTGGTCATCACGCACTGCGTCATCGACGCGCAGCCCGCGAGCCTGCCCGTCGTGTCGGGCGCGAGCGCGCCCGACACCGGGCAGTGGGTCACGATCACCGGCACCGTGCGCTCCTCGTCGGACGGGCAGCTCGTGGTCGACGCGGCCGCGGTCGAGGAGATCGGCGAGCCCGAGGACCCGTATGAGTACTGACGGGTCGTCACGTCGTTCGCGGTCCCGGCGTCGTCGGGGCCGCGCGTTCGTCGGAGCCTTCGCGATCGTCGTGGGCGTCCTCGCCGTGCTCGGGCTCGCCGGAGCCGCCGCGAGTGTCGCGCAGGGGCCGCGGGTGACAGAGGCCTCCGTGGATCCGGAGGCGGCGGCCGCAGCATCCGGCGCGCGTCTCATCGTGACCACGACGCAGTCGCTCGCCGAGGTCGACCCGTCGCAGGTGACGATCACCCCCGAGACGCCGTTCGTCGTCGACACCTCGGGACGCAGCGTCGGCGTGCGGTTCACGCTGCCGCTGTGGGACGACACCGAGTACACCGTGACGATCGACGATGTCGCCTCGCTCGGCGGCGGACCGACCGCGACGATCACGCAGACCTTCACGACCCCCGCGGCAGAGGTGTTCCTCATGCAGCGCGGCACGAACTCGGGCGACCTCATCTACCGCACCGACCTCACCGGGCAGAACGCGGTGCCCGTGTTCCGGCACGCGCACATCGAGGACTTCCGCGCGACGGCCCAGCACCTCGTCGTCTCGGTGCGCACCGACGACGACCAGGCCGGGCTCATCGTCACCGACCTCGACGGCGAGAACGCGCACGAACTGCCGCTTCCCGGCGACGGGTTCGTGTCGAACCTGCAGATCGCCGATCGCGGTGAGCGCATCGGCTACACGTTCTCGGACGCCGAGCTCACCGCCGACTCCGGTCGCGAGAGCCGGCTCTACACCGCGTCGCTCAGCGACCCCGGCGCCGATCCGGCGGCGATCGAGGTCGAAGGTGCCGACCCCCGCGTCGCGGAGTGGCGGTTCGTTCCCGACACCGACAGCATCCTGCTGCTCTCGTTCGATGGATCGCTGCTGCTCACCGGATCGGAGAGCGCGAGCGGCGCGCCGACCGCGCTCGGGGACGCCATGACGATCGAGGGCATCGCGCGCGGCTCGAGCGAGGCGGTCGTCGACCGGGTCGACCGGGCGACCGTGATCGACCTCACCGACGCCAGTGAGGCGGACCTCGTCGCGCCCGACATCGACCTCGGCGGCACGACGTCGGTCACCCCCCTCCCTGACGGCTCGACGATCCGCACGGCGGCGGTGCTCGACGCCGACGGCGTGCCGACAGGGCGCACCTCGGTCGCCCACGTGGGCGCCGGCGGTGCGACGACCATGCTCACCGAGATCGCCGACACGGATGCCGTCATCCAGGTGTGCGTGTCGCCCAGCGCCCGCTACCTCGCGGTGCTCGTGGCGCCCGACGCCGTGACGAACTCCTACGACACCTACCAGCACCCGCTGCCGAAGCGCCCCGAGACGCGCATCCTCGAGGTGGCCGACGGCGACCCCGTCGTCGCCCTCAACGGCTCGTCGATCTCGTGGTGCCAGGTGCCGCCCCGCTGACCGGAGGGTCGGGGAGCTTCGAGGGCAGGCCGCTCGACAGCATGAGCCCGAGTACGGTGAGGGCGAACACGAAGAACAGCGACTGCCGCAGCGACTCGACCTGCGTGTCGGCGTAGATCTGGGCGATCTCGGTGGCGGATTCGGGGTCGGCGCCGGCATCCGTCAACAGGTCCTCGGCCTGCTGCTGCGAGATGATCGGCGCCCCCTTCGAGGCGGTGGCGACGACCTGCTGCTGGATGTCGGACGGGATCGTCGTGCTCTGCTCCACCGCCGCGGTGAAGCCCGACGTGAGCAGCAGGATGAACACCGAGCCGACGATCGCCGTGCCGAACGACGAGCCGAGGTTCTGGAACGTGCCCTGGAGGCCACCGACCTCCGAGGTGTCGGACTGCGAGACCGCCGACATGTTGACGTTGCCGAGCTGCGAGGCGAGCAGGCCGAAGCCGGCGCCGACCACGAACATGCCGGCGGCGAATGCGAAGTCGGCGAGCTCGGGCTGCACCGCGAGGAACACCACGAGCACGCCGAGACCCAGCGTGAGCTGTCCGATGCGGCCGATGTTCTGGGCCGAGCGCACCGTCGACAGCCGCGACCCGAGGATCGAGAACAGGATGAGCCCGAGCGACAGCGGCAGGATCTTCAGGCCCGTCTGCAGGGCGTCGTAGCCGAGGATCGTCTGCAGATACACCGGCACCACGAAGAACAGCGCGGCGATCGCGAAGTACTGCGCCATGAACATCGTCAGGCCGCTGCGCAGCGCCGTGATCCGCAGCAGGCTCACCTTCAGCAGCGGCACGCGGCCGGTCCGCTCGAGCCGCTGCTGCCGCTTCACGAAGAGCCACAGCACGACGAGCGACAACAGGATCAGGTACGCGACGGGCGAGATGCCGAGCGGGGCGAACGGCTGGCCGTTGATCACGGGCGGGTCGAGCGGCTGGAACCAGCCCCACGTCTTGGACTGCAGGATGCCGTAGACGAGCAGGCCCAGGCCCAGGGCCGAGAGCACGACGCTCAGCAGGTCGATGCGGAGCGTGCGGTCGCCGGGCACGTCCTTGATGCGCCCCGACACGATGAGCACCAGGGTCATGACGACCGCCTCGGCGACGAAGACGTAGCGCCACGACGAGTACGTCGTGACGAGACCGCCGATGAGCGGGCCGGCCGCCGCGGCGCCGCCGGTGACCGCGCCGAGCACGGCGAACGCGACGACGCGCTCGCGACCCGTGTAGTTGATCGCCGCGAGGGCGGCGATCGCGGGGATGACGAGCACCGCGCCGAGGCCTTCGACGAGCGACCAGCCGAGCATGAGGACCGTCAGGTTCGGCGCGAGCGCGGTGGTCAGCGAGCCGATGCCGTAGACGACCGAGCCGATGCGGAAGGCCATGCTGCGGCCCCAGCGGTCGCCGAGCTTGCCGCCCGTGAGCATGAACGCCGCCATCGTCAGCGCGTAGAACGTGATGGCTGCCTGCATGCCTGAGATGTCGGTGCCGAGGTCGTGCGCGACGGTCGAGATCGAGACGTTCATGACCGTGCTGTCGAGCACCATGATGAACTGCGAGACGCTCAGCAGGATCAGCACGAACCATTTGCCCATGCGCGAACAGTATCGGCGGCGGTGCTTCGCCGGCCCCAGCGCGGCCACGACGCGCGGACGTAGACTCGGCCCATGGCGCGGGACCTGTGGCGTGCGGCGACCCGCGCGGACCTGCAGGGTCTTCCCGCCGACGTCGCGCCGCGCCTGCTCGGCGCCCGCCTCACGACCGTGGTCGAGGGTGAGACGGTGGCGGTGCGGCTCACCGAGGTCGAGGCGTACCACGGTCGCGGGACCGGGCCGGTGCCCGATCCGGGCTCGCACGCGCGCATGGGGCAGACCGCGCGCAACGCGACGATGTGGGGCGAACCCGGGCATCTGTACGTGTACCTCAGTCACGGCATCCACTCGTGCGTGAACGTCGTGTGCGGTCCCGAGGGGGTCGCCGGCGGTGTGCTGCTGCGGGCAGGTCAGGTGATCGAGGGGACGGATGCTGCGACCCGCCGCCGACCGGCGGCCCGCACCCCGCGCGACCTGGCGCGCGGACCGGGCCGGTTCGGCGGCGCGGTGGGGCTGCGGCATCCGCTGCACGACGGCATCGACGCGATCACCGGTGCGCCGCTGCACGACGCGGTGGCACGGCTCGAGCTGCTCGCCGACCCGCTCGCCGAGGTGGCGTCGGGGCCGCGTGTCGGCGTCGCGGGCGTGGCCGGCACCGCGGTGTTCCCGTGGCGATACTGGGTCCCCGGCGAGCCGACCGTGTCGCCGTTCCGCTGGGGGCGCGGCGCGCGCGAGGTCAGCGAAGCGACGTGACCGCGACGACGGTCGTGCGCAGCGCCTTCATGTTCTTCTCGTAGCGGGCGGCCATGAAGATGAGCAGCGCGCCGCCCAGGCCGAGCCACAGCCACCACGGCACGGCGACGTACGTGGTGGAGATCCACGGCCACAGCTGGGCGACCCCGTGCACGACCAGCACCGCCGAGCCGAGGAGGAGAGGGGCCTGCAGCCGATAGATCGCGCCGACCACCACCATCGCGATCGCGACCACGCCGAGCGAGACGACGCGCCAGAGCTCGGGCTGGCCCAGCCACCCCGCTTCGACGTCCACGCCGGACGGGGACCCCGCGAAGTCGGTCAGCAGCGACGGCACGGTCAGCAGCGCCAGCCAGGGGCCGAGGGCCGGCCACGTGCGCGACGCCGGTTCGCGCCGCAGCGTGCGCACCCCGTACGCGATGCCGCCGAGCGCCGGTGGCACCGTGACGAGTTCGATGGGACGCACGTCCCCGACCGTGAGCGCCAGGATGCCGAAGCCCGCGCCCGCGATCGCGGCCGCGATCACGAGGGCCAGTCCGAGCCGGGCGCGCGCGGCCGTGCCGACGACGGTGGCCGCCGTCAGCGCCGACATCACCGCGGCGGTGCGGAGCTCGTCGCCCGTCTGCTGCACGAGCAGCAGCTGCAGCTCGGCGAGGGCGAACAGCACCGATGCGACCGCGAAGCCCGCGCCGGCGGTGAGGCCGACCGCGCGCGACGGCGTCGCGCGGAGCGCGGCCAGCGCGATCGCGCCCGCGATCCCCGCCCCTGCCACGGCCCAGAGGTCGGGCTCGAGGCCGCCGGCGGGTGCGATCTCGAGGAACCGCACGCCGCACGCGACCACTGCGACCACGAGTCCGCCCACGGCCAGCACGCCGCCGAGCGGCGCCCAGCGCCGGAGCCCCAGCACCGAGGCGCCCGCGACGCCGAGGACGCCGCCGATGACGGCAGTCACGGTCGTGAGCACGAGGTCGGCGTCGGGACGTGTGAGCGACATCGCGACGAGCAGGGCGGTCCCGGCGCCGGCCAGGGCGGCCGCGCCGCGGGGGGCGGCATGCGTCGCTCCGCGTGCCGTCAGCAGGACTGCCACCGCGACGACACCGAGGCCTGCGACGATCGCGGCGGCGGCGTCGCCCTCGACGGCCGGCGGGACGAGCCCGCGCAGCCCCATCAGGACGGCGGCGAACCCGAGCAGCATCGCCGTCGGGGTGCGCAGCGACCAGATGTCCACGAACCGCGGCGTCCGCGGGGCGGCCGGTGTGTCGGCCGCGTCGGCCGGTGGCCCGTACGCCGGCGGCGCGACGGGCGGGACGGGCGATCCCGCGGGCGGAGCGTAGGCGGAGAGCTGCGCGGACGGGGCGCTCGTCGCAAACGGGCCGAGTGGGATCGGCGGTACCGCGCCCTTCGCGGGCGCGGGCGGCGCGGTGACCTGCGCCGCCGCCGGTGCGGCCGCCGCGGCGACGAGCTCGCGCGCGGGCTCGCGCAGCGCTGCCACTCCGGCCGCCGCAGCGAGGGTGAGTGCGAGGTACGCCCACACGCGCACGGGCTCGGCCGCGACCAGGAGGCTCGGCGCGGTGGCGAGCACCAGACCCACGATCCACGCGGGGCCCTCCGCTCCGGGCCAGACCTCGCCGGCCCGTCGACGCCGGAGCATGCCGAGCACGGCCCCGACGAGACACATCGCGGCGACGGGAAGGGCCACCGCCTCGACCTCGGTCGCCGCACCCAGGAACGAGCCCGCGACGCCGACGGCGAAGGCTCCCGCGAGCGAGATCCAGCGGGTCGTGCCGGTCAGCGGAAGGCGGTTCAGTCCCGCGGCGGCGAGGTGCAGTGCGGCGAGCATGATGATCGTCCCGGCCACGATGCGGGGCTCGTCGGCGAGCGGCATGATCGCGACGATCGCCGCGATGAGGGCGGCCGGGGGCACGATGAGTGCGTAGAGCCCGGACGCCGGACGGCTCGGCCGGGCGAGGGTCGCGCCCCAGCCCGACGCGTACGCGACGGCGACCAGCAGCACGAGCCAGAGCACCTGCCAGTCCGGCCCTTCGAACGCGCGCTCGACGGCGACCAGTCCGATCGCGATCACGGCGACGGCGGCCCCGAGAGGAGCGGCGGGACGGATGCTGCGCACCGGTGTGAACGACATTGCCAAGCACACCGCCACGGCGACGAGGGCGATGACAACGCCCCGCAGCGGCTCCCCGGTCCACCCCTCGACGGCGGGCGCCCACAGCCCGAGCGCGAGACCGGCGGCGAGGGCGATGCTCGCCTCGACGCGGCGGCGCAGCCGCACCAGCAGCGCCGCGAAGGCGACGAGCACCACGGCGGAGGGCACCACGTACGACTCCACCGTGAAATACGTCTCGGGTGTTCCGGCGTCGAGCCATGTCCACCACGCCGCGATCGCGGCGACGACCGCCGGCCACGCCAGCAGGCGGCGCGGGGCGTCGAGGAGCGGCATCCCGTTGCGCGTCATCGCGAAGCGATCGTCGGCAGGATCCGCCGCGATCGTCCCCGCCCACCCGCGAGAAACGGATGCCGCGGTGAAGCCGACGGCGACGATCGCGAGTGCGGCCCAGACGAGCAGAGGAGCCACCGGCCACACCACGACGAGCACCGTGAGGGCAGCGCCCAGATCGGCGGCGAGCCTGCGGAGCACGCGATCCGTCGGGCGCGGTCGCGGTGGTGCAGGGGCGATGTCGGCCGGCCACTGCGAGACCGGCACGGATGGCGCCGCGTCCGCGGTGCGACGCGGGAACGCGGTGGCTGCCGAGACGAGCGGGGCGACGACCGCCGCGGCGATGAGGGCGAGCGGCGCCCCGTCCGTGTCGCGCAGACCGAACGTGCCGAGCACGTCGTAGGTCGTCGCGGCCGCGACCGGGGCCGCCAGTGCCGCGGCGAGGATCGTCGGCACCCCGGCGATGCGGGTGACGCCGAAGGCGACACTCGTGAGACCGGCGAGGAGCAGGGCGCCCCGCGCGATACCGAGGCCCGGCTCGCCGATCGCCGTCAGCAGCGGGTTCGCCGAGGGCTCGGCATCCGGCGTCGTCACGGCGATGAACGCGCCGATGAGGCTGAACGCCACGAGCACCTCGGCGGCGACGGCCAGCGCGATGCGGCTTGCGCGTTCCACAGGCAGCACGATCGCGGCGACGAGGGTCGCGAGGGCCACCCACTGCAGCAGCGTCGCGATCACCGGGCCCGGCTCGCCCGTCAGGCCCGTCACCGCGGCGAGGGCGCTCGGCGCGAACACCGTCGACAGCGCGGCGACGGCGACCGGGGCGACGACCGCCACGACCGCAGAGATGTCGGTCGGCCGCAGCACGAGCCGCAGGGCGATCGGGTACGCCATCGAGACACCGATCCCGACGAGCCACAGCCACGGCGTGGCCACGCCGCCGACGTACGCGGTCGCGGCGGCGATCCCGCCGGCGACCAGGTAGCCGATCGGAAGGCCGCGGGCCAGGAGCCCGGCGTCGGGATCGACCGCGCCGTCGGCGACGTCGCCGACGCGGCGGCGGCGCTCGCGGATCCGCAGCGCCGCGACGACGGCGACCGCGGCGACGACCAGTACGACCGCGATCCCGACCAGCGCGGCCGGGACGGCCGTCCGCGCGCCCGCGACCAGCAGGAGGACGGTCGCCACGACCGGCACGAACGGGCGCGCCACCGGTCCGCGGAGCGTGGGGGTTGCGAGCAGCAGGCCGCCGATGACCACGGCGGAGATCACCGCGAGCAGCGGGGCCTCGGGGGCTCCCGCCGGCAGGGTCAAGGCATCCGTCCGCCACACCGTCCACGCGGCGCCGATCGTGAGGACCGCCTGCATCGCCCACGTGACGGTGATCGCGACGATCGACAGCCCGGCGACGACCGCGGATGCGATCGCCGCGGGCACCCACGCGGGTGTGCCGCGTCGGCTGCGCACGACGTCGATCGCGACGGCGACGAGCACGGCGAGCACCGGGGCGACCAGCACGCCGTACACCGGGAGGTCGCTGCGCACTGCGAGCTGCCACCCCGCGAGACCCGCGGCCGCTGCTGCGACCACCGAGGCGACGCCCGAGACCACGGCGGCGGCGGGCAGGCGAGCACCGTCGACCGGCCGATGGGCGAGCCACGCGTGCGCGGCGCCGAGCACAACGAGTCCGATGCTCGACCAGATCACGACCGGCAGCGCGTCCGCGGTCAAGAACGCCGCGGTGAGACCCGCACCGACCAGGGCACCCACCCCGCTGAGCGCGAGCACCAGGCGCTCGGCAGCGTGGTCCTCGCCGCGCCGCGCCGACGACCAGGGCGAAGGAAGCGCGTGCACCAGCCCGCCGGCGGCGGCTCCGAGCAGGCCCGCGGTGAGGGCTTCCGCGGGCGGCAGCGACGTCAGTCCGCCCGCGAGGAGTCCGAGGCCCGCGGGAAAGGCGAGCGAGGCGGCGAGGTCGGGTCCGCGCAGGCGCGAGACGCGCGCCCACAGGCGGCAGATCACCGCGACGACGAGAGCGGACACCCCCGCGTACAGTGCGGCGTCGGTCGACCCGGTGCCGAACAGGTCGTTCGCCCGCACGGCCCACGCGTCCAGCGCGAGCAGTCCCACACCCAGCGCGCCGATGCCTTCGGCCGTCGCCCCCAGATCGCGGCGGCGCAGCCACGAGGCCAGCGCGATCGTCGCGAGCGTGATGCCGCCGATGATGAGCGCGCGCACCGCGATGCCCCACAGGAACCACGCCAGCAGCAGGAAGAACACGGCGGCGATGCCGACCAGCGACACGCCGACGATGAGCAGCAGGACCGGCACGGTCAGCCGGCGGCGGGGAGCGGATGCCGCCACCGCGACCGGTGCGGACGGCCCGGGTCCTTGCGGGCCAGAGGCGGCGGGTGCGGGCGGCTTCGGGGGCACGACGATCTCGGGTCGCGTCGCCGCGGCTGCCGCGGGGGTGGACTCCGGCACGGTCACGAGCTCGATCGCGTCGGGCGCTGTGAGGGACGCGCCCTCCGCCGCGGGCTCGGCCACGACGGTGATGGCGCCGGTCGGCGGTGCCGGGGCGCCGAGCATCGCCTCGGCGGCGGGCGCCAGGTGCACGGCGACGCCTGCGTCGACGACGGCCTCGGCCGCGACGAGCTCCGGCGGAGCCGCGAGCGTTGCGGGCGCAGCTGGGCCCACGCGCCCGGAGGCTCCGGGCGACGCGTCAGCGGCGCCTGGAGGGGGCGTGGGGACGGCTTTCGCCACCAGAGCCGTCGCGTGCGCGAGGCGGATCTCGTCCATCAGCTGCTGACGCGACAGCTCCAGCGTGAGCATCTGGCGGCCGAGCTCGAGCACGCGCGGGGCGCCCGGGTCGGTCAACGCGAAGCCGCACGCGGGGCATACCCGCGCGGTGACGGCGGTGAAGCACGACGGGCATCGGTGCGCGTCGGCGAGATCGAAGGGAGACGCAGGCCACAGGGGTCCGTCGTCGTGCGTTGCGCGCATGTCCATCCCCTC
This sequence comes from Microbacterium sp. NPDC056057, assembly GCF_042266945.1. NCBI lineage: Bacteria > Bacillati > Actinomycetota > Actinomycetes > Micrococcales > Microbacteriaceae > Microbacterium > Microbacterium sp. NPDC056057. Next base: position 640,999 of record NZ_JBHJWS010000001.1, read on the forward strand.
TCCCGGGATTGACGACATGGTCCACCCGGAATGCGGTTCGGTGTGGGATTTTGTAGGGGCGCACAACGCGGCGCGCCGCCGGGGCCTGCTGTCTTGGAGCAACCCCGAGGATGCATTCCCGTGGCGGAATGCAGCGCTGAGGAGGGGTATCGCGGGGACAGGGCAGCGCCAAGAAGGCGCACGGAGAGCGGGTGCCGGCGCCGAAGGGCCCCAACTCTCAGCCGGTTCCAGGGGCGGTCTCAATGTCGTAGATATGTTCTAATATCGAGCCATGGAAGCAACCCCGCTCGACGGCATCGCAGAGGCGCTACACGCGCTGGCGACCGCGGGCGGCGACCGTCCTGCCGGCGCTCTGACGCCGGCGGAGCTCGTGGCGGTGAACCAAGCGTTCGGTGCGCTGAAGCGTCATGTCGATGCCGCGTTCGCCCCCGTAGCGGCCGAGATCTCGCGGCAGTCGCGCCGAGAGCTCGGCAAGGATTCGCTCGCGAAGAAGCAGGGTTTCGCATCGCCGGCGGTGCTGATCTCGACGACCACCGGCACGAGCGTCGGTGAGGCGGTGCGCATCGTGCAGGTCGGTGAGGCGACCGCGCCTCGGGTGTCGCTCACCGGTGAGGCGCTGCCCGCGAAGCACCCGCATGTCGCCGAGGCGGTGGCGGGCGGCGGGATCGGCATGACGGCGGCGGCCGCGATCATCAGCCTGCTCGACCGGCTGGCCGTGCGCGTCGATGCGGCCCGGCTCGACGAAGCAGAGCGGCAGCTCGTGGGGCTGGCTCCGGGGTTGCGCCCCGACGAACTCGGCAAGCTGCTGGCCCGCGCTGAGGCGCACCTCGATCCCGACGGCATCGAACCGCGACACGAGCAGCTTGTGTCCGAGCGGACGTTCCAGATGCACGAGCGCGACGGGATGCTGGTGATCTCCGCCAAGCTCGACCCTGAGACGGGAGCGCCTGTCAAAGCGGCGCTCGACGCGCTCGTCGGCGACGCACTGCGCCGAAACGAACACACCGACGAGGTCGACCGTGACCCGCGATCGGTTCGGCAGATTCAAGCGGATGCGCTGGCGGACCTCTGCCGCCACGCGATCGGGTGCGACCGGGTGCCCACTGGGGTGACCGCGACTGTCGTCGTGCGGATGGACCTCGCAGATCTCGAGGCGGGCACGGGCGCCGCGACGATCGATGGCATCGCCCAGTCGATCCCGGCGTCCGCGGTGCGCCGCCTGGCGGCAGATGCGCAGATCATCCCGTGCGTGCTCGGCGGTGACAGCGAGATCCTCGACTGGGGGCGCGCGAAGCGCCTCTTCACCCCCGTGCAGAAGCTCGCGCTCGGCGAACGCGACGGCGGATGCGCCGGCTGCGGAGCGCCACCGGCGTGGTGCCACGGGCACCACCTCGAGTGGTGGGATCGCGACGGCGGGCGCACCGACCTCGAGAACGGCGTCCTGCTGTGCACCGGGTGTCATCATCGGCTCCATGCCGACGGGTGGGAGATCCGCGTCGACGGTCCCGGCATCGATGCGAAGGTGTGGCTCATACCCCCGCCGTGGATCGACGCCCAGTGCACTCCACGCCTCGCCGGCAAGTCTCGCTACACGCTCACCGCCTGACCGCCGGGATGCGCTTTGCCCGGCGCCGGTGGGAGTCGGCGGGGCGCAGCATCCCTCCGTGCTAGACTGACTCTTTGTCTGCGCGCCTCCAGCACGCAGTACGTATCCCACACCAGTTCGCGGGCCTTCACCGGCCGGATCCGGCGCGGGGTGCAGACAAGGGATCTTGGGTGAGGCCGTCCGGCCTCACGGTACTAAGGAGACATCACTATGGCAGCAGTGTGCCAGGTGACTGGAGCAGTTCCCGGCTTCGGTCACAACATCTCGCACTCGCACCGCCGGACGAAGCGCCGCTTCGACCCGAACGTGCAGAAGAAGACCTACTTCGTTCCGTCGCTGGGTCGCAACATCAAGCTGAACGTTTCGGCCAAGGGCATCAAGGTCATCGACGCTCGCGGCATCGAGGCGGTCGTGCGTGACCTCCAGGCGAAGGGTGTGAAGCTCTAATGGCCAAGAAGGCACAGGACGTCCGTCCGATCATCAAGCTGCGTTCGACCGCGGGCACGGGTTACACCTACGTCACGCGCAAGAACCGCCGCAACAACCCCGACCGCATCGTGCTCAAGAAGTACGACCCGGTCATCCGCAAGCACGTCGATTTCCGAGAGGAGCGTTGATCCATGGCTAAGAAGAGCAAGATCGCGCGCAACAAGCAGCGCCAGGAGGTCGTCGACCGCTACGCCGCCAAGCGCCTTGAGCTGAAGAAGGCGCTCGTTTCGCCGACGTCGACCGACGAGGAGCGCGAAGCCGCTCGCGTGGGCCTGCAGAAGCTGCCCCGCAACGCGTCGCCGGTCCGCCTGCGCTCGCGCGACGTCATCGACGGCCGCCCCCGCGGTGTCCTCACGAAGTTCGGCATCTCGCGTGTCCGCTTCCGTGACATGGCGCACCGTGGCGAGCTGCCCGGCGTGACCAAGTCGAGCTGGTAAGCACCCGCTTCACAGAAGGCCCGGAGTTCCTCGGAACTCCGGGCCTTCTGCATTTCTTCTCGACATCGATCGCCCGGATGTGTATCGTTACAAATCGCTTCACCCCGATGTTTCGAAGGAGAAACCCGTGCCCGACCTCCGCGCCCGCGCCGTCGTCGACCTGGACGTCCCCGGTCCGGTCATCAGCCGCCACCTCTACGGCCACTTCGCCGAGCACCTGGGGCGCTGCATCTACGGCGGCTTCTACGTCGGCGAGGACTCGTCGATCCCCCACGAGCGCGGCATCCGACTCGACGTCGTCGAGGCGCTGAAGGGCATCGGCATCCCGAACCTGCGCTGGCCGGGCGGCTGCTTCGCCGACGAGTACCACTGGCGCGACGGGATCGGGCCGAAGGAGTCGCGGCCGCGCATGGCCAACACTCACTGGGGCGATGTGGTCGAGAACAACCACTTCGGCACGCACGAGTTCATGGACCTGTGCGAGATGCTCGACGCCGACGCCTACGTCAGCGGCAACGTCGGCAGCGGCAGCGTGCAGGAGATGAGCGACTGGGTCGAGTACCTCACCCGCGACGGCGACAGCCCGATGGCGAGCCTGCGCCGCGAGAACGGGCGCGACGAGCCGTGGAAGGTGCCGTTCTGGGGCATCGGCAACGAGGCCTGGGGCTGCGGCGGCAACTTCACCGCGCCCCAGTTCGCGTCCGAGGCGCGTCGCTACGCCACCTTCTGCCGCGACCACGGCGACAACAAGCTGTACCGCATCGCCGCCGGCGCGTCCGATGACGACGTGACCTGGACGACGGCGCTCATGGAGGCGCTCAACTGCCTCGGCTGCCAGCGCGACCCGAAGAACATCTTCCAGGCGATCTCGTTCCACTACTACACGCTCGCCGGCACGTGGGAGCACAAGGGCAGCGCCACATCGTTCTCCCCCGAGGACTACTACGCGACGATCTCGAAGGCGCAGGACATCGAGCGCGTCATCAGCGCGCACGCCCGGATCATGGACGCGTACGACCCCGGCCGCAAGGTCGGGCTCGTGCTCGACGAGTGGGGCACGTGGTGGGACGTCGAGGAGGGCACCAACCCCGGGTTCCTGTACCAGCAGAACACCGTGCGCGACGCGCTCGTGGCGGCCGTCCACTTCGACGCGTTCCACCGCAACGCCGACCGCCTGGTGATGGCCAACATCGCGCAGACGGTGAACGTCTTGCAGGCGATGCTGCTGACGGATGCCGAGACCGGCGCCCTCGTGCTCACGCCGACGTACCACGTGTTCGAGATGAACCGCGGCCACCACGACGCGACGTCGCTCGCCGTCCACGTGCTCGACGCCCCCGAGGCCCGCGAGGCGGACGGGCGATCGCTGCAGGTGGTGTCGGCGTCGGCCAGCACGACGGGCTCGACGGCGCTGCTGTCGCTGAGCAACCTCGACGCCGAGGCATCCCTCACCATCGACGTCGATCTGCGCGGCCGCGCGGTGTCGTCCGCAACGGCCCGTGTGCTCACCGGCGACTCGGCCGCCGCCCACAACACGGCCGACGCGCCCGAGGCGGTGGCGCCGGTCGCGCTCGACACCGAGCTCGACGGCGGCACGCTGCGGGTCACGCTGCCGGCGCACTCGTTCGCGACGGTGTCGCTGGAGCTGGCCTGACGGCCGGGCCGACGGCCCACGGATAGAGTTCAGCAATGGCCACCCTGCACGACGTCGCCAAGGCCGCCGGCGTCTCGCCGATGACCGTGTCGAACGTGCTCAACAAGCACCCGCACGTGCGGGCCGAGACGCGTGAGCGCGTGCTCAAGGCGATCGACGACCTCGGCTATCGCGTGAACGTCGCGGCGCGCAACCTGCGCGCGGGGCGCACCAACACGATCGGGTTCGCCGTGCCGGAGGTCGACCGGCCGTACTTCGCCCAGCTCGCGGCGCGCGTCATCGCGAAGGCGCAGGACGCGGGATACCGCGTCGTGATCGAGCAGACCGGCGCCGACCGTGAGAACGAGCTGTCGGCCATCGTCTCGTCGCGCACCCGCATGTACGACGGGCTCATTCTGTCGGCCGTCGGTCTCGGCACCGCCGACCGCGACCTGCTCACGACGGACGTGCCGATGGTGATCCTGGGCGAGAGCGTCTTCGACTCGCCGGTGGACCACATCGCCCTGCCCAACGAGGACGGCACGTACGCCGCGACGATGCACCTGATCGACCGGGGGTGCCGGCGCATCGCGATGGTCGAGGGCGACGACGTGAGCCGCCTCAGCGTCACGTCGCTGCGACACGCGGGATACCGTCGGGCACTCGAGGAGCGGGGCATCGAGCCGGATCCGGCGCTGGTCGTCGAGCTGCGCGAGCTGTCGTCCGAGTCCGGACGCCTCGCCGCGCACGAGCTGGTCGACAGCGGCGGCGACGTCGACGGCGTGGTGTGCATCACCGACACCGTCGCGCTGGGCGTCATCCGCGGGCTCGCCGATCGCGGGGTCTCGGTCCCCGGCGACGTGAAGGTGGTGGGCTTCGACGACATCCTCGAGGCCCGGTACAGCGTGCCGAGCCTCACCACCATCGACCCCGATCACGACGAGGTCGCCCGGCTCGCCGTCGACCTCCTGCTCGCCCGTCTGGCGGACGCGCCGGACTGGCAGCCCAAAGAGCATGTGACCGGGTTCCGCGTGGTCGCGCGCGAGTCGACCGGATGAGCCCGTCATGAGGGTTCGGTACCGGCTCTAGACCGGTTGTAACGATACAGGTAGCATTCAGTCCACTTCCGCTGGTCGAAGGAGATCACGTGACACTCATCGAAGAGAGGCCGCAGACCGACACACGGGTCCTCGTGACGGCGGGCAAGCGCATGTCGCGATGGCTGCGCCAGCCGGTCGGCAGCCACGGCCCCGTCTACCGCGCCGATCGGCTGCGGATCAGCCTGTTCCTCGTGCCGATGATCATCGTGTTCATCGTGCTGTTCGCGATCCCGCTGGCGCAGTCGCTGTGGTGGAGCTTCACGGACTTCAACGGGTACTCGTCGGACGCGCAGTTCGTCGGGTTCCGCAACTACGCGAACGTCTTCACCGATCCCTCGATGCTGGCAGGCCTGAGCTTCACGATCCTGTTCACGCTCGCCACGACGATCATCATCACGGCGCTTGCCATCCCGCTCGCCGTCGTCCTCGATCGGGCGTTCTTCGGCCGCAACGCGGTGCGCGCCATCTTCTTCTTCCCCGCCATCCCGTCGGTCGCGATCCTCGGGCTGGTGTGGGGCTTCATCCTCAACCCGCTGGGATCGGGAGCGCTCAACTCGCTGCTCATGTCGATCGCCGGCATCGGGCCGATCCCGTGGCTGTCGAACAGCACGCTGGCGCAGATCAGCGTGATCGCCGTCGCGGTGTGGACCTCCACCGGCTGGCACGCCATCCTCTACCTCGCCTACCTGCAATCCATCCCCGGCGACTACTACGAGGTCGCTCGCATCGACGGCGCGTCGGGACTCCAGCGCTTCTTCTACATCACGCTTCCGCTGCTGCTGCCGGCGATGACGGTGAGCTGGCTGCTGCTGATGACGGGCGGGCTCAAGGTCTACGACCTGCCGATCACGCTGACCAAGGGCGGCCCCGGCTTCTCGACCTTCACGATCACCCAGACGATCATCCAGAACGGCGTCTCGCAGGCGAAGTACGGTCAGGCGTCCGCGCTCGCGGTGATCTTCATGATCGCGGTGGGAGCGATCGTCGCCCTGCAGCTCTTCCTCTCCCGCCGCCTCGAGGGGAGGTTCTCATGAGCGTCCGCGAAGCCGCCGTGCCCGCAGCATCCGTCCCCGCCCTCAAGGTGCGCCGTCGTGAACGCGTGCTGTCGCGCCCGGGCGCGATCGTCACGAGCCTCGTCATGATCCCGCTCGCCGTGCTGGTGGGGCTGCCGTTCTACTACCTGGTCATCAACACGCTCAAGACGCAGGCCGAGACCACGGCGTCTCCGCTGGCTCTGCCGACCACGTTCAACCTCGACAACTACATCCGCGTGTTCACCGAGGTCCCCGTCGCGCAGGCGTTCCTCAACACGCTCTACGTGACGGTCGCCTCGATCCTGCTCATGCTGCTGATCGGGTCCATGGCCGCGTTCTCGGTCATCATGCGGACGTCGCGGCTGATGGTCGTGCTGCTGGTGGTCGCGTTCCTCGTACCCGGCCAGGTGACTCTGATCCCGCTGTATCGGCTGCTGAGCGACGTGCGGCTCGTCGACACCCTCGAGGGGCTCATCATCCTCTACTCCGCCGGGGCGGTGTTCTGCTACTTCCTCATCGTCGGCTACATGCGGACTCTCCCCGGCGAGGTGATCGAGGCCGCGCGCATCGACGGCGCCGGCCCCTGGCAGATCTACTGGCGGATCGCCCTTCCGCTCATCCGGCCGATTCTGGTGACGGTCGGCGTCTTCCAGACGATGTGGGTCTGGAACGACTTCCTGCTGCCGGTCGTCTTCATCAGCTCGACCGAGAAGCAGACCCTCGTCCTGCAGACCTACAAGGCCGTCGGCGAGTTCACGACCGACTGGCCGATGTTCCTGACGCTCAGCGTGATCGTCCTGATCCCGATGGTGATCTTCTTCATCGCGATGCAGCGCCACATCGTGCGCGGCCTCATCGCGGGAAGCGTCAAGGGCTGAGATGCACCGCTCGCACGGCGGTACGCGCGGAAGCTTCCGCAACCTGTAACGATCCAACAACCGAAAGGCGCAGCAATGACGCACACCTTGCCCTCCGCCCGCACGTCGATCCGGCTCGCCGCCGGCGCCGCCGCCCTCGCCACCGCCGTGGCACTGGCGGGCTGCTCGGGCGCACCGGCCGACGACCGGACGACCCTCACGTTCTTCTCCTGGTCGAACGAGGAGACCATGACGCCCGTGATCGAAGCCTTCGAGGAGGAGAACCCCGACATCCGCATCGAGTTCTCCTCGGCGCCGCCTGTCGCGGAGTACATCTCCACCCTGCAGAACCGCCTCGGCTCCAATACCGCCGCCGACGTGTTCCTGATCGCGGCCGAGAACAAGACGAACCTCATCGAGGGCGGGTTCGTCGAGGACCTCAGCGACGAGCCGTTCATGGACGTCGCATCGGAGTTCAACACGGCGACTTACGCGGGTCCGGGCGGCGAGGCGTACGGACTGTCGATTTCGTCGTGGGCGTCGGGCATCCTCTACAACGAGGACCTGCTCGCCGAGCACGGCTACGACGAGTTCCCGACGGACTGGGACTCCTTCGTCGAGATGCTCACCACCCTCAAGAGCGCGGGCGTCGTGCCGTTCCTCGAGTCGTGGCAGGGCTTCCCGACATCGCTCGGCTCGGCTGTGGGCCTGGCGAACTTCGAGCAGGGCGGCGACGTCGACGCGCAGATCTTCGCGGGCGAGTCGACCTTCGAGGACCTCTGGACCGACCCCCTCACCCCGTGGGACGAGCTGATCGCCGACGGCGTGCTGAGCCCCGACATGGTCGGCCTCACCGGCGACCAGGTGCGTGACGAGTTCGTCGGCGGGCGCGTCGCGATGATCACGACCGGCCCGTGGGACGTCGGCACGATCCGCGAAGCCAACCCCGACATCGACTTCACGTTCGCCGGCGTGCCTCAGGAGGGCGGCGAGCCCTTCTTCACCGGCGCCGCGTCGCCCGGCTATGCCATCAACACCGCCGCCAAGGAGCCGGAGGCCGCGAAGAAGTTCCTGGAGTTCCTGGCCAGCGAGGAGGGTGTGCGCATCTTCCAGGAGCAGACCAACGACATGACGACCACGTCGAACTACACTCCGACGATCGACGAGTCGCTCGAGGTGCCGTTCCAGGCCCTGCTCGACGGCAAGTTCTACCTGCCGATGATCTCGTGGCCCAAGTATCAGGACGCGCTGTACACCGAGCTGGTCGCGCAGATCCAGCTGATGGCGCAGGGTCAGGCCACGCCGGCCGACGTCGGCGCGGCCCTCGACGCCAAGCTCGCGCAGGAGTCCGGCGAGTAGCGGGGTCCCACGAGGCCCGGAGTTCCTCGCAGCTCCGGGCCTTCCGCGCTTTCGCGTGGCGCGGCATCCTTCGCGGGTCCCGCACCCTCCCGCGAGCGCTGCACCTTCCTGCGACTGCTGCGTCGCGCGACGCAGCAGTCGCAGGAAACGGCCGCGCTCGGGCGAGCCGGCGTCCGTAGACTCGGCACGTCGGACCGCGGAGGAGGATCGGATGCCGCTGGACCCCTTCTTCGCCGAGCGCCTGCGGGTGCACCGCAGGTATCTGTTCGACCAGGCGCTCGGGTCGATGCGCAAGCGGCTCTGGGCGCTGTGGTCGTTCGGCCGCACGAGCGTGCCCGCACCCGAGAAGGGCGCGGACGCGGCGAAGGCGAAGAAGCAGAAGAAGCCGCTGTCGCCGCGTGAGCGTCATCGCCGCGCGGCCCTGGCCTGGGACCGCACCGAACTGCGCACCGTCGGCACGCCCGGCCCGGACGTGCGCATCACCGAGCACGAGGTCGCCGTGCCGCACCGACCGCCCGTCCGGGTTCGGATCTACCACCCCGACGGCGACGCCCGGGTTCCCGCGGTGCTCGCGTTCTACGGCGGGGCATTCCGCATCGGGGGCATCGACTATCCCACGACGGATGCCGCGTACCGTCGCCGCGCGGCAGACGCGGGTGTCGCGATCGCCGCGGTCGACTACGCGCTGGCGCCCGAGCACCGCTACCCGGTCCAGGTGGAGCAGGCGTACGCGGCACTCGAGTGGCTGTTCGCGCACGCGTTCGAGCTCGGCATCGATCCCGACCGCATCGGCGTGGCCGGCGTCTCGGCCGGCGCGAACCTCGCGACGGCGCTGACCCTCGCCAACCGCGACCGAGGCGCCTACCCCGTGAGGCTGCAGGTGCTCGAGGTGCCCGTCGTCGACCTCACCGGCGCGCACCTCGACCTGCGCGCGACGCGGGCGCTCGGCATCCCCCGGTTCATCGTCGCCCGCGAGCTGCGCTCGGTCGCCCGCACCTACCTGCCGTCGAAGGGGAGGGCCCGCGAGCCCTACGCGTCGCCGCTGCGGGCCGCGTCGCACGAGGGCCTGCCGCCGGCGGTGATCCTCACAGCCGAGTACGACCCGCTCCGCGGTGACGGCGACGCCTATGGCGCGGCGCTGCGCGCGGCGGGCGTCGACGCCAGCGTCGTGCGGTACCAGGGCGTGACCCACGACACCGCGATCTTCACCGGCGTGCTGCCCGCCGCTCGCCGCTGGCACGATGACGTCGTCACCGCGCTGCGGCGGCTGCACGCCTGAGGCACGGGAAAGGCCCGGGGCTCTTGCGAACCCCGGGCCGCTGCGTCCCACCGCGGACACCGGCCGGGACACCACCCGACCGCCGAACCACCAGATGGACTGGGAGCTCGACGACCGGGTGCTGTCGGGGCGGCGCCGGGGCGCAGCATCCGTCTACTGTGCCGCCTCCGTCTCGGGAGCCGCAGCCGTCTCGCGCACCTGGTGGCTCGTGGCCCACGCGAGGGCATAGTCGGCGATCTCCTCCCAGCCGTCCTGGCTCACCAGGCGGTGGGTGCGGCCCGCGTACTCCTTGTACTCGACGATCGCGGGGCTGCCGGTCTGGGTGTACTTCTTCACGACGGCCTTGCCGATCGCCGGCGGCACGACGTGATCGATCTCGCCGGTGATGATGAGCAGCGGCGCGCGGTCGGTGCGGCCGTAGTCGACATGGGTGACGCCGCCCTTCTCGTTGAGCACCGACGAGACGCCCTCGAAGAAGACCCGGTTGTACGAGTTGACCGCGTACTCCTCCCACAGCTTGTCGGACTCGCTGCGCGGCAGGTCGTTGCCGAACGTGAAGTGGAAGTGGCGCTTCGAGAGCGGCTTGGCGCCGTTGCGGCCGAACGGGTTCGACAGGATCGGGGTGCCGGTCCAGAGGGTAGACAGCGGCAGCGTGGTGACCCCCGCGGTCTGTCCGGGTGCGACGCCCACGTACGCGACGCCGAGGCCGCGGTCGGCGAGCATCTGGGTGAGGACTCCCCCGAACGAGTGGCCGATGATGATCGGCTTCTCGGGGAGCTCGCGGATGATGCGCTCGTAGTTGTCGGCGATCTGCTTCAGGCCGATGCCCTTGAGCGCCTCGGGGTTGCTGCGGATGTCTTCGACCGTGCGGTCGTCGATGCCGGGCCAGCCCGGGACGATGACCTGGTGGCCGGCGGCGCGGAAGCGCTCGGCCCAGGTGTCCCAGCTCTTGGGGGTCATCCAGAGGCCGTGGATGAGGACGATCGGGGTCTTGGTCGTGGTGTTCATGTCGTGCTCCTCGGTGGTGTCGTGCGGTGGTTTCGGATGTTTCTCAGGTTCCGGATCCTGGTGTGTCTCCGGCTGATGTGTCCGATGGTAGACCGAACGTTCTATCTACGCAAGACTATTCCCAAGAATTCTGAAATGGCACGATGGAAGGACCTGAGGGGGATCCATGAGCACCACACCTGCCGCGCCTGCCGCGGCGAGCCACCCGTCACCGGCGCGTCGACGGCTGCTGGAAGCCGCGACGCAGCTCTTCTACAACGAGGGCATCCACTCGGTGGGGGTCGATCGCATCATCGAGGAGGCCGGCGTCACGCGGGCCACGATGTACAAGCAGTTCGCGGGCAAGGAGGGCCTCGTGCTCGCCTACCTCGAGGGGGAGGACCAGGGCCTGCGGGTGCTGTTCGCGCAGGCGGCGCAGGCGTCGAACGACCCCGACGTGCTCCTCGATCTCGTGGTCGCGGGCATCGAGCAGGACATCCGCGACCGGCACACGCGAGGCTGCCCCTTCATCAACGCCGCGGCCGAGTACCCCGACCAGGGGCCGGTGCGCGATCTCATCGCAGACCATCGCGAGTGGTTCCGCGGAACCCTCCGGCAGCTGGCCGAGGGAGCGGGGCTGCGCGATCCCGAGGGGGTCGCCGCATCCCTCGTCCTGCTGCGCGATGCGGCGCTCGTCGGCGGCTATCTCGACGGCCAGGACCGGGTCGGCCCGGCGTTCGCCCGCACCGCCCGCGAACTGATCGCCGCGCACCAGGGCTGAACGCTGTCGGCGTAATCGAGGCTCACGAGCCACATTTGTCACTCTTTTCACACGACACGCGGCCCTCATCGCCAAAAATCCGCAGAAATACGCGGTTCTGTCGGCCATGTCAGGTACATTCGGGACCGGTCGATAGGACCAGCCGGGGGGCGAAGCCGTCCGGTCCGAGCAATGACAAGACGGCACTCGTCGTCTTTGGAGGACATACCAAATGGCCGACAAGACCATCACCAAGACCGAGCTCGTCGCGAGCATCGCGAGCGCGACCGGCCAGAGCCAGTCCGCCGTCTCTGGCGTGCTTGACTCCCTCTTCTCCACCGTCTCCGACGCGGTCGCCGCCGGCAGCAAGGTCTCGATCCCGGGCTGGATCGCGTTCGAGCAGGTCGCCACCTCGGCTCGCACGGGCCGCAACCCGCAGACCGGCGAGGAGATCAAGATCCCCGCGGGCAAGCGCGTCAAGGTCACCGCGGGCTCGAAGCTGAAGGCCGCCGTCAAGTAATTCCGACGCAGACCTCTGGGGAGGGGATGCCGCGACCTGCGGCATCCCCTCTCGCTTTGTAAACGTAGGCTTGCAGGGTGAACCCCCGCGCCCTGCGGGCCGTCGGGCCCGTCATCCTCGTCGTGGCCGCGCTCGCGGTGATGGTGTGGGCGCTGGCGTTCGGCGGAGGCACCGCGCCGCTCGCGATCGCCGACCCCGGGCCGTTCGTGCGGTGGGGGCTTCCGACCGCGAAGCTCTTCGTCAACCTCTCGGCCGCCGGCATGGTCGGCGTGCTCGTGACCGCGCTGTTCACGCTGCGGGCCGGGGATCGCGAGTTCGACGTCGCACTCGACACCGCGTCGATCTCGGCCGCCGTGTTCACGATGGCCGCGGCCGCCACCGGGTTCCTCACGTTCGTCGACGCGTTCAATCCGGTCCTGAGCATCGGTCCGGAGTTCGGGGCGCAGCTCGGCCGCTTCATCGTCGAGACCGAGGTCGGCCGCACCTGGCTCATCACCACGATCGCGGGCGCAGCTCTCACGGTGCTGACCTTCGCCGTGCGGTCCTGGACGGCGACCTTCTTCGTGGCGCTGCTGGCCACGGCATCCCTCGTCCCGATGGGCACCCAGGGCCACTCCGGCGAGGAGGCGTTCCACCACGAGGCGATGACCGCGCTGATCCTGCACATCATCGCCGCGGCGGTGTGGCTGGGCGGGTTGCTCCTCATCGTGATCGTGCGGCCGCTGCAGTCCCGCGACGACAGTGTCGCGACCGTCGCCCGCTACTCGAGCATCGCGCTCGCCGCGTTCGTCGTGGTGGCCGTGTCGGGCACGGTGCGGGCCGCGATCGGTCTGCGCGACTGGTCCGCGCTCATCTCGCCGTACGGCCTGATCCTCGGCGTGAAGGTGCTGGCGCTCATCGCGCTCGGCCTCTTCGGCGCCTGGTACCGCACCCGCCTCATCGGCAAGATGCGGACCCAGGATGGCGCCACCCGCGCCTTCTGGACCCTCATCGCCTTCGAGCTCGTGCTCATGGGCGTCGCGAGCGGTGCGGCGGCGGCCCTCGCGCGCACGCCCCCGCCGGTCGTGCCGCTGATCCCGAAGACACCCACGCCCGCGGAGCGCCTCACCGGGGCCCCTCTCCCACCCGAGCTGACGCTCGACCGCTGGCTCACGGCGTGGAACGTCGACCTCCTGTGGGCGGTCATCGCCGGGTTCGCGATCTTCTTCTACCTCGTGGGCGTGTGGCGTCTGCGCCGACGCGGCGACGCCTGGCCGGTGTATCGCACGATCATGTGGGTGGTCGGCTGGCTGCTGCTGGTGTGGGTCACCGGCGGGGTCATCAACGTCTACCAGGACTACCTGTTCAGCATGCACATGGTCGGGCACATGCTCCTGACCATGGCGATCCCGCTGCTGCTCGTGCCGGGCGCTCCCATCACGCTGGCGGCGCGCGCGATCCACAAGCGCGACGACGGCACCCGCGGCGGCCGCGAGTGGCTGCTCTGGGTCGTGCACTCGCCGGTGGCGCGCATCCTCACGAACCCGTTCGTCGCCGCGGGTCTCTTCATCGGGTCGCTCTGGGTCTTCTACTACACCGACCTGTTCCGCTGGTCGCTGTACGACCACCTCGGCCACGAGTGGATGATCGCGCACTTCCTCGTCACGGGGTACCTGTTCGTGATGAGCCTCATCGGCATCGATCCGGTGCCCTACCGCCTGCCGTACCCGGGGCGCCTGCTCCTGCTGATCGGCGTGATGGCGATGCACGCGTTCTTCGGCATCGCGATCATGATGCAGGAGGGCCTCATGATCGCCGAGTGGTTCGGTTCGATGGGCCGCACATGGGGTGCGACGCCGCTCGAGGACCAGTACACCGGCGGCGGCATCGCCTGGTCGATCGGCGAGATCCCCACGCTCATCCTCGCGATCACGGTGGCGATCCAGTGGAGCCGCAGCGACGACCGCGAGACCAAGCGCCGCGACCGCCACGCGGACCGCACCGGAGACGCGGAGCTCGAGGAGTACAACGCACGGCTGGCGGCGCTCGCCGAGCGTGACGCGCGCAGCGGCGGCTGAGAACTACGCCTTCGGGTCGCCGGGGGTGTCGTCGCCCGGGGCGCGACGAGGGCTTTCGGGCGCAGCATCCCATTTCGTCCCGCCGATGTCGCCGCGCAGGGTGCCTGTGACCTCGTCGACGGCGGCCCCGACGGTCGGGGCGAAGCGGTCGGGAGCGAAGCGGTCGGTGAGGCCGTAGCGGGCGAGCGTGTCGACGACCGGCGACTTCATCTCGGCGATGATGAGACGGATGCCGCGTGCCTGGAGATACTCGTCGAGCTCGACGAGCTCGTCGGCCGCGGTGGTGTCGATGTCGGTGATGGGCTCGGCGGCGAGGATCACGGTGCGGACATCCGGTCCCGCGGACCGCACCCTCGAGCGCACCCAGTCGTCGAAGATGGCGCCGTTCGCGAAGAACAGCGGCGCGTCGAACCGCACGATGACGATTCCCGGAACGCGGGCGCCCTCGGGATTGCGCGCGAGGTCGTGGTAGCCGCGGAGGCCCGCGACGCGGCCGAGCTCGGCCTTGTACGGGCGCCACGAGCGGTTGACGAAGGCGATGAACGACAGCCCGATCGTGATGACGATGCCCTCGAGCACGCCGAAGACGAGCACTCCGAGGAACGCGGCCGCCGAGAGCACGGCATCGACGATGTTGATGCGGACGAGCCGCACGACTCCGCGCGCGTCGATGAGTCCGATGGCGGCACTCATGACGACGGCGGCGAGCGTCGCTGACGGGAGGAGTTCGGTGAGTCCCGGCAGCGCGAGGATGAACACGATGAGCAGCACGGCGCCGACCACGCCGGTGAGCTGCGTGCGCGCCCCGGCCTGTTCGGCGACCGGCGTGCGCGACGACGAGCCCGAGACCGGGAAGCCGCCGAGCGCGCCGCCCGCGACGTTCGCGATGCCGAGACCGGCCATCTCCTGGCTGCCGTCGACGCTGTCGCCGCGGCGGGCCGCGAACGTGCGCGAGAGCACCGCGGTATCGGTGAACGCGATGAGCGCGATGCCGGCGGCGGGGAGCGCCAGGGACGCGACATCCGTCCACTCCAGCCCGCCGAGGGCGGGCGCGGGGAGGCCCTGCGGCAGTGCGCCGACCACGGGGAGCCGGTCCGAGAGGCCGAGGACCCCGGTGAGCACCATCGACACCACCACGACGACGAGGACGCCCGGCACAGGGAAGCGCACCGCCTTGAGTGTGAAGATCACGATGACCGAGCCGACGCCGAACGCGGCGGCGACGGGATCGATGCTGCCGCCCACGATGCCCTCGCCCGTGGCGACCGCTCCCCGCCACAGCGAGGGCGCCTCGACCGAGAACCCCAGCAGCTTGGGAAGCTGCGACACGATGACGATGACCGCGATCGCGTTCAGGTAGCCGACGCGGATCGGCTTGGAGAGCAGGTCGGTCACGAATCCGAGGCGCACGAGACCGCCGATGACGAGCAGCGCGCCGACCATGATCGCCAGCAGGCCCGCGAGAGCGACGGCGCGCGACTGGTCGCCGAGGGCGAGCGGGAGGATCGCGGCGGCGATGATCGGGGCGAGGGACGAGTCCGGGCCGAGCACGAGCACCCGCGACGGGCCGAACACCGCGTACGCCAGCAGCGGCACGATCGTCGCGTACAGGCCGGTCACGGGAGGAAGCCCCGCGACCTCGGCGTAGCCCATTCCCGCGGGGATCAGCAGTGCAGTGACGACGATGCCCGCCCGCACGTCGGGCCAGAGCCACGCGCGCTGGTAGCCGCGCACGGTCGCGACGGCGGGAATCCACCGCGCGATGCCTTCCTGCGACCTCATCATCGACCCCGGCACCCATCCTGGCGGAAACGGCCGCCGCACGGCATGGTGCGTCAGGCCGTGTCGGGGCCGGTCACCACGATCGTCGCGGTGCCATCGGGGCGCACGGTGATGGTGCCCTTGACGATGAACGGGACGTCCTCGCTGACGTCGCGCACGCGGCCGTCGAAGAGCGAGCGGATGCCGACGTCGATGTGCGCGACGGCCTCGGCCGCGAGGATCGACCAGCCCGCGCCGTCCGGCTCGACGGCGACCGTCGGCTGCGTGACGATCGACCACTTCGGGGCCGACGTGATGCGGTCCTCGACGAAGAAGCCGAACGGGCACGCGGTCGGCTGCAGCACCTCCTGCGTCGCGCACGAGGTCAGGAATTCCTCGACCTTCTCCTGCACGACGCTGAGGAACTTCTCGGTGGGCTGGGCGGCCACGTTGACCGGAATCGCGCGGAACGGGCTGTCCGAGAGCACCGCAACGCCCGGGGTGCTCGAGATCGCGGTGTCGACCGACACCGAATACAGGCCGGGTGAGAAGACGAGGAGCGAGACCGGGGCGGCGGGGTCGGCGTCGGCCCCGTCGGGCGAGACCTGGCGCTTGTCGAGCTCGAAGCCGTTCACGTCGAAGACCATCGAGCCGGTGACGGCGAGGTTCATGACCGCGAGCGGGCTCTTCGCGAACCGCCACGTCGGCGCGAGGCCGATCGAGCCGTCCTGCTCGACCGAGAACGTCGTGCGGCCGTCGTGGCCGCGTGCCGTGTACTCGACGGTGACGTGAGTGACGTCGCCGTCGTGCTCCTCGGACACGACGTGCGCATCGCGGATCGGGGCGAGCGCGGAACTGCGCAGCAGCGCCTCGGACGCCGTGGGCGGAAGTCCGGCCGCCTCGAGCTCCGCGGAGGTCACGGCGACCCCGGGCACTGCGAGGGCATCGGCCGCGCGCCCCTCGGCGAGGAGCTGGACGTAGCGCTCGACGAACGCCTTCGGGCTGTAGAACTCGCGCTGCATCACTTGCCAGGCCGCGAACGCGGCGCCGACGAGCACCACCCCGACGACGCCGAGCAGGGTCAGATCGAGCGCGAGGCGGCGGCGCGTCCGCCGCTTGGCGGGAGGCTGGATCACGTCCTGCTCAGGGCTCGCCGCGGCGGTGCCGGGGGTCGCCGGACCGGCCGGAGGCGCACCCGCGCGACCGGACGACGTGTCCATCACCCCCTGATCCACGCGCCCAGTCTAGGAAAGCGTGGCCGGGAGGCCCCTGTGGAAACGCAAAGTTGGGACTCGAAGTCCACTCGGCTCCTTGCCGCACCCGCGCCGGTCAGGGCATGATCGCGTCGCGCACCGCGCTCGCGCCGGCGAGCTGGCCGGAGGCGATCGCGGCGGCCAACGACACCATGGGACCCGGGACGGCCGCCAGGTGCGCCATGTCGCCGCCCGCGTACACGCCGGGCACCGTGGTGCGCCCCATCGCATCGATCTCCACACCGCCGCTCGGGAGGCTGCCGCAGCCGAGCTGGTCGGCGAACGGAGCGCGCTGCGTCGCCGTCGCGGCGGTGAAGACGCCGGCGACGTTCTCGACCGAGCCGTCGGCGAGCGAGAGCTCGAGCCCGCCGTCGACCTCGGTCACGAGCGCGACGTCGGCGGGGCGGACGATGAAGGCGGAGGCGACGACGGGACGCAGCATCCGTTCGATCATCCCGGCGTGCTCGCCGTCGATGAGGATGCCGACGCGCCGGCCGGCGAATTCGTGGCCGTGGCAGAACGGGCACTGTGCGACGAGGCGGCCCCACTGCTCGGCGAGGCCGGGAACCGGCGGCAGCTCGTCGCGCATGCCCGTCGCCAGCACGAGGCGCGCGGCGCGCTCGGTGCCGTCGGCGGTGCCCACGTCGAAGGCGCCGAGAGATCCCGACACGGCGGTGACGGCCGCCGTGCGCACCTCGACGGTGCCGTACGCGGCGAGTTCCTCGCGCGCGATGCGGCGCAGCTCGGCAGGGCTCCGGCCGTCGTTGGTGAGGAGGTTGTGGGCGTGCTCGACCGTCGCGTTGCGGTACTCGCCGGAGTCGAGCAGGAGCACGGTGCGGTGCATGCGGCCGATGGTGAGCGCGGCCTGGAGGCCGGCCGGGCCGCCGCCGATCACGATGACGTCGTACATGGGGATCCTCTCGTCGGGTTGCGTCTGCCTCGATCCTGTGACTTCATGTCGACATGAAGTCAAGTCTGCCGATCGGAGACGCGGCCGCCAGGTTCTCGCTGCCCACGAACGTGCTGCGGCACTGGGAAGAGGTGGGGCTGCTGCGGCCCGACCGCGACGGTGGCGGGCGCCGCCGCTACGGCGACGACGACCTGGTGCGCATCGGCGTGATCGTCCGCAGCAAGAACGCCGGCATGAGCCTCGAGCAGATCGGCGTGCTGCTGGACGAGCAGGCGCCGGAGCGGCATCGCGTGCTCGAAGAGCACCTCGCCGACCTCGAGCGCCGCATGGCCGACATGGAGCGCTCGCGGCGCATGACGGAGCATGCGCTGCGCTGCCGCTCCCACGACATCACGACCTGTCCGCGGTTCCGGGCGATCATGGACGAGGTCGTGGCGGGCACCGGGCGCTGGAGGGAGGCCGAGGAGCCTGTGGAGAGCGGGCGGGTGTCCACGGATCGCGGCGTGCAGGGCCGGGAGCCGGCATCCGCTCGTTAACATGAGTCGGTGAACACTCCGCCTCTGTCTGCCGAGCAGGAGGCGCTGTTCCGGCTCATCGAAGACACCCGCGAGCACGTGTTCGTGACCGGGCGCGCGGGCACCGGCAAATCGACGCTGCTGCAGCACCTCGCGTGGAACACGAACAAGCAGATCGCGGTGTGCGCGCCGACGGGCGTCGCCGCGCTCAATGTCGAGGGTCAGACGATCCACTCGCTCTTCAAGCTGCCGCTCGGCATCATCGGCTCGCACGACGAGGACCAGTCCGACGCGACCCGCAAGCTGCTGAACGCGATCGACACGCTCGTCATCGACGAGATCTCGATGGTCAACGCCGACCTCATGGACGCGATCGACCGTTCGCTGCGCAAGGCGCGGGGGCGGCGCGGCGAGCCGTTCGGCGGCACGCAGATCGTCATGTTCGGCGACCCGTACCAGCTCGCCCCGGTGCCGCCCCGCGGCGACGAGCTCCGGTACGTGCAGGACCACTACCGGTCGTTCTGGTTCTTCGACGCCAAGGTGTGGGTGGGCGAGGCCGCGACCGACGGCATCCTCGATGTCGGGTCGTACGGCGCCGACCTCAACATCCGAGAGCTCGTCGACATCCACCGGCAGTCCGACCCGGCGTTCAAGGCGATGCTCAACGCCGTGCGCTACGGCCGCGTGACGGCCGACATCGCCGAGGTGCTCAACACCACCGGGGCACGCACTCCCCCGGACCCGCTCGACGGCGAGCACCCGATCATCACGCTCGCGACGCGCAACGACATCGTCAACAACATCAACCGCCGCCACCTCACCGAGCTCGTGGGCCGGGAGCAGACGGCGATGGCGGAGGTCAACGGCGACTTCGGACGAGGGGATGCCGCGTACCCGGCGGATCTCGAGCTCAAGCTGAAGGTCGGTGCCCAGGTGATGTTCCTGCGCAACGACACCGCCGCCTTCGGCGAGCCGCCCCGGTGGGTGAACGGCACGATCGGGACGGTCACGCGCATCGCGGGCGAGACCGTGCGGGTCGACGTCGAGGGCGAGGAGTTCGACGTCGAGCCGTCGGTCTGGGAGAAGTACCGCTACTCGTACAACCCGGGGTCCAAGACCCTCACCCGTGACATCGTGGCCGAGTTCACCCAGTTCCCGCTGCGGCTGGCGTGGGCGGTCACGATCCACAAGTCGCAGGGCAAGACCTACGACCGCGCGATCATCGACCTCGGCTCGGGTGCCTTCGCGCCCGGGCAGACGTACGTCGCGCTGTCGCGGCTGACCTCGCTCGAGGGGCTGTACCTCTCGCGCCCGCTGCGCCCGCGCGACATCCAGGTCGACCCCGACGTGCGGCGGTTCATGGCGTCCGCGGTGCGCGGCACTCCCGTGGCCTGAGGCTTCGGCCCGGCTCGCAGCATCCGTCCCGCCACCGTCCGGCGAGAGTACAGCTGGTCGCCGAGAGGGTGGTTGCTTCCCTACCTCTCGTCCACCAGCTGTACTCTCGCGGAGTTCGGAGGGGGCCGGAGAGGCCGGCGGGGCGGGAGGGGCCGGCGGGGCGGGAGGGGCCGGCGGGTCAGGCGACGTGCGAGGACTGGGCGGACTCAGCGGCCTTCGCGGCGGCGAGGTCCTCGAAGAGCTCGGTGTTGAAGCGGTAGGCGAGCAGCACCTCGTCGATCACGCGCTCCTGCTCCGCGGCATCCCACGGGGCGGCGTCGAGCTGCTCGCGGTAGACGTCCTTGAAGGCCTTCGGGTCGGCGATGTCGTCGAACAGGTAGAAGCCGATGCCGTTCGTCTCGAACCCGAAGCGGCGCGCCATCAGGCGCCCGATGAACTGGCCGCCCGAGAGGTCGCCGAGATAGCGCGTGTAGTGGTGGGCGACGAAGCCGCCCGCCCATGTCGCGCCGACCTCGTTGATGCGGTCGACGTACCGGCTCGTGGTCGGCAGCGGCTCGATGCGATCGCGCCAGTCGGGACCGACGAGGAACTCGAGGTCGGCCTCGAGCGCGGGAAGCCGCGTGAGCTTGTCGGAGATGAACACGGCCGCGACCGGGTCGTTGCGCATCTGGCCGGCGGTGCGCTCGAGCGCCTCGTAGATGAACCAGTGCTGCACGACGAGGGCGACGTAGTCCTCGCGCGTGCCCTCCCCCTTCATGAGGTCGGCCATGAAGCCGGAGTGCTCGCTCGACGAGTGCGAGCTGCTGGAGCGCTCGCGCAGGGCGGTGGAGAACGGGATCGGGTCGCTCATACCTTCATGCTAACTGAAGATAAGGCGAACCTAACCATCAATTTACTCTGCGTGCGGGCGGGGCTCGATTCCGAGGCGGCGGCACGCCTCGTCATAGAGCGCGACGATCTCGCGTCGCACCTCGCGGCGCTCCGTGATCGGGCCGCCCGGCCATGCCACGGCGATCTGGGCCGTCGACCCGTCGGCGAGTCTGGCCTCCCAGACGCCCCGATCCCCGTCGAACTCCGTCATCGTCGCGGCGCTGATCTCGGGGTCCGCGACTCCCGCGTCCGCGGCGAACGCCCGCGAGATAAGGAGGTTGTCGCCGGCGTGATCGCCGTTCATGTGGCCGAGCACGCCGCTGAGGGCGGCGTCGTCGAAGTGATGGGTCATGCCATCACCCTACGGATCGCCGTTCAACGCAAGCGACTCTGGTGTGTTTGAATTCATTGCACGATCATCGGGGGGTGAGAATGCGGACCCGCTCCACACATCGACGCGCCATCGCGGTCGTCGCAGGTGCCATGACATCCGCTCTGCTCCTCGCCGGGTGCTCATTCGGCGGCGACATCCAGCCCGACGTTCCTCCTCAGACGACCGCGGCCTTCGCCGACGAGACCGTGCAGCAGCTGACGGATGCCGTCACCCACGCGATGGGCGTCACCGGGTCGTCCGGCGCGATCGTGGGCGTGTGGGCGCCGTGGAGCGGGAGCTGGGTCTCCGGCCTCGGCACGCAGCGTCCGGACGGCGGGGGCGAGGTCACCGACGATCTGGTGTTCCGTGCGGGCAAGGTCACGCGCGCCATGACGTGCGACGTGCTGTTCGAGGCTGCCGCCGCGGGCAAGGTGAAGCTCGATGACAGCATCACCGAGTACGTCTCGGGCGTGCCAGACCTCAAGGACGTGACGCTCATCGAGCTCTGCGACGGGACGTCCGGCATCGGCTCGTATGCCGGCCAGCTGTACTCGTCGTGGCTCTCGAATCCCGACCGGAACTGGGATCCGCGGTATCTCGCGAGCTTCGGCCTCGGCCAGCCGCGCACGGCCGATCCGGGCACGGCCTACCGCGACTCCGACGCCGGGTACGTGCTGCTCGGCCTCGCGCTGGAGCGCGCGACCGAGTCGACGGCCGCCGCCCTCATCCACGACTACGTCGCCGATCCGCTCGGTCTCGATGCCACCGCACTCGGCGAGCTCCCTGCCTCGGGCGCACTCAAGGGCGGACAGTCGGTCAACAACGCCGAGGGCGCGCTCGACTGCGCGCAGCCGCTCGATCTGACCGCGGCCTCGTCGAGCAGCGGCTTCACCGACGCCGGCGTGATCACCGACATCCATGACCTCGGCCGCTACGTGCAGTCGCTGGCGTCCGGTTCGCTCGTCGAGGACGACGACCGGTTCAACGCACCGGTGGCGGTCGCCGCCGATTCCCCGTCGTGGTACGCCGCAGACGGCGGTGCGCTGATCGCCGGCTCGCTCATCGGACAGTACGGCAAGGTGCCCGGGTACATCACCGCGGCATTCGCCGACCCCACGACCGGGCTGACGGTCGCCGTCGTCCTCAACAACTCCGCCGCCGACGCCGCGGTCGGCGTGTACCTCGCGTGGGAGCTGGCGGCGATCGCGTCGAAGACGCCGGCCACGGCGGGCGAGACGGCGCCGGAGGCCGGTCTTCCCTGGACTGCCGAGCAGTACCACGCCGCGATCGACACGCTCGCGGTCTGCACTCCTCCGGCAGCGGAGTGAACTCCGGGGCAGACTCCGGAGGCGCGACGATCTCGGGCGGTGGCCGCTCGGGTACCTCGCCCGCGATCCTGCTGGTCATCGCCGGCCTCGCCTGCCAGGAGGTCGGCGCCTCCATCGCGGTCCTGCTGTTCCCACAGGTCGGGCCGCTCGGCATGGTCATGCTGCGCCTGGTGTTCTCCGCCGTCGTGCTGCTGCTGATCGCCCGGCCCCGCGTGCGCGGTCACTCCCGCGCCGACTGGACGGCGGTGGCGCGCTTCGGACTCGTGCTCGCGCTGATGAACGGCCTGTTCTACCTCGCCCTCGAGCGTCTTCCGCTCGGGGTCACCGTCACCATCGAGGTGCTGGGCCCCCTCGTGCTGTCGATCGTCGCGGCTCGCCGCGCGTCGGCGTGGCTCTGGGCGCTCCTGGCGCTCGCCGGAGTCGTGGCTCTGGGCGGCGGTGGATGGGACCGCCTCGACCCGCTCGGCGTGCTGTTCGCGCTCGGCGCCGCCGGCAGCTGGGCGTTCTACATCCTCTCCTCGGCGCGCGTCGGGCGGGCGTTCCCCCAGCTCGACGGGCTCGCGCTCGCGATGACGATCGGTGCCGTCATCGCCCTGCCGTTCGGGATCGCGGATGCCGGAGCCGCCCTCCTGCGGATCGAGATCGTCGCGCTGGGCGCGGCCGTGGCGGTGCTGTCGTCGACGATCCCGTACGCCCTCGAGCTCATCGCGCTCCGGCGCCTCCCGGCGGCCGTCTTCGCGATCCTGATGAGCCTTGCGCCGGCGACCGCCGCGCTCGCGGGGTTCATATTCCTCGGACAACATATGACGTGGCTCGAGATCCTCGGCATCGCGCTGGTCATCGCCGCGAGCATCGGTGCCATCCGGTCCTCCGCCCGCGCCGCGCGCGAGGCCGCGGAGCCGATCGCGTGACGCGGGGTCGCGGCATCCGTTCCGCTCCGTCAGCACGCGAGACCGGACAGAAGCACCGATCTCGGCGCAGGCGGGGTGCTGTCGTGCGGTCTCGCCCAGAGACGGGTGCGGCTCGGTAGCATCGGGGCGTGACTCAGGCGCAGACGAGATGGGCGGTCCTCGGGCCGGGGTGGATCAGCCGGGACTTCGTGGTCGGTCTTCGAGCGTCGGAACACGGGATGCTGCATGCCGTGGGCAGCTCGTCGGTCGAGCGCGCGGCGGCGTTCGCGGCGGAGTACGGGGCCGAGGGATCCGGAACCTACGACGAGATCCTGGCGCGCGACGACGTCGACGCGGTGTACGTCGGGACGGTCCACACGGCCCACGCCGATCTCGCGATCCGGGCGCTCGAAGCGGGCAAGGCCGTGCTGTGCGAGAAGCCCGCGAGTCCGACGCTCACGGAGGTCGAGCGGATCCTGGAGACCGCCGAGCGCACGCAGCGTCCCTTCCTCGAGGCGTTCAAGACACGCTTCGGCCCGTTCGCCGACGCGCTGCGCGAGCTCGCCGCCGGCGGTGAGCTCGGAGCACCCCGGCGATTCGAGGGCGCCTTCGGCTTCGACGCCGGTACGCGCGAGGGACGTCTGTTCGACCCGGCGGTCGGGGGCGGCGCGATCCTCGACGTGGGGTGCTACCCGCTGGCGCTCGCGATCGACCTCGCGGCCGCGGCGGGGCAGCCGATCGCGCCGGAGTACCGGGCGTTCGAGGCCGAGCTGGTGGGTGGCGTCGACGGCACCGCATCCGCCGAGCTCGCATTCGGCGACCTGACGGCCGGGATCGCGACGTCGGTGATCGAGAACCTGTCCGACACCGGCGTGCTGCGGTTCGCCGACGCCGAGGTCGTGCTGCCGAACGTCTGGGGCAGCCGCACCGAGAGCCCGTCGACGCTGATCGTGCGCCGCGGGACTGACGAGCGCGTCGTCGAGCTGCCGGTGGTGCAGCCGATGGCCGCCGAGGCCGACGCGCTGTCGCTGGCGCTGGCCGAGGGGCGGCTCGAGGTGCCCGAGATGCCGTGGGCCCACACGCGCGCCGCGGCTCGCGTGCTCACCGACTGGCGCGCGGCCGCCCTCGCCGGCTGACGCGGTAGGCCTGCGTCATTCCCAGGTGTGCACGGGCTCGTTCGTGTGCATCGCCTCGCGGTACTCGAGCAGGGTGGCGCGCAGCGCGTCGTAGCGGTCCATGTCGGCCCGGCGGTGCATGCGGTCCGTGAACCATCCGGCGCCCGTGACGCCGGTGAGGCACCGGCCCTCGATGATGCCGAGCAGGCGATCTCGGACCGACGTCTCGACGCCCCACGCCTCGAGACCCCGGTGCGCCAGCGGGAGCAGGCGACGCAGCACGAGCTCCGTCGCGGGCACCTGGCCGACGCCCGGCCAGTACTGCTGGGCATCGATGCCGTCGCGGGCCGCGCTGTGGAAGTTCTCCTCGGCGGCGGTGAACGACAGCTGCGACCACAGCGGCCGGTCGTTCTCGGCGATCGCGCGCACGAGTCCGAAGTAGAACGCGGCGTTGGCCATGATGTCGGCGACGGTCGGCCCGGCGGCGAGCAGGCGGTTCTCGACGCGCAGGTGCGGCACGCCGTCCGCGACGTCGTAGATCGGGCGGTTCCACCGGTAGACCGTGCCGTTGTGCAGGCGCAGCTCCGCGAGGGCCGGGATGCCGCCGTCGTCGAGCACGGCCATCGGGTCGTCGTCGTGGACGATCGGCAGCAGCGCCGGGAAGTAGCGGACGTTCTCCTCGAAGAGGTCGAAGACGGAGGTGATCCAGCGTTCGCCGAACCAGACCCGCGGCCGCACACCCTGCACCTTCAGCTCCTCGCTGCGGGTGTCGGTGGCCTGCTCGAACAGCGGGATCCGCGTCTCGCGCCACAGCTCTTTGCCCAGCAGATACGGCGAGTTCGCCGACATCGCGAGCTGCACGCCCGCGATCGCCTGCGAGGCGTTCCAGTACGCGGCGAACGAGTCGGGTGAGGTCTGGACGTGCAGCTGCGTGCTCGTGCACGCTGCCTCCGGGAGGATCGAGTCCGCCGTGGTGGCGAGCCGCTCGGGCCCGTCGATCCTGATCGCGATGTCTTCGCCGCGCGCGTCGAGGATCTGCTCGCTCAGCAGCCGGTACCGCGGATTCGCGCTGATGCTGTCGGGCCGCAGGTGTCCCTCCGCGAGCGTGGGAAGGATGCCGATCATCACGAGGTGCGCGCCGACCGTCGCCGACCGCTCCTCGGCGTGGTTGAGGCTGCGCCGCAGCCCCTCCTCGAAGGTCGTCAGGCCGCCTTCGCGCAGGCGTGCGGGCGGCACGTTGATCTCGATGTTGAACTGTCCGAGCTCGGTCTGGAACGCAGCATCCGCTATCGCTTCCAGCGCCTCGGCGTTGCGCAGCGCGGGGTCTCCCGCGTCGTCGACGAGGTTCAACTCGACTTCCAGGCCCGTCAGCGGGTCGTCGGTGTCGAAGTGCGCTTCGCGCAGCATGCGCGCGAACACGTCGAGGTTGCGCCGGACCTTCTCGCGATGGCGTGTGCGGTCGGCGCGGGTGAACTCCTGTGCCGGGACGTCCTCCCCCATGGCGGAACTCTAGCGAGCCCGGGGTGTTTCCGCGCCTACGCGCCGCGGGGCGGAGCTGTCGAGCCGCGGACGTTCAGCGTGGGGTTCAGCACGACGCGGTGCACGGGGCGCGTGGGATCCTCGATGCGCCGCGCCAGCAGGTCGACGGCCGCGCGACCGACCGAGTTGCGCGGCGGGCTCACCGCGGTGAGCGCGGGCGTGAAGAGCTCGGCCACCTCGTCGTCGTACGCGACGACCGACAGGTCGCCGGGCACCGAGATGCCGCGGTTCAGCGCCAGGTCGACGAAGGCCATCGCCTCGGGGTCCGAGTGCACGAGGATCGCCGTGACCGAGTTGGACAGCGCGGCGTCGAGCGTGGCGTCGACGACGGCCGAGAAGTCGGGACTCGTGCGCGGCGGCAGGCTCGTCTCGAAGTGGTCCGACGGGGTGAGGCCGAGCTCGAGGCAGGCGGCCTGCCAGCCGGCGGCGATCTTGCGCGAGGTGGGCGAGTCCCGGGCGATGATGAGCCCGACGCGGCGGTGGCCGAGCGAGGCGAGGTGCCGGGCCGCGAGCACGGCGCCGAGCGCGTGGTCGGTCGTGACGTTCTCGACGGGGCTGCCGTCCGGCAGCACCACCGCGTCTCGCTCGACCAGCACATTGGGGACACCGCATTCGGCGAGCCACTGCACGACGTCCTGCGCGTGGGGCGTGTCGGTGTTCGGCGCGACGACGAGCCCGCGCACGCCCTCGGTGTGGACGAGCCGCTCGAGCACCGGGCGCTCGTCCTGCAGCTCGTACGACGCGCCGCGCAGCACCACCCGCAGACCGTGGCGCGTCGCCTCGGTCTCGGCGCCGCGCACGACGCTCGGCCAGTAGAAGCTCAGCGACGGCACGAGCATCGCGATCGATCCGGTACGGGTGGAGGTGAGCGGATGCCCCGGCTCGACGTCGTCGAATCCTCCCGCGGGAGGCACCGCGCCGCCGTGGACGCGCACGAGCAGCCCCTCGCGCTCCATCTGGGCGAGGTCGCGGCGCAGCGTCACCGGGGCGACGCCGAGCTCGTCCATGAGCTGCGCGACCCGCACGGCGCCGTCGCGCTCGAGCGTGGCCATCACGTGCGCCCGCCGTTCCGCGGCCAGCAGCGCCGGAGTCTGGTCGGTCATCGGGCGTCCTCCGCGTTCGTCAGGTCCAGTTCTACCGTGACGGCGACCGACTCGGCCGTCGTCACGTCCAGATCGAGCCGGGTGAGTCGCGCGCCCCACACGCTGGACAGCACCGGATCATCGAGCTCGCGCACCACGAGAGACCCCTCCACACCCGCGGGCCACGAGATGCGCACGGGCGTCGCGCCGTCGAGGGGCGTGACCGTGACGGATGCTGCGTCCCTGCGCACGTCGCCGGCCAGCAGCATCCGCACCTGGGTGGGCGCGTCGGTCCGGGGCGCTTCGACAGGCGCAGCGACCGAGGCCGGCCACGCGTCCTCGATCACGACGCGCCGCGTCTCGCGCACGAGGCGCACCGTGCGCCGCCACGGCGCCGCGCCGGCGTACGCACCCGAAATGTCGAGCGACATCGACGCGTCATCCACGGACACCTCGACGTCGGATGCCGCGAACTCGGCGCCGGGGCTCTGCTCGACTCCGCCGATCACGGGCACGTTGTGCCACCCGCTCTGCATCGTCCAGATGTCGTAGCGGCCGGGCCCGAAGGTCTGCAGGGTGTACGTCGGCCGGCCCGCGTCGACGATGACCGGCACGCCGTCCGACGCGACGACGAACGAGCCGACGTCGTTGTGGTTGTGGTGCTCCCCGTTGTGCCCGCCCTTGACGGCGACCGTCAGGCCGCGCGCGGTCCCGCCGTGTTCACGGGCCAGCAGGACTTCCGTCGAGGGCAGCCAGACGTCGCGCGGGAACGGCGACGTCTCGCGTGCCACGCCCACCCAGGCCGGATCCGTGATGCCGCGCAGCAGGCGCCCGAAGCCCTCGTGCTCGGTGGCCGCGGGCGTGCCGGCGATGCGATGCGACGCAGCATGGGCGGCAGCATCCGTGTCTCCTGCGTTCCGCGCCGCACGCTGCAGGGCGTGCCAGGGCTGCGCGGCGGAGACACGCGCCTGTCCATCGGCGAGGTTCAGGTACCAGTCGCCGCCGAGATGCATGCGGTGCGGGAACGCGACGGTCTCGCGCAGCGCCGGGATGCCGGACGCGTCGAGCACTCCCCCGGTCGCGTGGCGCACGATGTCGAGGGCTTCGAGGGCGCGGCACGCGCCGTTCCACCAGTACGCGTAACCCTCGTCGATCGCGCCGTCGGCCGGCAGCACCGAGACGTACCGGTCGATGCCCTCGATGGCCAGAGCGATGATGCGCGCCCGCTCGTCGGCCTCGGACGCATCGTCGAGCAGCCGCAGCGCGGCGGTGATCACGTTGCCGTGGATCCACGGGTTCCAGTTGTGCACGTCGCCGTCGAGCCCGAGCCAGTGCCAGTCGCGGCGATCGGTGAACGGCTGGAACACGCGCACGCGCGCCTCGTGGCGGATGCGCGAACGGATGCCGGGGTACCGGGCCTCGAGCCGTGTGCCGAGGAGCTGGTCGACCCACGTGAGCAGGGCGACCGCCTCGCCCGCGCCGAGGTCGAGGTACGGCGCGGTCACGGTCGGGAGAACGGAGCCGCGCTCGCGGAACGCATCGTCGTGGGCGGGCCAGCACCAGGTGCTCTGCTCGCAGATCAGCCAGACGCCGTCGAGCACCTCGGCCAGCCATGCGGGACCGAGCTCGGGGTCGTCGGCGTGGTGCGCGGCGGCGACCGCCGCGCGGGCGAGGCGGAACTGGCGCTCGAAGACGACGGTCTCCCACCCGACGCGGTCGCCGTCGTCGTGGATGCGCGCCGCGGCGGTGGCGAGCGGGACGCCCCACGGACGGCCGAGGTCTTCGTCGGCGCGCGCGAGCACGTCCGCGATGGCGACGGGGTCGGCGCTGCCGTCGGGCCCCCAGACGGTGCGGTCGGCGGAGGTCGCGACCGGGAGCGCGCGGTCTGCGGGAGCCAGGAGGGAGGCGAGGGCCGCACCGAAAGCACAGTCGGCGCCGGCCTGCCGGTGGTAGACGGCGGCCAGGTCGCCCTCGAACGTCGCGGTCGCGGTCGTCAAGGTTCCTCCTCGTTGATTCACCATGGGTGACGGATCCACTCGCAGTGAGGCTCGCTATGAACCCAAAGCGATCATAAACGATCATAACGAATCTCAAACAACCTTGCAATGAACGAATTGGGTTGCTACAGTCCCAAACGTTCGCTTTCCGCAGGACCCGATTCCGGCGGCGAGAAGAAGGCATCAAGGGAGATCCCAGTGACGGTCCAACAGCCCACCACGTCGGCGCACATCGCGACGGGCTTCGATTGGACACGCGACGAATGGCTCGCCTACGCCGATCGCCTGCTCGACACCGCCCGCACCCACGCTTCGCCGGGTGCCGGCCGCATCCACTTCCCGGGCGCCGAGGGCGGCTACGGTCACGCCGTCGACGGGCTCGAGGGCTTCGCCCGCACGTTCCTCCTCGCCGGCTTCCGCATCGCCGGGGCGCGCGGGCGGGGCACCGAGGATCTCGCCGACTTCTACCGCCGCGGGATCGTGACGGGCGTCGACCCCGAGGCCGAAGACCGCTGGGTGCGTCTCGACGAGCACGCGCAGGCCAAGGTCGAGGCGGCGTCGCTCGCGCTCGTGCTCGACATGACGCGCCCGTGGATCTGGGACCGCCTCGACGCCCTCACCCAGCAGCGGGTCATCGACTACCTCGCGCCCGTCGTGGGCGATGCGACGTACCCCAAGACGAACTGGCTGTGGTTCCGCGTCGTCGTGCAGACCTTCCTCCGCTCGGTCGGCGGGCCCTGGTCGCAGGGCGACATCGCCGACGACCTCGCGCTGCACGACGTCCTCGTGCGCGAGGACGGCTGGATCTCGGACGGCTTCGAGCGCTCGTACGACCACTACGTCGGCTGGGCCCTCCACACCTACCCCGTGCTGTGGTCGCGCATGCAGGGCGCTGAAGAGCTCGCCGCCGGCCGCACGCCCGGCGACATCGCGCGCCTCGACCGCTTCCTGCAGGACGCCGTCACCCTCATCGGCGCCGACGGCTCGCCGCTCGTGCAGGGCCGCAGCCTCATCTACCGCTTCGCCGCCGCCGCCCCGTTCTGGGTCGGCGCGATCGCCGAGGTGCCGTCCGTGCCGCTCGGGCAGCTGCGCCGTGCGGCGAACGCCGTCGTCGCGCACTTCGACGAGGCCGGCGTTCCGACGCAGGACGGCGTGCTCACCATGGGCTGGCATCACGAGTGGCGCGAGCTCGCCCAGTCGTACTCGGGCCCGGGTTCGCCGTACTGGGCCGTGAAGGGCCTCCTCGGCATCGCCCTCCCGGCGGACCACCCGGTGTGGGCCGCCGAAAGCGAGCCGCTGCCGATCGAGGCGGGCGACGAGCTGCGCACGGTGCGCCCTGCGGGCTGGGTGATCTCGGGCACGCAGGCCGACGGCATCGTGCGCATCGTCAACCACGGCACCGACCACGCCGCCGAGGGCAGCCTCGTCGGCGACTCGCCGCTGTACGCCCGTATCGGGTACTCGACCGCTTCGTCTCCGCTCGCCAGCCGGCGGGCGTTCGAGGAGCCCCTCGAGCAGTCCGTCGCCCTGGTGGACGCCGCCGGCCGCGCGACCCACCGCGCCGCGATGGACCTCATCGACGTGCGCGTCCAGGACGACGAGGGCGGCCGCGTCGGCATCGCCGCCTCCGTCTCGCGCGCCCACTGGATCGACCTGCGCCCTTCGGCCCAGCGCCACGGCTCCGGCATCGACGGCGACATCGAGATCGCCGGTCTCGTCGAGGTGCACTCGCTCGTGCGCGGCCCGTGGGAGGCGCGCCTCGTCCGCGTCGCCGCGCTCGAATCCGGCGTCGACGCCGCGTCGCTCCGCCTCCGCGTGGGGGGCTGGGCTCTGGCGGCCGCCTCGCTCGACGACGCGACCACGAATGCTGCCGCCTCGGCGTTCGCGAAGGGGCTGAGCAGCAGCATCCGTCCCCTTCTCGGTGACGGTGAGACGAGCGTCGAGACGCGCGAGGACGCCAGCCCGCTGGGGCCCGTCGCCGGTGTGCCGCTCGTGTCGTTCCCGGTCGAGCCCGGCACGTGGAGCGCGACGCTCCTGGAGCTGACCACCGCAGACCTCGCATCGCCCGCCGATGCCGCACAGGTCGTCCTCGACGAGGACGGCGACCAGACCACCGCCACGGTCATCTGGCCGGACGGAACGGCGACCACGAGTCGCCTCGCACACCCCGGATCCCCCGCGAACCGGTAACCCTATGGGCCCGAGGACGGGTCCGCAATCACAAAGGAGTACCCCCAGAATGAAGCGCTCATACGCTGCCGCGGCCGGCATCGCCGTGGTCGCAACGCTCGCTCTCGCCGGCTGCAGTGGCGGCGGCGACGACGCGGCTGCGCCCGAGGAGTCGTCGGGTCCGGTCACGCTGTCCCTCTCGGGCTGGAGCCTCGACACGACGCCGGAGTTCCAGGCGCTCGCCGACGCGTTCCACGAGGAGAACCCCGACATCACGGTCGAGCTCAAGGGCTACGACGCGGCGGAGTACAACACGCTGCTCACCGCCGACCTCGCTGCGGGCTCCGGCCCCGACATCATCACGCAGAAGGAGGTCAAGTTCGTCCCGACGTTCGTCGAGGGCAGCCAGCTCCTCGACGTGTCGGATGTCGAGCTGCCCGACGGCATCAGCGGCGCCAAGTCGTACGAGGTCGACGGCACGGCGTACGCGGTGCCCTACCGCAACGACTCGTGGGTCCTGTACTACAACAAGGCCCTCTTCGACCAGGCCGGCGTCGAGTACCCTGACGGCTCGTGGACGTGGGACGACTACAGCGACGCCGCGGCAGCGCTGACCGAAGGCATCGCCGCTGCGGGCGGTTCCGCCAAGGGTGCGTACCTGCACAACTGGCAGTCGACCGTCCAGGGCTTCGCGAACGCGCAGTCCGACGGCGACATCCTCAAGGGCGAGTACGACTACATGGAGCCGTTCTACGACAACGTGCTCGCACTGCAGTCGGCCGGCGACCAGGTGGACTTCAACACCGCCAAGGCGAACCAGCTCACCTACCAGGGCGAGTTCGGCAAGCAGAACGCCGCGATGCTCCAGATGGGCACGTGGTTCGTCGCGACGCTGATCGCGCAGCAGGCCTCGGGCGACGCCGATGACTTCGAGTGGGGCATCGCGCCGATCCCGCAGGTCTCGTCGAAGACGGCGGGTCTGGACAACACCCCCGTGACCTTCGGTGACCCGACCGGCTTCGGCATCAACGCCGGCATCGACGAGTCGAAGGTGGCCGCGGCCAAGAAGTTCCTCGCCTTCGCCGCCGGTGAAGAGGGCGCCCAGGTGCTCGCGAACATCGGCATCACCCCGGCGCTGCTGACCGACTCGGTCGTCGAGACCTACTTCTCGGTCGATGGCGCTCCCACCGACGACCTGTCGAAATTCGCGTACTCGACGCACGAGGTGCACCCGGAGAACCCGACGTCGAGCAAGACGGCGGCGATCCAGGGCATCCTCGGCGACATGCACACGGCGATCATGTCGGGCTCCAAGAGCGTCTCGGACGCCATCAAGGAGGCCCAGGACCGCGTGGCCAACGAGGTCGGCACCGACTGATCCCTCCGGGCCCTCCGGGGCCCGACCCGGTGGCCGGTCCGCACCCTGCGGCGGATCGGCCACCGCCCCCCGACTTCACCACCCCACTGGAGGTCCGCCATGGCGACCATCACCGCCACAGAGGCCGGCACCGCGCCGCCGCCCGTGCGCCGCCGGCGCTCGAAGCTGCGGCTGCGCAACACCCTCATCGGGTGGAGCTTCATCCTTCCGAACTTCATCGGCTTCGGGCTGCTCACGCTCATCCCGATCGTCGTGCTGTTCTACATGTCGTTCACCAACTGGAACGTCTTCGGCAAGGCCGACTGGGTCGGCCTCGCCAACTTCACGCGGCTCATCGGCGACGGCAGCTTCCGCATCTCGGTCCTCAACACCCTGTACTACTCGGTGCTGCACATCCCGCTGACGATCGTCGTCTCGCTCGGTCTCGCGCTGCTGCTCAACAACAAGCTCCGCGGCGTCGCCTTCTTCCGCACCGCCGCGTTCTTCCCGTACATCACCTCGATCGTCGCGATCGCGGTCGTGTGGAACCTGCTCTTCAGCCCCGAGTACGGCCCGATCAACGAGTTCCTCCGCTTCATCGGCATCCAGAACCCGCCCGGATGGCTCACCTCCCCCGAGTGGGCGATGCCCGCCGTCGTCATCGTCGGCACGTGGCGTGACATGGGCTACTACATGATCCTCTTCCTCGCGGGCCTCCAGACCGTCCCGCGCGAGCTGCACGAGGCCGCTCGCGTCGACGGCGCGAACGT
Source organism: Microbacterium sp. NPDC056057 (assembly GCF_042266945.1). NCBI lineage: Bacteria > Bacillati > Actinomycetota > Actinomycetes > Micrococcales > Microbacteriaceae > Microbacterium > Microbacterium sp. NPDC056057. Next base: position 674,441 of record NZ_JBHJWS010000001.1, read on the forward strand.
GTGGCAGCGGTTCGTCAACGTGACCCTGCCGTGCCTGCGTCCCACCATGTTCTTCGTCACCGTGATGCTGACGATCAACTCGTTCAAGATCTTCGACCTGATCCTCGTCATGACCGACGGCGGCCCGGGTCAGTCCACCCTCGTGATGTCGCAGTTCATCTACCGCAAGGGCTTCGAAGAGAGCCAGTTCGGCTACGCGTCGGCCGCTGCCGTGGCGCTGTTCTTCATGTGCATCATCGTCACGATCGTGCAGTTCCTCTGGAACAAGAAGCGGAGCAGCTGATGGCCGAGCAGATCGAGAAGGACGCCGAGCTCCTCGTCTCCGACTTCACCGCCCCCGCGGGCGCACGTCGCGGACTGCGCAAGCTCGCCGAAGAGACCCCGGAGCCGCAGCCCCGGGTCGCCTACACCGAGAAGATGACCCCCGGCCGTCGCATCGCCCGCATCGCGATGTACGTCGGACTCGTCATCTTCGCCATCGGACTCCTCACGCCGTTCGTGTGGATGGTGCTGAGCTCGTTCAAGTCCGCCAACGAGGTGTTCTCGGTGCCGGTGAAGTGGCTCCCCGAGACGTGGGTGTGGCAGAACTACATCGACATCTGGACCGAGTCGAACATGCTCGTCTGGATCCGCAACACGCTGTTCCTGGCCGTCGTCGTCACGTTCCTGCAGGTGCTGACCGGCTCCTTCGCGGCGTACGGCTTCGCCCGGATGCGTTTCCGCGGACGCGACGTGCTGTTCCTGCTCTACGTCGGCACGATCGCCGTCCCGTGGCAGTCGTACATGATCCCGCAGTTCATCCTGCTCTCGAACTTCAAGGTGTCGAACACGCTGTGGTCGATCATCCTGCTGCAGGCGTTCGGCGCGTTCGGCGTGTTCCTGATGAAGCAGTTCTACGAGACGATCCCCGAGGAGCTGTCTGAGGCCGCACGCCTGGACGGCCTCAGCGAATACGCGATCTGGCGCAAGATCATGCTGCCGCTGTCGATCCCGGCGCTCGCCTCGCTGACGCTGCTCACGTTCGTCAACACCTGGAACGACTACCTCGGGCCGCTCATCTACCTGCGCAACCCCGACCTCTGGACGATCCAGCTCGGCCTCAAGGGCTTCGTCTCGAACCTCTTCGACACGAACTACGCACTGCTGTTCGCGGGCCTGACGATCTCGGTCGTCCCGATCGCGATCATCTTCCTGCTCGGCCAGAAGTACTTCGTCGAGGGCATCGCGACGAGCGGTCTGAAGGGCTGAGGCCATGAAGAAGCTCAACGGGTTGGTGTCGCACGAGACGTGGGCGTCCCTCATCGGGATGATCTACCTCGGGCTCATCGTGAACCTGCTGCTGGTGGTGTCGTCGCTGCCGCTCGTGGTGCTGCTGGTCACGACCGACCCGCTGTACTCGTGGCCGCTGCTCGCGATCGCCGCGCCGCTCGCGGCCCCCGGTCTCGCTGCCGCGTTCCGCGCGTTCCGCGAGCACGGGGAGGGCGGGCTGGGCCCGATCCGCGCGTTCGTCGCGGGGCTGCGCGCCACGTGGCGTCGTGCGCTCCTGATCGGCGTCGCGGTCGCGGCGGTCGTCGTGGTGCTGCTCGTGGACGTGCGGATGCTGTCGAACACGGCCGCCGCCGTGTTCACCGTCCCGCTCCTCGGGGTGCTGGCGCTGCTCGCGATCGCGGTCGGGCTCGTCGCCCTGGTCGCGATCGCCGAGGTGCCGACCGCACGCCTGCGCGACGTGCTGCGCGCGAGCCTCTACCTGAGCCTGCGCCGCTGGTACCTCACGGCCGCGTCGCTGGCCGCACTGGCGGCCCAGGTCGCCGTGTTCGCCACCGCGCCCGCCCTCGGGCTCGGCCTCACGGCCTCCGCCGCCCTCTTCTTCGCGTGGACCAACTCGCGCTTCACGCTCCGCCCCGTTCTCGATCTCGACGAGAAGGCCGCCGCGCAGGCCTGAGCCCGCGGCATCCGTTCTCTGCATATACCTCAGAAGGAATCTCTCCATGACGTCCACCTCGCCCGCCGCGGGCACCACCGAGACCACGACCGACGCGGCCATCGCCGCCGCGCTGTCGACGATCCGGCGCAACATCGCGAAGTTCGGGGGCTCGTACCCCGACGACACGACGGTGGACGACCGCTACGAGCTGCGTCCCGCCGAGGGCGGCATCCCGCTCGGCGGCAACCGCGGCTGGACCACGAGCTTCCGCACCGGTCTGCTGTGGCTCGCGTGGGAGCTCACCGGCGACGAGGACTACCGGGACGCCGCGCGGATCGACGCGGCCGACTTCGAGCGTCGCGTGCGCGACGAGGAGGACCTCGACACCCACGACCTCGGTTTCCTCTACACGCTCTCGACGGTCGCCGCCTGGCGCCTGGTCGGCGACCCGAAGGCGCGTGACGCGTCGCTGCTCGCCGCCGACCACCTGATGCGCCGGTTCCTCGAGCCCGCGGGCATCATCCAGGCATGGGGCGACCTGTCCGACCCCGCCCAGCGCGGACGCACCATCATCGACAGCCTCATGAATATGCCGCTGCTGACATGGGCCCACGAGCAGACCGGCGAGGAGCGCTTCGCGGACGCCGTCGTGCGCCACACCGCGCAGCTCCGCGAGCACATCCTCCGCCCCGACGACTCGACGTTCCACACGTTCTACTGGGACGCCGAGACCGGCGAGGCCCTCCGCGGCGGCACCGAGCAGGGCGCGGCCGACGAGTCGTGCTGGGCGCGTGGGCAGGCGTGGGGCATCTACGGCTTCGCGATGAACTACGCGGTGACCGGCGACGAGCGCCTGCTCGAGGCATCCCGTCGCTGCACGGAGTACTTCCTGCGCCACCTGCCGGCCGACGATGTGCCGTTCTGGGACCTCGTCTACACCGACGGCAGCGACGCGCCGCGCGACAGCTCCGCCGCCGCGATCGCGGTGTGCGGCCTGCTCGAGCTCGCGAAGGTCGAGACGGATGCTGAGCGCGCCGCCGAGTGGACCGCCCGGGCGCACTCGATCCTGGCGTCGCTCATCGCGAACTACACCCCGGTGAACGCCGAGGACTCCGACGCGCTGATCCTGCACTCGGTCTACGACCTGCCGAAGGACAACGGCGTCGACGAGGGGACGCTCTGGGGCGACTACTTCTACCTCGAGGCTCTGATGCGCGTCGCGCGTCCGGAGTGGAGGAAGTACTGGTGAGGCTCGTCACCTACGCGGGTTCAGGGGACGCCCGGCCGGCCGCGGTCGTCGCGGGCGATCGCGTGCTCGACCTCGGCGGGATCGCCGGTTCGGTGACGGAGCTGCTGTCGTCTGACGCGGCACTGGACGCGGCGCGGGAAGCGGTGGCGTCGGCCGATGCGGACTCTCTTCCGTCGTTCGACGCCTCGGCGCTGCGCGCGCCGGTCGCGCCGGGCAAGATCCTCTGCCTCGGGTACAACTACCGAGGACACGTACCGGACGGCGTCGACCCGACCGCGAACGACCCCGAGTTTCCGGACGTGTTCGTCAAGACGTCGAATACGCTCGCCGGCCCGAACGACGCCGTCGTGATCCCGCCGGGCGCGACCGACGTCGACTACGAGGGCGAGGTCGCGGTGGTCATCGGCCGTCGCGCCCAGCGCGTGTCGCTCGAGGACGCCCTGGACCACGTCGGCGGGTACACGATCCTCAACGACGTGTCGGACCGCGCATGGCAGCGCCGGCAGAGCCAGTGGGCACTGGGAAAGTGCTCCGACGGGTTCGCGCCGCTCGGGCCGTGGGTCGTCACGCCCGATGACGCGCCGGACCCTCAGGACCTCCTCGTGGAGGTCGTGCGCGACGGGGTCGTCACGGTGTCGCAATCGACCTCGACCACGATCTTCAGCGTGGCGTACGTCATCCATCACCTCAGCCAGGTGCTGACCCTCGAGCCGGGCGACATCGTCTCGACCGGCACGCCGCAGAAGCTGCCCGCCGCCCAGGACGCGCACCGCCCGCTCGCCGACGGCGACGCGGTCACCGTGCGCATCTCCGGCCTCGGCGAGCTCACCACCCGATTCATCGCAAGCCAGGAGTCCGCCGCATGATCCTCGATTCGTTCCGCCTCGACGGCAAGGTCGCGCTCGTCACCGGTTCGAGCCGTGGTCTCGGCCAGGGCGCTGCCGTTGCCCTCGCCGAGGCCGGTGCCGACGTGGCGCTCCTCGACCGCGGCGACGCGTCAGCCACCGCCGAGCTCATCGAGGCGACCGGCCGCCGGGTCCACCGCGTGCAGCGCGACCTCGTGTCGGCCACGCCCGACGAGCTGTCCGCCGCGGTCGACGAGGTCATCGCCGAGCTCGGCGGCCTCGACATCCTCGTGAACAACGCCGGCACCATCCGTCGCGCGCCGGCCGCCGAGTACCCGCTCGGGGACTGGGACGACGTGCTCGCGATCAACCTCGACGCGGTGTTCCACCTGTCGCAGGCCGCGGGCCGCCACATGCTCGCGAACGGCGGGGGACGCATCATCAACGTCGCGTCGATGCTGTCGTTCCAGGGCGGCATTCTCGTTCCGGCATACACCGCCTCCAAGCACGCCGTCGCAGGCCTCACCAAGGCTCTCGCGAACGAGTGGGCGGCTGCGGGCGTCACCGTCAACGCCGTCGCCCCCGGCTACATGGCGACCGACAACACCGCACCGCTGCGTGCCGACGAGGACCGCGCCGCGTCGATCCTGTCGCGCATCCCCGCAGGACGCTGGGGCGAGGCATCCGATCTGCAAGGCGTCTTCGTCTTCCTCGCCTCCGACGCCGCCGCTTACGTGACCGGCGCCGTCATCCCCGTCGACGGCGGCTGGCTCGTCCGCTGACCCTTACGCACCCCCACGCAGAACCAGGAGAGAACTCGTGACCGAGACGCACATCCCGCAGCGCTACGCGACCAACCCCGCCCAGATCCCGGGCATGACGACGCAGGACCTGCGCGACACGTACCTCATCCCCGACGTCTTCGTGCCGGGTGAGATCCGCCTCACGTACACGCACCACGACCGGATCGTGCTCGGCGGCGCCGTGCCCGCGGGCTCGGTGCTCGAGCTCGGCGGATACCCCGAGATCCGCAGCGACTACTTCCTCGAGCACCGCGAGGTCGGCATCATCAACGTCGGCGGCACCGGCACGGTCACCGCCGACGGCGAGGTCTACACGCTGGTCAAGGGCGCGTGCCTGTACCTCGGCCGCGGCATCAAGGACGTCTCGTTCGCCGACGCTTCCGGTGAGACGGGGGCGCAGTTCTACCTCTTCTCGGCTCCCGCGCACACCGCGTACCCGTCGGCGCTCGTGTCGCCCGGCGAGGGCACCGTGCGTGAGCTCGGCGACCAGCTGACCTCCAACCGCCGCACGCTCAACCAGTACATCCACGAGAACGGCGTGAAGAGCTGCCAGATCGTCATGGGCGTCACCGAGCTGCACCCGGGATCGATGTGGAACACGATGCCGGCGCACACCCACGACCGCCGCACCGAGTGCTACCTGTACTTCGACCTCCCCGAGGACGCCCGTGTCATCCACCTCATGGGCGAGCGCGAAGAGACGCGTCACCTCGTGATCGCCGACCGCCAGGCCGTCATCTCGCCCTCGTGGTCGCTGCACTCCGGCGTCGGCACCTCCTCGTACACGTTCATCTGGGCGATGGCCGGCGAGAACCAGGCGTTCGACGACATGGACGCCGCCCCCGTCACCGACCTGCGATGACCGGACGGTCGATCCGCTCCACGTGGTCTGCCGCTCACCTGTCGCGAAGTGCCGACGAAACCGGCACATCGTGACAGGGGAGCAGGCTGACTACGCTGGCGGGGTGCCCCGGACTCTGCTCGCGATCGGCGAGACCATGGCGATGGTGACGCCCGTCGTCGCGACTCCCGTCGCCGACGCCGACGCGTTCCTGCTGGATGCCGGGGGAGCGGAGTCGAACGTCGCCGCGCACGTGGCCGCGCTGGGTCACCGCGCCGTCTGGTTCAGCCGGCTCGGCGAGGATACTCTCGGGCACCGCATCGCCCGCCAGCTGTCGGGGCGGGGCGTGGACGTCTCGCGCGTGGTGTTCGATGACGGGCACCCGACCGGGCTGTACGTGAAGGACCCCGGCAACGGGGTGCTCTACTACCGCCGGGGCTCCGCTGCGGCGCATCTGTCGGAGTCCGACGCGGCCGACGTGTCGTTCGACGGCGTCGACCTGCTGCACGTCTCGGGCATCACGGCCGCGATCTCGGCGTCCGCCGCCGCATTCCTTTCCCGTGTGATCGGTCGCGCCCGGGAACACGGCGTTCCGGTCTCGTTCGACGTCAACCACCGCGCGCCGCTGTGGGATGCCGCGACCGCCGCGCCGGCCCTGCTCGAGCTCGCCCGCAGCGCCGACATCGTGCTCGTGGGGCGCGACGAGGCTGAGGCGCTCTGGTCTACCCCGACCGCGGCGGACGTGCGTGCCCTCCTGCCGCATGTCGCCGAGCTCATCGTCAAGGACGGCGACATCGGCGCGACGGCCTTCGTCGGGGACGACGAGGTGTTCGAGCCGGCCCTCGTCGTCGAGGTCGTCGAACCGGTCGGCGCCGGCGACGCGTTCGCGGGCGGATACCTCGCGGGCCGGCTCTCGGGCGACCCGGTGAACGACCGACTGCGCGCGGGCCACGCCCGCGCTGCCCGCACCCTCCAGACCACCACCGACTCGATCGACGAGCCCGCCGCCGGCATCCCGACCCCGACATGACGGGTTCGGGGCGCGTCCCAAGCGTTCGGGGCGCACGCCCCGCGCCCCGAACGCACGCGGTGCGCCCCAACCCGCAACGATGACTGAACCCGACACCCGAAGGACCCGCGAATGACCTCCCAGCCCACCTCATCGAGCGCAACGGTCCCCACGCCCCCTCCGGTCGCCGCTGGCGCGTCGGCCGGAGCCTCCGGGCGCGTGGGCCCAGCTGCCGCCCAGGGCGCCTGGTTCGACACAGCGTTCGCCGGGGCGCCGCTCATGGCGATCCTCCGTGGCATGGGCGTCGAGCGCTCGGTGCGCCTCTCCGAGACCGCGTGGGACCTCGGAATCGACTCCGTCGAGGTGCCGCTGCAGACCGACGAGGACGAGCAGGCTCTGCGCGCCGTCGTGGAGGCGGCGAACGTCCGCGGCAAGAGCGTCGGCGCCGGCACGATCATCACGCCCGAGCAGGTTGCGCGTGCCGCCGACGCCGGCGCGGTGTATCTCGTCTCGCCGGGACTCGACCCGGTCGTCGTCCGGGCGGCGCAGGATGCCGGCATCCCGATCCTCCCGGGGGTCGCCACCCCCAGCGAGGTTCAGCTCGCCGTCTCGCTCGGGCTGACGTGGCTCAAGGCGTTCCCCGCGACGTGGCTCGGCAGCGGCTGGTTCAGGCACATCCGCGGACCGTTCCCGCAGGTGAAGTTCGTCGCCACCGGCGGGCTCGACGCCTCGAACGTCGAGGAGTTCCTCGACGCCGGCGTACGTGTCGCCGCCGTCGGCTCGGCCCTCGAAGACGCATCCCAGCTCGAGCGTCTCGCCGCGGTGCTGCGCGCGCGTCCGGCTGCGCGATGACCGCCGAAGCGCGCTCGTTCGCGATCGGCGAGACCGACTTCCTCCTCGACGGAGAGCCTTTCCGCGTGCTCGCCGGTGCTCTGCACTACTTCCGGGTGCACCCGGGACAGTGGGCCGATCGCATCCGCAAGGCGAAGCTCATGGGGCTCAACACCATCGAGACGTACGTCGCGTGGAACGCCCACGAGCCGGTGCGCGGCGAGTGGGACGCGACCGGCTGGAACGACCTCAGCCGGTTCCTCGACCTCGTCGCGGCGGAGGGCATGCACGCGATCGTGCGGCCCGGTCCCTACATCTGCGCCGAATGGCACAACGGGGGACTCCCCGTCTGGCTGACGGCGCTCGAGGGCGTCGGCCTTCGCCGTTCCGAGCCCCGCTACCTCGAAGAGGTAACCGCGTACCTCGAGCGCGTGTACGAGATCGTGGCTCCGCACCAGATCGACCGCGGCGGACCCGTCATCCTGGTGCAGATCGAGAACGAGTACGGCGCGTACGCCAGCGACACCGCCTACCTCGAGCACCTCGTGCGGGTGACGAAGGGCGCGGGCATCACCGTTCCGCTCACCACGATCGATCAGCCGACCGACCAGATGCTCAGCGACGGCAGCGTCGCGGGGGTGCACCTCACAGGCTCGTTCGGGTCTCGCGCGGCCGAACGCCTCGAGACCCTGCGCCGCCACCAGCCCACCGGGCCGCTCATGTGCGCAGAGTTCTGGGACGGCTGGTTCGACTGGTGGGGCAACACCCACCACACGACCCCGGCGGCGGCGTCGGCCGCCGAGCTCGACACGCTGCTCGCGTCGGGCGCGTCCGTGAACTTCTACATGTTCCACGGCGGCACCAACTTCGGGCTGACGAACGGCGCGAACGACAAGGGCCGCTACCTGCCGATCGTGACGTCGTACGACTACGACGCCCCGCTCGACGAGCGTGGTGATCCGACCGAGAAGTACTTCGCGTTCCGTGACGTCATCGCGAAGTACGCGCCGGTGCCCGACGAGGTGCCCGCGGTCAGCGGGCCCGCGCCGGCATTCGCGGTCGCACTGGAGCCGGTCGCGACCGAGGCGGCAGCATCCGGTTCCCGTCATGAACTGCCGCCGACGTTCGAGCAGCTCGAACACCTGAGCGCGCTCGTCGCGTACGAGGCCGAGCTCGACGACCGCGGGGGAGTGCTGCGCTTCGGCGAGGTGCGCGACCACGCGTGGGTCTCGGTCGACGGTGTGGCGGTGGGCACGCTGTCGCGGACTCGTCACGAGGATGCGCTCGTCGTTCCCGCCGGTCGCCGAGTGCGGGTGCTCGTGGAGGAGCAGGGCCGCGTCAACTACGACGTGCGCCTCGGTGAACCGAAGGGTCTCTTCGGTCCGGTGACGCTGGCGGGTGAGCCCCTCACCGGGTGGACCGCGACGCCCATCGACGTCGCCGCCCTGGGTGCTTCGGCACGGGATGCTGCGACCGCCGCCTCCGCGGAGGCCGACGTCGCCCCGTTCGTGCTGCGGGGTTCGTTCTCGGTCGACGAGCCGACCGACCTCTTCCTCGACACGAAGGGCTGGGGCAAGGGCTTCGCGCTCGTGAACGGCTTCCTTCTCGGCCGCTACTGGTCGAGCGGCCCGCAGCGCACCCTCTACGTGCCGGCTGCCGCATTGACCGCGGGGGAGAACGTCGTCGTGGTGGTCGAGCTGGATCGTGTGACCGAGGCTGAGGCGCGCTTCGTCGCCGAGCCAGACCTCGGCCCGCTCGAGGAGTAGCCGGACGCGACGGATCCCGCCCGCGTGCGGGTCGGAGCAGTCGTTGATGGCGCTCTAGGGTGCCGGAGCGACGTCTTCGTCGAAGCCAACCAGGGGTACCCGCGCCGGACCTGACTGCGCCGTGCGGTCGCCTCCCTGGCTTCGACCTGCGGCGCCCGCCGGCACGGGAAGTCGATTCGTCGTCTCGCTGAGAGGCGGCTGGTTGACTAGGCGGATGCCTCTCGCGTCTGACGCCCGGGTCGCCGTGTGCGGACCCGCCTCGTGGAACCACCTCATCCTCCTCGACCGCCTGCCCGAACCGGCGCCGCACATGCAGTTCGCGCTCGGCGACCTGCACACGCTCGGCGGGACGTCGGCCGGCAAGGCGCTGCACCTCGCCGACCGCGGCGTCGACGTCACGCTCCACGCGCTGCTGGGCGCCGACGACGACGGCCGGCGCGTATCTGCCGCGCTCGATGCGGCAGGCGTCCGGGTCTCGGCCTCTCCTTCGGAGCGCACCGAGCGGCACGCGAACCTGATGACCGCGGCGGGGGAGCGCGTGAGCCTCTACCTCGCGACGCCGTCGGCAGCATCCGACGAGGAGATCGGCCGTATCGAGGCCGACCTCGCCGACGCGGACATCGCGGTGGTCGATCTCAGCGGGGTAGGCGCGACGATCGTGGAACGCCGCCTCGCCGGCGCTGCGAGCGCTCCGATCTGGACCGACCTCCACGACTACGACGGGGCTGCGCAGTTCCACGAGCCGTTCCTCCGGGCCGCCGACGTCGTCTTCATGAACGACGATGCGACCGACGATCCGTGGGCGCTGATGCGGAGCTGCCTCGACCGTGGACCGCGGCTTGCCGTCTGCACGCTCGGCGCGCGCGGCGCCATCGCCCTCGCCGCCTCCGGGGAGCGCGCGGCCGTCGATGCCGCGCCGGTCGATGTCGTCGACACGAACGGTGCGGGCGACGCGTTCTTCGCCGGGTTCCTCGCCGCGTCGCTCTCGGGTGCGGACCTGGATGGATGCCTCGCCGCCGGCGCTCGTCAGGCGGTCGTGGCGCTCTCGTCCGAGCACCTGCACCCGGCGGTCGTCGGTGCCGAAAAGGTCACCAGCGGGCTTCGGTGACGTGGGCGGGATTCGCCGCCGCGTCGTAGACCCGAACCCACGCCGGTCGCACGACGACGACGGCGAATTCCGGGTCCAGCGCCCGGGATCCGGGGAACTGCGCGTTGTAGGCGCCGCCGTACTCTTCGCGGAGCGTGCCGTGGACGATCGTCCCGAAGCCGTCGATCTGCGCGGACACCGCGCCGTCCGTCCCGACGACGACGGCGATGCGATGGTCGTGGCGGAGGTTCTCAGCCTTTCGTGACCCGACGAGCGTGTCGAACACGAGGGTGCCGTCGTCGAGTGCGGCGATTCCGACGAGCGCCGCCTCGGGCGCCCCCGACGGCGATACGGTCGCGATGACGCCCTGCGCTTCGGCACGCACGAAGGCCACGAATGCCGGAACGTCACTGGGATCGAACGCCATCCGCTCACAGTACGGCAGGGAGTGCTCGCGGGGCATCGACGCGCAGAACAGCGGATGCTGCGCCGCGACCTCCGCTCAGAAGCTCGTGTTGAGGGCGAGGATCGCGCGCTTCTCCGCGTCGGTGAGATCTGACAGGGCGAGCACCTCCTGCAGCACCGGTGATTTGAGCGCCAGGTAGGTCTCGATGTCCATGCCTGGATCGCGTGCGAGCTCGGTCTTGACCGCACCGTACCGATCGCGGAGATCGTCTCGATCCCTGAGGATGGCCCGCACCGCGAGGTGGTTGCGCAGGTGCAGCGTCCCCTCGACGCACACATAGACGTTCCTGCGCGGATTGTCGTCGGGTGCCGCCATCGACTCCCGATCGGTGACGCCCAGGTCGCCGCGGTGCGTGTATCCCGCCGCGATGAGCGCGGCGATCGCGCCTTCGACGTGGGCTCGCTCGACGACGACATCGATGTCGATGACAGGTTTCGCCGCCAGCCCTGGCACCGCCGTCGACCCCACGTGCTCGATGGCGAGCACCGGGACGCCCTCCAGCGCCCGCCGAAGCTCGGTTGCCGCGCGCTCGAACTGCTCCGGCCACTCGTCCGAATAGGGAACGACCATGACCGCCATGCTCCCCAGCCTCCCACTGCGCCCCGGGGCTGCGCCAATTCCACGCACCCGCTCGCCGCGCCCGCTCGCCGCGCCCGCTCGCCGCGCCCGCTCGCCGCGCCCGCTCGCCGCGCCCGCTCGCCGCGCCCGCTCGCCGCGCCCGCTCGCCGCGCCCGCTCACCGCACCCGCTCGCCGCGCCCGCCCGCGGCGCCCGCCCGCTGCGCCCGCTCGCCGCGCCCGCACACCCCTCGCCACACGCCCGCTCGCGACGCCCATCCGCTCGTCATGCCGCCTCGAATCGTCGGGGCGACTTCGACCTCAGCTCGACGGGCTCGCCGATCTCACCCGTGAGCGGGTCGGGCGGCGGGTGGAGCCAGTACGTGTCGGCATCGGTGATCGGATCTCGTGTGCGCGTGATGCGCCATCGCTGGTTGTGAAGCCGCAGGTGGCAGTTGCGGCAGAGGGCGATCCCGTCGTCGACGTCGGTGCGGCCGTGATCCTCCCACCAGTGATCGATGTGGTGGTACTCGCATTGCGAGATCGGGGCGCCGCAGGACGGCCACATACAGCCGCCGTCGCGGGCGGCGATCGCGATGCGCTGCTTTCTCGTGAACAGGCGGAGCTCGCGCCCGACGTCGAGTGGGCGACCGTCGGGCCCCCACATCACGGGGATGACCCCGGAGTCGCACAGACGTGCCTCGATGACCCCGCCGGGCAGCGCTTGTCCACCGTCTTCGATGTGGCCGACCCCGGTCACCTGCATCTCACTGCGCTCATCACGGCCGGCAACGGCAGACGCTTCGACCACGATGCGCACACCCGGCTGCCGGTCGCCGAAGGCCTGCTGAGGATCGGCGTTCGCGCCCGTGCGCATCACTGCCATGATCGTGTCGTACTGCAGCTGCTCGTTCGACCGCTCGTCGGCTTCCGCCGCGCGCGTCTTCTCCCCGGCGTCCGTGCCGACGAATCGCGGTCCTCGCCGCGGACGCAGCGCGGCCTGCAGGAGCGCGTCCACCCACGCGCCCGCCTCATCATCGAAGAGGATGTGCGCGTGGCGCTGGCCGTCCTGGTCGGTCCAGCTGCGGAACGACCGCGCGGCGAAGCGCTCTTCGAACCGCAGCGTCACCCCGACCGGATCGAGTCGGTCTCGGGCGATGCGCGCCTGGTTGCGGAGATCTTCCACGGAGAGTCCGTTCGCTTCGTCGAGCAGCACGTGCACGGCGCGAGCCCAGGCCTGCGGGAGGAAGTCCGGCGCCAGCTCGGGGTAGCGCTCGACAGGCGGCTCGCCGAGCCCCGCACGAATCGCCTGGAACTGCGCCTGCGTCAGGCGTCCGGACCCGAGTGCGCCCCGAAGCATGCCGAGCCACTCGTCGACCGCCGGCGTCGGCGGCGCGTCCGCGCCGTCCGCCCCGCCCACCGGCACCACCCCGGCCACCGGCACCGCCACCGTCGGAGCGAGCTCCCTGCCCGCATCGACAGCTCTTGTCACGTCTCCACGCCCGAGGCCGGTGATGTGCTGCACGAGCGCCGTGCCGGTGCGCAGGCCTTTCCGCTGAGCCAGCCCGCCGTACCCGAGCTCTCGGGACGAGCGCCGCGACACCTCTGCCGAGGCGCCCGCGACGATCAGCTCGAGCGCCTTCCGCGCCTCGGTCGTGTCGGTGAGCAGTCCCAGGAGTTCGTCGTCGGCAAGCTCTGTCACCTCGGCTACGCCGTCGCCGAGTCGCGAGGCCACGCGGGCAGCAGCATCCGTCAACCGCGTCGCGGGAGAGGGAGAGGCCGGAAAGCTCATAGAACAAAGATACGAAGAACCTCCGACATTGATCGCCCTGCCCGGCGACGGCCTGACGACATTCGCGATCGGCGCACGCGCCGTGCACGTCGCCCACGGTGGAGAGCGGGTCTACGCTCGCTCGCATGCCGGGTGCAACGCACTTCGAGGAAGGCGCCGAAGAATACGACTCGGCGCGCCCGCCGTATCCGCAGGCGTTGTGGGATCGGCTGCGCATGCTCGGTCTGCTGGAGTCCGGGCGGACGGCCCTCGACCTGGGTGCGGGGAGCGGGCAGGCGACGGGCCCGTTGCTCGCGGCCGGAATGAGGGTCATCGCAATCGAGCCGGGGCGGCGCCTCGCGACCCTGCTCGAGGCAGCCCATCCTGCGGCACGAGTGATCGCCTCCCGGGCCGAGGGCGTCGAGCTCCCCGCCGGCCGCTTCGATCTCGCCGTGGCCGCGACGTCCGTCCATTGGCTCGATCTCGACATCATGCTTCCGAAGATATCTACGACGCTTGCGCCGAACGGGCGCTTCGCGGTCTGGCGCAATGTGTTCGGAGACGCGGACGCTCCGCAGACGCCGTTCCGCTCACGCGTCGCCGGGGTCGTCGCCGCGCGCCACGCGCCCGAGCGGCCGGGGCCGCCCGCTGAGGACCTCGCCGCAATGACCGAGGCGCTCACGGCATCGGGCCTTTTCGCCGTGGAGGACGTCTCGACCTACCGATGGACCGTCGACCTCGAAGCCGCGGCGATCGGGCGCCTCTTCCGCACCTTCAGTGACTGGTCGCCGGCGGAGGTGGAGCAGGCGGTCGCGGCGGTGAAGCACCTCGGAGGCTCGGTCATCGAGCACTACTCGTCGTGGCTGCTGGTGCTCGCCCCGACTCGGCGGCGCTGATCGAGTCGCGAACGGATGCCGGCTATCGCAGCGTGGCGGCCGGCTCCGGTCGGTGCACACCGCGCGGGCGATAACCGAGCGCGTCGGCGACGCCGGCGAGGTCCGCGAGGTACCAGAGGATCGCGAGCCACATCTCCGTCCCCTGGAGACCCGGCTCGGTGTCGGTGAGTCCGCGCGTCGCCGGGCTCGGCTCGCGGAACGAGAACCCGGCGCCGGGCACCCACGTCGCCAGCGCGTCGGAGAGCAGGCGCGCGGCCAGCTCTCGCACCTCGTCGTCGCGGTAGCCGCTTCCGCGGGCTAGCCACAGCGGGTGCGCGACGTCGAGCACGTTGCACGCGTTGCGCGCGCCGGGTGCGAACCAGCGCGGATCGCGCGCATGGCGCAGCACGGTGTCGATCACGCGATCCGGGTGGGGGAGCGGCACGCCGAACTGCGCGAACGTGCCGCGCGACGCCCGGTAGAACCCATTCACGACGGGGAGAAGCCCGCGGTCGGACGTGGCCGAGCCCCACATGCCGGTCTGCGGGTCGGTGTTGAGCAGCAGCCAGCCGAACAACGCCTCCTCCACACCGGCCGGAATCGGATGCCCCGCCCGCTTCGTCCACAGAATCGCGGTGCCGAAGCCGTCGATGTGGTGTCCGGCGCCCCACGCGTCGGTGGCCCACGGCAGACTCTCGCAGAACTCGACGACCAGTTCGGGGGTCGCCGCGGTCACCCATGTGAGAGGAGCCGGAAATTCCGACCCCAGCAGATCCAGCGCGTAGCCCGTGCTCAGCACGTGGTACGCGACATCCTCGTGGGAGAACCCGAGGCCCTCCCGCTGACGTCCGTCCGCATCGAGAGGAGCGACCGCGCCGGTCGCGGCGTCCTGCCATCGCTGTAGACGACGAATCTGCGCTTCCACCGACGTCTGCGGTGGCGCGGCGCCGAGCAGCAGGTCTGCGATCTCGATCGCGTCCGCCTGGGCGCGTACGGTCGGGGCGGCGCCGGGGCGGTCCGTGAAGAGTCCGAGGTCGTCGTTCCACGCGCGCTGCAGGACGACGGATGCCTCGTCCCTCGCGCGCGCCGCCAGCTCGGCGACGCGTTCGGCCAGGCCTGCGGTGTCGTCGGTCGCGGGCGAGGTGGCGGCGGCGGTCACGACGTTGTCAGACGTCGCAGTCCGGGCGTCGGGTGCGATGGCGATGGCGTTGGCCGGCATGTGAGCGGGGTCGGCGTCGGACGCCCCGGACAGCGGCATGGGCGCGGGCCGGAGCTCGGGCACGGACAGGAGCTCGGGTGAGACCCCACCCTCCGACGCGGCCGTGGCCAGCGCGGCGAGCACTGCCGACGGTGTCTCCACGGGCTCCCGTGGTTCGGGGGAGTCGGGGCGCTCCTCGGTGCCTCGGGCGGCAGCATCCGCCGCAGCATCGGGGTGGATGCCGGTGTCGTCGGGCTCGACGCGCCAGCGGATGAACCGCGCGGGGTTCCCTCCGACGACGGCGCCCGCCGGAACGTCCTTGGTCACGACCGCGCTGGCGGCGAGCACGGAGTGCGACCCGACGCTGACGCCGTCGAGGATCACGACGTGCGAGCCGATCCACACGTCGTCGCCGATCTCGATGCCTTTGGAGGTCAAGGGCTGGCGGAAGACGGGCGTGCCGGACTCCATCGAGTGGTTGAAGCCGAGGATCGAGGTGTGCGCGCCGATGCGGACGCCGTCGCCCATCGTGACGCGGCCGCGGATCACCGTGTACGGGTTGATGCTGCAGTCGGCGCCGGCCCGCAGGTCGCCGGTGAGATAGGCGCCCGCCGCGACGTACGTGCGGTCGCCGAGGCGCAGCGAGTCGTTGTCGATCGAGGCGAGCTCGGAGAGGAAGCACTGCTCGCCGAGCTCGTGGTCGGGACGGCCCGCGACGACGGTCTGCTGGAGGAGCAGCTGCGCTTCGCGTTCGGACGGCGTCGCCTCGCTCCAGAAATCCCAGGGCGAGTACTCGTGGGCGGCGATCGCGGGAGACATGGAGGGGCTGACGGGAATCGAACCCGCGCTGTCTGCTTGGGAAGCAGAAGTTCTGCCATTGAACTACAGCCCCGGACGCCGGCACCCCGGCGCTCGCGCGCCTGTTACAGCGCCCGGCCAGCATAACAGCACGGTCCGGATAGGCTGGCTCCGTGCTGCTGAGTGACCGCGACATCCGGCTCGAGATCGACGCGGGGCGCCTCGCGCTCGACCCCTGGGACCCCGCGATGGTGCAGCCGTCGAGCGTCGACGTGCGGCTCGACCGGTACTTCCGGCTGTTCGACAACCACAAGTACCCGTTCATCGATCCCGCCGAAGACCAGCCCGAGCTGACGCGCCTCATCGAGGTCGACCCCGAAGAGCCGTTCATCCTCCACCCGGGCGAGTTCGCGCTCGGCTCGACGTTCGAGCAGATCACGCTTCCCGACGACATCGCGGCCCGCCTCGAGGGCAAGTCGTCGCTCGGCCGTCTGGGGCTGTTGACCCACTCGACCGCGGGCTTCATCGACCCCGGCTTCTCGGGCCACGTCACGCTCGAGCTCTCCAACGTCGCGACGCTGCCCATCAAGCTCTGGCCCGGCATGAAGATCGGCCAGGTCTGCTACTTCCGCCTCACCTCGCCCGCCGAGAGCCCCTACGGCTCGGGGCCGTATGGCAACAGGTATCAGGGGCAGCGCGGGCCCACGGCATCCCGTTCCTTCCAGAACTTCCACCGCAGCGACGTCGGCGCGACGGATGCCGGGAGCCGCGGCGCCTGAAACACTCAGGGCGCGGGCTCGACGATGCCCGGCTCGCGCGCGTACACGTGCACCTGCTCGCCGTCGAGCACGAACTGCAGCGCCGTGCCCTCGGCGAAGCGATCGCGCAGCTCTGACGGCGCCTGCCGTCCGACCACCAGCGCCGCCTGTGCCGGGAACGGGCCCGCACCGCACGCGCCGCCGAGGTAGGAGGGGTTGTCACCCACCCCGCTGAAAACGATCAGACAGGGGACAGCCCCCTGGGTCCCGTCACCCGTGACCTGCGGCTGCGACAGCACCGAGAGGCCGTAGAACGACTCGAAGGCGAGGGAGTCCTCGGTCGGGCCGCCCCAGACCTCCTCCGGCCAGTCGGCGTCGGGGTCCACTCCGAGCACGCCTACCCGGCCCGCCTCCATGCTCTGCACGAGCACCGTCAGTCCGACGCCGACGAGCATCGCGACGACGACCGAGGCTGCCCACACGACAGGTGTGCGCCGCCACCACGGGCGAGCGGGCGCGTTCTCGACAGCGTCGGGGTCGACGTCATCGCCGGCATCGCTGCCCGAGCCGGCGGCTGGGCCCACGCGCCCGGAGGCTCCGGCCGACGCGCCAGCGGCGACCGGAGGGGGCGTGGGGACCGGTCCGCCCGAGCGGTCATCCGCGCTCAGAGCCTCCGCGAGAGAGCCGTGCTCGTCGCGAACGGCTGTGATCGGGTCCGCTGCGGCCGCGGCATCCGTCTCCTCCGATGGGGGCACGGCGACGGCCTGCAGTGCCGCGGCCTCGTCATCGTCGTCGAAGGCGGACCCGCGAGGGGATCCGCCATTGGTCGAGACACGCGCGCTCGCCGCGACGTTCGCCGCGCTCGCGGCTGCGGCCTGCTCTTCGAGCTCGCTCAGGCGGGCGAGTGCGGCGGGGTCATCGAGGATGTCGGCGTCCGGTCCGTACGCGCGCTTGCGCAGCGCGGCGAGCTCGTCGCGCGAGGAGTCGGTCGGCGTTGACATCGAGGCCATCCTTCCCCATCGCGCCCGGCGCGCTAGCTTCCGACGACGAGGGCGAGCGACGTGTCGCCGCAGGCGAGCACTGAGGTGCCGCCCGGCAGTCGGACGGGGGCCGGCGACAGCGCTCGCACGGCGGCGGTGAGGTCGTCACCGCGGAGCATCGATCCCGGCTCGCGGCGCGCGTCGGTCGAGGTCACGACCCGGCCCGAGGCGTTGACGAGGGTCGCGGGTAGCTCGCCCGCGCGCAGCACCGGAAGGAGCACGCGTTCCAGCCGGTCGACCAGGGCGTCCGCTCCGACGACGCCGATCATCGCACCGTCACGCACCACGGGTGTGGTGATCGTGACGGTGTAGTCATCCGTGCACACGTAGTCGACGTAAGGGCCGGTGAGGTGCCGCGCGCCCGTCGTCTGCGGAACGCGCCACCACTCGAGTGCGGTGTAGTCGCGGAACTGCTCGTGGGTCGGGTCGTCGATCGTCGCCAGCCGCCGCACCCCGTGGGTCGAACCGGTGGTTCCGAGCCACCAGGCGAGGTGCCATTCGGCGTCGGTCAGCACACCCGGCGCCGCCACGAATCCCGCGCCGGTGAGCAGCGTGTCTCCTGAGACGGCCGGCACGGCGAACGCCTCGACGAGCGGATCGATCGTCTGCGCCGTCAGGGCGTGGGCCGAGGCGAGCTGCTGCTCGAGCAGATCGCGCCACCCGTCGATCATGGCGAAGATGCCGTCGATGGTCGCGGCGACACTGATCGCCACGTCGGCCGGAGACCTGGTCGCGATGGTGGTCATGGGACGTCCTTCGGGTCGGATGCTGCGTCCTCGGTGCGCGCGTCGATGCGCGCTCGCTCGTCGATGAGCCATTCGAAGGCGCTGTTGATATGTGTGATCGTCTCCGCGCGGGCCTTGTCGGGTGCGACGTCGCGGATGGCGTCGATGACCCGGGCACGGGCGATGGCGCTGCGGTCACGGTACTCCTGCTCCCGCAGGCACATCCAGAGGAGGGAACCTGCCTCTCCCTGCAGGCGCATCTCCTCGTGAACGAGGCGGGGCGACTGGCTGACCGCCGCGACCTCGAGCTGGAACCGGCTCACGGCTCGCCTCGCGCCGCCGGCCGTCGTCAGATCGGCGGCGTCGGAGATCCGCACGAGCGTCTCGATGTCGTCGTCGCTTGCGCGGTTGGCGGCGGTCTCGGCCGCCGTGCCGGCGATCGCCGAGGTGTGCAGCGCGAAGTCGCGCAGCTCGATGCGGCTGAGTTCGCGCAGGCGCCTCTCCAGCACACGGGTCGCGGCGTCGCGGTCGAAGGTGACGAAACTGCCGCCGTCGCGGCCGCGCCGCGTCTTGACGAGCCCTTTGTCGCGCAGCACCTCCAGCGCCTCGCGTGCGGTGACCAGGGCCACTCCCAGGCTGCGCGAGAGGTCCGCCTCGCTGGGCAGGCGCTCGCCGTCGTGGAGGACGCCGGTCACGATCGCATCGGTGAGCCGCTTCTCGACGAGCTCGGCCCTGCCGGTGCCGTCCAGCGGGGCGAAGACGACGGCGCGGGCGGCGTCGACTCTTCCCGTCGCGTGCGGCATGGGACCCCCGGGTGGATGGCGGAAGAGGGCGTCCTCCGCAACTGTGACCCGACCGTAACACGGCCGCCCCCCTTTTGACATATGGATCCATATGATTAACTTCCATCGACATCGAGGGAGACGTCATGAGCGAGCAGCAGCCTGCCATCCGGCTGACCGGACTCACGAAGGAGTTCGGAGCCGTCACGGCCGTCGACCACGTCGACCTCGAGATCGCCGCCGGGGAGTTCTTCTCGATGCTGGGGCCCTCGGGGTCGGGCAAGACCACCGTGCTGCGACTGATCGCCGGCTTCGAGCAGCCGACCGACGGATCGATCCAGCTGTTCGGGCAGGACGTCACGAAGAAGGCGCCCTTCGACCGCGACGTGAACACCGTCTTTCAGGACTACGCGCTCTTTCCCCATATGACCGTGCTCGACAACGTCGCCTACGGCCTGCGCGTCCGGGGGATGGGGCGCGCGAAGCGCCGCGATCTGGCGATGGCGGCGCTCGCCGCGGTGCGGCTCGACCAGATGGCGGCGCGCAAGCCCTCGCAGCTCTCGGGCGGTCAGCGCCAGCGGGTGGCGCTCGCCCGCGCCACCGTCGTGCAGCCGAAGGTGCTCCTCCTCGACGAACCGCTCGGCGCGCTCGACCTCAAGCTCCGCGAGCAGATGCAGGTCGAGCTCAAGCAGATCCAGCGCGACCTCGGCATCACGTTCATCTTCGTGACGCACGATCAGGAGGAGGCGCTGACGCTCTCCGACCGGATCGCGGTGTTCCACGACGGCCGGATCATCCAGCTCGGCACTCCGCAGGACCTCTACGAGCGTCCGGCGTCGCGATTCGTCGCTGACTTCGTCGGCACCTCCAACCTGTTCGACCACGAGCGGTCCGCGACCCTCATCGGGCGCGAGGGCGAACACTCCATCCGCCCCGAGAAGCTCACGCTGGCTTCGTCAGCCGCCTCGGCGCCGGGAGAGCACTCGGCCGAGGGAACCGTGGTCGAGTCGATCTACGTGGGAAGCGGCATCCGTCGCGTCATCGATCTGGATGCCGGCATGCGGGTGACCGTGCTCGAACGCAACGACCGCACCCGCCTGGCCGACGACGACCGCGGGAATCGCGTGCACGTCACATGGCACGACGAGGACGTCGTCTCGTTGATCCCGCCCGGCACTTGATCCCGCCCGGCACTTGATCCCACCCCGACCTGGGCGCCCGCGCCCCGGAGCACACAACAGCACAGCCCGAAATCAACAGCACCGAGAGGAACCACCATGTTGCGCACATCACGGGGACGGCGCATCGCCGCGACCGCCCTGGCGATCGGTTCGATCGCCGTCCTGGCCGGCTGCGGCACGTCCAGCGGCGGGGGCAGCGCCCCCACCCAGGCCGTCGACGAGCTCGGAGACTACGAGGACGGAGTCTCGATCATCGCGTGGGCCGGCTACGTCGAGGACGGCAGCAACAGCCCCGACTACGACTGGGTCACCGGCTTCGAGGAGAAGACCGGCTGCCAGGTCACCTCGAAGACGTTCAACACCTCCGACGAGGCCGTCAATCTCATGAAGACCGGTGAGTACGACGTCGTGTCGGCATCGGGCGACGCGTCGCTGCGTCTCATCGCCGCCGGTGACGTGCAGCCGGTCAACGTCGACCTCATCCCGAGCTACGCGGGCATCTACGACTTCCTCAAGGACCAGCCGTGGAACACCGTCGACGGCGAGCACTACGGGGTGCCGCACGGGTACGGCGCCAACCTGCTGCTCTACAACACGGACGTGGTGACCCCCGCGCCCACGTCGTGGGACGTCGTCTTCGACAAGGCGGGCGACCACACGGGCAGGATCACCGCCTACGACAACCCGATCTACATCGCCGATGCGGCCGTGTACCTGATGGCCCACCAGTCCGACCTCGGGATCGAGAACCCGTACGCGCTCGACGAGACGCAGTTCCAGGCGGCGGTCGATCTGCTCAAGGAGCAGCGGCAGCACGTGGGCGAGTACTGGTCGGACTATCTGAAGGAGGTGCAGGCGTTCGAGACCGGCGACTCCGTCGCGGGCACGACGTGGCAGGTGATCCAGAACGTCCTGGCCGGCGAGGGCGCGACCACCGACGTCGTCCTGCCCGAAGAAGGGGCCACCGGCTGGTCGGACACGTGGATGATCTCGTCGACGACCAAGAGCCCGAACTGCTCGTACGCGTGGCTGGACTGGATCTCCAGCCCCGAGGTCAACGGCGTCGCGACCTCGTACTTCGGTGAGGCGCCGTCGAGCCAGGCGGCCTGCGACTTCCGCGAGGACTGCGAGGCCTACCACGCCGGCGACGCCGACTACGCGTCGCAGATCTGGTACTGGACGACGCCCATCGCCGAATGCCTCGACGGTCGCACCGACGTCCAGTGCATGGACTACTCGGCGTGGACCGAGGCCTGGTCCGAGATCAAGGGCTGACTCACGCAGCGCGCCGGGGGCGGACGGATGCCTCCGCCCCCGGCTTGAACGGATCCCGAACCGGAGGCACTCGATGACCGACACCGCGACCGCCCCGCCGCCCGCCCGCACCGTGCCGCCGCCGCGGGCGACGCCCGCGCGACGCTCGTCGGCGTGGCTGAGCGCGCACCCGCGGTTCCGGCTGGCGTTCCTGCTCACCGCCCCGCTGTTCTGGCTGGTCGTGGTGTACATCGTGGCGCTGGCCCTGCTGCTGGTCACGGCGTTCTGGCAGGTGGACTCCTTCACCGGCGAGATCATCACCGACTGGACGCTCGACAACATCGTCACCGTCGTCACGGGGTCGCTCTATCAGACCGTGACGCTGCGCACGGTCGGGATCGCGCTCCTGGTGACCGTGATCGACGTGGCGATCGCCCTTCCCATCGCGTTCTTCATGGCGAAGGTCGCCTCGCCACGAACGCAGCGCCTCCTCGTCATCGCCGTCCTCATGCCGCTGTGGGCGAGTTATCTCGTGAAGGCGTACGCGTGGCGATCGGTGTTGTCGCAGGAGGGCATCCTCGAGTGGATCCTGGCCCCGTTCGGCCTGCACACCCCGGGCTACGGCCTCACGGCGACCATCATCACGCTGTCGTACCTGTGGCTGCCGTACGTGATCCTCCCCATCTACGCGGGGCTCGAGCGCGTGCCGGACTCGCTGCTCGAGGCGTCCGCAGACCTCGGGGGGAAATCCTGGCGGACGCTCGGATCCGTCGTCCTGCCGCTGGCGTTCCCGGCGATCATCGCGGGCACGATCTTCGCCTTCTCGCTGTCGCTCGGCGACTACATCACCGTCAACATCGTGGGCGGCACCAACCAGATGCTCGGCAACCTCGTGTACACCAACGTCGGCGCGGCCAACAACCTGCCGCTCGCCGCGGCGATCGCGCTCATCCCGATCGTGATCATCTTCGGCTACCTGGCCCTCGTGCGGCGCACCGGCGCCCTCAACAACCTCTAGGACCCGCCGATGCGACTCTCGCGACTCTCCCGCACCGTGCTCGGCGTCGTCACCGCGCTCATCCTGCTGGTCGTCTACCTGCCGCTGTTCGTGGTCCTCGTCAACTCGTTCTCGACGTCGACGTCGCTCAGCTGGCCGCCACCGGGGTTCACGCTGGAGTGGTGGGGCAAGGCGTTCCAGAGCACCGGGGCGATCGAGGCGGTGGGCACGAGCGTCGCGATCGCGCTGGTCGCGACGGCGATCTCGCTCGTGCTGGGCACGCTCATCTCGATCGCGCTCCAGCGGTTCGAGTTCTTCGGCCGCGACGCGATCTCGCTGCTGATCATCCTGCCGATCGCGCTGCCCGGCATCATCACGGGCATCGCTCTGAACAACTTCTTCCGCACCATCATGGGTGTGCCGCTGTCGATCTGGACGGTGGTGATCGCCCACGCGACCTTCTGCATCGTGACGGTCTTCAACAACGTCATCGCCCGTCTCCGGCGCACCGGCACGAACCTCGAGGAGGCGTCCGCGGACCTGGGCGCCGGCATCTGGACGACGTTCCGCCTCGTGACCTTCCCACAGCTGCGCTCGGCGCTGCTCGCGGGGGCGCTGCTCGCGTTCGCGCTGAGTTTCGACGAGATCATCGTCACGACGTTCACGGCAGGGTCCGGCGTGACGACGCTGCCGATCTACATCCTCAACAACATGTTCCGCCCGAACCAGGCCCCGGTCGTCTCGGTCATCGCCGTGGTGCTGGTGATCGTGTCGATCGTGCCGATCTACCTCGCGCAGCGGCTGTCGGGGTCGGAACAGACCCGACGATGACCGGTGGGCAGAGAGATGTGCGGCGGGCGATCCCCAGATCACCCGCCGCGAAGGCGGGCCCGCGTCCCCACGCGTGAGTCCCACCCACGACGACGGTCCGTGTCCCCACACAGGTGGCCGCGCCGATGGTTACTGCATTCTGCAGTATATGGTCCTTCCTGCGTCCGCGGGGTAATCTTTTTGTTCCGCGACGTGACCCGAGTGCCGACGGGGAAGGAGTTTTGTCGTGCCCGAACGCGAACCCTCGATCACGGGGTACCTCACGCTGGGTCTGCTGGCCGGACGGGACTGGTCGGCGTACCAGCTCGCCGAGCAGCTCGGGCGCGGCGTCTCGGAGCTCTGGCCGTCCGCCGATCGCGGACGCTACGCCGTGCTCAACCGCCTGCACTCTGCCGGGTTCGTCGAGACCCGGCAGGAGCACACGGGCAAACGCGCCCGCACGATCTACTCCATCACGCCGGAAGGGCGCGAGGCGCTCGCCGCGTGGCTGCGCACCACGCCGCGCCCGCCGACCCTGGAGTTCGAGGGCATGGTGCGGGTGCTCCTGTCAGACCAGGGCTCGCTCGACGACCTCCGTGCGACCCTCGCCCGTACCCGGGAGCAGGCGCTCGCGAACCGCGAGATGTTCGCGCGATACGCCGCGTACATCAGCGAGACCGGCGGCACGTTCCCCGAGCGCAAGCACCTGTTCGCACTCGCCAACACGTTCATGATCGGCCACTACGAGCACGTCATCTCGTGGACCGAGTGGGCCGAGCAGCAGATCGCCGGCTGGCCCGACACGGTCGCGCCCGCCCGAACCCACGGCGGACAGGTGCACGACATGCTCGCGCCGGGCCGCGAGGCGCTCGCCGGCGACCACGCCACCGACTGGTGACCCCTCGCTCCTACGGTCGCTGGGCGTAGACGATCACCCGGTCACCGTCGCGGACGAACTGCAGCGTGGTGCCTTCGGGGAACTCGTCGAGCAGAGCCGGAGGTGCCTGCGGGGTGACGACGATCGTCGTCGACGAGGGACCCGACCCGGTGGCGCACGACCCGGCCGACAGGCCGAAGTTGACCGAAGCCGAGTCGTACACCCACAGGCAGGTGCTGTTGGTGCCGTTGCCGAAGTCGCGGGCCGAGGCGATCGCGGTCAGACCGAGGTACTCGTCGAACGTGACGCCGTCCGGCGGCCGCGCCCCCCACATCTGCTCCGGCCAGAGCCCGTCCGCGTCCTCGCCGAGATCGGCGACCTGCTCCCGGCCCTGCGGCAGCTGCACCGACGCGACACCCGCCCCGAGAAGCGCGGCGATCAGCAGCGATCCGCCCCACAGGAGCGCGCGGTGCCGCTCCCACCACGGGACCGGCACGACCGGCACGGTGGCGGTCGGTTCGTCCCGCCCTGTGGCCGGAGGCGCGGCCGCTGCCACCAGCGGGACGTCAGCCTCTTCCGCGCCGACGGCTCGCGCTTCGAGCTCGCGGAGCCGGCTCAGCGCCTGCGGATCGCCGTCGATGTCGGCATCCGGTCCGTAGGCGCGCAGCCGCAGCGCCTTCAGTTCGCCCGCGGCGTCGTCGGTCAGGTCGTCGGACATCGGCGACATCATCGTCGACCTCGGCGTCCGGGAACCGAACGGGCAGGTGTCCGATCGGTGAACATCCCGCAGCGCGCGCCTCGGAAGCGCGCATCGGCTCAGTGGGCGGTGCGCACCCCGACGAGATCGTGCACGAGCACGGCGGCCGCCCGCGCACCCTGGCCCGCGGCGACGATGAGCTGCTGCGGACCGGGGGACGCAGCATCCCCTGCCGCATACAGCCCCGGCACCGACGTGCGTCCGGAACGATCGGTCACCACGTTGCCGAACCCGTCGCGCTCGAGGTCGATGCTGCCGACGAAGTCGAGCGCGGGATGCCACTGCGGGCGCACGAACCCGCCGTCGATCTCGACGCGCGCGCCGTCGACGAGGCGTACTGCTGTCACGGTGCCGCGGTCGCCTTCGAGGTCGTCGATCACCCGTCGTTCGACGATGATCCCGGATGCTGCGAGCTCGGCCTCTTCGACCGTGTCGACGGCGTCGGTGCCATTGGTGAAGACCGTGAGCCGGTCGGTCCAGCGGGCGATGAGCCGGGCACGCGCGGCGAGGTCGCGGGTCTCGCCGATGAGGGCGAGCGGCCGGTCCTGGAGTTCCCACGCGTCGCACGCAGCGCAGCTGAAGAGGGTCATGCCGTAGAACGCGCGCAGGCTCGGGATGGCCGGGAGCGTCTCGCGCAGGCCTGTCGCGACGAGCACCGAGCGCGCGGCGACGGCGGGCGGGATGCCGGCGCCCCGGCCCTGGAGCGCCGCGAGGAAGCGGAGGCCCTCGCCGCAGTCGCGCTCCTGCAGCGCGGTCACCACGGTCCGGTCGAACACCTGCACGTTGGGGTAGGCGGCGAGCTCGGCGCGTGCGAGCTTGCGCAGCTCGAGCGGCGGAACCCCGTCGCGCGTGAGGAAGCCGTGCGAGCGCAGGGTCGCGGCGTTGCGCGGACGACCGGCGTCGATGAGGACGACGGACGCACGGGCGCGTCCGAGGTTGAGCGCCGCCGACAGCCCGGCAGGGCCCCCGCCGACGATGACGACGTCGACCTCGGTCGAGGGTGCGGGAGGAGTGGGATCAGTCATGGCCGTCTCCTTGGGGAGGAAGCGCCGCGATGACGGGGTGATCCTTCGCGATGACGCCGGTCTTGGCCGCACCGCCGGGCGACCCGATGTCGTCGAAGAACTCGACGTTCGCGGTGTAGTAGTCCTGCCATTCCTCCGGCAGGTCGTCCTCGTAGTAGATCGCCTCGACCGGGCACACCGGCTCGCAGGCGCCGCAGTCCACGCACTCGTCGGGGTGGATGTACAGCGACCGCTCACCCTCGTAGATGCAGTCCACCGGGCACTCGTCGATGCAGGCGCGGTCCTTCACATCCACGCACGGCAGGGCGATCACATAGGTCACGGGACGAGCGCTCCGCGCGAGATCGCGACCTGCTCGTCGCGCGGCACGACCTTGACGCGCTCGCGCGTGTGGAGGTGGTTCGCGCCCAGCTCGCGCTCGTGCGCGTCGAGGGCGAGCCAGCCGTCCCACGTCGTGAAGGCGACGTCGCGCTCCTCCAGCACGTCGAGCACGTCTCCGTCCACCGTCGGAGCGCCGAGGCGGCCGGCCGCGACGTCCGCCACGAGGTGCGCGATGGTCTCCATCGCGTCCGACTTCGTGTGGCCGATGAGGCCGACCGGTCCGCGCTTGATCCAGCCCGTCGCGTAGAGCCCGGCGATCACGGGGGCCTCCGCGTCACCCGTCACCGCAGCATCCTTCACACGTCCTTCGACGTTCGAGACGACGCCGGCCTTCTCGTCGAACGGCGCGTCGATGACCGGCGTGCCGTAGTAGCCGACGGCGCGATAGACCTGCTGCACCGCGATCTCGCGGAACTCGCCGGTGCCGCGGACGGCGCTGCCCTCTCCCGTCGGCTCGGTGCGCTCGAAGCGGATGGCTTCGACCTTGCCGTCGCCGAGCACCGCGACGGGGGAGTGGTAGAAGTGCAGGTGCAGGCGCCGGCTCGCGCCGGTCGACTCGCGCGTGCGCCAGCTCTGGAGGATGCGGAGCATGACCTTGAGCTGGTTGTTCGACGGCACGAGGCCCTCGAGGTAGGCGAAGTCCTCGTCGTGCACGACGATGTCGACGTTCGGCACCTCGCCGAGCTCGCGCAGCTCGATCGGCGTGAACTTGATGTCGGCGGGACCGCGGCGGCCGAAGACGTGCACGTCGGTGACGGCCGAGGCCTCGAGCCCGGCGAGCACGTTGTCGGCGATCTCGGTCGAACGCAGGTCCACGGCGTGCTTGGCGAGCACCCGGGCGACGTCGAGCGCGACGTTGCCGTTGCCGATGACGGCGACCTCGCGCTGGTCGAGCGTCCACTCGGTGGGGACGTCCGGGTGCCCGTCGAACCACGCGACGAAGTCGGCGGCGCCGTACGAGCCCTCGAGATCGATGCCCGGGATGTCGAGCGCGGCGTCGCGGATCGCGCCGGTGGCGAGGATCACGGCGTCGTAGCGCTCCTGCAGCTCGTCGATCGAGATGTCGCGGCCGACCTCGACGTTGCCGATGAAGCGCGTGGTGCCGGCATCGAGCATCTCGTGCAGCGAGTTGACGATGCCCTTGATGCGGGGGTGATCGGGCGCGACGCCGTAGCGGATCAGTCCGTAGGGCGCGGGGAGCGACTCGAACAGGTCGATGGCGACGGTGCCGCCGGCCTCGACGACCGAGTTGGTGAGGATGTTGCCCGCGTAGATGCCGGCGGGACCGGCGCCGACGATCGCGACGCGGAGGTTCTGGAGGCTCGAGGAAGTCACTGCGTGGGGGCCTTTCGGAGGCGCTCGGGCGCGAGCGGGTCGTACTGGGAGAGATCGAGGGTCGCGAGTTCGGCGGGCGCGTACGGGCTGAGCCGGACGACGTCGCCGACGACCACGACGGCGGGGGAACGGATGCCTCGTTCCGCGGCCTGGTGCGCGATGGTCGAGAGTGTGCCGACGGTGACCCGCTGGCGGGGTCCGTACCCGTCCTCCACGACGGCGACGGGGCAGTCCGCACCGCGCTCGCCGCGGGCCAGCGTGATCGCGGAGTTCGCCAGGGTGCCGATGCCCATGAGCAGCACGACGGTGTGGTCGCGGCCGCCGCCGAGGGCGACGATCTGGTCGTGCGCGGTGGCGACGGTGAAGGCCGTCGCGACGCCGCGATGGGTGAGCGGGATGCCGGCGATCGCGGGCACCGAGATGGCGCTGGTGATGCCGGGCACGACCTCGACGGGGACGCCGGCCTCCTGGCAGGCGTGGAGCTCCTCGCCGCCGCGGCCGAAGACGTACGGGTCGCCGCCCTTGAGGCGGACGACCGTCTTGCCCTCCTGGCCGAGGTGCACGAGCAGCGCGTTGATGGCGTCCTGCGGCACGGCGTGGTGACCGGGGCGCTTGCCCACGTCGACGACCTCGGCGCGCAGTTCCACCCCGTCGGCCTTGAGGCCGTCGAGCACGGCGCGCGCGCCGAGCCGGTCGGCGACGATGACGTCGGCCGCCTCGAGGGCGCGGAGGCCCTTCACGGTGAGCAGGCCCGCGTCACCGGGGCCGGCCCCCACGAGCCAGACTTTGCCCGCGGCGGTCATCGCGAACCTCCCGAGATGAGCAGGCCCCGGCGCTTCAGCATCCGTCGCTCCAGAGGTCCGAAGAAGACGAGCTCGATGAGGATGCCGATCGCGAGGATGAGGATGATCGTCGCGAGCACGCCGGCGAGGTCGGCCAGCTCGCGCGACTGCTGCAGCATCGAGCCGAGGCCGAAGCCGATGGAGCCGCCCGTCGCGATGATCTCGGCCGCCATGAGCGAGCGCCAGGAGAACGCCCAGCCCTGCTTCAGGCCGGCGAGGTATCCCGGCAGTGCAGCGGGGAGGATCACCGACGTCGCCAGCTGCCACCGCGAGGCGCCCAGCACCGTGCCGACCCGTCGCAGCTGTGGGGGCACCTGGTCGATGCCGGCGATGAGGCCGTTGACGATGGACGGGATGGCGCCCATGAGGATGACGAAGTACACGGTGGCGTCCGACAGGCCGAACCAGATGATGGCGGCGGGCACCCACGCGACGGAAGGCAGCACCTGCAGACCCGAGATGATCGGGCCCACGGCGCGGCGGATCGGGCGCACCTCGGCCAGCAGCAGGCCGACGGGCGTGCCGACGACGATCGCGATGAGGAAGCCGACCACGCCGCGCTCGAGGCTCGTCGCGACCGCCTCCTGCAGCCGGCCGGTGTCCCACGCGAGGCCGAGTGCGCTCCACACATCGGCGGGGCTGGGCACCTTGTCGGGCCGAGGCTCCGCGATCACGACGTAAAGCTGCCACGCGACGATCAGGAGGATCACGAAGACGACGGGCGGCACGACGCTCTGGGCGAAACGACGCCAGCGGCTCGGGCCGCGCTCGGCGTCGGTCTGCAGGCGGTCGAGACCGGTGGAGAGGCTGCGGAGATCGTCGGGCAGCACCGAGTTCGGGTCGATGGCGTCGCGCGCGATGGTCGCGGTGGTGTCATGCGGCATTTCGGCGGATCTCCTTGCGCAGCTGCTCGGTGATCTCCACCGAGAGGGCGGCGACCTCGGGGGACTCGATACGACGGCCCGTGGTCTTCGCGATCTGCCACTGCTGCACGATGCGGCCAGGGCGGCTGCCCATCAGCACCACTCGCTGACCGAGGCGGGCGGCCTCGCGGACGTTGTGCGTCACGAACACGATGGTGCGTCCGGTGGCACGCCACACGCGCTCGAGCTCCTCGTGGAGGAGGTCGCGGGTGATGGCGTCGAGCGCTGCGAACGGCTCGTCCATCAGGAGGACGGGGCGGTCCTGAGCGAGCGCACGGGCGAGCGCGACGCGCTGCCGCATGCCGCCCGAGAGCTCGTGGGGACGCTTCTCCGCGGCATCCGCGAGGTTCACCGCATCGAGGAGAGACAGCGCCTTCTCACGACGCTCGCCCCGCGGGACGCCACGCAGACGCAGGGCCAGCTCGACGTTGCGGCGGGCCGTGAGCCACGGCATGAGCGCCGACTCCTGGAACATGACCGCAGAGCCCTCGTCGGGAGTCTCGATGCGCCCCGCGGTGGGCCGGTCGAGGCCCGCGATGAGGTTGAGCAGGGTGGACTTACCGCATCCCGACGCACCCAGAAGGCACACGAACTCGCCCGGCGCGATGTCGAGCGACACGTCCTCGAGCACGACCGGCCCGGCGCCGAAGCGCTTGGAGACGCCGTCGATGCGCACCGCTGGTGGGGGCGCGGGCGCCGCGACGGGCACCGGCGTCACGCTGTCGAAGCTCGGCGCGAGGGGCTTGTTCGTGCCCGCCGGAGCGGGCGCGCCCGCCTCCGGGCCCGCGTGCGCGGACCCGGAGGCGGAAGCGGGAGCGGTGCTCATGTTCAGTCCTCGCCGAGCCCTGCCGCCGAGATGGGCTCTTCGCCCTCGGCTTCGAGCTGCTTGTTGAGCAGGCGCAGATCGAACAGGCCCTCGATCGAGCCGTCCTTCTGGGTGCCTGCCTGGATGCCGTTGTCGACCAGGGTCTCGAACGTGTCGGCGTGCGGGTCGACCGAGAACGTCACGTGCTCGAGCGCGCGCTGGATGACGGCGTCCGCGAGCGGCTTGCCGGTCTCCTTCTCGATCGCGTCGTTGATGACGGCCGGCGCCTCGTCGGCGTTGTCGGCGATCCACGTGACGGCGGCCTCGTGGCCCTTCAGCAGGTCCGCGACGACATCGGGGTGCTCGTCGAGGAACTCCTTGCGCACCAGCAGCACGGTCGTGGGGAACTCGCCGTCCTCCCACAGGTCGGCCTCGTCCTGCAGCACGTGCGCACCGGCGTCGATGACCAGCCGCGACACCCACGGTTCGGGCAGCCAGGCGCCGTCGAGCTGACCGTCCTGGAACAGCGTCAAGGTCTGCGCGTTCTCGGTCGGCGTGATCTGCACGTCGCCGCCACCCGACGTGTCGGTCTCGAAGCCCTGGTCGGCCAGCCACACCCGGGCCGCGACGTCCTGCGTGTTGCCCAGCTGCGGCGTCGCGATCGTGGTGCCTTCGAGGTCGGCGGGATCGTCGATGCCGTCGCGCACGACCAGTGCCGCACCGCCGGTGGCGGCGCCGGCGATGATGCGCGCCGACTCGCCGCCGGACTGGATGAAGGTGTTGATCGACGGGTTCGGGCCGATGTAGGTCGCGTCGATCGCGCCGGCGGTGAGGGCCTCGATGGCGGCGGGGCCGGCGTTGAAGACCTGCGTGGTGATCGTGACGTCGTCGCCGACGGCGTCCTGAAAGAGGCCTTCCTCCAGTCCCACCAACGCCGGCGCGTGCGTCACGTTGGCGAAGTAGCCCAGGCGCAGCTCGTCGACCGAGGGCCTGGCGTCGCCGGCGGAGGTCTCGCTCGGTGATGCTGCAGCGGAGGCGCAGCCGGCCATCATGGCCGCCACGAGTCCCAGGGTTGTGAGTGCTGTCGCAGTGCGGATTTTGTTCACGGTGTCGCCTCCTTAGATTCGGTGTTGCTCAGTGGTGGGTTGTGCGCGACGGGTCAGTCGCGCACGATGCCGGCGGCGAGCGTGGCGCCGTCGGACGGATGGATCACGAGGAACGAGCCCCCGTGGCGGCTGGTGGCATACGGCTCGAGCGGCAGGTCGGCCGCCAGGCGCAGCCGCACACGACCGATGTCGTTGGTCTCGAGCGTCTGCGCCGGCCCGTGCGTGAGCGCGTCGAGGTCGTAGCGCGACTCGATCTGCGCGACGATGGCCTGCACGGTCGCCGTGCCGTGCTTGACGAGGACACGGATGCCGGGGGTCAGCGCCCGCGCGTCGAGCTGGAACAGTTCGGCATCGAACTCGCGGCGACCCGCCGGAACGGTGCCGGCGGCGACGACCAGCGCACCGCGCGCGGTGTCGATGTCGCGGTCGAACTCGAGGGAGACGGACTGCGGGGCCGTCGCCTCCTCGACCTCGGCGCCGGCGGCACGGATGCCGGTCACCGTGGTCGCCGAGCCGCCAGGGAAGATCTCGACCCGGTCGCCCACGCGCACCACGCCGCTGGAGATGCGGCCGGCGACGGCGCGGTAGTCGCGCAGGCGCTCCGCCTCGGCGGGGTCGATGCCGGGGGCGAGGCCGCCCTGCGGGCGCAGCACGAGCTGCACCGGGAGGCGGAACGGCTCGAGCTCCCGCTCGGTGTCATCGGCGGCGGGAAGGGTCTCGAGCAGTTCGAGCAGCGCCGGGCCCTCGTACCAGGGCGTGCGCTCCGAGCGGTCGACGATGTTGTCGCCCTCGAGAGCCGACACCGGGATGACGTGCAGATCCTCGATGCCGAGCTCGGTGGCCACGGCCTCGGCCTGGGCGGCGACCTCGGCGAACGTCTCCTGCGAGAAGCCGACGAGGTCGATCTTGTTGACCGCGACGATGACGTGGGGAACGCGCAGCAGGGCGACCACGGCGAGGTGCCGCTTCGTCTGCTCGAGCACGCCCTTGCGGCCGTCGACGAGCACGATCACGGCGTCAGCCGTCGTCGCGCCGGTGACCATGTTGCGCGTGTACTGCACGTGCCCGGGGCAGTCGGCGAGGATGAACGACCGCGCGCCCGTGGAGAAGTAGCGGTAGGCGACGTCGATCGTGATGCCCTGCTCGCGCTCGGCGCGCAGGCCGTCGGTGAGCAGGGCGAAGTCGAACGCGCCGTGCGCGAAGCCGCGGTCGGCCGACGTGCGGGCGACCTGCTCGAGCTGGTCGGCGAGGATCGCCTTCGAGTCGTGCAGCAGACGGCCGACGAGCGTCGACTTGCCGTCGTCGACCGAGCCCGCCGTGGCGAACCGGAACAGCGTGGGCTGGGCGGTGAGGGTCGCGGTCATCAGAAGTACCCGTCCTTCTTGCGGTCTTCCATGGCCGCCTCGCTGAGGCGGTCGTCGGCGCGCGTCGCGCCGCGCTCGGTGATGGTGGAGATGCCCACCTCGGCGACGATCGCGGCGAGGTCCGCAGCATCCGATTCCACCGCTCCGGTGCAGCTCATGTCGCCGACCGTGCGGTAGCGCACCGTGCGGCGCTCGACGGTCTCGTTCTCGCGCGGCGGCGAGAACGGGCCGACGGGCCGCCACATGCCGTCGCGGGCGTACACGTCGCGCTCGTGCGCGAAGTACAGCGGCGGCAGCGCGATGCCCTCGCGCTCGATGTAGCGCCAGACGTCGAGCTCGGTCCAGTTCGAGATCGGGAACGCGCGCACGTGCTGACCGGGCGTGTGGCGGCCGTTGTACAGGCTCCAGAGCTCCGGGCGCTGGTTGCGCGGGTCCCACTGGCCGAACTCGTCGCGCAGCGAGATGATGCGCTCCTTGGCGCGGGCCTTGTCCTCGTCGCGACGGGCGCCGCCGAAGACGGCGTCGTGGCGGCCGGCGGCGATCGCGTCGAGCAGCGGCAGCGTCTGCAGCGGGTTGCGGGTGCCGTCGGCGCGCTCCTGCAGGCGGCCGTCGTCGATGTAGTCCTGCACGCTCGCGACCTCGAGACGGATGCCGAGCCGCTCGACCGTCTCGTCGCGGAAGGCGATCACCTCGGGGAAGTTGTGGCCGGTGTCGACGTGCAGCACGGGGAAGGGCACCTTGCCGGGCGCGAACGCCTTCGTCGCGAGGTGGAGCACGACGACCGAGTCCTTGCCGCCGGAGAACAGCAGCACGGGCCGCTCGAACTCGGCGACGACCTCGCGGATGACGTGGATGGCCTCGGCTTCGAGCAGGTCGAGGGTCGAGAGCGCGGTGGGGGCGGCGATCGTTCCGGTCATTCGTGGAGCCCGCATTCGGTCTTGGCCGAGCCGGCCCAGCGGCCGGATCGGGGGTCTTCGCCGGGCGCGACCGGCTTCGTGCACGGCTCGCAGCCGATCGAGGGGTAGCCGAACCCGACGAGCAGGTTCACCGGAGCCTTGTGCGCGGCGGCGTACTCGAGCACGTCGTCGAAGCTCCACGCCGCGACGGGGTTCACCTTGACGAGCCCGTTGCGCTCGTCCCACGTCACCAGCGGCGTGTTCGTGCGGGTCGGCGCTTCGTCGCGGCGCACCCCCGTGAACCACAGCTCGTACCCGCCGAGCGCGTCCTGCAGGGGCGCGACCTTGCGGCGCGCGCAGCACAGGCCGGGGTCGCGCTCGAAGAGCTTCGCGCCGAACTCGGCATCCTGCTCGGCGACCGTCTGATCGGGGGTGATGTCGACGATCCGCACATCGAGCGCGCGCTGCACCTCGTCGCGCGTCGCGTACGTCTCCGTGAAGTGGTAGCCGGTGTCGAGGAAGAGGACATCGACGCCGGGCAGCTGCTCCGCCACGAGGTGGGGGAGGGCGGCGTCGGCCATCGAGCAGGCGACGGCGGCAGCATCCGTCCCGAAATTGCGCGCGACCCACGCGACCACTTCGGCAGCGGATGCCTCGTGATCGGTGAGGCTGCCGAGTTCGAGGTTTCCCTGCTCGGCGAGAGCCTGCAGCTCTTCGCGGGTGCGCTTGACGGCGACGCGGGGGGCGAGGGAGACGGTCACTGGAGGGCCTCCTCATCGGCGCGGTGCGCCCACTGGGCGAACGTCTCGTCGGTCTCGACGTCGCGCTCGGTGAGGAACCGCTTGACCACGCGCTCGGTGTAGTCGGCGATCCCGTCGGCGGCGACCTTCAGGCCTCGCACGGTGCGGCCGAGGCCGGCGTCGTCGCGATCGGCGTTCACGAGCCCGCCGCCGAGGTGCACCTGGTAGCCCGGCACCTGCTCGCCGTCGATGGTGACCAGCTGTCCCTTGAGGCCGATGTCGGCGGTCTGGATCCGCGCGCAGGAGTTGGGGCAGCCGTTGACGTGGAGCGAGATCGGATGCGGCAGCTCGAACTGCTCGAGACGCTTCTCGAGGTCGAGCACCGCCGCCGTCGCGTACGCCTTGGTCTCGACGATCGCGAGCTTGCAGAACTCGATGCCCGTGCACGCGATCGTGCCGCGGCGGATGAGGCTCGGCCGTGCCGACAGTCCGAGCTCGTCGAGGCCGGCGATGAACGGCTCGACGTTCTCCTCGGGGATGTCGAGGAAGACGAGCTTCTGGTGGGGCGTCGTGCGCAGGCGCGTCGAGCCGTGGGCCTCGAGGAGGTCGGCGAGCTTGGCGAGAGTCGGGCCCGAGACGCGGCCGACGATCGGTGTCGCGCCGATGTAGGAGAGGCCGTCCTTCTGCTTGTGCACGCCGACGTGGTCGCCCTGCGTGAGCGGCTTGGGCGCGGCGGGGCCGTCGGGCAGCTCGTAGCCGAGGTACTCGTCCTGCAGGATGTGGCGGAACTTCTCGGCGCCCCACTCCGCGAGCAGGAACTTGAGGCGCGCCTTGTTGCGCAGGCGCCGGTAGCCGTAGTCGCGGAAGATCTGCGCGACGCCGTGCCAGGCCTCCGCCACCCGCTCCGGCGCGACGAAGACGCCGAGACGCTCCGCGAGGCGCGGGGTGGTCGAGAGGCCGCCGCCGACCCAGAGGTCGTAGCCGATACCGAGCTCGGGGTGCTCGACGGCGACGAACGCGACGTCGTTGATCTCGTGCACGACGTCCTGGCTGGGGTGGCCGGTGATGGCCGACTTGAACTTGCGCGGCAGGTTCGCGAGCGACTCGTCGCCGATGAAGCGCGACGTGATCTCGTCGATCTGCGGCGTCGGGTCGATGAGCTCGTCGGCCGAGATGCCGGCGACAGGCGAGCCGAGGATGACGCGGGGCACGTCGCCGCACGCCTCGGTGGTGCCGAGGCCGACCGCCTCGAGGCGGCGCCAGATCTCGGGCACGTCCTCGACGCGGATCCAGTGCAGCTGGATGTTCTGGCGGTCGGTGATGTCGGCGGTGCCGCGGCCGAAGTCGTTCGAGATGCCGGCGATGACGCGCAGCTGCTCGGTGGTGAGCTGGCCGCCGTCGATGCGCACGCGCATCATGAAGTACTCGTCCTCGAGCTCTTCGGGGGTCAGGGTCGCGGTGCGGCCGCCGTCGATGCCGGGCTTGCGCTGCGTGTAGAGCCCCCACACGCGGAAGCGACCGTGCAGGTCGGTCGGGTCGATCGAGGCGAACCCGCCCTTCGAGTAGATGTTCTCGATGCGGTCGCGCACGCTCAGGCCGTTGTCGACCTGCTTCCACTCCTCGTTGCCGTTGAGCGGGGTGGTGCCGTCGACCTTCCACTGGCCGTTCGGCTTCGACGACGGGCGCGGCGGGCGCACGGCCGCGCGCGGGCGTTCTGCGGCTGCGCGCGCTTCGGTGTCGCTGATGGTCACGGTGGCCTCCGGGGTGAATCCCGGGGCGTCCCCCGGGCGGGACCCTATCGAGTCCATTCCGTGAGGCTAGAAGCGGTCGTGCGTGTGACCTATCTGAGCGTCAAGAGGCGTTAACCGACGTAACGGGGCGTCACACAGTTGCGGCTGCAGGCCTTTGTGGACTCGGTCCGACTACTTTGCGGCTTCGTTGTAGCGATCGACCACGATGTCGACAAGGGATGCCGGCGGCTCGTCGTCGCCGAGAAGCGGCGGCGCGACCGGGGCTCCGGCCGCGAGCCGCACGGCGAGGTCGTGGAAGTAGCCCGGGGCGAGGAGATAGTCGGCCACGACGACGCGCTCGGCGTGCGCTCCGGCGTCTGCGACGGCGACGTCGACGCGGGGGTCGGCGGCGGCGAGGAAGCCGACCGTGACATCACGGTCGAGCCGGGCGCTCAGCATCCGTCCGATCTCTCGGCAGTCCTCGTTCGCACGGTCATCGGTCGAGCCGGCCACCGCGAGCACGAGGGCGTCGTCGGGGCCGACGGGGCCCAGGCGTGCGAGGAGCGCGTCGACGAGGCGCGGGTCGGGGCCGAGCGCCGGAGCGATGACCACGCCGTCGCGCCCCGCGGACTGCTCGATGAGGTCGACCCGCACGTGGTACCCAGCCGAGAGGAGCAGCGGCACGATGACGACGGGGGTGCCCTCCGGGATCGCGTCGAGGGATGCCGCGACATCCGGCTGCTGCACATCCACGTGCCCGAGCCGCACGGTGACGTCGGGCAGCCGCCGCGCGACCAAGTCGACGAGTGCGGCGACCGCGGCCTGCCCCGCCGGCGACGACGTGCCGTGCGAGATGGCGAGGAGCGCGGGCCGGGTCATGTGGCCCATTGTGCCCCGCGCGTGTGACGCGCGTGTGACGGCGTCGTCGGTATCGATGACCCTTGCATCCTCAATTGAGGATCTCCGCCGAGATGAGGAGCGAGAGCAGTGCGTGGCTCCTCAGCTCGGCGATGCACCTCGGTTGACGACGCGGAAACGCCGAAGGGTGGTCCCAGCGTGTGCGGGGACCACCCTTCGGAGGGATGGATGCTGCGGCTCAGGCCGCGCCGGACTCCCGGCCGCGGGAGAACCCTGCGTCGAAGCCGCGCTCGTACGCCTGCTGCGTGCGCCGGCCTCCGCGACCCTGGTGGCCGTGGTGGCCGTGACCGTGGCCCTCGTGGTCGTGGTGGCTGTGGCCGGCGTGCGGGTGGTGGCCGTGGCAGCCCTCATCGCCGTAACCGCGCAGGGGCTCGTCGAAGCGCTCAGCCGGGTGGCCGGGACGCCCGGGAGCGAAGCCGCGGTGGCGGTTGCGGCCGTAGCCGTCGTGGACGTCGGGATCGAACGGGCGCGGGCGCCCGCCGAGACCAGGACCGAACCCGGGGCCGAAGCCGCCGAAGCCCGGGCCGAAGTCCGGACGGAACCCGGGGCCGAACCCGGGGCGTCCGAAGCCGCCGAAACCGCGCTCGCGGCCGGTGGCGTTCTCGTCCCAGCCGAGCTCGCGGGCGATGGCCTCGAGCGAGCCGGTCAGAGCTGCGTAGGCCTCGTCGTCGCCGACGGCGGCGACCACACGGGCGCGGAGTCCGTCGACGATCGCGCCGATGCGCTCCTTCTCGGAGCGGCCGAGGTCGGTCAGGACCCACGTTCCGTCGCCCTGCTCCTCGACCCAGCCGCGCTCCTCGAGGCCGCGGAGGCGCTTGCCCTTGCGGGCGAGACGCTCGCGGAACTCGGGCGCGTCGATGTCGCCGGACAGCACGTTGAGCGCCATCCAGTCGCGTCGCGTCATGCCCTCGGCCTCGAGCGCCGTCGCGAACTCGCGCGTCAGCAGGCCGTCGACCGCACGCAGCCAGTAGCCGAGCGGGCGCTTCTCGGTGGGGGTCTCGTTCTCTTCGCTGTCATTGATGTCGTTCATGGGGAAGTCCTTTCGGGGGCGGCTCGGAGGGCCGCCGGGTGATACATGTCGAAGTGCATGTACATGCAGTGTGACATGTATTTCAGATCCATGTCAAGTCGCATGTAAATTGGAGGGCATGCCGTCCACTCCCGACGACCCCTCCGACGCGATCGCCGCCGCCCTCGCCCGCCTCCGCGGACGACGGGGCCCCCGTCCGCCGTGGATGGAGGGCGCCGCTCCGCATGGCGCGGGCCCGCACGCGCACGGGCACGCCGGACCGCATGGGCACAGCGGCGATGGCGGGGAGCACGTCCACGCCGACGGCACGATGCACGGCTTCGGCGGCCGCGGTCCGTGGGGTCGCGGGGGACCGGGCCCCGGCTTCGGCGCACCGCCGTGGGCCGGAGGAGGCGGCCGCTTCGGCGGCCCCGCGCGCATGAGGCTGCTCGAGGCGCTGGCCGCAGCATCCCATCCGCTCTCGGTCGGAGAGATCGCCGACGCGGTGGGCGTCGATCAGCCCCGGGCGTCGCGGCTCGTGCAGCAGTCCGTCGAGCTCGACCTGGTGCGGCGCGAGGCGGACCCCGACGACGCCCGCCGCACGCGGGTCGCGCTGACGGATGCCGGAACCCGTCTGGTGCGCGGATTCCGCGGTGAGCGGCGCGAGGCGATCGACTCGGCGCTCGCCGCCTTCACCGACGAGGAGCGCGCGGAGCTCGCCCGCCTGCTGACGAAGCTCGCCGACTCCTGGCCCGGCGCCAACTGACGCTCGCCTGTCACGACGTGCCGCGGCGAGCGGCACATCGTGACAGGCGAGCGGAGGGAATCAGAAGCTGGTGACGAGGT
Source organism: Microbacterium sp. NPDC056057 (assembly GCF_042266945.1). Taxonomy (NCBI): domain Bacteria; kingdom Bacillati; phylum Actinomycetota; class Actinomycetes; order Micrococcales; family Microbacteriaceae; genus Microbacterium; species Microbacterium sp. NPDC056057. The sequence continues at coordinate 713,561 of NZ_JBHJWS010000001.1, forward strand.
CGCCGAGCACCGCCTCGAGCTTCGACGGGTCGGTCGCGTCGTAGTAGTGGGCGCCGGTCGCGCTCGAGATGGACTGCAGCGTCGCCACGTCGGCGTCGGCCCCGTAGGCCAGCGTGAAGATGAGCACCGGCGTGGCGTGGTGCATGTCCTTCAGGTTCGCGAGCATCTGGTCGGCGCTGATCGTCGGCGCGTTCGGGGCGTCGTTCTCGCCGTCGGAGAGAAGCACGATCGCGTTGATGTGGTCGCTCGACCACGACGCCGCCTGCTGCGCCGCGAACGTGTCGACCGCCTGATAGAGCGGGGTGTCGCCCATCGAGGTGAGGCCGCCGAGCGCGCCGAGGAAGCCGTCACGCGACGAGCCGATGTCGGCGACCGGAGACACGAGCCCCGGCACCATGGCCCCGTCCGGCGCCTGCGCGAAGGCCGCGAGGCCGACGTCGTCGCCGTTGGTGAAGTGGCCGAGGGCCGCCTCGATCGCCTTGCGGGCCTGGGTGAGCTTCGTGTCGCTCGCAGAGATGGGCTCGTCCATCGATCCCGACACGTCGAGGAGGAAGAGCACGTTCGCGCGCTTGCGGACGTCGGGGAACGACGCCTGCACGGCGGTGACGACGTCGGCGCCGGGGAAGGCGAGCGTGCCGCCCTGGTCGCCGTCTAGCTGCCCGACCTGCTGGACGCCGTCGTCGAGGTCGCGGTTGAGGTCGCGGTAACCGGCAGCGCGGACAGCCGCCTGACCCTGCGCGGTGTGCGTGAAGCGGATGAAGTCCGCCGCCGCCTCCGACTCGACCGGATCGATCCACGCGCCCGTGAGGCGCATGACCGGATTGTCGGCGGTGTAATAGCCGTCGGCCGGGTAGATCGGCACGAGCTGCTCCGCCGGCGGGTCGGCCTGCGTGCGGGTGATGCCGTCGCGGCTCGTGATGCCGCGGTTGTAGTCCCACACCGACTTCTCGTCCACGATGACCGCCGAGAGGAAGTCGGCGGTGGAACCGGATGCCTCGGCCTGGCGCGCGTGCCAGAGGAAGTGCTCGGGCGTGGCCATGTAGTGGCTCGTCGCCTTCTCGTTCTCATGCACCTCCGCCTGCACGGCGGGGTCCTGCACCTGGGCGGCGGTGAAGTCCGTCATCGATCCCGCGGCGGTGCCGTAGGAGGCGAACATGGCGGCCTCGCCGCTCGTCGCGACGAGCGGGCTCGTCTTGCCCAGCTTGAACGCGCCCCACTCGGGGTGGCCGAGGCCGCTCCAGAGATCGGGGTCGCCCGCCGACGTGAAGATCTCGGCCCACGTCGGCGCCTCGGCATCCCATCCGATCGCGGACGCGAGGTTCTCGGGCATGGCGAGCACGATGTCGGAGACCGCGACGCTCGTGCCCTCTGCGCGAAGGTTGGTGGCGCCGGCGGCCTGCGCGACGTCGACCCACGTCGACGAGTCGGGCAGCCACACCGTGGGCTTCTGGTCGTCGGCGAGGTTCGGGAAGCCGGTCGCGACGACGGCAGCGGCCACACCCGACTTCTCGCGGCTGGTCGTCACCGTCACGCATGAGCCGGCCACGTTGCGTGGCTGGCTGTTGTACGCGGCCGCGAGTCCTTCGACCATCTCGGCGTTCTCGAACGACGACAGCACGTTGACCGTCGCGCACGGCTCCGCTCCGGCGGTTGCGGCCGGCTCGTCCTCGGGGAAGACGATCGGCTCGGCGACCACGGGTGCCTCGGGAGCGGGGTCGGCGGCCGGCTGCTCGGCGCCGGCGAGGTTGGAGATGATCGCGTACGACACCGTGCCGATCGAGCCGACCAGCACCACGATGCCGACGATCGTCGTTGCGATGATCGCCTGGCGGCGGCGCTTGCGGCGGCGCTCGCGGCGCTCGTCGATCGCGGACGGCTTCCCGGACTTCGATGCGGCAGCGGGGGTCGAGAAGGTGGGAGAAGAGGTCGACGGAGATGTCGACGGCATGGGTGCGGTCGGTGGGTTCGGGGACTGGCCCCGACGGGGTCCGGGCTCGTCCTCGCCGCCGCGCGTTCCATCGCGCATGGGCATCCTCGGGCTGGTTGCGGCCGCGAGGCCGCGCGGGGGGTCACCGGTCGGATAGCCCGGTGTGGCTAGAGCCTAACCCGAGTGAGGTTGCGAGGCGAGGGAGAGGACGCCGAGAGATCACCGTGAAGCGGTGTTCAGCATGCCGATCAGAACGGCCGTCCACCAGGCAGTCTGCGACACCACCGCGCTCCAGATGCACCAGAGCCGCAACCTGGCGGGGAGCGCCGAGAACCGCACGCGGCCGGGCAGCCGGTCGAGTTGATCGGTCAGCCTCGTCATGGCCACGCCGTTCATCGCCGCGACGAGAACGGCGATCATCTTGATCGCGGTGAGCGGCTGCGCGAGGTCGGGCTGGAGGAACGCACCGGTCGCGAGAAGGCCCGCGATGCCCAGCCACGCCAGGGCGGTCACCGGGGGCTCCGTGCGGCGGAGGTCGTCGAGAGAGGTGCGGCGCAGCATCCAGAGCAGTCCGCTCATCTCCAGCAGCACCGCCGCCCCGAGTCCTACGATCACGGATGCCAGGTGGCCGAACAGGGCCGGTGCGTGCAGCCAGTCGTGCGGCACGACCGACGTGCCGATCCACAGCGACAGCAGCCACCCGATCAGCACCCACCAGTAGCCGACCGCACGGCGGTGACGCGCGGCGCGCAGGCGCTCGGCGCGTTGGCGCTGGATCAGCGGGGTCGTCACGGTGCCTCTCGGGTTCGGCGAGGTGAGGCACGCGTGCGCGACGACCCCCCGTGCGCATGCTGCCCGAAAGCGAGGGTATCCGATGCGACGGCTGTCGCGATCGGCAGGACGGACCCGGAGGGATCAGCCTGCGATGTCTTTGGGCCGCAGCTTGACGGGGAGCAGGAGCAGGAGCCCGACGAGCAGCACGATCACGATGCCGAGGATGCCGTAGTGCGTCGCGCCGAACACACCGATGAACGTCGCCCACAGCAGCGGGGAAAGGAAGCTCATCACGCGGCCGGTGGTCGCGTAGAGGCCGAAGACCTCGCCCTGCATCCCGGTCGGCGTGACACGTGCGAGCAGCGACCGGCTCGACGCCTGCGCCGGGCCGACGGCGGCCGACAGGATGATGCCGCCCACCCAGAACACCGGCTTGCCGCCTTCGCGGAGGAAGAAGACGAACAGGGCGCTGACGATGAGGATCGTGAGCGCGGTGATGATGACCGCGCGGGCGCCGAAACGGTCGTCGAGACGGCCGGCGATGATCGTCGAGACGCCCGCGACCAGGTTCAGGGCGATGCCGAAGGCGATGACCTCGGTCGCGCTGAACCCGAACGACACCGCGGCGAGCACTCCGCCGAAGGCGAAGACTCCGGCGAGGCCGTCGCGGTAGACGGCGCTCGCGATGAGGAACCAGAAGGTCGGCCGGTGCTCGCGGAAGAGCGCGACGACGTCGCGCACCAGCACGAGGTAGCCCTCGAAGAACCCGACCTTCTTCCGGCCCGGGTCGGCCGGCGATTCCGGCACGAGGAAGACGAACGGCAGCGCGAAGACGATCGTCCACACCGCCGCGCCGACGGCGATGAGGCGGTAGGCGAGGCCGTCCGACACGTCGAGGCCGAACCAGTCGAAGGTGTTGAGCACGACGACGAGCGCGAGCGCCAGGATGCCGCCGATGTAGCCCATGCCCCAGCCGAGCCCGCTGACGCGGCCGATCGTCTTGGGCGTCGAGACCTGCACGAGCATCGCGTTGTAGTTGACGCCCGCGATCTCTGACGAGACCGACCCGAGGGCGACGAGGATCGCCCCGAGCCAGAAGAACTGCGGCTCGGAATACACGAAGAAGAGCGCGAACTGCAGGAGCGCCAGCACCGCGGTCGCCCCGACCACCCAGCGCTTCTTGGTGCCCGCGGCGTCGGCGCGCTGACCCAGCACGGGGGCGAGCAGGAGGATCAGGATGCCGGCGGCGAAAGTCACCCAGCCGTACCACTCCGACAGATCGGCGAGGGCGCCGCAGTACGCCGTGCCCGCGTCCGCCGAGCTGGAGCACACCATGTCGCCGTTCGCGTTCTGCTGGGCGACATCGGGCGGCAGGAACGCGTCGGAGACCAGGTACAGCGAGACGAAGACGAAGGTCAGGATGACCGAGTTGAAGGGCTGCGTCGCCCAGTCCCACAGCGCCCACGCGAACACGCGCCGACGGGGCACCGGCGTGTCGTCGAGACCGTCGGTGTTCAGGGCCGCGGTCGACAGCACGTGCTCGGTCGAAGCGCCGGGCTCCGCCGGAGAAGCAGGCTGCGACGGCGTGCCGGGCTCGTCGGAGCCGGGGACGGGAGAGCTCATGTTCGTCACACTAGGGCCCTTCGGTGAACTGGTGCGGAATCAAAGTAGCGCTCCGAACCGCCGTGGTGGTTTGCTTCGTTCATGACAGGGGATTCCTCGCCCGAGACGAAGTTCAACGGCCGTCTCGCCATCCTTCTCGCGATGGCGATGTTCGTGCTCGTGGTCGACACGTCGATCATGAACGTCTCGATCTCCGCAGTGGTGACGGAGCTCGGCACGACCGCCAGCGGCGTGCAGGGCGCGATCGCCCTCGAAGCCCTTGTCTCGGCGGCATTCATCCTCATCGGCGGCAAGACCGGCGACCTCATCGGACGCAAGCTCGCCTACATCCTGGGCCTCTGCGGCTACGCCGTCGGCGCGGTCGCGATGGCGTTCGCAACGAGCCTGACCGCCGTCATCATCTTCTGGGCGGTCATCGGCGGGATCGGAGCATCCCTCCTCCTCCCGTCGATGCAGTCGCTCATCCACGGCAACTTCGCGGGCTCCCACCAGAAGCGCGTCTACGCGCTGGTGGGCGCGTCGGCCGCCATCGCCGCGGCCGTCGGCCCGCTCCTCGGCGGCTTCATCACCACCTTCTGGTCGTATCGGGTCGCCTTCGGCCTCGAGGCCGTCATCATCGCGGTCGTCCTCCTCGGTGCCGGCCTCGTGAAAGACGTCAAGTACACCGGCGACCGCTCGATCGACCTCGTGGGTGCGGCCCTCTCGGTCATCGGCATGGGCGGTGTGGTGCTCGGCATCCTGGTGTGGCAGGAGGGCGGCGGCTACGTCGGCATCATCATCGGCCTCGGCGTGGTCGCGCTCGGCGGCCTGGCGTGGTGGCTCAACTCGCGCAAGAAGAAGGGAAAGCCGGTCCTCCTGGACCCCGCGCTGTTCTCGTCGAAGCCGTTCCGCACCGGCGTGAGCGGGCAGCTGCTGCAGCAGATCGCCCTCGGCGGCACGATGATCGTGCTTCCGCTGTACCTGCAGATGGTCTTCGAGTACAACGCGCTGCAGGCCGGTCTGTCGATCGCGCCGCTGTCGCTCAGCATGTTCGCGGTCGCGATCTGGGCAGGGCGCCGTGCCAAGGGGCGCCCCGCGAACCTCATCCTGCTCGGCTTCTCGCTCGCCGCGGTGGGCCTCATCGCGATCGTTCCGCTCGTGCCTCGCGCCGACAGCGGGTGGTGGCTCACGATTCCGCTCATCATCGCGGGCTCGGGCCTCGGCCTCCTGGTCTCGCAGCTCAACAACTACACGCTCTCGCCGATCTCCGACGAGCGGGTCAGCGAGGCCGCGGGCGTCAACTCCGCCGCCGGCTCGTTCGGCCTGTCGTTCGGCCTCGCGTTCGCGGGCGCCATCATGCTGGCGACCCTCGCGGCCTCGTTCACGTCGCTCGCGTACTCCAGCACCGTGCTCACCAGCGAGCAGCAGACGCAGGTCGCCACGGTGCTCGAAGAGGACGCCGAGCTCATGTCGAACACCGGGCTCGAGCAGCTCCTCGCCGACGAGCCGCCGGAGGCATCGGCGGAGGTGATCCGCATCAACACCGAGGCCCGCCACATCGCGCTCCAGGTGGCCCTGCTCATCCCGATCCTCGCGGCGGTGCTCGGCGTGCTCAACGGGTTCCGCATGCGGCGCCTGCCCGACCCCAAGTCGAACGAGGCGGTGGAGGGGATGCTGGGCGGCTGAGCTGTCGCTTTGGCGACCTGAGTCCTCGTGCGCCCGGGCGGCGTGACGGTTCAGAATGAGGGGACGTCATCCGCGAGAGGGTCCGATGCCTGCAGCACCCGGTGTGCGCTCCGCGCTCTCGCGCTCGCTGGATCGCGCGATCGTCATCGTCGCGGTGCTGTCGGCGCTGCTCATCCTCACCACGATCGGGCTCCTCCCGCTCGGCGGCCCGGCGGGCCTCCTGCTCGCGGCGCTGCCGCTGATCTTCGGCATCTACGTCGTCGCCGGGCTCATCGCGTGGCGGCGACGCCCCAGCAACGGGCTGGGCTTCCTCATCCTCATCGCGGGGCTGATGGTCTTCATCGGCGGCGTCGCCAACACCGAGGTGCCCGTCCTGCTCGCGATCGGCGCGATCGGGGCGACGCTCGCCCTGCCGGCGATGGTCCATCTGCTGCTCGCGTTCCCCTCGGGAAAGCTCCCTGATCGCCTCTCGCGCGCGCTCGTCGTGGTGCTCTACACCGCCTCGCTCGTGCTGCAGGCTCCGGAGTACCTGCTCGACCCCGACGGGTCGTACCCGCCCTTCGCGATCGCCGACGCACCGGGCGCGGTCGCCGTGTTCGGCATCCTGCAGACGCTCGTCGCCACCGCCGTCATGCTGGTGGTCGCCGGTGTGCTCTGGGGGCGACTTCGGCGAGCGGATGCTGCGCACCGGCGTGTGCTGATCCCGCTCTTCTCGTACGGCATCTTCACGGTCCTCTTCCTTCCGCTCATCGCCATCGCGCTGGACCGGGTGTTCCACGTGGAACCGGCGGTGAGGGGTCTGCTGCAGTTCGCCGCGGTCGCCGGCATCCCGATCGCGTTCGCGCTGGGACTGCTGCGCGGCGGCTTCGCCCGCACCGGCGAACTGGAGGAGCTCGGCACGTGGCTCGGCACCGCCGACGCCGCGAAGGAACCGCTCGCCGCAGCACTCGCCCGCACGCTCGGAGACCCGACGCTGCGGCTGTTCTTCTGGGCAGAGGGCCAGGGCGGGCTGCTCGATGAGGGCGGCCGTGACGTGTCGGTCGAGACGGTGGCCGATCCGCGGCGCGGGTGGCAGCCGATCGTGCTCGACGGCCGATCCATCGGCGTGATCGACTACGACGCCGAGCTGCTGGCCGACAAGGAGCTGGTGCACACCGCCGGCCGGATCGTCGCCATCGCCGTCGACCGCGACCGCCTCACCGCTGAACTGCGTGCCAGCCAGACGGCGCTGCGGCGTTCGCGCGAGCGGATCGTCGAGGCGGCCGATCGCGAGCGCCGCCGCATCGCGCGGGATCTCCACGACGGGCTCCAGGTGCAGCTGGTGCTGCTCGCGCTCGAAGCGCAGCAGATCGCGACGGCGCCCCCGCCGCGCGTCCCCGAGCGCGCCACGCGGCTGCGGATCGACATCGATGCGGCCGCCGCCGATCTGCGGGCGCTGGTGCGCGATCTCGTGCCCGCCGCGCTCGTCGAGCGCGGCCTGACGGCTGCGGCCGAAGACCTCGCCGACCGGATGCCCATCCCCACCGAGATCGCCTCCGAGATCGACGACGGGGCCCTCAGCCACGTCGTCGAGGCGACGACCTACTTCGTGCTCACCGAGGCGCTCGCGAACGTCGTCAAGCACGCGGGGGCGACGATCGCCAGGGTCAGGCTGGGTCTCGACGACGGTCGCGTGCGCCTCGACGTGGAGGACGACGGCGTGGGTGGCGCCTCGATCGAGGCGGGGTCCGGCCTCAGGGGCCTCGCCGACCGCGTCGAGGCGATCGGCGGAACGATCTCGATCTCGAGCCCGCCGGGCCGGGGAACACGAGTGTGGGCGGAGGTACCGTGCGGGTAGTCATCGCGGAGGACGAGGCGCTGATCCGGCGCGGACTCGAACTCGTGCTCGAAGAGGGCGGCCACGAGGTGGTCGCGGGCGTCGGCGACGCGGACGCGATGACGGATGCCGTCCTCCGCGACGCGCCGGACCTCGTCGTGACCGACATCCGCATGCCGCCCACGCACACCGACGAGGGGCTCGAGGCGGCCCTGCGGATCCGCCAGGAGCACCCCGGAACGGCGGTCGTGGTCCTGTCCCAGCACGTGCAGCGCCGGTACGCGCAGGACCTTCTCGCCCACGGGACCGAGCGCGTGGGCTACCTGCTCAAGCAGCGCATCGCGGATGTCGGCACGTTCCTCGACGACCTCGAGCGGGTCGCCGCCGGCGGCACGGCGCTGGACCCGGACGTCGTCGCGGTGATGGTCGGGCGTGCGCGGCATTCCGAGGCCGCGGTCAGCGGTCTCACCCCGCGCCAACAGGAGGTGCTGGCGCTGGTGGCCGAAGGCCGCAGCAACGCCAGCATCGCGAGCGCCCTGTTCCTCAGCGAGAAGGCGGTCGTGCAGCACGTGTCGCGCATCTACGACGCGCTCGGCCTTCCGCTCGACGCCGAGGCCCATCGCCGCGTGCAGGCGGTCATCCGCTATCTGAACCGCGACTGAGTGCCGGCGGAAAGCCGGGGTCGCAGCATCCATCCCCTGAAGGGAGAGTGGATGCTGCGACCCTGGCGATCCGCTCTCAGTCGGTGGTGCGACGGCCGCGGCGTGCGAGCCGGGTCAGCAGCAGTGCGGCGCCGGCGAGTACCGCGATGCCGGCGAGCCAGGCGGCAGCCGACGGATCGACGCTGCTGCCGGTGGCCGCGAGGGCGCCCGATGCGGCGGCCGGCGTGGCGGTGGGCTGCGGCGTCTGCGCAGGAGCGGCGGGCGTCGGCGTGACCGGCGGCTCGGCTTCGACCTCGTCCGAGAGCGCGCGGGTGTGCGAGGTGAGGGTGCCGGGAGTGGTGTCGTCGGGAACCGTGAAGGTGCCGGTGACGCGGTACCACGTGCCGCCGGTCTCGAACAGGAAGTCCCCGCTGATCTTGCGGTACGCCGGCGCGAACTCGAACCAGCCTTCTTCGTGAGCCGGCACGATCATCGTGGCGATCCACTTCTTCTCGGTCTCGTCGGTCTCCTCCCAGCCGTACGCGACCTTGATGGCAACCTTGAACAGATCGACGACGTTCGCCTCGGCGCTCACCGAGACGTTGACCGTGTTCGTGATCGACCGACCGCTCGCGTACGAGAACTGGTACTCCGCGTCGTCCTCGCCGTCGTTGGCGTACGGCGGACCGAGGGGCTTGCCCGGTTCGACCAGGGCGTCGTTCGTCGCGGGCACGAAGTAGCAGGCGTCGGCCGCGTCACCGCAGCCCGCCGACATGAGGTCGCGCGCCTCGAGCGGCTCGAGCGTCTGGATGGGTGCGGTCTTGATGGCGAAGTCGACGCGGTAGTCGCCGCGTCCCGAGACCTCGGTCGTCGTCATGTCGCACGTGTACGGCGATGCCGTCACGGCGAGCGCACCCTGCGACGGATCGCCGTCGAAGATCTGGCACGTGTAGTCCCAGTTGAACTCGACGCCACGCCAGTTCGACGCCATGCCCGACACCCAGAACCGCGTCGGCACGCCGCCGTCGTAGATCCGGTACGAGAAGTAGCCCGAGGCGTTCTCGGTGGACTCGCCGTTGCGGCGGAACGCCGCCCAGTCGAGCGTGGCGCCCGACGCGATCGTCAGGAACGGCAGCTGCTCGGCCGGATCGGCCGGATACCAGCGGCCGTCGGTGATGAACCTCGTGGTCGGCGACTCCAGGGCGCCGTCGTGGAGAGACACCGAGCCCTGGGGCGAGATCGCGCCGCGCACGGTCGCCCAGTCGAGCGAGGAGACCTCGAACGTCTCGTCGTACGCGTACCGCGGATCCGGGCCGGGGAGCATCCCCTGGTGCGTCGAGGTGCACCAGTACGGCGAGTCCTGGCTCTGATCGAGCTCCGTGCCGCCGGCGGCCGGATCGCCGCGGTAGATCCGGCACGAGCTGCCGTAGATGGTCCCGCCGCCCGAGGTGTGCGCATCCGCCACGACCCAGAACTCGGTCACCGTGCCGAAGTCGACGATGCGGGCCGTGGCGCTGCCCTGGACGCTCTGCGTCTCGCTGGCCGCCGACCATGTCGTCGTGGTCGCCGGCCCGGCCGGGCCGACCTCGCTGTTGTCTCCGGGCTCGATGCGGCCGGAGTCGTCGCTCAGGTCGTAGCGGATGTCGGTGAGCTCGATGTCGCCCGCGATCCGGAGCGTGGTCTGGATGCCCACGAGACCTTCCAGAGCGGCCGCGGGCGTCGCTGCGAGCACCCCCGCCGCGGCCAGGGCGATGCTGATCGTGCCCGCGGTGATGGCCTCCCGGCGACGACGGATGATCGGAGTGCGTGCCATGGTCACGACCGTAGGAGGACGGCGGTGCGGGCGGCGAGGGACTCAGGTCGCCAATGGGCCCCGGGTGCGTGACAGCGCACCGCTGACACCCCTACCTTCGGGGGTGTGAGCACACCGGACGGCGCCCTCTTCAGCGATCCCTTCCACAACGAGTTCGGCACCTGGATGCTCGGCTATTCGCCAGCCGGCGGTGGCGACGTCGGAGAGGTCGCGGCCGTCGGCCGCGCCGTCGGCGACGGGGACGACGGCGCGTTCTTCGACGCCTGGGTCGCGGCCGGCGATCGCGTCCGGGCCGAAGCCGACGCCGCGGCGGCGGCGGGGCGACCTGGCGCGTCCGATCTCTATCTGCGCGCGAGTGCGTTCTATGCCAGCTCGTACCACCCGCTCTTCGGCACGCCCGTCGACCCGCGTCTGCTCGACGGCTTCCGCCGGCAGATCGACGCCTTCGATGCGGGGCTGGCGCTGCGCGGCATCCATCCCGCCGCGGTGCCCGTCGGGGACGCCCGCGTGCCCGCGTACCTCGTGCCGGCGTTCGGCCGCGAGACGGAGGTGCGGCCGCTCTTGATCCTGGTCAACGGCTATGACGCCACCGTGACCGACTCGTACTTCGCCTCGGCCGTCGCCGCGCTCCGGCGCGGGTACCACTGCCTGCTCTTCGACGGTCCGGGCCAGGGCGCCGTCCTGTTCGAGCAGGGCGTGCCCATGCGGCCGGACTGGGAGATCGTCGTCTCGGCGATCATCGACCACGCGCTGACGTCGCCGATCGTCGATCCCGACCGCATCGCGGTCAGCGGCTGGAGCCTCGGCGGCTACCTCGCGCCGCGCGCCGCGTCGGGGGATGCGCGGATCGCCGCGTGCATCGCCGACCCGGGCCAGCAGGACCTGGGGGCCGGACTCTCGACGTTCGCTCGCCGGCTGGGGGCGACCGAGGAGGAGGCCGCGGATCCGAGCGGGCTCGACGATGCGGTCGTGGACCGGTTGATGGGGGTGATCGAACAGGACCGCAAGCTGCGGTGGTCGATCGTGCAGCGCGGCTTCTGGGTGAACGGGGTCTCCGATCTGAAGAGTTTCCTCGCGCGCAGCGCCGAGTACCGCATCGACCGTGTGGCGGACATCCGCTGCCCGGTGCTGCTCACGCGCGCCGAGGGCGATCCCCTCGCGGCCGGCGTGCCCGCGTTCGCGGCCGCCCTGCCCGATGCCACCGTGATCGACTTCACGGCTGCCGAGGGCGCCGGCGGTCACTGCTCGATGCAGAACCGGTCGCTCCTCAACCGCCGCGCACTCGACTGGCTCGACGACGTGCTCGCCGCCCGCTGACGATCAGCACGCCGGCGCCGAGCAGCACGGCGGCGGCTCCGAGGATCGTCGCGGCCTGCGGCGAGGCATCCGACCCGCTCGCGGCGAGCGATGCCGCGGGCGCGGTCGCGGGATGCGCATCCGCGTCCGAGCCGCCCGACGGCGGGATGGCCGCCGCCGGAAGCGTGGAGCCGGGAGGTGTCGGCGTGGGCTCGATGACTCCGACGTCGGTTCCCGTCACCCGTGACACGCGGAACACGGCCTGCCAGTCGCCGCCGCTCGCGAGATCGAGACCGTCGACCTGGCACCGGAGCCGTCGATGAACGTGTGCGGCGCACTGGTCTCGAACGTGCCGTTCGTCAGGGTGACGCCGGACTGCGGCGCCACGATGCCGCGGACCGTGGTCCAGATGAGCGACGAGATGGTGACCGTGAGCGTGGTGATGTTCCCTTCGCCCGGGTCGTACTGGATGCCGGTCTTCTCGCACGTGTACGGCGACCCCTCGGCGGGATCGAGCAGCGTGCCGCCGACGTCGGGGTCGCCCCGGAAGACGTCGCAGCCGGCGTCGTAGAACGTCGCGCCCTCGCTGTAGTTGCGGGCGCTCACGACGCGCACCCAGAAGGGTGTGGACAGGCCGTTCTCGACGACGTGCGCGACCATGGTGGCCTGGATGGGTGGGGCGAGCAGATCGGGTTCCGCGGTCCATGCCAGGAACTCGGTGCCCGACGGCGCCCCGTCGACCGTCCAGCCGCCGCTGTTCTCGAACACGTAGCGCGCGGAGTCCATCGCGATCTCATCGGTGAGCTGCAGCACGGTGTGCAGGCGGTGCTCGTCGTGCTCGTCATCCGCGGCCTGAGCCGGCGCCGCGACGGCGATCGCCGCCAGGGTGCCCGCCACGATCGCGCCGGCCGCACGCAGCACCCGGCTGCCTCCCCAGTGTCGTCCCATTGTCGTCACGCTACGGAGGACCCGCCCGCGCGGGCGAGAGACTCAGGTCGTCAGTGCAGGGATGCAGGAGGTCGAGGCATCCGTCGCCCACCACCCGTAGGGTGACGGCATGACCGACGAACGAGACGGCGGGCGACCCCGCTCGCGCAAGCAGCAGCGGCGACTCGAGGAGTTCGACGGGCAGGAGGAGGCGTTCGTCCGCTACTTCAAGGAGCGGGTCTATGCCACCTTCACGGGCCTCGCGATCGTGCTCGTGGTGTCGGCGAGCGATCACGCCGAACCCGACCACGCGTTCTTCGCGCTCGTGCTGGGCGTCGTCGGCATCACGGCCGCCGGGTTCGTGTCGGACATCGTGTCGCACCTCGCGGTGCACCAGGAGTTCCCGAGCGCCGGGGAGTTCGCGGTGCTCGGGCGCATCGCCGGGGGACCGCTCGGCACCGTCGTCGTGCCGGGCATCCTGATCGCGCTCGCGTGGCTCGACGTGATGCACCTCGAGACCGCGCTGCGCGTCTCGAGCATCGTCTACATCGCCACGCTCGGGGTGATCGGGTGGGCGGCCGTCCGCCGCGCGCGGCTGTCGTGGGCGCAGAAGCTCGTCGCCCTCGGCATCCTCCTCGCCCTGGGCCTGCTCGTGATCGGGCTGCAGACCCTCGCGCATTCGATCTGACAACGGCCTCGGCCAAGTTGAGCCGCCTCGTATCAACTTTGATTTGACGGATGCTGCGACCCAGGCGTATGGTTGAGTCATCGCGACTCAACCTCATGGTGGGCCGCGAGAAGACTTCCCCGTAAACCTCGGGTGGCAGCATCCGTCTGCGCCCTTATCAAGGAGAGATACACATGGCACGTGCTGTTGGAATCGACCTCGGTACGACCAACTCGGTCGTGAGCGTCCTCGAGGGCGGCGAGCCCAAGGTCATCGCGAACGCTGAGGGCTTCCGCACGACCCCTTCGGTCGTCGCGTACACGAAGGACGGCGAGGTGCTCGTCGGCGAGACCGCGAAGCGCCAGGCCGTCACCAACGTCGACCGCACCGTCTCGTCGGTCAAGCGTCACATGGGCACCGACTGGGGCTTCGACGTCGACGGCAAGCGCTGGACGCCGCAGGAGATCTCCGCGCGCATCCTGCAGAAGCTCAAGCGCGACGCCGAGCAGTACCTGGGCGACACCGTCACCGACGCCGTCATCACGGTCCCCGCGTACTTCAACGACGCCGAGCGTCAGGCCACCAAGGAGGCCGGCGAGATCTCGGGCCTCAACGTCCTGCGCATCATCAACGAGCCCACCGCGGCCGCCCTCGCCTACGGCCTCGACAAGGGCAAGGAGGACGAGCTCATCCTCGTCTTCGACCTCGGTGGCGGAACCTTCGACGTCTCGCTCCTCGAGGTGGGCAAGGACGACGACTTCTCGACCATCCAGGTGCGCGCCACCGCCGGTGACAACCGCCTCGGCGGCGACGACTGGGACCAGCGTCTCGTCGACTACCTGATCAAGCAATTCAAGGACACCACCGGTGTCGACGTCTCGGGCGACAAGATCGCGCTGCAGCGACTCAAGGAGGCCGCCGAGCAGGCGAAGAAGGAGCTCTCGTCGTCCACCTCGACGAGCGTCAACCTGCCGTACCTGTCGCTGACCGACTCGGGCCCCGTGTCGCTGTCCGAGACGATCACGCGCGCCAAGTTCGAGGACCTCACCAAGGACCTCCTCGACCGCACCAAGAAGCCCTTCGAGGACGTCATCCGCGAGGCCGGCATCAAGGTCGGCGACATCGACCACGTCGTGCTCGTCGGCGGCTCGACCCGCATGCCCGCGGTGTCGGAGCTCGTGATGAAGGAAGCCGGCAAGGAGCCCAACAAGGGCGTCAACCCCGACGAGGTGGTCGCCGTCGGCGCCGCCCTCCAGGCTGGTGTCCTCAAGGGCGAGCGCAAGGACGTCCTCCTCATCGACGTGACCCCCCTGAGCCTCGGCATCGAGACCAAGGGCGGCATCATGACGAAGCTCATCGAGCGCAACACCGCCATCCCGACGAAGCGCTCGGAGACCTTCACGACCGCCGACGACAACCAGCCGTCGGTCGCGATCCAGGTCTTCCAGGGCGAGCGCGAGTTCACCCGCGACAACAAGCCGCTGGGCACGTTCGAGCTGACCGGCATCGCGCCGGCGCCGCGCGGCATCCCGCAGATCGAGGTCACCTTCGACATCGACGCGAACGGCATCGTGCACGTGTCCGCCAAGGACAAGGGCACCGGCAAGGAGCAGTCGATGACGATCACCGGCGGCTCGTCGCTGCCCAAGGACGACATCGAGCGCATGGTGCGCGAGGCCGAGGAGCACGCCGCCGACGACAAGAAGCGTCGCGAGGCCGCCGAGGTGCGCAACCAGGCCGAGACCCTCTCGTACTCGATCGAGAAGCTCATCAAGGAGAACGAGGACAAGCTCCCCGCCGAGGTGAAGACCGAGGTGCAGGGTGACGTCGACGCTCTCAAGACCGCGCTCGCCGGCGAGGACGACGAGGCCGTGAAGGCCGCGTTCGACAAGCTGAACCAGAGCCAGGGCAAGCTCGGCGAGGCCATCTACGCCTCGAGCCAGGCTTCGCAGTCCGCTCCGGATGCTGCGGCCGGCGACGCCGGTGACGGCCAGGCCTCGACCGACTCCGATGAGGACGTCGTCGACGCCGAGGTCGTGGACGAAGAGGACGAGAAGAAGTAACCATGGCGAACAAGGACCACAACCCGGAACCGGTCGAAGAACCGGGCGACGGCGACGAGGTCCGGCCTGAGGGTGTGGGGTCGGAGGCGAACGCCTCCGGCCCCGCGCCGCAGGACGGGCAGGACGACGAGCTCACGGTCGACGACATCCTCGGCGCCGCGCAGAACGCCGACGCCGCGGCCGAGGACGCCGTGCTCGCCGACCTCGAGTCGCAGCTGCTCAACGACCTCAAGCGCCTGCAGGCCGAATACGCCAACTACCGCCGCCGCACCGAGGAGCAGCGCGAGGTCGAGATCGAGCGCGCCCAGGGCGCGGTCGCGAAGGGCATCCTCCCGGTGCTCGACGACCTCGACCGCGCTGAGAAGCACGGCGACCTGGAGCAGGGCTCAGCCTTCGCGGCCATCGCCGACAAGCTCCGCGGCGTCGCCGAGCGCATCGGGCTCACCACGTACGGTGCCGCGGGCGAGACGTTCGATCCGCAGCAGCACGAGGCGATCTTCCAGGTGCCGACGCCGGGCGCTACCGAGACCACGATCGTCGAGGTCGTCGAGATCGGCTACCGCCTCGGCTCGGTGGAACTGCGTCCGGCGAAGGTCGTCGTCGCGGTTCCCGCCGAGTAGCCCCAAGGAGGCTCCATGGCCAGTCAGGACTGGTTCGACAAGGACTTCTACTCGGTGCTCGGCGTCTCGAAGGACGTCAGCGAGGCGGACCTCAAGAAGACGTATCGCAAGCTCGCGCGGAAGTACCACCCCGACTCCAACCAGGGTGACGCGGCCGCCGAGGCGAAGTTCAAGGAGGTCAGCGAGGCGTACTCGGTGCTCTCCGACGCCGAGCAGCGCAAGGAGTACGACCAGATCCGCGCGATGGGCTCGGGCGCCCGATTCACGTCGGGCGGCCCGGGCGGCGCCGGCGGCTTCGAGGACGTCTTCTCGATGTTCAACCAGGGCCGCGGCGCGCGCTACCAGAGCGCCGAGGACTTCGACGACATCTTCGCGATGTTCAACCAGCAGCAGGGTGGCACCGGCTTCGGCTCCGGGCGGTTCGGGCAGACGAGCGGCGGTTACCGGGGCTTCGGTGGCCCGACGCGCGGTGCCGACGTCACGGCGCGCACGACGATCGACTTCGTCACCGCGACCAGGGGCGAGACCATCACGCTGGCGGGCGAGGACGGCAAGCCGTTCAAGGTCAAGATCCCCGCCGGTGTCTCGGACGGGCAGAAGATCCGGCTGCGCGGCCGCGGGCGTCACTCGCCCGACGGCGGTGAGAACGGCGACATCGTCGTGCAGGTCACCGTGCGACCGCACCCGGTGTTCACGCGGGACGGGCTGAACCTCCGTGTCACGGTTCCGGTGACGTTCACCGAGGCCGCGCTCGGCGCCACCATCGAGGTGCCGACGCTCGGCGGCGATCCGGTGCGGCTGCGCGTCGCGCCGGGCACGCCGTCCGGCCGCGTGCTGCGTGTCAAGGGCCGCGGCGTCGAGACGGCCAAGGGTACCGGCGACCTCCTCGCCGAGGTGCAGGTGGCCGTGCCGTCCCATCTCGATGAAGCCGCGCGCGAAGCGCTCGAGCGCTTCCAGAGCCTCGAGTCCAAGGAGAACCCCCGCGCCGACCTTATGGCCAAGGCGCAGGGCTAGACGATGGATGCGGGTCGCCTGGCGACCCGCATCCGGAGGATGGTGAGAGAAGGATGACCGAGGACGACATCGACGAGGATGCCCCGATCTTCGCGATCGCCGTCGCCGCCGAGCTGTCGGGCATGCACCCGCAGACGCTGCGTCAGTACGACCGGCTCGGGCTGGTCGTGCCCGCCCGCACGCAGGGCGGATCTCGGCGCTACTCGCTGCGCCACGTGGAGCAGCTCCGCGAGGTGGCCCGCATGTCGTCGGACGGCATCGGCCTCCCGGCGATCGTGCGCATCCTCGAGCTCGAGAACCGCGTGCAGGAGCTGCACAGCCGCGTCCGCGACCTCGAGGACCGCATGCGCGCCGAACTCGAGAAGCGGCCGGGCGCCCGCGTCTTCGCCGCCGGATCGACCGGCGCGGTCGTGACGCTGCGTCACGGCACGCGTGTGCGCCGCGCGACCGAAGTCGTGGTGTGGCGCCCGCGCACGGCGCTCGCGCAGCAGAGCGAACCCCCGGACGAGACCCCGGCGGGCTGATTCACGAAAGAGGGAGGGGACGGATGCCGTCCCCTCCCTCTTCGTGTGCACACGGGTCGTGCGTCAGACGCGTCGCGCCCGTCTCATGGCCAGCAGCAGACCCACCCCGATCAGGCCGACGGCTCCGAGCGGGACGAGGGGCGAGAGGCCGCCGCCACCCGTGGCCGGAAGCGGACGCATGCTCGCAGTGTTGGTCAGCGTCAGCTCCGCCGTCTGCGGGGTGCGGACCTCCGACATCGGCAGCGTGACCTTCCCGTCCTGATCGGGCACGAGGGTCTCGCCGCCGACGCTCCAGACCGGGGTGCCCCAGTCGACCCGAGGGATCGACGGCAGATCGGCTTCGCGCGCCTCGATGATCGTGCCGACCGGGAAGTAGGGCGACGTGATCGTGACGTTCGGCTCGAGCTCGATGCGCTCC
This sequence comes from Microbacterium sp. NPDC056057, assembly GCF_042266945.1. Taxonomy (NCBI): domain Bacteria; kingdom Bacillati; phylum Actinomycetota; class Actinomycetes; order Micrococcales; family Microbacteriaceae; genus Microbacterium; species Microbacterium sp. NPDC056057. The sequence goes on from NZ_JBHJWS010000001.1 coordinate 731,349, forward strand.
TGCGGGACGCCGTCGAGCCACCAATCGGCGGGGAACGTGGTGCCCGCCGGGACCGACGACCCGCCATTGCCCGCGACGACCTTCGTCACCGCCCAGCGGGTCATCGCGACCACCGAGTTGGTGACTTCGAGCACCGGCGGCGTCTCGCCGGGGCCGATCTCGACGAAGCTCGCCGGGCTCCACGTCGTCTCGCCCCACTCGTAGCCCTCGGGCAGCGCGGATGGGTCGGGCTCCTCCTCGAGAACGTTGACGATCGTGCCGATCGGGAACGAGATCGGATTGCCCTGGCCGTCGACCGGACCCGCCGGCGTCCCGTCGGCAGGCAGCCCGAACCTCCCCACCAGCACATCGCGGCTCGGCAGGTGCGCCACGTAGTCGATCGTGAACGAGTCGACGAGGAGGTCGTCCGGATCGATGCCGTCCATGCTCTTCTGCACGAGGAACGTTCCCTCGATGAGCGACGCATCGTTGGTGAGCGTCGCGTGCACCACGGCCTGGTCGTCGACGCCGATCGTGAGCTGCTCGAGGTCGAACGCGGCGCCGAGCCAGGAGACGTGCCGGATGGTCGGCGCCGCCTGCTCCTCATACGTCACGACGGTGCCGTAGGGGAACAGCAGCGGCGCGCCCGCGTCGTCGACGGGGCCGACCGGCGCACCGTTGCCGGGGACCCGCAGCACGCCCTGCTGGATCACGTCCTCGGGCTCGGTCGTCGGGAAGTACGCCGTCCACGCCACGCTGAACTCGAGGCCCGGGGGCACCTGGTCGGGCGGGACGCCGTCGAACTCCTTCGAGATCGTGAAGGTGCCCTCCTTGAGCGCGTTCGTCACCTCGATCTCGATGTCGGCTTCCGAGTCGGGCGGGAGCGGGATGTCCACGATGTCCCCGAAGCCGTCCGGCTGGTAGGGAGTCGTCACGCCGTCGATCGTGACGTTGAAGACGGGCGGCACCCAGTCGTCGACGTTCGCCACGGTGACGCCCTCGAACGTCGGCGGCAGCTCGGCCAGCTCCAGCGTCTCGGCGCCCGTCTCGAGGTCCTCGATCAGCTGGGGCTCGCCGACCGGCAGGGGAAGGGTCGCCCGCTCGGGGGCGGGGTTCGTGTTGTAGGTGACCTCGTAGCCGAACCGCGGGTCCGCGGCGGAGCCGCTCGCCGACTTCACGATCGTGATCGTGCGGCCGTCGTCGGTCGGGGTGACGACGTTCGTCAGCTCGACGTCCACCGTCGTGTCGGCCTCGGTGATCACGAACGTGCGCCCGGGGTTCCACCCGATGCCGCTCCAGTCGAACCCCGGCGGCGGATCGATGCCGTCGAGGTTCTCGGTGAGGATGATGCGGGTGCCCACCGGGAAGGCGATCGGAGCGCCGTTCCCGTCGACCGGGACGACGGGCGTGCCGGTGAAGGGCACGTTCATCGTGCCGGTGCCGATCTGCTCGCCGCCGTATCGGGCGATCCACGTCACGGGCACCGTCCCCTCGAGGACCGGCGGTTCGCCCGACGGATCGTCGATCGACTTCGAGACGCTGAAGGTGCCCGTCAACCGGGTCGCCGTGTTCGTGACGACAACCTGGGCGGTGCCGGTGCCGACGATCAGCGGGTTCGGGTCGATCTCGACATCGCCCCACTCCCAGCCGGGGATGGTCTCGGGCGTGATCTCCTCGAAGGTGATCTCCGTGCCCGCCGGGAACCGTTCGCCCGCGGCGACGGGGGTGCCGTCGGCCGGTACCTCGAGTGAGCCGACGGTGACGTTGTCGTCCGGGTCCACGGCGCGGTAGTTGACGGTGAACGTCGCCCCCTCGGGAAGATCACCGGGCTGGATGTCGCCCGACAGGGCCTTGCGCACCACGAAGGTGCCGCTGGCGTCGTTGCACGAGATCTCGCCGGAGAAGAGGAACGAGTGGACTTCCCCGCCCTGGATGACGACGTTCTGACCGATCACCTGGCCGTCGAGCGGCGCGGCGTTCACGGTGACAGAGGCGTTCGGCGCGTAGATCGAGCCGTCGATGCGGGCCTGGCCGGCGGTCACGGTGACGTCGCCGGTCAGCTGCGAGAGGTCCCACACGATGTACGGCGAATGCACGCCCTGCGGATCCGCCCGCGCGCCGATCACCTCGGTCGTCCCCGCGGGCACCCGGATGACCAGCGGGTTCGACACGCCCGGCGTCGGTCCGGGGGAGAACTGGATGAGCGCCGCCCCGGCGATGTCGGCGTAGTCCACGATGTTGGGCTGGTCCGGGCTCAGCTCCTCGAGGACGACGCGGTCGCCCGCGTCCTCGGCCACGCTGACGTGGTAGCCCACGCCGGTGGTGGGGTCCGCGATGTCGTCGAAGCAGCTCGACGCCTCCTCCCACGACGCGTCGCGGTTCGCCTCGACGTAATCGGCGACCGCCGTGGCGGAGGTGTTCGCCGTGTAGATGCTGCCGTTGCCGGTCGCACCGGAGGGGGGCGCAGCATCCGCCGGGTACTGCTGGTGGGTCGCGTCGATCAGCGGGGTCTGATCGGCGTTGGAGGGGTTCTGGTTGAGGCGCAGCCAGTCGGCACGCGTGAACGCCTGCCAGCCGCCGTCGCGCTGCACCATCTTGAGGTCGCCCCACAGCGCCGGGTCGGTCGTTCCGGCGCTCGTGATGGCGAGGATGCCGGTGCTCGCGGTGCTGTACTCGCCGACGAGGAACCGGGTGGGGTCGCCGTCGACCGTCGGCAGGTCGTAGTTCCCCGTGCCGGCGGAGACGTGGATGATCGTGTACTGCCCGCTGCTGCCCTGCACCGTGGCGGTGCCGCCCACCGCGATGCTGCCCTCGGTCTCCTGGTTCTGCAGCAGCGCGTTCTCCCGGGCGTAGACCGTGAAGCCGCCCGCGATCGCGAAGGGGTTGACGGAGTCGGGGTAGGCGGCCGCGGCGGGCTGCGGTTCGATCGCTCCCACGACGACTGCGCCGGTGGCGGCGAGCAGTGTCGCGGTGATCCCGGCGACGACGCGTCGCAGGCGTGGGCGGTCGAATCGTGGCATGTGCGAGGCCCCTCTCCCCCCGGGGCGCGAGGAGGCGCACCGCTCGGTCCTCGTACCCTATCGGTCCTGATCAACCGGACAATCACCGGCTCGACCCGCGCCGGCATCGGGCGCATGATGGAGGGCATGGCGACCCTCGACGACGTCCGCGTCATCGCGCTCGGGTTCCCCGGCGTGATCGAGCGCGTCGACGGGCACCGCGGCGGGGCGGGATGGCGTACGCCCGCCGGCCTCTTCGTGTGGCAGCGTGGCCCGAGCGGGCGCGACCTCGATCAGCTCGACGCGCTCGGGCGCGAGTGGCCGCCGGGCGACGTCGTGGGCGTGCGCACCGACGGTGCGCAGGTCAAGGAGGCGCTGCTCGAGACGTACCCCGACGCGTTCTTCACGATCCCGCACTTCGACGGCTACCCGGCCGTGCTCGTGCGCCTGGACGCCATCGACCTCGAGCAGCTGCGCGAGGTCATCACCGATGCGTGGCTGCTCAAGGTGACGAAGCGCGCCGCGAACGAGTGGCTCGTCGCGCACCCGCCGGCAACCGGATAGCGCTCAGAGCACTCCGGCGTCGTACCTCGTCTCGCCGGCGACCACCGTGCGCACGACCCGGGCCGTCAGCAGCGACTCGGGACCGTCGGCGAACGGGTCGGCGTCGACGATCGCGAAGTCCGCGGCGAGTCCCGCCTCGAGCCGTCCGCGCGTCGCACCGTCGCCCACGGAGGCGGCAGCATCCCGTGTCGCATGTCCGAGCGCCTGGGCGAGCGGCAACGCGAAGTGCGGGTGCCGCGGGGCGAACGAGTCATCGAGCGCGGAGCACCGGGTCGCCGCGATGTACATGTTCGGGAGGGCCTCGTGCGGCGCCGTGGGCGCGTCGGTCGAGAAGGCCAGCAGAGCGCCGGCGTCGACGTACTCGGGCCACGCGAAAGCGCGGTCGACGCGTTCGTCGCCGAGCATCGCGGCCCAGTTGTCGAAGATGGCCGGGTCGGCGTGCACGGGCTGCATGGATGCCGTCACCCCGAGTCGCGCCATGCGCTCGGCCGTGCCGGGCGAGGCGTACTCGAGGTGCTCGATGCGGTGACGACGCGGGCGGTCGCCGTTCACCGCGGTGGCGTGCTCGAGCGCGTCGAGGGCGATGTCGCTGGCCAGATCGCCGATCGCGTGCAGCGCGACCTGCAGGCCCGCCGCATCCGCGGCGAGGACAACCGGGGTGATGTCGGCGAGCGGCCAGATGGGATCCGCGTTCGAGCCGTTGGAATACGGATGCCGCATCGCGGCCGTGCACGCATCGATCACGCCGTCGATCACGAGCTTGATGCCGACGATCCGCAACCAGGGCGAGCGCACCGTCTCGGCGAGCTCGGCGGCACGGGCGACCTGGGCGAGGTTCGCCGCCTCGTCGCCGGTGTTCTCGACGAACCAGTGGGCCGCGACGCGTAGAGGAAGGTGCCCGCCGCGCCGCTCGGCCGCTCGCTGGAACGCGGCGAGCCCGAGGTCGTCGAACGCCATGTCGACCGCTCCGGTCACGCCGGTGGCGGCGTAGGCGGCGAGCGTCCGCTCGACCGCGGCGTCGCGTGCGGCATCGTCGGTCTGCGCCGCCAGGAATGCCCACACGTGCGTCTGCGCGGCCGTCTCGTACAGCATGCCGTCGGGCTCGCCGTCGGCGTCGCGGCCGATGCTGCCGCCCAGCGGGTCGGGGGTGTCGCGCGTCATGCCGAGCTCGGCGAGGGCCGCCGAGTTCACCCAGCACGAGTGGTAGTCGTTGGCGTCGAGGTAGACCGGCACGTCCGCGACCGCGGCGTCGATCATGACGGCCGTGGGCTTGCCGCCGGGAACCGAGTCGAACAGCCACCCGCGGCCCAGCACGCGCGCGGCGTCCGGCTGCGCCGCCCGCGCGGCACGGAGGCGCTCCTGGATGTCGGCGAGCGTGCGGGCGTCGGTGAGCCCCACCCGCCCGAGGGCCTCGCCCATCATCACGAGGTGCGTGTGGGCGTCGGTGAATCCGGGGAGCAGCAGCCGGCCGTCGAGGTCGACGACGGCGGCCTCCGCGCCTGCCGCGGAGTGGGCGCCCTCCGTGTCGCCGGCGAACACGACCCCGTCGCCGGCGACGACGAGGGCCTCGGCCCACGGCTCCGCACCGGCCGTGAAGATGCGTCCTCCGGTGTAGATGGTGGCGGTCATGCGTGGAGCTCCTCGGTCTCTGCGGCAACGGTCTCGACAGCGGCTTCGGCCGCAGCATCCTTCTCCACCCTCGTCGAGATCGCCGCGACGATCGCCGCCGGGATCGCGAGCACGAAGCTCGCCACGCCCAGCACGACGGTGAATCCCTGGTAGCCGAACGCCTCGACGAGCGCCGCGCCGATGACCGGCGTGAGGGCCGATCCGACGAGGTACACCGCGAGGAGGGGGCCTGACCAGCGGCCGTCCGCGTCGAGGGCGGCCGAGGTGGAGACGAAGTACATGAAGGCGATCGCGTAGATCGTGTTCCAGACGATGAAGAGCGTGATGAACGCCGTCTGGTCGCCCGCGAAGCCGAGCGCGATCTTCAGCGCGCCGCCCGCGACCAGCAGCACCACGAGGGGGACAGCGCGGCCGAGCCGGTTGCCGACGATCATGAGCAGCACGGAGCCGACGAGCCCGCCGGCGGTCGCGCCGCTCAGCGCGAGACCCAGACCCTCGGGGGTGAGTCCCGCCTGCTCGCCGCCCATGACTCCGGCCATGGCCCACAACGAGTCCTCGCTCGCCGCCCACAGGGCGAAGGTCACCAGCAGTGCGAAGCCGGCGATCGTGACCGTGCGCGAGGCGGTGCGCGCGCGGACGCTCTGCACGACGCCCGTCTCGGGGACCGTGACCGGCATGGCCTCGGGCACCGCAGCGCCGGCTTGCGGGTCGATGACGGGGGCCACCGGAAGCCAGCCGACCGCGAGCAGGCCGACCAGGCAGAACAGTGCGAGGGCGCCGAAGACGTCGATGGGAGCGAGGCCGATGAGCGGGATCACCGCGAGCACGATGGTGATGACTCCGCGGTTCGCGAGACCGTTGAAGCCCGCGACGCGGTCGGGGTTGCGGAATGCGGCGAGAGCGGCTCCGGCGGCGGCGACCGCGCAGCCCGCGCCGACTCCGCCGACGAGGAGCCCGGTGATCGCGACGCCCGCCGACGGGACGAGCGCCGCCGCGACGAACCCGACGAGCCCGGCCGCCAGGCCGATGCGCGCGATCGTGCGGCGATGCGCCCCGGCGCACAGCGGCGCGGTGGCGAGGCCGGTGATCGCGGTGGCGAGCAGCGTCGCGGTGACGATCCAGCTCGCGGTGAGCACGTCGACGGCGAACCCGGTCTGCAGGGCGGTGATCATGTACGGCGAGAGGTTGACGCCGAGGTACCCGGCGATGCCGATGGCGAAGGTCGCGGCTGCGGTCGGGAACCGCAGGGGCACGCGAGCGGTGAGGTCGTTCATACGGGATCCTTCTGTCGTTTCTGCACGACGGTGTGCGACACCCGGCCAGCCTGGCCGGTAAACGAACGGTATTCGTTTATTGTTGCACGCGTGTGACGGATCCGGGAAGCCCCGATTTCGGCAGACCCGCCGAAGCTAGGCTGACCGGGATGGAGGGAGACGGATGCCGCGTCCTCGCGTGAACCTGCTGTCGGTCGATCTCATCGCCGACGCCGCGATCGACCTCGCCGACTCCGGCGACACGTTCGGGGTCAACGCCCTCGCCCGCAAGCTCGGGGTCACGCCGTCGTCGCTGTACAACCACGTCGACGGCAAGGACGCCATCATCGAGCTCATGCGCTCACGGCTCGGCGCGAGGTACTTCCCGGAGCCGATCACGGGGGAGTGGGACCAGATCGTCACGGGGACGGTGCGGGGTCTGCGTCACCTGTACGCCGACCACCCGCTGATCGTGCCGCTCATGGTCGGCAAGACGATCACCGATCCGGGCGTCATCGGCAGCTACGACCGGCTCGCCACCGCGCTCGTCGACGCGGGCGTGCCCGACGACGAGGTGCTCGCGATCGTGGCCATCGTCGACGCATACGCGATCGGCTTCGGCCTCGACCTCGCATCGCCCGACGAGATCTGGCAGCCGACGGTGCCGACCGCCACGCTCGGACGACTGATCACGGATGCCGCGCACGGCGCAGAGCGCAGCGACGCCGCCTTCGAGATCGGTCTCGAGATGCTCGTCGCGTCGCTGCGCCTGCGGCTGCAGAGCCGCCGCTGAGCCTCAGCTCGCCGCGTCGACGCCGCGGTGCGTGCGGAACAGCTCCCAGTCCGCGCGCGAGAGGTCCGCGTACGCGTGCGCCCATTCCAGAATCGCTTCACCCGCGACCTTGCCGCCGCCGACGTAGCCCGCCACGGCGGCTGAAGCGGGGGACTGGCCGTGCGCCCGGGCCAGCGTCGCCGCGCACGCGTCGGCGTACCAGAGGAACGCGGAGTCGTCGAGCTCGTCCATGTCGAATCCGCCCTTCTTGTCGCGGAACTGACGGACATAGAAGTCACGCTGGGCGCCGTACGTCGTGCGGCGTACGAAGCCGAGGAAGGGGTCCGACACCGACTGGAGGATGCGCTGCATGCCCACCACGCGGCCGCCGTCGCCGTACTCGTCGATGAACCGCGTGACGACGTCCGGCTGCTCGGCCTTGCCGTACTGGATCAGCACGCTCTTGCCGGCCTCCTTGCCCTGCAGGAGCAGCACGCCGTCATCGCCGTCCTGCATCGAGATCACGAAGCACCGTGTGCCGACGCTGCCCACCCCCACGACGCGCAGGGCGATGTCCGACATGCGGTACTTCTGCAGCAGCGCGCGGATGTCGATGTTCGCCGACTGCACGTACTGGTCGAAGACGCCGAGGACCCGCTCCTCCGACTGAGCGTCGATGTGGGTCATCGTCGGTGGCGCTTCGACGAAGACGACCCTGCCCTCCGCGTCCACCTGCGTCATCTTCTTCGCCGCGCGGGCGCCGGTGCGCTTCTCGGCCTCCTTGATCGCGGAGTCGATGGCGGCGCGGGTGTCGGCGTCCACGGCTCGCTCGGCGGCCATGGCGTCGAAGCGGTCGTAGTAGCGCTTCAGCGGGCTGCGCTTTGCGCCCGTGCCGATCGCACGCGCATAGACGCGCACCGCGTCCAGCGATGCCTCGCGCACCACGGAGTCGGCGCGCCCGGTCGACTGCCCGGCGATGACGATGCTGGTGACCAGGCGCTTCACGTCCCACTCCCACGGCGCCCAGGCGGACTCGTCGAAGTCGTTGAGGTCGAACACGAGGGTGCGCTGCGGCGACGCGTACAGGCCGAAGTTCGACACGTGCGCATCGCCGCAGGACCCGACGCTCACGCCGCTCGACGGTGAACGCGACAGGTCGGCGGCCATCAGCGCGGCCGTCCCGCGGTAGAAGGCGAAGGCGCTCGCGGCCATGCGTTCGGTGCGCACAGGCACGAGCTCGGGGACCCGGTCCGCGTCCTGTGCGTCGAGGATCCCCATCGGGTCGCGGTCGTTCGTCGGCAGCTCGGCGAGCGACTCCCGCGGAGTGTGCTCGCGGGCGGCGCGGCCATCGGCGATGTGGTCGGCGTACGACGGCAGAGGGGCCCACGTGCGGCCGATGGGCGAAGCATCGATCGTAGACATGGGCCCAGTGTGGCACTGCGCGGTGGCCGCCTGGAAGAGCGGTACCCTGACGCCGTGACCCGCGCCGCGCCGCCCGCTCCGCCACCTGCGATCTCGCCGAGCCTTCGCGTGCTCCTCGTGCTCGCCGCCAGCGTGGTCGTGCTCGCCGGCGTGTACTTCGCGAGGAGCCTGATCGGTCCGCTGGCGCTCGCCATCGTCCTCGTCGTGATCTGCGAGCCCGTCCGTCGTCCGCTCGAGCGCCGCGGCTGGCCCCGCTGGGCGGGTACGACCGCTGTCATCCTGCTCGCCTACCTGGTCCTCGCGATCATGGGCGTCCTGCTGTGGGTCGCCGGCGTACAGTTCGCGGGCCTCGTGTCGGACTACCTCGACCAGCTGCGCGGCAGCCTCGACGACTTCCTGGCGTGGCTCCAGTCCGTCGGCCTTGATCAGCAGGCGACGGATGCTGCGGCCTCGGTGCTCGACCCCAAGGCGCTGCTGGGGCTCGTGGGGAGCATCGGCGGCACCGTGATCGGGGTCGTCACGGCCCTCTTCTTCGTGGTCTCGTACATCATCTTCACGGCAGCCGATGCCGCCCGGTACCGCGACGCGGAGCGGGTCTTCGGCGCCGGCCGTCGCCCCGTGCTCGCCCGGATCGGACGCCTCAACACGGGTGTCCGCCGCTACTACGTCGTCAACGCGTCGTTCGGCGCGATCGTCGCGATCATCGACGGCCTGGCGCTCTGGGCCCTCGGCGTGCCCGCGCCGATCGTGTGGGCCGTGCTCGCGTTCGTGACGAACTTCATCCCCAACATCGGATTCGTGCTCGGCCTCATCCCGCCGGCGGTGCTCGCGTTCGTCGTGGGCGGCTGGCCGATGTTCCTCGCGGTCATCGCGATCTACTGCGTCGTCAACGTGGTGCTGCAGGTGCTCGTGCAGCCGAAGTTCGTGAGCGACGCGGTCGACCTCAGCCTCACACTGAGCTTCTTCTCGGTCGTGTTCTGGACGTTCGTGATCGGCCCGCTGGGTGCGATCCTCTCGATCCCGCTGACATTGTTCGTCCGTACGCTGGTGCTCGAGGGCGACCCTGGCTCACTATGGCTGCGGTGGCTGTCCGGAGACCGCACGGCCACACCGGCATCCGCCGCCCGCGAGTCGCTCACCGACTCCTGATCCACCCCTCGCCCGCAGCACCCGAGTCCTCCCGGAGCCCCCGATGACCCAGACTTCGCTCGATCGACCCACTCCCGAGCAGCCCTCCTCGCCTCGCCGCAGCGGGGGAGTCTTCGACGCGTCGAGCGAGCGATCGCTCGAGTCGCTCGCCCTCGGTGTCGGCGCGATCTCGTTCGTCCTCGTCGCCCTGGTCTCCCTGATCGTGTTCCAGTTCCAGGCCGCGCCGATCTCCGGTCCCGGCTCGGTCGGCCAGTTCGCCGCGATCGCCTCCGGCGTCGTCACCTTCCTGGCCGTGATCGCGGGCCGGTTCGTCGTGCATCGTCACGAGGGCGGCCAGCGCCTCCGCGTACTGGACTACGTCGACGTCGCGGCACTCGCCTTCGCGCACGGCGTGATCGCGCTGCTCGGCTGGACGCTGCTCGCCGTGATCCTCGAGCAGGCCTTCATCGGCGCGACGGTCTTCGCGCTGCCGGTGCTGCTCCTCGCGGGTGCCACCGCCGCGATGAGCGGCTACATCGCGTTCTACTCCGCCACGCACATGGACCTGCAGCTGCTCGCGGTCGTGCTCGCCGTGTTCCTGGTGTTCGGCGTCCTCGCCAGCATGCTGACCGCGAGCGACCCGGACTGGTGGAAGGACAACCTGAGCGCCCTCGGCATGTCGTCGAATGTCTCGGCGTTCGCGTTCAACATCACGATCATCGTCGCCGGCTTCCTCGTGACGACGCTCGCCCGCTATTCGACGCGCGGCATCCCGACGGCGAACCCGAAGGGCATCGGCCGCGTGCGCGTGACGCTGATCGTGCTCGGCCTGTTCCTCGGCATGGTCGGCCTCTTCCCGGTCGACAGGTTCTTCGCGCTGCACACCGGCGTCGCGTCGGGCATGGTCGCCGCGTTCGGCGTGCTCGTCATCGCGCTTCCGAAGTGGATCACCGGCATCTCGCGGGCCTTCGTCGTGCTCGGCTGGCTGTTCCTCGGGGTCACCCTGCTGCTGGCGGTGTTCTTCTTCATCGGCTACTACACGCTCACCGCCGTGGAACTCGTGGCCGGCATCCTGGTGTTCACGTGGATCGTGCTGTTCATCCGCAACGCGGCCGCGTTGCAGCAGGACTCGCGGCCGCAGCCGATCTCAGCGCACTGAGCTCGCCGGCTCCCACGGGAGGCGTGCGCCGGGCCGCTCGCGAGCGAGGTCGTCCGGCGTGATCAGCATCTCGCGCGCCCAGGTGACGACGAGCCAGGCGGGCAGCACGATGATGCAGAGCATCGGCAGCACGGTGATGTCGTCCACCAGGGCGACAGCGACGAAGAGCGCGACCCAGCCGTCGCGGGCGATCGCGAGGACCACGCCCAGGATGCCGCACGCGACGGCGAGCGAGAGCGGGAGGCCGGGGATGAGCGCGCCGCCCAGCAGTCCCGCCGCCACGCCGAGGAAGACTGCGGGGAAGATGCGGCCGCCGCGGAATCCCGCGGATGCCGCGACGACGAGCGCCGCCATCTTGACGAGCAGGATGATCGCGAGCTGGCCTGGCGGGTAGGCGCTCGGGTCGGCGAGCAGCTCGGCGCTCTGGTCGAGGCCCTTGAACAGGGTGATCGGTCCGCCGATCGCGCCCAGCAGGCCCAGTACCACGCCGCCCAGCGCAGTGAAGAGCAGTGGATGCCGCAGCGCGTGGAACGCGCGGTGCACCAGCGGGAAGAGATAGATGCCGACGAGGCCGAAGGCGGCCGCCGCACACGCGATCAGCGACCCGGTGAGCAGATCGAACGCTTGCGGGCCGCCGTACGGGTCGAACGGCGACTTCGCTCCGAAACCGCCGCCGAGAAGGTAGGTCGTGACCGAGCCGGCGCCTGCGGCGACAAGCGGGAGGAAGAGCTTGTCCCACAGCGAGCCGCCGATCTTGAACTCGCCGACCATGCCGGTGAAGACGAGTGCCGCGGCGACGGGCGTACCGAACAGCGCACCGATCGTCGCCGAGATGGCCAGCGCGCCGATGAGGGCGGGCGGCACCGCTTTCGACATCCGGGCGATGATGGCGACGGCGAGTGACACATTGATGGCGACGATCGGGTTCTCAGGCCCGAGGCTCACGCCACCTGCGAGGCTCAGCATGACCACCACCGCGAGGCCGGGCAGCACGGACAGCGGCAGAGGGGTGGCCGCGAGCTCGGTCGTGGCCGAGTCCGGCCCGGCGTGCCCCGGCACGAGCCAGACCACGAGCCCGACCGCGATTCCTGTGAAGGTGAGCACGGCGAAGATCCACCACGGAGAATCGGAATCGATCCCCAGGGACTTCGGCAGGTTCGTCCAGAGCCCGGTTTCGAGCTGGTCGGCGATCTGGTTGAGGCCCCAGAGGCTGACGGCCGAGAGCACGCCGATGAGGATCGCCGGGATCGACAGCAGCACCAGCCGGCGGACGGTGAGCTGCGGTCCGGGTGGCGTAGCCGGTGCGGGCGAGGGGGTGGAGGGGCCGGGCATGGGCACACGATATCGGCAGGTCGTCACCATCGCGAGGATCGGAGGCGACACGATCCCGCGCCGTGGGGCGCGTCCACGCCCAGCGCGGAGCGGCATGCGCCATGATTCGGCTGTGGACGAGCACACCTGGCACAAGCGGACCCAGACTCCGCTGATCATCGCGAGTCTCGCGTACCTCGTCGCCTACTCATGGCGGGTGATCGGCGACCTGCACGGACTTGCCTGGACCATCGCCACAGTCGTGGTGCTCGTCACCTGGGCGATGTTCATCGCCGACTATCTGGTGCGTCTGAGCCTCGCCGACAATAAGCGACTGTGGTTCCGCAGGCACCTGCCCGCACTGGCGTTCGCTCTTGTTCCGGTGCTGAGGCTCGTCCGGCTGCTGCGGTTCCTGACGCACATCCCGGGGATGAAGACGACAGCCGGCGGTGTGCTGCGCACGCAGATCCTGGTCTACGGCGTAGGCGCGTCGTTCATCCTGATCTACATCGCGTCGCTGGCCGTGCTCGAGGCCGAGCGCTATGCGCCCGGCGCCGACATCACGACGTTCGACATCGCGATCTGGTGGTCGTGCGTGACGGTCACGACGACCGGCTACGGCGACTACACGCCCGTGACGGGCGCCGGCCGATGGGTCGGCGTCGGGCTCATGTTCGGCGGGGTCGCGCTAGCCGGGGTGATCACGGCGACGCTTGCCTCTTGGGTGCTCGAGCGTGCGGCGCGCGATCACGACGACGAGGAGCCCGCGACGCGCGCTCAGCTGCGCGCGCTGATCGAAAGGCTCGACGCGCCCACCCCGCCGCCCGCGCAGGGCGGTGCGCCGGGGCCGGAGCGCGGACCCGGGCCGCTGGGCGACGGCGGCGACGACCGCCCGGGCGGCTGACCAGCGGCGTTCTCGAGTCGAGCCCGGGCATTTGCGCCGAGACCGGGGACGTGGCCCTCGGTTTCGGCCGGAATCCCTTGCCTCGGCGAGGCGGCGGTGGACCATAGGCATCCCTCGCGCCGGCGGGCGCAGCATCCGTCCCCCTCGCACGCAAGAAGGCCGCGTCCCCGGCGGGGAACGCGGCCTTCTCGACGATGCGTGTCAGGAGAGCAGCTTGGCCTTCGCCGCCGCGAACTCCTCGTCCGACAGGATGCCCTGAGCGTGCAGCTGCGCGAGCTGCGTGATCTTGGCCATCATGTCGTCCTCAGCGGGCGCTGCAGCCGGCGCAGGAGCCTGGGCGGCCTGGGCGTTGGCGACGGCCTGCGCCGCCGCCTGGTCCATGGCCGCCTGCTGAGCCTGGGCCTCGTAGGCCTGCTGCTGCGACTGGTCGTAGTACTTCTGCTGCTGGTGGCGCGCGACGCTGCCCGAGACGGCCGTCGCCGTGCCGGCGACGACAGCGGTGCGGGCGGCCATGCCGATCAGGCCGGGACGGCCCATTCTTCCGAGTGGCATGTGTCTTTCCTCCTTCAGTCCGCGTTCTCGGCGAGGAACGCGTTGACGATCGGTGCCGGGATGCCCTCGCGGGCGATGACCGCGCCACCGGCGTCGTAGAGCGCCGCGGCGAACGACTTCGCCCACAGCAGCTCGATGACGAGGATCGCGGCCGACGAACCCGGCTCGAGGTTCTCGGCCAAGTACAGGATGTCGTCCTGGCCCGCGAGTCCGGCGAGGTCGAGCGCCGGAGCGCCGTCATCGACGGTGTCGGAGAGCTCGAGCACCTCGATCTCGCCCTCGGGCGAGCGGCGGGCGAACACGAGGTCGAGCACGTTCACCGTGCCCGAGGCGACGAGGTCGTCGATCGCCTGGAGCACCGCCGGACCCGGGCGGTCGCCCTCGAAGCCGATCGCGTAGAACTCGATCGGGCCGTAGTCGAAGGTCGTCATGTCTTCTCCTTGTTCCGGTGCCGGCTTACGCCGCCAGCGCCTTGGCCTTGAGGGCGTCGAACTCCGCCTGCGAGATCGCGCCCGAGTCGAGCAGCGACTTGGCCTTCGCGATGTCGTCGGTCGCGCTGGAGCCGCCGGAGCCCGCCGTCTGGCGGATGTAGGCGTCCTGTGCGGCGCGGAGCTCCTGCGCCTGCGCGATCGAGCGCTTCTGCATGCCGTTGCCGCGGGCGATCAGGTAGATCAGCGCGGTGAGGAACGGAACGAAGATCAGGAACAGGATCCAGATCGCCTTCAGCCAGCCGTTGAGCGAGTCGTCGCGGAAAAGGTCGCCGATGATCGAGAACAGCACCATCAGGTACGCGACGAAGACGAAGATCCAGAAGAACCAGAGGATGAAGTCCCAGATGCCGCCACCCATGTCACACCAGCTTTCTCGACGGGACGAGCCGTCGGAATCGAATTGTCGAAGGGCCGACGCTGTCGCGGTCATCCCCTGGCAGAACCGTACTACCTAAACGCGGCAGACGAGCAAGGAAAATCCGTGCCGCGTCGGACTGTTCCCCCGGCGTTCAAAGGCCCCATTATTAGGGCATGACCGACCCCGCCGACCTCGCCTCGTCGTCCGTGTCCGCCGAGCAGGTGGTCGCGGTGGAGCAGGAGCGCCCCCGCCGCTTGGCCAAGGTGCTGGCAGGGCTCGACCATCCGCTCGCGACCGGCTTCCTCGTCACCATCGGCGTGCTGGGCGCGATTCTGCTCGGATCGGCCATCGGGTCGATCTCGACGATCCTCGTCTACATCATCCTGGGCATGTTCCTCGCCATCGGCCTCGACCCGATCGTGCGGATGCTCGAGCGCCACAAGGTCAAGCGCGGCGCCGGCATCGCCATCGTGTTCGGCGGCTTCGCGCTCATCGCGGTGGCGTTCTTCGTCTTCGTCCTGCCGCCGGTCATCGCCCAGATCGTGCAGCTGGTGCAGGCGATCCCGGAACTCGTCGAGAACATCCCGCAGTCCGACTGGTTCGCGCGGCTCGCCCCCGACGCGCAGGTCGCGGTGCTCGGCGCCCTCGAGCAGATCGCCGCGTGGATCTCGGCGCCGTCGACCCTCGCGGCACTGGGCGGCGGTGTGCTGGCGGTCGGCGTCGGCTTCGTCGCGGCGATCTCGGCGAGCTTCGTCGTCATCGCGCTGACCCTGTACTTCCTCGCGTCGCTGACGGCCGCGAAGCGCGCCTTCTACGACCTCGCTCCTGCCCACAGCCGCGTGCGCCTCGCGGACCTCACGGAACGCATCACCGACTCCGTCGGCAGCGCCCTCATCGGGTCGGTCATCCTCTCGTCGATCAACGCGGCCGTGGTGTTCGTGCTCCACGTTGTGATCCAGCTGCCGTTCCCCGCACTCATGGCCGTCATCGCCTTCGTGGTGACGCTGATCCCGCTGTTCGGCTCGGTGATCTTCTGGATCTTCGCGTCGATCATCGCTCTGTTCACGAGCCCCGAGCAGGCGCTGATCTTCTTCGTCGCGTACCTCGTCTACATCCAGATCGAGTCCTACGTCGTGAGCCCGCGCGTCATGAACAAGGCGATCGAGATCCCCGCCGCGCTCGTCCTCATCGGCGCCCTCGCCGGCGGCGCGCTCGCCGGCATCGTCGGCGTCCTGGTCGCCCTGCCCGTGATGGCGTCGATCCTGCTGATCATCCGCGAGGTCGTCGTACCCCGGCAGAACCTCAAGGTCTAGCCGGCTCCCTGCGGGTGGCGGACGGATGCCTCGGGCCGAGGCATCCGTCCGCCCCATGCGTGCGCCCCCGCTGCCCGTTCGCACCGAGACAGGGGATTCCCGCCGATACCGAGGGTGACGTCATCGGGTTCGGCGCAGATCCCTTGGTTCGACGAGGTCGACGCCCGGGGCAGCAGCATCCCTCGCGCGGCCGCTATCCGCGAGACAGGGGATTCCAGCCGAGACTTAGGACCTCCCGCCCGGTTTCGGCGATTCTGCTTTGGGTCGCGGAGCGAACGACCGCGGATTCTGCGCAAGCGTGCGCAGCATCAGCGACTGCCGCGGGTGCGCCGGCACCAGCCCCGTGGCCCGCAGCTTCTTGTCCAGCGGCTCGAACCGCAATGTGTCAGCCCAGTCCCACCGTGCGAAGCCACCCTCGTACCGGCGCAATCGGTCTTCGCGCGTCTTCTCCGCCACGAAGTGTGCCTTCATCGCCTCGGGATCGTCGGCGTCGTACTTGCCGTAGCCGTCGGATTCGCCGATGATCCGCAGACGGCGCCAGTAGAAGTCCGAGCGATCGGTCTCGCCCTCGTAGTGGAACACCTTCTGGAGCAGCGGCGCCTCGTATCCCAGCCATTCGATGACGGCACGGCTCACCGACTCTCCCACCGATTCCGAGACCGGACAGGCACGCGCCTGCACCCAATCGAGTTGACGCACCCCACGGCGATTTCTCTGTGTGCGACCGCGCTCGCTGACATCGATGCTCTCGCCGCGCCTTTCCAGAATCCGGACGGCCGCGTCCACGACAGCGAGCGCAAAAGCCGGCGGAAGCACGCGGGCCAGGTCGACGGCGGTATCGCCGAGCGCTGTCACCTTCATGCCCAGGGCGCCCGTCACATCCCGAGGATCGACGTGACCGTGCACGATCACGTCGCCTTCGGACCACGATCGGCCACCCGCGCTCAGCACATGGATGTGCGTAGGTTCGCCGAAGATCGGCAAACCCTGCAGCACCGCGGCCGACTCGAGACAGAAGACCGGCGACTGCCAGGTGCGGGCCACGGCGAGCACTCGCAGGCGATAGCGCTCCCAGGGGTCGAGGTGGTCCCAGACCTTCTTCCGCACGTAGGCCCCCGCGCGGACGCGATGGAGCTGTCGGTCGCGATCGAGCCGTGCGACGTCGAACGGCTGCTCGCGGGTGAGCAGCAAGGTCGCACCGGGGCTCGCGTTCATCGCTCCAGCCTGCGTGTGCGTGCTGCGCTGCGTGGCGTCTGCCGCCCCGGTTGTGGGCTGTCGACTCGATTGCCCCCGCGCGGACCGCGGGGGAGGAGAGGCGCGCGCCGAGCAGCCGATCGGCGAGGCAGGGGATTCCCACCGAGACCGAAGGCGACGTCCTCGGTCTCGGCGGAAACGCCATGGCTCGACGGTTCAGGGCTCTCCAGCTACTCGAGCGCGGGCGCGCGGGCGGCGCGGCCCGGTGCTCCAGGGAGCGCGGCGGCCACCCGGGGGTTTCGGCGAGACCTGGGGTGACGGCCCCCGGTCTCGGCCGGGATGCCTTGGTTCGCGAATGGGACGATGGGGGGCAGCATCCGTTCGCTCGCGTCCGCTGTCGCCGAGACAGGGGGTTCTCGGCGAGACCGGGGGTGACGGCCCCGGTCTCGGCCGGGATGCCTTGGTTCGCGAATGGGACGGTGGGGGCAGCATCCGCCAGCTCCCGTCCGCTGGCGCCGAGACAGGGGGTTCTCGGCGAGATGCGGGGTGAGGTCCCCGGTTTCGGCAGGGATGCTGTGGTTCGCGAGTAGACGCCGGCAAGCAGCGCGGGAGCGGGGGACGGCGGGCCGCGGAGACACCGGAGGGGACGGATGCCTCGGGCCGAGGCATCCGTCGCCAGGAACGTCAGTTCAGCGCAGAGGTGAGGCGCATCAGGCCGTCGAGGAAGGTCGCCTTGGCGGGCTCGCGGCGCCACTCCTCGAGGGTGAGCTCGCGGCCGGCGTCGCGGTAGGCCTGCTCGACCTCGCGCATGCCGGCGACGAAGGACTCGCCGCGCACCATCAGCGAGACCTCGCTGTTGAGGCTGAAGGAGCGGATGTCCATGTTGCTCGAGCCGATGACGGCGATGTCGTCGTCGATCGAGAAGTGCTTCGAGTGCAGGATGAACGGCTCGGGGTACAGGAAGATGCGCACGCCTGCCTCGAGGAGCACCTGGTAGTACGAGCGCTGCGCGTGCCAGACCATGAACTGGTCGCCGATCTCGGAGACGAACAGCTGCACCTCGAGCCCGCGCTGGCAGGCGCTCGTGATCGCGTAGACCATCGCCTCGTCGGGCACGAAGTACGGGCTCGTCAGGATGACCTTCTCGGTCGCGCCGTAGATGAGCGACAGGAACAGGCGCAGGTTGTTCTCGGTGTCGTAGCCTGGCCCGCTCGGGATGACCTGGCACTGCAGGGCGTCGGGCGCGGTCGAGACGGGAAGCTGTGCGGGCGGCACCTGGGCGGTCTGCGAGAGGTCCTCACCGGTCTCGATGAGCCAGTCCGACAGGAAGACGGTATTGACGGATGCCACGACCGGCCCGGTCAGCCGCGTCATGAGCTCCTGCCACTTGAGGCCGCGCTTGATGTTCTTCGGCGAGTCGTAGTGCCGGGCGATGAGGTTCTGCGAGCCCATGAATGCGACGCGGCCGTCGACCACGACGATCTTGCGGTGGTTGCGCAGGTCGGGGCGCTGGTACTTGCCCTTGAAGGGCTCGACCGGGAGCATCCACGCCCATTTGACCCCGATGCGGTCGAGCTCGGCCAGCATCTTCTTGCTGTCGGCCACCTTCTTCGTCGCGACGTAGTCGGCCAGGAGACGCACCGTGACGCCGCGCGCGACGGCGCGCTCCATCGCGGCGAAGAATCCGCGGGTGGTGTCGTCCCACCCGACGATGAAGAACTCGATGTGGACGAAGTCCTTCGCGGTGTCGACCTCGGCGGCCATCGCGTCGATCGACTCCTGGTAGTGCGGCAGGAGCGTCGCCTCGTTGCCGTCCGAGGCGGGGAGCGCCGTCAGGTTCTGGTTCTGCTGCACCACACGCTGGAACCAGCGCGGCCACGAGGCATCCGTCTCGTCCAGCGCATTCGCGGTCACTCTGCCGCGGATGATCTCGTCGATGCGCGCCTGCTCGGCACGCCGCTTCGCCGGCAGGCGGAAGTTGCCGATGACGAGGTAGAGCACCACGCCGACGCCCGGCAGCACGACGATGAGCAGGATCCACGCCATCGCCGCCGTGGGCTTTCGGCCCCGGGGAATGACGATGAGCGCGGTGATGACGATCGCGGCGTGCACGAGCGCGGCGAGCGACCAGGTCAGGTTGGCGAAGAAACCGGAGTCCACGGGGTAAGTGTGGCACCGCCCACCGCCGCGACGCGTCGTTCACAGCGCGTGATTTCGCGGCGCGTCGCACGCCTCCCGGGCGCGCTCGAGCCGGGGCGCGTTGTCGGATGGATGCTGCGTGCGCGGTGTGTGGCGACGGATCGGCGTGCCCCACGGCCCGGGTGGACCGGTGCGAGTGGCGGGCCTCGCTAGATTCGGCACATGACGACGACCGCACCTGCGCCGCGCCCGCGGTGGCTGTTGCCGACCTTCGCCGCGTACCGGCGCGAGTGGCTGGCGCCCGACATCATCGGGGGCCTCTCGGCGGGCGCCGTCGTCGTGCCCCAGGCGATGGCGTACGCGACGATCGCGAACCTGCCGGTGCAGGTCGGCCTGTACACCTGCATCGTGCCGATGCTCGTGTACGCCCTGCTCGGCGGCAGCCGTGCGATGAGCGTCTCGACCACCTCCACGATCGCGACACTTACCGCGACCACGTTGGTCTCGGCCGGGGTCGCCCGGAGCGCCGACGACGCCCTCGGCTCGCTCATGATGCTGACGCTCCTCGTCGGGGCGATCCTCCTGCTGTGCCGGCTGTTCACGCTCGGCTCGCTCGTGGAGAACATCAGCGGCGCGACGCTGCTCGGCATGAAGATCGGCGTCGGCGCGACGGTGGCGGTCGGGCAGCTGCCCAAGCTCCTGGGCGAGACGTACAACTTCTCGGGTCACGGCTTCATCCGCTCGCTCGTCGCCGTCGGCGAGGCGTTCGGCAGTGTCAACGGGCCCACGGTCGTGCTCTCGGCGGCGTCGATCGCCACGCTGCTCGTGCTCAAGCGCTTCGCGCCCAAGGTGCCCGGGACCCTCATCGTGGTCGTCGGCGGCATCCTCCTCGTCGCGTTCGCCGGCCTGGCCGACGCCGGCGTAGACCTCATCGACCCGGTCCCTTCGGGACTGCCGGTGCCGGGCCTGCCGGACTTCACACACCTGCCGGCGCTCGTGCCGGGCGCGCTGGCCATCGCGGTGATGGCGTTCCTGGAGTCGGCGGCGGTGGCCCGCGGCATCCGTCAGTCCACCGAGCCGCAGATCGACAGCAACCAGGAGCTCTTCGCGACCGGTGCCGCCAACGTCGCCGGTGCGTTCTTCACGACGATGCCCGCGGCGGGCGGCTTCTCGCAGAGCGCCGTCAACCAGAGCGCCGGGGCCAAGACGCAGCTCTCGACCCTCGTGACCGTCGCGCTCGCCGTGCTGGTCGCGCTGTTCCTCGGGCCGGTGCTCAGCCTGCTGCCCGAGGCGACCCTCGCCGCCATGGTGTTCGTCGCGGTGATCGGCCTCATCGACATCCCCGAGCTCATGCGGTGGCGACGCATCAGCCCGCGCGACTTCTGGGTCGCGGTCGCCGTCGCGGTGATCGGCCTGGTCGCCGGGCTTCTCCCCGCCGTGTTCCTCGGCGTCGTCGTGACCCTGGTGATGGTGCTGCGCGAGCTCAACATCCCCAAGGTCGAGGTCGAGGACTCGCGCGGCGACGCGGTGGTCCTGCACGTGATCCGCGCCATGTACACGGCGAACGCGCTCGAGAACGAGCAGGCGATCCTCGCGCTCGCCGCCGACCGGGACGCCGCGGCGGTCGTGCTCGACCTCGAGCGGCAGTACCTCATCACGATCACGGTGCTGGACATGCTCGAGGACCTCGACCGCGAGCTGTCGCAGCGGGGCGTCGTCCTGCACATCGCGGGTCTGCCCGAGACGGCCGCGACGGTCGCGCGTCGAACGCCGTGGTACCAGCGGCTGCAGGCCGCGGGCCGCGTGCACGCGAGCGTCGAGGAGGGGCTGGCGGCGGCATTCGGGTGATCTGCGCCCGGCCGTCTTCGCTGAGCCCGGGTATTTGCGCCGAAACCGAGGGTGAGGTCCCCGATTTCGGCCGAGATCCCTTGGTTCGGCAGACGACGCCGGGCGAAGACAGAGAGCGGATGCCGCAGCCCTGGGCCGCGGCATCCGTGCGCGCTGCTCCCCGGCCTTGCCCGAGGCAGGGGATTTGGGCCGAGACCGAGGGCGACGTTCCCGGTCTCGGCGGAGATCCCTCGGCTGGGCGGGACTCCACGCCGGACCGAACGACAGAGGACGGATGCTGCGACCCGAGGCCGCAGCATCCGTCCTCGTTCGTCCGGGTCAGTCGCGCGCGTAGGCGGCCGCGAGGTGCGCCTCGAGGTCGAGGTACACGTCGTCGGCGATGACGAACACGACCTTGGAGATCTCGCCGCCGGTGAAGTCGAACCCGTAGCCGTACAGCGACGACACCGGGTCGGCGCTGTCGCGGCCGATGGTGAGGCCCTCGCCGCAGAGCGAGAAGTGGCCGAGCACCGTGCGGATCTGCTTCTCGCCGACCTGCTGATCGTCGATGTAGAGCCGCACGGGACCCTTCGGCTCGCGGTAGTCGCCGGTGCCCTCCTTGACGAACTCGACGCCGATGATGTGCTTGCCCGAGGTGGGGGCGGGCGCCGAGACGCGGTCCTCCGGAGGGATCCCGAGGAAGTTGTACACGTAGTGGACCTCGCCGTCCTTGACCACCAGCGCGTGACCGCCGAACCGCGAGCCGTGCGCGAAGATCACGCCCTCGG
The DNA here is from genome assembly GCF_042266945.1 of Microbacterium sp. NPDC056057. Lineage (NCBI taxonomy): Bacteria > Bacillati > Actinomycetota > Actinomycetes > Micrococcales > Microbacteriaceae > Microbacterium > Microbacterium sp. NPDC056057. Next base: position 753,131 of record NZ_JBHJWS010000001.1, read on the forward strand.
TGTCGGGAGTGAACTCCACCTCGGCCGCGATCTTGTACGACCCGCCGTGCACGTTCGCCGCCGACCGCTCCGGCACCTCGCTCGTGCCGGGGTAGTAGACGAACTGCCCCGACGGCGGTGCCGGCTGGTGGAACTCCATCGCAACGAAGGTCTCGAAGTCCTTCGGGTTGCCGATGATCTGCAGGTCGTTCAGCGGCAGCACCTTGTTCGCCTTCGCCTCCTCGAGCCAGAGCGCCTTGAGCTCCTCGAGCTTGTCGGGGTGCTCCGCCGCGAGATCGTGCGCTTCCGCGCGGTCGACGTCGGTGTGGAAGAGCTGCCACGTGTCTTCGTCGAAGCGGCTGCGGCCGGCCATGGGCCCGTGCTCGGTCACTGCCTTCCATCCCTCGTGCCAGATTCCCCGGTTGCCGAGCATCTCGTAGTACTGCGTCTGCTTCTGCGTGGGCCCGTCCGCCTCGGCGTCGAAGGAGTAGCGCATCGAAACGCCCGACAGCGGGGTCTGCTCGACACCGTTGTAGGTGTCGGGGAAGGCCACGCCGCACGCCTCGAGGATCGTCGGCACGATGTCGGTGGAGTGGTGATACTGGTGGCGCACCTCGCCCTTCGCCGTGAACCCGGCCGGCCAGTGGATCACCATCGGGTCGCACACGCCGCCCTGGTAGACGTAGCGCTTGAACATCTTGTACGGCGTCGAGAACGCCGCCGCCCACCCGGTGGGGTAGTGGTTGTAGGTGTCGGGCGAGCCGAGCTTGTCGACCAGGCGAAGGTTGTCTTCGAGGCTGTCCGGGTAGCCGCCGAAGACCTTGCCCTCGTTGACCGAACCGTTGGGGCTGCCCTCACCCGAGGCGCCGTTGTCGGCGCAGTAGATGATGAGCGTGTTGTCGAGCTGGCCGGACTCCTCGAGGTAGTCGACGATCCGGCCGACCTGCGCGTCGGTGTACTCGCTGAAGCCGGCGAAGACCTCGGCCATGCGGCTGAACATCGCCTTCTGCTCGTCCGACAGCGTGTCCCATGGGAGTACCTCGTCGGCGTCGCTGAACGTTCCGTCGGGCATGGGGTTCAGCTCGGTCAGCGCGGTGTCGGCCGGAAGGATGCCCCGCTCGACCATCCGCGGGAGCACCCATTCGCGGTAGGCCTCGTAGCCGTCGTCGAACTTGCCCTTGTACTTGTCGATGTACTCCTGCGGGGCGTGGTGCGGGGCGTGGTTGGCGCCGGGGCAGAACCACAGGTACCAGGGCTTGTCGGGCTCGGTCTGCTTGACGTCGCGGATCATCCTGAGGGCCTGATCGGCGAGGTCCTTCGACAGGTGGTAGCCCTGCTCGGGGAGGTAGGGCTGGTCGATGTAGTGGTTGTCTTCGGCCAGCGAGGGGTACCAGTTGTTCGTCTCGCCGCCTACGAAGCCGTAGAAGCGGTCGTAGCCCTGCGCCAGCGGCCAGTTCTTCTTGGACGCGCCGGCGGTCCATTCGTCGATCGGCACGTTGTGGTTCTTGCCGACCCAGAACGTCGACCAGCCGGCATCCCGCAGGACGTGGGCCATCGTCGCATTCGACGGCGGGATGTGCGAGTTGTAACCGGGGAAGCCGGTCGAGGACTCCGAGATCGTCGCGAAGCCGTTGAGGTGGTGGTTGCGACCGGTGAGGAAGGTCGAGCGCGTGGGGGAGCACAGCGCGGTGGTGTGCCACTGCGAATACGTCAGGCCGCCCTCGGCAAGGCGGTCCATCGTCGGCATGTTGATGCGCCCGCCGTACGGCGACCACGCGGCCATCCCGGTGTCGTCGTAGAGCACGACGAGCACGTTGGGTGCGTCCTTCGGGGCCTTGGTCGGCAGGAAGGCATCCCAGTCCGCCACCGAGTCGCGGACGTCGAGTTCGATCTTTCCCTGGAATTCGCGAGCCACAGGGTCTCTCCGTTCTTCACACACGTCACAAAAAAGCAAGGAGGCCCGACGAGGCCTCCCACTTGGCACCCTAGTTGGGACTCCGTGTCTCGCGGAAGGGTCGACACGCATGCCCGCTAGAGTCGCGGCATGAGCGAGCCGCTGCCCTCGTGGCGCGACACGGCGACCCGTGCCGCGATCCTGGAGTTCGTCGCCGCCGTGACCGCCGAGGGAGGCCCGGACTTCGTCCCGCCGGACGCCCGCGTGGCCGTCTTCGACAACGACGGCACGCTGTGGACCGAGAAGCCGATGCCCACGCAGCTGCACTACCTGCTGCAGCAGTGGAAGGCTCAGGCCGCCGCCGATCCGTCGCTCACCGGCCGCCAGCCCTACAAGGCCGCGGCGTCAGGCGACTTCGCGTGGCTGGGCCACGCGGTCGACAAGCACTACACCGGCGACGACTCCGATCTCGGCCTCCTCATCGCGGCCGTGTCGGGATCGAGCGCCGGTGCGAGCGTCGAGGAGTACGAGGCATCCGTCGCCGCGTTCTACCGCGATGCCCGCCACCTGTCGCTCGGGAGCTCGTACGCGCACACCGTGTACCAGCCGATGGTCGAGCTGATCCGCTACCTCGAGGCGCACGGGTTCACCGCCTACATCGTGTCGGGCGGCGACCGCGACTTCATGCGGCCGATGACCCAGGACTACTACGGCATCCCGGCCGAGCGGGTCGTCGGCACCGGCATGGGCCTCGAGTACGACGCCGACGACAACGTCCTGCGGTACACCGCGAAGCTCGCGTTCTTCGACGACGGCCCCGAGAAGCCGGTGCGCATCTGGATGCGCGTCGGGCGGCGCCCGATCCTCGCCGTGGGCAACTCGAACGGCGACATCCCGATGCTGCGGTTCGCGCAGGGCAACCCGCGCAGCCTCGCGCTGCTCGTGCACCACGACGACGACGCCGGGCGCGGCGACGAGCCGTACGACAGGGGCACGGAGCAGGCGCTGGAGGCGGCATCCGTCCACGGCTTCACCGTGGTGAGCGTGCGCGACGACTGGTCCGAGGTCTTCCCGCCGGCGGAGTGAGGGTCAGGCGGCTGCGCCGCGTGCGGGGCGTTTCGTCTCGCTTCGCTCGCTCAACGACCGGGGGTCGGGGACCTGGTCAGGCGTCGGCGGCGCAGCGGAAGCCGATGTGCGACATGCCGGTGTCCTCGGCCTGGGGGGAGCGCGCGGCGGGGCGGAAGCGCAGGCAGTAGTCCGGCGAGCACAGGTGCGAGCCGCCCTTGAGCACGCGGCGCGGGATCGACGGGAAGCCGTCCTGCGCGCTCGCCGCGGCGAGCAGGTTCGCGCGTTTGCCGGCGTCGACGGGCTTGTCCGACAGGCGCAGGTGGCGCGGCGTGTAGTAGTCGGTCGTCCACTCCCAGACGTTCCCGGTCATGTCGTACAGCCCGTAGCCGTTGGGCTCGTACGAGCCGACGGGTGCGGCATCCCCGACGCCCTGGTTGTCGTAGGGGAAGCGCCCGAGCCACGAGTTCGCCTGCGCGACGCCGCCCGGGTAGGGCTCGTCGCCCCACGCGAACCGCGCGCCCTCGAGCCCGCCGCGCGCGGCGTATTCGTGCTCGGCCTCGGTGGGCAGGCGCAGGCCCGCCCAGTCGGCATAGGCGGTCGCGTCCTCGAAGGCGACGTGGACGACCGGATGCTGCAGCCGCTCGTCGATCGAGGAGCCGGGTCCGAACGGCCGGCGCCAGAACGCGCCCGGCTGCCACCGCCACCAGTTGCGCCAGTCGCGCAGGTCGACGGGGCCCGGAGTCGGCGTGAACACCATCGCCCCGGGGACGAGGTCGGCGGGATCCGCGCCCTCGAACGCGGCCGGGTCTAGCTCGCGCTCGGCGACGGTCACGTACCCGGTGTCGTCGACGAACGCGGCGTACTGCGCGTTGGTCACCGCGTGCCGGTCGATGCGGAACGGCGCGACCTCCCGCTCGTGCACGGGCTGCTCGTCGGGGTAGAACTCGTCCGACCCCATGCGGAACACGCCGCCGTCGAGGAGCACCTGGTCGTGAGTCGCCGCAGTCACCGCTCCACCGTAGCCCGGCGCTTCATTGCTCACCTGTCACGATGTGCCGCCCGGCCCGACACATCGTGACAGGTGAGCAGACAGGTGAGGGTCAGAACGAGCCGATGCCCTTGCCGATGAGCGAGACGCCGATGACCAGCAGCAGCACGGCCATGATGACCGCGTTCTCCTTCGAGAGCCACACGCGCAGCGCGTCGAGCGGGCCGCGGAGCTTCTCGGCGGCGATGAGGTAGCCGACGACCGGAACGAGGACGGTGGATGCTGCGATCAGCGTGAACACCACGATCACGAGCACGATCGACCCGACGTCGAGCCCCGCCGACCCGATGTCGACGCCGGCCGCGGCGGCCAGGAGGAGGTTCTTCGGGTTGATCGCCGAGAGGAGGAAGCCGAGGCCGAGCGCGACGGGGAAGGTGACCTTGTCGATCGCCTGCATCCACTTCGGCATCTGGGGCTCCTCGCCCGCCTTGGGCCGTCCGCGCCACTGACGCAGCGCCAGCAGCAGCAGCCCCGCCCCCAGCACGAGCTGGATCACGCCCTGGATCGGCTTCGAGGCATCCTCGTCCTGCTCGGGGAGGATCGATGACAGCAGCGTGAACACGGACACCGCGACCACGATGCCCAGCACCCAGCCGAGCAGGAACCCGACGCTCGTGACCCGGGCCTTCGGCGACAGGAGCATGAGGATCGCCGCGATGATCGGGATCGGGCTGATCGCCACACCGAGGGCGAGGGGAAGGATCTCTCCGATGACGGCGCCCATGGGCGTCCTCCTGAGGGGTGTCGAACGATATCGGCGTGGCCACCGTATCGGCCGATCGCCGTCAGACGCCGTTGATCCGGTCGCGCCACTCCAGGAGCGCCTTCACCGGCGCGAGGTCGTAGTCGGGTCCGTCGATCGCCGGGACGATCAGCCGGAAGCCGAGGTCGTACAGGCGGGACGCGGCATCCGCGTCCTCCAGCAGCGGGCCGAATCCGCGCACCGTGTACCCGGTCGACAGCTCGATCTCGGCCGGATCGCGGCCCTCACGTGCGCACCATTCGTGCAGCACGCCGATCTTTCGGTCGAGGTCGTCGAGCTTGGTGAAGGTGTGCCAGATGTCGGCGTGCTGGGCCACGAGTCGCAGTGTCTTCCGCTCGCCCTGGCCGCCGATGAGGATCGGGATCCGTCGCGTGGGCGGCGGGTTGAGGCGCTCCCATCGGGCACGCACGCGCGGGAGGTCCTCGGCGAGGTCGTCGAGCCGCGAGCCGACCGTGCCGAACTCGTAGCCGTAGGCGTCGTAGTCGGGCTGCGCCCACCCCGAGCCGGTGCCGAAGATGAGCCGGCCGGTTCCGGTCGCCCGAGCGCTGATGTGGTCGACGGTGCGGGCCATGTCCGCCTGCAGATCGGGGTTGCGATACGAGCTGCAGTTGACGAGCGGCCCGAACTCGACGCGTTCGGTCTGCTCGGCCATCGCGGCGAGCACCGTCCACGCCTCGAAGTGCGCGGCCTCGAACGGCTCGGTGAGCGGGAAGAAATGGTCCCAGTTGAAGACGACGTCGACGCCGAGCTCCTCCGCGCGCAGCACGGCATCGCGATAGGCCGTGTACGACCCGTGCTGCGGCGCGAGCTGCACGCCGATCCGCAGCGGACGATGGTCCGCGGGATGCCTCGACGAAGTCACGTCGAAGAGCCTCTCAGTTCTTCGGCTCGATGCGGAGCACCTCGGGCGATTCGCCGACCGTCAGATCGTCCACGACGCGGAGCGTGCGCGCGAGGTCGTCGACGCTGCCGATCACGGTGCCGAAGCGCTCGCGGTCGGAGCACACCGAGGTCACGGTGACGAAGTGCGTGCCGGTGTCCCACGTGTAGGTCGCGAACGGAGGAGTGCGCTGGTCGGAGGGGAGCGCCATCTCGAGCTTCTCGCCGATGCCGAGGTAGGGGTTGCGGAAGCTCTCGGTGTCGTCGTACTCCATCGGCATCATGGCGCGGGCGGCACGGAGGTCGTTGGTGGCCTGCTGCACCTGGGCCATCACGACGACGAGCTCGGCGTCGGCCTTCCACACCCACACCAGCACGCGCCCCGCGGCCTTGCGCATCAGGAACGGTGCGGCCTGACTCATCGCCCAGGCGGCGAAGCCGTTCCCGGAGCGCGGCTGCCCGGTGGCCCCACCCGACGACTCGATCGGCGTCGCGCCCGCAGGGCCGATCATCAGGCCGCCGGCCTGGTTGAGCAGCATCCGAATCGCCGTCTTGCGGTGACGGCGCCCTCGGAAGCCGAGCGACTCGGTCACGGGCACCCAGAGGTTCGGGTCGGCGTCGGCCTGCAGGCGGGGCATGCGACCAGGGTACGTGCCTCCACTGGCGCGTTCCTGGGGAGCCCCCGGAAACCCCTCGGGTAGGGTGGAGGGCGCGTGGCGCCAGCCGCTGCCGCGCGTCCCCCGCCGCACAGACAGGCCCCCAACCCGTGACCGATCCTGCGACGCCCGACGACACCCCCGCCGACGCCGCGAGTCCTCGCGCACTTACGATCCTCTACGGCGCCGACACGTTCCTCCCGCACGTGAACGGCGCCGCCCGTTTCGCGGAGCGCCTCGCCGCCGGCATGGTCGCGCGCGGCCACGAGGTGCACGTGATGGCGCCCAGCAAGCGGCACCGCGACCACGGCACTTTCACCGAGGTCATCGAGGGCCAGTCGATGACGATGCACCGGCTGCCGTCGTGGCGCTGGTACCCGCACGACTGGCTGACGTTCGTCATGCCGTTCCGATCGAAGTACTACGCCCGCCGCGTGCTCGACAAGGTGCAGCCCGACGTGGTGCACATCCAGTCGCACATCATCATCGGCCGCGGTCTCACGCGCGAGGCGCGCAAGCGCGGCATCCCCGTCGTCGCGACGAACCACGTCATGGCCGAGAACGTGCTCGACTTCACGGTGCTCCCGCCGTCGTGGACCCGGTACGCGGTGAAGCTCGCGTGGGAGGACGCCGAGCGCACCTTCAAGATGACGCGCGCCGTCACGACCCCGACGCGCAAGGCCGCCGAGTTCCTCGAGCGCACGATCGACATCGACGGCGTCATCCCGGTCAGCTGCGGCATCGACGCGGCGAACTACACGGCCGACCTCACGCCCCGTGACGCGCACCGTCTGGTGTTCGTGGGACGCCTCACCACCGAGAAGCAGATCGACGTCGTGCTGCGCGCCATCGCGAAGCTCGACCCGGCGCTCGACGTGCGGTTCGACATCGTCGGCTCGGGCGACCAGCGCCGCAACCTCGAGCAGCTCGTCGCCGAGCTGGGCCTCGGCGACCGCGTCTTCTTCCACGGTCACACGACCGACGAGGAGCTGCGGGCGCTGCTCACCGACGCGAGCCTCTTCGTGATCGCCTCGATCGCCGAGCTCCAGTCGATCGCGACGATGGAGGCGATGGCCTCGGGCCTGCCCATCGTGGCCGCCGACGCCGTCGCGCTTCCCCACCTCGTGCACGACGGCGAGAACGGCTACCTCTTCCGCCCCGGCGACGTCGACGACCTCGCCGCCAAGCTCACGACGGTGCTGACGCAGACGCCGCACGAGCGCGCGCGCATGCAGCAGTGCTCCCTCGAAGGCGTCAAGGTGCACGACATGAAGCGCACGCTCGACACGTTCGAGGCGCTGTACCGCGACGAGCCCCTTCCCGATTAGGTCATCGTGCACGTCGTGATGTTCGGCGACCAGCACGTCGAGTCGCTCGGCGGGGCGCAGGTCTCGATGCGCCTGCAGCGCCGCTTCCTCGAGAAGGCCGGGCACACCGTGACGATGGTCGCGCCGGGGATGCACGGCCCGCGGGCGCGCGCGGCTGCCGGTGACTCCGCCTATGTGGACCTGCCGTCGATCCCCGTCACGGTGGACCGCGAATACTCCATGACGTGGCCGGGCCGGCGTACGGATCGGCGGTTGGATGCTGCGATGGCAGGCCTCCCGCCGGTCGACGTCGTGCACATCCAGGGGGACTTCTGGGGCGCATTCATCGGAGTGCGTTATGCGCAGCGCCATAGCATCCCGATCGTCCACACGATGCACAATCGGCTCGACGTCGGCATCGAGGCGACCACGCCGTTCCCGAAGACCGTGCTGCGGGTGCTGAACGCGTGGCAGCGCCGCGCGCTCGGGCGCCGCATCGGCGAGTCGGAGCGGGGTCACGATGGCTGGGCGTACCTGCGCCGCTTCGGCGCCCGGGCCGCCGCGATCACCGCGCCGTCGACGCACTTCGCACGCCGGCTCGAGGCGAACGGGGTCCTGCCCGCGGTCGGTGCGCCCGCGATCGACGTGATCTGGAACGGCATCGACGACGACGTGCTCGACGAGGTGCTCGCGACGGCTTCGACCCAGCGCGCCCCCGGCAAGCCGCGGTTCGTGTGGCTCGGGCGCATGAGTCCCGAGAAGCGCCTGATGCCCTTCCTCGAGGCGCTCGCCGCGTCGGGCATCGAGGCCGAGGTCGAGGTGATCGGCGGCGGCGGCCAGCTGCGCGCAGCGCGGCGCCTCGTCGAGAAGCTCCAGCCGCGCGCGACCGTGACCTTCGCGGGACGGATGCCGTACGCCCAGACCCTGCGGCGCATCGCCGCCGCCGACGCCGTCGTGCAGACCTCGATCGGCTTCGAGACACAGGGCATGACGATCTTCGAGGCGGCCTCGCTCGGCACGCCGTCCGTGGTCAGCGACCCGGACCTGGCGGCAGAGCTCGGCGGGGGCTTCTGGGCTGTGGGGGACGGCGTGACCGCGGACCCGTCGGTCGCCGCGCTCGCGGACGCGCTGCGGGCGGCAGCATCCGATATCTCCGCGGGAACGCCCCGCGTGCCGGACCCGACCATCCGCGAGCGCTTCCGGCAGTCGTCGCGCACCGCGGCGATGGTCGAGGTCTACGACCGCGTCACCGTCCGCTGATTCAGGTGTCGCAACACGCGGAATCGCGTTGGCGATCCCGCGTGTTGCGACACCGGAAGTGCGTAGCGGGTCGGCGCGCCTTCACACAGGTGACGCAACACGCGGAAGGGCGGTAGCGATCCCGCGTGTTGCGACACCCGAACGCGGGACTGGGCCGACGGGCGCGGGGTCAGGGGAGGCGGGTGCGGTCGGTGGGAATCCGGCGGTAGCCGTCGGAGTGGAGGGCGGCGATCGTCGATGCGAAGGCCACCGCGGACAGGGCTGCGAGAAGAATCACCATGAACATGGCAGAAACGCTACGCTTGCGTCAGTCCTGCCACGAGTGGCAGAATGGACACACATCGCACGAAAACTGCCAGTCGCGGAGGTTCGCATGAAGACAGTGGCCTGCATCGTCACGGACGGCTTCGCGCCGTTCGAGTTCGGCGTCGCCTGCGAGGCGTTCGGCCTCGATCGGTCCGACGACGGCATCCCGAACTTCGACTTCCGCGTGGTCACGCCCGACCCGGGAGTCGTCCAGTCCAAGATGGGCTTCTCGATCAACGTCGACGCCGACCTCTCGTTCGCGTACGAGGCCGACCTCGTCGTGGTGTCCCCGGTTCCCCACCAGTACTGGGGCAACGTCGACGACCGTGTGCTCGACGTCATCCGCGCCGCGGTCGCCCGCGACGCGTGGGTGCTGAGCGTGTGCAGCGGATCCTTCGTCGTCGCCGCCTCCGGTGTGCTCGACGGCCGCCGTGCGACCACGCACTGGATGTACGCGCAGAAGATGAAGGAGATGTACCCCTCCATCGACATCGACCCCGACGTGCTCTACGTGCAGGACGGCCGCATCATCACGAGCGCCGGCACCGCGGCCGGCCTCGACGCGTGCCTGCACCTGCTGCGTCAGGAACTCGGCGCGGAGCTCACGAACATCATCGCCCGCCGCATGGTCGTGCCGCCCCAGCGCGACGGCGGTCAGGCGCAGTTCATCGCGAACCCGCTTCCGGCCACGACGTCGCTGTCGCTCGCGCCGGTCACCGACTGGATGCTCGACAACCTGCGTCTCGACCTCACCGTCGACCAGCTCGCGACGAAGGCGCACATGTCGCCGCGCACGTTCGCCCGCCGGTTCAAGGCCGACTTCGGTGCGACGCCGGCGGCGTGGCTCGCGAGGCAGCGGATCATCCACGCGCAGCGCCTGCTCGAGAAGACCGATCTCGGCCTCGACCGCATCGCCTACGAGAGCGGGTTCGGTTCGGCGGCGGTGTTGCGGCAGAACTTCGCGCGCGTGCTCGGCACCACGCCGACCGCGTACCGCTCGCGCTTCACCTGCCACCTCGATGAGATGACGAATGCCTCGGCCTCCGCCGAAGCGGGAGCCGAGGCATCCGTTCTCGAGTCCGTCGCGTAGGGCGTTCTCACGCCCTGCAACGGGGTCAGGCCTTCTTGGCGTCGATCTCCTTGCCGTGCACGGTGAGCGCGTAGATCACGAGGATGTCGACGGCGAGCAGCGCCAGCGACAGCCACGGCTGCACCGAGATGAGCGTGATCTGGCCGATCGCGTTGAGCGCCACCAGGATGATCGCGATGACGCGGGCCCACGTCGCGCCCAGGAGGAGGAAGACGCCGACGAGGATCAGCAGCGCACCGGAGATCAGGTGCCACCAGCCCCAGCCCTGGACGTCGATCGAGAAGAGCGCTTCCTGCCCGAGGAAGTAGGCGGTGTCAGGGCCGATGAGCGCCTGCAGGCCGTGGAAGGCGTCGATGGTGCCGCCCACGATGAGGACGACGGCGGCGAAGACGCCCCATCCGGCCCATCCGGAAGTGTTGACATCTGAGTTGGTCATGGCGAGGTCCCTTCATGTCGGCCGGAGAGGCCGTTCAGCGTCGGGCGTCGCGGCGCCCGTGCGGTGTTGGTGCCGCTAGGCGTCAGACTAGCCATCCTGGGAGAATCCTGGGAAGAGTTCTCTTCATGCAGGTCGCGTGAATTACGCGCGATGTCCGTGCGCGTCGAAAAGGTTCCTGCCGCGCGCAGGGAGGCCTTCGCTAGCGTGTGACCGTGGGGTTCGATCCGAGATCGTGGTTCTCCCGTAAGACGCTGCGCAAGGACGCGGTCGCGGGTGTGATCCTCGGCGTCGAGGCGGTGCCCGACGGACTTGCGGCCGGCCTCCTCGCCGGGGTCAACCCGCTCGCCGGTCTCTACGGCTACCTCTTCGGCATGGTGGGCGCGGCCGTGCTCACGAGCAGCGCGTTCATGGCCGTGCAGGCGACGAGCGCGATGGCCCTCGTCGTGTCGGATGCCGGGCTCGAGACGCTGCCCAACCCGGATCGCGGGCTCTTCACCCTCGCGATCCTGACCGGCATCATCATGGTGATCGCGGGCCTCCTGCGCGGCGGGCGGCTGATCAGCTTCGTTCCGACGCCGGTCATGACCGGCTTCGTCACCGCGATCGGCGTCAACATCATCCTCGGTCAGCTGTCGAACTTCACCGGCTACCAGGCGGAGGGCGCCAACCGGCTGCTCAAGACCATCGACGTGCTCGTGCACATCGGGCAGTGGAACATCCCGTCCCTGGTCGTGGGCGCGATCGCCGTGCTCATCATCGTGGTGCTGCTGCCGACCCGCGTCGGCAGCATGGGGCTCGTCATCGCGGTCGTGGTCGGCTCGGTGTGCGCCGTGCTGCTGAACCTGTGGGTGCCGAACTCGGTGGTGCTGCTGCGCGACATCGTCGACGTGCCGCGAGGGCTGCCGGCCCCGGTGCTGCCCAGCATCGCCGACGCGCCGAACCTGCTCATTCCCGCGCTGTCGCTCACCTTCATCGGCCTCGTGCAGGGCGCGGCGGTGTCGGCCGGCATCCCGACCGCCGACGGCAGGCGCGCCGACGCCAACCGCGACTTCATGGGCCAGGGGCTCGGCAACGTCGTGTCGGGGCTGTTCCAGGGCATGCCGGTCGGCGGGTCGATGTCCGGCTCGTCGCTCATCGTGCAGGCGGGGGCGAAGACGCGCCTGTCGTTGTTCGTCGCGGGGGCCGTGATGGCCGTCGTGATCTTCGCCCTGGCCGACGTCGTCTCGTTCGTGGCGATGCCGGCACTCGCCGGGCTGCTCATCGTCGTCGGCTGGCGCGCGATCAAGCCGAGTCGCATCTACTCGGTGATCAAGTCGGGCCTGCTGCCCACGACGATCATGGCGGTGACGTTCGGACTGACGCTGATCATCCCGCTGCAGTTCGCCGTGCTCGTGGGTGTGGGGCTCGGCGTCATCCTGTACGTCGCCGAGCAGTCGAACAGCGTGCGGGTGAGGGCCGTCGTGATCGCCGACGACGGTCGCATGCGCGAGACCGATCCACCCGCGGTCGTCCCTGCGGGCGAGGTGCTGGTGCTGCAGCCCTACGGCAGCCTCTTCTTCGCCAGCGCGCCGGTGTTCGAGCGGCAGCTGCCCGACGTCAGTCGCGAATCGAGCGGCTCGGTCGTCATCGTGCGTCTGCGCGGCACCGACGAGATCGGCCTGTCGCACGTGGAGGTGCTGCGGCGGTTCGCGGCAGAGCTGCGCGACGCCGACTCGACGCTCAAGGTCGTGGCCACGGAGGACCGCGTCGTGTCGCAGCTCGACGCCGGTGGGCTCACCGCCGACATCGGCGCCGACAACGTCTACCGCGGCACCGAATGGGTGGGCGAGGGGCTGCGCCGCGCCTACGCAGACGCTCGGGCGGAGATCGAGGACTAGCGTCGCGTTGCTCGAGGAGCGGCTCGCTGGTAAACTTGAGCCATGACGACTCAACTTTGACGAAGAGTTGAGATCCACAGATTTCAGGAGACAGATGAACGCCACGCAACAGCCCGGGCAGGAGGACGCGCAGAGCGCCCTCGAGCAGTTCGGGATCAACCTCACAGACCGTGCCCGACAGGGCAAGCTCGACCCCGTCATCGGGCGGGACAGCGAGATCCGGCGCGTCAGCCAGGTGCTGACCCGCCGCACCAAGAACAACCCCGTGCTCATCGGCGAGCCCGGCGTCGGCAAGACCGCCGTCGTCGAGGGCCTCGCCCAGCGCATCGTCGCGGGCGACGTCGCCGAGTCCCTCAAGAACAAGGAGCTCGTCACCCTCGACATCTCGGCGCTCGTCGCCGGCGCGATGTACCGCGGCCAGTTCGAGGAGCGCCTGAAGAGCGTGCTCAAGGAGATCACCGAGTCCGACGGGCGCATCATCACGTTCATCGACGAGCTGCACGTGCTCATGGGCGCGGGCGGCGGCGAGGGGTCGGTGGCCGCATCCAACATGCTGAAGCCGATGCTCGCCCGCGGCGAGCTGCGCCTCATCGGCGCGACCACGCTGAACGAGTACCGCGAGTTCATCGAGAAGGATGCTGCGCTCGAGCGTCGCTTCCAGCAGGTCTACGTCGGCGAGCCCAGTGTCGAGGACACGGTCGCGATCCTGCGCGGACTCAAGGGCCGCTACGAGGCCCACCACGGCGTCACCATCAACGACGGCGCGCTCGTGGCCGCGGCATCCCTGTCCAATCGCTACATCCCCAGCCGCCAGCTTCCCGACAAGGCCATCGACCTGATCGACGAGGCGATGAGCCGGCTCAAGATGGAGATCGACTCGAGCCCGCTCGAGATCGACCAGCTGCGGCGCCAGATCGACCGCATGCGGCTGGAGGAGCTCGCCCTCAAGAAGGAGAAGGACTCCGCGTCGAAGGAGCGCCTCGCCACACTGCGGGAGCACATGACCACCGCCGAGGCGGAGCTGTCGGTGCTCGAGCAGCGCTGGCAGCGCGAGCGCGCCGGCCTCAACCGCGTCGGCGAGCTCAAGAAGCAGCTCGACCAGGCGATCATCGACCGCGACCGCGCGCTGCGCGAGGCCGACTACACGCGGGCGTCGAAGCTCGAGTACGAGACCATCAAGCGCCTCGAGGTCGAGATCGCGCAGGCCGAGCAGGCCGAGGCCGCGTCGACCGAGGAGCGCATGGTCAACGAGCAGGTGACCGACGAGGATATCGCCGCCGTCATCGCGGCGTGGACCGGCATCCCGGTCGGCCGTCTGCTCCAGGGCGAGTCGGAGAAGCTGCTGCACCTCGAGGCGGAGCTCGGCAAGCGCCTGATCGGGCAGAAAGACGCGGTGAAGGCGGTGTCGGATGCTGTGCGCCGCTCTCGTGCGGGCATCAGCGACCCCGGTCGCCCGACCGGGTCGTTCCTCTTCCTCGGCCCGACCGGCGTCGGCAAGACCGAACTCGCCAAGGCGCTCGCGGAGTTCCTCTTCGACGACGAGCACGCCATGGTGCGCATCGACATGTCGGAGTACGGCGAGAAGCACTCGGTCTCGCGCCTGGTCGGTGCCCCTCCGGGCTACATCGGGTACGAGCAGGGCGGCCAGCTCACGGAGGCCGTCCGCCGGCGTCCCTACTCGGTCGTGCTGCTCGACGAGGTCGAGAAGGCGCACCCCGAGGTGTTCGACGTGCTGCTGCAGGTCATGGACGACGGCCGCCTCACCGACGGCCAGGGTCGCACGGTCGACTTCACGAACGTGATCCTCATCCTGACGTCGAACATCGGCTCGCCGATCCTCATCGACCCGGTGCTGTCGGTCGACGAGAAGCGCGACGCCGTCATGGCGATCGTGCGGCAGGCGTTCAAGCCCGAGTTCCTCAACCGGCTCGACGACATCGTGATGTTCGCCGCGCTCAGCCAGGACGACCTGGCGCAGATCGTCGAACTCGCCGTGTTCGCGCTGCAGCGCCGCCTCAAGGACCGCCGCCTCACCCTCGCGGTGACGCCGGACGCCCGCGCCTGGCTCGCCGAGCGCGGTTACGACCCGGTGTTCGGCGCGCGGCCGCTGCGCCGCCTCATCCAGTCCGAGATCCAGGACCGCCTCGCGATGGCCCTGCTCTCGGGCGGCGTGCGCGACGCCGACGTCGTCCGGGTCGATGTGGCGGCGGACGGCTCCTCGCTGGTGCTGACAAGCGACGGTCCGGCCGCGCCCGAGCCGGCGACGGACGACGACGACGTGATCGAGGCGGAGCTCCTCGACGACTGATCCTGTTCTCCGATATCGGATCGGTGAGACGCCCGCCTGCTGTCGGCTCATCGGCTGCGCGGGCGGCGCACGCCGAAGAGATTCGTTGTGAAGACGCGGATGCTACGGAATGCGGATACAGGACGAGGGATACCTCTCTCCGACTTGACCACATGGGCCGTTACTGGCTCGGAGGTCGCTGCGGCGGCTTCGGCGAGACGAGCCTGGAGTTGCTGGTACACCTCGCCGGCGCGATGCAGGCTCCGCCGCGTGGATGCGTCCTGGATGAGTCGGACCCACGGAACGTGACGCGACAGTGGCTCAACGTAGAGCACCGTCGTCAGTGTCACGTAGAAGGCGATCGTCACCCAGCCGAGCCAGGCGAGCGCGGTGGGGAGCAGCACAATCGCCACGGATGTCGCGAGGCCCAGGGCGGGGAGGGCCAGGAGCACTCGAATGAACCACCGTGCAGCGCCCCTGGCAGAGCGGTCAGCGCTGGCGCGCCAACCGATGAGGATCAGCAGCTGCCCAAGGAGAAGTCCGGCCGCGATGCCCATTGCCTGACCCAGATATGCCGTTCCCCCGAGCTGCAGTCCCAGCGGGACAACCGCTGCCACAACCCACGAAGACACCGGGACCGCCCACGCCATCGCTTCGGCGCGTCGCGAAGCGGTCGGATCGGTGTCGCCCGCCAGGTTGCCTGCGAGCCGCCCGACTCGCGCTCGTCGGTCTACGAGATCCGCCTTCGCACGCGCCAGCTGCTGCTCCGGGGTCGCAACCGCGATGATGCTCACGCCGACAAACGAGATCAGCCACCCGGCAACAGCGATGACGAGCGCTCGCGGCAGCGCGGCCGAGTCCGCCGCGATGGCGGGCAGCGACAGGCTGGAGATCGCCGCTAGCGTGGCGAGGGACAGGACCAGTGTCGCCTGGATCGGCGCGCGGGCTCGCTCGGCGATCGCACTCCAATCTCCGCCGAAGCCTGTGGTCGCCGCTGTGGCAACGAGAATGGTCGCGACCACGCCGGCGATTCCGATCGCGTCGTCGAACACGGGCATCGCCCAGGCGCCGACCGTCCGCACGGGCGCCCAGAAGTCCCCCGTCGGGCCGAAGTCGTTGGTCATCAGCGCGACCACCAACCACGGAACGGTGAGCGAGATCACGATGTACGGCCAGAAGAGCCAGACAATCCACGTTCTCGTTCTCCGCTGCCTGCGCGCCGCCTCCTCCGCCTGACGTCGACCGCTCATCGTCCTCACTCCTCACCGTTCGTTGCGAGAAGCATCCTGTCGACCTCCGACAACCCGGCGGGTGGTGACGTTCAGGTCGCGGCGGAGCCCGATTTGCTCCTGGCCTCAGGCGGTGTTCTTGGTTTGGGGCGCGGGCCGTCCGTTTGGGGCGCAGGCGGCGCGCCCCAAACGGACGCGGCGCGCCCCAAACGTCAGAGGCAAAGGAGGAAAACGGATGCCGTGCCCCGCAGCGGCGGGCCGAGGCATCCGTCTCTCGGATCCGGGGTGGATCAGTCGTTCACGAGCACCGAGTCGGCGGCGGGGCGGCGCACGCGCGGGGCGTTCTCGCGGGCCTGCAGCTCCTCCGACGCGAGGCGGATGTCGCCGAGCTCGCCGACCGCCATGACGGTGACGGGGGTGAAGTCGGAGCTGAGGTCGAAGCCGGCGGCGATGGCGTCGCGGTCGAAGCCGCCCATCTGGTGCGTCGACAGGCCGTCGGCGTGCGCCTGGACCGTGAAGTGCGCGGCGACCTGGCCGGTGTCGTACTGCGCCCAGCGCATCGGCTCGCCGTCGCGCGTGGTCTCGGCGACGAACACGACGAGCGCGGCCGCGTCGCCCGCCCACGCGCTGTTGAAGCCGGCGAGCGAGGCGAGCACGGTCGCGTGCGCGGCCGAGCCGCGACGGGCGACGATGACGCGCCAGGCCTGCGTGTTGGCGGCGGTCGGCGTCCAGCGGGCGGCCTCGAGCGCGCTCGCGAGGGCGGCCTCGTCGATGACCGACTCGCGGTCGAAGATGCGGGTGCTCCAGCGCTCGGCGAGCACGTCGATGATCGGCGCGTCGGTCTCGGCGGTGCGGGTGGTGAGAGTGGACATGGGCTGCTCCTCTGGGGTCGAGCGATCTCTGCCGGGACCCCGTCGGCCCAGATCCATGCAACGACATGGACCTGGGAACATTCCCTCCATGTCCTCCCGTGTCGCCGAGCGGCCCGTGAGAGCATCGACCCGTGCGCACCGTCCGTGCTCTGTGGGGTTCTTCGCATCCGGGGCCGACGCTCGTCGTGACTGCCCTCGCCCTCGCCCTGGGCATCGCGACGGGGCTCGAGGCCTGGCGGCTGGCGCTGCTGACGACGTCGGTCTTCGCGGGGCAGCTGTCGGTCGGCATCTCGAACGACGCCCTCGACGCGGAGCGCGATCGCGCGGTCGGCCGCACCGACAAGCCGATCGCCCGCGGCGACGTGTCGGCGCGGGTCGCCTGGGGCGCCGCGCTCGGTCTGCTGGCGTCGGCTCTGGTGCTCTCGGCACCATTGGGATGGCGGATGCTGGCCGCCCACGCGCTCGCCCTCGGCTCGGCGTGGGCCTACAACGCGGGGCTGAAGTCCACGCCGTGGTCGATCGTGCCGTTCCTCGTGAGCTTCGGGATCTTCCCGTCGCTGGCGACGCTGTCGGCGCCGGATCCGTCGTTCGCGGCGTGGTGGGCGTGGGTCGCCGGCGCGTCCCTCGGCGCCGCCGTGCACCTCACGAACGTGCTGCCCGACCTCGACGACGACGCGCGCACGGGCGTGCGCGGGCTGCCCCACCGGCTGGGACCGCGGGTGGCGGCGATCGTCGCCGCGCTCGCTGTGGTCGGCGGTGCGGTCGCGGTGCTGCTCGGCGCCGCGGGCGGTGACCTCGGGGCCGTGTCGCTCGTGTCGTGGATCTTCTTCGCGGCCGTCGTGGCCGTGGCGGCGGTGACGGCGTGGCGTGCGATCTCGAAGCCACCGACGCGCGCGCTGTTCCGTCTCGTGATGCTCGCGGCGCTGCTCCTCGCGGCCCAGCTCGTGGCGTCGGGCAGCGCCTTCGTCGCCTGAGGCCTCAGCCCGGGGTCGAGGCATCCGTTCGCCCCTCGCGTCCCAGGCTTGGGGCGCGCCGCGGTCGTTTGGGGCGCATGGGATGCGCCCCAAGCCGGACGCCGTGCGCCCCAAACCCCCGCAGTCCAGCGCCGCGGTCGGCGGTGGCGAGCGGAGGCCGGAACGGACGGTGCCCCGAACCCGAGACGGGCCGGGTCAGGCGTCGACGTCGAAGCCCATCGAGTACGCGCGGGCGAAGAGCCGGGCCGACGGTCCGGTGAGCATCGCGCGCACCGCCGTGCGCCTCAACACGTCGCCGCGACCGCTGGGCCGGCCGAGCGCGGTGTTCACACTCGCCAGCGTCGCGGCACGTCGCGCCGACTGGACCCGACGGGCTTCCCACCGCAGCAGCCCGAGGTCGGGGGCACGGCCGGTGCGCGCCCAGGAGGCGAGGAGAGGCGCCAGGGTCACCGCGTCGAGCAGGCCGAGGTTCATGCCCTGGCCGCCGATCGGGCTGACCTCGTGGGCGGTGTCTCCGATCGCGAACACGCGGCCGTGACGCAGCCGGGGCGCGACGACCCGGCGCACGCCGAACGACGTCGCCGCCGTCACCGCCTCGGCCGCAGCCGCCTCCCCGCGGCGCGCGAGCGCGTCCCGCAACCGCCGAGTGCGGGCCTCTGGGTCTTCGTCGGCGCCCGGCGCGTCCCACGCGACGAACCGGCGGCGGCCGCCGGGCAGCGGGAAGGACTCGAGCACGCCGTCCGGATCGAGGTGGATCACCGCGAGCTCGCCATCGGCGTCGGCGGCAGCATCCGTCATCAGATAACGGTCGCGGTAATCGCGCGCCGGCACGGCACC
Organism: Microbacterium sp. NPDC056057; assembly: GCF_042266945.1. Lineage (NCBI taxonomy): Bacteria > Bacillati > Actinomycetota > Actinomycetes > Micrococcales > Microbacteriaceae > Microbacterium > Microbacterium sp. NPDC056057. The sequence continues at coordinate 771,893 of NZ_JBHJWS010000001.1, forward strand.
CGGACGGTAGACGAGATCACGTGCGGCGCCGCCGCCCGCGACGACGACGATGCGGCTCTCGGACTCGATGGGGCGGCCGAGGAGTCCGGCCCGCACCACGACCGCGTCACGATGCGGGATCACCGCGAGCACGTACGCGCCGCGCAGCGGCTCGGGAGCCGCTGTTCCGAGCACGGACTCCGTGGTCGCCTGCGGGAGGGTCGCCACGAAGGGGAAGCGCGCCGGCAGCACGTCGAAATGCACCGTCCCGAGCAGGCGCCCGCGCGATCGGGCCTCTCCGCGGCGCACGCGCACCGCCTCGGCGAGGAGTCGGTCCGTGAGCCCCGACGGTTCGAGGGCGGCCAGGACGGGGGAGTGGATGCCGATGGCCCGGGTGCCGTCGCCGACAGCGGGTCGCCGCTCGAGGAGCTCGACGTCGACGCCGCGGCGGGCCAGCTCGCCGGCGAGCAGCATCCCGACCGGACCGGCGCCGACGACGGTGACGTCACGCACGGCCGCGCCCGACGGCGAGGAGGCGGAAGGGCACCGGCGCCTGCACCGTCCACGCGCCCGGACTTCTGGCCTCCAGCGCGGCCGTGAGTTCGGCGCGCGTGTAGCTGCGGCGGATCGAGCGGAGGCCGTCGGTGCGCAGGAAGGTGCCGCGCTCGAAGGGGGTGATCCCGACGGCGTAGAGCCCGTACGCCGGCCGCGAGCGGGCGATGTCGCTGTGCAGCACGATGCCGCGGGAGAGCGCGCGGGACTCCTCGACGAAGTCGCCGAGGCCGTCGCCCAGGTGGTGGAGGACGTGATTCGACAGCACCGCGTCGTACGTGCGCCCCTCGGCGACCAGGGTGGCGGCATCCGCTCTCCGGAAGCTCGCGCCGGCGATCGGCCCGCGCGCCATCGCCACCTCGTGCGCGCGCGGGTCGGGGTCGATGCCCGTCCAGGTCACCTCGAGCCCGTCGTGCCGGGCGGCCGCGGCGAGGCGCGCGACGAGGTCTCCGCCGCCGGAGCCGATATCGAGGACGTGCGCCGGCCGGCCCAGATCGGCGAGATGAGGGCGCAGCCGCGTGCGATACACGACGCCCCAACCCGAGACGAGGCGGTTGATCGTGCCGAAGCGCCGCAGCGTTGCGCGCAGCGCGTCCGGATCGCAGTCCGGGTCGTCCATGAGCTCGGCGAGCCGGTCGTCGCGGACGGCGAGGCTCATGCCGGCACCGCCGCCGTCACGCCGAGGCCGCCAGGGCGAGGCCGACGTCCTCCGCGGTCGTGACCGCCGGGCGGCGCCGCGTCATCAGCGCCGATTCGACGGTGAGCCCCGGGCCGAAGGCGAGGCCCGCGACCCGAGCGCCATCGGGGACGTCGTCGTCGCGGAGGAGCGACGCGAGGATGAACAGGATGGTCGCGCTCGACATGTTCCCGAAGTCGCGGAGCACGGCCCGCGACGCCGCGAGCGCGTCGGGCGGGAGGTCGAGCCCGGCCTCGACCCGGTCGAGCACGCTGCGCCCGCCGGGATGCACCGCCCACACGTCGGGGGGCGTGTCGTCGCCGAGGAACCTGCCCACCGCTCCCTGGATCTCGCGGCCGATGATGCGCGGCACCTCGGCGGAGAGGATCATCTCGAACCCGTTGTCGCCGATCGTCCAGACCATGTCGGTCTCACCCTCGTCGGTGAGGGCGGTGCCGAACCTGTCGAGGTCGAGTCCGCCGGGGTTCCCCGCGGTCGGATCGGCGGTGACGATCGCCGCCGCCGCGCCGTCGGCGAAGACGGATGCCGCCACGATCTGCTGCGGATCGTTCGACGGCCGCAGATGCAGCGTGCACAGCTCGGTGCACACGACCAGCACGACCGCATCCGGTCTCGACGCCGCCAGAGCCGAGGCGACCCGCAGCGCGGGCAGCGCCGCGGCGCAGCCGATGAAGCCGAGGTGGCACCGCTCGACTGTCGGGCGCAGGCCGAGATCGCGGACGAGGCGATAGTCCGGGCCCGGCGCGAAGAGGCCCGTGCACGAGACGGTGACCACGTGGGTCACTGCGGAAGGATCGATGCCGCCGTCGGCCAGGGCCGTTCGCGCGGCGGCGGCCGTGAGCTCCGGGGCCGACGCGATGAAGCGCTGGTTGCGCGCGCCCGTCGTGGGGGAGAGGAGCCGGCCCTCGGAGTCGACGAAGGCGGCGTCGTCGGGCGCGACGGCAGCCGACGCGAACTCGGCCAGCACGGTGTGCCGCTGTTCGATCGCCGACGCGTCGAAGACCGCCTGGATGCGGCGCCGCGCGAGCCGGTCGGCCCCCTCCTGCGCCGCGAAGATGTCGCGCGCGACCGCCTGCGCGATGCGGGTGGGCGGAACAGCTGTGCCGATCGAGACGATGCGGGCCGTCATGGTGCAACCTAAGCACGCCCATGCCCGGATGGGCACGATCTTGCCGGAAACCCGCAGGTCGGGTACGGCTCGGCGGTCGGCCGATCGCATCGCCGTGGTCGAACTCAGGCGTTTCCGCAGAGACCGGGGACCTCGTCCTCGGTCTCGGCGAGATCCCCCTGTTTCCCGGGGTTGAGCGGCGGGGGACGGATGCCTCGGCCCGTACCCTGCGCGGCGGGCCGAGGCATCCTGGTCTGTCAGCCGGCGGGCTCGTGGTCGGCGTGCTCGGCGTGCGCGTCGGGGAGCTCCCGCATGCGCCAGAAGGGGCCGATGACGACGAACAGGCACGCGAGGAGCTCGCCGGTCGCCGCGATCCACAGCGTCGGAACGGTCCCGATCCACGTTCCCAGTGCACCCGCGAGGAGTGCTCCGATCGGCATGACCCCCCACACCACGAAGCGGATCGACGCGTTCATCCGGCCGAGGAGGCGCGGCGGGGTGATGCGCTGGCGGAAGGTCACCTGCGTGATGTTGTACAGCAGGATGGTGAAGCTCATGATGAACCCCTGAACCACCAGCAGCGGAAAGGCGAGCGCCGGCACGAGAGAGATCACCGGGAGGAAGAACGGCGCGACGCTGAACGCGATCGCGCTGACGGGGATCGCCCGGGCCTCGCCGAGCCGCGCCATGATCCGCGGCGTCAACATCGCCCCGACGAGTCCGCCGACTGCCGACAACGAGAACACGATGCCGAACATCTGCGGGCTCAGGCCCAACTCGCGCAGCACGAAGATCGGCACGAGCGTCTGTGCGATCGTCCCGAAGAAGTTCGCGGTTCCCGTCGTGCCGACGATGCGGCGCAGCAGCGGATTGCCGAACACCCAGCGAAGGCCCTCGCCGATCTCTTGGACGAGGGGCCTGCGATCCTCGGCCGGGCGGGGCTTCTCGTGGTCGCGGGTGAAGAGCAGGGCGATGAAGGAGGCGACATAGGTGCCGACCGTGGCGAAGATCGCGAACGGCGCCGTGAGCGCGCCGATGAGCCAGCCGCCGACGCCGGGGCCCGCGATGTTGGCGAGCTCGTAGGTCGACTGCAGCTTGCCGTTCGCCTCGCCGATCTGATCGGTGCGCACGAGTGAGGGGATGATGCTCTGGTACGAGACGTCGAAGAACACGGTCGCGACGCCCATGATCAGGGCGACGACGATCATGTGCCATATCTCCAGCACTCCGAACAGTGCGAGCGCCGGGAGCGTGGCGAGCGCCACCGCCCGGACCGCGTCCGCCCAGATCATCACGCGGCGCTTGCGCATGCGGTCGATCCACGCTCCGGCGGGAAGGCCCACCACGAGGAAAGCCGCCACCTGCGCCGCGTTGAGCAGCCCGACCTCCCACTCCGTCGCGTTGAGCATCAGCACCGCGAGCACCGGGATGGCGAGTTCGGTGATCTGCGCGCCGAACTGGCTGAGCGCCTGTCCTGACCACAGGGTGAGGAAGTTGCGGTCGCGCCACAGCGAACCCTTCGGCGCCGGCGTGGGGGAGGCGCCGGCCGCAGCATCCTGATCCGCTTCGATCGCCTCGGCCGCAGCAGCACGCGACGTGAGTGTGGATGCCTCGGCCCAGGCCTCCGCGAGGACGGCGTCGTCGACGGCCTCGGCCTCGCGGACCTCGTCTGATTGGGACATGCCAATCAGTGTGCGCGACTGATTGAGAACTGTCAATCGGTCTTGTACGCTGACCACGTGACCGGGGATCGCGAGGAGCGGATTGAACTGCGGGACGGGGATCCCGAGGCGGAGGCGCGGATGCGCGCGCTGAGCTCGCCGCTGCGTCTGCGGGTGCTCCGGCTGTGCGCCTTCGAGTCGCGCACCAACAAGGAGCTCGCCGAGCTGCTCGACGTGAACCCCGGCACGATGCTGCACCACGTGCGCACGCTCGTGCAGACCGGCTACCTCGCCGCCCAGCCCGAGCGCACCGGCGCCCAGGGAGCGCGCGAGGTTCCTTACCGGGCGACCGGACTCTCGTGGCGCACCTCGATGCCCGGTGGCTCGCCCGTGCTCATCGAGACGTTCCTGCAGCAGATCCAGGGGGTCGACCCCGACGATCTCGACACCACCTGGCTCGGACTCAAGCTCAACGACGAGCACAAGGAGGAGTTCCAGCACCGCCTCTACGAACTGGTCAACGAGTTCAAGCAGCGCGATCCCGACGCTGACGGCGACACCTACTCGTTCTTCAGCACGCTCCACCCCGACGACAACCCGCCCGCCCCGGCCTGACGGCCGTTCTTGCGGTTCGCAGAAGGGCGCGCGAACTTCTCTTCATGACGGATGCCTCGGGGCACAGCTGGGCCCACGCGCCCGGAGGCTCCGAACGACGCGCCAGCGGCGTTTGGAGGGGGCGTGGGGACCGTCATAGCGTCAGGGCATGACCATCGCGACGGCCGACCTCTACGACGAACGCGGCGACGAGCTGGACTCGCTCGCGCTGCAGCTGCACGACATCGGCGGGCGCGTCGCGTTCGACGGGCCGATCCGGACGGTGCGGTGCCACCGCGACAACGCGCTCGTGAAGGCGCTGCTCGCCACCCCGGGCGAGGGTGCGGTCCTCGTGGTCGACGGCGGTGGATCGCTCGAGTCCGCGCTGGTCGGCGACCTCATCGCGGCCTCCGCGGTCGAGAACGGCTGGGCGGGGATCATCGTGCACGGCGCGATCCGCGACCGCGTCGCGATCGGCGAGCTCGACCTCGGCGTCAAGGCGCTCGGTTCGAACCCGCGCAAGAGCGCGAAGGCGGGCGTCGGCGAGGTCGACGTGCCGGTGGTCATCGCGGGCGTCGCGTTCGTCCCGGGCACGCACGTGTGGGCCGACGCCGACGGGGTGCTCGTCGAGCGGTGACAGGCTCTGCGCGCGGGGGTGGTGCGCGCGGCGCGGCGCGCTCGTATGGTGGGGGCTGATGTCCAGTACCGACGGGACGCCCGCCCGCTACCTCGCCCGGGCCATAGAGATCGCGACCGAGAACGTCCGCAATGCCGGCGGCCCGTTCGGGGCGGTCGTGGTGTCGGCGGACGGCCAGGTCTTCGAGGGCGTGAACCGCGTGACCGCCGACCTCGACCCGTCGGCGCACGCCGAGGTGGTCGCGATCCGGCGGGCGTGCCAGGGGCTCGGCACGTTCGACCTCAGCGGCGCCACGCTCTACACGAGCTGCGAGCCGTGCCCGATGTGCCTGGGCACCGCGCTCTGGGCTCGCGTCGAGCGGGTGTATTTCGCCGCCGACCGTGAGGACGCCGCCGCTGCGGGCTTCGACGATGCGGTCTTCTACCGCTACTTCGACGGCCACCCCGAGCACCGCGACATCATGCCCGTGGAGTCGATCGACCTCACCCCCGAGCACCGCATCGCGCCGTTCACCGAGTGGGGCCAGACTTCGACCCGCATCGAGTACTGACCGCTCCGCGACCGCCGTGAGCGTGTGCTGCGCCCCGCCTCCGCGCGAGACCGCACGACAGCACCTGAATCGCGCGGACGACGGTGCTACCGCGCGGTCTCGCGGTCGGCGTCGACCGGCGCGGCCTCCTCGATCAGCTGCAGGAGCTGAGCCGAGACGCTCACCGCGATCGTCGCGGGCTGCTTGCCGGGGATCCCGGGCAGGCCGATCGGCGTCGTCACTCTGGCCAGGGCGGCCTCGTCGTGGCCGGCCTCCTGGAGGCGCGCGCGGAAGCGTGCCCACTTGGAGCGCGAGCCGATGAGGCCGATCGAGGCGATGGCCTCGGTGCGCAGCGCCTGGTCGACGATCGCGAGGTCTTCGGCGTGGTCATGGGTCATGACGAGCACGTGCGTCCCCGCCGGCACCGACGCCAGCACGGCCTCCGGCACCGGAGCCTGGTGCACGTGCACCCCTGCGACCGCGTCGGCGAGCGGCCCCGGCGCGCCGTCCACCCCCAGGCGCGTCGCCGCGAGCATGGCCTCGCGGGAGTCGACGAGGTGCAGGTCGAGGTGCTGGCGCGCGAGGATCCGCGCCACCTCGAGCCCCACGTGTCCCATTCCGAACACTGCGACCGACGGCACGACCCGCACCGGTTCCAGCATGAGCGTGACCTCTCCTCCGCAGCACTGCACGCCGTACTCCGTGGTCTCCTTGTCGCTCAGGGTGAGCGTCAGCAGCTCCGGCTCGGCGGTTCCGGAGGCCAGCATCGCGCGGGCGCGCGCGACGGCGGTGGCCTCGAGGTTGCCGCCCCCGATCGTCTCGAAGACCTCGCCCGGCGAGACGACCATCTTGGCGCCGCCGTTGCGCGGGGCGTGACCGCGCACCATCGCGAGCGTCACGATCACCGCGGGCGTGCGGGCGTCGCGCAGGCTCCGCACCGCGTCGAGCCAGTCCACGGCCGGCCTCAGCGGCCCGCCGTGAGCAGGTCGGGCTCCGCAGACCCGGGGTCCGCCGCCCGGCCGACGCCCGCGGCATCCGCCCCATCGCGGGACACGGATGCCGCGCCCGCATCTCCTGCGCCGCGTGCGGCCTCGATCGCCCAGAACACCGCCTCGGGGGTGGCGGGCGAGCCGAGCTCGACGCTGCGCCCGGCCGGGCCGAAGGCCCCGACCGCCTGTCGCAGCGCCTCGCGCACGCTGAACGCGAGCAGCAGCGGCGGTTCGCCGACGGCCTTCGAGCCGTAGACGGCGCCGTCCTCGCGGGCGTCTTCGAAGAGCGCGACGTGGAACTCCTCGGGCATCTCGGAGAAGCTCGGCAGCTTGTACGTGCTGGCCGACGGAGTCTGCAGGCGGCCGCGCGTCGGTCCGTCGCCGGTGTCCCAGCGAAGCTCCTCGAGCGTCAGCCATCCGGTGCCCTGCACGAAGCCGCCCTCGATCTGGCCGATGTCGAGCAGCGGTGAGAGCGAGTCGCCGACGTCGTGGACGATGTCGACGCGGCGGAGGCGGTACCCGCCGGTGAAGCCGTCCACCTCGACCTCGGCCGCGGCGCAACCGTAGGCGAAGTACTTGAACGGCGACCCCTGCTGGCGGTCGGCGTCCCAGTGCAGCCCCTCGGTGCGGTAGTAGCCCGCCGCGAACAGCTGCACCCGCTGCAGGTAGGCAGCTCCGACGACCTCGGCGAACGTCAGCCGTCCGCGGCCGCCGAGCGGCACGACGTAGCCGTCGGAGAACCGCACGTCGCGCGCGTCGACGCCGAGGAGGCGCCCCGCCACGGCGGCGAGCCGGCCGCGGATCTCCTCGCACGCGAGCTTGACGGCGCCGCCGTTGAGGTCGGCGCTCGACGACGCGGCGGTCGCCGAGGTGTTGGGCACCTTGTCGGTGCGGGTCGGCGCGACCCGGACAGCCTCGAGCGGCACCCCGAGCGCCGTCGCGGCCACCTGCAGCATCTTCGTGTGCAGACCCTGGCCCATCTCGGTGCCGCCATGGTTGATCAGCACCGAGCCGTCCTTGTAGACCAGCACGAGGGCGCCGGCCTGGTTGAACGAGGTGAAGGTGAACGAGATGCCGAACTTGACCGGAGTCATCGCGAGCCCGCGTTTGCGGTCGGCGTGCGCCTCGTTGAACCGCGAGATCTCGTGGAGGCGGGCGTCGAGGTCGGCCTCGCCACGGAGGCGCTCCCAGATCGCGGTGAGCCGCCCGGCGTCCTTCACCGGCTGCAGGTAGTGCGTCGACTGCCCCGGTCGGTAGAAGTTCTTCTTCCGCAGCTCGAGGGGATCGATCCCGAGCACGGGTGCCGCCCTGCCCAGGATGTCTTCGATGAGGAACGCGCCCTGCGGGCCGCCGAAGCCGCGGAACGCCGTGTTCGACGGCTTGTGCGTCTGCGCGACGCGGCCGTGCACGCGCACGTTCGGGATCCAGTAGGCGTTGTCGACGTGGCAGAGCGCGCGGCCGAGCACCGGCTCCGAGAGGTCGAGGCTCCAGCCGCCGTCGGCGGTGAGGGTCGCGTCGAGCGCCTGCAGGTACCCGTCGGCATCGAAGCCCGCCCGCCAGGCCAGATGGAACGGGTGGCGCTTGCCCGACATCGTGATGTCCTGCGTGCGGGTGAGCCGCAGGCGCACGGGGCGTCCGGTGAGCTTCGCCCCCAGCGCCGCGATCGCCGCGAACCCGTGCGGCTGCATCTCCTTGCCGCCGAAGCCGCCCCCCATTCGCAGGCACTCGACGGTGACCTCGCTCGAGGCCACGCCGAGCACGTGCGCCACGATCTCCTGCGTCTCGGAGGGGTGCTGCGTCGAGCACTCCACGAAGTAGCGCCCGTCGGGGTCGCGCACGGCGAACGAGGCGTGCGTCTCGAGCGAGAAGTGCTCCTGCCCGCCGACCACGCTCTCACCCTCGAACACGAACGCCGAGGATGCGAGGGCGGATGCTGCGTCCCCGCGTGCGATCGTGCGGGGTACGCCCTGGAACGACCCCGCGTCGATCGCCTCCTGCACCGTGATCAGCGACGGCAGCGGTTCGTACGAGACCGTGACGGCGGCCGCCCCCTGGCGCGCAGCATCCGTCGTCTCTCCCAGCACCCAGACCAGCGCATGGCCGAAGAACATCGCCTCGGTCGGGAAGAGGGGCTCGTCGTGTTTGACCCCCGCGTCGTTGACGCCCGGCACATCGTCGGCGGTCAGCACCCGGACGACGCCGGGGACCGCGTAGGCGGGCGCCACGTCGACGGTGACGCGCGCATGCGCGACGGTCGACGGCACCGGCCATGCCGTCAGCACCCCGTGGGACCGTGCGGCGATGTCGTCGGTGTAGACGGCCGCGCCGGTCACGTGCAGCGCCGCGCTCTCGTGCACCGCGGGGCGACCGACGACCGGGTTCTCGGGGCGATCGGCGAGCGAGCTCATGCTGTCGCCTCCTCGTCATCGGCCGACGCCGCGAAGAGCGCCGGCAGCGCCGTGCCGAGCATGCGTGCGCGGTACGCGGCGCTCGCGCGGTGGTCGTCGAGCGGCGTTCCTTCGCGCTGCAGGACGACGGATGCCGCGGCCACCGTCGCGGCGTTCCACGGGCGTCCCCCGAGGGCTTGCTCGGTCGCGTACGCGCGGAGCGGCGTCGCGGCGACGCCTCCGAGGCCGATACGCGCGCTCGTGACGGAGCCGCCGTCGAGCTCGAGGGCGAAGGCGACGGCCACCGAGGAGATGTCGTCGAACCGACGCTTCGAGATCTTGTGGAATGCGGTCAGGCCGGCCGTCGGCAGCGGGATCCGCACCGTCCGGATGAGCTCGTCGCGACGCCTGACCGAGGTGCGGTACCCCGTGAAGTAGTCGGCGAGGTCGACCTCGCGCTCGCCGCCGCCGGCCGAGACGAGCACGACGCTCGCCCCGAGCGCGAGCAGCGCCGGAGCCGCGTCGCCGATGGGTGAGGCGGTGCCGAGGTTGCCGCCCAGCGTCGCGCGGTTGCGGATCAGGCGCGACGCGAACTGGGGGAGCAGCTGAGCGAGCAGCGGCACCCGCTCGCCCACGTTGCGCTCGATCTCCGACAGCGGCACCGCGCCGCCGATCTCGACGGTGCCGCCGGTGATCTCGATGCCGCGCAGCTCGGGCAGTCGGTCGATCGCGACCACGAGTGGCGCGCGGGCGCCGCGCAGGTTCACGTCGACGCCCCAGTCCGTGCAGCCGGCCACGGCGAGCGCCTCCGGTTCGTCGCGCAGCAGCTGCAGGGCATCGTCCAGCGTCTCCGGGCGGACGAACCGCCCGTCGGCTGCTCGCACCTCGGTGGCGACAGCTGCCGGCGCCGGCGCGGACAGCCGCTCACGGAGCGGATCATCGGGCAGAGGCATCCCGAGCCCGAAGGCCGCGTCGCGAATGGGTCGGTAGCCGGTGCAGCGGCACAGGTTGCCGCTCAGCGCATGCAGCTCGAATCCGTTCGCCCCGTGCTCGCCGTCGGCCGTGCCCGCCGCGCGGTCGGACCGGTAGAACTCGGCGGCCATCGCGCACGCGAACCCGGGCGTGCAGTAGCCGCACTGCGAGCCGCCGGCGGCCGCGAGCTGCTGCTGCACCGGATGCAGGTCGTCGGGTGAACCGAGGCCCTCGGAGGTCACCACCTCCTGCCCGTCGAGCGCATGGACGGGTACCAGGCAGGCGTTGACGGGGGTCCACACGGCGGTGCCCTCGGGGCCGGCCGTGGCGACCATGACCGCGCAGGCGCCGCACTCGCCCTCTGCGCAGCCCTCCTTCGCGCCGGTCAGTCCGAGGCTGCGCAGCCAGTCCAGCGCGGTGGCGTGCGCGACCGCGCCCACGAGCGGGACGACCCGCCCGTTGACGGTCACAGCGCTGTCACGGTTCGTGCGGATGCCGGGAGTCTACGCCGCGCCCACGGTCGCGCGAAGGTGCGCCGCGGCCCCTCTGGACATGCCCTGCGGGCAAGAGGATCGTTGGCCGCGGCACAACCACTGGGAGGCTGTCATGTTCACACCCGATCGGCCGTTTTCTAGCTTCGCCGTACCCGACATCGGCGCAGCAGCGGCCTTCTACCGCGACACGCTGGGGCTCGACGTCACCGTCTACGAAGAGATGGGCGGAGGCTTCACCATCGCGCTGCCCGGCGAGGGCAGCATCTTCGTCTACCCGAAGGAGGATCATGAGCCGGCCGTGTTCACGATCCTCAATTTCAGCGTCGCCGACGTCGATGCCGCCGTCGACGATCTGAACAAGCGCGGCGTCGTCACGAAGATCTACACCGACCCCGACTACGGCACCGACGAGAAGGGCATCTCGCGCGGGTTCGAGGGCGGCCCCGACATCGCGTGGTTCAAAGACCCTGCGGGCAACGTCATCTCCGTCGGCCGCATGGAGCCGCAGATGATGGGCGGCCAGTAGGCGCTCCTCAGGGAAGCACGGGCCATCCGGCGGGGCCGAGCGACCCCGCCGGATACTCGTCGAGGGGCACGTCGCCGGTGCGCCAGGCCGCCAGCACGGGATCGACGATGCGCCAAGACTCCTCGGCCGCGTCCCCGCGCACGGCGAGGGTCGCGTCGGCGTCGAGGATGCCCGACAGCACCTCGCCGTAGGCCTTGAGCGCGCCCTCGCCGAGGTCGGCCTCGAGCAGCGCCCGCTCGAGTTCGAACGGGTCGTCACCGCCGTTGACGTTGAGTTCGAGATCCATCCGGTCGGGGCCGAGGGAGAAGCGCAGAACCGACCCGGGCGCCGCCCCGGTGAGGCCCTCGGGGACGTGGTTCACCGGGCGGAAGGTCACCACGACCTCGCCGTCCTTGCCGGCGAGCGCCTTGCCCGACCGCAGGGTGAAGGGCACGCCCTCCCACCGCTCATTGCGCACCTCGCACGTGACCTCGGCGAGCGTCTCGGTCTCGAGCGACGGGTCGACGCCCTGCTCGTCGGTGTAGGACGGCAGCTCGCGGTCGCCCACCTTGCCGGCCGTGTAGCGCGCGCGCCGGGAGGCCTTCGCCGGATCGTCGCCCCACACGTGGGTCGCGCGCAGCACCGCGGCCGTCGCATCCCGGAAGTCCCGCTCGTGCAAGGTCGCCGGCGGCTCCATCGCGAGCACCGCCATCACCTGCAGCAGGTGGCTCTGGATCATGTCGACGAGGGCCCCCGCGCGGTCGTAGTAGCCGGCGCGGCCCTCCAGCCCGAGCGTCTCGTCGTACCGGATGACGACGGATTCCACGTCCTGTGCGCGCCACACCGGCGCGAAGACGCGGTTCGCGAAGCGCACGCCCAGGAGGTTCAGCGTCGTCGACCTGCCCAGGAAGTGGTCGATGCGGAACACCTGCTCCTCGGGCACGAGCCGGGCGAGCGTCGCGTTGAGCGCGTGCGCGCTCGCCTGGTCGACGCCGAACGGCTTCTCGAGGGCGAGCACCGTGCCCTCGGGGATGTCCACGCCGACGAGCGCCTCGCACGCGGCCTTCGCGACCGCGGGCGGCACGGCGAAGTACAGGGCGATCCGTCCGTCGTGGTCGGCGAGCAGCCGCTCGAGGTCCTTCGCGTCGGTGATGTCGGCGTGCGTGTACGTCGTGTCGGCCACGGCGTCGAAGGCGCCGGCGAACCCGGCCGACTCGAAGGACGAGCGCACCGTCTGCCGCCAGCGCTCGTCGTCCCAGTCGTCGATGCCCGCGCCGCGCAGGCGCACCGAGCGCTGCGGCTCGCGGGTCAGCAGCTGGCCGAGCGCGGGCAGCAGCAGCCGCGAGGTGAGGTCGCCCGAGGCGCCCAGGATGAGCAACGTGGTCTGCGCCGACATGCGCCTCACGCTACCCACGGCCGCGCGTGCGCGGCAGGGTCTGGCGCGTGGAGCGCGCCCCGTGCAAGCGGTCCTCTTCCCAAACTCCGCGCGAAGAGGACAATGAGCACAGACGCCTTGGACGCACAGCATCCGACCCGACAGGCGTGGTGTCCTGCCCGTGACACCGCCTCCCGCGCAGGGGTGCTCGTGACGTCCGCGTCTGAGCAACTCGATCACGGGGAGGGACCGCCATGTCCGATCTCACACGCCTGCGGACACTTGCCTGGGGAGTCGCCTTGGCCACCGCGGCCGCGCTGACCGGTGCAAGCCCGGCATGGGCCGCTGCGCCCGCCAACGACGACATCAGCCAGGCGACCGTTGTGCCCGGGTTGCCGTTCACCGACACCGTCGACACGCGCGAGGCCACCTTCGATCCATCGACCGACAACGCCGCGTGCGGCGCAGCGACCGTCTGGTACCGCTGGATCGCGTCGGCCGATGACTTCGTCCGATTCGACACGGTGGGCAGCGATTATCAGGCGTCGTTGGCGGTCTACACCGGTGAGCCTTCCGACCTTTCGCTTCTCGAGTGCAACGACGGCTCGTTCGGATTGCCGGCGGAGATCGCTCGGCAGGTCGAGGCCGGTGTCACGTACTTCATCGCGGCCGGCACGTGCTGCGGGGGCGGCGAGGCCGGCCAAGTCGGACCCGGTGGGAACCTGGTGTTCCGGGTTCAGCAGACGGTACCGCCCGTCACCGACTTCGCCGTGGCGGTCGACTCCGGTGTGGTCTCCCGCGGCGTCGTGACCGTGCAGGGAACGGTCACCTGCGACCAACCCGCCACCTCCTTCGTCGAGGTCACGGTGAGGCAGCGCCGGGGTCAGCGTTCCGCCGAAGGGGTCGGATCCGGCCTGATCGAGTGCGGGCCGGCGCCGACCGCATGGACGTTCGTGCTCGAATCGTCCACCGGGATCAGGTTCCGTCCGGGGGACGCGGCCTACGACGCGATCGGCAGCGCATACGGCCACGGCGGGGGATTCACCAACACGAGCATGATCGACCAGCCGCTGCGGCTGCGGCCCGGCGGCTGACGGCGGCATCGGGTCAGTCGCCCCGGCGCCGACGACGAAGAAGGGATGCCGCAGCCGGGGGCTGCGGCATCCCTTCCACTGATCCAGGGGTCAGCCGGCGAGGGCCTCCGAGAGCTTCACGCGACCGCCCATGCGCAGCAGCGAGTTCTCGTAGATGCGGGCGGCGATGAGGATCGCCGCGACGCACGTCGCCATGAGGATCACGATCGACAGCAGCGGCTCCCACCACTGCGCCTGCCCGAGGAAGATGCGCATCGGCATGCCGACCGGCGCCGAGAACGGCACGTACGACATGATCGCGAGCACCAGCGGGTTGTCGTTGAAGAAGATGACGAGGAAGTACGGCGCCATCACGAGCATCGTCAGCGGCATCGTGGTCGAGCCGATGTCCTCCTGGCGCGACACCATCGAGGCGGCCGCCGCGAACAGCGACGCCAGCAGGATGAAGCCGAACAGGAAGAAGATCGCGAACCAGGCGATGGGGGCGCCGAGGCCCTGCAGCAGCGCGGTCTGGTCGGTCACGGTGAGGCCGATGATCGCGATCGCGGCGAGGATCAGGATCTGGCCCATCGCGAGCACCGTGTTGCCGATGACCTTGCCCGCGAGCAGCGACCGCACCGGGATCGCCGAGATGAGGAGCTCCACCACGCGCGTCTGCTTCTCTTCGACGACGCTCTGCGCGATCGTGCCGCCGAACAGCGACGCGGCGAGCAGGAACACGATGCCGAAGCCGATCGCGGCGATGTAGCCGAGCGCCGCGTTGCCCTCTTCGGGGCTGAGCAGCTCGACCGGCGGCAGCTGTGCGAGCTGCAGCATGAGCTGCGTCGGCGCGGACGACTCCGCGACGATCGCGAACCCGGTCGGCGAAGAGGTGTCGCCCACGACCGCGGCATCGACCTCGCCGTCCGTGACGAGCGCCTCGGCGGCCGCGCGGTCTGCCACGTCGGTGACGTCGAGGCCCTCGGTCTGCGCGACATACTGCTGCGCATCGGCGGTCACCGCGACCGGCGTGCCGCTGTTGTTCGCCGCCTGGAAGCCGCCCCAGATGACGATGGCCAGCGCGCCGATGAACAGGATCGCCGTCGAGATGACGAACGCCTTGCTGCGCAGCTTCGAGCCGATCTCGCGCTCGGCGACGAGCCAGATCGCCTGGCCCGCGCCCAGCGTGCTTCCGCCCCGGCTGGTGTCGGTGGTGCTCACTGGATGACCTCCTTGAAGATCTGCGCGAGGGACGGATGCTGCGGCGCGAAGCTCGCGACATCGCCCTGTGCGACGGCGCGGCGCAGCACCCGCTGCGCGGTCTCGTCGCTGTCGGCGTCGAACACCGCGTAGCCGCCGTCGAAGTCGAGCACCTCGACGCCCGGCTCGGTGCGCAGCCACCCGGCGTCGCCGGCCGAGACGAGCTCGAAGCGGCGGTTGGAGTGCTGCGCGCGGAGGGCGTCACGCGCGCCGGCCGCGCGGATGGTGCCGCCCGCGATGATCACGAGGTCGTCGCACAGCCGCTCGACCACGTCGAGCTGGTGCGACGAGAACAGCACGGCGGCGCCGGCCGCGGCACGCTCCTGCAGCACGCCGGCCACGACGTCGACCGCGAGCGGGTCCAGGCCCGAGAACGGCTCGTCGAGGATCAGCACCTGCGGGTCGTGCACGAGCGCGGCGGCGATCTGCGCGCGCTGCTGGTTGCCGAGCGAGAGCGTCTCGACGTTGTCGTCCAGGCGCTCGCCGAGTCCGAGCTGCTCGAGCAGCGCGCGGGCGCGGGTCGAGGCATCCGTCTTCGAGAAGCCGTGCAGGCGCGCGAGGTACGTGATGTGCTCGTGGACTTTCATCTTCGGGTAGAGCCCGCGCTCCTCGGGCATGTAGCCGAAGCGGCGGCGGTCGGAGGCCGTCACCTCGGCGCCGTCGAGGGTGACGGTGCCGGCGTCACCGGCGAGCACCCCCAGCACGATCCGCATGGTTGTGGTCTTGCCCGCGCCGTTCCCGCCGACGAAGCCGGTCAGCCGGCCGGGCCGCACGTCGAACGACACGTCGTCGAGCACGCGGCGACCTCCGTAGCTCTTGCCGATACCGCGAAGCTGCAGCATCCCTGTCTCCTCTCGATCCCCCTGCGATCGAACCTACGGATGCGGCGGCGCGGCGTCCTCCCCCTGCGGGTGGATTCGGCGTGCTCCGCCGCGAGGCGGATGAGAGATCTTTCATGCGCCGGAATAGAAGCGGCGTGCATGTGCTTGCATGGATGTGGAACGTCCACGGTGGTCCCCACCGGGGACGCCTTTGCTTTTTCTAGGAGAACCCACATGTCCGAGCGGACCATCGGCTACATCGTCGGCAGCATCTCGTCGACCTCCATCAACCGTCGTCTCGCGAAGGCGCTCGAGCGTCTCGCCCCGGAGGGCACCACCCTCGTCGAGATCCCGATCAAGGACCTCCCCTTCTATTCGCCCGACCACGACGCCGACTTCCCCCAGGTTGCGCGCGACTTCAAGCAGGCGATCGCCGACGTCGACGGCGTCATCATCATCACGCCCGAGTACAGCCGCTCGATCCCCGGCGTGCTGAAGAACGCCCTCGACTGGTCGGCGCGCCCGTGGGGCCAGGGCTCGTTCGACGGCAAGCCCACCGCCGTCATCGGCACCTCGGGCGGCGGCATCGCCACCGCAGCGGCGCAGCAGCACCTCAAGGCGATCCTCAGCCACTACAACGCTCCGACGCTCGGCCAGCCCGAGGGTTACGTCCAGACCACCCCGGGCCTCTTCACCGAGACCGGCGAGGTCACCAGCGAGCAGACCGCCGACTTCCTCATCGGCTACCTCCAGGCCTTCGGCGCGCTGGTCGACCGCTACGCCGCGGTCCCCGTCGCCGCCTGATCCTCCCCCCGGTCGGCCTCACCCCGGGCCGATGACCCGTTCCAGCACCCCGGATGCCCCGGCCTGGCGCCCCTCGCGGCGCCGGTCCGGGGCATCCGTCATCCCCCGCCCAGGGCGCCGTCCGCACCGCGTTCTGGCGAGTCGCCAAGAACGGCTGCTGTTCGGGTGGTTTCTGGCGAGTCGCCAAAACGCGGGCTCCGGCGGAGGCGGCAGGGCGAGCGAGCAGGTCAGGCGAGGCCGTGGCGGTGGGCGTAGACGACGGCGGCGACGCGGTCGCGGGCGCCGAGCTTCTGCAGCACGTTCGAGACGTGCGTCTTCACGGTGGCCTCGCCGATGTACAGGCGCTGCGCGATCTCGGCGTTGCTCATGGCCTGCGCGACGAGCTGCAGCACCTCCCCTTCGCGGTCGGTGAGCTCGACCGCCGGCGACGCGTCGACCCCGACCCCCGCCTCTGCCCGCGAGAGTACAGCTGGTCGCCGAGAGGTAGGGAACGAACCACCCCCTCGTCCACCAGCTGTACTCTCGCGGTCGGGGGAGGGGTTCGAGGGGGCCTCCGTGGATGCGGGCTGGGCGAAGCGGGCGATGACGCGGCGCGTCACCTCGGGCGCCAGCAGCGCGTCGCCGGCCGCGGCCACGCGCACGGCCGAGATGAGCTCCTCGGGCCCGGCGTTCTTCAGCAGGAACCCGCTCGCGCCGGCGGCGAGCGCGTCGAACAGGTAGTCGTCGCGGTCGAAGGTCGTCACGACCACCACGGCGGTCTGAACCGACCCGACGATGCGCCGCGTCGCCTCGAGGCCGTCCATGTCGGGCATCTGCACGTCCATGCAGATCACGTCGGGACGGAGATCGGATGCTGCCGCCACCGCCTGGACGCCGGTCGATGCCTCGCCCACCACGGTGATGTCGCCCGCGGACTCGAGGATCATGCGGAAGCCGGCCCGCATCACGGCGTGGTCGTCCACGAGCAGGACCCGGATCACGCGCCGACCGCCTGTGCCGGCACGGCCAGGGGCACGCGCAGTCTGACGAGGAACCCGCCGCGGGCGCGCGGCGCGGCCTCGAGCTCGCCGCCCGAGGCGGCGGCCCGCTCGCGCATGCCGACGAGGCCCAGACCCGGCCGCATCGGCGCGGCGACGGCGCGGCCGGTGTTCACGACCTCGAGCTCGACGGCATCGGGCGCGTAGCGCAGGCGGACGTCGGCGGCAGCATCCCGTCCGCCGTGGCGTCGTGCGTTCGTGAGCGCCTCCTGGGCGACGCGGAACACGTTGACCTGCACGAGCTCGGGCAGCTCGACCGGGTCGCCGACGATCGTGAGGCTCGTGGGCAGGCCGTTGTCGTTCGCGTGGGCGACGAGTTCGGCCAGAGCAGACAGGTGCACCGTGGATCCTCCTTCGGCGTCGCCGCCGGAGGTGCGGAGGGTCTCGAGCAGCTGGCGCAACTCGACGAGCGCGGAGCGGGCGGACGACTCGACTCCGAGCAGCGCGGTGCGCGCAGCATCCGGATCCCGGTCCAGCACGGCGCGCGCGGCACCGGCCTGGACGCCCATCGCCGAGACGTGGTGCGCCACCACGTCGTGCAGCTCGCGCGCGATGCGCACGCGATCGAGCGCCACGGCCTGGGCGGCGGTGACCTCGCGCTCGCGCTCGAGCTCGCGGGTGCGCTCCTCGAGCACCGCGCGCGCCATCGCGGCGGCGTAGGCGCGATCGCCCATGTAGTACGCGCCGCCGAAGAACCCGGCGTTGATGAGCAGCTGGATGAGCATCATCGCCGCGAACGGCGAGAACAGCCCCGCCCTCGACAGGCTCTCGTCGGACGGATCGATCGCCGCCTGGAACATCGTGATGAGCAGCCACACGAACATCGCGATGATCACGCCGACGCGCACCCACATCGCGCGACGGCGGTCATCGACCCAGGCGCCGACGGTGTACATCGCGATGAACATGGCGATGTTCGAGACGTAGAGGTCGGGGATGCGGAAGGTCACGCCCATGAAGAACACCACGGCGATCGCGATCACGACGAGCTCGGGGAAGCGCCGCCGCACGGCGAGTGGCGCGGTGAGGCCGAGGCTGTAGAGCAGCGCCCATTGCATGCCGGCGTTGGCGTCGGCGCCGTAGATCCCGGCGACGGAGCCGAGGGCGGTGCTGATGACCGCCGCGACGAACAGGCCGCCGGCGAGCCACACGTCGTTGCGCAGCTCGCCCGCGGTCGGCGCCGGGCGCCGCGCGGGGTGCGCGGAAGGCAGGTCGGACATCCCTCCACGCTACGGGGGCGCGGGTCCTGCGGCATCCCCCGCGAGACGGAGACTCGGTCCCCACGCCCCCTCCAGACGCCGCTGGCGCGTCGCCCGGAGCCTCCGGGCGCGTGGGCCCAGCTGCGCCGCAGGCGCCCGTCCCGGTAAGTTAGCGAGCGTTCACCTCGCGTCGACAGGGGATCCCGTGCATGACCGCAACGCGGGGCTCGACCCCGAGACCCAGTTCGTCGAGATCTACCGCAACCTCGGCACCTACGACTTCGCGTGGGACCTCAATCAGTCGCTGAGCTTCGCGCTGTTCCGCACCTATGCGGTGCCGTCGATCGGGCGCCTGCTCGACGAGACGGGCGAGTTCGAGCGCGCGCCGCAGAAGCGGTACGACGACACCTCGCTGCTGCTCGAGGTGCCGCTGCTCGAGGGGTTCGAGAGTCCTCGCGGTCGCGCGGCGATCCGGCGCATCAACCAGATGCACCGCAGGTACGACATCTCGAACGACGACATGCGGTACGTGCTGTCGACGTTCGTCGTCGTGCCGGTGCGCTGGCTGCACGCGTTCGGGTGGCGTCCGCTCACCCCCGACGAGCGGCTCGCGTCCGTGCGGTACTACCAGAGCCTCGGCCGGCACATGGGCATCACGGACATCCCGGCGACCTACGCGGAGTTCGCCACGCTGATGGACGAGTACGAGCGCGCGCACTTCGCGTACGACGCCGCATCGGCGCGGGTGGCCGATCGCACCCTGGCGCTGCTGGTCTCGTTCTACCCGCGGGTCTTCGCTCCGGTCGTGGAGGTCTTCAGCCGGGCGCTCATGGATCCGCCGCTGCTGCGGGCGTTCGGCTATCGCGAACCGGGGCGGATCGCACGCCGCCTCTCCGCGGGCGCGCTCCGGCTGCGGGCGCGGGCGGTCGCGGTGCTGCCGAAGCGCCGCACCCCGTTCCACGTGATCGACCTGCCGCGCATCCGCAGCTATCCGAACGGCTTCGACATCGAGCAGATGGGGACTTTCGCGCCGGGATGCCCCGTGCCGCACGCGAAGCCGTGAGGCGCAGCATCCGTTCATCTACTTGCTATTGACAAGCGAGCTTGTTTTTTGCAACCATCTTGATGTCGGCGGTCCGGTCGACGCCACGGTGACAAGGAGCAAGGCAATGACGCACATCTTCGTCAACATCCCGACGAACGACCTCGAGCGCTCGAAGGCGTACTACACCGCCCTCGGCTGCGCGCTGAACCCGCTCTTCACCGACGAGAACGCCGCGTGCGTCGTGTGGAGCGACCAGATCTTCTTCATGGTCCTCACGAAGGAGTACTTCGCGACGTTCACCGACAAGGAGTTCGCCGACCCGAAGACGCACGCCCAGGTCCTGCTGTCGATCAGCCGCGAGACCCGCGAGGACGTCGACCGGATCGTGGAGGCGGGGGTCGCCGCCGGCGGCACCGCACCGGGCGAGCCGCAGGACTTCGGGTTCATGTACGCGCGCGACCTCATCGACCCGGACGGCAACGGCGTCCAGTTCATGTGGATGGACCCCGAGGCGGCTGCCAAGGGTCCCGAGGCCTACATGGCGGAGCAGGCGCAGGCGTAAGTGGCGTCCCGCAGCTACGGGCAGTACTGCGGGGTCACGACGGCCGTCGAGCTGATCGGCGAGCGGTGGGCGCTGCTCATCGTCCGCGATCTGCTCGTCGGCCCCCGGCGCTACACCGACCTCAAGCAGGGGCTGCCCAAGATCCCAACCAACATCCTCTCCACGCGGCTCAAGGAGCTGCAGGAGGGCGGTGTCGTGCGCCGCGTGCCGCTCCTGCACTGCGGGCTCGTGTACGAGCTGACGCCGTACGGGCGCGAGCTCGAGCCGATCGTGCTCGCACTCGGCCGGTGGGGATTCCAGGCGATGGGCGACCCCCAGCCCGAGGACGTCGTGACGGCGGACTCGCTCACGATGGCGCTGCGAACGGCATTCCAGACGGATGCTGCGACCACCCTGCCGCCCGCCGACTACGAGCTGCACGTGGCCGACGTCGTGCTGCGCGTGCAGGTCGACGCATCCGGCCTCCGCATCGCGCAGCTCCAGCCGGCCGGACGCCCCATCGACCCGCGGCTCGGCACGCAGGCCTCGACCTCGGGTGAGCCCGACCTCGTCTTCGCGGCGGGTCCCGGCATCCGCCGCCTCATCTCGGGCGAGCTGACCCCGGCCGCCGCGATCGACCAGGACGTGCTGGCCGTCGTCGCCGGCGACGGCACCCTGCTCGAACGCTTCGCCCAGACATTCCACATCCCCGTCGACCCCGGGGTCGTGCTCGTCGCCTGAGCCCGTCCCGCCATGGAAGGAGGCGACCATGACCGGTCGCATCTACATCGACCTGTTCACCACCCTCGACGGCGTCGCGCAGGCGCCCGGAGGCCCGGAGGAGGATCCGTCGAACGGGTTCCCCTACGGCGGCTGGCAGGCGCCGTTCCCCGACGAGACCATCGGCGCCTCGATCGGGAAGGGCATCTCGGAGCTCGACGCCCTGCTGCTCGGGCGACGGACCTACGACATCTTCGCCGGCTACTGGCCGCACCAGTCCGGCACGATCGCGGACGCCCTGAACAGCGCACCGAAGTACGTCGCCTCGCGCGGTCTGCCCACCCTCGAATGGGAAGGGTCGTCGCAGCTCGGCATGGACCTCAACCGCGAGGTCGAGGCTCTGCGCGAGAAGCACGAGAACATCCACGTCATCGGCAGCGTCGACTTCGTGCAGACCCTGCTGAAGGAGCAGCTGTTCGACGTGCTGACGCTGTGGGTGTACCCGGTCGTGCTCGGGCAGGGAAAGAAGGTGTTCCCCGAAGGCGCGCATCCCGCGAACGTCAGGCTGCTCGAGCCGGCGGTGACGGGCCCGCTCGGGGTGCTGCAGCTGCGGTACGGGCCGGCGCCCGGCGAACCGCAGACCGGCGAGATGGGCCCCGAGGACTGAGGCCGTTCGGACACCCGAGGCGTTTGTCTGCGGGCGCCAGAGCGCCCTCCGCTCCACGAGCGGGGCTTTGGCACCCGGTCGTTGAGCGAGACGAAACGCCTCGAGCGCTGCTGCGAACTCCGGGTCAGCGGGTCGCGCGGACCGTGACCGTCGCGAGGCGGCCCTCGCGCCCCGAGGTCGGGTCGACGTAGCGGAGGCCGATCACGTGCTCGCCGGGCGCCAGGTCGTGCACCACACGGAGGAGCGGCGTACCCGTGAGCGCGTGGAGGTTGCCCGTCCAGACGCCGTCGACCGAGACGGCGACGGTCAGTCCGCGCCGTCCGTCGAGCAGGAGGTAGAGGTCGTCGGCGCGACCGTCGAAGTCCGCGTCCTGCAGCGGCGCGTCCAGGGCGCCGTTCGAGGCGGTCACCGTGGGCGCCGGGAGCGTGAACGGGCCGATCGTGGAGCTCGGGGCGGAAGCCTCGGCGCCGGACGCCGTCTGGACCGCGCGCACCGTCAGACCGACGCGCAGCAGGTCGCCGGGGATCACCGCCGAGAACCGCCCATCGGAGGCGACAGCGGTCGTCGTGAGGGTCGAGCCCGTCTCGTCGATCAGCGCGACGGACGCACCCGGCGTGCCGGTGCCGGTGATCGCCGAAGGAACCGGCGCATCGAGGTCGCGAGCCGCGTCGAGCGCGGGTGACGCGCTGACGACGGGCTCCGGGTCAGGGGACGGAGTCGGAGTCGGGCTCGGGTTCGGGTTCGGCGACGGGCTCGTCGCCACGGGCGCCGTCAGCTGCGGCGCCGGTGCGGGCTCCGCTCGCGGCGCGGGTGCGGGTGCAGGCTCCGGAATCGTCTCGAACGCGTCGAGCTCCGGCACGACCGCGGATTCGGCCGGTTCGGCCGGCTCGTTCACGGCGTCCTCGGGCGCGGTCACCGGGTCGGCGGCAGCATCCGTCTTCCCGTCCGCCTCGACGGCAGACGCGGGTTCATGCGCCGGCGCGCCCCACGACGGCGCGAGTGCGATCGCGACCGCCGCGGCGGCTGCCACGGCCACCGCACCCATGCCGATCGCGATCCCCGTGAGGGGGAGGGCGGCAGTGCCGGCGCCCCCCGCGCCGGCACCCCCGCCAGAGGCGCCCCAGACGCCTGTTTCCCCAGAGCCGGACGCCCCGCCACCCCCGGTGGGCGTTCCGGCGATCACCGCTGCCACGGCCGGAGTGGCATCGGCGGTATAGGCGAGGGCCCCAGCCCCGCCGAGGACGAGAGGCAGCAGCACCATGCGGAGCTTCTGCGAGACATGTTCGATGTCGGCCGCGACGATGCGGCAGGCCCGGCAGGTGCGCAGGTGCGCGTCCAGGCGCCGGCGGTCATGGCGCGTGACGGGCTTGCGCTCGCTCGCGACGAGCAGTTCGCACACCCAGCGGCATTCCGCGGGCCGTGCGGGGTCGCTGATGTGGGCCTGCAGCCACGCCTGCTTGAAGCCTTCCCGCGCACGGTACGCGAGGGCCGACACCGCGTTGGCGCTCATGCCGAGGAGTGGCGCGACCTCGCGCGGCTTCATCCCCTCGACCTCTAGGTACCAGAGGATCGTGCGCCACTGGGCGGGCAGCTCGCGGAACGCCTGCGCGAGCACGGAGCGATCGGCCACGACCTCGGCGAACTCCGCAGCCGAGTCCGCGGACCGCTCGTCGAGATCGTCCAGCGGCGTCTCGGCGGTGCGGCGCCCCCACGACGCGGCGACGTTGCGGATGGTGGCGAACAGGTACGGGCGGAAGCCGTCCTGCGGCCCCCCGCCCTTGCGGATCGCGGAGAGGATCGAGGTGAACGCCTCCGACACCAGATCGTCGGGATCGACGTTCGGGCTCACCGCCCGCGCCGCGCTGCGCGCGCTCGCGACGTGACGCTCCCAGAGCACGGCGTAGGCCGCGTCGTCGCCGGCGCGCGCCGCCGCGACGAGATCCTCGTCGGAGCGCTCGGCAAGCGGGCCGTCGACGACGGCGCTCTGGTGGGTCGACACTTCTCTCCTCGCCGGGGGGCTTCGGATGTCAGCCGGCCGCGGGGCGGCGACGGCGTGATGACGCGTTCCGGGAAGCTCCTCGGGAGGGGCGTCCGGCACCGCGCGGTACGGGGGTACAACAGGCAAGACGACGCCGACACGAAATCATGACGCGCGGCGCGAAGATTTCTCGCGGAGATTCTCCGGAGATCACGGATGCCGCGGGCCGCAGCATCCGGAGTCTCAGAAGATCATCGGTCGATCGTCGTCGTCGGGGCCTTCGAGGTCGAGGTCGACGACGACCGGCACGTGGTCGCTCGGGGCCTCGCCCTTGCGCTCGTTGCGGTGGATCGTCGCCCCCGTGACGGCGTCGGCGATCGCGTGCGAGCCGAGGATGAAGTCGATGCGCATGCCCTCGTTGCGGGGGAAGCGCAGCTGCTTGTAGTCCCAGTAGGTGAACCCGGTCGGGATGAGCGGGCGCACGACGTCCTGAAGTCCCGCCGCCTCCAGGGCGGCGAACGCCTCGCGCTCGGGCGGCGACACGTGGGTCGCGAAGCCCTGCACGACGGAGGGGTCGCCGTTGTCGGCATCGGTCGGGGCGATGTTGAAGTCGCCGACCAGCGCGAGCGGGAGGTCGGGGTTCGCGGTCAGCGACTCCGCCGTGTACTGCTCGAGCGCCGACAGCCAGTCGAGCTTGTAGTAGTAGTGCGGGTCGCCGAGCGACCGGCCGTTGGGCACGTAGAGGCTCCAGACCTCGACACCGCCGATGGTCGCGCCCATCGCCCGCGCCTCCTGCGGGGCGTCGGGGCCGTTGTGCCCCTTCTCGAAGCCGGGCATGCCCGGGAAGGCGGTGCGCACGTTCGTGAGCGGCTCGCGGCTGGCGATGGCGACGCCGTTCCACTGCGAGAAGCCGTATGCCTCGACGTGGTAGCCCGCCTCTTCGAACCGGTCGAACGGGAACTGCTCGGTCTTGCACTTGATCTCCTGCATCGCGAGCACGTCGATGTGCTCGCGCACCGCGAAGTCGACGATGCGGTCGACCCGCGCACGGATCGAGTTGACGTTCCAGGTGGCCAGGCGCATGGGATCAAGCCTAGGCGGGGCCGCGGACGTCGAACGGCGCCGATGCGGATGCTGTGACCCCTGGCGTATCAGTGCTCCGAGGAGGATTCTCCTTTCTGTCAGCGGCCGCGTCCGCGGTCGGGAAAGCGAGACCCACCATGGACCACGACTGCGGCTGCGGCCACGCGGCCTCCGCCGCGCACGACGACATGCCCCTCGAGTTCGACGCCGACGGCGAGCTCGTCGCCGGGCCGATCATCCGGCCGGAGCTGCCGACCCGGCCGTGCCCCCTCGGCACGCTCGACGGCTCGTGGCTGCTCGAGCTCGAACGGCGCACCGTGTTCGCCCCCGAGGTGCGCGGCGCGCTGCGCATCGAGGTCGGCGCCTCCTCGCTGCGCATCTCGGGCGACATGTACTCGCGGCGCGTCTTCCCGCCGGTGCTCGGCGAGGTGCAGCGGCCCATCCCGATCCCGGATCCGGGGCCGGCCGCAGGTGCCGACGCGCTGGCCCGCGATCTCGGCGCGGGCGAGGATCCGGCCGTCGCCGACGTCCTCCCGGTGAGTCTGCGCACCTACCCCGCATTCCCCAAGACGGAGTACTCCTGGTACTTCCGCTCCAACGGCGCCACCTACGTCGACGGCACCCTCACCGTTCAGATTGTGCGGCACCTCTGGAACCGCACGACGCAGGAGTTCGTCTCCACCGACACCGGCACGCTCACGCTCCGCTGCCGGCGGCCGCTCGTGCTGGCGCCCGCGTCCGCGCTCGTGGCGCCCTCGCAGCGCATGACGGGGACGCTCTCGATCGGCGGCACCGTCACCAACGTCACGGCGGGCAAGACGTCGCCGATGTACCGCGGGTGCCGCATCGAGGTGGATGCCATGGTCAACCGCGTGTTCCCGGCATCCGCCACCATCGGTTCGGGGGCCGCGGCCAACGTGCGCTCGGTCTACGCCTCGGCCGGCTGGGACGTCACCGTCGTCACCGACGAGATCGACGTGCCGAACGACGCCGATCTCACGAACGCCGAGCTCGCGACCCTCATGTCGGGGCACCGCCAGACGGTGGCCGGTGAGCAGTGGCGGCTGTGGCTGTTCGTGGGCTCATCGCAGGGCGGCCTGTTCGGGATCATGTTCGACGACGACACCGTGCCGCGCGAAGGCGCCGCGGGATTCGCCGACGTGCAACTCGGCAACGAATCGTTCATCGCCGCCGCGGCACGCAACAGGCCTCTTGACGAGGTCCCGGCGGCGTTCCTGCGCACGCTGGTGCACGAGGCCGGCCACGCGTTCAACCTGTGGCACCCCAAGCACGACGTCCACAACCCGGGCATCGGCATCGAGATCATGAACCAGACGGGCGACGTCATGGGCTTCGCCACGGTCGCGAACCCCTACCCGGGCAACGCCGCGTTCGTGTTCTCGGAGCACGACCGCACGTCGCTCATCCACTCGCCCGACCCGCAGGTGCGGCCCGGCTGGAAGAACTTCGGCTGGGGCCACGGCAGCCTCTCGGCGGGACTGCCGGCACCGGTCGACGTCGCGGGTCTCGCGGGCGACACGGGCGATGACGCGCTGCAGCTGGCGCTCACGATACCCGCGCAGGCGTTCGTCGGCGAGTACGTCACCGCCGAGGTCGCGCTCACGAACGTGTCGGACCAGCCGCGCACGGTCACGACGCTGATCAACCTGTCGGAGGGCGACCTCGTGTTCCTGCACACGTCGCCCGACCACTCGCTCGAGCATCTCGTCGACGTCGCGATCGGGTGCGGTCCGCGGCCGACGACCGTGCTGCAGCCGGGGGAGTCGATCCGCAACCACGTCCAGGTGTTCTTCACGAACCAGGGAGTGACCTTCACCGTGCCGGGACGCCACACGGTCGCCGCGCAGCTCGAGGTCGATCCGGTGACGACGGTGCGCTCGGCGCCGGTGACGGTCGACGTGCGCGGGCCCGGCTCGGACGCCGAGGTCGACATCAGCGCGAAGACGCTCACGCCGGGTGTCGGTCGCGCGATCGCCCTGGGCGATTTCGCGACGGATGCTGCCGCCCGAAGTGTGCTGACCGCCCTGGCCGAGCAGCACAGCGACACCGACACGGGCGCCGCCGGGGCGCTGGTGCTCGCGAACTCGCTGGCGCGTTCGTTCACCGACGTCCGCGCTCGCGGCGTGCGGGACGCGGCGCCGGACGAAGCGGCGCACTTCCTCGAACTGGCACTGGCCGGCCGGTCGGCCGAACGCGTCGCCGCTCTCGCCGTGACGGTCGCGAGCCCGACCGAGAGGAACGCGCCGGTCGTCGCCGACACGGTGGCGGCGCTCAAGGCGCGCACGAAGGGCGGCGCGAGGTCGGCAGCAGGGAAGGACGTCGCGGCGGCCGAGCAGATCGCCGAGGACTTCGTGTCGCCGCAGGGGCGCTGACCCGGTGACAACGGCGCTGCGCGGGGGAAGGATCGACGTGTGACTTCCGATGCGCAGGGCGGCGGCGGGCTGGAGCTCCGGCTCCGGCTCGCGGCCGCGACCGTTCCCCTCGACCGCGTCGCCTTCGCCGAGGTGGAGGTCGCGGCGGTCGGCGGTGCGGAGACCGTGAGCGCCCGGCTCAACCTCATCGAGGGCGACCTCGAGGTGGAGGTGACGGGGCCCGACGGGCGCGTCGCCCGCGCCACCTGGCCGTGGCCTGCCGACTCGGCGCCGCGCTCGGTCGCACTCGCGGCGGGGGAGCGCCTGGTCGCGGGGGTGCCCCTCGTGTCGGAGGGCAGCGAGCCACTCTTCCCCGTGACCGGCCGGTACGAGGTGGTGGCGCGCTTCGCCGTTCGACCGGGCGAGACGCTCACGTCGAATACGGCGGTGCTCGTGCGCACCGCGGGCGAGGACGCCGCGCTCGCCGCGGACCTCCGCGATCGCGATGTCGTGCAGAGCCTGCTCGGAGCAGGAGTCATCGGCGCTGCAGAGCCGGCACTCGAGCGTCTCGCCGAGTCGGAAGACGCGGGCACCGCGGCGGCCGCCCGTCTGGCGCTCGCACGCACGGACGCCCTCGCCGAGGCTGCGGCGGATCCCGCGGTGTCGCGAGCCGTGGCGGCGCTGCTGCCGCCGGGCGCCACCGGGAACGACGAGCGACGCGAGGCGATCACGTCTCGCGCGGCTCCGCGCGACGTCGCGATGCTCAGCGGGCGACCGGTCGAGGACAGAACCGACGCGGCTGTGGAAGACTGAGGCGCCATCAGCCATGAGAAGGGCCGTCATGACCGTCAAGAACCGCGTGCTCGCCGGCGTCCTCGCCGTCTGCGTCGCCTCGGGTGCAGGCATCGCCGCCGCAGCACCCGCCCAGGCCGCGACGATGGGGTACAAGTCCTTCACCATCACGAAGTCGGGTTACACGACCAGCACGGCATGCCTGGCGGCGCAGC
Source organism: Microbacterium sp. NPDC056057 (assembly GCF_042266945.1). Classification (NCBI taxonomy): domain Bacteria; kingdom Bacillati; phylum Actinomycetota; class Actinomycetes; order Micrococcales; family Microbacteriaceae; genus Microbacterium; species Microbacterium sp. NPDC056057. Next base: position 799,979 of record NZ_JBHJWS010000001.1, read on the forward strand.
GCTCGACCGCGTGGTCGATCACGAACTCCGGGGGGATCATCTATGCCGGCGATGCCTGCGGTTACTGGGGCTCGGCGCAGAAGTGGGGCTTCTCGACGACGTACAAGAAGCTGGTCCCGATCGGCTCCTGAGCGGCGCCGGGGCGCAGCATCCGTAAAATCGAGGGCATGACCGCCGCCTCCACGCCGCAGCTCGAAGCCGACCGCCAGTATCTGATCGCGCTGATCCAGGACGAGGCGGTGTTCCACGGGGACTTCACCCTCTCGAGCGGCAAGAAGGCGACGTACTACGTCGACATGCGCAAGCTCACGCTCGACCACCGGGCGGCCCCCTCGATCGGCCGCATCATGCTCGACCTCATCCGCGACGTCGACGGGATCGTCGCCGTCGGCGGCCTCACCCTCGGCGCCGACCCGATCGCCAACGCCGTGATGCACGAGTCCGCGCGCACCCACAAGCCGCTCGACGCCTTCGTCGTGCGGAAGGAGCCGAAGGACCACGGCCGCGGACGCCAGGTGGAGGGAGCGGATGTCGCGGGCAAGCGCGTCGTCGTGCTCGAAGACACCTCGACCACGGGCCAGTCGGCGCTGAAGGCGGTCGAGGCGCTCCGCCGCGAGGGCGCGGAGCCCGTCGCCGTCGCGGTCATCGTGGACCGCAAGACCGGGGCGCAGGCGGCCGTCGAGGCCGAGGGCCTGCAGTGGCTCGCGGCCATCGACCTCGACGACCTGGGCCTCGACCCGCAGTAGAACTCCTGGGGTCTGTCACACGCCGGCGGCGGCCGGTGTCTCCATGTCGAAGGACCGAATCGACACGGAGGTAGACATGAGCAGCGACACCCGCATCCCCACCGCAGAGGTCACCGGCGTCTCCGGCACGCTGATCAAGGCGGTCGCCAAGAAGATGGTCGGCCGCGTGCCCGACTCGCTCGGCGTGCTGTGGCACCACCGCGGTGTCATGAAGGACTCGATGGGCATCGGCCAGAAGGTCGAGCGCTGGCACGAGCTCGACCCGGGCCTCGCGACCTTCGCCGCGATGGCGTCGGCGGCGACCATCGGCTGCAGCTTCTGCCTGGACTTCAACTACTTCATGTCGCGCAACCGCGAGGTGGACGCTGCGAAGGTGCGCGAGGTGCCGCGGTGGCGGGAATCCACCCTGTTCACACCGCTCGAGCGCCGCGTGATGGAGTACGCCGAGGCGGCGAGCCAGACGCCGCCCGCGGTGACCGACGAGCTCTCGGATGCGCTGCTCGAGGACCTCGGCCCGGCCGGGCTCGTCGAACTGGCCGCCAGGGTGGCGTTCATGAACATGTCGGCGCGCATGAACATCGCGCTCGGCATCCGTTCCGAGCACTTCGCGGATGCATGCGGCCTGCCTCCGCTCGCCGCACGGCCGGCCGTCGGCGCTGCCGCGTAGGCTCCCGGCCATGAGCACCGCCGCCGTCGACGACCCGTTCGTCACGCACCGGAGCCTGCTGTTCACCGTCGCGTACGAGATGCTCGGCTCGGCCGCCGATGCCGAGGACGTGCTGCAGGAGTCATGGCTGCGGTGGGCGGCCGTCGATCACCGCACCGTGCAGGAACCGCGCGCCTACCTCGTGCGCATCGTGACGCGGCAGGCGCTCAACCACCTGCGCACGGTGTCGCGGCGGCGCGAGGAGTACGTCGGCGAGTGGCTCCCCGAGCCACTGCTCACGAGCCCCGACGTCGCCGACGACGTCGAGCTCGCCGAGAACCTCTCGATCGCGATGCTCACGGTGCTCGAGACGCTCGGCCCGGCCGAGCGGGCGGTGTTCGTGCTGCGCGAGGTGTTCGACGTGCCGTACGACGAGATCGCGGATGCGGTGGGCAAGACTCCTGCGGCCGTGCGGCAGATCGCCCACCGTGCGAAGGACCACGTCGCCGCGCGCCGGCCTCGCGTGACGGTCGGGCCGACCGAGCACGAGGAGGTCGTGGAGCGGCTCGTCGTGGCGCTCAACAGCGGCGATCTGCAGGGCCTCATGGACGTGCTGGCGCCCGACGTCGTGTCGGTCGCCGACGGCGGCGGCAAGGTCCGCGGTGCGGCCCGCCGGCCGATCGTCGGTGCGGATCGGCTCGCGCGCTACCTCGTCGGCGGCATGGCGAAGGTCGAGGGCACGCTCGTGGCGTCGTCGACCTGGGTCAACGGCCAGCCGGGGGTGCGTATGGAGCTCGACGGCGTACTCGTCGGCGTCGTCAGCCTGACCGTCGTGGACGGGCGCATCACGCAGGTGTACTCGATCGCCAACCCCGAGAAGCTCGGACGGGTCGACGAGGAGGCGGTCGTGGGGCGCTGAGCCGCAGGCCCAGCGCTCAGCCGCTCAGCCGCTCAGCCGTTCAGCCGCTCAGCGGGCGAGGATCTCGGCGTTGAGCTCGCGCTGCCAGTCGCGCAACTGCCACATCGGGTGGTGCGGGGCGGCGTTCGACGACAGCACGACTCCCCAGATGCCGTGGTCCAGCGCCGTGCGCACGCCGTGCTCGGCGAGGGACCGGCCGATCGGGCCCTCCTCGAACGTGCCGTGCAGTGGCGTGTAGCCGACCCAGCCCTCGCCCACGACCGCGGGGACGCCCTGCCAGCGCGCCCACGCGGCGATGGCGATGGTCCGCGAGGCGATCTCGCGCCGCATGAGGTGCTCGTACGGCGGGTAGCGGTCGACGAGCCAGGCATCCCACGCGACGGGGTCGATCCAGTCGTAGCCGTAGATCATCTGATCCGTGACGACCGTCGCGCGGTACTTCCACTCGGCGGCGCGACCGTACTCCGCGAGAGACGGGGCGTCACTGCGCAGCAGTTCCCGGAGCGCCGTGTTGGGAAAGCCCTCGCTTCGTTCCGCGCGGATGTCGATGCGCTGCTGCAGCGCGTCGAGCACACCGTAGCTGTACACGTGGAACTGCGCCGCGCCCAGTCCGTCGGGGAGTGAATGCATGGCGAGGTGGGGCGGTTTGCCGTAGCTCGCGGTGATGGGGAGATCCGGATGCTGCGTCCTCAGCCGCGCCACCTCCTCCGCTCCACCGTCCTCGAGCGGGGGAAGGATCGAGAAGTCCACCTCGTTGTGCAGCTCGACGAGGGCGATGCGATCACGGTGCCCGTGGTCGGTGAGCCACTCGATCATCGCGTCCCAGGCGTCGGAGAGGACGCCGTACCGATCGGCGAGCGGCACCGCGTCGATCGCTTCGAACCATGCCGGCGAGGCGGCGAACGCGGTCGACTGCTGGTACTCCCAGCTGGCGAGGATGATCACCATGCCGTGCGCGGCGGCGGACTCGAAGAGCGCGAGAAGGCGCGCCCGAAGGTCGATGCGGTAGCCGCCCGCAGTGTCGTACCACCGGGTGCGCCGGCCGAAGTATCCGCCGAGCGGGGACGGACCGAGCCCTCCGATCTCGAGGTCGCGGGCGACGTCGTAGAGCCCCAGTCCGCCGAACAGCAGCAGCGGGGCGGCGCAGATGCGGATGGCGTTGTAGCCGAGGGAAGCGGCCTCCGCCACCGCCGCGTCGAGATCGGCGTACGGCTCGCCGGGACCCGCCTGCGTGTACCAGGAGAAGTCCCAGAGGGTGATGGTGAGCCGCCGCGGCAGATGCCCCGGCACGGGTCCGGTGAGGGTGGACTCGTCCTGCTCGATCGTGCCGGATCCCAGGTATCGCTCGGTCATGCGCCGGTCCTCTCCGGAACCTCGGCGGACCGCGCTGCCAGCTGCTGTGCGCGTCCGCGCTCCGCCAGCCGTTCGAGCGTGTTCGCCATGAGTGCTCGCGCCGTCGCGGTGGCGGCGTCGAACGAGGTCAGTTCGGGCACCGAGGTGGCGAAGTAGTCGACCTCGTCGCTCGCGGCGCGAAGCGCCGTCGCACGCGCGTCCAAGGCATCCCACGCGGACGCCGCGCTGGACGCGTCGCCGAGGTGCAGATGCGCCACTCCGGTCCAGTAGGTCGACTCGTCGGCCGCGCGCGGCGCCACCGCGAGTGGCGACGGCGCGACGGCCGTGCGCCAGGCCTCTGTCGCACCTGCCGAGTCGTCGGAGGCCGCGCGCGCGACGCCGAGCAGCACCCACCGCTGCACCGGGCGCTCGGCCGGATGGCGTCCCTCGCCGAGGGTGCGCGGCGGGACGAAGCCCGCCTCGAGGAGCGTCGCGGCTTCCGCAGGCGCCGGCTCGCGCAGCAGCCGCTCGGCGAGTGCGCAGGACGCGCGATCGAACGCGGCGATCGCGAGACCCTCGCCGCCCTCGAACGGACGGAAGCGGCGGGTCGTGAGCAGGATCCACGCCTCGTCGGTGCGCCCGACATCGAGGAGCAGGTTCGCATGGCGCACCGCCAGGTCGTCGCGGGCATCGAGCAGGACGGCGTGGGGCTCGAGCAGCGAGAGCCGGGTCGCGGCATCCGTCCCCCTCCGCACCGCGAGCACGTCGCGCTCGAGCAGCAGCCGCGCGTCCGGGCGCAGCGACAGGGCGTGGGCGAGCGCCGCGTCGGCTGCGGCCTCGTCGCCGTCGACCGCGACGAGCGCGATCGCGAGGTTGCGCCACACCACCGGGTCTGTCGAGCCGCCCTGGGTCGCGGAGCGGAGGTGGGCGAGCGCGTCGGCGTGACGTCCGGCGTCGAGCAGCCACATGCCGAGGAGTCCCGCCGCGACGACGTCGTCGGGGCCGGCGGTGACCGCGGCGACGAGCGCGTCGACGTGGTCGAGCCCGGCGGGGAACGCGAGCGCGGCGGAGGTCCCGCGCGCGCGGGTGCGCTCGTCTGCGGCCTCGTCGGCGCGTCCGGCTCGCTCGAGCCAGTGCGCGCGCAGGTAGTGGCGGAGCGGGCCTGCGAGACCCGCCGAGGGCGTGCGCTCGACGGCGGCTGCGGTAGCCGCGAGCGCCTCGTCGACGGCGCCTGCTCGCGCGAGCTCCGCACCGATGTCGAGTGCCGTGCGAGCGTCGCGGTCGATCGGCTCGCCCGCGAGTGCGCAGGTCGCCGGGTCGAGCGGGTCGGCGTCGAGAAGTTCGGTGACGCGGGCGACGGATGCTGCGAACTCACCGCAGCGGGCGAGAGCCAGGGCTTCGATCCGCCCCGCCTCGGGGATCGGCGCGGCCGAGCGGGCGAGGTCGAGCGCGGCGGCCGTGGAGCCCGTGCGGAGGGCGATGCGTGCCCGTGCGAGCATGGCGGCCGGCGCGAGCGCCGCGTTCCACGCCGCCTTCGCCAGCGAGCGGTCCGCCGCGCCGTCGTCGCCGAGACGCTCGTGAACGAGGCCGAGCAGGTAGGCCGCTTCCCCGTCACGCGGGTTGAGGTTGCGTCGGGTGAGCCGCGCGGTGGCTGCTTCGAGCAGATCACGTGCCGCGGCGTATTCGCCGCGGGCGAGGTGCCACGATCCGAGCGCGGTCGCCGCGCGGGAATCGCCGGGGTCACGCCGCAGCGCCTCGTGCAGGTACGGCACCGCTGAGCGGGTGGGGTGGCGGTACTGCAGCAGGTGCACGGCCGTCGAGTACAGCTCGTCGTTGGACGCGATGTCTTCGGGCAGGGGCGGCGCCGTCGCGACCCAGGGCTCGCCGGTGTTCCCGGCTCGCGCCCGCCAGGACACGAGGGTCTCGCCCGCGTGGAGCACACGGACTTCGAGGCCCTCGGCATCGACCGCGATGTCCGCGACGGCGGTGAAGGGCGCGTCGGGGCCGAGGTCGGCGGTCCAGCGCGCGACGGTCGCGCCGCCTCGGCATACTTCGAGCACCGCCGCCGGGAACGTGCGCGTCGCGATCGCCGTGATGAGGGTGCCGTCGCCGTCGGCGCGCACGCCGATCGCAGCATCCGTCGTCGCCTGCCGTACGGCTCCGGTGGCGTGGATCGGATACCAGTACTGGCGGAACCGCTTGGTCTCGCCGGGGAGCAGCCAGCTGAAGTCGGGCTGGTTGTCGGTGTAGACGCCTGCCATGAGCTCGACGTACGGGCCGTCGTCGTCGGTGAGCTGGTCGTCCCAGGCCCGCCCGATCGGTCCGTCGCCCCACGTCCACTGCTTCTTGCCGGGGGAGATCGCGCGGTCCGCCCAGTGGACGAAACCGGCATCGGCCGCGTGGTCGTAGCCGCCGAAGAGCGAGTCGTCGGTGTCGGTGATCATGTACGACGTCGGCACCGGGATGTTGCTGTACACGTCGATGCGGTCGGCGTCCGGCCGCTCCGCCGCGAGCGCCGGGTAGTCGACGCCGTAATAGGGACGGTCGGCGCGCGGGAACGCGGCGATCGCGCGCCGCGCGTGGTCGGCGACGAACGCGACGTCGTCGGGGAAGAACGACTGATACCCCTCGTGCGCACGCGCGGCGACGTTGGCCCACCACAGGAACGTCTGCGGGAGGTCGGTGCGGTTGTGCAGTGCCGCCTCCAGCTCGATCAGCGACGATCCCGGCCGCAGCCGCACCCCGTGCACGCCGCGCATGCGCTGCAACGGGTCGAGGTCGCTGTGCCATACGACGGCGGCGCCGTCGGCCTCCCGCTCGATGCGGGTGTCCACCGGGAGGAAGGTCGCGGGCCGATGGTGCTGCGGCCAATTGAACTCGACGCCGCCCGAGATCCACGGACCGGCGAGCCCCACGAGCGCGGGCTTGATGACGTTGTTGCGGTAGAAGAAGTCGTAGCCCGCGACCTTGTCGTAACCGATGTGGATGCGGCCGCCGATCTCGGGCAGCAGCGTCAGGCGCACGTAGGCGTTCTCGAGGTGGATGGCCTGCCACTGCCGCGGCGCCCTCTCGTGCGCGACGCTGTCGATCATCGGGAGCGGGTAGACCTTGCCGCTGGACCCCTGGTACACGCGGCGGTCGAGGAACAGCGGGTAGGGATCCGGGTCGCCCGGCTCGTACGTGTCGATCCAGAGGGGCTCACTCCAGCACGCGACTCCGCCCGCCGCGAGGATCGCGGCCTGATCGGCGGGAGCTTCGGGGAGCTCGATGCGGCTCCGGGTGTCGTCGTCGGTCACCCGGCAAAGCTACGCGTGCCGGGGCCCGGCAACCATGGCGGATCGTGGCGTCGACCTGGACGATCCGACGGCGGTTCATGACAGGATGCCGGAATGGAGCGTGCGGAGGGGTTCGAGCGGGAGCGGCTGAGCGTCGTCCCGCGTCCTCTCGTCGACGCAGCGCTGACGCGCCCGGTGACGCGGCGCATGCTGGTGACGGATGCCGGGTACTTCCCGCGTGCGCGACACCATGGGCGGCATCGCCGCGAGGGAGCGGCGGAGACGATCGTGATCGTGTGCGTCGCCGGGTCGGGATGGGTGGAAGCGGAGGGCATCCGCACGCGCGTGGGGAGCTCGACGGCGATCGTCATCCCGGGCGGTGTGGCCCATTCCTATGGCGCGGATGCGACCGATCCCTGGACGATCTGGTGGTGCCACGTGCGCGGGACCGACGTGCTCGAGCTCATCGAGGCGGCCGGTATTCGTCCCGACCGATTGACGCTGTCGCTGCGCCAGGTCGAGCGCGTCACCGCCCTGCTCGACGAGATCTCGGTGTCGCTCGCTCTCCAACCGGCGCCGGCGCGTCTCGTCGCGACGTCGGGAATGGCCTGGCGCCTGTTCACCCAGCTCGTCGTCGATCGGGCCCTGCCGAGCGAGGGAGCACCTGTCGAGCGTGCGATGCGCTATCTCGAGGAGCGTGTCGACGGGCGCGTGCAGGTCGCGGAGCTCGCCGCCATGGTCGGGGTGTCGCCGTCGCACCTCGCCGCGCTGTTCCGCCAGGCCACCGGTGGCGGTGTGCACGCACACCACCAGGCCCTGAAGATGGCGCGGGCCCGGGCGCTGCTGGACACGACCGATCTGCCGGTCGCCGAGGTCGGGCGCCGGATCGGGCTGGACGACCCGTTCTACTTCTCGCGGCAGTTCCGCCGCACGCACGGCATGAGTCCGCGCGCCTACCGCGAGCAGCACAAGGGCTGACGGGCGGCGGGGCCGGGTCAGCCGTCGGGGCGGTTCGTGTTCAGTCGCGCTTGCCGCGGCCCCGCCACCACTGCCAGATGATGACGGTGAGCGTGCCGAGCGTGATGATCGCGGCCGTCACGAGGAGGAGCGTCTGCTCGGTCTCGGAGATCACGGGCGCCTGCCTTCCGCGGCGTCCGCCACGATCTTCGCGACGCGCGCGGCCCGGGTGTCGGGTCGTCGCGCCATGTCGACGTGGGAGATGCCCAGCTTGCGGCTCGACGGCGGGAACGCGTCCCAGGCGGTGCGCGCAGCGGGTTCGGCGTCGAGCGCCGCGGCGAGGTCGTCGGGCTCGCGCAGCGCCTCCGCGTTGTCGAGCACCGTCCAGGCGCCGTTCGCCTTGGCGACCTCGACCGCCCGGTAGCCGGCCTCGGTGATCAGGCCGGCCTCTTCGAGCTGGAGGAGGCGCGCCTTGTTCGTCGCCGCCCAGCCGCTCGTCGCACGCCGCGGCGCGAACCACAGCCCTCCGCGCTCTTCGTCGAACGAGCGCACGGGGCCGTCGATCCACCCGAAGCAGAGCGCCTGCAGGATCGCGTCCTCGTAGCCGATGACCTCGAGGTCCGAGCCCGGTCGCGCCCGCACGAGCCACGCCCCCTTGGAGGTGCGATGGTGGGCGTCGAGCCACGCACGCCAGGCCGCAGCATCCGTCGCTTCCACCATCTCGCCGTCGTCGAGCGCACCCATGCCGCGACCCTACCCGGAGCCGGTGACGTCGCGCGCGGCGACCTCGCGTACGGTGTCGGCGAGCAGGCGCACCGCCTCGTCGACGAGGGGATCGGCGAGGTCGCCGTAGCCGAGCACCAGGCGCTCGGGTGCGGGTGCGTCGGGCGAGACGCGGTAGCGGCGGATGTCGGTGAGGCCGAGGTCGCGGGGTTCCGCGGCGCGCACCACCGCGGCCGCGCGCACCCCGGGAGGCAGGTCGAGCACGACGTGAAGTCCCGCGGCGATGCCCGACACGCGGCACTCGGGCATGGTGCGTTCCAGCGCCGCGAGGAGCGCCTCGCGCCGGCGCCGGTAGCGGGTGCGAGCGCCGCGCAGGTGCCGGTCGAGGCCGCCGGAGGTGAGGAAGCGGGCGAGCGCGAGCTGATCGAGCGTCGACGGCGCCGCCGCTCCCGCGTCGCGCACGGCGTCGCGGAGCCACGGCGGCAGCACGAGCCAGCCGATCCCGAGCGCGGGCGTCGCGGTCTTGCTGAGGCTCCCCGCGAGCACGACGCGGTCGGGCGCCATCGCCTGCAGCGCGCCGATCGGGCGCCGGTCGTAGCGGAACTCGGCGTCGTAGTCGTCCTCGATCACGACCCCGTCACGGGCACGCGCCCAGGCGACGAGTCCCTCGCGGCGCTCGGCCGACAGCGGCACGCCCGTGGGGAACTGGTGCGCGGGCGTCACGAGGGCGGCGCGCGCGCCGGTGCGGACGGATCCCTCGACCAGCGCCGCGACGTCGACCCCGTCGCCGTCGACGGGAACGGGCACCGAGGTGAGGCCCTCCGCCGCGGCGACCTGCCGCATGCGCTGCCACGATGGGTCCTCGACGAGCAGCGCGGTGTGGCCGAGGGTGCGCAGTGCCCGGGCGACGCGGCGCATGCCGTCGGCTGCGCCGTGCGTGACGAGGACGGCGTCCGCGTCGGCGCGCGCGAAGCGCGACCGGGAGAGATAGGCGGCGAGCGCCGCACGCGCAGCCGGCACGTCGCCGTCGATCCGGAACAGCTCGGCGTCGGGGGCTTCGGTGAGCGCCTCGGTCATCGCGCGCAGCCACAGCGCGCGGGGTGCGTTCCGCAGGTCGGGGACGCCGGGGGCGAGGTCGTAACGGGGCCGGCGCAGCGGCTCGACATGCTCCGGCTCGGGTCGCGAAGCGGTGGCGCGCAGGGATGCTGCGACCCGCGTCGCCGATCCGGTCCGGGCCTCGAGGATGCCCTCCGCTGTGAGCCGCCCGTACACCTCGGTCACCACCCACCGCGAGACGCCGAGCGACGTCGCGAGCAGTCGGCTCGGGGGAAGCGCGGCGCCGGGCGTCAGGCGGCCGGTGGCCACAGCATCCCTCACCGCCTGCTCCAGCCGCACGTGACGCGGACCGTCGTACGCGGCGAGGTCGAGGAGCGTCTCCCATGCGACCGGATTGGTATGGGTTTCTACCATGAAATCGGATCGTAGTCCCAGACCGCTCGCGATCCACTATGGGACCACGAACCACGGAAAGGGCACCTCATGCAGTTGCGCACCATCTCCAACGGCACGACCTCGTTCGAGGTCTCGACCCTCTGCCTCGGCACCATGTTCTTCGGCACGCGCACCGACACCAGGGCGTCTCTCGAGATCCTCGACCGCTTCGCCGACGCCGGCGGCACCTTCGTCGACACCGCGAACAACTACAACGCCTGGGTCGGCGGGCACGGCCGCGACAGCGAGGACGTGCTCGGCGCGTGGATCCGCCGGCGGGGCGGCCTCGGCGACGTGCGCCTGGCGACCAAGCTCGGCGCCGCGAAGAAGGACCCGGCGCTGCCGCTGCAGAACGTCGAGCCGACGAACTTCCAGGGGCTGTCGGCCGAGGTCGTCGCCCGCGAGGCGCGGCTCAGCCTGCAGCACCTGGGCGTCGACCGCATCGATGTGCTGTACGGGCACGTCGACGACCGCGAGACGCCGATCGCCGAGACGGTCGCCGCCTTCGGGCAGCTGCAGCGCGAGGGGCTCGTCGGCATCTCAGGGATCTCGAACGTCGCGCTGTGGCGCCTGATCGAGGCGCGCGACGAGGCGCTGCGACAGGGCGTCGACCCGTACGGCGTCGTGCAGCAGGGGTACAGCTACGTCTACCCGAGCCCGGGATCCGGGCGCACCAACGACGTGTCGGTCGAGCTCCTGGACTACGTCGCCGCCGCGGGCACCGACGGCCGGCCGCCGCTCACCATCACGGCGTACTCGCCCCTGCACCAGGGCGCCTTCGCCCGCGACGACAAGCCGATGTGGGCGCCCATGCGGCACGCGTCGAACCGGGAGCGCGTGCGCGCGCTGCACGACGTCGCCGCCGAGATCGGCGCGACCCCGAACCAGGTCGCGCTGTCGTGGCTGCTGGGTGGGGCGGTGCCGGTGATCCCCGTGGTCGGCATCTCGAGCGTCGCGCAGCTCGAAGAGGCGCTCGCCGCGTCCGAGCTCGTCCTCGACGCCGACGTGCGCGCCCGCCTCGACACCGCCGACCTCGACGTCCGCGCGACGGTCGCGGCCTGACGAGGTGCGGCGGGCGCTGCGGAAGCCCGCCGCACTTCAGCCGGCGCAGGCCCGGGGCCGCAGCATCCGTCCTCGCCGCATGTTCGACAGGTCAACCGGGGCTCGACAGGAGGCTCATGCCTGAACTCTCCTGCGGAAGCCCGGTTGACCTGTCGCAGCGGGACGGATGCTGCGGCTGTGAGCACGCGGAGGTCGCGGGTGGGATCGGTGCCGGGCCCGAGGCATCCGTGTCCCCCTCCTTCAACAGGTCAACCGGGCCTTTGCAGGAGGAACGCGCCGCGTTTCTCCGGTGGAGCGCCGGTCGACCTGTCGCAGCGGGAGGCAAGGCGGACAAGGGCGACGGATGCTGCGGGCGTGGCGCCCTGCGGGAGCTCGTGGCTACAGCAGCTCCGGGTCTTCGGACTCGATGGGCTCGTGGTCGAGGAGGTCGGCGACCGAGTTCAGCACCTCGTCGGGGCGGAAGGGATAGCGGGCGATCTCGGCGGCGTCGCTGATGCCCGTCAGGACGAGCACGGTGTGCAGGCCCGCCTCGATGCCGGCGACGACGTCGGTGTCCATGCGGTCGCCGATCATGCCGGTGTTCTCGGAGTGCGCGCCGATGCGGTTCAGGGCCGAGCGGAACATCATCGGGTTCGGCTTGCCGACGACGTAGGGCTCCATGCCGGTCGCCTTGGTGATGAGCGCCGAGATCGCACCCGTTGCCGGCAGCACGCCCTCGGTCGAGGGGCCGGTGGCGTCGGGGTTGGTCGCGATGAAGCGGGCGCCGGCGCCGATGAACCGGATCGCCTTCGTGATCGCCTCGAACGAGTAGTTGCGGGTCTCGCCGACGACGACGTAGTCGGGGTCGGTCTCGGTCATGATGAAGCCGGCCTCGTGGAGGGCGGTCGTCAGGCCCGCCTCGCCGATGACGAAGGCCGAGCCGCCGGGCATCTGCGACTTGAGGAAGTCGGCGGTGGCGAGGGCCGAGGTCCAGATCGATTCCTCGGGAACGATGAGTCCGGACGCCCGCAGCCGGGCCGACAGATCGCGCGGCGTGAAGATCGAGTTGTTGGTGAGCACGAGGAACGGCACACCCTGATCGGTCCACTGCTGCAGCAGATCCGATGCCCCGGGGATGGGGGTGTTCTCGTGCACCAGCACGCCGTCCATGTCGGTGAGCCAGCATTCGATATCCGCGCGGGTCCGCATGCGTCCAGACTAGGCGGCGGGCAGGCGTAGGGTCGTTCCCGTGACGTGGGACCCCCGGACCCTCCCAGACCTTTCCGGACGCGTGTACCTCGTGACCGGATCCAATGCCGGCCTCGGTTACTTCGCGTCCGAGCAGCTCGTGCGCGCAGGTGCGCACGTGCTCATGTCGGCGCGCCATCCGAACCGGCTGTCGGCCGCGCGCGCGGCGATCCGCCGCCGCGTTCCGGAGGCTGCACCCGACGCGACCGAGCCGCTCATCCTCGACACCTCGAACCTCGCGTCGGTGCGCTCCGCCGCCGCGAGCGTCCGCGGCAAAGGCCCTCTCGACGGCGTGCTGCTCAACGCCGGCATCGTCCATGCCCCGAAGTCGCGCGAGACCACGATCGACGGGCACGAGGTCGTGTTCGCGACCAACGCCCTCGGCCACTACGCGCTCGCCGGAGAGCTCCTGCCGGCCCTCGCCGACGCCCACGGGCGCATGGTGTGGGTGGGGAGCATGTCGACCTCGCTCACGCCGTACGACCCGGTCGACCCGCAGCTCGTCGACGACTACTCGGCCTGGCGCGCGTACGTGCAGTCGAAGGTCGCGACGACCGCGCTCGGCTTCGAGGCAGACCGACGCCTGCGCGCGGCCGGTATCCCGGTCGCGAGCGTCGTCGCCCACCCGGGCTACTCGACCGGCGGCCGCACCCCCGGCATCGTCGGCGTCAACGAGCCGTCGCGCGCCAAGCGCTTCCGCGACAACCTGCAGGCGGCGATGGCGCAGTCGAAGGAGCACGGCGCCTGGCCGCTGGTGCGGGCCCTGACCGATCCCGACATCGAGGGCGGCGAGTTCTGGGGTCCGCGCACCGGCTCGCGCGGCGAGCCCCGCAAGCAGACCGCGTCGAAGATCACGCGCGACCCCGTCGTGGCCGCGCGCCTCTGGGACGTCGCCGAGACGGCGACGGGCGTGCGCTGGCCGTTCGAGGTGGCGGCGCGCCGCTGACCCGGCGCGCCCAGCATCGGAGGTGCTGCGCGACACGCCGGCGCGCAGCATCCTGTTCCCGGCGTGTCGTCGTGAATCTCCGATTCTGTGTCGGGACACGGATGCCGCGACCCCGGCTGTCAGACTGACCGCGGGAGGTCGCATGGCCGAGGTCGCCCCGTCGCTGTGGTCGCGCTTCATCGCGCGCGTGCGCGAGACCTCGTGGGCGATCGACGCGAACGACGGGATCATCGCGACCGCCGGATTGCTCCAGGGTTTCGCCGGGGCCGGCGCCGGCGACCGCCTGCTGCTGTTCACCGCGATCGCCGCGATGATCGCCGGCGGACTGAGCGCCGGCGGCGCGAAGTGGGCCGAGGTCGCCGCCGAGCGCGAGTCCGAGCTCGAGATCGCCGCGCGCGAGCAGGAGGAGCTCCAGCGGGACCCGGCGGGGGAGCTCGCGACGCTCGCGGCCCACTGGGAGTCGCGCGGGCTCGCGCCCGATCTGGCGCTCGAGGTCGCGCAGCAGCTCACGGCGCGCGACGCGCTCGGCGCTCAGCTCGACGCGGAGCACGGGCTCGAGGAGATCACGCACCGCTCGGCGCCCTGGTGGGCCGGGATCGAGACCGCCATCGCGTTCATGATCGGCGCGGCGATCCCCGTGCTCATCACGTACTACGCCCCCGTCGCGATCGAGACGTGGGCGATCATCGTCGCCGTCGTCGTGTCGCTCGCGCTGACCTCGCTCGTGGCGGCGGGGGTGGGCCGCCTGTCGGCGCTGCGCATGCTGATCCGCAGCCTCGCGGTCGGCCTCGGCACGATGGGCGTCAGCTACCTCGCGGGCGTGATCTTCTTCTGACGGGCCCGCGCCCCGGTCCGGGCTCCTCCCGAGTCGCCACGACACGCCGTGGGCCGGGTCGGCCACCCGGCGTGTCGTGGCGACTGGTGGAAGGGGAAGCGGGTCAGGCGCTGAGCCAGACGGCGTCGGCTGCGGCGTCGGGAAGCGACACCGACGCCGTGCCGATGCGCAGGGCCGCAGCATCCGTCACCGTCACGGTCGTGCCGACGGCCACGCCGGCCGACTCGACGGCCCGGAGCAGTTCGGGGTCGCGGTCGCTCACGCGGAGCACACGGCCGACGTGTCCGACCGGCGCCGCGGCGAGCAGCACGAAGGGTTCGCGGTGGACGTGGCCCGCGGCATCCGGGATCGCGTCGCCGTGCGGGTCGAAGCGCGGGCGCCCCAGCCGCTCGTCGATGCCCTCGAGCAGCCGGTCGCTGATCGCGTGCTCGAGCACCTCGGCCTCGTCGTGGACCTCGTCCCACGCATAGCCGAACTCGCTCACGAGCCACGTCTCGATCAGGCGGTGACGGCGGATGATCGCCGCAGCGCGGCGCTCGCCCTCCTCGGAGAGCGCGATGGGCCCGTACGGGCGATGCGTGACGAGCCCCTGGGCGGCGAGCTTCTGCACCATCTCGGTGACGCTCGACGGCGCGAGGCCGAGCTCGGCGGCCAGCTGCGACGGCGTGATGCGGTCGTCCTGCCACTCGGTGTGGTGGTAGATCGTCTTCAGGTAGTCGTCGATCGCAGGGGAGGCCACGGTTTCAGGGTACCGGGCGGACTTTCACGCGCCCGTCAGCACCAGGTACAGCAGCACGCCGTTGAGGGCGATGAGGAACACGGATGCTGCGATCCCCGCGATCGTCGTCCACACGCGGTTGCGGTACCCGCCGAGCACCTCGCGGTTGGCGGTGAGCGCGACCAGGGGGATGAGCGCGAACGGGATGCCGAACGACAGCACCACCTGGCTCAGGACGAGGGCGACCGTCGGGTCGAAGCCGATCGCGAGGATCACGAGTGCCGGGATCAGCGTGACCAGCCGGCGGGCGAGCAGCGGCACGCGGATGTGCAGGAGGCCGTGCATGATCTCGGCGCCGGCGTACGCGCCGACCGACGTGCTGGCGAGGCCGCTGGCCAGCAGCCCCACCGCGAACAGCGTCGCGACGAGCGGCCCGAGCCCCGCGTACAGCGCGGCGTACGCACCCTCGAGCGAGTCGGTGCCCGGGACGCCGGCCAGATTCGCCGCGGCGAGCAGCAGGATGCAGAGGTTGACGGTGCCCGCGATGAGCATCGCGATCGTGACGTCCCACTTCGTCGCGCGCAGCAGGCGACGGGTGGGGATGCCGCGCAGCTCGGCCAGCGTCGGGTCTGCCGGGGCCCCGATCGGGGCGTCGGCAGCGCGGGAGCCGCGCGGCATCAGTCGGTCGCCGCCGAGGGCCGCGCCGGCCGTCGCCGGTGCCGGGGCGAAGCGGTCACGGGCCAGGGCGCTGTGCGCGTAGATGGCGTGCGGCATGATCGTGGCGCCGAGGATCGAGGCTGCCAGCAGCACCGAGTCGGTGCCCTCGAAGCGCGGCACGAGACCCGCCACCACGCTCGCGCCGTCGGGCGGGGCGACGAACACGCCGAACGAGAAGCCGATCGCGATGATCGCGAGAAGGCCGATGACGACGAACTCGAACGTGCGGGGGCCGCGCCGCGACTGGATGAGCAGGAGCGCGATCGACACCGCGCCGGTGATCGCACCGCCCCACAGCAGGGGGACGCCGAACAGCAGGTTGAGCGCCACCGCCCCGCCGATGACCTCGGCGATGTCGGTCGCCATCGCGACGAGCTCGGCCTGCAGCCAGTACGCGCGACGCCCCCAGCGGTTGCCGATGCGGTGGCCGAGGGTCTCGGGGAGGCTGCGGCCGGTGACGATGCCGAGCTTGGCCGACAGGTACTGGATGAGCCAGGCCATCACGTTGCCGAGCACCACGACCCACACCAGCAGGTACCCGTACCGGGCGCCCGCCGTCATGTTGCTCGCGACATTGCCGGGGTCGAGGTACGCGACCCCCGCGACGAGCGCCGGGCCGATCAGCCACGCGAGGCGCGGCATCGACAGGCGCCGGCTCAGGAGCGGCGTCGGCGTGCTGACATCCTCGACAGTTTTCGGCATACCGAAAACGTACCCTGTTTTCGGCGCACCGAAAAGTCCGCGACCGCGCCGTCGGTCGGCGAAACAAGGGAGCTCGGCTGAGACCGGGGACGCGGTTCTGGGTCTCGGTGCGAATCCTCTGTTTCGAGGTGGAGTCAGCCGTCGCGCGCAGCCGGGCCCCGTCGCCGGGGCCCGCGGCGGAGCCACCGCGCGTGGCCGGCGTCGCTCGCGGACACGCGCCGCAGCCAGTGGCATCAGACACCGCATCTCTGATCCCCCGATCGCCGGGTGCGCGTCGCGGCGGATAGCCTGGGCCGGTGAACCCGCCCGACCCGAGCGCCGCCGAGCCGGCCGAGCCGACGCTGCCGGTCGGCGTGGGGCCGTGGCCGGGTGGTCCGGACGCGTGGCCTGACGATCCGCGGTACGACCGCGAGCTGCTCGCGAACGGCGACGCCCGCAACGTCGTCGACCCCTACCGGTACTGGACGATGGACGCCATCGTCGCCGACCTCGACACACGCCGCCACGCGTTCCACGTCGCGATCGAGAACTGGCAGCACGACATGAACATCGGCTCGATCGTGCGCAGCGCCAACGCGTTCCTCGCCGCCGAGGTGCACATCATCGGCAAGCGCCGCTGGAACCGCCGCGGAGCCATGGTGACCGACCGCTACCAGCACGTGCGCCATCACGAGTCCGTCGAGGCGTTCACCGCGTGGGCGGATGCCGCGTCCCTGCCCGTCATCGCGATCGACAACGTCGAGGGGTCGCTGCCGCTGCCGGCCGCCGATCTGCCCGAGGCGTGCGTCCTGCTCTTCGGACAGGAGGGACCCGGGCTGTCGCCGGAGGCGCTGGCGGCAGCATCCGGAACCGTCCAGATCGAGCAGTACGGCTCGACCCGCTCGATCAACGCGAGCGCCGCCGCGGCCGTCGTCATGTATGAGTGGTGCCGCCGCTGGGCGTGAGCCCGGGCGTCAGGCGGCAGACGTCGTCAGCCCGGAGACGGGCTGAGGCGCGCTCGTCGCGGCGTGCCGACGCGGCGTGAACGCGAAGCGCGAGAGGTCCGCCACGACGCCCGCTGCCCGCGTACGCGACGGCATGAATCGGAGGAAGAATCCGAGGCGCAGGATCCACGCGAGTGCCCCGGTGAACGGCACCCCGTACAGCTCCGAGATGCCTCGACCGAAGCCGAACGAGGCCGCGCGCCCGAGCCCGCGGTAGGTGAAGCGCCCCGCCGTCCGTCCGCGCAGTCGCCCTGCGATCGCGCGGCCGATGTGGTCGCCGCCCTTCATCGCCCACAGCGCGTTGGCGGGCACGGGCTCGCCCGTGACAGGATGCTCGACCCGCGCGCCGTCGCCCGCCGCCCACACGCCGTACCGGACCGCGAGCGTCGGCTGCGTGCGCAGGCGACCGCGTTCGTCGCGCCAGGCGTCGAGCCCGGGGATGCGCACGGGACGCTGGCCGGTCGTGGCGACGACCGTCGCCGTCGCGAGCGACGACCCGTCAGAGAACTGCGCCGCGGTCGGCGTGACCTCGGTGAGCCGAACGCCGGTCACCACCCGCACCCCGAGTCGTTCGAGTTCCCGCGCGGCGCGGGCCGCCAGCCGTGGCTGATCGGACCACTCGCCGACGAGGCGACCGCGGGAGTGCACGAGGGTGACGGGGTGTCCGCGATCGGCGATGGCCGCCGCCAGCTCGGCGCCCGCGATCCCGCCGCCGGCGACGACGACCGGCGATCCGGGCACCGTCGCGAGGTGGTCCGCGAGGTCGGCGATCTCGTCCGGGCCGCGCAGCGCGTAGCCGTGCTCGGCGAGCCCGGGGACCTCGGCGACCGGCTCTCTCGCCCCGGTGCCGACGACGAGGTGGTCGTAGGGCAGGGTCTCGACGTCGCCGTCGTCGTGGCGTCGGTACGACACCGACCGGCCCGCGGCGTCGATGCGCACCGCACGGCCCTCGATGATGCGCGCGAGCGGCATCGCCTCGGACAGCGGAGTGGCCACGCGGTCGCGGTCGATCATCCCCGCCAGCAGCTCGCCGGTGAATCCGTGGAAGCGGTGCGCGGTGTCGGCCGAGATGACCACGATCTCGAGTTCGCCTCGCCGCAGTCGTCGCCCGGCACGGCGCGCCAGGGTCGCGTAGGCGTGGAGGGTGACGTAGCCCCCGCCCAGCAGCACCACGCGGGTCATGCGATCACCGTCGCGCGTCGCTCGAGCACCACCGGTGCGCCGAAGCTCGTCGGGGCGGCCATGCGGAAGCCGAGGTGTGAGAGTTCGCCGGCCCGAGCGCGGATGTCGTCGATCTGCTCGAGGGTGGGGTTGCCGATCGAGAAGTGGCCGCGGTGGCCGGTGAGGGCGAGGATCGCCGTCTCGGCGAAGCAGGCGTAGGAGCGGCCGTCGGGCAGGCCGATCTCGCCACCGGTGAGCCGCAGGCTCGGGATCGAGACGATGCCGCCGTCGACGACGAGCACGTCGGGCCGCGCGGTGGCGAGGGCGGGCGATGTGTTGCGCGGCTGGGTCGCGTCGAGCACGACCGCGCCGGGCGCGAGGTGGTCGGGGCCGAGGATCGTGTCGGCCGAGGCGGTGAGGAGCACGACCAGGTCGGCGCCCTGTACCGCATCGATCGTGAGCGCGACCGTCACGTCGACGTCGCCGGCGACCGACGCCGCGAGCGCCTCCAGGCGCGGTGCGCTGCGGGCGATCAGCGTCAGCCGTGCCTCCGCGGGGTCGCGGGCGAGCAGCTTGGTGACCGCGCTGCCCACGCTGCCGCTGGCGCCCACGATTGCGATGTGCGGACGTGTGGCGCGCGCCGAGACGTGGGGGAGCAGCATCCGGATCTGGTCCTCGACGATCGCCGCCGTGAACGCGTTGCCGTTCGTCACCCCGATGTCGGAGCGTCCGCGCAGGCTGGCGCCGCCGGCCGTCACCGTCGCGGTGAGCGCGCCGAGTCCCACGACGTCTGCGCCGAGAGCGGCGCCACGGTCGACCGCGCGGGTCACGCGCCGCCGGCCGCCCTCGATGTCGGAGAGCAGATGGCGTGCGCCGAAGGGGACCAGCACGACGTGACCGACGCGCTCGCCGCCGATCTGCGCGCCGGCCATCGTGATCGGCGGCAGCGGCAGGCGCCGCAGGGCGGCGTCGTAGACGGACTCCGGCACCAGTCCGAGCGGCCGCCATGCGCGAGCGAGGTCCTCGCGCAGACGCGCACGGGGGTGGACGGTGAACGCGAATGTTCCGGTGCCGGACACGGGAGGCTCCTTCCGGCGGCCGCGATGGACGCCATGTGACTCAGGAGCGGTCGGCAGCGGGCGTGATACCTCGGTGCGCGGAACCTGTCGTCACGCCTCGACGGACAGCCAGGCCGAACCGCGCACGCGCCAGCCGAGGGTGGCGAGTCGGGCGAGCATGTAGACGCCGAAGAACGCGACGGCGAGCCATGCGAGCCCGGCCGCCCCGACAGGATGCAGCCACGCGACGAGGGCGAGCGCGGGGATGAAGGGCACGAGGTTCAGCACCCCGACGATCGCGAGGTACTTCGCGTCGCCGGCGCCGATGAGCACGCCGTCGAGCACGAACACGACTCCGCACACCGGCTGGGCGATCGCGAGCACGATGAGCGCGGGCTGGACGAGGGTCGCGATGCCGGCGTCGCCGGTGAAGGCCAGCCCGATGACGCCCGACAGCGCCCCGATGATCGCACCCGTGATCACGCCGAACCACGCGCCCCACGCGACGGTGCGGCCGAGCACGCGGCGGACGAGAGGCCTGTCTTCGGCACCGAGGCCCTTGCCGATGAGCGCCTGCGCGGCGATCGCGAGTGCGTCGAGCGCGAAGGCGGCCGTCGAGAAGATCGTGAAGGCGACCTGCCAGCCGGCGAGCTCGACCGTGCCGAGCCCGGTCGCGACGGCGACCGTCGCCAGCAGCGCGAACCGCAGCGACACGGTGCGCAGGAACAGCCAGCCGCCGGAACGTGCAGAGCCGCGCACACCCTCGCGCTGAGGACGGATGGATGCGTCGTGCCGCCGCGCGAGCCGCCCGACGACGACCGCGTACGCGGCGACCATGCCCCACTGCGCGACGACGGTGCCGATCGCGGAGCCCGCGATGCCCCACCCGAAGCCGTAGATGAAGAGCCAGTTGAGGAGGGCGTTCGCGGCGAAGCCGAGTCCGGCGATCCACAGTGGCGTGACGGTGTCCTGCATGCCCCGCAGGAGACCGGTCGCGGCGAACACGACGAGCATCGCGGGAAGGCCCCACATCGAGATGCCGAGGTAGATCTCGGCCTGCTGGGCGACCTCCGGCGACGCGCCGAACAGGCCGACGAGCAGCGGCGTCGCGACGTAGCCGACGAGCGCGAGCACCGCCCCGATGCCGAGCGCGAGCCAGATGCCGTCGATGCCGACCGACACCGCGCGAGACGGGTCGCCGGCGCCGAACCGGCGCGCGACGGCGGGCGTCGTCGAATAGGCGAGGAACACCATGAGCCCGACGATCGTCTGCAGCACGGCAGACGCGATGCCGAGCCCGGCGAGCGGCTCGACGCCGAGATGGCCGACGAGCGCGGAGTCCACGATGAGGAACAGCGGCTCGGCGATCAGGGCGCCGAGCGCCGGCACCGCGAGCCGCAGGATGTCGCGGTTCAGGGTGTCGGTCGTCACCCCAGAAGCCTAGGACCGGGCGCCGACGCCGGGGCGCAGCATCCGGTTCATCACAATGTCGTCACGAGCGGCGATCCGGCCCCTCCCGAGAGTTGTCCAGGCTTCGGGCGACTACCCTGGAACGCATGACCGATGCCCCCCGCTCCGGTCTCGCGCTCGAGGAACTCAGCGCCGAGATCCGC
The DNA here is from genome assembly GCF_042266945.1 of Microbacterium sp. NPDC056057. NCBI lineage: Bacteria > Bacillati > Actinomycetota > Actinomycetes > Micrococcales > Microbacteriaceae > Microbacterium > Microbacterium sp. NPDC056057. The sequence continues at coordinate 821,090 of NZ_JBHJWS010000001.1, forward strand.
CCCCAGGACGATCTGTTCCGCCACGTCAACGGCAGCTGGCTCGACCGGACCGAGATCCCGGAGGACAAGGCGCGGTGGGGCTCGTTCCACCTCATCGCGGAGCAGGCCGAGAAGGACGTGCACGCGATCATCGAGGAGTCGCAGCAGGCCGAGCCGGGCACCGAGGCGCGCAAGATCGGCGACCTCTACACGAGCTTCATGGACACCGAGCGCATCGAGGCGCAGGGTGCCGCGCCTCTCGCGGACTCGCTGGCCCGCGTCGAGGCGATCGAAGACATCCCCGGTTTCCTGCGCACGATCGGCGAGTTCGAGCGCGACGGCATCGCCGCGCTGATCCACCTCTACTTCGAGCCGGATCCGGGCAACCCCGAGCGCTACGTCCCGTTCTTCATCCAGGGCGGCCTGTCGCTGCCGGACGAGAGCTACTACCGCCTCGACAACTTCCAGGAGACGCGCATCGCGTTCCGGACGCACGTGCAGCGCATCCTCGAGCTCGCGGGCGTGGCCGAGGCCGAGGCAGCCGCAGATCGCATCGTCGCGATCGAGACGGAACTCGCCACCCACCACTGGGACAACGTCTCGAGCCGCGACGCGGTCAAGACGTACAACCTCAAGACGTGGGACGAGGTCCAGGAGCTCGTCGGTGTCGACCTGACGCCGTGGCGCGAGGGCGCGGCCCCCGACCACGCCGACGCGTTCGCCGAGATCAACGTCTACCAGCCGAGCTTCTTCGAGGGCCTCGGGGCGCTGCTCGTCGAGGACCGTCTCGAGGACTGGAAAGCGTGGCTGCGCTTCGCTGTCGTGCACTCCGGCGCCCCGTTCCTGTCGGAGGAGTTCGTCGCCGAGAACTTCGGGTTCTACGGCACGCAGCTGACGGGCGTCCCGGTCAACCGCGAGCGCTGGAAGCGCGGCGTCAGCCTCACCGAGGCCGCCCTGGGCGAGGCCATCGGCCGCGTCTACGTCGAGCGCCACTTCCCGCCCGCCGCCAAGGAAGCGATGGACGAGCTGGTGGCCAACCTCATCGAGGCCTACCGTCAGTCGATCGCCGAGCTCGAGTGGATGAGCCCCGAGACCCGTGAGCGCGCGCTCGCGAAGCTCGACGCGTTCACCCCGAAGATCGGGTACCCGGTGAAGTGGAAGGACTACTCCACCCTCGAGATCGCGAGCGACGACCTGATCGGCAACGTCCGCCGCGCCCACGTGTGGGAGCACGACCGCCAGCTCGCCAAGGTCGGCCAGCCGATCGACCGCGACGAGTGGTTCATGACGCCGCAGACCGTCAACGCGTACTACAACCCGCTGATGAACGAGATCGTGTTCCCGGCGGCGATCCTGCAGTACCCGTTCTTCGACGTCGAGCGCGACGCCGCCGCCAACTACGGCGGCATCGGCGCGGTCATCGGCCACGAGATCGGCCACGGCTTCGACGACCAGGGCAGCCGCTTCGACGGCGACGGGTCGCTGCGCGACTGGTGGACCGACGACGACCGCGCCGCCTTCGAGGAGCGCACCAAGAACCTCATCGCCCAGTACGACGCCCTCGTGCCGCAGGGGCTCGCCGACGACAACCACGTCAACGGCGCGCTCACCATCGGCGAGAACATCGGCGACCTGGGCGGTCTCGGCATCGCGATCAAGGCGTATGCCCTGTCGCTCGACGGCACGGGCGCGCCCGAGCTCGACGGCTTCACGGGCATCCAGCGACTGCTGCTCAGCTGGGGACAGGTCTGGCAGCAGAAGGGACGGGATGCTGAGACCATCCGTCTGCTCACGATCGACCCGCACTCGCCCAACGAGTTCCGGTGCAACCAGATCGTGCGCAACATCGACGCGTTCTACGATGCGTTCGGTGTGACCGAGTCGGATGCTCTCTGGCTCGACGAGGATCAGCGCGTCACCATCTGGTGACGGCCGGGCCGCGTGCGGCCCGATCACCCCGCAACAACGTCAAGGGGAGGGAAACTCCGTGGGCATGGAGCCCAGAAAGGATGCCGAGTCGCTGCGGGGGGCGCGACGGAGCACCGGTCGGCGGCTGCCGAAGAGGGCAGCGGCCGGTCGTCGTTCGTTCACGTCGACGCTGAAGGCGCTCGACGATCTCGCCGCATCCGGGGCCAAGATCTCGGTGCGCATCACCGACCTCGACCGCGGGACGTCCGTCCTGTCGGGCGACGACTTCGTGACGCTGCCCGTCGCCGGGCTCGGCGTCGTGCCGCTGCTCATCGAGGTCGCCGCCGCATTCGAGTCGGGGCGCCTCGAGCCGCTCGAGATCATCGACCGCGCGCACATCGAGCCGGTCGGCGTCGGCGGAGTGTGGCAGCACCTCAAGGCGCCCGCACTGCCGCTCGTTGACCTCGCGGTGCTGACCGCATCGACCGGCGACGCGCTGGCGGCCAATGCCCTGCTGAAGCGCGTGGGCATCCCCGCCGTGCGCGCCCGCATCGAGGATCTCGGGCTCGCCCGCTCGGCGCTGCTCGACCGGTTCCGCGACGAGCGCGGACCAGACGACGCACCGCACTTCGCCCTCGGCTCCGCGCGCGAGCTCGCCGAGGTGTTCGCGGCGCTGGTGAACTCGCAGGTCGTCTCGCCGAGCGTGAGCGCCCAGGTGGCGGAGTGGCTGAGCCTCAACCACGACCTGTCGCTCGTCGCATCCGCCACCGGGCTCGACCCCTTCTCGCACGAGAACGACGAGCACGGGCTGCTCTTCATCAACAAGACCGGCCGGGATGCGGGCATCCGTGTCGAGGCGGGCGTGCTGGCGGGCCCCCGCGCCGGAGTGTCATACGCCCTCATCGTGTGCTTCGACGACCTGTCGATCTCGCACCGCCTGCGCGCGCACGAGGCGTTCCGCATCCTCGGGACCGACCTCATGGAGTACGTGTTCTGACCCGCGCCCGACCCCCGCTCCATCGGTTCGTTCGTCACACATGCACGTGAAATCGGGGTGGTGGCGTACATATGTGACGAACGAACCAGGATGCGGGCGACCCCGTGTGACGGGACGTTTCCCTATGCCGGGAGGGATCGGCTAGCCTCGCAGGGTGTCAACACCGCCGTTCCGCGCCGACATCGTCGGCAGCTTCCTCCGTCCCGCTGAGCTCGCCGAGGCCCGCCGCCGGTTCGCCTCCGGCCAGATCGATGCCGATGCGCTGCGCGTCGCGGAGGAGACCGCGATCGCCGAGCTCGTCGTGCGCGAGGCCGATGCCGGCCTGAAGCTGGCGACGGACGGCGAGTTCCGCCGCTCGTGGTGGCACTTCGACTTCTTCGGCCTGCTCGACGGCGTCGAGATCGTCGAGCTCGACCACGGCATCCAGTTCCAGGGCGTGCAGACCAAGCCGCGCGGCATCGAGATCTCGGGCAAGATCGGCTTCAGCGACACCCACCCGTTCCTCGACCACTTCCGCTCGCTCAAGAGCCTGCTCGAGCGCACCACCGGCGCGGTGCCGAAGTTCAGCATTCCGGCACCCACCGTGCTCGACTTCCGCCTCGAGCCGGGGCACCTCGAGGGCTCGGGCTATGACGGCCGCGACGACATCGTCGACGACCTCGTGCAGGCGTACGGTGACGCCGTCGCCGCGTTCTACGACGCCGGTGCCCGCTACCTGCAGTTCGACGACACCGCGTGGGCGTACCTCTGCTCCGAGGTCGAGCTCGAGAAGGCGCGCGAGCGCGGCATCGAGACCGACGGCATCGCCGAGCGCTACTCCGGCATCCTGAACCGCATCCTCGACGGCAAGCCCGACGACCTCACGATCACCACGCACGTGTGCCGCGGCAACTTCCGTTCGACGTGGATCTCGTCGGGCGGGTACGAGCCGGTCGCCGAGCAGCTGCTCGGCAACACCGCGTACGACGGCTACTTCCTCGAGTACGACAGCGAGCGCGCCGGCGGCTTCGAGCCACTGCGGTTCCTGCCGGAGGGCGACAAGACGGTCGTGCTCGGGCTGATCACCTCGAAGAGCGGCGAGCTGGAGAACGTGGATGCTGTGAAGCACCGCATCGACGAGGCTGCGGCGTTCGCCCCCCTCGAGCAGCTGGCCCTGAGCCCGCAGTGCGGCTTCGCCTCGACCGAGGAGGGCAACGTCCTCACTGAGGACGAGCAATGGGCCAAGGTGCGCGAGGTCGTCGACATCGCCGCCGACGTCTGGCGCTGACCAGGCCCGGCCCCGGGCCGTTCGCCCCGGCCACCTCGCGATCCCCGCGAGAGTACAGCTGGTGGACGAGATGCGGGTTGCTTCCCCACCTCTCGGCGACCAGCTGTACTCTCGCGGAATCAAGCGACCTCGGGTCCGGCGAAGGTCCGGCCGGTCGCGTGCGGCCCCGGGTCAGTGGGTGGGGGCGTCGACCACCGGAGTGCCGTGGGTGTGGAAGGTCTCGATAGTCTTCATGCCCCACGCCTGGCCCTTGCGGCGCTCGGCCTCGGTCCACTCCACGACGGGCTGGTCGGGGTCCAGCAGCAGACGGGCGCCCGCGTTCGCGAACTCGATGCGGTTGCCGCCGGGCTCCCAGACGTAGAGGAAGAACGTCTGGTTGATCGCGTGCTTGTGGGGCCCCGACTCGATGTGGATGCCGTTCTCGAGGAAGATGTCGGCGGCTTTGAGGATGTCTTCCCGCGTGTCGGGGGCGAACGCGATGTGGTGCAGACGGTTGCCGTGCTTGGTCCAGTCGTCGGAGTAGACGACGTCGTACGACTTGAGCGAGAAGTGGAACCACCACGCGGCGAACTTGCCGGTGTCGAGCCGGATGCGCTCGGACTCGCGCATACCGAGGGCGTCGCGCAGGAAGGCGCCGTTCGCCTCGACGTCCTTCGCGAGGTAGTTGATGTGGTCGAGGCGGCGCGCGTTGACGCCCCGGCCGGGAAAGCGGGAGGCCTGGTTCTTCAGGGCCGGCCTGTCGTCGTCGCCCGCCTGGTAGCGCTCGGCCTCGTAGAAGATCGACATCGCGTGACCGTCGGGGTCGGTGAACTCGTAGGTCGGCCCGCAGCCCACGTCGCCATCGGTCCACCCGGCGCCGAGCCCGGCCGCCTCGATCGCCGCGACGCGCCGCTCGAGCGCCTGCGGGGACGAGGCCCGGAACGACGTGCGACCCACGCCCGCAGCATCCGATGCCGTCAGCTTGATCGTATAGAGCTGGTACTCGTCCCACGTGCGCAGATAGACGGAGTCGCCGTCCTCGGCGACGACGCGCATCGCCAGCAGGTCCTCGAAGAACCAGCGGCTCTCGGCGGGGGTGGGTGTCAGCAGCTCGACGTGGGCGAGGTGGGCGACGTCGAACGACGTGTCGGCGGTCATGGGGCGTCCTCTCTGACGGGTATCACCGGCGCGGCCTCGGAAAGACCGTGCCGTCGAAGAGCTTGCGGGCGGTGCGCAGCGAGAAGGAGGTCGCGCGCCAGGCGCCGGCGTCGTCCTGTGTGACGCGCACGCGCGACGGGAAGGTGCCGCTCGGGTGCTCGATCGCGGCGTCCTCCTCGCCGAGGGGGCCGGCGATGTCGTGCCCCACCGCGCCGGGGATCCGGAGGGCGGCGGCGACGGATGCTGCCATCAGCACGCCGATCGCCGTGTGCACGCGCGCCGGGATGAAGGCGCGGGTCGAGATCGCGCCGCCCGCCCGTGGCGGCGAGAGCAGGATCACCTTGGGCACCGTCTGCGTCGACACGTCGCCGAGGCCCATGAGCGGACCGGCGGCGAGCCGGAGGCGCTCGATGCGCGCGGCGAGGTCGGCGTCGGCCTCGAGGGCCGCAGGCGACTCGGAGCCGTCGACACCGAGGTCGGCGGCGCGCAGGAGCACGACCGGCATGCCGTTGTCGATGAGGGTCGCGGTGACGCCGTCCAGGTCGTCGGCGGGATTGCCGGTCGGGAGGAGAGGCTTGTCGTCGCCGCCCCCGACTTCGAGGTCGATGGCGGATGCCGTGCCCGGGACGCCGTCGATGGCGGCATCGCCGTCGTAGTCGGGGCGGCCCTCGGCCGTGGCGAAGACGGCGGTCGCGGTGTCCCCGGTGTTGAGGAGCCGGATGCGCACCGTCGTGCGCGCGCCCGTCGCCGCGACGAGGCCGCGTTCCACGGCGAACGGCCCGATGCCGGCGAGCAGGTTGCCGCACGTCTGCGCGTCGGCCACCGTCGCCGTGTCGACGCCGACCTGCAGGAACAGGTAGTCGACGTCCACGCCCTCGGCGGCAGACCGCGAGACCACCGCGACCTTGCTGGTGAGCGGGTGCGCGCCGCCGATGCCGTCGATCTGGCGGGGGTCGGGCGAACCCATGATGCGCAGCAGCAGGTCGTCGCGCTCGGGCCCGTCCTCCGGGAGGTCCGAGGCGAGGAAGTACGCGCCCTTCGACGTGCCGCCGCGCATGAGCATGCAGCGGACGCCGTCGCGCACGGAGTCAGGCGCGCTCATGGTCGCGCGCCTCGTACTCGGCCTGCGTGACGTACTCGATGCCGAGCTCGGCGAGGAGGGGGCGCAGACCCTTGCGGTCGAGGCTCAGTTCAGCGCCGGACCCGTAGGCTTCGCGGTCCGCGGCCTCCTTCGCGACGCGGGCGTCGGCGGCCGACAGGACGTCGGCGGCGCGCTCGCGCGGCACGACGACCACACCGTCGTCGTCGGCGATGACCACATCGCCCGGCCGCACCGTCGCACCGGCGACGACGATCGGCACGTTGACCGAGCCGGGCGTCGCCTTCACGGTGCCTTGTGCGTGTACAGCGCTCGACCACACCGGGAAGCCCATCGCGCGCAGGTCTGCGGTGTCGCGGACGCCTGTGCTGGTGACGAGTCCCCGCACGCCGCGGGCTTTGAGGGCCGTGGCGAAGAGATCGCCGAACGCGCCGTCGCTCGAGGGCGAGGTCGTGGCGACGACCAGCAGATCCCCGTCGCGGCACTGCTCGATGGCGGCGTGAATCATGAGGTTGTCGCCGGGGTGGCTCAGCACCGTGACGGCGGTCCCGGCGATGCGCACGTCGTCCTGGATGGGACGGATGCCGGGACCCACGAGTCCCGTGCGGCCCATCGCCTCGTGCACCGTCGCGACGCCGTGGGATCCGAGCGCGCGGGCGGTCGCAGCATCCGTCCTCGCGATGTCGGTGACGATGACGGGCTTCATCACGGACGCACCCCGCTCACGACAGCACCGAGGTGACCTGCGGGAAGTGCCGCATGTAGGCCTCGCCCATGGTCTCGTGGTGAAGGCCGAGGTTCGGGCCCGCGTTGCGCTTGAGCTGCACGCCGCGGCGGACCGCAAGGTCCGTGTAGTACGACCACATGTGCTTCTGGGCGGGCAGGCACTCCATCGCGGTGCGCTTGCGTCCGAACGCCTCGGTGATGTCGAGGAGCACGTCGGGGGTGAAGTCGCACTGCTCGGGCTGGTGCGGCTCGAAGAAGAACACCGGCGGGGCGCCGATGATGTCGTCCTTGCCGGGGTAGCTGCCGTCGGAGTTCGCGACGCCGATCGCCTGCGCGAGCACGCGCGCCTCGAGCGCCATGCGCGCCGCTGCCGGGTGGTCGCCGTTGTAGGGGTCGCGGAGGGTGTGCGTGAGCACGACGGTGGGCTGCACCCGCCGGTACAGATCGACCAGGCGCGAGACGGCCTCGCGGGACTCGACCAGCGGGTAGTCGCCGAGGTCGAGGAACTCGATCTCGGCACCGAGAGCGGATGCCGCGGCCTCGGCTTCGCCCCGCCGGATGCGCTTGATCTCGTCGAGCGACCTGCCGTCGAGCCACTGGCTCGCCGACTCGCCGCGCTCGCCGTACGACAGGCACGCGACCACCGCGCGTTCGCCGCGGAGGGCCGCGGCGGCGATCGCGCCGCCCGCCCGCCACACGAAGTCGCCGGCGTGGGCGCTGACGACGAGGAGCGTGTCGACGGCGGTGTCTGTCATGGGGCCAGCGAACCATACCCGTGGCGAAATGGTCAACAAATTGTCTACAATCGTGGCGACCAAATACCTCTGGACGTAGGTATAGCCGCCACGTAGCATCGCGGTCAGGTCACCCGGAACGAACCACTGGACGAGGAAGTCGAGACAGGCATGGCGAGCAATCTGCAGCAGCTGATGGACGAACGGGGGAGCGTCGTCGACATGCTCCGCAACTCTCAGCTGGGCACGTACATCTACCCGGTGGTGCCCGCGGAGTTCACGAACTGGCGGCGCGAGCAGAAGGCCTGGCGCGAGACCGCGGTGCTCTATGACCAGACCCACCACATGGTCAACTTCTTCATGACCGGCCCGGATGCGCTCACGCTGCTCTCCGACACCGGCATCAACTCGTTCGCGAACTTCCCGGTGAACACGGCGAAGCAGTTCGTGCCGACCTCGTCGACCGGCGGCGTCATCGGCGACGGCATCCTCTTCCACCTCTCGGAGGACGAGTACGTCTACGTCGGCCGCGCACCCGGGGCGAACTGGCTGCAGTTCCACGCCGAGACGGGTGGCTACGACATCGAGACCCGCTACGACGATCGCTCGCCGTCGCGTCCGTACGGCGAGGCCGTCACGCGCGAGTTCTACCGCTTCCAGATCCAGGGGCCGAACGCCTGGCCGATCATCGAGAAGCTCGCCGGCCACGAGGTCGAGCAGGTGCGGTTCTTCCACATGGGCGAGCTCGAGATCGCGGGGCAGCAGGTGCGCACGCTCCGCCACGGGATGGCCGGAGCGCCGGGCCTGGAGATCTGGGGCCCGTACTCCGAGCACGGGCAGATCCGCGACGCGGTGCTCGAGGCGGGCCGCGAGTTCGGCCTCGAGCCGTGCGGTTCGCGCGCGTACTCGTCGAACACGCTCGAGTCGGGCTGGATCCCCTCGCCGCTGCCCGCGATCTACACCGGCGGCGACATCGAGCGCCGCTACCGCGAGTGGCTGCCGGCGAACAGCTACGAGGCCATCAACGCGCTCGCCGGCTCGTTCGTGTCGGACGACATCGAGGATTACTACCTCAACCCGTGGGACCTCGGCTACGGCTCGTTCGTGAAGTTCGACCACGACTTCATCGGCCGTGAGGCCCTGGAGCAGGTCGACCCCGAGACCCAGCGCAAGAAGGTCACGCTCGCGTGGAACGACGAGGACCTGAGCAAGCTCCTCACGAGCGTGATCGACCGCGAGGGCCCCGGGTATCAGTTCTTCGACCTGCCGAATGCGAACTACGGCTCGTCGAACTACGACGCCGTGATCGACGCCGACGGCGACACCGTCGGCCTGTCGCTGTTCACGGGCGTCACGGCGAACGAGAAGCGCGGCCTGTCGCTCGCGACCGTCGACCGCGATGTGCCGATCGGCGCCGAGGTGCGCGTGGTGTGGGGCGAGCCCGACGGCGGCTCGCGCAAGACCACCGTCGAACCGCACGAGCAGCTCGCCGTGCGCGCCGTCGTGAGCCCGGTGCCCTACGCGGTGACCGCCCGCCAGGAGTACCACGGCGGCTGGCGCACCGCCGCCGCGGCGGTGTAGCGCGGCCGGCGGCGTCCGTTCGAGGGTCGCAACACGCGGGGTGCGCGCGTCGATTCCGCGAGTTGCGCCACCTGAAGCCGCAGGCCGGCCGTGCATTCGCGCGGGCTTGAGGACGCGGCATCCATTCGGGTGTCGAGACACGCGGGGTGGCCGCGTGCATTCCGCATGTTGCGCCACCTGAAGCCGCAGATGGCGGCGCGTGAGCCGACTCAGTCGTGGTCGCGCTCGGCGACGAGCCGCTCGAACCAGGCGAGGGTCGCGCGGGTCATGTCGGCGGGCTGGCCCGACACTTCGAGCGCGGCGAGAGCCGCGCGCACCTCGTGCTCGCGGCGCACCGCGTGGATGGTCGAGCCGTCGACGAGGCGGTCGATCAGGGCCGCGCCGTCGGGCCCGAGCTCCTGCGCCATCTGCGCGCGCAGCCAGTCCTCGGCGCCCACGGCGCGCGAGGCGCCGAGCCCCTCGAGCACGAGCGCCGCGAGGCCTTTCATGAACACGCTCCGCAGCAGCCGCAGGCGGGCCGCCTCGCCGGCGTCGCCGTCGACCACGTCGACCGGCACCTCGAACGGACCGACCAGGGCAGCGAACTCGCGGGCCCCGGGTCCGCTGGCGAGCAGCGGCGTGCGGTGGCCCGCGCGCACCACGGGCGCCAGCACCGCGACGTCGGCCATCGCGAGCCCGCGGTCGGCGGCGAGCCGCGCGATGCGCTGCTTGAGCTCGGGTGCGGCGGTGTTGAGGTCGGCGTAGACGGCACCCGCGGCCACGTGGGGAAGGGCGTCGCGGGCGACGGATGCTGCGGCATGCCCGGTCACGAGGCTCAGGGCGACGTCGGCCCCCGCGAGGGCGTCGGCGAGGGTCGCGAACTGCGGGACGTCGGGGTCGCCGAGGTCGTGTGCGGGGTCGAAGCCGCGCACCTCCGCCCCGGCGTGCGCGAGGCCGCGCGCGTAGCGGCGCCCGGCTTCGCCGAGTCCGAGGACCGCGATCGTCGTCATGCTGCAGACCCTAGGGCACTGGTGCGGGGCCGAGGGCGGGGAGCTCGCCCATCTCGTGCGGGTCGGCGTCGAGGCTCTCGAGGTATTCGAGCGAGCGCCGCGAGCCGCTCACGAGCGGACGGATGCCGTGGGTCCGCTCATCGACGTCCGGACGGTACGCGACGGCGAGGTCGCGCGCGATCCCGGCGGCCGCGCGGCGCAGCAGCTCAGCGTAGGCGTGCGTCGGGCCGCCGTCGTTGGGCAGGACGACGCCGATCGCCGCGTACACGGTGCCGCCGGGTCCGGTGACGGGCACGGCGATCCCGCGCGACTCGGGATGGATGTGCCCCTCGGTGACCGCGTAGCCCTCCTCCCGCACCCGGCGCAGCACCGCGCGGAGCTCGGGGCCGGTGCGGATGGTGTGGTCGGTGTACCTCCGCAGGCCGCCGGCGATCACGTCGGCGACGAGCGCCGCATCGGCATAGGCCAGCAACACCAGCCCGCTCGACGAGGCGTGCAGCGGGATGCGGCCCCCGATCAGCGTCGCGTTGACGACGGCGTCGCGGGTCGACATCCGATCGATGAAGAGCACGTCCCGCCCGCTCAGCACACCCAGCTGCGCGTGCTGCCGCACCCGCTCGTGGACCGCGCCCAGCCACGGCCGGGCGATCTCGCGCAGTCCGACCGCGCCCGGCGTGCGGCTCGCGAACTCCCACAGTCGCACTCCCAGGCGGTAGGTGCGATCCGGCAGGCGCTCGAGCAGCCCCTCGTGCTCGAGCTCGGCGATGAGGCGGTGCGCGCTCGACGGTGGAATGCCCGATGCGTCGGCGATCTCCGTCAGGGTGAGGAACGGATGCCACGCATCGAAGCTCTCGAGCACGCGCAGGTGCCGGTGAAGCACCGACTCTCCGGCCGATCCTCGTGCCACAGCATCCTCCTCGACGACGCGGCCATGCTAACCCGCGCCGGAACCCTGTCGGACCGGGCGGAGGGGGCGGCCGGCGCCCCGACCTCCCCCTCCGCCCGGGTGTCAGCTCGCGGCCGCGAGCGCCGCGATCGCCTTCACGACGTTCGAGTCGGCCGGCAGACCCGACTTGCGGGAGGCGTTGTCGAGCTGCGCCACGACAGCCCGGCTCGCGGCGGAGCCGGCGGCGAGCTTCTCTGCCTGCGCCAGGTGCTTGCGCACCTCGCTCAGCGCCTTGCCGGTGAGCGTGCCGTCACGCTCGGCCTGGTCCACGTGCCGGAGCACGACCTCGATGCTCGGACCGGGGAGCACGTCGAACAGCGTCTTCGCGATCTCGCGGTTCTCAGCCTGTCGCGCGGCCGTGTTGGGGTTCGTGCTCGCGGTGACGCCGAACAGCGGCCAGTTCAGCGGATCCATCGCCCACGACACCTGGTTGAGGTGGCTGTACGGAGCGTCGAGGGCCCCGAACAGCAGGCCCTCGCCGCCGGCGAACGCCCCGCCCTTGCCGAGCCCGGCCGGCAGGCCCTGCGCGGTCGAGATCGGCGTGCCCTTGGTCCACTGCGACACCCAGTACAGGTACTCGGTGAGCCGGTCCCAGCCGGCGTCGGCGATGGTCACCTCGAAGGCTCCGGCGGTCCCGGTGAGGGCGTACCAGTCGAGCGGGAGCCCGGCCCAGGCCGCTGCGCGGTTCGCGTCCTGCTGACGCAGGAACGTGTCGAGCGCCGCCTTCGCCTGCTCCGGCGTGGCCACCGCGGCCACGTCGGCCAGCGTGGGCCGGTAGGACTTGTTCTCGTTCAGCGTGAGCTCGAGCGAGGTCTCCATCATGTCGAGGAGGGTCCGCTTGACGTGGTCAGGCGTAAGCCCGAGCTCGTACGTGTAGTCGTCGCCCTTCTGCGCGAGCACCGCGGCGCTCAGGTACTGCCACTCCGCCAGCGCCGAGGGGTTGTTGCGTCCGCTCGTGATCCCGGTCTCGGAGGCGTACACGCCGTCCCGGATCTTCTGGCGTGTGGGGTTGTACATCCACTCCGCGAGGTGGTCCGCCCGGAAGGAGTCGATGATCGGCGCGCTCGAGAACGTCGCGAAGACGTCGTCGCCGACCGCCGGGTCATCCGCGTACGCGCCGCTCGTCTGCGTGAGGCCGAGCGCGCCGATCTGCGCGAGCGAGTCGTAGTAGTCCGAGCTGTTGCCCCCGGCGGCCACCGCCGTGGTGAGCCCGCCGCCACCGCTCATGCCGGTGATGATCACGCGCTCCGGGTCGCCCGGCAGGCTGCCGTAGACCTGGTTGTACTTGACGAACCGGATCGCCGCCTTGGTGTCGGTCATCGTGGCGGGGGAGTGTCCCTGGTACTCGCCGTCGACCGGAGCGTCGTTCATGCTGCGGGCGCCGTACGACACCATGATCATGCCCTGGTCGAGCACCTCGCCGATGACGTTGGGGTTGTTGTTCCCGCCGCCCTGGACGGTGTTGAACGCGAGGTTGCCCGTGGTGTACACGCCGCCGGGGACCACGGTCGAGATGAAGTTGTTCGACGTCCATCCGCCGTTGTTCGTTCGGAAGTAGGTCGGGCTGTCAGACCGGACGTTCTGCGGCACGTAGATGCTGACCTTCTGCTTCGGGCTGTTCGGCGTCGCGGCGTACCAGCCCCAGTAGTGCGTCACGGTGAACGGCTGACCGTTGAGCGTGACCGTGATCGTCCTCTTGCCCGTGTCCGACGATGCCGAGACGGCTCCGGCGGCGTTCTCGGTGATCGACCCGCCCTGGTAGGTGCTCACGTCCCACCATCCGGTGGCGGGGTCGACGTCGGCGGGGACCGACGGCCCGGCCTCGGCGAGGATCTGCCGCATCCATGCGTGCGCCTCGGCCGTGTTGACGTTCTCGGAGTGAGGGAGATTCATCACGAGCGTGAAGTTGACGTCGTCGATCTTGCCCGCGGTCTTCAGGTTCTCGAGGTTGGCGTAGAGGATCGCCTCGGGCGCGAGCGTCACGCCGTCGTCGGGCACGCCGTTGCGCACGTACCAGTAGTCCGCCGGGTCGGCCCCGGTCTGGTCCGTGCCGCGTGCCACGTCGGCGAGGTAGACGTTCGGCGTCGCCATCTTGCCCTGCTGTTCGAGGAGGGCGTGCGTGTCGGAGGCGGCGTACTGCGCCCAGGCGTCCAGCACGAAGGGCTTGAGGAAGACGTTCTCTTCCGGCTCGGTCGCAGCGGTGGCACCCGTCGTCGTCGATGCGACGAGCGCGGCAGCGGCCACGGTCGCAACCGCGTATCTCATCCTGCGCATTTGCTACTCCTCATTGAGTGGGGATCGGCGGCGATCTGGGATTGTCGCCACCATTGGCGTCAATCTATGACCGGGCTCGCGGCGGCATCCCGAAGATTCGCACCCAGTGAGAAAGTGCCGTCCCCGCGGGCGTCAGCGGTCGAATCGCTCGCTGAGCACGGCGTGCAGCTGATGGGCGGATGCCGCCACCATTGCGCTCAGCTCCCGCTCACGGAATCGGTGGACCTCGGTGACGACCCCGATCGCGGCGGCGGGAAGGTGTGCCACGCGGTCGAAGGCGACCGCGACCGAGGCCGTTCCGAGGCTCATCTCCTCGCGCGTGACGGCGTATCCGCGAGCGCGCGTCCGCTCGAGATCGTGGACGAGCTCGCTGCCCGTCGTCAGCGAGAACCGGGTCTCCGGCGCGAGCCCGCCGTGGATGTAGTCGGCGAGCCAGTCGGCGTCCTGAGCAGCGAGCAGCGCTTTGCCGACCCCGGTCGTGTGCAGCGGGAACGCCCCGCCGATCCGAGTGAGTGTGGGCGACGACGACACGCCCACCGCGCGGGCGATGTAGAGCGCCCGCCCCGTCTGCGGCGTGCGGCCGTCGAGTACGGCCAGCTGGACGTTCTCGCCCGTCGCCTCGTACAGCCGGAGCATCAGCGGAAGCGCGGCCTCGCGCAGCTCGAGCAGGACCGGGCTCAACTCGCCGACTTTCCACAGCCGCAGCCCGACCGCGTAGCGCTGCGGATGCACCTTGTCGACGAAGCCCGCCGTGAGCAGCTTCGCGAGCAGCCGGTGCACGGACGACACCGCGAGCCCGGTCCGCTGCGCGATCTCGGCCGCCGAGAGGATCGGCTCGTCGGCCGTGAAGCACTCGAGCAGCTCGAGCGCCCGCTCGAACACCCCGTCACGGCCGACCGGTCTGTCGGTCACGCTCCGCCCCCTCTCGGCGGGATGGCGGGGCGTCAGCCGAGCGAGGTGGCCCCGGTGTAAGGGACCGTACGAAGTCGAGGCGGGATTGTCAACGATTTTGGTGCGAGGATGCCGCGGGCCGGCGCGTCAGGACGCGTTCTGGCGATACACCGTCCGGGCGTAGTCGTGGTACGGCGCAGGGGCGACCGTCGCGCGGATGCGCACCTGGCGGTGGTCGGCGTCGACGCCGTCCTTGCGCGAGATCGGGTCCTCGCCCCACACCACCTCGACCTCTTCGCCGTCGCGGAGGCCGGCGTCCAGGGTCGCGAGCGACATGTAGAGCTGGTCGTACGCCACGTACCCGGCATCCGTCGAGATCCCCACGCGCTCGCCGTCCTTCAGGATCTCGTCCATCTGGTACAGCCCGTACCGCGCCTTCGGGAAGTCGAGGTACTTGGCGGGCGTGCCGGGCTCGAGCTGCGAGCGCACGACCGCGGCGACGTCATCGGCGTTCCAGATCAGCGTGACCTTGCGGCGGCGCTGGTTCTCGGCGTGCTTCTCGAGCGCCTCGCGGCCGTGGAAGTCGTGGTCGAACCGCACCGAGCGGCCGAGACCGATGTCGAACGGCGTCATGTAGAAGTCGTGGACGTCGGTCGAGTACAGCGAGCCGCCCACCGAGCCGATGCGGGCCGCCGGCAGCCACTCGCGGTACTCGGCGAAGTCGTCGTCGAAGACGGCGGGGAACGGCGTCGGCACCCAGCCGGACTCGAGCGGCGACGACGAGTACGCCTTCGCCCCGACCCGGCGGATGCCGTACTCCTCGCCGGCCTCCATCAATGCCTCGAGCACGACCTGGCTGTCCTCCCACGGGCCGTAGAACTCGAACCCGGGCTGCCCGGCCATGCCGTGGCGCAGCGCCTTCACCGGCCGGCCGGCGATCTCGACATCGCCGATGTGGAAGAACTTGATCTCGGGCACCGGCCCGCCGAACATCTTCTCCATCACGAGGTCGGCGTGCGGTCCCTGCAGCTCGTAGCGGTAGTACGTCGGCGGCCCCTGCCGCATGTGCGAGTTGGCCTCGAGGCGATAGCGCACGTCCTTGCCGAGCGCCTCCGCCTTCTCGATGTTGAAGCGCACCCAGTCGATGAGGATGTGGTGCCCGATGAGCACGAGACCCTCAGGCCCCTCGGAGTTGTAGAAGAGGATGCCGTCGCCGATGAGGTAGCCGTCCTGGTTGACCGAGATGAGCTGCTTGGCGACGCCCGGCCGGAAGGTCGTGAACGTGTTCGGTGAGATCGAGCTCAGCAGGGGAATGAGATCGGCGCCGTCGAGGAACAGCTGCGTCATGTGGTGCGACTGGTCCATGAGCGCCACCGACGTGTTCCACGCGCGCTGCTCGTCGCGCCAGTTCGTGAACTCCGGCGCCACCGGGAACGTGAAGGCCGGCCAGTTCTGGTTGCGCAGCAGTTCCACGGGGCTGCCGGCGCGGTCGATCGCCTGGGCGAGCGACTCGGTCTGGGTGTCCGTCATCGTGGTCATCGTCGACCCTCCTTCTTCGGTTGCGGAAGCTGCGGTCAGCGTAAGAGCGCTCCGGACCGCCTCGACCAGGTGGTTCCGTTGAATGGAAACGGATGCTGCGCCCCCTCGCTCCGCGCGCCAGCATCGTGTCGAAGATCACGGTCGCGGAACTTCGCACCAAAATCGTTGACAATCTCGCCGCGAATCCGTAGTTTCCCAAGCACGGGGAGGACTCGACTCCCCGAACGACCACGACGACGCGACGACGCGAAAGGTGGGGCCATGGGCGCTCGGCTCGCAGTCCGCGACGTGAGCCTGCACTTCGGCGGCGTCAAGGTGCTCGAGGATGTGACCTTCACCGTCGAGCCCGGCCAGATCTTCGGCCTCGTCGGCCCGAACGGTGCCGGCAAGACCTCGCTCTTCAACTGTGTGAGCGGCCATTACCGCCCGAGCGCCGGATCGATCACGATCGACGACGACGAGGTGCTCGGCTCGCCGCCCGCGACCCTCGCGCGGCACGGCCTGGCGCGCACGTTCCAGCACCCCGCTCTGCAGCTGCGCGAGACCGTGCTCGAGAACGTGCTGCTCGGCGCACACAGCCGCCTGCCGGGTGGGCCGGCGGAGTGGTCGCTGCGGCTGCCCCGAACGACCCGCTCCGAGAAGGCGCTCCGGCAGGAGGCCCTCGACCTCCTGGAGGGCCACGGCCTCGGCTGGGCCGCCCGCACGCGGGCCGACGAGTTGTCGCACGGACTGCACAAGGGTGTCGAACTGTGCCGCGCCCTGCTCATGAAGCCGCGGCTGCTGCTGCTCGACGAGCCGGCGGCGGGACTCCCGCACTCGGAGGTCGAGCAGCTCATCGAGACCGTGCGGCGCGTGCGCGACGACGACATCACGGTCGTCATCGTCGAGCACAACATGGGTCTCATCTCGGCCCTCACCGACCGCGTCGTCGTGCTCGACCACGGCCGCAAGCTGATGGAGGGCTCGGCCGCCGAGGCGCAGTCCGACCCGCGCGTCGTCGAGGCGTACCTCGGAAAGGACGCGATCGATGACGCTGCTTGAGCTCGCCGACGTCCGCGCGTTCTACGGGCGCGTGCAGGTGCTCGAGGGCGTCTCGCTCACAGTCCCCGACGGCGGTGCCGTCGGCATCCTGGGCGCGAACGGCGCCGGCAAGACCACGACACTGCGCGCGGTGTCGGGCACCGTCCGCTCGACCGGCACCATCCGGTTCGACGGCAAGGACCTCAAGGGCCTCCGGCCCGACCAGGTCGCCGCGCTCGGGATCGCGCACGTGCCGGAAGGGCGCGGCACGCTGTCCGACCTCACGGTGCGCGAGAACCTCCGCGTCGGCGCGTATCGCCGCAAGGACGCCAAGGCGGTCCGCGCCGACGTCGACTACTGCCTCGAGCTCTTCCCGCAGCTCAGGGACCGCATCCGTTCGAACGGGTCGGCGCTGTCGGGAGGAGAGCAGCAGATGCTCGCTATCGCCCGGGCGATCATGGCCAGGCCGCGTCTGCTGCTGCTGGACGAGGCATCCCTCGGTCTCGCACCGGGCACCGCCAAGACCGTCTACCAGGCGATCGGGCGTCTGCGCGCCGAGTCGGGCATCGCGATGCTCGTCGTCGAGCAGAACGCCAACCTCGCCTTCACCCTCGTCGACAGCGCGACCGTGCTCGAGACGGGCCGCAATGTCCTGACCGGCTCGACCGCGGAGCTCAAGGGCATGGACGAGATCCGCCGCGCGTACCTGGGAGGCTGACGGTGGGCACCTTCATCCAGCTCGTGATCGACGGGCTCTCGACGGGGTCGATCTATGCGGCGCTCGCGCTCGCGATCGTCCTCGTCAACCAGGCGACCGGTCTCATCAACTTCGCGCAGGGCGGCATGGCGGTGCTGTCGGCGTACATCGCGTGGGCCCTCAACGGCTTCGGCGTCCCGATCGTGCTGGCGATCCTCGGTGCGATCGTGGCGTCGTTCTTCCTGGGCGCGCTCATCGAGCGCTACCTCATCCGCCGGTTCGAGCGCGGCGACCCCGACACCGCCGTCGTCGTGACGATCGGCCTGCTGACCTTCATCACCGGTCTGTGCGCCTGGATCTGGACGTACAACAACCGGCTCTTCCCGTCGCTGTTCCCCCTGGAGACGATCAAGATCGGGGGAGCTGTGATCAGCGTCCGCTCGCTCGGCACGATCATCGTCATCGTCGTGATAATGCTGCTGCTGCAGGCGCTGTTCCTCGGCACGAAGCTGGGCCTGGCGCTGCGGGCGGTCGCGATCAACCCCGGCTCGGCCGCGTTCTCCGGCATCAACGTCGGCCGCAATCTCATGGTCGGCTGGGGGCTCGCCGCGGTGCTGGGCGCCGTCGCCGGCGTGCTCGTCGCGCCGCAGCTGACCCTCACCCCCGGGATGATGGACGGCGCTCTCGTCTACGCGCTGGCCGCCTGCATCCTCGGCGGCCTCTCGAGCCCGATAGGCGTCGTCGTCGCAGCGTGGCTCATCGGCGTGCTCGAGAACCTCGCGGCGGTCTACGTCCCCTTCATCGGGCACGACCTCAAGATCGCGGTGCCGTTCATCCTCATCTTCGTCGTGCTCATCGTGCGGCCACAGGGCCTGTTCGGCCGGAAAGCGGTGGTGCGCGTCTGATGCCTTCGACCGCGGAGTTCTGGACGCGCCCCTGGGTGAAGTGGGCGGGGGTCGGCCTCGTCGTCGTGCTGCTCGTCGTCGGGCCGCTGATCCTCCCCGAGTTCGCCAACCAGACGATCGCGCGTATCGGCGTCTTCGCCGTCGCGGTGCTCGGCCTCAACGTCGTGATGGGCTACACCGGCCAGGTGTCGCTCGGCCAGATCTTCTTCGTCGGCGTCGGCGCGTACGTCACGGCCTACGGCGTCAATCAGGACTGGAACATCGTCCTCGTCTTCGTGCTTGCGTGCATCGTGCCGGCCGTGTTCGGGCTTCTCGTCGCGCTCGCCGCGGCGCGCCTCGGCGGCCTCGCGATCGCCATGGTGACGATCGCACTCCCGCTCGTGGGCCTGCCGCTCGCGAAGCGGCTGTCGGAGTTCACCGGCGGATCGCAGGGCACCTCGGCCCGCTTCTCGAGCGCGCCGGAGTGGACCGGCCTCTACGACGATCAGTGGCAGCTGTACATCGTGATCCTCATCGGGGGTATCACGTTCCTGCTGACGCGCAACCTCGTGCGCGGCAAGTACGGCCGCGCCTTCGCCATCGTGAAGGGCAACGAGGCGGTCGCAGCATCCATGGGCGTCTCGCCCTACCGGTACAAGGTGCTGGCCTTCACGATCGCCTCGCTCATCGGCGGCGTGAGCGGCTTCCTCTATATGGTCGTGATCCAGTACACGTCGCCCGAGACGCTGCACTTCGGCCACTCGATCGAGCTGCTCGCCGCGATGGTCATCGGCGGCGCCGGCAGCATCATCGGCTCGCTCCTCGGCGGTGTCTGGTACGTGCTGCTGCCGCAGATCACGAACCTCATCGACCCCAACATCACCGCGATGCTTCAAGGCGCGATCCTCCTCGTGGTCCTCTTCATCCTCCCCGGCGGCCTCGTGTCGCTGCCACGGCTGTGGCGGCGCCGGCGCCGCGATGACGGCGCCCCCCGAAGCGGCCCGACCGGGCCTTCCGGACGGACGAATGCTGCAGCTGGGCCCACGCGCCCCGAGGCTCCCGCCGCCGCGCCAGCGGCGCCGGGAGAGGGCGTGGGGACCGTGTCCACGAAGACGACCACCGCAGACACCGCCGCCGTCACCGACCCACCCCCACCTTCACCGACGCAGTCATAACCCACACAGAGAGGCAAGACCCATGAGCACGAACCGCACGAAGTTGCGCGTCGCCTCGGTCGTCGCCGGGATCGGCATCGTCGCCGTCCTCGCCGCCGGCTGCTCTCGCGGCGGCGGCACGCCGAACGAGACCGGCGACGGGGCGGCCCAGGCGAGCCCCGGCATCACCGACACATCGATCACGCTCGGCATCACGACCCCGCTGTCAGGCCCCACAGCCGGGCCCGGCACGTGCACGGTCGCCGGCATCACGGCCTACTTCGGCGCCAAGAACGCCGACGGCGGGGTCGAGTTCGGCGACGGCAAGACCCGCAAGGTCGAGATCACGGCGCTCGACGACGAGTACGACCCGCAGAAGGCCAAGGCGAACTACGACCAGTTGAAGAGCAGCGTCTTCGCGATGACCGCCGGTCTCGGCACGCCGACCAACCGCGCGTGGCGCGAGGCCGCGATCGCCGACGAGGTGCCGCAGGCGCTGATCATGTCGGGCGACCCGATCTTCAGCGACCAGCAGGAGAGCCCGTGGTCGCTCGGCTTCGTGCCGATCTACCAGAACGAGGGCGAGGCCTTCGGCAAGCTGCTGGCGAGCTCGAGCGACGACCACACGGTCGCGATCCTCTCGCAGAACGACGACTACGGCGAGGGCTACGTCGAGGGCTTCAAGAAGGGCATCGAGGGCGCCGACAACATCGAGATCGTCAAGGAGCTCACGTACGAGGCCACCGACACCTCGGTCGACGCGCAGCTGACCGAGCTCGCCGGCTCGGGCGCCGACGTCTTCTTCAACGCCATGTCGATCACGCCGCTCGTCATCTCGTCGCTGCAGAAGACGCAGGAGCTCGGCTGGCTGCCCAGCTGGTTCCTCCCGTCGAACACGTCGAGCCCGTCCGCGATCCTCGAGCCCGGTGGGGCGGCGGCGTTCCCGGGCGTCTACACCGTGGCGTTCGCGCAGGCCGCGGCCGCGCCGACCTTCGCCGAGAGCGAGGACGGCGGCGCGTTCCTCAGCGCCCTCAAGGAGTACGCGAACTACTCCGACGTCCCCGCGTTCCCGCACTGCGTCTGGTCGTACCAGGTCGGCGCGACGCTCGAGCAGGTCTTCGAGAAGATGACCGAGCCGACGCGCGACGACTTCATGACGCAGCTGCGCAGCATCAAGGGCTATGTGGCACCGCTCATGCTCGAGGGCTCCAGCGTCGACACGACCGAGGACGGCCAGCCCGCCGTCTCGACCGTGCAGGTGCAGAAGTACAACGGCAAGGGTTACGCCCCGGCCGAGTCCTGGGGTCAGTGACCTGAGCCCTGCGAGGGGGCGGGCGGAGGCATCCGTCCGCCCCCTTCGCGCATCCCGGTCCCTGGGTTGTCGTACGCTCTCGGGCGCTTCGGCGGGCTCAGCGACCGGCTCGGGGTCGGCGGAGCCCACCGGTCCCTGAGCTTGTCGAAGGCCTCACTCCATGCCGTGGAGGACCTCGACGATGCCCGAGAGATGGGCGCGGGTCGCGGCCTCGGCGGCGTCCGGGTCCTTCGCGAGGATCGCGTCGATGATCGCGATGTGCTCCGGCGCCGACGTCGCGGCGCGCCCCGGGTGGAAGGCGAGCCGGAACTGGTGCCGCGCGGACTGCGCGCGCAGGCGCTCGAGCAGCTGGGTCGCCGTGCCGTGGTGGCTGAGGTCGCGGATGCGGCGGTCGAGCTCCTGGTTCAGGCGCGAATACGCCATGAGGTCGCCCGATCCGATCGCGGCCTCGATGTCGGCGCGCAGCGCCCGGAGCTCGTCGGCGTCGGCGGGGGAGAGGTTCTCGGCGGCCTTGCGCGCGCAGAGGGTCTCGAGGCCGATGCGCACCTCGACGATCTCGATCGCCTCGTCGACCGTGATCGCCCGCACCCGTGCGCCGCGGTTGGGCAGGCGCTCGACGAGCCCTTCGCCGGCGAGGTTCAGCAGCGCCGTGCGCACGGAGGCCCGCGAAGCGCCGTAGCGCTCGCTGAGATCGGCCTCGATGAGACGCTGATGCGGCGCGAACTGCGCGTCGAGGATCGCCTCGCGGATCACCTGCGTCAGGTCGGGACGCTCGATCGTCTCGTCGTCGCTCAGCACCGCAGCATCCGTCATCTCGGCCAACCTCCTTCGGCGCCTTCGTCCGTGCACTGACACTATCTCGCGCGAGGCCGATCAATGCGAAGAATCTCATACGAAATCCGCGCGAAAATCGTCGACAATCTTGATTCACGCGCATGGGAGAGGCACGCTGGGAGAGGTGTCGATCCGCGCCGACCCGAGGCGGATCCACGTTGGGCAACACGGAGAGGTGGGCGTTCCATGGGCGAGACGGCGATGGGGACTTCGGTCCGGACGGGCCTGTTCATCGGGGGTGAAGAGCGGTTCACCGACGACGTGCTGACGATCCCCGATCCCGGCAAGCCGGGTGCGGTCGTCGGTGAGGCGGCGGCCGCGACGGAGTCGGATGTGAAGGATGCCGTCGCCGCTGCGAAGGCGGCCTTCCCGGCGTGGGCGGCGCTCACGCCTCAGGAGCGCGCGGCTGCGATGGCCGAGGCGATCGCCGGGATCGCCGACGACCGCGACGAGGACGCCGCTGTCCTCTCACAGGAGAACGGCAAGATCCGCATGGAGGCGTGGATCGACGCGCTCGTGTTCGAGATCCGCTGGAACCTCGCGCTCATGCTCGCCGACGAGGTCGACGCGTCCAAGACGCTGCCGCCGATCCCCGGGGCGATCCCGGTGTCGACCGACGTGACGTACCAGCCGCTCGGTGTCGTGACGGTCATCGTGCCCTTCAACTGGCCGATCGCGATCCTCGGTGCCGCGCTGCCGCACGCCCTGCTGGCCGGCAACACCGCGATCGTGAAGCCCCCGCCCTCGGCGCCGCTCGCGACGACCCGCGTCGTGCAGCGCGTGGCCGAGAAGCTGCCGCCCGGCGTGCTCAACATCGTGACCGGACGCGACCAGGACATCGCCGGCCTCATCCAGAGCCCCGATATCGCCAAGGTCTGCTTCACCGGGTCGGTCAACGGCGGCAAGCGGATCATGGAGATGGCGTCGAAGACCCTCACCCGCGTGACCCTCGAACTGGGTGGCAACGATGCGGCCGTGTTCCTCGACGACGCGATCCTCGACGACGCCCACCTCGACCGCCTGTACGCGGCGATCTACGACACGACGGGCCAGATCTGCATGAACGCCAAGCGCGTCTTCGTGCACCGGTCGCGTGCGGACGAGCTCGTCGCCGGACTGTCCGCCCGGCTCGAGGCGGCGAAGCTCGGCTACGGCCTCGACGAGGGCACCACGATGGGGCCGCTCCACCAGCCGGCGCAGAAGGCGTTCGTCGACGAGATCATCCAGGAGGCGAAGGATGCCGGCGCCGACGTCCGCGAGTTCGGCGAGCTGCCGGGCGGCGACCTGGCCGGCGGCAACTTCGTGCGACCCGCGATCGTCGTCGACCCGTCGCTCGAGCTGCGCGTCGTGACGCAGGAGCAGTTCGGCCCCGTGATCCCGATCATCCCGTTCGACGACGAGGCCGAGGCCGTGCGCCTCGCCAACGACACGTGGGGCGGCCTCTGCGGATCGGTGTGGACGGCCTCGCCCGACGCGGCGCAGCGCGTCGGCTCGCAGCTGGAGTGCGGCTACGTGTGGGTGAACGACCACGGCGCGACCCGCCTCGACCTGCGCGCCCCGTTCGGCGGCATGAAGCAGTCGGGCTTCGGTCGGGAGCAGGGCATCGAGGGCGTCCGCGCCTTCCAGGACACCCGCTCGATCGCGACCCTCGACCCGGAGGTGCTCGCCTCGATGGCCCACTGAGTTGACGTGACGTCATCCCCTCGGCGCCGGTGGGATGATGTCACGCATGACTCTCGCCGAGGACGGTGCCGGCTCGCCCGAGTTCCGCCGGGTATCGCCCGTCCGACAAGTGCTCACCGTCTTCGGCGACTACTGGTGGGGCGTGGGCGAGCCGCTGCCGACGGGTGCGCTCGTGACGGCGCTCACCGACCTGGGCCTCAAGGAGGCGGCGGCGCGTGCGACCCTGGCGCGCATGGTGCGCAGCGGGCTGCTCGCCGCCGAGCGCGCCGGCCGGCGGACGACCCACAGCCTGACGCCGCGGGCCGTGGAGATCGTCGCCGAGGAGGCGGGCTGGCTCGAATCGTTCGGGCTGGTCGAGCCCCCGTGGGATGGCCTGTGGACCGTGCTCGCCTTCTCGATCCCCGAGTCCGAGAGGTCGTCCCGGCACCTTGCGCGGTCGCGGCTGCGGTGGCTCGGGTTCGCACCGCTGTACGACGGCGTCTGGGTGTCGCCGCGCGATCGCGCCGCGGCCGCGATGGCTGAACTGCGCGATCTGGGCGTCGACGACGTCACGACGATGCGCGCGACCCTCGAGACGACGGTCGCCGGGGGAGCGCAGTCGGCGTGGGACCTGGACGAGATCGCCGCGGAGTACCGCCGTTTCGCCGCCGCGATGGGCTCCGGTGCGCCGCACGATCCGGTGGCGGCGTTCTCCGAGCGCACGCGCCTCATGCTCGGCTGGCAGTCCTTCCGCCTGCTCGACACCGGGATGCCGGTCGAACTCGTGCCCGGCGACTGGCCGCGCGTGACGACGCGCCGCGCCTGGGCGCGTCGCTACAACGATCTCGCCGACGCCGCGGAGAGCCGCGTGCGCACGATCGTCGGCGAGATCGACGCGGGCCTTGCCGACCGGGTGACCCGGCGGCGCATGGTCGAGGGGGCCAATACTTAATCTTTCGTTGACGAGCGTCACCGCTACTTCTACTCTGTCGAGCAGGAGGCAGCGACGATGCTGCGCCGTGACAACGACGTCGACGGAGGGTGCAATGAAAAGATCCAGAACCGGACCGCTCGCGATGGGGGTGCTCGCCTCGGCGGGGCTGATCCTCGCCGGACTGTCCCTGCCGACCGCGGGCAGCGCCGCGCAGCCGGTCGCCATCGAGATCGAGTCGGGTCGAGCAGACAGCGTCTCGGGCGGCGATGCGCTGATCTCGATCACCGGTGCTCGCGACGATTTCCGCATCGTCTCGGCCGGTGTCGATGTGACCGACTCGTTCCACGCGCGCGACGGCCGTCTGATCGGCTTGGTCGACGGCCTGCCCCTGGGACTCAGCGAGATCCAGGTGACCAAGAAGAACGGTCAGGTCCAGGCGGCGCTCGAAGTCGAGAACCACCCGATCACCGGACCGGTGTTCTCGGGGCCGCAGCATCCCATGTACTGCACGGCATCAGGGTCGGCGTGGAACCTCGGTCCCGTCGACGCGGACTGCCACGTCGCGGCTCCCTCGGTGAGCTATCGCTACCGCACGACCGCCGGGCAGTTCGCGAACTACCCGACCGACGGTTCCACTCCCGCGAACCTCGCGACGACCACCGTGAACGGCGTCTCCGTCCCGTACATCGTGCGCGTCGAGCGCGGCACCATCAACCGCGGCGTCTACGAGACCGCCGTCCTCCACGTGCCGGGCAGCGCCGAGCCGACGCCGTGGACGGACACCCAGGGCTGGAACGGCAAGCTCGTGTACACGTTCGGCGGCGCGTGCGGCGTCGGGTACTGGCAGGGCACCAGCACCGGCGGCGTGCAGAACGACCTCTTCCTCAGCCGTGGATACGCCGTCGCCTCGGCCACGTTCAACGTCTACGCGCAGAACTGCAACGACGTCACGAGCGCCGAGACCGCGATGATGGTCAAGGAGCACGTCGTCGAGCAGCTCGGACCCATCGATTACACGATCGGCTCGGGCGGCTCGGCGGGCACGATGCAGCAGCTGCTGCTGGCCAACAACTACCCCGGAGTCCTCGACGGCCTGCTGGGCGAGATCGGCTACCCCGACGAGCGGTCGACCACGATCGGCGGCCACGACTGCCGGGCGCTCCTCAACTACTGGAACTCGCCCACCGGTGCCGGCTGGACGAACGCCCAGAAGGTCGCCGTCACCGGCCACGCCGTTCCCGGCACGTGCAACGGCTTCACGTTCTTCGACGGCGTGGACGACCCCACCCGCGGCTGCAACGCGGCGATCCCCGTCGCCGACCGCTGGTCGCCCAGCAACCCGGGAGGCCTGCGCTGCACGATCGCGGACATGGTCAAGAACGTCTACGGGACGGATGCCGAAGGTCGTGGCCTGCGCGTGGAGCCCGACAACGTCGGTGTCCAGTACGGCTGGAACGCCCTGCAGAGCGGAGCGATCACGGTCGAGCAGTTCGTGTCGCTGAACGAGCAGGTCGGCGGCATGGGCGTCGACGGCAACCGCACGGCGGCGCGCTCGGAGGCGAGCGTCGAAGCGATCGAACGGGCGTACGCGACCGGTCGCATCAACATGATGACGGGCGGTCTGGCGTGGACGCCAGTGATCGAGATCCGTAACTACACCGACCCCACGGGCGACTTCCACGAGCGCTACCGGTCGGCGATCATCCGCGAGCGCATGCTCGCGGCGTACGGCGACGCCGGTACGCACGTCAACTGGACGGGCGCGAACATCGGAGCCAACACCAACCAGATGCGGGTGGCCGCGCTCGACAAGCTGGAGGACTGGCTCGACGCGATCGAGGCGGCGGGCGGCCCCGGCGACCGTGCGCGCACCGTGGCCGCACGGCCGGCCGACCTCGTGGACGGCTGCTACGACGCACAGATGGCCTTCATCGCCGAGCCGCTCGATTACGACGACCCGTCGACGGCGTGCAACACGCTGTACCCGTACCACTCGCAGCCGCGGGCGGAGGCGGGCATGCCGCTCATCGCGGACGGCCTGAAGTGCGCGCTGACGCCGTCGGTTCGGACCGACTATCCCGCGATGAGCGACGCGCAGTGGGCCCGACTGCTCGCGACGTTCCCGTCGGGCGTGTGCGACTGGGATGAGCGGCCCCAGGGCTACACGGAACTCGAGGGCACGTGGCTCGACTTCGGGACGACCCAGGCGGTGACAGCGGCGACGCCGCAGGTGACCGGCACACCCCGTGTCGGCGAGCAGGTCACGGCTCAGGTCGACGTGCCTGCGGGCGCGGTGGTCGCCTACCAGTGGATCGCGGACGGCTCGCCGATTCCCGCGGCCACGCAGGCGTCGTTCGGTCCCACGGCCGACCTCGTCGGTGCGCAGCTCCGAGTGAGGGTGACGGTGTCGGCGGACGACCGCGTCTCCCACACTCTCCTGTCGGCGGAGACCCAGAAGGTGAAGAAGGCGCCGGGCAAGCCCTGACCCTCGCTCCGCATCCCCCGGGCCGGCGCCGCCGGCCCGGGGGATGCGGCGTGTGGCTTCGGATCGGGCGCAGCTTCGAAGCCAGATGCGCCCCGAAGGAAGAGGACTCGCGCCGACCCGGGGTCAGGGCTCGAGGCGGTCGACAAGAGCGAGCCCGCGGCGGGCCCACGCGATCTCGCCCTGGGCTCGCTCGACGAGACCCTCGTACGCGAAGCGCTTGTAGGCGATGGTGCGCTCGCGGTCGGCGTCCGCCGTCACGGCGAGCCGCCGGACCAGCATGGGGTTGGCGACCGCGTCGATGCGCTCGAGCTCGCCCTCCCACTGCGCCAGCTCACCCTGCCACTGGGCGATGTGCCGTTCGAGGAACGTGCGCGCGTCGGCGGGGGAAGCGGCTTCGAGGTAGGCCGCGCGCAGGTGGGCGGGGTCGCGCACGCGCTGATAGTCGAGGGGAGAGCCCATCCAGTCGAGGAAGGCCTGCTCACCGGCATCCGTCACGTGGTACATCCGCCGCGTGCCGCGCTCGCCGCGCGTCTGCTCCTCGCCCTCGATGAGGCCGAGCTCCTCCATCTTGCGCAGCTCGGGATAGATCTGGGAGTCGGGAGCGTGCCACACGTGACCGACCGACTGGTGGAACTGCTTCTGCAGGTCGTAGCCCGACAGCGGGCCGACCCGCAGGATCGCCAGCAGTGCGTAGCGCAGACTCATGCGTCTCCCTTCGTTCCCCGAGCGTAGCGACCGGATTCGGATGCCTCGGCCAGGCGTCGCCCGGAATGCCGGAAGGGGGCCCGCCCGGCGTGGGCGGGCCCCCTCGGCCCGTTCGCTGCAGCCGGACGGCTCAGGCCGGCTGGTACTGCGTGCGCCAGCCGCCGTGATAGGTCTGGCGGGCGACCGTCGAGTACGGCACGGGTGAGACGACCGCGCGCACCTCGAGCTGCTGGTGCGGCTCGACCGAGGCCTTCGTGGTGCCGCCGTGGGGCTCTCCCCACACGACCGTCACCTCGGCGCCTTCGGGCACGTCGGGGTTGACGGTCGCCAGCGACAGTGCGCGCTTCTCGTTGGCGCTGTAGCCGGTGAACATCGAGAATCCGACGTTGTTGCCGTCGGCATCCGTCACCGCGTCGTAGTTCGCCGACCCGTAGTTCGCCAGCGGCAGGTCGAAGAACTTGTAGCTGTCGCCCTCGGTGTCGAAGAGCGAGGCGAAGATCTTCGTGACGTCCTCGGCGTTCCAGGCGAGGGTGACCTTGCGGCGCTGCGTCTCGGGGTCGATCTGCTCGAGCGCGTCGCGGCCGATGAAGTCGTGGTCGAACTTCACGAACGAGCCGTAGCCGAGCTCCCACGGCGTCAGGTAATAGTCCGAGATGTCGTCCGACACGAAGGACCCTGCGAGCGTGCCGGTCGCCTCGTAGCTGTCGATGCCGAGCCACTCGCGGTAGCCGCGCTCGGCCTCGCCCGAGTAGATCGCGGGCAGCGGCGACGGGATCCAGCCCGACTCCAGCGTGTTGGACGGATAGGCGCGCGAGCCGACCGGAACGAGTCCGAACTCGGCGCCCGCCTCGACGATGAGATCGCGCACGCGGTGGTGGTCCTCGTACGGGCCCCACACCTCGAGGCCGGGGGCGCCGGCCATGCCGTGGCGGAGCGTGCGGACGTTCACGCCGCCGATCTGCATCTCGGACATGCTGAAGAACCTCAGTTGCTCGAGCGGTCCGCCGTTGAGCTTCTCGATGACGTTCCACGCCGCCGGGCCCTGGATCTGGAACCGGTAGTAGCGGCGGCTCACCGCGTCGCCGTAGGGACGCGAGGGCGAGCGGCGGTCGACGGCGATGTCGAGGTTCGAGTAGCCGCCGGTCTCGCCGTGGTACAGAAGCCAGTTCGACGCGGGGGCGCGGCCGACGTAGACGTACTCGTCCTCCGCCTCGTGGAAGAGGATGCCGTCGCCGATCACGTGGCCCGACGCGGTCGTCGGCACGTACTGCTTGGCGCGGTTCACCGGGAAGGTCGCGACGGAGTTGATCGCGGTGTCGGAGATCAGCTTGATGGCATCGGACCCCTTGAGGAACACGTTGTCCATGTGGTGCGACTGGTCGTAGAGCACGGCGGTGTCACGCCACGCCCGCTGCTCCTTGATCCAGTTCTGGAAGTCCGCGGGGACCACCGGGTAGATGTACGAGCCGATCTGCGAGTTGCGCAGCATCTCGACGGCGTTCTGACCGTCGAGCAGCTCCTGCAGATTCTTCGCCATGGAGGGAACCTCTCTGTTCGTGGGATGGAGTTTCGGGAAGACGGATGCCGCGGCCCGCGGCATCCGTTCGATCAGGTGAAGACGATGGTGTGGTTGCCGTGTCGGATGACACGGTCTTCGGCGTGCCACTGAACGGCGCGGGAGAGCACCGCGCGCTCGACGTACGCGCCGCGGGCCTGCAGGTCGGCGGCGGTCATGGCGTGGGTGACGCGGGCGACGTCCTGCTCGATGATCGGGCCCTCGTCGAGGTCCTCGGTGACGTAGTGGCTGGTCGCGCCGATGAGCTTGACGCCCCGTTCCTTCGCCTTGCGGTAGGGCGCGGCGCCGATGAAGGCGGGCAGGAACGAGTGGTGGATGTTGATCACCGGCACCCCCACGTTCTCGAGGAACGAGTCGGAGAGGATCTGCATGTACCGGGCCAGCACCACGAAGTCGACGTTGCCCTTGAGCAGCTCGACGATCTTCGCCTCGGCGGCGGACTTGTCGGGTCCCTGCGACGGCACGTGGAAGAACGGGATGCCGAAGCTGCGGACGTCTTCCGCGGTGTTCGTGTGATTCGAGATCACCATCGGGATGGTGACGGGCAGCTCCCCGCGGCGGTGGCGCCACAGCAGCTCGAGCAGGCAGTGGTCGCTCGTCGAGGCGAGGATCGCCATCCGCTTGGGGATGGACTGGTCGGTGATCCGCCACTCCATGCCGAGCGGGGTGAGCGTGTCGTCGAGATCGGCCTCGATGGCCGGCAGGGCGGCCTGCAGGTCGGGCCGGTGGAACACCACCCGCTGGAAGAACTCACCGCCCTCGGGGTTGTCGGAGTACTGGTCGAGCGTCACGATGTTGCCCTCGTTGCGGGCCACCAGCGCCGTCACTGCGGCGACGATGCCCGAGCGGTCCGGCCCGTGCACGATCAGGCACGCATGATCGCGTCGCACATCGAGGTGGGTCGTCATCGGCGCGCCCCGTACGACTGCGCGGCGACGAACTCCCGCGCCCACTGCGAGGTCGCGGCCAGGCCTCCGAACGTGTAGAAATGCAGCTTCACGTCGCCGGACTTCGGGTCGTCGGCGAGGAGCGTCGCGAGGTCCGACACGAAGCGGTCGGGTCCGGCGGTCCCCATGAGGTTCGTGAGCGAGAACCCGTACTTCTTCACGATCATGGCGTTCGCGCCGATGCCGAAGCGGCGGGCGAAGCCGAGCAGCCGCTTGATGCCGGCGGGGCCGGGCGTGCCGATGCGGATCTGCGCGTCGATCCCGCGGGCGCGCACCGCATCGATCCATGTCATCACGGGGTCGGTGTCGAACGCGAACTGGGTCAGGATCACCGCATCCATTCCCTGCTGCGCAAGCGCGAGCGCCTTCTCGTCGAGGTGACTCCACAGCACGTCGTCGGAGATGTCGGGGTGGCCCTCGGGGTAGCCGGCGATCGAGACCTCGCGCACGCCGAACTTCTGCAGCACGCCCGAGCGGATCACGGTGAGCGAGTCCGGGTAGGGGCCCTCGGGCTCGGCCGGGTCGCCGCCGACGGCGAACACGTGCTCGGTGGCGCCGACCTCCTGCAACCGGCCGAGGAACTCCTCGAGCTCGCCCTGCGACCGCAGCCTGCGGGCGGAGAGGTGGGGGACGGGCACGAAGCCCATCTCCTTGACCGCCTTCGCGGCCGCGACGCGCATCTCGAGGTCCTCGTTGCCGAGGAACGTCACGTTGATCTTCGTCCCCTGCGGGATCATGTCGCGCGCCTCTTCGAGCCCGGCGATGTCCTTGCCGGTCATCTCGAGCGAGAAGCCGTCGACGAGAGCTGCGGCCTGCGGGGAGACGGGGGTCTGGTGTGCCACTGATCGAGGTCCTTTCCTCGGCGCGGGCGCCTTCGCACCGCGGGGAGTGATGTCAGATTACCTATGCACATAGGTAATGGCAATAGCCAATGGTGGGTGATGCTCTGCCATCCTCCGGCGCCCCGAGTCCCGGCCGCAGAGGTCTTTCCGCTGAATGGATGCTGCGGGCATTTGTTCAAGAGAATCGTGACGGGCGTCACAAAACAGTTGACAATTGTGCGCCTCTGCCGGACGATGACTTGTGTCCGGCACGCCGCGGTGAGGACTCCGACTCTCGTCGGACGGAGCGCGGCCGCCGGCATACCCGCACCGTCATGAGAGGCCCGTCAATGAAGAAGAGTCTTGCCACCCTCGGCGTTCTCGCCGCCGCCGCGCTCGCGCTGAGCGGCTGCACCGATTCCGCCGCCGGTCCCGCGTCCACCGCCACGTCCACCGGCGATGCCGGCGGATCGGGTGAGCTCACTCCCGTCCGTGTCGCCGCCCTTCCCATTGCCGAGACCGGCGCCCTCTGGGCCGCCATCGACGAGGGCATCTTCGAGGAGCACGGCCTCGAGATCGAGGTCGTGCCGGCCCAGGGCGGCGCCAATGCCATTCCCGCACTGCTCAGCGGCGACATCCAGTTCGCCATCGGCCAGCCGTTCGGTCCCATCCGCGCCGACCAGCAGGACCTCGGGGTCGTGATCGTCGGCAACTACGCGAACAGCCTCGCCGAGGGTGACGATGTCAACGCCGTGGTCGCGCTCGGCGACTCGGGCATCACGCGGCCCGCCGACCTGGCCGGCAAGAAGGTGTCGGTCAACACGATCGGCGCCGCGGGAGACCTGACGATCCGCAAGGCCGTGCAGGACGACGGCGGCGACCCCTCGACCATCGAGTTCGTCGAGGTCGCGTTCCCCGACGTCCCCGCGCAGCTCGAGGCGGGCACGATGGACGCCGCGTGGGCGCCCGACCCGTTCCGCGGCATCGTCCTCGGCGCCGGCGGCGTCTCGGTGGTCCAGCCCTACCAGGCGACGATCCCGGGGCTCACCGTGCTCACCAACATCACGACGCAGGCGCTGCTCGATGAGGACCCCGACCTGGTGAAGGCGTACTCCGAGGCGATGGCCGAAGCGCTGGACTGGGCCGCCGACAACGAAGACGCGGTGCGCGCCGCGATCGCGACGAACCTCGACATCCCCGAGGAGGCCGCGGCCGGCATCACCCTGCCGACGTTCACGTGGGATCTCGCCGACGCCGGCATCGAAGATCTCGGCGCCCTGGCCGTCGAGTTCGCGTACATCGACGCCGAGCCCGACTTCGACACGCTGCTCCAGCAGCAGTGACGTCATGACGAGGAGAGCGGATGCCTCGCCCCGAGGCATCCGCTCCCCCCGGCCGTGCCCCCACACCCCGTCGCCTCCACCCGATCGGATCCCCGATGGCCATCGCTGACGCACCCCGCATGACCACGGCGCCGCCGCGTCCGCTCAGCGCGCGCAGGCGGCGCACCCTGCGCAAGACAGGGCTCGGCCTCGCGGGCATCCTCGGCTTCCTCATCACGTGGCAGCTGCTGCCGACGCTGGGCATCGTCGACCCGCGCTACTTCCCCTCGGCCACCAGCACCCTCGCCGCGCTCGGGCAGGAGATGCGCGACCTCGAGTTCTGGCGCAACGTCGGTCGCACCATGACAGCATGGGGCCTCGGCCTGGTCATCGCCACTGCGCTCGCGACGGTGCTCGGCACGATCATCGGGCTGGTGCCGTTTCTCCGCCGGGCCACCCACACCACGGTCGAATTCCTGCGGCCCATCCCCTCGGTCGCCCTCATCCCTCTGGCGATCCTGCTGTTCGGGCTCCGCATCGAGGCCGCGCTGGTCATCATCGTCTACGCGAGCTTCTGGCAGGTCTTCATCCAGGTGCTGTACGGCGTGGCCGACATCGACACGGTCGCGCGAGACACCGCGCGCAGCTTCGGGCTCTCGCGAGGATCGCGCATCGTGAACCTCGTCCTGCCGACCGCCCTGCCGTACCTGATGACCGGCGTGCGTCTGGCGGCCGCCGTTGCGCTGATCCTCGCGATCACCGCGGAGATGTTCATCGGCAACCCCGGGCTCGGCCGCGAGATCGTCTTCGCCCAATCCGCCGGCGACTGGCCCACCGTCTATGCGCTCGTGATCGTGACCGGCCTCCTCGGCCTGCTGATCAACCTCGTGTTCCGCGCGATCGAGCGGCGCTCATTGGCCTGGCACCAATCCGTGCGAGGGGAGGAAGTCCTGTGACCCTCTACACGAGCACGGTCGTGACGCCCCGCCGGAAGCCGCGCGTCTGGGCGAAGCTCGGCGAGAGCACCCTCTACGCCATCGGCCTGCCTTTCGTGCTGCTGGTGATCTGGGGCATCTGGGCCACCGTCGCGCCGGCGAAGTTCTTCCCCGCGCCGCTGGAGATCCTCGACGCGTTCATCGACACCTGGATCGGTCCCGCCTTCGTCACCGACGTGCTCCCGAGCCTCGGCCGGCTCGCGATCGGCATCGTCGTCTCGATCGTCGTCGGCATCGTGGCCGGCACGCTGATCGGCCTCAACCGCTGGCTCCGCGAGCTGCTCGAGCCCATGCTCGAGTTCTTCCGCGCCGTGCCGCCGCCCGTCCTCCTGCCGATCGTGGTCGTGCTGATGGGACCGACCGACGCCATGAAGATCGTGGTCATCGTCGTGGGCTCGGTCTGGCCCATCCTGCTGAACACCATCGAAGGGGTCCGCTCCACCGACTCGGTCATGACCGAGACGGCACGCTCCTTCTCGGTGACGTCGGCTGAGCGGCTGCGCTACCTCGTGCTGCCGGCCGCGAGCCCCCGCATCATGGCGGGAGTCCGTCAGTCGCTCTCCATCGCCTTGATCCTCATGGTGATCTCGGAGCTCGCGTATTCGTCATCCGGCCTGGGTTATCAGATCGTCTATTTCCAGCGCAATTACCTGATCGCCGAGATGTGGAGCGGCATCCTGCTGCTCGGCCTCATCGGTATTCTGCTCGCCGCGATCTTCGGTCTCGTCGAGCGACGTGTCCTGCGGTGGTATCACGGAATCAAGGAGGTGGAGCGTGCCTGACACGCTGTTGAACGTGGAGCACCTGCGCAAGGTCTACGAGTCGTCGACCGGCAACGTCGAGGCGATCGGCGACATCAGCTTCCGGATGGATGCCGGTGAGCTCGTATGCATCGTCGGCCCCAGCGGCTGCGGCAAGACGACGCTGCTGAAGTGCATCGCGGGTCTGCTGAGGCCGACCTCGGGCGTCGTCGAACTCGACGGCAGGCGGGTGACCGCGCCGCCGCCCAAGATGGCGCTGGTGTTCCAGGAGTATGGCCGCAGCCTCTATCCCTGGCTCACCGTGCGGGGCAACGTCGAGCTTCCGCTCAAGCACAAGAAGCTCTCGCGCACGGAGCGGGATCGTCTCATCGACGACGCGCTGACGGCCGTGGGCCTCGACCATGCCGCGAAGAGCTACCCCTGGCAGCTGTCGGGCGGCATGCAGCAGCGCGTCGCGATCGCGCGCGCCGTCGCGTACCAGCCGGAGGTTCTCATCATGGACGAGCCGTTCGCCGCTGTCGACGCCCAGACACGGGCAGACCTCGAGGATCTCGTGCGCACGCTGCACCGCGAGCGCGGCATGTCGATCCTCTTCGTCACGCACGACATCGACGAGTCGGTGTACCTGGGCGAGCGGGTCGTCGTCCTGTCGAAGTCGCCGACATGGGTGCAGGAGGATCTCCTGATCGACCTCGCTCCCGAACGCGACCAGATCACGACGCGCGCACTGCCGCGCTTCACGGAGCTGCGCACCCACGTGTACGAGCAGATCCAGCGCGCCAAGCGCGGCGAGGCCGTGCGCCCGGAGGCCGCGTGAGCGTCGTCCCCTCCGCCGACTCGTCGGTCCTCACGCGCAAGCCGCGTCAGCTGCTGCTGGCGTTCTTCGGCGAGTTCGTGTGCGACCGCTACTTCGAGCCGCTGCGCGCGAGTGTGCTGATCGGCGTCCTCGAGAGCGCCGGCGTCGCGGCGTCGGCCGTGCGCACCAACCTCGACCGCATGGTCGAGAGCGGGATGCTGGAGCGGCGTCGCCTGGGTCGCGAGATCGGATTCGAACTCACGACGCACGGTAGCGAGGTGCTGCGCGAGGCATCCGGTCGTGTCAACGGGCCGGCTCCGTTCGAGCCCCAGGGCGAGGGCTGGACCCTGGTGACCTTCAGCGTGCCGGAGCACCTGCGCGACCTGCGCCACCGCCTGCGGGCAGCGCTCACCTGGTCCGGGTTCGCCGTGCTGCGCGACGGCCTGTGGATCGCACCAGGAGCCGTGGAACTCGCGGCGGCGCTCGGGGCGATCATCCCCGATCTGCCGGCCGGCTCGATCAGCGGATTCTCGGCGACGGAGCTCGACGGATTCCCGATGGCCGAGGCCGTCCGCGTCGCCTGGGACATCGAGGGCATCCGCGCCGCCCATGAGGAGTTCATCGCGCACTGGGAGCGTGAGGACGCGGCATCCGACCTCCCCGCCGTCACCGGGCGCACGCTGCTCGTCGCCGACTGGCTGGCACTGCTGCGCGCCGACCCCCGCCTGCCCCGCGCGTACATGGGCGACGACTGGCCGGCGGACCGCTCGTTCGAGCTCTTCACGCGGCGGCACCGCGAGTTCGCGTTCCCCGCGGTGCGCGACTTCGCCGGCCTCGTGGCCTGAGAAGACGCCCGACCGCGGGGTCGCAGCATCCGTCTGCCTCCTCCTTCCACAGGTCAACCGCGGTTGTGCAGGGCAGATCCGGCCGAATTCTCCGGTGGAAGCCCGGTTGACCTGTCGGAGGGGTAGGGCGGAACGGGACGTGGCTCGGACGAGAAGCGGAGGCGCCCGGCGTCAGGTGACGCGGTAGGCGACGTAGCGCACGCGGTTGGCCTCGCGGATGTACGAGGCGAGATACACCGCGCGCTCGAACTCGGGGTGCGCGGCGCACTCCAAGGTGAGCGCGGCGCGGAAGTAGTAGTCGCCGGGATCCACGTCGTCGCCGCGGAGCAGGGCCTCGAGCACGGCCGGGTCGCCACTGCGCACTCCCTGGGCGCGGAGATAGAGGAGGGACCCGTCGTCGCCGAGCGCGCTGTAGCGGCCGTCGATCTCGATGGACCCGTCGGCGCGCACGGTCTGCCAGTCGGCGCCGCCGGAGAGGATCGTGCCGGTGAAGTCGCCGGTGATCGTGCCGCCGATCACCGGGATGATGCGGCGGTGGCCCGCGCGCGTCACCCCGTGGTCCTCGAGGGGGCCGAGGTCGGCGACAACCTCGAAGGCGCGCTCGAGCGACGGCACGGGCGGTTCGTGGGTCATCGGCTCTCTCCGTAGCGGGCGCGAAGATCGGCCTTGCGGACTTTGCCGGATGCCGTGCGGGGCAGGTCCTCGACGACCACGACGTTCTTGGGCAGCTTGTAGCGGGCAAGCAGGCCGTCGAGGTGCGCGCGGACGATCTCGGTGTCGACCTCGGCGCCTTCGCGCAGCGTGACGACCGCCCACGGCACCTCGCCCCAGCGTTCATCGGGAACGCCCACCACGGCGACTCCTGAGATGCCCTCGATGTCGGCGATGAGGTTCTCGACCTCGGCGGGGTAGATGTTCTCGCCGCCCGAGATGATCATGTCCTTCAGCCGGTCGGAGATGTAGAGGTAGCCGTCGGCGTCGAGATAGCCGAGGTCGCCCGAGCGGAACCACCCGTCGGGGCTGAACGCGGCAGCGGTGGCCTCCGGCAGCCCGTGGTACCCGAGGAACACGTTGGGCCCCGCGACCTCGATCTCCCCTACCGTTCCCCGCGGCACGACGTCGCCGTGCTCGTCGGTGATGCGCACGTCGGTGAAGAAGTGCGGCAGTCCCACGCTGCCCTGCTTCTCGCGGGTCATCGTGGGCGGGAGCGACGTCGCACCGGGCGAGGTCTCGGTCATGCCGTACCCCTGCGAGAACGATAGCCCCCGCTCCTCGTACGTGTTCAGGATGCGGGTGGGCACGGCGGATCCGCCGCAGGTGAGCTTGCGCAGGGTCGAGAGGTCGGAGGACGCCCACGCCGCGTGGTCGGCCATCAGCTGGTAAGTCGTGGGCACGCCGCTGAGCATCGTGATCCCGCGCTCCTGGATGAGCGCGAGCGCACGGCCCGGCTCGAAGCCCTTCTCGAGCACGAGAGTCGCGCCCTTCAGGAGCACCGGCAGCGCGCCCATGCCGAGCGAGGCGACATGGAAGAGCGGCGAGATCATGAGCGACACGTCCGTCGAGACGACGTCGTAGTCCACGATGCAATTGAGCGCGACCCACGTGAGGTTCCCGTGGGTGAGCACGGCGCCCTTCGGCCTGCCGGTGGTGCCCGACGTGTAGACGATGGCGGCCGGGTCCTCGAGGTCGACGTCGGCGACGGTGTGGCCGCCGGGTGCGGCGGCGGTGAGCCGCGCAAGACCGGGGTGCTCGGGAAGGCCGTCACCGGTGACGATGACGTGCGCGACCCGGCCCGCTTCGACACCGGGCATCGCCCGCTCGAGGAACTCCGGGTCGAGCACGACGGCCCGCGCCCCGGAGTCGACGAGCAGGTGCTGTACCTCGGGGGCGGCCAGACGGGTGTTGACCGGCACGAACACCGCCCCGAGCTGCGCGGCACCGAACATGACCTCGAGGAACTGCGGGCTGTTCTCGCCGATGTACGCCACCGCGTCGCCCCGGCGGATGCCGCGGTGCCAGAGCACGGCGGCGACGCGGTCGGCGGCGTCCGCCAGCTCTCGGTACGTCAACTCGTGGTCGCCGAAGACGACGGCGGTCTTGTCGGGGTCCTTCAGGCGCCGTTTGGCGAGCCAGAACCCGATGCCCTTGTGCATCGTTTGCGGTGTCCTCTCCCTCGAGGCGTTTCGTCTCGGTCGCTGCGCTCCCTCGCGGGGCGACCGGAGGTGTCAGGCGTAGAAGCGGTACAGGCCGCGGGCGACGACGGCAGGCTTGCCGCCGCCCTCGATCTCGATGGTCTGGTCGACGGCGAACTGGTAGCCGCCCGCCACCTCGGTGACCTCGGCGATGACCGCGCCGCCGCGCACGCGCGCGCCCACCTTGACCGGCGACACGAACCGCACCTTGTCGAGGCCGTAGTTGACGCGCGTGCTGACGCCGGTGACGTCGAACAGCTCGGACCAGAACTTCACGGTCAGCGACAGCGACAGGAAGCCGTGCGCGATGGCGCCCCCGAACGGGCCGTCGGCCGCGCGCTCGGGGTCGACGTGGATCCACTGGTGGTCGTCGGTGGCGTCGGCGAAGAGGTTCACGCGCTCCTGCGTGACCTCGAGCCACTCGGTCCAGCCGAGCTCGGTGCCGGCGAGTCCTGCGACGTCGGCGTAGTCGACGGTGGTGGTCATGGGTTCTCCTTCGATGGGTTTCAGGTGAAGGCCGACGCGCCCGTGAGGGCGCGGCCGACGATGAGGGCGTTGATCTCGTGCGTGCCCTCGTACGAGTACACGGCTTCCGCGTCGGCGAAGAACCGGGCGACGTCGTGCTCGAGCAGGATGCCGTTTCCGCCGAGCACCTCGCGGCCGAGGCTGACGGTCTCGCGCGCGAGGCGAGCGGTCTGCAGCTTGGCGAGCGCGGAGTTCTCGTCGGCGTACTCGCCCTGGTCCTGCCAGGCAGACAGTTGCGTGACGAGCGCCAGCGAGGCCACGGTGTTGCCGAGCATGCGGGCGAGCTTCTCCTGCACGAGCTGGAACCCGCCGATGGGCCGCTCGAACTGATGCCGCTCGCGCACGTAGCGCACCGCGGCATCGAGTGCGCCCGCCTGAAGTCCGGCGGCGATCCAGGCCACGTCCGAGCGCATCGCGCGCAGGATCCGCGCCACGTCGCGCCAGCCGTTCACGTTCTCGAGGCGCTCCGCCTCGGTCACGCGCACGCCGTCGAGAGTGATCACCGCGTTCTGCATCGGCCGCAGCGCGATCTTGCCGGCGATCGCCTCGAGTCGCACGCCGGCTACGTCGGTGGGCACCAGGAACGCCTTGACCGCGTGGTCGTCGACGTCGCGCGCGAACACGACGAGCACATCGGATGCCGCGGCCCCGCCGATCCACTTCTTGCGGCCGTCGATCACCCATGCGTCGCCCTCGCGGCGCGCGGTGGTCGCGAGGCCGCCGGCGATGTCGGACCCGTGCTCGGGCTCAGTGAGCGCGAAGACGCCCTTCAGATCGAAGCTGCGGACGAGCGGATCGAGCTGCTCCGCCTGCGCGGGCGATCCGCCGAGCGCGATCGCGGTGCGGAAGAGACCCGACTGCGCGTTGTACAGCGTCGCCACCGACACGTCGGTGCGCGCCAGCACGTAGTTGCGGAAGCCCGAGTACATGGACGAGGCCGCCTCCGCAGCATCCACCCCCGCCGGCCGCATGAGGTCGAGGGGGATGAGTGCGTCGAGCACCTCGGGCGGCATGGTCGCCGTCTCCCACGCCTCCGTGAGGAGGGGACGGATGCTGCTCTCCAGCGTCTGCTGAAGACGCCCGAGCGCCGCCCGCGCGGCGGGGCTCAGATGCGCGGCCGCGATCGCGTACGGGTCGAACCCGAAC
Organism: Microbacterium sp. NPDC056057; assembly: GCF_042266945.1. Taxonomy (NCBI): domain Bacteria; kingdom Bacillati; phylum Actinomycetota; class Actinomycetes; order Micrococcales; family Microbacteriaceae; genus Microbacterium; species Microbacterium sp. NPDC056057. The sequence goes on from NZ_JBHJWS010000001.1 coordinate 860,770, forward strand.
GTCGCATCCGCCTCGAGTGCGGGCATGTCAGCCTGCCAGTCCGAGCAGTCGCACCGCGTTGGCCTTCAGGATGCCGGGCATGACCTCGGGCTTGAGGGCGGTCTGCTCCGCGTCGCGGAGCCAGCGGTCGGGGGTGAGCAGGGGGAAGTCCGAGCCGAACAGCACCCGGCTCTTGAGATAAGAGTTCGCGGCGCGCACGAGCGACTCGGGGAAGTACTTCGGGCTCCAGCCCGACAGGTCGATCCACGTGTTGTGCTTGTGGGTCGCGACGGAGAGGGCCTCGTCCTGCCAGGGCACCGACGGGTGGGCCATGATGATCTGCAGCTCGGGGAAGCGGGCAGCGACCGGGTCGAGAAGCATCGGGTTCGACAGGCCCAGCAGCAGTCCGCGCCCGCCCGGCAGGCCCGCGCCGATGCCGGTCTGCCCGGTGTGGAACAGCGCGACGACGCCGGCGTCCTGCAGCGTCTCGTACAGCGGCGAGTAGGCCGGGTCGGACGGGTCGAAGCCCTGCACCGTGGGGTGGAACTTGAAGCCCCGCACGCCGTGGTCCTCGATGAGGCGGCGGGCGTCGTCGACGGCGGTCGGCGCGAGCGGGTCGACCGAGCCGAAGGGGATGAGCACGTCGTTGTTGCGGGCGGCGCCCTCGGCGATGTCGGCGCTGGAGATGGGCGCGTGGCCGAAGTTCGTGCGGGCGTCGACCGTGAAGACGACGGCCGCCATCCTGCGCTCGCGGTAGTACGCGGCCACGCCGTCGAGGTCGGGGTTCGGCCCGTCGGTGCGGAAGTAGGTCGCCGCGGCGTCGCGCAGGTCGTCGGGCAACGACGAGTGCCCGTGGTCGTCGACCTCGATGTGCACGTGCACGTCGATCGCGGTGATCGCGTCGAGGTCGATCGCGGGTTCGTAGCGGGTCATGGCGCCTTCCGGTCGTTGAGCGAGCGAAGCGAGACGAAACGGGTCAGCGGGTCACGAGCGCTGCAGCTCCTCGGGCAGGGGCGGGAACTTCTCGCCCACCGACTGCAGGTCGCCCGCTGCGTCGGCGAAGCCGGTGGCGAGGTCGCCGTACGACCAGCCGCCGTCGCTGTAGGCCGTGGCGACCGCCTCGGGGTGCGACCAGAGCTGCAGCCGGTCGCCGCCGATGCCGATGGCCTGCCCGGTGACGGCGGCCGCAGCATCCGATGCGAGGTACGCGACGAGTCCGGCGACGTCGTCCGACGTGCCGAACCCGAGGTCGTGACGGAAGAACGCGGGCATCGGCTCGCCCGCGGCGTCGGCCTCGACGGCGGCGGCGAAGTAGGGCACGGTCGCGGTCATCGCGGTCGCGGCGACGGGGATGACCGCGTTCGCGGTGATGCCGGCGCGCTTGAGCTCGAGCGCCCACGTGCGCACCATGCCCACGATGCCGGCCTTGGCGGCGGCGTAGTTGGTCTGGCCGAAGTTGCCGCGCTGGCCGGTGGGGGAGCCGATGCAGATGATGCGGCCGGCGACCTCGTTCTCGCGCATCCAGGTCGCGGCCTCGCGCACGCACGTGAAGGTGCCGCGCAGATGCACGTTGATCACGGTGTCGAAGTCGTCGTCGCTCATCTTCCAGAGCACCGTGTCGCGCAGGACGCCGGCGTTCGTGACGAGGATGTCGAGCCGCCCGAAGGTGTCGACGGCGGTCTGCACGAGCTGCTTCGCGGTCTCGGTGGGGCCGACCGGCAGGGCCATGGCGACCGCGCGACCGCCTTCGGCCTCGATGGTGGCGACGGCCTCGGCAGCGGTGGCCTCGTCCACGTCGTTGATCACGACGGCGGCGCCCTGGCGGGCGAGCTCCTGAGCGTAGGCGAGGCCCAGACCGCGGCCCGAGCCGGTGACGATGGCAACCTTGCCGTCGAGAGGTGCGTGCGAAGACATGCGTGAACTCCTTCGTGTCGGATCCATTGAAGACCCAACTGTTGAAAAAGTCAATCATTTCGTTCATCCACGAATTCGACTACCATCGGGGGCATGACCGACACCGCCGACCCCATCGCCCCGGAAGGGCTGCGGGCGTCGGCGCTGACCGACGACGTGAGCTTCCTGCTCGCGCGTGCGAACGCCATCGCGCTCGCCGCGGGCAACGCCGCCCTGGCCGAACACGCGCTGAAGGCGCGCTCGTACTCGGTGCTGGTGCTCACGTCGGGCGAGGCTCGGCCGTCGCAGCGCGAGCTCGCCGAGTTCCTCCGGCTGGACCCGAGTCAGGTCGTGAGCCTCGTCGACGAACTGCAGTCGCGTGGGCTCGTCGAGCGCAAGCCCGATCCGGCGGACCGGCGCGCCAACGTCGTCGTCGCGACCGATGCCGGCCGCGAACTCGTCGGCCAGGCGCGGGAGTCCGCCCGGGCGGCCGAGGAGCGTGTTCACGCCGACCTGTCGCAATCAGACCGCGCGACGCTCGCCACGCTGCTGCGCACGATCGCCTTCCCCTCCGACTGACGGCGGCCCGCGGCATCCGTCCCGCGCTCGCGGGTCACGACGCGCGGGGTTTGCGCGTCGATTCCGCGTGTTGCGCCACCTGAACGGCGCTGGCAGAGCTCAGCGGCGTTCGAGGACGAAGCGGTCGCGTCCGGCGAACACGCCGACGGCCGTCAAGGCGACGAGCACGACGAGCACGAGCGCGAGCGATGCCGTCCAGCCGCCGGTGAGGCTGTGCAGGGCGCCGAAGGCGACCGGGCCGAGGGCGGCGATGACGTAGCCCACCGACTGCGACATCCCCGACAGGGCCGCCGAGGTGTCGTGGTCGCGGGCGCGCTGAGCCATGAGCGTGAGCGACATCGCGAGGGTCGCGCCGCCCGTCAGCCCGATGAGCGAGCCCCACACCAGCACGCCGTCGGGCGCGATCATGAGGCCGGCGACGCCGACGATCGCGAGCGACGGGATGAGCGCGGGCGCCCACCGTTCGAGGCCGCCGCGCAATGCGAGCGGCAGCAGCAGGCACCCGGCGAGCGAGAACAGCTGGTAGACCATGACGTCGATGCCGGCAACGACCTCCGAGCGTCCGATCGACATCGACAGCGGCGCGAGCCACGTCACGAACATGTAGAACATGGATGCCTGGAGGCCCATGTACGCGGCGACGAGCCAGGCGATCGGATCGCGCCAGATGCCGGTGCGACCGCGCGGTGCCGAGGAGCGGTCGTGGGCGCGGGCGGCGCCACGGTGCGCCCACCACCACGCGACGATCGCGAACGGCAGGAGCGCGGCCCCCGTGACGAGGAGGGCGAAGCGCCACCCTGCCGGATCGCCGCCGAGCTCGATGTGCGAGATCGGCACGACCACGCCCGACGAGACGGCGCCGAGGCCCGCGAGCAGCGCGGTGTAGGCCGCGGTGACGGCGGGGACGTGACCTGAGAACTCCCGCTTGACCACGGCGGGCATGAGCACGTTGATGATGGCGATCCCGATGCCGATGATCGCCGTGCCGATCCACAGGCTCGCCACCGGGCCGGGGATCGAGCGCACGAGGGTGCCGACGAGAAGCACCAGCAGCGACCACAGCAGCACCCGCGGCTGCCCGAAGCGGCGGCTCAGATCGTGCGCGAGCGGCGAGAACAGCGCCCACGCGGCGAGCGGCACCGCGGCGAGCAGGCCCAGCGCCGAGACCGACATGCCCGTGTCAGCGCCGATCTGGTCGAGGAGCGGCCCGAGGCCCGTGATCGCGGGCCGCATGTTCATCGCGACCAGGCACACGGCCGCGAGGAGCATCGCCACCGATGCCGTGCGCGACGGCTCGGGCGGTGCGGTCCGCGACGGTGAGGCCATAGGCACCGGACTATAGCCGAGGGCGGGGCCCCAGCATCCGGTCATTCCCGTTCAGCGGCAATGCCGGCGACGCGGGGTTCGGGGCGCGGCGCGTCCATTCGGGGCGCGCGGCGTGCGCCCCGAATGCATCGGCTGCGCCCCGAACGGGACTCACGCCGAGGGGCACCGAGTCAGGCGAGGCCCTCGAGCGGCCAGCCGGTGTACGCCTCGGCGAGGAAGCGGCGGCCGGCCTCGGACTCGACCACCGACTGCAGCTCGCCGAGCTGGCGCAGGCGGTCGAAGTCCGACGCGCCGGGCGCGACGTGGAGCATGTTGGTCATCCACCACGAGAAGTGCTGGGCCTTCCAGATGCGGTGCAGCGCCTTCTCGGGGAACGCCTCGATGAGCCGGTCGTCGTTGTCGAGGAGGAGGGCGCGCAGCGCGCGCTCGAGGACGAGCACGTCGGCGACGGCGAGGTTCATGCCCTTCGCGCCGGTCGGCGGCACGGTGTGCGCGGCGTCGCCGATCAGTGCGACGCGCCCGTGCAGCAGCTCGTGGGCGACGAAGCTGCGGAACCGCAGCACGTCGCGCTGGAAGATCGGGCCCTCCTTGAGCGTCGTGCCGGGCACGCGCTTCTGCAGTTCCTCCCACAGCTGCTCCTCGCTGAGGGCGTTCGGGTCGGCGTCGGGGTCGCACTGGAAGTACATGCGCTGCACCGTGGCGCTGCGCTGGCTGATGAGCGCGAACCCGTCGGGCGAGTTGCTGTAGATCAGCTCGTCGGCGCTCGGCGGCGCCTCGCACAGGATCCCGAACCACGCGAACGGGTACTCGCGGAAGTACCCGCCGGTCGACGAACCCGTGACCGCCTCGCGCGCGACGCTGCGCGAGCCGTCTGCGCCGACGACGAACTCGGCCTCGATCTCGAGGGGCGCGCCGTCGGCGTCGGTCGCGATCACGCGGGGGCGATCGGATGCCGCGTCCTCGACGCGCAGCGCGGTCACCCCGAAGCGGAGGTCCTGGCCCTTGCCGAGGCGCACCGCGATGAGATCCTTGAGGGCCTCGTGCTGCGGGTACAGCCAGACGCCGCGGCCGACGAGGTCGGCGAAGTCGATGCGGTGGCCGGCGCCGGCGAAGCGCAGCTCGATGCCGTCGTGGCGGTTGCCGACGGTGCGGACGCGGCTCGACGCGCCGGACGAGTCGAGCACTTCGACGGTGCCCTGCTCGAGGATCCCGGCGCGGATCGTCGTCTCGATCTCTTCGCGCGAGCGCTGGTCGATGACGACCGACTCGATGCCGGCGATCCCCAGCAGGTGCGACAGCAGGAGCCCGGCCGGGCCGGCGCCGATGATGGCGACGCGGGTGCGGATCGTGGACATGGACGTCTCCTTCGACGTTCGGGAACGGATGCCTCGGCCCAGTGTGGCGCCGACCGTTCAATGGGCGGTGAGATTCCCGTTCATCGGGAAGGGTGGCGACATCCTCAGGTGAGGAGCGCGGGGGCGCCGGGAGGAGTCAGCGGCGGTCGGCCCGCAGGTCGGCCTCGATCCCGGCGGCGGCCTCGCGCAGCGCCCGGATCGCGGCCGCCGGGTCGGTCTCGCGGGGGAGAACGACGGACAGCGCGGCGACGACCTCGCCCGCGTCGCGGATCGGCACCGCCACGCCGGTCGACACGGCCTCGATCGAACCGGGCGCCACCACCGCCCCGGCGCGGCGGACCTCGGCGATCAGGCGGCGGAGGCGCGCAGCATCCGTCACCGTCTCTGGAGCGAGGGCACGCAGCGGACCGGCGAGCACCCGCTCGCGCAGGGCCGACGGCGCATGAGCGAGCAGGACGAGGCCCGACGACGAGGCGTGCAGCGGCAGGCGACCGGCGATGCGGGTGATGTTGGCGCCGGCGTCGGGGTGGGAGAGGCGCTCGAGGAAGAGGGCCTCGTCCTGCTCGAGCACCGCGAGCTGCGTGTGCTCGCGGATGCGCGCCTGCACCTCTTCCATGTGAGGCAGTGCGGCCTGGCGGAGCCGCAATGCGGTCGAGCCGCGGAGGGCCAGCTCCCACAGGCGCATGCCGAGGTGCACGCGGCGGTCCTCGTCGCGTTCGAGGAGGCCCGCGTCGACGAGCTCGTCGACGATCCGGTGCGCGGTCGACGACGGCAGCCCCGCGTGGCGGCCGATCTCCGCTGCCGACTGCATCGAACGCTCGGCGGTGAACGTCTCGAGCACCCGCACGATGCGGTCGGTCATCGAGTCGCCGGAGGGCGAGTTGGCCATGCGCCCACTCTGCCATTCCGGTGAGGCTCGAGGCTGCCCGCAGTGTCGGCCTGCAGAACTCCACGGAATCATCGGCGCGGATGCCGCGCGCCGCGATTCCACCCCGCATCAGCGACGGTTCCGTGGAGTTCTGCAGGGGGCGGGCGGGTAACGTCTCACGAGGAGGATCCATGGCGGAGGGCGAAGGCGTGCTCGAGCGCACGCTGCGGGTGCTCGGGTGCTTCACCGACGACGAGCCCGCGGTCACCGCGACGACCCTGGCCTCCCGCACCGGACTCGCGTCATCGACGCTGCACCGCCTGCTCGCGACGCTCGTGACCGAGGGGCTCCTCACTCGAGGGCCCGGCCACACCTACGCCATCGGTCCGCGGCTGTGGGAGCTGGGCGAGCTCTCGCCCCTGTCGCTCCGCCTGCGCGAGACGGCGCTGCCCCACATGGTGCGGCTGTACGAGGCGACCGGCGAGAACGTGCACCTCGCCGTGCTCGACGGCGCGACGCCCGCCACGACGACGGCCCTCTACGTCGGACGCCTCACCGGTCGCCAGTCGATCCCGACGCTGAGCCGCATGGGCGGACGCGGGCCCCTCCACACCACCGGCGTCGGCAAGGCGCTGCTCGCGACGCGCGACGAAGGCTGGCTGCGGCAGTACTTCGAGGCTCCGCTCGAGCGCGAGACCGTCAACTCCATCGCGACGGAGCAGGAGCTCCGCGCCGACATCGCGCGCACGCGGGCTCTCGGCTACGCCACGACCCGCGAGGAGATGACCCTCGGCAACGTCTCGGTCGCGGCCGCGCTGCCGCGCGTCGAGGGCCTGCCGCCGGTCGCGCTCGGGCTCGTCGTGCACCTCGCGCGAGCCGACGAGCGGCGCCTGGGCCCGCTCGTGGTGCAGGCCGCGAAGGACCTCCACCACGACCTCCGCACGACCTGACCCCGACCCCCCGAGGGTTCGGGGCGCATCCTGCGCGTTCGGGGCGCACGCCGCGCGCCCCGAATGCACAAGCCACGCCCCAAACCCTGATGGGACGGGATGCTGAGGGCCGAGGCATCCGTGATTCCCACTGAGCGGGAATCCACGGCGGCGAGGGCACGCGGGAGTGCGACCCTGGGACGACCCGAGTCGTCGAAGGAGACCTCATGACACAGGCCCAGCCCGATACCCAGGGCGAGGAGGCGTTCTCGTCGTCGGTGGTGCTCGAGCAGACGGCGGCGGCCCCCGAGTCGCTGCTGGCCTCGCCCGACCAGCTCACCCAGCGCGAGATCACGCAGGAGATCGTCGACTACCACGCCGCCGCTGCACGGCGCGAGGCGGCGGGGGAGCGGCTCAACATGAGCCTGCACGACTTCCCGCCGTACCGGTCGAGCCTGCTGCGCCACCCGACCAAGAACCCGAAGCTCGTCGACCCCGAGACGATCGAGCTGTGGTCGCCGGCCTTCGGCCAGCGCGACGTGGCGGCGATCGAGTCCGACCTCACGCTGCAGCACATCGGCGAGCCCCAGGGCGAGCGCATGACCGTCGAGGGCCGTGTGCTCGACTCGTGGGGGCGTCCCGTCCCCAATCAGCTCGTCGAGATCTGGCAGGCCAACGCCGCGGGCCGTTACATCCACCAGCGGGATCAGCATCCCGCCCCGCTCGACCCGAACTTCACCGGCGCGGGCCGCATCGTCACCGACGACGACGGGTTCTACAAGTTCACGACGATCAAGCCCGGCGCCTACCCGTGGAAGAACCACGTCAACGCGTGGCGGCCGGCGCACATCCACTTCTCGATCTTCGGCTCGGGCTTCACGCAGCGCCTCGTGACGCAGATGTACTTCCCGGGCGACCCGCTGTTCCCGCTCGACCCGATCTACAACACCATCTGGCGTCAGAAGGACCGCGACCGCCTCATCGGCCTGTACGACCACGACCTGTCGGTGCCCGAGTTCTCGATGGGCTACCGCTTCGACATCGTCGTCGACGGCCCCGACGCGACCTGGTTCGAGCCCGAAGAAGGAGAGCACTGATGGCCGGCACCGCCCGCGACCTCGGCCCGAAGACCCACGAGGCCACCGGAGGCCAGACCGTCGGCCCGTTCTTCGCCTTCGGCCTCGACTACGACAAGAAGCACCAGGTCGTGTTCCCGCACAGCCCGGGCTCGGTCGTGCTGGGCGGCACCGTCTTCGACGGCGCCGGCAACCCGATCCCCGACGCGGTCATCGAGATCTGGAGCGCCGACGAGGACGGCCGCATCCCGCGCGCCCACGGCGCCTTCCGCCGCGACGACCACTCGTTCACGGGCTTCGGCCGCGCGGCCACGACCGACGTCGGCCGCTACGAGTTCTGGACCCGCAACCCCGGCCCGATCGACGGCGGCGCGCCGTTCTACTCGGTCATCGTGTTCGCACGCGGTCTTCCCGACAAGCTCGTGACGCGCATCTACCTCCCCGAGCACGAGGAGCTCCTCGCCGCAGACCCGCTCCTGTCCTCGCTCGACGCCGACGAGCGCGCTACGCTCATCGCGACGCGCCTGCCGGACGGCAACCTGCACCACGACATCCACCTGCAGGGCGAGAAGGAGACCGTGTTCCTTGCCTTCTGACCGTGACCGGCCCGCACTCGATGGGGGCCTGCTCTCGCCCGTGACCGTCGGTCACGACGAGACGGTGACGGATGCCGCGTACCTCGACGCGCTCGTGACGGCCGAGGTCGCGCTGGCGCGCGCCTGGGTCGAAGCCGGGGTCGCCCCGGCCGAGGCGGTCGACGAGATCGAGACGGAATTCGGCTGGCAGGGCGCCCTCCGCGGATGCCGCGACCACGGCGTCGACGGCACGGCGCTGGCCGCCGCGGCCGTCGCGGGCGGCAACCCGGTGATCCCGCTCGTCGGGCGGCTCAAGGAGCGCGTCGGTGTCGACGCCGGGGTCTGGGTGCACCGCGGTGCGACCAGTCAGGACATCGTCGACACCGCGGCGATGGTGGTCGCCCGGGCGGCGACGAGCCGGATCGTGGCGGCGCTCGTGCACACCGAGGTGTCGCTGCGTTCGCTGGCCCGTTCGCGTCGCGACGAGGTCGCGGCGGCGCGCACGCTGACGCAGCACGCCGTGCCGACGACCGTCGGCCTGCGCGCGGCCGGCTGGCTGCGGAGTGTCGAGCGCGCCAGGGCGCGCGTCGATGACGTGCAGCACCACCTGCCCGCGCAGCTCGGCGGCGCCGCCGGAACGCTGGCGTCGTTCGTCGAGATCGCCGGACCGGAGGCGGCCGCCGCGCTGCCCGCCGCCTTCGCGCACGAGCTCGGACTGGCAGCCCCCGACGCTCCGTGGCACACGACCCGCTGGCCGGTGACCGAGCTGGGCGACGCCCTGGTGCAGGCGATCGACGCCGTCGGGAAGATCGCCACCGACGTCGCGACCCTCAGCCGCACGGAGATCGGCGAGCTCGCCGAGGGCGCGGGCGGCGGATCGTCGGCGATGCCGCAGAAGCGCAACCCCGCAGCATCCGTGCTGATCCGCTCGGCCGCGCTGCGCGCGCCGCAGCTCGGCGCGACGCTGCATCTCGCGTCAGCCCTCGCCGCCGATGAGCGCCCGGACGGCGCGTGGCATGCGGAGTGGCCGACGCTCCGCGAACTGCTGCGCCTCGCGCTCGGAGCGACCGCCCACGCGGCTTCCCTCGTCGCAGGGCTCCACGTCGACACCGATGCCGTCGCCCGCAACCTCGTAGCGACGGGCGGCCTCATCGTCTCGGAGCGACTCGCGATCGCACTCGGCCCCGTGCTGGGCGCCGCGCGCGTGTCGGAGCTCGTGACCGCGGCCGCGGCGGGCGGCGACCTCGCCGGGCTCCTCGCGGCGTCGCCCGACGTCGCCGCCCTCGCCGCAGAGGCCGGAGCCACGCCCGAGGCGTTCGTCGCCGACCTGCTCGACCCCGCCCGCTACACCGGACTCGCCGGCCGCCTCGTCGACGAGGCCGCCGCACGCACCGCAGAGGAGGACGCGTGACCGTCCCCGCCATCTCCCTCACCGACCCCGTCGGCCCTTCGACAAGCTCAGGGACCGGGGACGCGCCGCTGCTCGTGCTCGGCCCCTCGCTCGGCACATCGACGCTGCTGTGGGACCGCGTGATCCCGGCGCTCGCCGAGCACTACCGCGTCGTGGCGTGGGATCTGCCGGGCCACGGCGCCGCGCCGGCGTCGACCGAGGGCTTCACGATCGCCGAGCTCGCCGACGCGGTCGCCGACGCGGTCGACGGGCCGTTCCTGTACGCCGGGGTCTCGCTCGGAGGCGCCGTCGGGCTCGAGCTGCTGCTGCGCCACGGCGAGCGCATCGACGCCGCGGCGATCCTGTGCTCGGGCGCGAAGATCGGCACACCGGAGGGCTGGCACGAGCGGGCGGCCCAGGTGCGTGCGCAGAGCACGTCGAGCCTCATCATCGGCTCGGCGCAGCGCTGGTTCGCGCCCGGGTCGATCGAGCGCGACCCCGATCTCACCGGGCGGCTCCTCCATGTGCTGCAGAACACGCACGACGAGAGCTACGCCCGCTGCTGCGACGCGCTCGCCGTCTTCGACGTGCGCGACCGACTGGGCGAGATCGCCACCCCGGTGCTCGCAGTGTGGGGCGATCACGACGCGGTCACGCCCGAGGCATCCGCTCGCGAAATCGCCGCGGGTGTGCAGAACGGCGAGGCGATCGGGATCCCGGATGCCTCCCACCTGGCGCCCGCCGACTCCCCGACGGCGACGGCGGCGGTGCTGCTCGAGTTCTTCGACACGGCCGCCGCGGAGCGTGCCGCGTGAGCCGCCCGGACGGCGAGGGCCTCACCGACGAGGAGCGGTACGACCAGGGCATGGTCGTGCGCCGCGAGGTGCTGTCGGACGCCCACGTCGACCGCGCGATCGCGGGAACCACCGAGCTGACCGCGGACTTCCAGGACTTCATCACCCGCGTCGCGTGGGGCGACATCTGGTCGCGCCCGGGCCTCGACCGCCGGTCGCGGTCGGTTGCGGTGCTCACGGCGCTCATCGCGCTCGGGCACCACGAGGAGCTCGCGATGCACCTGCGCGCCGCCCTGCGCAACGGACTCACCGTCGACGAGATCAAGGAAGTGATCCTCCAGGCCGGGCTGTACTGCGGCGTCCCCGCCGCGAACACCGCGTTCCGCATCGCGAGGGACGTGTTCGCCGAGGAGTCCTGACCGGTTTCTTCTTCCGGGTTCGTTTGGGTCGCGTTCGGGGCGCGCGGTGTGAACTCGGGGCGTGGGGCGCGCGCCTCGAGTGGACGCGCTGCGCCCCAAACCCGGGAAAAGCGCCCCCGCTGCAGCATCCGTGTCCCGTCCTCGTCCTCCCGGGTCGCCCCTGCCCCTGGTCTCGGTGGTTTGGGGCGTGCGACGTGCGTTCGGGGCGCGTGCCGTGCGCCCCGAACGCGAGCGCAGCGCCCCAAACCCGTGCGGACGACGGATGCTGCGGCTCGGGGCTTCCGAAATGACCTTGTCGCGCGTACACTGGGTCGCAGAGCGTACACATGTTCGCACAGCGAACAAGCAAGGAGGCGGTTCGTGATCGACAAGACCGTGGGCTCCGTCGAGGAGGCCGTGGCCGGCATCCGTGACGGGGCGACCATCATGATCGGCGGCTTCGGGCGTGCCGGGCAGCCCGTCGAGCTCATCGACGCGCTCATCGCGCAGGGTGCGAACGACCTGACGATCATCAACAACAACGCCGGCAACGGCGACGTCGGGCTCGCCGCGCTGCTCGCGAAGAAGCGAGTGCGCAAGATCCTGTGCTCCTTCCCGCGTCAGCACGATTCCTGGGTGTTCGACGGGCTCTATCGCGCCGGCGAGATCGAGCTCGAGCTCGTGCCGCAGGGCAACCTCGCCGAGCGCATCCGCGCGGCAGGTGCGGGCATCGGCGCGTTCTACTCGCCGACCGGCGTGGGTACGCAGCTCGCCGAGGGCAAGGAGATCCGCGAGATCGACGGCCGCTCCTACGCGCTCGAGTACCCGATCAAGGCCGACTACGCCCTCGTGAGTGCCTACCGCGCCGACCGATGGGGCAACCTCGTGTACCGCGAGACCGCGCGCAACTTCGGGCCGATCATGGCCGCCGCCGCGACCACCACGATCGTGCAGGTCGACGAGCTCGTGCCCCTCGGCTCGATCGACCCCGAGACGGTCGTGACCCCCGGCATCTTCGTCGACCGCGTCGTCGCCGTGGGCGAGCGCGGGTGGCTCGACGCCGGCGCGTTCGTCGGCGGAGTGGACATCGAAGGGCGCCTGCTCGCCGGCGCTTCGACAGGCTCAGCGACCGGAGAGGGGATCGACCAGTGACCGAGACCGCAACGACGGCGACGCGCATCTCCCGCGAGAAGCTCGCGGCGCGCATCGCACAGGACATCCCCGAGGGGTCGTACGTCAACCTCGGCATCGGTGCGCCGACCCTGGTCGCCGACTATCTGCCGCAGGACCAGGAGATCATCCTGCACACCGAGAACGGCATGCTCGGCATGGGACCGTCGCCGGCCGCCGGCGAGATCGACCCCGACCTCATCAACGCCGGCAAGCAGCCCGTCACGGCGCTGGCCGGAGCCGCGTACTTCCACCACGCCGACTCGTTCGGCATGATGCGCGGCGGACACCTCGACGTGTGCGTGCTCGGCGCGTTCCAGGTGTCGCAGGGCGGCGACCTGGCGAACTGGTCCACGGGTGCGCCCGGTGCGATCCCCGCCGTCGGCGGCGCCATGGACCTCGCCATCGGCGCGAAGAACGTCTACGTCATGACCGACCTCCTCACCAAGACCGGTGAGTCGAAGCTCGTCGACGCGTGCACCTACCCGCTCACCGGCGTCGGCTGCGTCACCCGCGTCTACACCGACCACGCCGTCTTCGACGTCACGCCCGACGGCTTCGCGGTGCGCGAGGCCTTCGGGAACAACACCGTCGAGCTCCTCGCCGAGCTCACAGGCTTGAAACTTGTGGATGCCTCGACCCACAGCATCCCGGAAGGTGAATGACATGACCACCTACGTGTACGACGCCGTCCGCACGCCGTTCGGCCGCGCCGGCGGCGCGCTGTCGGGCGTGCGCCCCGACGACCTTGCCGCGGTCGTCATGAAGGCGACCATCGAGCGCACCGGCCTCGACCCTGCGCGCATCGACGACGTGATCTTCGGCGACGCGAACCAGGCCGGGGAAGACAACCGCAACGTCGCACGCATGGGCGCGCTGCTCGCCGGGTTCCCGACGACGGTGACCGGCGTGACGGTGAACCGGCTGTGCGCGTCGTCGGTCGAGGCGGTCATCCAGGGGTCGCGCGCGATCGAGGCGGGCGACGTCGACGTGGTGCTCGCCGGCGGCGTCGAGTCGATGAGCCGTGCCCCGTACGTCGTCGAGAAGTCCCCGCGGCCGTGGCCCAGCGTCGGCAACCAGACCCTGTGGAACACGGCGATCGGGTGGCGCATGACCAACCCGAAGCTGCCGAAGCACTGGACCATCTCGAACGGCGAGTCGGCCGAGCTGATCGCCCGCGAGTGGGGGATCACGCGCGAGCAGCAGGACGAGTTCGCCGTGCGGTCGCACCGGCTCGCCGCCGAGGCGTGGGCCGCGGGCGTCTACGACGCCGAGACCGTGCAGGTGCCGGGCGCCGAGCTCGCCCGCGACGAGGGCATCCGCGACGATACGTCGGTGGAGAAGCTCGCCGGCCTCAAGGCGCTGTTCGCCGCGGACGGCGAGGGCAGCGTCACGGCCGGCAACTCGTCGCCGATCAACGACGGCGCCTCCGCGGTGCTGCTCGGCCGCGAGGGCGTGCTGCCCACGGAGCCACTGGCCCGCATCACCGGCCGCGCCGCCCACGGCGTCGACCCCGACCAGTTCCCGATCGCGCCGATCGAGGCCGCGAACAAGGCGCTCGCGCGCGCCGGCCGCACGTGGGCCGAGGTGGACGTCGTCGAGCTCAACGAGGCGTTCGCATCGCAGTCGCTCGCGTGCCTGGCGGGCTGGCCCGACCTCGACCCCGACAAGCTCAACATCCACGGCGGCGCCCTCGCGATCGGCCACCCCCTCGGCGCCTCGGGCGGCCGCATCATCGGCCACGCCGCGCACGAGCTCGCCCGCCGCGGCGGCGGGGTCGCGGTCGCGGCGATCTGCATCGGCGTGGGGCAGGGCCTCGCCGTCGTGCTCGAGCGCTGAACCGGAGCTTCCGCGTGGCACGACAGCTGCAGATTCCGGCACCTGCTGCGTCGCGCGACGCAGCAGGTGCAGGGAACTGCAGCGGTTGCGCCACACCCCGGCGGAGCGGCGGCGGCGCGGCGGATAGGGTGAGCCGGTGACCGACGACGCGGCCCGCACCAACGACACCATCCAGTCCCTCGTGCGCGGGCTCGCGGTCATCCGGGCCTTCGACGCGGAGCACCCCGAGCTGACGCTGAGCGAGGTGGCGCGCCGGGCGGACATCACGCGCGCGGCCGCGGGACGGTTCCTGCGCACCCTCGAGGAACTGGGCTACGTCCGTGGTTCTGCGGGATCGGGCGTCGGCCGGACGTTCGCGCTCACCCCGCGTGTGCTCGAGCTCGGGTTCAGCTACCTCTCCGCCCTGTCGATCCCCGAGATCGTGCAGCCGCACCTCGAGCGGCTGTCGCGAGAGGTCGACGAGAGCGTGTCGGCCGCCGTGCTCGACGGCGGCGACATCGTCTACATCGCGCGCGTCCCGACGCGGCGCATCATGAGCGTGCGCATCACGATCGGCACCCGGTTCCCCGCGTTCGCGACGTCGATGGGGCGCGTGCTGCTGGCGGGACTGCCGGATGCCGCGCGCGATGAGCTGCTCGCAGCATCCGTCCTCCCGTCCCTCACCGAGCGCACCGTGACCGACGCGGCAGAGCTCCGCGCCGAGCTCGACCGCGTGCGCGCACAGGGTTGGTCCCTCGTCGACGGCGAGCTCGAGCCGGGCCTGCGCTCGGTGGCCGTGCCGCTGCACGATCGCCGCGGCGACGTCGTGGCCGCGGTCAACGTCTCGACCAGTGCCACCCGCGACAGCGTGGAGCACGTCCTCGAGCGGCACCTGCCCGCGCTCACGCAGACCGCCGCCGCGATCGACGCCGAGCTGCGACTCGTCTGACGGGGGCGGATGCCGCGGCCCGCGGCATCCGCGTCAGAAGACGATCGTGTGGTTGCCGTGGCGGATGACGCGGTCCTCGGCGTGCCAGAGCACGGCGCGGGAGAGCACCTGACGCTCGACGTCGGCGCCGCGACGCGCGAGCTCTGCGGCGGAATCCGCGTGGGTCACCCGGACGGTGTCCTGCTCGATGATCGGGCCCTCGTCGAGGTCGTCCGTGACGTAGTGCGAGGTGGCGCCGATGAGCTTGACGCCGCGCTCCTTGGCCTTCTTGTACGGCTCGGCGCCGATGAAGGCGGGCAGGAACGAGTGGTGGATGTTGATGACCGGTACCCCGAGCTCCTTGAGGAAGTCGCCCGACAGGATCTGCATGTAGCGGGCCAGCACGACGAAATCCACGTTCCCGCGCAGCAGCTCGAGGATCTTCGCCTCGGATGCGGACTTGTCGGGACCGGCGACGCCCGGTACGTGGAAGAACGGCACGCCGAACGAGCGCACGTCCTCGGCGGAGGCGGTGTGGTTCGAGATCACCATCGGCACGGTCACCGGCAGATCGCCGCGGCGGTGCCGCCACAGCAGGTCGAGGAGGCAATGGTCCTGTTTCGACGACAGGATCGCCATGCGCTTCGGCACGGACTGGTCGGTGAGCGACCACTCCAGGTCGAAGCCGGCGAGGGTCTGGGCGATCTCGGCCTCGATGTGCGGACGGTCGGCCGCGAAGCCCGGCCGGTGGAACACGACGCGCTGGAAGTACGCGCCGCCCTCGGGGTTGTCGGAGTACTGGTCGAACGCGACGATGTTGCCGCCGATGCGCGTGATCATGGCCGAGACGGCCGCCACGATTCCCGGCTGGTCGCTGCCGTGGACGATGAGGCAGGCGTGGTCGGGATTCAGGTGCGGGGAGGCGGCCATTGTTCGATTCTGCCCTGTGCGAAGGAATGCCGCTTCTTGAGGTCGGCCCGCGCGACATGCACGGGACAGACGGATGCCGCGGCCCGTACCCTGACGGCATGAGCACCGCCTCCGGGGCCCGGGCAGCGGCCCGTGACGACCGCATCACGATGCGGTTCATGGCGGTCCCCGCCGACACCGCTGCGGGAGGCCGCTCGGTCGCGGCGGGCAGCGTCATGGAGTGGATCGACAAGGCCGGCTACGCCTGCGCCGTCGGCTGGGCGGGTGCCTACTGCGTCACCGCGTATGTCGGGAACGTCCGCCATCGGCGGCCCATCGCGCCGGGGAGCCTCATCGAGGTGCAGGCCCGCATCGTCTACACCGGGCGCACGAGCATGCACGTGGTCGTCACCGTCTCGTCGACCGACGTGAACGAGCGCCTGTACACGCCGGCGACGACGTGCATCCTCGTCTTCGTCGCGAAGGGCGCCGACGGGCGGCCCACCGAGGTTCCGGCGTGGAAGCCGGTGAGCCGCTCCGACCACAAGCTCGCCGAAGGGGCGCTGGAGAGAATCGAATCGCGCGCCGAGATCAAGCGCCTCATGCTCGAGGAGGACTACACGGATGCCTCGACCGCCCCGCGCACGACGCTGAAGTTCCTCGCGCCGCCCGGCGTGGTGAACTTCGGCGGCAAGGCGCACGGCGGCACGGTCATGCGCTGGATCGACGAAGCCGGCTACGCCGTGGCCGCGGCGTGGGCGAAGGACGGCGAGGACGCGAGTGCGGCGATCGGCGTCTACTCCGGCGGCATCCACTTCCTCGCGCCGGTCGTGATCGGGCACCTCGTCGACGTCGACGCGCGCATCGTCTACACGAGCCGGCACAGCATGCACGTGAGCACGCGGGTGTGGACCGCCGACCCGCGCACGCCCGAGGACCGCACGCTCACCACGCAGTGCCTGAGCGTGTTCGTCGTGCCCGGCGCCGACGGCGTCGCGCAGCCGGTGCCGCAGTGGACGCCCGAGCTCTCGGAGGACGAGCGCCTTCAGGAGCACGTGCGCGAGATCATGGCGCTGCGCGAGGAGATCGTGCCGATCGCCGCGTCCCTCACGCTCGAGCCGTAGCTGAGGCGGCGTCGCCGAGCCAAGGCGTTTCGGCCGAACACGGGGACATGGCCCTCGGGTTCGGCGGGAATGCCCTGTTTCGAGAAGGTCGGGGCCGAGCACGCGGCTCAGGCGGCGCCTGGGCCGCGGACGAGGTCGCCGTTGCGGGTGAGGTCGAGGTAGCGGGCGACGGCATCGCGGCTGCGGGTGAGGCAGGCGAGGCGGTCGTCGAGAGCCGTCAGCTCGCTCGCGAGCATCTCGGCGAGCTCGCGCGAGCAGGTCGGCTGCTCCATCGCGCACTGCCGCTCGACGTCGAGCACGACCTTGGCCAGGCGCGTCGAGAGCCCTGCCTGCACGAGTCCGCGGGCACGGGTGGCCCGGTCGACGTCGGCTTCGTCGTACGCGCGGTAGCCGTTGGCCGAGCGCTCCGACGCCAGCAGCCCCTGCTCCTCGTAGTACCGCAGCATGCGGGCGGGGATGCCGGTGCGCTGCGACAGTTCGCCGATCTTCATACTGCCGGATCCCTCCGTGTCGGTTCGTGTCGCGCGAAAGCTTGACATTGACATTGGTGTCAAAGTTTAGCCTCGCTGCATGACCTCGTCCACGGCATCCGTCGCCCTCCCCGAAGCCTCCGTCTCCCGATTCCCGATCGGCGCCCTTCTGCTGTTGTCGCTGGGCGTGTTCGTCACCGTCACCGCCGAATCGCTGCCGGCCGGGCTCATGCCGGAGATGGCCCGCGACCTCGGCGTCGACCCGCTGCGGATCGGGCTGCTGGTGTCGGTCTGGGCGATCGTCGTGATCGCCACGAGCATCCCGCTCACGCGGGCGACACGACGGATCGACCGCCGGATCGTGGTGGCCGTGTCCCTCGCCGTGTTCGCGATCGCGAACGTCGCCACCGCCTTCGCGCCGACGTACGAGTTCGCGTTCGCCACGCGTGCGGTCGCTGCGGTCGCCCACGGCGTGTTCTGGGCGATCGTCATCGTGTACGCGTCGTCGCTGCTGTCGGGTGCGCAGCTGGGCCGGGGACTCGCTCTGGTCACCGGCGGCGGCACGGCCGCGACGGTGCTCGGCCTCCCGGTGGCGACGGCGCTCGCGCAGCTGACGAGCTGGCGGGTCTCGTTCGCCGTGATGGGGATAGGGATGCTGCTGCTCGCCGCCGTCGTCTCCCGCCGTCTACCGCGGTCGGTGGTGGACCCGGTCGCCGCCGCGCAGCGCGAGCCGCTGCGCCACGACCGCTCCCTGCCGCCGCTGGTCGCCTTCGGGATCGCGGGGCTGCTGATCGGCCTCGCGCAGTTCCTGGCCTTCGTCTACATCCGCCCGTACCTCGCGGAGTCCGCGGGGATCGCGGACGGCTGGGCGAGCGCCCTGCTCTTCGTGTTCGGCGCCGCGGGGATGGCGGGCGTCGCGGTGGCGGGCGCGCTCGCCGACCGCTTCCCGCGAACGGCGCTCACGGCGACGCTGCTGGTGTTCGTCGTGGCCTTCGCCGCCCTCGCGCTCCTGCCGCACGCGACGCTCGTCGTGGTGATCGCCCTGGCGCTGTGGGGCGCCGGCACCGGCGCGATGTTCCCGCTGATCCAGACAGCGCTCATGCGCGCAGCATCCGATCGCCTCCGCGACCTCGCGAGCGCGTCCATCGTGGTGCTCTTCAACGTCGGGATCGCGGGCGGTTCGTGGGCCGGCGGTCAGCTCGCCGCGGCCTACGGGCCGACCGTGAACATGGCGGTATCCGCCGTGGTGGTGCTCGTCGCGGCCGGGGTGACCGCGCTGGGGGCGGTGCTGGCGGGTCGCCGGCAGCGAACCCAGGCGTTTCCGCCGAACCCGGGGACGTAGTCCTCGGTCTCGGCGCGAATCCCGTGGTTCGATGGCGCCGATGCCGGAACGGCTGAGGCGCGCGGGCCGGGTCGTCCGCGGGCTCAGGCGGGCTGGCTCACGACGGACGTCGGGCGATACGACACGGATGCCGCGGCCTGCTCGAAGATGCCGCGCATCCAGGCGTGCTCGGGGTCGCGGCCGTGGACGGGGTGCCACCACAGGGCGTTGACGACGGGCGTGGCGTCGAAGGGCGCCTCGAGCGTGCGCACCCCCGGGACGGACTCGGCGACGTGGGCGAGTCCCGCCTGGATCAGGCCGAGGCGGTTGGTGCCGGCGATGAAGTGCGGCAGTGCGAGGAAGCTCTCGACGACCGCCTCGATGTGCGGCTCGATGCCGAGCTGCTGCAGCTGCCGGGCCGCCGAGGTGAACGCCGTGCGCGACTGGTAGGTGAAGACCCACGGCAGTGCGCCGAGCACGTCCATCGTGAGCTCCTCGCCGACCTGCTCGTTCGAGTCGGAGGCCACGACCACCCAGCCGTCCCGCCAGAGATCGGCGTACGGGAGGTCGACGAGGTAGCCGTGCGGGATCACCATGCCGTCGGCCGAGCGCAGCCGGTTGATGGCGTCGTCGACGATGGCCGGGTTGTGGAGCATGAAGCGGAAGCGCACACCCGGGGCGGCCTCCGCCGCGAGGCGGGACACCTCGCTGCCGATGGTGGCGAAGCCGTAGTCGGAGCCGTAGATCGAGAATTCGCGGGTCGAGTCCCTCGGACTCCATGTCGCCTGGCTCTCGAACACGCGGCGCGCGGCCTCGAGCGCCGTCGTCGTGTGCTCGGTGAGGCGCAGGGCGAGCGGGGTGAGCTCGTAGGTGTTGCCGCGGCGGGCGAGGATCTGGTCGTTGAAGTGCGTGCGCAGCCGCGCGAGCGAGGCGCTCAGCGCGGGCTGGCTCAGATGCAGCCGCTCGGCCGCGCGCGTCACGCTGCGCTCGGTGAGCAGCGCGTCGAGGGCGACCAGGAGGTTCAGGTCGAGCCGGGAGAGCAGCGGTTGATCGGACACGACGGTGTGCTCCTCCGGGTTCGGGATGCCTCGGCCCAGTGTATCCGTGCAATCTATGTGGTGGGGAGGGGGCATCGTTCGCAACGATGTGCGGGCGGCCTCTCGATTATGCGCACATCACACTTACTTATGTCTAAATCAGGCGTAACGCTGATACTCTGGAGAGGACTCCCGGCCCGCGACAGCGCGGTCCCGACCCCAGAGAGCGAGCATCGATGCTTCTCGAGAGAGATCTCATCCAGTCCGTCGGCTTCCGCAATGTGCGCGAAGGGGGTGAGACCACCGGCTTCCAGTTCCGCCTCCGCATGCCGTCGTACCGCGGCATGGCCGCATCCCTCATCGACGGCGTCGCGGTCCGCGTCGGGAACCTCGTCGACGTCCCCGCCGACGTGCCGCTGTGGACCTTCGCCGGTCGCACCTACTCGCTGCAGGAGCTGTGGGACTCGGAGGGCGTGCGTTGGCCCCTCGAGGAAGCGGCGATCGTCACGGTGCCGCACCCCGGCGGGCTTCCCGAGGGCACGCACGAGGTCTCGATCCAGCTGCGCCTGCGCATGTCGTACATCCCCCAGGAGCACCAGCCCTCGACGTACGAGGTCTCGCGGCACATCACCCTCACGTCCTCGGAGGACGGCGGCCCCTTCAAGTACGGCGTCAGCCTCTACAGCTTCATGACCGACTTCGGCACGGTGATGGACCTCGAGACGGCGCTCGCCGCCGTGGCCGACGTCGGCGCGACCGGTGTCGAGATCCTCGGCGAGGGCCACATCGAGCGGTACCCCGAGCCCACGACCGAGTGGATCGATCGCTGGTTCGCGCTGCTCGAGAAGTACTCCCTCGAGCCGACGAACTACGGCTCGTGGATCGACACGCGCCTGCACTCCAGCGGCGCGAACGCGCGTGACCTCACGGCAGCCGAGGGAGCGGCGATGCTGCAGCGGGACCTCCGTCTCGCGAAGCGGCTGGGGTTCCGCTTCGTGCGCCCGAAGATCGGCGTCGTCTCGAGCGATCTCATTCCGCACCCGATCTGGACGGAGTCCGTCGAGCGCTCGCTCGACCTGGCTGCCGAGCTCGACGTCGTCATCTGCCCCGAGATCCACTCGCCGACCCCCATCAAGCACGAGGTCGTCGACGACTACATCGGCCTCATCGAGCGCACCGGAACGAAGCACTTCGGGCTGCTGCTCGACACCGGCATCTTCCAGGACCGGCCCATCCCGCTGAAACCCGGAGAGCTGCCCGGTCGCCGCCCGGCGTTCCTCGACGGCATCGCGGTCGACCCCGCCGACATCGCCGACATCGCGAAGTACGTCGTCTTCATCCAGGCGAAGTTCCACGACATCGACGAGAACCTCGAAGACCAGCAGATCCCGTGGGAGCCGGTGCTCCGCGCCCTGAAGGACGCCGGCTACACGGGCTACCTCTCGAGCGAGTACGAGGGTGACCGCATTCCCTGGCGCTCGATCGAGCAAGTGCGCCGGCAGCACTCCCTCATCCGATCCATCGCCTCCACCCTCTGACGAACCGCCCGAAAACGGAGAGAACCATGCCCAACGGACTCATCGCCGAAGACAGCCTCCGCCCGCACCCGGACGGCCTCGCGCTGAAGCTCACCATCCCCTGGTACCGGAGCCTGTGGCTCTCGTCCGTCTCGACGCTCCGCCTCACCGTCGACGGCGTCGACATCCCCACGGACGAGCTGGCCTTCGAGATCGACGGCACGCGCTACGCCATCGCCGAGCTGTCGCAGCAGAGCGAGACGCTCTGGTTCCTGCAGCAGCATCCGCTCCTCGTCGCACGTCGCGACCAGCCCGTCGCGATCGGCGAGCAGCACCAGGTCGAGATCTTCGGCGAGCTGCGCCTGCCGTACATGCAGATCATGCCCGGCCAGGACGGTGGACCCGGCATGTACGTGCCGAACATCGTGCGCCAGTCCTTCACGCTGACAGTGACGGACACGGATGCTGCGCCCCTGGCGACCGCGACCGACATCGCGCCTCCGCCGCCCGCCGCGGAGGACGACCCCTTCAAGCTCGGCCTCACGCTGTACTCGGCGAGCGCCGAGTTCCGCGCCGGCTGGTACGACTTCGATGGCCTGCTCGACCGCGTGGCCGAGCTGGGCATCGGCCCGGGCATCGAGATCGTCGCGTCGCAGGTGCTGCCGACCTATCCGGTGGTGTCGGACGAGTTCGTCGCGCAGTGGCGCGCTGCGTTCGACAAGCACGGCTTCGACGCGAGCTCGTTCGGCGCGAACCTCGACATGGGCCGCCGGCGCGACCGCGACATGACGCCGGACGAGGAGTTCGAGTTCAGCGAGCTCATGTTCCAGGGGGCGAAGAAGCTCGGGTTCCCGCTGGTGCGCATCCAGTCCGCGAAGCCCGAGCTGCTGCGCCGGCTGCTACCGGTGGCGGAGCGCCTCGACCTGCAGCTGGCGTACGAGATCCACGCGCCGATGGGGCCGAACGCCGAGCCGATCCTGAAGGTGCGCGACACCTACGCCGAGCTGGACTCGCCGCTGCTCGGGTTCGTCGCGGACTTCTCGTCGACGATGCACAGCATGTCGCCGACGCTTCTGCGTGCCGTGCAGCGCGCGGGCCTGGATGACGCCGCGCTCGCCGAGCTGCAGCGCATCTGGGCGACCGATGCCACCATGCAGGAGCGGCAGCAGGAGTTCATCGGCTACCTGAAGTCCCGCGACTTCGACCCGGGCCGCCTCGGCTCGTTCGCCCACCTCGCGTTCAACATGCACGGCCACGTCGACCCGCGCGAGTGGGCCGACATCATGCCGCAGATCAAGCACGTCCACGCGAAGTTCTACGACATCGACGAGAACGGCCAGGAGCCCGCGATCGACTACCCGGAGCTCGTGCGCGTCTTCGTCGAGGGCGGGTACCGCGGCTACTGGTCGAGCGAGTGGGAGGGTCACGCCTTCGCCGAGCTCGGAGAAGTAGACCCGCTGCTGCTCGTCCGCAAGCAGCACGACCTCATCCGCGCCTCGATGCGCGCGGTGCAGGCGGCACATGTCTGACACCGAGGTCGACTTCCGCACGCTGCCGCTCTCCGAGGTGCTCCGGATGTTCCGTGAGCAGGGCGAGCCGGCCGACCCGCGCCCCGACATCGACACGGAGTCGCTCAAGCGCCGCTTCCCCCGCCTCGCGAACGTCGAGACGCGCGAGGTCGCGATCGACGGGGACGCGCGCGCGGTGTCGGCGCGGCTGTACACGGATGCCTCGGCCGAGGCATCCGGTCGCGCCCTCGTCTGGGTGCACGGCGGCGCGTTCATCGGCGGCCACCTCGACATGCCGGAGTCGCACTGGGTCGCGCTCGAACTCGCGGCGCGCGGCATCCCGGTGCTCGCGGTCGACTACGTCAAGTGCCTCGGCGACGTGCACTTCCCCGCGCCCTCGGACGACGTGCTCGCCGCCTGGCGTCACGCCGTCGCGCACGCGGAGGAGCTGTTCGGCACAGGCAGCCTCTATCTCGGTGGGGCCAGCGCGGGTGGCAACCTGACCGCGGGAGCCGTCGCACGGCTGCGGGATTCCGGCGATCGGGTGCCCGCCGGGCTCGTGCTCGTCTACCCGGTCGTGCACCCGAACGGCCCGGCGGCCTCGGCGGACCTCGATCCCGACTCTCCGCACGGTGCACTCGCGCTGAACTTCGCGGGGTCCGTCGAGGCGCTCGGCGATCCGCACGCCTTCGCCGCTCTCGGGCCGGTCGACGGCTTCCCGCGGACGTTCGTGCTCGTGTGCGAATTCGACGGCCTGCGTCCGTCGGGCGAGGCTTTCGCACGGCAGTTGGATGCTGCGGGGATCGACGTCGCCCTCCGCCTGGAGGCCGGCGCCGACCACGGCCACATCAACGAGCCCGCCGACCCGGCGGCCCTGCCGACGGTCGAGGCGATCGCGGACTGGATCGGCGGGGCGGAGTGAGCGCCGGTGATCGCTCGGCCTGGTCGTTCGGGGAAGACCTGCGTCTGCGCAAGGAGGGCGACCTCCGTCTTCTGCTGGGCGGCCAGGTGCACAACTCGTCGAGCTCGTCGACGGCATCCATCCGTCAGTCGTTCGCCCACGCGCGGGACCTGCACGCGAACACCGTGCTCGCGCCGGTCAGCTGGGCGCTGACCGAGCCGCGCGAGGGCGAGTTCGACTTCACGCTCGTGAACACGATGATCGAGGAAGCCCGCAGTCGGGGACTGCACCTCGTGCTGCTGTGGTTCGGCGCGTTCAAGAACGCGGCGTCGACGTACGCGCCGCGGTGGGTGCGGGCGGACCAGACCCGCTTCCCGCGCGCCGTGGTGCACGCGAAGACCCGGGGGAGTGCCTTCCACTATTCCGGTGTCATGCCGACGCCCGTGCTCTCGGTGTTCAGCGAGGCGCTCCGCGATGCCGATGCCACCGCGTTCGAAGCCTTCATCGCTCACCTCGCCGAGGTCGATCGCACCGATGCCGTCGCGCTCGTCCAGGTCGAGAACGAGTCGGGGATCCTGCGCGACAGCCGCGACCGGAGCGACCTCGCCGAGGAGGCCTGGCGCCGCGACGTGCCGGCCGCGCTGATCGCTGCCGCCCGCGAGGGTGAGGAGGGCTCGCAGCTCCGCACGCTCTGGGCGGAGGCCGGCCGACGTGAGGCGGGTACCTGGGCCGACGTGTTCGGCGACGGCTCGGGCGCCGACGAGATCTTCATGGCGTGGTCGATCGCGTCGTACGTGCAGCATCTCGCCGAGCGCGGTCAGGCCGTCAAGCAGATCCCGATGTACGCCAACGCGTGGCTGGGCCCGCAGCCCGGGCAGGACGAGCCGGGGGAGTGGCCGAGCGGCGGACCCTCGAGTCGGGTGATCGATGTGTGGCGCGCAGCGGCGCCCTCTCTGTCGCTCGTCGGCCCCGACATCTACGTGGACGACGCCGACTCGGCGATGCGGACCTATGCGACCGGATCACAGCCGTTCTTCGTGCCGGAGAGCAGATTGCGCGCGGGAGAGCTCGTGCGGGCCATCGGCACTTATCGCGCGGTCGGCTGGTCGGGATTCGGCTTCGATGGGGCCAACCCCGAGGGTCAGGTCGCTGCGGTGCTCGCGTACCTCACTGCCTTCGAGATGGAGATCGCCCAGGCTCAGCGCTCCCAGCGGATCGGCGCCGTCGTGGTGGAGCAGGGTGCCCCTCCGGCCGAGGCCACAGTCGGAGACCTCACCGTGAGCGCCCGCGGGCTGAGCGACATCGTCCGCGACTTCCTGCTCGACGTAGGCGTGCAGCTTCCCGACGAGGCGCTGCCGGTCCCCGACGAGACGCTCCCGCATGAGCCCGTCCCGACGCCGGGCGAGCACCGGCCGTTCGCGCTGATCTTCGCCGTGGATGACGACGAGCTCGTCGTCATCGGTCAGGGCGTGAAGCTCGACTTCGCCGCACCGCAGGGATCGGTGGAAGTCGACGCCGTCGTCGAACTGCTCCTGGACGAGGGCCGCGTCGTCCCCGGTCGCGTCCTCAACGGCGACGAGCGTCTCCAGGTCGTCCCGGTGGATCGCGTGGGGGCCGCGAGGGTCACCCTGCTCCGAGTCTCGTGAGGAAGCGATGAGTCAGACCGAGTTTTCGTGGCGCGAGTACCGGCGCATCCCCGTCACAGCGCGGGCGCGCGTGATCGTCGACAACGACTTCGCCGGCGATCCCGACGGACTGCTCGCACTCACCCACCACTTCCTCTCCGAGGCTGCGCCGGTCGTCGGCGTGACCTGCACCTCGATCGCGATGGAAGGGATGCCGTACCCCGACGGGAGCCCCGCCCGCGACGCCGCGCGGGAGCTGATGCGTCGCCTGGGCATCGCCGATCCGCCCCCTGTCTCGGACGACGTGCAGGTGCCGTTCGCCGAGCTCACCGCGCCCACCGACGGCGCCCGCGTCATCCTCGAGGAGTCGCTGCGGGACGATCCGCTGCCGCTCGTGATCGCGGCCGGCGGCCCGCTGACCCACATCGCCTCGGCGCTGCGCGCCGATCCGTCCCTCGCGGACCGGGCCGAGCTCGTCTGGATCGGCGGCGGCGCGCATCCGGACGGCGCATGGGAGTACAACCTCATGCTCGACGTCGCCGCTGCTCAGTTCGTCTTCAACGAGTCGGCCATCCGCATCTCGCAGGTGCCGCAGCACGTCTACCGCCAATGCCTGATGTCGATCGCGGAGCTGGAGCGTGAACTGCAGGCCGCCGGCGAGTTCGGCGACTGGCTCTACAGCTGCTTCAACGACCCGCCCGACTTCGCGAAGATCGGGGCGATCTGGCCGATGGGCGACAGCCCGCCGGTGCTGATCAGCACGGGTGCGACGGAGTCGAGCTCGTTCCGCGTCGTGGACGCTCCCTGGATCGCCGCCGACGGCACCTATCGGCCGCACCCGTCGCCCCGGTCGCTGACGCTGTTCGACACCATCGACACCCGGCTGCTGTTCGCGGACTTCTTCGCCCGTCTCGCGCTGCGCTTCGCCGCGGAGGCGCGGTCATGAGGGTCGTCGTCGTCGGCGGCACCGGCAACATCAGCACGAGCATCGTGCGGCGGCTCCTCGACGAGGGGCACGACGTCACCTGCGTCAATCGCGGCACGACTGCCGTGGCCCCGGACGGCGTCGAGACGATCATCGTCGACCGTCACGACGAGGAGCGGTTCGAGTCCGCGGTCCAGGCGGGCCGGTTCGACGCAGCGATCGACGTGATCGCGTTCACGCCCGCGGATGTGCGGTCGAGCATCCGTGCCTTCCGCGACGTCGGGCACGTCGTCCACACCTCGACGGTGACGGTGCTCGGCGAGCGGTTCGACTGGCTGCCCGTGACCGAAGACCACCCCGCGAGGCCGTCCGTGCCCTACGCCGCAGCGAAGGCCGACGCCGAGCGCGTGCTGCTCGAGGCCCACTACGGTTCGGGGTTCCCCGTGACGATCATGCGCCCCTCGACGACGTACGGCCCGCGCCGCGCGCTGCGTCAGATCGGGATCGACAGCACCTGGGTGTCGCGAATGCGCGCCGGCAAGCCCATCATCAAGGTCGGCGACGGGCGTGCGACGCACCACCTCCTCCACGTCGACGACGCCGCGCTCGCGTTCGTCGGGGCGCTGGGCAAGGAGCACTGCGTCGGTCAGACGTACCACCTCGTGCACCCGCAGCACACGACGTGGGAGGAGTTCCACGCCGCCGCGATGCGGGTCGTGGGGCGCGAGGTCGAGCAGGTCGGCGTGCCCGCGCAGGTGCTCGAGGCGGTCGACCGGCAGCGGTTCCTCTTCGCGACGAGCGTGTTCGCCCACAACATGCTCTTCAGCGCGGAGAAGGTGCAGCGCGACATCCCCGAGTTCGTCCCGTCGGTGACGGTCGAGCAGGGCCTCGCCGCAACCGTCGAGTACATCGACGCCCACGGCCTGGACGAGGAGACCGACGACCTCGAAGACAGGATCATCGCGGCGCAGCGCGATGTGGCGAGGAGTGCGACCCATGGCTGACCGGCCCACCTTCGTCAACCCCGTCCTCGGCGGAGACCGCCCCGACCCCGCCGTCATCAAAGTGGGCGACGAGTACTGGATGACGTACTCGTCGTTCGAGTCGGCGCCGGGCCTCTTGCTCTACCGGTCGCCGGACCTCGTGAACTGGAGCTACGCGGGCTCAGCGCTCGCCGAGCCGCTCGGCAGCACCTTCGCGGTCGACATCGCGGAGGTGGGCGGACGCTTCTTCATCTACATCCCCTTCATCCCCGCGCCGTGGTCGGAACTCGACGTGCCGGCGATCTTCGTCATTCACGCCGACTCGATGGAAGGCCCGTGGTCGGACCCGATCGACCTGGGCATCCGGTGGGCGATCGACCCGGGCCATGTCGTCGGCGAGGACGGCAGGCGTTACCTCTTCGTCAACGGCATCCGCCGCATCGCCCTCACAGACGACGGCCTTGCGACGGTCGGCGCACTGGAGCAGGTCTACGACGGCTGGCGCTACCCCGACGAGTGGATCACCGAGGCGTATGCCCTCGAAGGGCCCAAGCTCTTCCGGCGCGGTGAGTGGTTCTACCTCGTGAGCGCCGTCGGCGGCACGGGCGGGCCGCCGACCGGGCACATGGTCATCGTCGCGCGGTCCCGTTCGGTCCACGGGCCGTGGCAGAACAGTCCGCACAACCCCGTCGCCCGCACGGAGGACGCCTCCGAGAAATGGTGGTCGCGCGGACACGCGACGATCCTCTCCACGGGCGAAGGCAGCTGGTGGATGGTCTCGCACGGGTACGAGAACGGCTATCGCACGCTCGGTCGCCAGATCCTGCTCGAGCCCATCGCGTGGACCGAGGACGGCTGGCCGGTCGCCGCTCTGGATGACATCGGAGGTGAGCTGGATGCCCCGGCCGAGGCATCCGTCCCCTCCCCGTCCCGCGGGTTCGACGACGACTTCGCCGATCTGCGTCTCGGTGACCGGTGGACCTTCCACGCCCCATCGCCCGGCGAGGCCGCGCGTCTCACGCTCGACGACGGCCTGGTGCTCGCGGGCAAGGGGACGGGGCCCGGCGACACGTCGCCGCTCGCGCTCGTCGTCGGCGACCACTCTTACGAGGTCGAGGTCGACGTCGAGATCGACGAGGCCGAAGGTGGCCTGCTGCTGTTCTTCAACGACCGGCTGTTCTGCGGCATGGGGATCGACGGGGAACGGATGCGGAGCTACTCGGGCGGCCACGTCACGCACTGGCGGGAGCCGGCGCCCGAGGCGCGTCGCCTGCAGCTGCGGATCCGCAACGACCAGCACATCGTGACGGGCTGGTACCGCGAGCCCGGCGGGGAGTGGGTGCGTCACGCGATCCGCTACGAGACATCGGGGTATCACGCCAACACCATGGGCGACCTGCTGAGCCTGCGCCCGGCGCTCTACGCGGCCGGCGCGGGGACGGTGCGGTTCCGCGACTTCCGGTACCGGCCCCTGCGCTGAGTCAGACGACCCGCAGGTCGACGGCCTGGGTCGAGGCGAGCGTTGCACCGATGTGCAGGCGGAAGAGGCCGGGCTCCACGACGAACGCCGGGGGCGCAGCATCCACAGCCCAGAAGCCGAGCTGATCGCGGCCGATCTCGAACTCGAACAGCGTGGTGCGGCCGGGCTCGATGGTCCGGCGCTCGAACGCGACGAGCCGGCGGACCGGAGGAGCGACGCTCGCGACGACGTCCTCGACGAAGACCTGCACAATCTCGTCGCCGCTGCGCGCCGACGTGTTGGCGACCTCGAGCGACAGTGACAGCGTCGCGCCGCCGTCGAGTTCGGCGCCGCTGATCGAGGAAGCGGACGGCGTCGCCGGAGCGTGCGCGAAGGTCGCATAGCCCGAGCCGTGGCCGAAGGGGAACTCCGGGCCGAGCTCGAGATCGAGGTACTTCGAGGTGTACTTGTCCTGCACGTTCGCGGGGCCGTGCAGGCCGATGTCGGCGGTCTCGGTGGTGAGCGATCCGCCCGTCGTCGCGGGGCGACCGGTGTTCTCGTGCGCGTAGTGGATCGGGATCTGCCCGATCGACCGCGGCCAGGACATCGGCAGGCGTCCGGCGGGATCGGCGTCGCCCAGGAGCACGTCGACGATCGCGGCCGCGGCCTCGGTGCCGCCGTGCCAGGCGACGACGACCGTTCCCGCGAGGTCGATCCAATCCGAGACGACCAGCGGGCGTCCCGTCTCGAGGACGACGGCGAACGGGACGCCGGTGGCGGCGATCTCGCGGATCAGCTGCTCCTGGCGGCCCGGCAGGCGCAGGTCGCTGCGGGAGGCGGCCTCGCCCGACAGCGCGCTGGGCTCACCGACGAGCACCACGACGACGTCGCTGGCCCGGGCGGCCGCGACGACGTCCGCGATGCCGGATGCGTCCTCGCCGAGGAAGTCGACGCCGCGGACGACCCGCAGATCGACATCGGGTCGTCGCGCGGCGAACTCACCGGCGATGGTCCCTGCATCCGCGCCGAAGGACTGCGTCCATGCGCCGAGGTGATCGGTCGAGTCGGCGTAAGGGCCCGTCAGCAGCACGCGCGCGGGTGCGCCGAGCGGCAGCGTCCCGTCGTTCTTGAGCAGCACCGACGACCGGGCGGCGGCGCGCCGCACGAGCGCTCGCCCGGCGTCGGTCGGGGCGGTGAGCTCGTCCCCCTCGCTCGCGTACGGGGAGTCGAAGAGACCGAGCGACTCCTTGAGCGCGAGCACGCGGGCGACGGCGTCGTCGAGGCGCGCGGGGTCGATCGCTGAGAGCAGGGCGTCGGCGACCTCCGAAGGGGCGCCGCCCATCTCGACGTCGAGCCCGGCGCGGAACGCCTGGGAGGCGGCATCCGTCAGATCCTCGGCGATGCCGTGAGGAAGCAGATTGCGCACGCCCTCGGCATCGCCGACGACGACGCCGGGGAACCCCCACTCGTCCTTGAGCACCCCCGTCATCAGCCGCCGGTTGGCGTGCATCGGCACACCGGCGACGGTGTTGAACGACGCCATCACCGAGGCCGCGCCTTCGTCGACGACCGCGCGGAACGGCTCGAGATACGTGTTGCGCAGCCGGTGCTCCGACATGTCGACCGTGTTGTAGTCGCGGCCGCCCTCGGGCTGACCGTAGGCGACGAAGTGCTTCGCGGTCGCGGCGATCGCCTGTGGGCCGGCGAGGGCGTCGCCCTGGTAGCCGCGCACCATCGCGCGGCCCATGACAGAGGTGAGGTGGACGTCCTCGCCGAACCCCTCCACCACGCGGCCCCAGCGCGGATCGTGTGACACGTCGACCATGGGGGAGAAAGTCCACGTGACACCGCCCGAGCGCGCTTCGGCGGCCGCGAGCGCGGCGAGCTCCTCGACGAGCGAAGGATCGAAGCTCGCGGCCTGCGCGAGCGGGACGGGCGCGATCGTGCGCTGCCCGTGGATGACGTCGAGCCCGACCAGCACGGGGATGCCGAGGCGCGTCTCTTCCACGGCGACCCGCTGCAGCGCGTTGGTCGCCGCCGACGACCGGGGCCAGAAGATCGAGCCGAGCCCCTCGCGGATGAGCTCCGCGGCATCGTCGTGCCGCGGGCGGAACACGATCTGCAGCTGGCCGAGCTTCTCAGCCGGGGTCATCTCGGCGAGCAGCCGCTGCACGCGGGCGGATCGGTTCATCTGGTGCTCCTTCGGGGGGCGCGACACGCGGGGTCGCGCGAGTCATGCCGCGTGTTGCGCCACCTGAGTGGTGGGCCAACCCGCGGATTCCGGGTTCGAGGGTCGCGACACGCGGGGTCGCGCGAGTCATGCCGCGCGTTGCGCTACCTGAGCGCGGGACGGCTGAGACTCGGTCGGGGATCATGACGATGCCGCCCGGGGCGCGGGGCCCCGGGCGGCATCGTTCACTGCGGATTCAGCGGGTCAGTTGCCCCACGCCGCGTCCATGTCGGAGAGCACCTGGTCGACTGTCTTCTGACCGGTCAGGAGGCCCTGCACTCCGACGCCGAGCGCGTCGTACACGGCGGGGTTCGGCCAGCTGGCGTTGGGGAGGCCCGTGTAGGCGCCCGACTCGAGCAGGTCGCCGATCGGCGCGTAGCTCGGGAGCAGGTCGTCGGCGGTCACGCCGGTGATCGGCACATAGCCGGCCAGGTCGGCGTAGGTCTTGGCCTGCTCCGGCTGGGCCGCCCAGTCGAGGAAGTCCTGCGCGGAGGTCTTCACGGCGTCGTCGGACTTCGCGTTGATGGCCCAGGCGTAGTTCGCCGAGGCGAGCGTGAAGGGCTCCTGGCCGTCTGCCGGCGGGAAGGCCTGGACGGTGATGTCGAGGCCGGTGGCGCCGCCGATCGAGGCCGCGGCCGAGCCGGGCGTCGCCGCCGTCAGGGCCGTGCCGCCGCCGATGCCGGCGGTGATGTTGTCGAACGTGCCGCCCGCGGCGCCGTCCTGGAAGCAGCCGGTGTCGTTGAGCTCGACGATGTCGTCGAGCGTCTCCTTCCAGCCGTCGCTGTCGGCGAAGGTGACGTCGCCCGCCGCCCGCTGCTCGTTCCAGTCCGGGGTGCCCTCGTAGACGCGAGTGGCCGAGATGAGCTGGGCGAACAGGCCGGTGTTGAACGGCACGCCGCCGGCAAGCACCGTGAAGGTCTTTCCGCCGTCGCGGGCCGTCTGGCAGGCGGCCAGCAGGTCGTCGTACGTCGCCGGGTACTCGTCGATGCCGACCTCTTCGGCGCCGGCGGAGTTGTAGATGAGGCCGACGGGGGCGAGGGCGGTGGGCTGGCCGTAGACCTTGTCGTCGACGGTGTACTGCGCCTCGCTGCCCGCGGGGATGATGCCCGCGCTGGTGTCGTCGAGCGGCTCGAGGAAGCCCGCCTCGGCGAGCGTGACCACCGAGATCGGCTGGCCGGTGCCGGGGGCGAGGATCATCACGTCGGCGGCGTTGCCGGCCTGGAGCTGCGTGGTGACCTGCGTGTTGTACGCGTCCGACGGGTACGGGATCACCTCGACCGGAACGCCGGTCTCCTTGGTGTACATGTCGGTGAGCTGCTCGTAGTAGTTGTCCGCGTCGTTCGCCTCGGCGACCATGAGCGTGAACCCCTTGTCGGCGGAGTCGCCGGAGTCTCCGCCGCTGTCGTCGCCGCCGCCGGAACAGCCGGCGAGGATGAGGACCCCGGCGAGGGGAGCCGCGAGAAGCGACCACCGGAGAGGCCGGGAAGCAGTGTGCTGTGGCATTTCGACCCTTTCGTGACTTCGTTGTCGCCAGCTCGGGTTGCTGGCTCGGCCTCGGGGCCGCACATCAAGCGTCGCACGATATGTAGGTTTCTGACATTAGCGATGCTTATGTGCGGCAATTGCCTGGGTGATCCGCCATTTCGCCCAGGTCAGTGGGTCATCTCGATAAGCAGCGCCACCGGCCCTGCGAGGCCCGCGGCCAGTGGTGCGGCATCCGTCTCGAACACTTCGGTCATCGGGGCGAAGATCTCGCCGGTGGGGACGGATGCCTCGGCGATGAGCCGATTGCGCCACGGATTCGCGATCTCGACCTCGAGCGCGTTGTCGCCCGCCTTCACCGCCGCGGTCACATCGACGTGGAACGGCGCCGTCCACGCGATCCCGCACTCGATGCCGTTCAGGACCACCCGGGCGATGTCGCCTACGCGTCCGAGATCGAGCGTGATCCGCCGGTCGTCCGGTTGCCGGGTCAGCGTGAACCGCGTGCGATAGACCGCCGTTCCCGAGAACGCCCGTGCCTCGTCGTCGAGGTCGGTCCACAGGCGTGGTCCGTCGGGCAGCGCGACCGGCGGGCGGCCGGGAAGCTCCAGCGTCCACGCTTCCTCGATCGTCCGACGGTCGACGGTCCCCATGGCCGCCGTCGGGCCATGACCGTCCGGCACCACGAACACCGAGCCGAACGGCGCCAGTGCGATCTCGAACGACCGGCGGTCACCGCCCGCGCCGACGTCGACCAGCCGCGCGGTGCGGAGTGCGACCGGATCCCACGCGCTGAGTGCCGCCACCTCGGCGGGCACGATGATCCGTGCGGTCACGGCCTCGGCGGTCGGATTGGCGAGGAATGTGACGCGCTCCCCGTCCACGACCCGCGCGATGGTGCGCAGCCGCGCGCCGACGACCTCGAGGTGCGGCGTGATGCCCAGCGTGCTCAGGGCGTCGCCGAGACTCGTCGTGGCCACGACCCGGCCGCGGGAGCGGGGGTGAACCCAGATCTCGTCGCACAGCCGCGCGAACTCGTCGTCGGCGTCGGCAAGGGATGGCGACTGCTCGGGCCGCGCGCCCGCGACTGTCGCTCCCGCATCGAGCAGCGTGACGATCCGGCGCAGCGTCTGGCTCGTCAGACGCCGACTCGAGCCGCCGAGGTGGAGCACCCGGTAGCGCGCGCCGTGCGCGACGAGCTCCCCGTCCTCCACCCGCAGCAGCGCCAGCGCGTCCGCCCCGACGTAGTCGAAGTCGAAGCCGTCCGGCACGGTCGTGTCGAAGCCGGCGTCGTAGAGGCCCGTCACCGGCGCCTCCTCGCCGACGAAGACGGCGACGTCGACGGCGGGCTCACCCGACGAGAGCACGGCCGAGCACCGCGCGAGGTAATCGATCCACGGGCGTGCCATGCTCGCCCAGGTCTCGTTCGCGGTGAAAGCCTGTCCGAGGAACGGCGCGAGCGCGACGCCCGGCGGCGGTGCGGTCAACGGCTGGTGCGGCGACGTGTGGATGCAGAAGCGCGTCACGCCGAGCGCGAGCTGCAGGTCGGCGACGTGCTTGAGGCTCCGCGGCGACGAGGCCCACGGGCGGTCGAAGCTCGTGAACGCCTCGGCCCCCGTCCACCGCCTGCCGTGCACATGCGCGACGGATGCTGCGCCCTTGAGGTCCGCGACATACGTCGGCCGCGGACCGGCTTCGGGATCGAACGTCCACATGGCGCCCATCGGCACGTCGGCGTGCGCCCGCATCGCCAGGTCGTCGCCGAGTTGCGGCCGCCCGTCCTCGAGCGCCTCCGCGTAGTACGTCATGCCGCGGCGGTGCGCCTCGGCGGCGAGGGTTCCGTAGTACTCGGTCGCGAGCAGCTCCGCGAGCGTCCGACGGTAGTCGTAGAGGAATCGATCGGATGCCTCGGCCCCGCCCACGAGATACCCCGCGAGCGTCGGCAGCCAGGGCGTCGGGTCGTAGCCGCGCAGGTCGCGGAAGCGCTCGAGGATCCCGTGGGTCCAGTTCTGCGCCCCGGCTTCGATGCTGTCGCTGAGCAGGGCGTCGTACCGACCGGGTGCGAACCGCTCGAGATGCCGCTCGAGGTACGCGGCGACTCGGCGGCCGTCGAGCTTGTCCACCTCGAGGCCGGTCGCGTCCGGCAGCGCCGGTCCGTTGGTCTGGCCGGTGAGTGATGCCCCGATCCGCAGCACTCGCCAGCGCCCCGGCGGGGCGTCCCACGTGAGGCGGTCGCCGTCGACGCGGGCGGTGAGGTCGTGGATCTCCGACGGAGCGGGGGAAGCAGCATCCAGTGCGGGAATCGTGTCGATCGCGAAGTAGTCGGGGGTGACGCCGAAGCCCGCCTTCACCTCGGCCTGGTGCACGCGGGCGCCGCTGCGCAGCGCGAACTCGGAGACGAGGAACGCGTCGCTGCGGCGGAGCACCGGGGGCAGCCGCACGCCGTCGGCGACGGGCGGGAGCGCCTCGGCGGCGCTCGCGCCCGACAGCATCAACCGGAAGCGGCGGCCCGTGACCGGGGCGAACGTCGCAGATCTCGCCGGCACCGTTGTGGCCGGCAGCGTGACGACGTCGCGGTAGCCGTCGCCGTCGTCGCTCACCTGCAGCACCGCCTCGGGCGGAGGCGCGGCGCCGAATCCGCGCGGCCCGGGAAGGCCGAGCGTGACCGAGCTGACCGTCACGGGCTCGTCGAAGTCGAGCTCGAGCCAGGCCGACGACCACGCGTCGGGATCCCGGGGGAGCGAGACGGCACCGTCGAACGAGCCGTCGACGAGCCGGTCCACGTCGGCGACGGGGGCGGAGCCGTGCACCCGGTCCGGCCGGAGCGCCTCCTGCGCCGGCGCGGCCGGCAGGGCGACCACCCGCCAGTCCACCGCCCACGGCTCGCGCGAGTCCGCGCCGGGGCGTGGGGAGTCCTGGAACGCGCCGGCGACCGCCGGCAGCGGCGGGAGCTCGACGGCGCGGCGCTCGCCGCCGTCGATGACGCACTCCGACCACACCAGCTTCTTCATGGCGTCGCCGGGCCCCACCCACGGACCGCCCGCGGCGCTCCAGCCCGATGACGTCGCGACGGCGAGCTCGAGGCCGAGGGCGGACGCCGTGCGCGACGTCGTCCTGATCGCCTCGTGCCAGGCGTCCGTTCCTGGCCGCACCGGTTCGGGCACGACGAGGGGAACCCCCATGCCGCCGTCGAAGAGCTGTACGCCGCGCACGCCGACATCGTGCAGCCAGGTCAGATCCCGCACGATGCCGGCGGGATCGATGTTGCCGTCCATCCAGTGCCACCAGGCGCGCGGGCGCGCCTCGTCGGGCGGGTCGACGAAGTTCTGCCACAGGAAGGAGAGGCCCTCGGGCGCGCTCGACGATGACTCGGCCACGTTCCTCATCCTGCGCGAGGAACGGCCCGCGACGGGGTCCCGAACCACTTATATCCGGTATTGCCAGAACTAATGTGTGCTTCCGACACAAGTGTGTGATAGTGGCTGTGACGCCGCCGGTGAAGGGGCGCATGACGACGAGGTCAGAGAGTAGATGACAGTGACGATCGAGCGAGACGCGACGCGCACCCTCACGGTGCCACCCGAAGCCCGACGCACGCCGCGCCCCCGCGGCGGCCGCCGCCCGCTGATCAGCTACGGGCACTGGTGGTGGGCCCTTCCGGCCATCATCCTCGTCATCGCGGTCCACTATGCGGCGACGCTCACCGGAGGGTTCTTCGCCTTCACGAACTGGACCGGTCTCGGCGACTGGGAGTTCATCGGCCTCGACAACTTCGTGCGGATCTTCAACGACCCGCTCATGGTCGGCGCCGTGATCAACACCCTCTTCCTCGCGTTCGGCTCCGTCATCCTGACGAACATCCTCGGGCTCGGCTTCGCCCTGGCCATCAACCGCACGCTGAAGACCCGTTACATCCTGCGGACGCTGCTCTTCATGCCCGTCGTGCTGAGCCCGCTCGCCGTCGCGTACGTCTGGAAGTTCATCTTCCAGTTCAATGGCCCGCTCAACGGCTTCCTCGCCGCGATCGGCCTCGAAGAGATGCAGAAGGTCTGGCTCGCAGACCCGACCTGGTCGATCTGGGCGATCCTGCTCACGGTCGTCTGGCAGCAGACCGGCTTCGTCATGGTGATCTACCTGGCCGGCCTCGCCTCGGTGCCGGTCGAGCTCGAAGAGGCGGCCGCGCTCGACGGTGCCGGCGTCTTCAAGCGGTTCTGGCACGTCACGGTCCCCGGCATCCGTCCCTCCATCGCGATCGCGACGACCCTCGGCATCATCCAGGGCCTGCGGATCTTCGACCAGATCCTCGCGCTCACGGCCGGCGGTCCGGCAGGCGCCACCGAGACCCTCGCGACCCAGGTGTACAAGCAGGCGTTCTCGCTCGGCCAGTTCGGCTTCGGCTCGGCGCTCGCGCTCGTGCTGACCCTCATCATCCTCGTCTTCGCGATCCTCCAGCAGTACGCGACGCGCGACCGCGACGCCGCTCGAAAGGCCTGACATGTTCCGCTACACCAAGCTCACCGCGGTGCGGGAAGTCCTCATCTGGATCATCACGATCATCGGGCTGCTGCCCTTCTACTTCCTGATCGCCACCGCGTTCAAGACCGACCAGGAGGCGCTGACCACGAGCGCCATGGCGCCGCCGCAGTCGCTCGACTTCAACGCGTTCATCGAGGTCCTGACCACCGGCGGACGCAACAGCATCCCGATGGCGATCCTCAACAGCGCGATCATCACGGCGGGCGCCATCTTCGGGCTGGTGCTCTTCGGCTCGGTCGCCGCATACGTCATCACCCGTCGCACCCGCGCGTGGACGAACCTGACCTTCTACCTCGTGCTCATCGCGATCATCCTGCCGGCGCAGCTGGGCACCGTGCCGCTCTACATCGGAGCCCGGTCCGTCGGCCTCACCGGCAACGCGATCGGCATGATCCTGCTGTGGATCGGCATCCTGCTGCCGCTGTCGGTGTTCCTCTACGCCAGCTTCTTCCGCGGCCTCACGACCGAGTACGAGGAAGCCGCCGTCATCGACGGAGCCT
Organism: Microbacterium sp. NPDC056057; assembly: GCF_042266945.1. NCBI lineage: Bacteria > Bacillati > Actinomycetota > Actinomycetes > Micrococcales > Microbacteriaceae > Microbacterium > Microbacterium sp. NPDC056057. The sequence goes on from NZ_JBHJWS010000001.1 coordinate 898,375, forward strand.
CGCCGACCCAGGCGTTCTTCCGGGTGGTGCTCCCGCTCATGGCCCCGGCCACCGGCACGGTCGCGATCCTCGCGGGTCTCATCGTCTGGAACGACTTCTTCAACTCGCTGATCTTCCTGGGCGGCTCGACGACCCAGACGCTGCCCGTCGCGATGTACACGTACGTCGGCGGCCTCGTATCGGCGTGGAACAAGATCTTCGCCGTCGTGATCATCTCGATGATCCCGATCCTGCTCTTCTACATGTTCGCCCAGAAGAAGTTCATCCAGGGCTTCGCCGGCGGCCTGAAGGGCTGAGAGGCCGATCCGCCGTGGGCGCCGACAACCGCGCGGCGTTCGAGACGTTCGTCGACCTCTTCTACACGCAGAAGCGTGTGGCGGATGCGTTCGCCTTCCTCGTCTCGGACGACTACATCCAGCACAACCCCACCATCGGCGACGGGCCCGGGCCGGCGATCGAGATGCTCACCCCGAAGTTCGACGGATCGCCGGAGGCGACGTTCGACATCCAGCGCATCCTCGTGGACGGCGACCTCGCCATGGTGCACGTGAAAGCCTCCCGACCCGGCGCTGCGGACGCCGCGGTCGCGGACATCTACCGATTCGAGGACGGCCGGATCGTCGAGCACTGGGACGTGCTGCAGCAGGTCCCCGTGCATGCCGTCCACGACCACCCGATGTTCTGACCCCTCGACGCGCTCGGGGACCGAGAGAAGGCTCACCCATGTATCAGCTCGCACCCAACATCGAACTCCTCTTCACGGAGGCCGGCGACTACCACGACCGCGTGCGCGCGGCCGCCGCGGCGGGGTTCGACGCCGTCGAGATGTGGGGCCCCACCGGGGTGGACGCCCCGGCGACGCCCAAGGATCTGCCGGCGCTCAAGGCCGCGCTCGAAGAGACCGGCACGCAGCTGACCGCCCAGCTTGCGGAGCCCCGCACGCAGTTCATGATCCCGCCGTGGGACCACTCGGAGTTCTTCCGCAAGCTCGACGAGGGCGTCGCGATCGCCACCGACCTCGGCTGCCCCCGCATCGTCGTCGGCAGCGGCACGGGCTTCGGCGGCTGGAAGCGTCAGGTGCAGCTCGACAAGCTCATCGAGATCTACCAGAAGGCCATCGCACAGATCGACGGCTCGGGCGTCACGCTCGTGCTCGAGCCGGTCAACGTGCGCGTCGACCACCCCGGCTCGCTCCTGGACCGCACCGCCGAGGCGGTCTACGTCGCCCGCGGCGTCGCGTCCCCGCGGTTCGGCGTGCTCTACGACATCTACCACTCGGCCGTCGAGGGCGAGGATATGGCCGTCGAACTCGCCAACGCGGGCGACCTCGTGAAGTACGTCCAGCTCGCCGACGCCCCCGGCCGCGGCGAACCGGGCACCGGCGAACTCGACTGGGCGGAGCGCTTCGGCATCCTCCGTGCCAACGGCTACGACGGGCCGATCGGCCTCGAGTATTACCCGACGGTCGAGTCCGCGGCATCCGTCGCCCTCATCCGTGAGCTGGCGGTCACCGCATGAGCCGTTACCCCGCGTCGGTCGACGTCGCGATCGTCGGCAGCGGTCCCGCCGGTGCGACGTACGCGCGCATCCTGAGCGAGGAGGCGCCGGATGCCTCGATCGCGATGTTCGAGGTCGGGCCCACGGTCTCCTACCCGCCGGGTGCGCACGTGAAGAACATCGAAGACGCGGGGCTCCGTGCCCGGGCGCAGGAACGCTCGGAGGGCCCCGGGGCGGGCGCGGCGACGGTGAATTCGCCCGGAGCGGTGAAGTCGGGTGAGCGACGCGCGCGCCCCGGCACCTATCTCCTCGCCGACGGCTATCAGGTCGACGGGGAGGACGGCCTTCCGGTCGCGGCGTTCTCGAGCAACGTCGGCGGCATGGCGGCCCACTGGACCGGCGCCTGTCCGCGTCCGGGCGGGAGCGAGCGCATCGCGTTCCTCGACGACCTCGACGACCTGCTCGCCGCCGGCGATCGGCTTCTGGGGGTGACGACGGATGCCTTCGACGCGGCGCCGTATACCGCGCTCGTGCGCGACCGGCTCGCCGCCGTCGTCGACGACGGTCGCGCCGACGCCGCACGCGTGCAGCGTATGCCGCTCGCGGTGCACCGGCGCGACGACGGACGGCTGGTGTGGTCGGGCTCGGATGTCGTGCTCGGCGACGCCACGCGTGCGAACCCGCGGTTCTCGCTGTTCGACGAGTCGCTCGTGACGCGCGTGCTCGTCGAGGACGGACGCGCAGTGGGCGTCGAGGTCCGGGATCTCGGCACCGGTGAGGTGCACGAGGTGCGCGCCCGCGCCGTCGTGGTCGCTGCAGATGCGCTGCGCACCCCGCAGGTGCTGTGGGCGTCGGGCGTGCGCCCCGCGGCGCTCGGCCGCATGCTCAACGACCAGACGCAGGTGGTCTACGCCTCGCGACTGCGCGACGTCGAGCCGCCCGCAGAGGGCGGGATCGCAGCATCCGGAGCCCTCTCCGAGCAGAGCGGCGTCAGCTGGGTGCCGTTCACGGACGAGATGCCGTTCCACGGGCAGATCATGCAGCTCGACGCCTCGCCGGTGCCGCTCGCGGACGACGACCCCGTGATCCCCGGATCGATCGTCGGGCTCGGCCTGTTCTGCGCCAAGGATCTGCAGTGGGAAGACCGCGTCGAGTTCTCGGACACCGAGCAGGACTCGTACGGGATGCCCGCGATGCGGCTGCACTACACGCTCACCGACCGCGACCACGCCGTGCTCGATCGCGCGCGGGCGGAGATCGTCGAGCTGGCGAAGGCCGTCGGCGAGCCGATCGGCGACCGGCCGTTCACGATGCCGCTCGGTGCCTCGCTGCACTACCAGGGCACGACCCGCATGGGCGAGACCGACGACGGGCAGAGCGTCTGCAGCCCTGACAGCGAGGTGTGGGGCGTACCCGGTCTGTTCGTCGCCGGCAACGGCGTCATCCCGACCGCGACGGCGTGCAACCCCACGCTGACGTCGGTCGCGCTCGGGGTGCGCGGAGCGCGCCACATCGCTCGGACCCTCACCCCCGGTCGTTGAGCGAGCGAAGCGAGACGAAACGCCTCGAAACGACGGTGAAGTCTTGCTTATGTCTATTTTCGACATTAGAGTGTAGAAACAAGAAGTAAGTGTCAAGGAGGACTCTGTGATCCCCGATCGCATCATCGAGCAGGGAACGCTCACGACCGATGGCGCCCGCGTCTCGGTCGAGGTTCGCTTGCCGTGGTACCGCGCGCTGCCCGCCTCGTGCATCGGCCGCGCCACGCTCACCGTCGACGGCGTCGAGGTGCCGGCCGATTCCCTCCGCTGGGGGATGAACGGCCAGGCCTTCACGTTCGACGAGCTCGTGCCGAACACCCAGGACTGGTGGTTCCCGACCGACTCCGCCGTGCTCTCGGGCGACCTCGAGCTCGCCGGCGACGCCGAGCACAAGGTCGAGGTCGGCCTCACCCTGTACATCCCGTACATCGTCATCGGCGAGAACGAGGTGCTCCACATCGAGGAGCGCGACGCCAAGAACATGACCGCACGAAAGGCGGTGGCGGCATGACCACCCTTCGACAGGCTCAGGGACCGGGTTCTCCGATCCAGGGCGTGACGCTGTACAGCTTCACCCGCGCCTTCCACGGCCGCGAGTACGACCTCGAGGGCCTCATCCGCAAGGTGGCGGCCGACGGCTACGGCCCCGGCCTCGAGATCATCGGCTTCTCGAGCTTCCGCGGCTTCCCCGAGATCGACGACCGCTTCGCCGGCTGGTTCCGCGACCTCGTCGACGAGACCGGACTCGTCACGACCTCGCTCGCTGTGAACGCCGACATCGGCATCCACCGCGACCGCCTGCTCACGCAGGACGAGCTGCTCGAGTACATGCGCCGCCAGATCGCGGCGGCCGCCAAGCTCGGCTTTCCGATCGCGCGCGTGCAGATCTCCATCACGCCCGACTCGATGGAGGCGCTCGCGCCGATCGCCGAGGAGTACGGCGTCACGCTCGCCCTCGAGGTGCACGCCGATCAGTACGCATCGCACCCGCGCATCCTGGCGCTCCGCGACCGCTACGAGAAGGTCGGCTCGCCGTTCCTCGGCTTCACGATGGACTGGGGCGCCACGGTGACCGGCTTCGCGCCGTCGCTGCTCGAGGCCTACCGCCGCCGCGGCGCGTCGGAGGAGCTCCTCGGCAAGGTCGTCGACCTGTGGGACGAGTTCTACGAGCAGGGCCCGCCTGCCGACCAAGCCGACCACGGTCAGCGCTTCGGACGGTTCATCGGCCTCGCCGCGCAGAACGGACGCCCCGACCTCGGCATCGACTTCGCCATCAACGGCACAGGCCTCTTCGGTCCCGCGCGCGTGGACGACTGGCTCGAGATCGTGCCGTGGATCAGGCATGTGCACGGCAAGTTCTTCGGCATCGACGAGTCGGGTGAAGAGCCCTCGGTGCCGGTGCGCGACCTCATCCGCCTGCTTGTCGAGAACGGCTACAACGGCGCCGTCTCGAGCGAGTACGAGGGCTGGCACTGGAACCACTGGCAGTCCCCGTTCGACATCATCGCCGGCGAGCAGGCCGTGCAGCGGTCGGCCGCCGAGGCGGCTGGCTCTCGCATGACCACCGACCGTGCCGAGGCGCGGGCGCAGCTCGCCGCCTGGCTTCCCACCACGCAAGGAGCATCCGCATGACCGACGGCATCGCCGGCACCGGCATCAAGCTCGGAACGACCCTCTACTCGATGACGAGCGAATTCGCCGCGGGCCTCTACACGCCCGAGACGCTGATCGCCGCCGTCGCCGAAGAGGGCATCGGACCCGGCGTGGAGTTCAACATCGCCCAGCTGCTGCGCACGTACCCCGACGTCGACAAGGAGTTCGTGAAGCTCTGGTTCGACTCGCTCGAGAAGTACGGCCTCGAGGCGAGCGCTGTCGGCACGAACCTCGACATGGGGCGCCGCAAGGACCGCGACATGACGCCGGACGAGGAGCACGACTTCTTCGCGCGCCAGCTCAAGACCGCGAACACCCTCGGGTTCAAGAAGATCGTCATCCGGTCGGCTGGGAAGGAGCTGCTGCGGCGGCTGCTTCCCCTCGCCGAGCAGTACGACCAGTACCTCGGTTACGAGATCCACGCGCCGTCGGGACCCAACGACCCCAAGGTCGTCGAGATCCGCGAGGTGTACGCCGAGCTCGGGAGCGATCGCCTGGGCTTCACCGCCGACTTCTCCTCGACGATGCACAGCCTGTCGCCGACGCTGCTCGCGCAGCTGGGCAAAATGGGGATGGACGAGAAGCACTTCACCGTCATGGACGAGATCTGGCATGAGCCGACGCCCATGCACGTGCGCAACCAGAAGTTCGAGGACTACCTCGTGAGCGAGGGCGTCGACCCCTTGACGTTCGGCCCGTTCACGCGCCTCGCCTTCAACATGCACGGGCTCGTGCCGGCGGAGGAGTGGCTCGACATCATGCCGCAGATCTTCCACGTCCACGCGAAGTTCTACGACATCGGCGTCGACGGCGAAGAGCCCGCCATGGACATCCCGCGCATCGTCAAGCAGTTCGTCGTGGGTGGGTACCAGGGCTACCTGTCGAGCGAGTGGGAGGGCCATGCCTTCCAGGATCTCGGCGAGGCTGACCCCATCGACCTCGTGAAGAAGCAGCACGCGCTCATGCGCAAGGCCATCGAAGACACCGTCGCCGAGCAGTCGAAGGAGACCGCGAATGTCTGACATCACGACCGACATCTCGGTCGCGGAGCTCGCCGCCGAGCTTGCCGACCTGCGCGACCAGCTGGCCGCCGCTCAGCGGCTGGCTCAGCGTGCCGAGGACCGCGGGCAGGTGGAGAACCTCTTCAACCGCTACATGTACCTGCACAACGCCTTCCAGGACGAGCAGATCATCCCGCTGTGGGTGAAGGAGGGTACCGAGGGCATCCGCGCGCGCTACACGAACGCGGGGCAGTACACCACGTGGGAGAGTGTCACGCGCTACCACCGCGACCGGCCCACGCCCGTCGGAAAGCTCATCCTCCACGCCACCACCACGCCTGTCATCGAAGTCGCCGGTGACGGCCAGACCGCCAAGGGCGTGTGGCTCATGGCCGGCACGGAGTCGGGACTGACCGACCCGAGGGTCGCCGAGGCCTTCCCCGACATGTACTCGCCCGAGGAGGTGCTCGGCAAGAAGGTCTGGGCGCACTGGGTGTGGTGCAAGTACGCCATCGACTTCCTCAAGCAGGACGGCGAGTGGAAGTTCTGGAAGTTCCGCTGCTACGAGCTCGCGCGTGCACCGTTCGAGGAGAACTGGGTCAGCTTCGGCATGAAGAACCAGGGGGCGTTCGACCTCGACCTGATGTACTTCGGCGACGACGGCAAGCCCGTCTTCATGCCGCCGGCGGACGAACCGGTCCCCTCGAACAACCACCCCTACAGCCCCGAGACGGTGCAGAAGCTCGAGCCGGCGCCTCCCGTGCCGCACGACCACTTCACCGACACCTACGCCTGAGGAACAGTCATGGCCACGCACAATTCCCTCTTCGCCGACAAGGACGTCCGCCGCACCGACACCGGTCTCGCCGTCTCGGTGCAGCTGCCCTGGTACCGCAGCCTCTGGCTCTCGGCCGTCGACGGGGTCGCGGCATCCGTCAACGGTGTCGCGGTCCCGACCGAGAACCTGCGATTCGCACTCAACGGACGCGAGTACCGCGTCGAGGAGCTTCCCGAGCAGTGGGACACGCTCTGGTTCGTCGCCGATCGGCCCGACGTCCTGATCGACCTCGGTCGTGCGCCCGAGCCCGGCGAAAAGCTCACCGTCGAGGTCGTGCTCACGATGCGTCTGCTGTACATGCAGATCATGCCGGGCACCGACGGCGGCCCGGGCCGCTACGTCACCAACCGCGTGCCGGTCGAGCGAGACGTCGTGCTCGCATGACGCTGCGGGTGGCCATGATCGGCTATGGGTTCATGGGCGCCGCGCACTCGGTCGGGTGGCGGCAGGCGCCGCACGTGTTCTCGCTGCCGGACGACGTCGAGATGGCCGTGATCGTCGGCCGCAACGCGGAGGCGGTGGCGGATGCTGCGGCCCAGTGGGGCTGGGCGGAGTCGGCGACCGATTGGCGCGAGGTGATCGCGCGCGACGACATCGACGTCGTCGACATCGTCACGCCGGGTGACTCGCACGCCGAGATCGCGATCGCGGCGCTGGAGGCCGGCAAGCACGTGCTGTGCGAGAAGCCGTTGGCGAACACGGTCGAAGAGGCCGCGGCGATGGCCGAGGCCGCCTCCCGCGCCGCCGCGCGTGGCGTGCGGTCCATGGTGGGGTTCACGTATCGACGGGTGCCCGCTGTCACGTTCCTCCGCGATCTGATCGCGCAGGGCGCGGTCGGCAAGATCGCACAGGTACGGGCGGCATACCGGCAGGACTGGCTCGTCGATCCCGAGATGCCGCTCGCGTGGCGCCTGCAGAAGGAGCACGCGGGATCGGGGGCTCTGGGCGACATCGGGGCGCACATCATCGACATGACGCAGTTCGTCACCGGTCTGGACGTGACCTCGGTGTCGGGTGTGGTGGACACGATCGTGAAGCAGCGGCCGCTGCAGGGCTCCGGCTCGGGGCTCTCGGGCACCGCGGCGGAAGGGTACGGAGAGGTCACCGTCGACGACATCGCGATCTTCACCGGTCGCCTGGAGTCGGGCGCGCTCGTCTCGTTCGAGGCCTCGCGGTTCGCGACCGGTCGCAAGAACGACCTGTCGATCGAGGTTTCCGGCTCCGCCGGCGCGTTGCGGTTCGACCTCGAAGACCTCAACACGCTGTGGTTCTACGACCGGACGGCGCCGGAACCGACGCAGGGCTTCACGCGGATCCTCGTCACCGAGGCGCAGCATCCGTACGTCGCCGCATGGTGGCCGGCCGGTCACATGCTCGGCTACGAGCACGGGTTCAGCCACCAGGTCGTGGACCTCGTGACCGCGATCAGCGAGGGCACCGACCCGCACCCGTCGTTCGCCGAGGGGCTGTCCGTGCAGCGCGTGCTGGCCGCCGTCGAGGAGAGCTCGCAGAGCGACTCCGGCTGGGTGCGCGTCGGTGCGCCGGTCGTGGCCGAGACGAACGCGGGATGACCCGCTGCCACCGGCGCATCGCCGGATAGGTTCATGACAACAAGCGAAGGAGCTTCGATGCCTCGTCCGATCACCCTCTTCACCGGCCAGTGGGCCGATCTGCCGTTCGAGGAGGTCGCGCGGCTCGCGGGCGAATGGGGCTTCGACGGCCTCGAGATCGCCTGCTGGGGCGACCACATCGACGTGTCCCGGTGGGACGACGAGGAGTACGTGCAGTCCCGCAAGGACATCCTCGAGCGCCACGGCCTCAAGGTGTGGGCGATCTCGAACCACCTGACCGGCCAGGCGGTGTGCGACGACCCCATCGACGTGCGGCACAAGGACATCCTTCCCAGTCGGGTATGGGGAGACGGTGAGCCGGAGGGAGTGCGTCAGCGGGCCGCGGAGGACATGAAGAACACCGCGCGGTTCGCTGCGAAGCTCGGTGTGAAGACCGTGAACGGCTTCACCGGGTCGTCGATCTGGAAGGCGGTCGCGATGTTCCCGCCGGCGTCCGACGAGTGGATCGCCGCGGGATACCAGGACTTCGCGGACCGGTGGAACCCGATCCTCGACGTGTTCGAAGAGGTCGGCGTGCGGTTCGGACTGGAGGTGCACCCGAGCGAGATCGCCTACGACTACTGGACGGCCAAGGCGACCCTCGATGCCATCGGCCATCGCAAGAGCTTCGGCCTGAACTTCGACCCGTCGCACTTCATGTGGCAGCAGCTGGACCCGGTGGCGTTCGTCCTCGACTTCGCCGATGACATCTTCCATGTGCATGTGAAGGAGTCGATCACCAACCTCGACGGCCGCAACGGCGTGCTCGGCTCCCACCTGCCCTGGGCGAACCCGCGTCGCGGCTGGACGTTCGTGTCGACCGGGCACGGCGCGGTGCCGTGGGAGCCGCTGTTCCGCGCGCTCAACGCGATCGGCTACGACGGGCCCACCTCGATCGAGTGGGAGGACGCCGGCATGGATCGCCTCGACGGCGCCCCCGAGGCGATCGAGTTCGTCCGCAAGCTCAACGCGATCACGCCCCCCGCCGCGGCATTCGACGCCGCGTTCTCCACGAAGGCCGACTAGGTCTCGACCCGAAGGGTCCCGGATCCACTCGGGACCCTGTTCGGCGTGCCGTCGCACGCCCTGCACGAAGGAGCGTTCCGCATGACCGATGTCCTGAACGTGCTCATCCTGTCGGGTCACATGACCCGCGAGCACGACAACGAGTTCCGCAGCTTCCGTCAGCACAACCAGTGGCTCACGACGCTGCTCGAAGACACCGGGCGCTTCCGGGTCCGCATCGTCGAGGATCCGCGCGGGCTCGGCGCCGACATCATCGACAAGTACGACGTCGTGATCGTCGTCTTCGAGGGCCGCGACGGCTACCACGAGAAGGCGGTCGGCTTCGGAGCGGAGACGGATGCTGCGCTCCTGAAGTTCGTCCATGACGACGGCAAGGGCATCGTGTGGTTCCACGGCTCCGCCGCGCAGGAGGACGACTGGGGCTACCCCGACGAGTACAACGTCATGCGCGGCTCCCGTCTCACCGTCGCCGGGGGACTGCGGCCCCGCCCGTGGGGTGAGGCGCAGCTCGACACCGTCGAGCCGCGGCACGCGATCACCGAGGGCATCAGCGCCCGGTGGACGGTCACCGGCGACGACATCCTCACCGGCGTCGAGATCGCCGAGGGCGCCCAGGTGCTCCTCACGACGTACGACGACCTCGAGTCGTACGAGAAGGCGCCGATGTGGCCGATGTCGCACTACCCGGTGGCGATCCCGCCGGAGGGCATCGCTGCGCTCCCCGGCATGAACACGGATCAGCCGATCGCCTGGATCAACGACTACGGCGCCGGCCGGTCGTTCACCATCACGATCGGCCACGACATCGACACGTTCCGCCGCATCGAGTTCATCCGCATGTTCCCGCGCGGCGTCGAATGGGCGGCGACCGGTGAGGTCACCCTCGACGGTCCCGACCGTCGGGGCGAGCGCCGCTTCCTGCCGTGGCCGTACTACAACCACGAGGGCTGAGCCGCGGGACGACGAAGGGGCCGGACGCGTCGCGTCCGGCCCCTTCGTGCGGTCGAGCGACCCGCGGTCAGCGGGCCGTGCCCACGGCCGACAGTGCGCGCTGCGCGAGCGCGAGGTGCGCGCGCGTCGTCGCCGCGGGATCCGCGTCGAGCCACTCGTGGCCGCCCCATTCGCTGGTGAGGGTGCCGGTGAAGCCGGTGCGTCGCAGGGCCGCCCCGATGTCGGCGATCGGCGCGGAGACGCGGCCGTCGGCGTCGTCGAGGTCCCAGAACTTGAGGTGCACGCCGGCGGTGAGCGGCAGCAGCGGCTCGAGGTCGGCGACGTCGGATCGGCCGAAGCGCACGAGCAGGTTCATGAAGAGCGTGTGGACGGCGGGCGGCACGCGTCCCTCGCGGAGGGCGGCGATCACCGCCTGGTGAGTTGCGGGCGCGCGCCACTCGGTCTCGAGGCGCCGCACCAGTTCCTCGTCGACGCCGCCCCGGCGGAGCTCGTCGAGGTACGACGGCGGCAGCGAGGGCATGAGCAGGCTGATGTCGACCAGCACGCGGACACGAGGGTCATCGAGTCCCTGCAGCAGCTCGAGGTTCGCCGCGACGGCGGGCAGGTCGAGCGTCTGCTGCCCCTGGATCTCCTCGTAGAGCACCACACCCAGCTCGTGGAGCACCGGCTGCGCGAGGCGCAGGAGCCCGGGCCCAGCCTGGCCGAACGGCACGCGCACGCCCCGCGCACCGAGCCGTGCGGCCGCTCGCAGCTGCGGCACGAGGAACGCGAGCCGCTCCTGCTCGGTGCGCCGAGCCGTCGGCGAGATCCAGTCGTCGAGGCTCGCCCCGACGATCGTCACGGCGCCGCCCGCGGAGGCCAGACGCTCGCGGAACGCATCCACGTCCACGTCGGACGGCTCGGGGAACGAGCGCCACACCTGGCCCGCCTCGATCTCGATGGTCGATGCGACGCCGTCGGCGACGACTCCGATCGCGATGTCGTCGGCTGTGCGCTCGGCACGGATCACCTCGGGCGTCCAATTGAACGCACTCGCCGACACGATCCAGTCACCGGGTGCGTCGTCCTGTGCCGCGCCCGCCGGCTCACGACCCGACGTTCGCCCGGCGGTCGAGTGCGGGCGAACGGATGCTGCGTCCCCGAGCTCCAACGCGCGCTCGGCGCGGAACGGCAGGCAGAGCGGCCCGGACGGCCCGGCCTGCAGGTACGGCACCACGAGCACGAAGGACACCGAGATGTCGTGGGCGCCGGGAGGCAGCATCCGTTCGCCGCGCAGCTCGAGCCGGTCCTGGATGAACCACCAGCCCTGCTCGGCGTGGAGGGCGTCGGGTTCGACCTCGCGCTCATCCAGCCGGACCGCGACAGGGACGGGGGACCCGTCGACCTGCACCGCGATGTCGGTGACGGAGGCGACAGGCATCGACCGGATCCACGGCAGGCTCACGCGCAGGGCGAAGCCCGATTCCGTCGCGACGAGCGCATCGTCCAGCAGCAGCGGCAACGCCATCGTGTTCACTCCCTTGTGTCGGAACCGGCGTGGCCGGCTTCAGACAGGAAGCTACACGCTTTTGTCGATTTCCGTAAGAAGTTGTCGGCGAATGACGAGAGTCCTACGCCACCGCTTCGAGCGCACCGCGGATCGCCACGACAGTGGGCCGCCCGTCGCCGAACCAGCGGGGGAAGGTGACCTCGAAGAGCTGCTCGCGCACCATCTCGACACCGCCGCGCAGCGGCTCGCGCCGGTCGTTGACGGACTGCGCGATCGTCAGGTCGCGCGTGGCGAGGGGGAGTGACAGCTCGTAGACGCGCTGACGCACCTCGGCCAGCAGCAGCTCTCCGGCGCCGGCCATGGCGCCGCCGATCACGATGACCGAGGGGTTGAACATGTTGACGAGCGCGGCGATCGACTCGCCGACGACGCGGGCAGAGCGCTGCACGAGCCGGATCGCGAGGGCGTCGCCGTTCTCGGCCGCGATCGAGATGAGCTCTGGCGTGAGCTCCTCGCCGTCGGCGACGGCTGTGGCGAGCACACCCGTGGCGCCGGCCTCGATCTCGGCGAGGGCGTCGCGGATCATCGCCCATCCGCCGGCGACGGCTTCGAGGCATCCGATCTTGCCGCAGCGGCAGAGGGCATCGGAATCACGGACCCTCACGTGGCCGATGTCGCCGGCCGCCCCGTTGACGCCGCGATGGATGCGCCCGTGCGAGAGGAGTCCGGCGCCGATGCCGGAGCCCATCTTGCAGTAGATCAGATCGAGGCGGTCGTCGTCGCGGCGGGCGCGCTCCCCGAACGTGAGCAGGTTCACGTCGTTGTCGACCCACACGGGTGCGTCGTAGCGCTGCTCGAAGCGGCGCCGCACGTCGAAGCCGTTCCAGCCGGGCATGATCGGCGGTGCGACCGGGCGGCCGCTGTCGAAGTCGACCGGGCCGGGCACGCCCACGCCGATGCCCCAGACCGGCACGTCGGGAGTGCGCGCGAGCACCTCGTCGATCATGCTCAGGGCCTTGTCGAGCGTCTCCGCGGGACCGCGGGCGATGTCCCACGGCGCGTGCTCCTGATCGATGACGTCACCGTCGAGGAGTGCGACGCCGACGTGGATGTGGAGCGCACCGAGGGCGCAGACGACGATGCGTCCGGCGTCGCCCCGGAAGCGGAGGGTGCGCGGTGCGCGGCCGCCCGACGAGGGGCCGAACTCGCCGTCGGCGAGGTAGCCCATCTCGATCGCGTGGTCGACGCGCTGCGTCACGACGCCACGGCCGAGACCGGTCACGCGGCCGATCTCGGGACGGGTCGCGGCGTCGCCGGTGCGAACCATGTTGACGATGCGAAGAAGGCTCGTCATCTCGTCGGTCTGTGCGCCGAACCGCAGGGTGGACTCTCTGGCCATGGTCGATTCTTACATAACACTGCACGCTAGACGCGGAAATCGTGACACCTATAGTCAAACGGCTTCACACTTAGGTACGCTTCCAGCCGAAGTAAGGAGGCGTCCATGGTTCGTGGTGTGGGCATCATCGGCGCGGGTCCCGGAGTGGCGGCACTGCATCTTCCGACGCTTGCGCGCCTGAGCGACGCGTTCCGCGTCGTACACGTCGCCGACGGCGGCAGCGGCCGATCGGCCGCACTTGCGGCGCGGGTGGGTGCTCGGTCGTCGACGGGTGCCGAGGCCATCATGGCGGATCCGGAGGCCGAGGTCGTCGCGATCTGCAGCCCGCCCGCCGAGCATGCGGCGCAGATCATCGCGGCCGTCGCAGCCGGCAAGCGCGCGGTGTTCTGCGAGAAGCCCCTCGGCACGACGGTCGCCGAGGCGGAGGAAGCCGTCGAGGCCTGCCGCCGCGCCGGGGTGCCGCTCATCGTCGGCACGAACCACTACTTCGATCCGGCGTGGGGCCGGGCCAAGCATCACCTCACCGTGTCGGGCGGGCCGGTCGTCTCGATCTCGGTCACGCTCGCGCTGGCGCCCAACACGCGGTATCACGAGCTCGTCACCGAGCTGCCCGCTCCGTCGGCCGCCGGGCGGGGCGCTCCCGACCTCACGCGCCGCGAGGTCGCGGCCGGCGTCGTGCGCCAGCTCCTCACCGGGCTCGCGATCCACGACATGCCGCTCGTGCGTGATCTGGTCCCGCGCTTCGAGCGCGTCGTCTTCGCGCGGGCGCTTCCCCCGCTGGGGTACGCGGTCGGCTTCGTCGCCGGCGGTGTCCCCGTCCAGCTCACGACGGTGATGCTCCCCGAAGGCGGCGACACGCTCTGGCGCATCGCGGTCGCCACGGCCGCCGACCGGCTGGACGTCAGCTTCCCGCCGCCGTTCGTGCACGCGGGTGGAGCGCGGGTGCGCGTGCGCGCCGCGGACGGCCGCGACACGAGCTACGCACACGACCCCCTCGACGGATACGTCGCCGAGTGGCGCGCCCTCGCGGAGCTGCTCGACGCCGGCCTGCCGGTGGAGTACGACGAACTGCTCGACGACGCGCGCTATGCGCTGCGGCTGGCGGACGCCGCGGCAGAGCTGATCGGAGCCGCAGCATGACGACGCCTGTTCGCACCGACCTCGACGCCTACCGCATCGCGGTGGCCGAGCTGCCCGGCAGCGCGATCGCGAGCCCTGACGTGAAGGGCGCCATCGCCGTCGTGCCCGGGGACGACGGGTGGTGGGTGGCGGCCTCGGACGCGATCGCCGCGGGCGCGGCGGCGGTCGTCGTCGCGCAACCTGCCGTCGGCCCGATCGAGGCGCTCGACGCTCTCGCCTCGCTCGCCGGTGCCACCCCCGTGATCGTGGAGCGCCCGCTGTTCCCCGCCGACATGGTCGCCGCAGTGGGTGCGTCGATCGAGAGCCTCCCGGCTCCCGGCGCGCTCGTCGTCGAGTGTCATGCGCCCGCGCGCACGCTCGGTCCGGCGTTGCGCGACGCGATCGGGTGGGCGCGGGTCATCGCGGGAACGCCGCTCGCACCACGGACGACGGAGTCGTGGGGAGGCCGCGTGCTCGCCCTCCTCGAATCCGAGCAGGGCTCCGCCGTGTCGATCGTCTCCGCCGTGCAGCCGGGCGCACCGCGCCTCGGCCGCGTGCGGATCACCTCGATCGCTCCGACGCGCGTGGAGATCGACGCCGACCTCGACACCGTCGCCTGCGTCACGGATGCCGCGGGGCGAGGCATCCTTCCCGCGCTCTTCGAGAGCTCCGAGCGCGTCGCCCTGCGCCGCGCGATCTCGGCGGTGCGCACGGCCGAGCGGCCCCCCGATCTCGCGGATCTGCGCCATGACACGGGTCTTGCCGCAGCGCTGCTTTCTGCGCGTCCCGCATAAACGCCGGTGATCCGAGGGATAGCCGATATGGGATTCCTCGATATGCCCGAGTTCGGCGAAAGTGGTTGACGGGATCACCCCGATGACTCACCGAAAGGGATCGAAGATGATCAAGCTTCTGTCGCATCTGTCGTATGTGGCCATCACGTCGCCGGATGTCGACGCATCCGTCGACTTCTACGTGAAGCAGGTCGGCCTCACGGTCGTCGACCGCGTCGACGGCGCCGTCTACCTCCGCTGCTGGGGCGACTACTACGCCTACTCGGTCGTGGTCGTGCCGGGCGACGAGCCGGGTCTCGTGACCGCCGCGTGGCGCACGTCGAGCCCCGAGGCGCTGGAGGAGGCCGCGAAGCGCGTCGAGGCCGCCGGCATCCAGGGCGAGTGGATCGACGTCCACAAGATCGGCCGTGCCTACCAGTTCACCGGCCCGTGGGGCCACACGCTGACCCTGCACTGGGACGTCACGCGCCACCACGACACCGAGGGCGACGCCGCGTCGATCTACCCCGACCGTCCCTCGCGTCGCAGCAAGGTCGCAGGCGCCCCGCGCCAGCTCGACCACGTCACGATCGCGACCAGCGACGTCGACGCGTTCGTCCAGTGGTACGTCGACGTGCTCGGCTTCCGCTTCATGGCGCGCACGCAGCTCGACGAAGCGCCGATCTCGGTGTTCTCGGTGCTCACGACGAACGAGAAGTCGCACGACCTGGGCGTCGTCCTCGACGGCTCGACCCGCGCCGGCCGCGTGAACCACTACGCCTTCTGGGTCGACACCCGCGAGGAGCTGCTCATCGCGGCCGACGTCCTCGGCGAGAACGGCTACCCGATCGAGTACGGCCCGTCGATCCACGGCATCGGCGAGCAGAACTTCCTCTACTACCGCGAGCCCTCGAGCCTGCGCATCGAGCTCAACACCGGCGGCTACCGCAACTACGTGCCCGACTGGGAGGCCAACACGTGGAAGCCGTCGCAGGGGTCGAACAACTTCTACCGCAACAGCGCGATGCCGATGTCGATGACCGAGTCGTTCCCGCCCGCCGACGGTCCGTCCGCGACGGAGGAGGGCGTTCCGGATGAGATCAAGGACGCCCTGCTGAACCCGTACGCCAAGCACGGCCAGGGCTGACAGGCTCGAGGGTGGGGATGCCGCGGAGGCGTCCCCACCCTCGCACCACGTTCCGAACCACGGATCTGGAGAGAACATGACGACGTCGTCACACGGACTGACCGCCCCTTTCGCCCTCGCGCGCTTCCGCGACGGCGATTCCGTGCGTCTCGGGCTCGTCGCCGGCGACCGCATCAGCGCGGTCTCGGATGACGAGCTCGGCGCCGCCGGCCTCAACGCCTTCCTGGCGCATCCCGATTGGGACCGCCTCCGCGCGCTCGCCTCACACGACAGGGGGTGGATGCCGCTGGCCGAGGTCGTGCTCACCGCCCCGGTCGAGCCGCGCCAGGTGGTGCAGGCGGGCGCGAACTATCGCGAGCACGTCATCGAGCTGGTCGTGGCGGGCCTCACGCAGGACTCGTCCCGCTCGCCGGAGGAGGCGCGCGAGTTCGCGGCCAAGATGATGGACGACCGCCGTGCGAACGGCGAGCCGTACTTCTTCCTCGGGCTGCCCACCGTCGTCGTCGGCGACGACGTGCCGCTCGTGCTGCCCGGCTACAGCGAGGTGCACGACTGGGAGCTCGAGCTCGCCGTCGTGATCGGCACCCAAGCGTTCCGCGTCTCTCGCGAGGACGCGCTGCGCCACGTCGCCGGCTACACGATCGTCAACGACGTGACGACGCGCGATCTCGTCTTCCGCAAGGACATGAAGGAGATCGGCACGGACTGGTTCCGCTCCAAGAACGCCCCCGGCTTCCTTCCGACCGGTCCCTTCCTGGTGCCGGCGCCTTTCGTGGCGGGGGAGGACCTCACGGTGCGACTCGATCTCAACGGCGACACGATGCAGAACGGATCGACGAGCGACCTCCTCTTCGACATCCCGGCGCTCATCTCCGCCGCGTCGCAGACGACGGCGCTGCTGCCCGGCGACCTGCTCCTCACCGGAAGCCCTCCCGGGAACGGCCAGCACTGGAAGAGGTTCCTGCGGGACGGCGACGTCATGACGGGATCCATCTCGGGCCTCGGGACGCAGGTGGTCCGCTGCCTCGCGGAAGGACCGGCGGTATGAGCGCGCCGAGCGAGAACCCCGGCGACCTCGACCGCACCGACCCCGCGGCCGAGATCGCCGCGCGCGCCGAGGCGTTCCGCAATTGGGGCCGCTGGGGTGAGGACGACGTGCTCGGCACGCTCAACCTCATCGACGCCGCCAAGCGCGTCGAGGCCGCCGCCCTCGTGCAGGATGGCGAGGTGATCTCGCTCGCGCAGGCGTTCGACACGAACGGCCCGCAGAAGGGGTGGCGCCGGCGCACCAACCCGGTGCACACGATGACCGACACCGGCACCGACGCCGAGCGCGGCAAGCAGGGCTTCCCGCACGGGATCGGCGGCGCCGACGACGTGATCGCGATGCCGCTGCAGTGCTCCACCCAGTGGGACGGGCTCGGCCACATCTTCGACCACGGCAATGCCTGGAACGGCCGGCGCGCGGGCGACGTCGTCACGAGCGACGGCGACCTGGTCACGGGCATCGAGCACGCGGCATCCGTCATCGTCTCGCGAGGTGTGCTGCTCGACGTGGGCCGTCATCTCGCGCCCGAGACCGGCGAACTCGAGGACGGCTACGCGATCACCGTCGCCGACCTCGAGGCGACCATCGCCGCGCAGGGCGCCTCGAGCCGGGTCGGCCGCGGCGACATCGTGCTGGTGCGCACCGGCCAGTACGCCCGCACCCGCCGCGACGGCTGGGGAGAGTACGCCGGCGGACCCGCACCCGGCCTCTCGCTCACCACGGCCGGGTGGCTGCATCGCACCGAGATCGCCGCGATCGCCACCGACACGTGGGGCTTCGAAGTGCGGCCCAACGAGTTCGACTCGCCGGCGTTCCAGCCGCTGCACCAGGTCGTGATCCCGAACATGGGACTCACGATCGGCGAGATGTGGAATCTCGACGCCCTCGCCGACGCGTGCGCTGCGCGCGGGCGCTGGGACTTCCTGCTGTCGGCGGCACCGCTGCCGATCACGGGGGCGGTCGGCTCGCCGATCAACCCCGTCGCGATTCTCTAATCCCCCCCCGAACACGAAGAACAGAGAGGTTCTGACATGACCGCAGTCAACAAGGTCGCGATCGCCGGGAGCGGCGTCAGCGGACTCGCCGCCGCCATCCAGCTCGCCAAGGCGGGCGTCGAGGTCGACGTCTTCGAGGCGAAGCCCGAGCTCAGCGCGCTCGGATCCGGCATCTCGCTGCAGGGCAACGCCCTGCGCGTGTTCGACGCGCTCGGCGCGTGGGACGACATCCGCGCCGCCGGCTACCCCTTCGAGGGGCTCAACCTGCGCGCGCCCGGGCCGGGGGCGCCGATCGTCGCCGAGCTTCCGGACGTCAAGACCGGGGGACCCGACTACCCGGCGGCGATGGGGATGCCGCGGCCCGCATTGGCCCGCATCCTCCTCGACCACGCGCAGAAGGCGGGTGCGAACGTCCGCTTCGGAACCAAGGTCACAGGTCTCGAGCAGAGCGGCGACGGCGTCGAGGTCTTCGCCGACGGCGCCTCCGTCGGCACGTATGACCTGCTCGTCGGCGCCGACGGCCTGAACTCGGCCGTCCGCGGGCTCATCGGCATCGAGACCAAGCCCGAGCCGACCGGCATGGGCATCTGGCGCTCGTTCGTCTCGCGGCCCGCCGAGGTCGTCCGCAGCGAGCTCTACTACGGCGGCCCCGTGTACATCGCGGGCTACACGCCGACGGGCGACGACACCATGTACGCCTTCCTCGTCGAGAAGGCGCAGGACCGCTTCGACATCTCCGACGCGGACGCCACCCGCATCATGCTCGAGGAGTCGCGCGCCTACGACGGTCCGTGGAACTCGATCCGCGCCGACCTCGAGGGCGGTGCGCACGCGAACTACACGTGGTTCACCAAGCACATCGTCGAGGGGTCGTGGAACCGCGGCCGCGTCGTGCTCATCGGCGACGCCGCGCACTCATGCCCTCCGACGATCGCGCAGGGCGCGGCGCAGGGCCTCGAAGACGCGCTGGTGCTCACCGAGCTGCTGGCCGGACGCGACGCGGTCGACGCAGCGCTGTGGGACGAGTTCCACGCACGCCGGCTGCCGCGCGCGAAGGCCGTGGTCGAGGCATCCGTCCAGCTCGGCCAGTGGCAGCTCGACGGCGTGCGGGACGCCGACGTCGCCGGGCTCATGTTCGGCGTCGCCCACCAGATGGCGGTTCCGGCATGACTGAGCTCCCTTCGGTCAGCGGCGACCGGCTGCCGGTTGTAGACGTCCACGCACACCTGCTGCTGCCGGCGCTGCATGCCGAGGTCGAGCGCCGAGCGCCCGAGGACGTGGCCGCGGCCGCCGATCTCGAGCGCCGGCGCAACGGCGTCGAGAGCCTGCAGGCCTCGGGCGCGATGATCGGCGCCCGCATCCCGAAGCTCACCGACGTGCACGCGCGACTGGCCGCGATGGACGAGCAGGGCGTCGATCGGCAGTGGGTCAGCGTCTCGCCGAACCACTTCTATCCGTGGGCGAACGAGGGGCTGTCGGGCTGGGTCGCGGGGGAGACGAACCGGCTCATCGCCGAGCACGTCGCCCAGGCGCCCGAGCGCCTCATCGGCCTCGGCGTGGTGCCGCTGCAGCACCCTGCGCATCTCGTGGAGTACCTCGACGACGCGGTGCTCGGCCGCGGTCTCGCCGGCGTCGAGATCTCGTCGTTCGCCGGCGATGTGGAACTGTCCGACGAGAGGCTGGAGCCGTTCTGGGCGCGCGCTGCCGAGCTCGGCTGCGTGATCTTCCTGCACCCGTTCGGCTGCAGCCTCGACGAGCGCCTGGACCGCTTCTACCTCTCGAACACGGTCGGGCAGCCGACCGAGAACGCCGTGGCGCTGTCGCACCTGATCTTCGCGGGCGTGCTCGACCGGCATCCGGGGCTCAAGGTCGTCGTCGCGCACGGCGGCGGCTACCTGCCGTTCGCGATCGGCCGCTCCGACCGCGCGTGGCGGGTGCGCCCCGAGGCGCGCCGCTGCGCGCACGAGCCATCGAGCTACCTGAAGAAGCTGTGGTTCGACACCGTCGTGCACGACCCCATCGCCGTGCGGCACCTCGTCGAGGTCGCGGGCGGTTCGCGCGTCGTGCTCGGCAGCGACTTCCCGTTCGACATGGGGCTCGACGACCCGGTCGCGTTCGTGCGCTCGGCCGGCCTTCCGGTCGAGATCACCGACCGCATCCTCGCCGGCAACGCCGACGAGCTGCTGCGCACGAAGGTCTCCGCATGAGGATCGCGCGCTGGACCGACCGCCGCTCCCCGGTCCCCGAGCCTGTCGAGGGGTTCGTCGTCGGCGAGGGCTTCGTCGTCGGCGATCGCGTCATCGCATTCCCCGACGGCCAGACGGTCGCCGACATCCTCGCCGGGGGATTGGATGCTGCGCACGCAGCCTTCGGCCGGGTGGAGGGCGAGTCCGGCACAGCGCTCGCCGAGGTGCGGCTGCTGGCACCGGTGGTCCCGGCATCCGTCCGTGACTTCGTCGCGTTCGAAGAGCACGTCGAGGGCGTGAGCGCGTCGGTGGACGGCAAGAGCGAGGTCGTGCCGGAGTGGTACCAGGCGCCGACGTTCTACTTCACGAACCCGCACACGATCCTCGGCCCCGGCGAGCCCGTCGCCCCGCCGGTCACCGAGCGCCTCGACTTCGAGCTGGAGGTCGCCGTCGTCGTCGGCAACGCACCCGGGGTCGGCGAGGCGAACCTGACGGCGGCGGAGGCGGCCTCCCGCATCTTCGGCTACACGATCATGAACGACTGGTCGGCCCGCGACATCCAATCCCGCGAGATGAAGGTGCGACTGGGGCCGGCGAAGGGCAAG
The DNA here is from genome assembly GCF_042266945.1 of Microbacterium sp. NPDC056057. Lineage (NCBI taxonomy): Bacteria > Bacillati > Actinomycetota > Actinomycetes > Micrococcales > Microbacteriaceae > Microbacterium > Microbacterium sp. NPDC056057. Next base: position 919,253 of record NZ_JBHJWS010000001.1, read on the forward strand.
GATTTCGGCACCAGCCTCGGCCCGTGGATCGTGACGGCCGACGAACTGGAGCAGTACGTCGACGCCGACGGCTTCCTCGCGATCCGCGCCGAGGTGCGCATCAACGGCGAGCTCGTCGGTGAGGATCTCGTGTCGAACATGGGCTGGCCGTTCGCCGAGCTGGTCGCGTACGCCTCGCGCAACTCCCGGGTCGTGCCGGGGGACGTGCTGGGCAGCGGCACGGTCGGCAACGGCGGATGCCTCGGCGAGCTGTGGGGGAGAGGCTCGACCATCCCCGCCCTGCGCGAGGGCGACGAGGTGCGCATGACCGTCGAGGGCATCGGCGAGCTCGTCGGGACGGTGGGAGCGGCGGTGCCCACGCCCGCACTGCCCGCGGCGCGCCCGCGCCCGCGCACGAGGCAGCGGTAGCGCCCTGCGCCGAACGAGCTGCCGAGACAGGGGATCCCGCACGAGACCCAGGGCGACGTCCTCGGTCTCGTCGTGAGTCCCCGGTTTCGACGCCAGGCGCGCCAGGGTGGGCGCTGGCTTATGTTGATTTACGACCGAAGAGTGGCTAGAATCGACAGTGACGTCGGGGCCCACGCAGGCCCGTTCCCTGTGGCGAGGCCGCCCAGGGGCACACCCCGTCGCGTCGATCGCCCGGTCGTACGGGCCAGAACGCGTATGAGCATGTCACCGTGGAGGCTTCGCCTCCTGATCGTCTCCCTCCTGACGGTCGCGATCCTCGGAGCCCTCGACCACACGATCGTGTCGACCTCCCTCGCGACCGTCGCAGGAGAACTCGGAGCCCTCGCCCAGATGGGGTGGGTCGTCGTCGGCTACACCCTGGCGAGTACCGTGCTGCTGCCGGTCCTCGGAAAGCTCGGGGACGCGGTGGGACCGCGCGCCGTGTTCCTGGTGTCCCTGGTGCTGTTCCTCGTGGCGTCGCTCGCCTGCGGCTTCGCGCAGGACATGCCGCAGCTCATCGGCGCGCGCGTCGTGCAGGGTATGAGCTCGGCGGGCCTGCACCTCATGTCGCAGACGATCGTCGCCCGGGTGACCACCCCGCGCGAGCGGCCGAGGTATCTCGCCATCATCGGCGCCGCCTTCCCCGTCGCGATCCTCGTCGGCCCCGTGCTCGGCGGCCTCATCACGGACTACTGGGGCTGGCAGTGGGTGTTCTGGATCAACATCCCGTTCGGCGTCGCCGCGCTCCTGCTCGCCCTCGTCGCGGTGCCGCACCTGCCGGGCTTCGGCCGGCGCCGGTTCGATGTCGGCGGCTCCGTCTCGTTCGCGATCGCGATGGTCGCTCTGGTGCTCGCGGTGACGTGGATCGGCGATCCCGCGCTGGCGGCAGCATCCGTCGTCTCCTTCGCCGTGGCGGGCATGGCGTTCGCCGCGTTCTTCCTCATCGAGCTGCGGGCGCCCGAACCGCTGGTTCCCCTGCGACTCTTCGCCGACCGGACCATCGCGGTCGGCACGGTGCTGTCGGCGATCATCGGCATCGGCCTGTTCTCGATCACGGCGTATCTGCCCACGTACATCCAGATGGCCTACCGCACGAGCGCGACGGTGTCGGGTCTCGTGCCCATCGCGACCGTGTTCGGGATGCTGGTGAGCAATCTCGCGACCGGGTGGCTCGTGAGCCGCACCGGCCACTACCGCGTCTACTGCATCGCGGGCACCGCGCTGAGCACCGCCGGGCTCTTCGCCATGTCGGTCCTTCCGGTGGGCCTGCCGCTGTGGGTGCCGATGATCCTCATGGCCGTCGTCGGGGTCGGGACCGGCGCCTTCATGAGTCTCGTCATCGCGGTCGTGCAGAGCGCGGCGCCGCGTCGCGACACCGGCAGCATGACGGCGACGGTGAACCTCGTGCGACAGGTCGGCTCGACCGTCGCGACCGCGATCATCGGCGGAGTCATCGGCTTCGGCGTCGCGGCACTCCTCCCGTCCTCCCTCGATGCCGCGACGCTGACACCGCAGTTCGTGCACGAAGCGTCCGCCGCCGTGCAGAGCCAGGTCGCCGGGATCTACAGCGGCATCTTCGCTCCCGTGTTCGCGGCGCTCGCCGTCACCTACGCCGCCGGCGTCGTGGCCGCCGTGCTCCTCCCGGCCGGTCGCCTCTCGGACGAGTCCGAGCCCGCACCGGCACCCAGTTCCGAACCCCTCACCGCGTGACCAGAAGAGGTACTCCCATGTCTTCCACCCCCACCGTCGCCATCGTCGGCTCCGGCCCGATCGGCTCCGCGTACGCCCGCGTCATCCTCGAGGCGAGCCCCGACGCCCGCGTCGTGATGTTCGAGGCCGGCCCGCAGCTCACCGCGATCCCCGGTGAGAGCGTCCGCAACATCGCCGACCCCGACGAGAAGGCCCGCGCCCGCGAGATGTCGCAGGGGCCGCAGTCGGGCGCGTTCCGCGAGAGCCTCGGCATCCCCGCCGGTGTCGTCGTCGAGGGCATGTTCACGGCCCGGCAGGGGACGCACCTGCTCGACTTCGGCGGGCCGGGATCCGCGCACGCCGCCACCTTCCCCGCGGCGGCCGCCGCGACGAACGTCGGCGGCCAGGGCGCGCATTGGACCTGCGCGATCCCGCGGCCGGCCTTCAGCGAGAAGGTCGACTTCATCGGCGACGCCGAGTGGGAGGACCTGATCTCGACGGCCGAGGGGCTGCTGCACGCGCAGCAGGCGGCGTTCGCGGATTCGGCCATCGGGACGGCGATCCGGTCGCTCCTGAACGGCGAGTTCGGCGCCGAGCTGCCCACCGGCTACGGCGTGGGCACCCTGCCGGTCGCCGGAGACCCGCAGCCCGACGGCTCCATGGTGTGGGCCGGCGCGAACACGGTCCTGGGGCCGCTCATCGAGGCCGGCACCCCGGAGTCGGCGCGGTTCGAGCTGCGCGACCTCACGCTCGTGCGTCGCATCGAGACCGAGGACGGCGTGGCCACCGGAGTCACGATCGAGGATCTCCGCACGAAAGAGGTCTCGTTCTTCCCCGCCGATGTCGTCGTCGTGGCCGCCGACGCGTTCCGCTCTCCGCAGCTGCTCTGGGCCAGCGGCATCCGTCCCCGCGCTCTCGGGCGCTACCTCACCGAGCACCACGTCGTCATCACGACGGTGGCCCTCGACGAGGAGCGCATGAGCGCCCTGATCTCGGACGGCGAGTTCGAGGCCGAGCTCGCCCGTCGCGCCCAGAACGCGGCCGACCCGGTCGCGGCCGTCAACCGGATCCCGTTCTCCGAGCCGGGGCACCCCTTCTCGCTCCAGGTGATGTACGCCGAGAACCCGCCGTTCCAGCTCGACCCCTCGCACCCCGCCGCGGGCAACCGCTGGGGCTACGTGAACATGGGCTACGGCGTGCGCAAGCACCCGCGCGTCGAGGACGGCGTCACCTTCGACGACAGCGAGCTCGACTACCGCGGCTTCCCGAACATGACGATCGAGTACGCACTGACGGATGCCGAGCAGCCCGAGCTCGACGAGGCCACCGCGCGCGTCCGCCGGGCGGGCGCCGCCCTCGGCGCCTTCGTCGCCGAGCCACGACTGCTGCCGAACGGCTCGAGCCTGCACTACATGGGCACCCTGCGGATGGGGTCGGCCGACGACGGCACGTCGGTCGCGGACCCTTACTCGCGGGTCTGGGGGTACGACAACCTCGTCGTCGGCGGGAACGGCCTGATCCCGACGGCCAACACGATGAACCCGACGCTCATGAGCGTCGCGATCGCCGTCCGCGGCGCCCGCAAGCTCGTCGAGCAGCTGGACGCCGCGCGGGTCGAGGAGGTCGCCCGATGACGGATGCTGCGGCCCGCGCCGCGAACCGCGCGGTGGTCGAGGCGTTCTTCACCTCGAACCTCGACAACCCGTCGGAGCGGATCGCCCTGTGGCACCCGGACGGGGTGAAGGAGCTGCCGTTCGCACCGTCCGAGCTGCCCAAGACGCGGTGGGAGGGGCGCGACGACATCGTCGCCAACACGCACGCGAATGCCGGCATGTTCGAGAACGTCGTGCACACCGACCTCGTGATCCACGACTGCGTCGACCCCGGGCTGTTCTTCGTGACGAGTCGCATGGTCGACGAGGCGCGGTTCCTCGGGGAGCCCTACCCTCAGTCCTTCGTGCACCTGATCCGCGTGGAGGGCGGCGCGGTGATTCTGCAGCAGGAGTTCTTCAACTCGGAGATCCTCGCGGGCGCCGAGCGCGCCGCGCGGGCGAAGGGCCGCACGCCCCTCGGGTCGTGACGCGGGCGCTCGCCCTGCAGAACTCCACTGATCTGGTCGGTCAGCGGGTGAGGAACCGCTCCCTCGCCTGCCGCAGCCTCGAATTCGTGGAGTTCTGCGGGTGGGTCAGGACCCCGCGATGCGGTCGGCCATGAACTTGGCCCCGGCCGACGACGTCGCACCGCCGTCGACGGGGATCTCCGCTCCGGTGAGATACGACGCGGCGTCCGACAGCAGGAACGCGACCGCCTCTGCGACCTCGTCCGCCTGCCCGAGGCGTTCCAGCGGGGTCAGGGCGAGCTGCGCCGCGCGCATCGCCTCGGGTGCGTTCGCGGTCATCGGCGTCTCGATGAAGCCGGGGTGCACGACGTTGACACGGATGCCACGCGCCCCGAGCTCCGTCGCCGCGACATGGGTGAGGCCGCGCAGTCCCCATTTCGAAGTCGTGTACGCCACGGGGTAGTGCGCATTGAGCGCCGCCGACGAGCCGATGTTGACGATCGACGAGCCCGGGCCCATCAGCGGAGCGAGCGCCTGGATGCCGAGCATCGGCCCGGTGAGGTTCACCGCGAGCACCCGATCCCAGTCCGCACGCTCGACGGCGCCGAGCCGGGCGCGATGGGTGATGCCGGCGTTGTTCACGAGGCCGCGGAGAGGTTCGCCGTCGAGGAGTTCCGTGAGGGAGGCGGCGAGCGCGGCCCAGTCGCGCTCGTCCGACACGTCGAGCCGCCGGTACTCGACGCCGGCGATCGGTGAGGCCGGGGCGGCCGTGACATCCGTGGCGATGACGCGTGCTCCCGCTTCCGCGAGTACGCGCGCCTCCGCCGCACCCTGGCCGCCTCCCGCCCCGGTGACGACGATCGTGCGTCCTTCGAGCCCCGGATACCTGGTCATGGACGCGACGCTAGCCCGCCGTGCCGCCGGCGGGAACCGGCATCCGCTGATGCCGCGCATCGGAATCACCGAACCCGCGCCGGCGCCGCGCGCGCGAGGATGAGCACATGGAATCCTCGCCGCTCGCACCCGCGCGGCTCTTCTCGTGCGCGGGTCAGGTCGCCGTGGTGACGGGGGCCGCGACCGGCATCGGGCACGCGGCTGCCGAGGCGCTCGCCGCAGCGGGTGCCCGCGTGGTCCTCGCGGGTCTTGCTGCCTCGGAGCCCGAGCGCGCCGCGGCGGACCTCGTCGGCCAGGGCGCCGACGCGATCGGCGTCGCGTGCGATGTGACGGATGCCGCGGCTCTCGCCGGCCTCGTCGACACCGCGGTGCAGCGATTCGGGCGGCTCGACACCGTCGTCGCGAACGCCGGCGCCGCGCTCGACGACCCGGACGCCGACGCCATGGAGCGGCTCGACCGCATGTTCGATCTGCACGTGCGCTCGGTCGCACGGCTGGCCGACCTCGCGCTGCCGGTCGTGGCCGACGGCGGCGGGGGAGCCTTCATCGTGATGTCGAGCCTCTCGGGCCTTCGGGGGAACCGCCTGCTGTCGGGCTACGGCGTGACGAAGGCCGCGAATGCCCAGCTCGCCCGCAATCTGGCCGTGCAATGGGGTTCGCGCGGCATCCGCGCGAACGCGATCTCGCCCGGCGTCATCGCGACGGACTTCGCGCGGCCGATCACCGACGACCCGTCCGCCGCCCCCGTGCGCCTGGCGAAGACGCCGCTCGGTCGCTTCGGGACGCCGGCGGAGGTCGCCGGTGCCGTCGTATGGCTGGCGTCGCCCGCCGGCGCGTTCGTGAGTGGCCAGAACATCGTGATCGACGGCGGCACCCTCATCTCGGACTGAGGATCACGGCCCGGCGTCTGCGCCGACAGCTCGACGCCGAACCACGGCGTTCGCGCCGAAACCGGGGGCGTCGCCCTCGGTTTCGGCGCCAATCCCTTGGCTCGCCGACGCGCGCGCCGACCGCGGGTCAGCTCCCGGCACGGAAGCGTCGGACCAGCTGCCGGTAGACGTCGGCGCTCGGCTTCTCGGTGCGCGCGAAGGTCTCGGGATCCACCTCGTGCAGACCGAGCCGCGGGCCGTAGCCGAAGATCCACTCGAAGTTGTCCATGAGCGTCCAGTGGCAGTACCCGAGCACCGGGACGCCGTCGGCGATCGCCTGCGCGAGGCCCTCGAGCGACGGCTCGATGAAGTCGGCACGGATGCGGTCGTCCGGGGTGCCGACACCGTGCTCGCTGACGAGGATCGGAACGCGGGCGACCGAGTAGGCGTACTCGACGGCACCGCGCAGCGAGTCGGGCTCGACCGTGGTGCCCATGCCGTTGAGGCTGGCGTCGGGGTCAGCCGGCAACTGGCCATCGGGGCCGTAGGCGATGCGCTCGTAGTTCTGCACGCCGACGAAGTCGTCGTCCCGCGCGAGCTCGAGCCAGTGCTCGTAGACCTCGGCGCGCTTGCGGTCGCGCGTGGCCTCGCCGCCGGGGCCGGCGACGTCGTCGACCATCGCGAGCGACAGACCGACGGGCAGGTGGGGCCGGCGGGCCTTGATCGCGGCCTTCGCCGTGCGGTGGCCCGCCGTCATGCCCGCGCGCATGCCCGCGAAGTCCTCGCGCAGCATGACGTTGCCGGCGCGGTACTTGTCGACGCCGGCCTCGCGACCGGCCGCCTCGAGCGTCTGGCGCTCCAGCTCGACGACGAACTCGGGCAGGTGCGCCCACGTGAGCATCTCGGGCAGGTCGGGCTCGTTGAAGGTGATCGCGAGGGCGATGCGGTCGCCGAAGCGGTCCATGACGACGCCGCAGTAGCGGGAGAACAGCGCCGGCGCCTCCGGGTCGAGCCAGGCGCCCCGGGCGGCGAACCAGTGCGGCGACGTGAAGTGGTTGAACGTCACGATGGGCGCGAGGCCGCGGGCGAGGCATCCGTCGATCACGGCTTCGTAGTGCGCGAGCGCCTCGTCGGAGAACTCGCCCTCGAGAGGCTCGATGCGCGCCCACTCGACGGAGAAGCGGTATGCGTTCAGGCCCAGCCCGGCGACGATGTCGAGGTCGGACTCCCACAGTTCCCAGCCGTTGGTCGCCTTGCCCGAGCGCGCCTGGAAGACGGTCGGCGTGACGTTCTCGAGGAACCAGGTGTCGCTGGTGACGTTGTCGCCCTCGTTCTGGTGGCCGGCGGTGGCGACTCCCCAGAGGAAGTCGGCGGGGAAGGATGCTGCGGGCATGAGTGGTCCTCTCTGAACTCTCGTCCATCATGCACGAGTTGTTCATTCTCCGAAAGCTTGTTTCATCTGACGCAGCATGAAGAAGAGGTCGCGTTAGGCCGCGACTAACGCGTCGCAGTGGAATCCGAATGGCCAAACCGCGCGCGGCTCGTCACTGTTGACCGAAAGATCGCATCCCGAATCGCGATCACGACACCGAAGTCCGCAGCAGCACACCGATCACAGGAGATCAGGATGTCCCGACTCATCACAGCACGTGGCGCCGCCGTCATTGCGGCCGTCGCCGTATCAGCCCTCGCACTCGCGGGCTGCAGCGGCGCCGGCGATCCCAGCCAGACCGGCGGTGCGGCCGACACGTCGAAGCTCGTCATCGGCCTCGACTCCGACCAGGCCGCGCTCGGGTACGACCCCGTCCGCTACGGCAGCGGGCAGCGCTTCTTCTTCGAGGGGATCTACGACTCGCTGTTCCTGCTCGACGAGGACGGTCAGGTCGTCCCCGATCTCGTCACCTCGTTCGAGTACAACGAAGACAACACCCAGCTCACGCTGGACCTCGACACCAGCGCGACCTTCGACGACGGCACGGCGTTGAGCGCCGATCTCGTGAAGGAGAACCTCGACGCGCGCGGCAACCCGGATCTGTCGGCGTACAACGGCTTCGCGACCGGCGGGCAGAACGAGATCTCGGACGTGACGGTCGTCGACGACGACACCGTGACGCTCACGTTCGCGGCGCCGCAGCCCGGATTCGAGGCGAACCTCGTGCTGCCCGCAGGGGCGATCGTCGGGCCGACCGGCGCTGCCGACCGCTCCACGCTCGACACGACGCCGGACGGCTCGGGACCCCTCACGGTCGACGAGGACGCCACGGTGAAGGGCAACTCGTACCTGCTCGTCAAGAAGGAAGGCAGCGACGCCGCCGCGGACTACCCCTTCGACTCGTACGAGTTCCGCCCCGTCCTCGACCCGCAGGCTCGCGTCAACGCGGTGATCTCGGGCGAGGTCGATCTGGCCTACATCACGGCCGACACGCAGGCGCAGGTCGAGTCCGCGGGTGTCGGGCTCGTCGCCAACGGCGGCACCGTGCAGAACATCGTGGCCTTCGACAAGACGGGCGCCCTCGGCCCGCAGTGGGCAGACCCGCGCGTCTATCAAGCGCTCTCGATGGCGATCGACCGCGAGGCGTTCGTCACGGCGATCCACCCGGGCGAACTGCCGACGGCGAACGCGCTGCCCGCCGACAACCCGGGCTACCTGCCCGAGCTCGACGAGGAGTACGCCTACGACCCGGACGCCGCCAAGGACCTGCTCGCCGAAGCGGGGTACCCGGATGGCTTCGACTTCACCTTCACGATCTCGTCCGCCAGCCAGCGCGATCTCGAGGCGCTGCAGCCCTACTGGGAGGCGATCGGCGTCAACATGACGCTGAAGAACGCCGCGTCGACCGAGGAGATCTTCGCCGTCGTGCAGACCGAGCCGCTCGGCGGGCCGCTCCCGCTGACGTGGACCAACCCGCTCGGCAACGTGTTCGGGGTGCTGTTCGGCTTCGCGAACTTCCACGGCGCGGACAACCCCGAGATCAAGGCCGCCGCCGGCGCGTACGGCGCGGCGACCGGCGACGAAGCGGCGCAGACCGCGGCTCTCAAGGACCTCAACCGCGCGATCGTCGACTCGGGGTGGCTCATCCCGCTGTACGAGCAGCTCGCGCCGTGGGCGTACAACGCGAAGAAGGTCGCCGAGCCGACGTTCCCTGGCGCCGAGGCCTTCCCGATCCTGGCCACGATCCAGCCCGCATCCTGATCCGACGGCGGTGCCGGCGACCCGCGTCGTCGGCACCGCCCGTCAGGGAGAGTTCTGATGCTCATCTTCATCCTGAAGCGCGTCGCCTGGGGCATCGTGACGCTGCTGATCGCATCGTGGATCGCCTTCATGCTCGTCCACCTCTCGGGGTCGACGCCCGGCGGCGTCGCCCTCGGGCAGTCGGCCACGCCCGAGCAGGTGGCCGCGTACAACGAGTCGATCGGCTGGTACGACCCCTGGATCCAGCAGTACCTCGCCTGGGTCGCGCAGGTGCTGCAGGGCAACCTCGGCACGTCGCTCATCGACGGGCGTCCCATCGGTCCCGACATCGCCAAGCGCCTCCCGGTGACCGCCGCGCTCGCCGTCTTCGGCACCCTCGTCGCCGCGCTCATCGGCGTCGTGATGGGCGTCGTCGCGGCGGTGCGCCGCGGAGCCGTCGACAAGGCGATCACGGCGACCTCCGGCATCCTGCTCTCCGTCCCGGCCTTCTGGGTCGGAGTCCTGCTCGTCTACGTCTTCGCCGTCCAGCTGCGGCTGCTCCCCGCGACCGGGTTCGTGCCGTTCGCGAACGACCCGGCCGCGTGGGCGCGCTCCCTCGTGCTGCCCGTCCTCACGATCGCGATCACCTCGGCCGCGGGTATCGCCCGGCAGACGCGGGCCTCGATGTCGGAGTCTCTCGCACAGGAGCACATCCGCACCCTCCGCGCCGTCGGCACGCCGACGAACCGCATCATCTACGTCCACGCGCTGCGCGGAGCGAGCCTCCCGATCCTCGCGAGCGTGGCCGTCATGTTCATCGTCCTGTTCAGCGGCTCGGTGGTCATCGAGGTGCTCTTCGCCCTGCCCGGCATCGGTCAGGCCATGCAGAGCGCCGTCGGCTCCGCCGACCTCCCGTTCGTGCAGGCGCTCGTGCTCGTCGCGACCCTCGTGGTCGTGATCGTGAACGTCGCGCTGGAACTCCTCAACCGGACCCTCGACCCGAAGCTGCGTGCCTCATGACCGTCTCGACGACTTCGATCGTCCGCCCCCGCCGCTCGGAGCGGAAGCTGCGCCTGCGCGTGCTGCGCTCGCCGGCCGCCGTCATCTCGATCATCTGGCTCGTCGGGCTCGTTCTCGCGTCGCTCACCTCGCCGCTGTGGCTGCGGTACGGCCCGCTCGAGCAGGACCTCTCCGTCGTGCTGCAGGGCCCCTCGCTCGCACACCTCCTCGGGACGGACGAGCTGGGCCGCGACATCCTCTCGCGCCTGGTGACCGCCGCCGCCCCGACGATCTTCATCGGACTCGTGGTGCCGATCGTCGCGGTGCTGGTCACCATCCCCATCACCCTGTGGGCGGCTCGGAGCCGGCGCGGCGAAGGGGCGATGAACCAGGTCAGCGAGATCGTCCTGTCTCTGCCCGGAACCGTCATCATCCTGGCCTTCATCGCGGCGGTCGGCACCAACATGCCGCTCGTGATGGCGGCGTTCGGTCTGCTGCTGTTCGGCGCGATGTACAAGATCTTCTTCGGCCAGGCGAAGTCGCTGCACACGCAGCTCTACGTCGAGGCCGCCGCGATCGACGGTGTTCGGCCGATGCGCGCCAGCATCCGCCACGTGCTGCCGAACATGTCGACGACCGTCATCGTGCAGTTCGTCCTGCTCTTCGGCGTCGGCATCGGGATGCAGGCGGCCCTCGCGTTCATCGGACTCGGCCCCCAGCCGCCTGAGCCGACGTGGGGCGGCATGATCCAGACGGCGTCGCGCTTCATCTTCCAGCAGCCCTGGATGATGGTCCCGACCGGCGGCATCCTCGCGCTCACGCTCATCGCCGCCAACTCCCTCGCGGACGTGCTCGCGGGAGGTACGGCCGTGCCGCCGCCGCTCGTCGCCCTGCGTCGCCGCCTGCGGCGCACGCCCGCGACCGAGGTCGCCGCGTCCGCCGTCGCCGACGATCTCCCCGTCGTGGAGCAGACGGACGATGCCGCCCCAGAATCCCTCGACATGATGGCGGATGCCTCGTACCCCGGGTCGAACGCCGACCCGCTGCGCGACGCGGAAGCGCAGGTCGACGTCATCGCCCTCGACGATCTGCCCGCCGACGCGGCGTCGGGGCCGACTTCCGGGCCGGCGTCGCCGGGCGCATCGACGAGCCACGAGCGGCTCGCGAACGACGATCACGGGCTGGTCGTCGAGGATCTCGTGATCGGTGTCGACGGCGGCCCCGCCCTCGTGACCGGCGTCTCGATGCGGGTCCGCCCGGGCACCGTCATGGGGCTCGTCGGCGAATCGGGCTGCGGCAAGAGCGTGACGTCCTACGCCCTGCTCGGCCTTCTCGCACCGGGACTCTCGGTGCGCTCGGGTCGCATCGGCTGGCGGGGCGCGGATCTCGCCGGGGCCACCGAGAAGACCCTCCAGGGGGTGCGCGGCCACGAGATCGCCTTCATCTCGCAGGAGCCGACGCGAGCGCTCGATCCCATGTTCACGGTCGGCGCACAGCTCGCAGCGGCGATCCGGCGACTGCGCGGCGTCGGACGGGGCGAGGCCAAGGGGATCGCCTCCCAGCTGCTCACCGACGTCGGCATCGTCGATCCGCCGCGCGTGCTGAAGAGCTACCCACACCAGATCTCGGGCGGCATGGCCCAGCGCGTCGCGATCGCCCTCGCCCTGAGCGGCACGCCGAGTCTGCTCGTCGCCGACGAGCCCACGACGGCCCTCGACGTCACGATCCAGGCCGAGATCCTGGCGCTGCTGCGCGGGCTCATCGCGGAACGCGGGATGTCGATCATCATCGTGACCCACGACCTCGGTGTCGTCGCCGACATCTGCGACGACGTGTCGGTGATGTACGCGGGCGAGATCGTCGAGACCGGCACCGTGCGCGATGTGCTGCTGCGGCCCGAGCACCCGTACACCATGGCGCTGCTCGCGGCCGATCCGCACGCGATCCTCGATCTCGAAGGGACCGCGCGCCTCGCGTCGATCCCCGGTCAGGTGCCGCTGCCGGGTTCGTGGACGACCGGGTGCCGCTTCGCCCAGCGCTGCCGCTTCGCGCGCGACGAGTGCCTCGTGACGGTGCCGCTCGACCCGCGCGTCCAGGGTGAAGGCGGAGTCCGCTGTGTCCGCAGAGACGAGGTGCAGGGGCGCCAAGACGAATGGCGTCTGCCCGTGACGACAGGAGCAGGACGATGAGTGCCCCAGACGCGGTTTCCGTCGGCGTGCGAGCCGCGGATGCGCCGCTGCTCGAGGTGCGCAACCTCGTCGTGCGCTACGGCAAGAAGGGCCCGGCTGCGGTCGAGGACGTCTCATTCACGATCGCCCGCGGTGAGACGCTGGGGCTCGTCGGCGAGTCCGGTTCGGGAAAGACGACGATCGGCCGCGCGATCCTCGGCCTGCAGCCCGTGAGCGACGGGCAGATCCTCTTCGATGGGCGCGACATCACGCGCGCGAGCGTCGCCGAGCGTCGTGCGCTGCAGGGAGACCTGCGCGCGGTGTTCCAGGACCCGTTCTCGTCGCTCAACCCGCGCCGGGTGATCGGCGACGCCCTCACAGAGCCGCTTCGGGTGGCCGGTGTCGGGCGGGAGGAGCGCGTGCGACGCGCGAACGAGGCCCTGGCATCGGTGGGGCTTCCCGCCGGCTCGTACGACCGTTACCCGCGGCAGTTCTCCGGCGGGCAGCGGCAGCGGATCGCGATCGCGCGCGCCCTCGTGACGGATCCGCGCCTCGTCGTGTGCGACGAGGCGGTGAGCGCCCTCGACCTGTCGACGCAGGCGCAGGTGCTGAACCTTCTCGCCGAGCTGCGCACGGGCGCCGATCTCGGCTACCTCTTCATCGCCCACGACATGGCGGTCGTGGAATTCCTCGCCCAGAGGGTCGTCGTGCTCTACCGCGGAAAGGTGATGGAGCAGGGAGCCACGGCCGACGTCATCCGCAACCCCCAGAGCGATTACACGCGCGTCCTCATGGCCGCCTCGCCGGTGCCCGATCCCGACGAGCAGGCCCGCCGTCGAGAGGTCTGGCAGAGGCTGCGGGCAGATGCGAAATCAACGGTCGGCTGACTCGAGGGCTCAGTGAAGCGTCGCGTCGACGAGGGGTGAGAGTTCCTGCGCCGTCTCGCGGAACGTCCTGACCATCGGGTTCGGCGAATCGCTGAGGCTGCACAGCACGATCGTCGCGGGCTCGATGTCGGAGATCGGCACGAAGGCGAGCTCGTCACGGCGGTACTGCCGCGAGGCCGACTGCCCGGCGATGTTGACGCCCGCCCCGGCCGCGACCAGCTCGAAGAGTCCGTCGACGCTGTCGGCGGTCGGGCCCCGCCGGGGCCGCGATCCATCCGGGCGGGGGTCGACGATCCACCAGTTCACGACTTCGGGAACGCCGCCCGCGACCGCGACGAACACCTCGTCGTTGGTCTCGACGATGGTGACCGACTCCCGCTCGGCGAGGGCGTGATCGGCGGGGACGACGAGTACCCGCGGTTCTCGCCACAGCGGCTCGACGCGGATCCGCGGGGGCAGCACCATCGGCGACGGCGCGAACACGACGTCGACCCGCCCGGCCTCCAGCTCGGAGGCGACGTCGAAGAATCCGAGCCGCCGCATCTCGATCCGCGCCTGCGGGATGGCCTGCATCGTCGCGGTGATCGCGGCCGTCGTCAGGGCGCCGGCGCCCGCGGCCACCACTCCGACGCGCAGGAGCGGGGTGCGCTGATCACGGCGCACCGATTGCGCCCAGGCGAGGAGCTGGTCGTGGTCGTCCTGCACGCGGCGGGCGAGGGGCAGCAGGTCGCGCCCGTAGCCGGTGAGCTCCACCTTGCGGGGGCTTCGATCGAACAGCTTGACGCCGATCTGCTGCTCGAGCCGGCTGATCTGCTGGCTCAGCGACGGCGGGGTGATGCTGAGGCGCTCGGCCGCACGACCGAAGTGCAGCTCCTCGGCGAGCACGCAGAAATACCGGATCACGTGGATAGGCACGTCCATGCTCGAATCTTAGCCTCAGGCTAACGCCGGGTAGGGATGTCGAACTTCCTCAGGGTGCGGAACCTCGTGAGACTTGAGGCATCTGGAACGGTCGATCGGAATGACCCGATGTTCCCGTCTGCCTAACGGCACCGCTGTCTTACATGGAGGTAAGCATGACCACTTTCGCCGCTGACGACCCCGACAAGGTCGCGTTCGCCGGAATCCTGCCCGCGGCCCCGAAACCCTACGTGATCGGCAACGGGCAGGGTGAGAAGTCGCTCGTCTTCGACCAGCTCTTCGAGATCCTGGTCTCGGGAGACGAGACGGACGACCAGTACGGCGCGTGGACGATGAAGGCGCGTCAGGGCGACCGCATCCCCGCCCATACGCACCTCAAGACGCACGAGTTCTTCTACGTCGTCGACGGCGAGATCTCGGTGTGGATGGACGACCAGGCGGACTACCACAGCAAGACCACGCTCACCACGGGCGACTTCGCGTTCGTGCCGGCGAACATCGTCCACGCATTCAAGATCGAGAACACCACGACGGTGTTCGGCGCCGGCACGGCGGGCTTCGAGCGGTTCTTCCACGCGATCGGCCAGAAGACCGACCTCGACGAGCCGCAGGGCGTCTACGTGCCGGACTTCTCGATCATGCGCGCCGCCGGCGAGAAGTACGCCACGGTCTTCATGCCCGAGTTCCGGTTCCGCGACTGACCTCACCTGTGTCCTCGCTCTTCGAGGTCGACGTCGCCCAGCCGGAGGGCTTCCGGCCGCTGTCGCTCGACCTGCGCACCCCGGATTCCGCCGGCGCACCCCTCATCGTGTTCCTCCACGGTGGAGGGTGGCTGCGCGGCAGCCGGAAGGTGTTCACTCCTGGCATCTCCGATGCCCAGTCGTTCGAGCGCATCGTCGCCGCGGGCTTCGCGATCGCCGCGTGCGAATACCGGCTGAGCGGCGAAGCCCGCTTTCCCGCACAGCTGGACGATGTGGATGCCGCGATCACGTGGTTGCAGGACCACGCAGCCGAGTACGGGGTGGATGCCTCGCGCCCGGTGCTGTGGGGAGTCTCGGCGGGCGCGACGATCGCCGCGCTCACGGCGCTCCGTCGCCGTGATGTGCGCGGCGTCGTGGACTGGTTCGGTCCGGCCGATCTCTTCACGATGGCGGAACACGACATGGGCGATCCGCCCGCTGAGACCCGCGAGGCCCGGTGGATCGGCGGCCCCGCGGCACAGCATCCCGAGATCGCCCGTGCAGCGAGTCCCGCCCACCAGGTGCACGCCGGCGCTCCGCCGTTCCACATCGCGCACGGCACCGCCGACGAGCACGTGCCGTTCGCGCAGAGCGAGGCGCTCGCCGAGGCGCTCCGAGGCGTCGGAGCGGATGTCGAGTTCCACACCGTCGCGCGCGGAAAGCACTTCTGGCAGGGGCTCGACGACCCGTCCGCGGTGTTCGACGCCGCGATCGACTTCTGCTCGCGCGTCACACGTTCACAAGGAGACTGAAGTGACAGACCCCACCCGAACGGGCGATTCCGGCGCTCCGCGCGCTCGCGTCATCCTCGACAACGACTTCGGAGGGGATCCCGACGGACTCTTCCAGCTCGCGCATCACCTGCTGAGCCCTTCGGTGCACGTCGCACTGGTCGTCGCGTCGAAGATCCCCGACTCGTTCGCCGAATTCGACCCGGGCGTGGTGGAGCGCGGGGTGATCGCAGCCGATCGCATCGTCGAGATGCTCGGTCGTCCCGAACGCGCTCTCGCCGGCGCCGAGACGGGCTTGCGCGCCGGGATCACGCCGCCGCTCACCGGCGCGGCGCGGGCGATCATCGCGGAGGCGCTCCGTGATGATCCGCTGCCGCTCTTCTACTGTGCGGGCGGGGGGCTGACGGACCTCGCCACGGCGTATCTCCACGAGCCCGGCATCGCGGATCGACTGACGCTCGTCTGGATCGGCGGTCCCGGCTATGGCCCGGCGCATGCGGAGGATCCCCGCCCGGCGGAGTTCAACACGACCATCGACCCTGTCGCGGCGGGGGTGGTCTTCGCGTCTTCGATGACCATCTGGCAGGTGCCCGAGACGACGTACGAACAGTGCCTCATCACCTGGGCCGAGCTCCACCGCCACGTCGCGCCGCTCGGACCTCTCGCGGCACACCTCGTCGAATGCCTCGACACCTTCACGGCGACGATGTCCGAGATGCTCGGGTTCCACCGCGGCGAGACGGTCGTCCTCGGCGACAGCCCGCTCGTCCTGCTGACCGCCCTCCGGGGGCCCTTCCGCGTCGACCCGTCGTCGTCGCCGTCGTCCCTGCAGCCACGGCGCGCGATCAGAGAAGACGCCACCTACGGCGACCTGCTCGTCGGGGCGCCGCCCGTTCGCGTCTTCACCGCCCTCGACACCCGGCTCATGTTCGGCGACCTGGTCGCGAAGCTCACAGAGGTGGGAGAGACCGCATGACGAACGCCCTGATGATCGCGCCCGGGTGGACGAGTTGCGAGTGGCGCTGCGTCCGGCATCCACACCCGATGAGAGGAACAAGCAGATGACCGTGATCCACGACGTCGCCCTCGCCGGCGGCGGCTTCGACTTCCGCCTGCGCGTGTACCCCGCGGCGGAGCCGAACGGCGCGCTGCTGGTCTGGCTGCACGGCGGCGCGTTCATGTTCGGCGATCTCGAGATGCCGGAGGCTGACCAGATCGGTCGCCGTCTCAGCGACGGCGGGATCACCGTCGTCTCGGTCGATTACACGCTCGCGCCGCTCGACGCGCTGGAGTCGCTCGGCCCGCCCGAGCCGGGCCTCGACATCCCGTCGCCTGACGAGATCCGGGCCGCTGCAGAGGCTGCGGGGCCGCGGGCGCGGTTCCCGGTCGCGTCGCTGCAGATCGTCGCGGCCTTCGACTGGGCTGTCGCGAACGCGGGCGAGTACGGTGCGGACCCGGGCCGCGTGTCGCTCGGCGGGGCGAGCGCGGGCGGCAATCTGGCCACCGGCTCTGCGATGCGGCTTCGCGACCGTGCGACCTCGGTGCCCGCTCTTCTGGCCCTCGTCTACCCGGTGCTGCATTCGCCGTTGCCGGCGGCGGGAGCGGAGCTCGAGTCGCTGCTCGACGGCCTGCCGCCGTTCCTGACGTTCCCGCCCGAGTCCACGCAGGCGATCAACGCGAACTATCTCGGGGGCGCGACCGACGACGAGGGCTACGCGTTCCCCGGAGGACACGACCTCGCCGGCCTGCCGTCGACGCTCATCGTGAACGCCGACCGCGACCGCTTGCGGGCATCGGGTGAGGCGTTCGCCGCGGAGCTCGCGCTCGCCGGTGCCGACGTCAGGCTCGTCCGCGAGCGCGGCGCGATGCACGGCTTCCTCAACGAGGTCGGCGACGCGGCCGCCGAAAGGACGCTCGGGCTGCTCGCGGGTGCCGTCGCCCACGCGCGACCCGCCGTCGCGCGGGCGGTGTGACGGTCGATCAGGTGGCGCGGAGGAGCCGCGAGATGTCGTCCGCCGTCGCCCGCAGGCGATCGAGGATCGGTCCGCGCAGCGAGGCGAGATCATGACGCTGCGTCGACACCGCGATGTTGATGGCGGCGGCGGGCTTCGCGGCGTCCCGTCCGAACACGGGTACCGAGACCGAGCGCAGTCCGGCCGCGACCTCCTGGTCCTGGAGCGAATAGCCCTGTTCGCGGATGACCGCCAGGCGCTCGCGCAGCTCGTCGAGCGACGTCGCGGCGTTGGGTCCGGCATCCGTCTGGAAGTCGTGTGCCGCGAGGGCCGCGGCGAGCTCGGCATCGCTCAGGTAGGCCAGCAGGAGCTTGCCCATCGAGGTGTAGGCGGCAGGCAGGGTCGACCCGACCTGGATGTTCGCCGTCACGAGGTCGGAGTTGCGCAGGCGCGCGAGGTACAGCACCTGGTCGCCGACGAGGACGCCGAGGTTGACGGTCTCGCCGGACTGCTCGGCGAGGTGGCGCAGCGGCTGCTCGCTGAGCTGGACGAGGCTCGACCCGCGCAGTGCGGCCGAGCCCAGCAGCAGCACGGCGACGCCCGGCCGGATGGCCCCATCGGCCAGGCGCTCGAGGTAGCCGCCCTCTTCGAGGGTCGCGACCACCCGGAAGGCGGTCGGCATCGGGATGCCCGTGCGGTCGCTGATGTCGCGGAGCTTGAGCGACGTGACGGACTCGTCGAAGAGCCGCAGGACGTCGAGTCCTTTCGCGAGCGCCTCGATGCGATAGCGGCTCGGCGACTTCTCGGCGGACTCGCTCGGGGTCTCTTCGGCTTTCATCGTGTGAAACCGTATCTCTCGGTTCGGAGGCGTGCAATCTCAGCCATCAACGCGGAACACGCGCAGCTGGAGGGCGAGGGTGGCGTAGTAGCCGACGAGCGTCGTGAGCTCGAACACGACGGCTGCGCCGAGGGCGACGGATGCCGCGTCCCAGAGTTCGTCGTCGAGATCGCCGCCGACGAGCTGGAGGGTGACGGCGGCGACGAGACCTTCGTCACCTTCGAAGGGCGTGATGTCGCCCGTGCGCAGCGCGGTCAGCTCGGCGTCGCCGAGGCCCGCGGCGGCGCCCACCGCCTCGTGGGCTTCGCGCTCGAAGGCGCTGTCCCAATGGGACGCCACGAGCAGGATCGCGATCTCTCGCGCGCGATCGGTGAGCGCACCCCGGTAACGGATGGCGGAGCCGACGTGCTGGAGCGCGCCACCCAGGTCGGGGGCGAGCAGAAGGGCGTTGAAGGGGCCGCGCAGCGAACCGTCCGGCCTGGTCAGGGCGAAGTGCTGCGGCCCCTGGGCGCGCGGCCCGCCGGCGATCGCGCCGTACAGGTCGGCCTGTGCGGGGGAGAGCTCCTCGGGACGGAGCGGGGGAACGCGGGGCGGCATCTGTCTCCTCCATTTGACGAATCGCTGGGATCAGCCTACATTCAATCAACGAAAGTCGCTTTCATCCAATGAACTCGATTGCGAGAGACGTCATGGCAGACACCCTCCACGCCGCCAAGGCCGCATGGCTCGGACTCGATGGCGCGCGCGTGCTCGTCGCCGGAGCCGGCGGGATCGGCGGCGCGTGCGCCCTCGCGTACGCCGAGGCCGGGGCATCCGTCGCCGTCGTCGACCGCGATCAGCGCGCGCTGGATGCGATCGGCGCCGACCTCGACGCCACGGGGGCGCGGTACGCGCTCTTCCAGGCCGACCTCACCGAGCACGGCGCGGGGGAGCGGGTCGTGGCCGACGTCGTCGAAGAGCTGGGCGGCCTCGACGTGCTGCTGCATGCCGTCGGCATCAACGACCGGCGTCCGATCCTCGAGTTCACCGAGGACGAGTGGGACCACATCCTGCGGGTCAACCTGTCGTCCCTCTTCGGGCTGGCGCAGGCCGCCGGCCGCCACATGGTCGCGCAGGCTCACGGTCGAGTGCTCGCACTGTCGAGCGTCTCCGGACTGCTGGCCCACCACTCCCACGGCCCTTACGCGGCTTCGAAGGGCGGGATCAACCAGCTCCTGCGGGTCATGGCGCGCGAGTGGGCCGCGTCGGGGGTCACGGTGAACGCCCTGGCGCCGGGCTACATCGAGACGCCGCTCACCGCGGGCGAGCTCGCCAAGCCCGGCAAGCGCCAGGATCTCGAGAGCCTCGTCCCGGCCGGCCGTCTCGGCACCCCCGACGAGCTCACCGGCCCGGCGCTCTTCCTGTCCTCACGGCATGCCGGGTTCGTCACCGGCCATGTCATGTACATCGACGGCGGACGCACGCTCGTCTGAGCGCGCTCGACGATTGGAGAACCCGATGACCGACCCCCAGATCTTCCCCCGCTTCGCCGGCAAGACCGTGCTCGTCACCGGCGCCGGCACCGGCTTCGGCGCCGAGATCGCCGTCCGTGCCGCGCAGGAGGGCGCGAAGGTCGCCGTCCACTACCGCTCGTCCAAGGCGGGCGCCGAGGCGACCCTCGAGCGCATCCGCGAGGCGGGCAGCGACGGAATCCTCGTGCAGGCCGACATCGGCTCGTGGGACCAGATCAAGCGCATGGCCGACGAGGTGTGGGCCGCGTTCGGCACGCTCGACGTGCTCGTCAACAACGTCGGCGACGTCTCGAGCGAGCAGATGAACTGGGACGAGCTCACGCAGGAGGCCCTCGACGCCGTCATCGACATCGACGTCAAGGGCACGCTCCTCATGACGCACGAGTTCGGCGAGCGGATGCTGGCGCAGGGCCACGGCAGCATCGTGCAGGTCGGCTCGACGGTGATCGTGCGCGGCTCGGCGCGGGCACCGCAGTACGCCGCGGCGAAGTACGCGATCCTCGGCATCACCAAGTCCTACGCCAAGGCCTTCGCCCCGGCGGTGCGCGTCAACACCTTCGCGCCCGGATTCATGGAGACGGAGCGCCTGCTGAACCGCGAGGACTGGAAGAACGGACGCCGCGAGGTGCTGCTGTCGCAGACGCCGATGGGCGTCATCCCGCCGCCCGAGTTCGTGACCGGCGCGTGCCTCTGGCTCGCCACCGACGAGGCGGCGCACCTGACCGGCGGATACATGCTCGCCGACGGCGGCTTCAACATGGTCGGCGCCTGATCCTTCGACAGGCTCAGGAACCGTCCTTCGACACACCTAGGAGACAGAACACATGAAGCTCATCACCTTCGACGGCGGACGCGTCGGCCGGCTGGAACTCGAGGAGGGCGTCGTCATCGAGCTCGACGTCCCCTCGACCCGTGAATACTTCGAGCGCGGCGGCGACGTCCGCGAGACCGGCGAGCGCCTCGCGTACGGCGACGTGAAGCTCGAGGCGCCGATCCGCCCCAAGAAGTTCTTCCACACGGCGGGCAACTTCGCCGACCATCACAACGAGCTCGAGGCCGTCAACTGGTCGCACCCCGTGCACAAGGGCATCGTGTTCTTCCAGAACGTCGACGCGATCATCGGCCCCGACGACGACATCGTCTACCCCGACCACCTGACGAAGGAGATGGACTACGAGCTCGAGCTCGCCATCATCATCGGCAAGTCCGGCAAGTTCTTCGGACCCGACGAGGCCGACGACTACATCGCGGGCTTCACGGTGTTCAACGACATCTCGGCGCGCGACATCCAGCGCAAGGAGATGGAGTCGGGCGTCTTCTCGTTCTCGAAGGCGATCGACACGTTCTGCCCCATCGGCCCGTGGATCGTCACGCGCGACGAGGTGCCCGACATGCACGAGCTGCCGATGCAGCTGCGCGTGAACGGCGAGGTGCGCCAGCAGGGCAACACGAACCAGACCCGCATCAAGTTCCCGCACCTGGTGGCCTACCACTCGCCGCAGATCTACAGCGCCGGCGACATCATCACGACCGGCACGATCTCGGGCGTCGCGGCGATCCAGGACAACCCGTTCGACTTCTACCTGAAGCCCGGCGACCAGATCGAGGCCGAGATCACCGGCATCGGGACGCTGCGCAACACCGTCATCAGCTGGGAGGACCGCTACGGCGAGCCCGCTCCGCAGCGGGTCGACTGGTGAGGCTCGCGAACCTCGCCGGTCGCGCGGTCGTCGTCATCGGCGACCGCGCGGTCGACGTCGAGCAGGCATCGGGCGGGCGTTTCGGCGCCGATCCGCAGGCGCTGTTCAGCGACTGGCAGTCGTTCGCGGAATGGGCGTCGGCGGTTCCGGATGCTGCGGCCGCAGCATCCATCGCCTTCGAGGCGACCCGACTCGGCGCGCCGGTGCCTCGCCCGCGGCAGGTGTTCGCGATCGGGTTGAACTACGCCGAGCACGCCGCGGAGGCCGGATACCCGCCGGACGGGATGCCGGTCACGTTCACGAAGTTCCCGTCGTCGATCGTCGGCCCGGAGGCCGTCGTGGAGCTGCCCGAGGGCAACGTCGACTGGGAGGTCGAGCTCGTCGTCGTGATCGGCCGTGAGGCGTACCGCGTCGACCGGGAGCACGCGTGGGATCACGTCGCGGGGCTCACGATCGGCCAGGACCTGTCGGAGCGGATCACGCAGCTGCAGGGCTCGGCCCCGCAGTTCAGCCTCGGCAAGTCGTTCCCCGGCTTCGGCCCGACCGGGCCGTGGCTCGTGACGCCGGACGAGTTCACCGACCGCGACGACCTCGCCATCTCGTGCACGCTGTCGGGCGAGGGCATGCAGGCCTCGCGCACGTCGATGATGCTGTACGACGTCCCCGAGCTGCTGATGCGGCTGTCGGCGGTCTGCCCGCTGCTGCCGGGCGACATCATCTTCTCGGGCACGCCATCGGGCATCGGCAACCGGCGCACCCCGCCGCGGTTCATCACCCCGGCGGATGTGCTCGTGAGCGAGATCGAGGGCATCGGCACCCTGACCACGCGATTCGCCGCCGCCCACTGACGTCGGATCGACCATGACTGCCGCCCCCCACGACCTCCGTGTCGAGCACCTCAGCGCCCCGATCGGCGTCGGCGTACGCCGCCCGCGCTTCTCGTGGTTCGTCGACCACGTTCGGGCCGCGTGCGAACTCGAGGTGTCGACCGCGGGCAGGGTCGTGTGGGCGAGTGGCGAGATTCAGACCGCCGACGCCGCCCCCATCGTCTACGCCGGGGAATCATTGATCTCGAACACGGCATACGAGTGGCGGGTGCGCAGTCGTGCCACCGAGGGCGAGTGGTCGGACTGGGCAGATTCGACCTTCGAGACGTCCCTGCTGGACGCCTCCGACTGGGTCGCGCCCTGGATCGAACCCGTTCAGCGGGATGCCGTGGTCGAGCGGTGGAGCATCGTCGACTGGATCCGCGGACTCGGTCCCGACTCGCCGCCCGAGGAGCGGCTGCGTCCCGCGCAGCTGCTGCGCCAGCGGTTCGAGGTCGGTCCCGGTGCCGTGCGGGCGCGGCTGTTCGCCACCGCCCGCGGCGTGTACTCCGCGTTCATCAACGGTGCGCGCTCCGACGATCACGTCCTCGCACCGGGCTTCGACAGCTACGAGCATCGCGTGTCGTTCTCGACGGCCGACGTGACGGCGGCTCTCGTCGAAGGGGAGAACGTCCTCGGCGTCGCGCTGGCGGACGGCTGGTGGGCGGGCAGGATCGGCCTGACCGGCTCGAGTGCGCAGTTCGGCACGCGCACGTCGGCGGTCTGGCAGCTCCACATCGACTACGCCGACGGCGCGACGCAGATCGTCGCGTCGGGCGCCGACGTGCGCAGCGAGACCGGGCCGTGGGCGTACGCCGACCTGTTCGTGGGCGAGCGATTCGACCGGCGCGCCGTGCCTGCAGGTTGGGACCGGCCCGGCTTCGACGACGGCGGATGGATGCCGGCGGCCGACGCCGGCCGCGACCACGCCGCTCTCGTGCCCCTGCGTGGCGAGCCGGTCCGCCGCGTGCTCGAAGTGTCGCCGGTCGCGGTCGTCGAGACCGCCGAGGGGGCCGTCGTCGACTTCGGGCAGGTGCTCGTCGGCCGCGTGCGGCTCCGTCTGCGCGACACAGCCCCCGGTCAGCGCGTGGCGATCGAACACACCGAGACGCTCGCCGCGGATGGCTCGTGGTTCGCGAACATCGCCGGGATCAACAAGGAGCAGACCGACGTCTTCATCGCCGCCGGCGGACCCGACGAATGGGAGCCGGAGTTCACGTTCCACGGCTTCCGCTACGCGCGCGTCAGCGGCCTGACCATGGACCTGTCGGTCGACGACGTCGTCGCCGTCGTGCTGGCGAGCGATCTGGAGCAGACCGGCTGGTTCGAGGCATCCGATCCCCGTCTCGACCGCCTGCATCAGAACGTCGTCTGGAGTCAGCGCGGCAACTTCCTGTCGGTGCCCACCGACTGCCCGCAGCGCGAGCGCGCGGGCTGGACCGGCGACATCCAGGCGTTCGTCGGAGCGGCGACGAACAACGCGCAGGTGGTGCCGTTCCTCGCGCGGTGGCTCGACAATCTGCGCGCTGATCAGCTGCAGGACGGCCGGATCCCGATCTTCTCGCCGCGCTCGCCGTTCGACGCCGAGGCCGCGGCGAAGGCGCAGGGGATCGGCTCGATCGTGGCCGCCGCCGGGTGGAGCGACGCCATCGCGATCGTGCCGTGGACCCTCTACGAGCGCACCGGCGACCGCCGCGTACTCGAGGAGAACTTCGACGCGATGCTCCGGTGGATCGACTACCAGACGACGACCGCGCGCGCCGAGCTGCCGGCGTCCCTCGCCGAAGTAGCGCTCGATGAGGCGCGTGCGGACGCGCAGGCGCTGCTCTACGACACCGGCGCGCAGTTCGGCGACTGGCTGACCCCGAGCACGATGGAGGGGCGCCCGATGCATGAGGCGATCGGCATCGCGCCGGCGCTCACGGGGGAGTACCTCGCGCCGATGTTCCAGGCGAACACGCTCACGATCGCCGCGCGTGCCGCTGCGGTCCTCGGGCGGGCGACGGATGCTGCGCACCTCGGCGAGCTGGCCGCTCAGGTGCGCGCGGCGTTCGCCGCGGAGTACGTCGATGCCCACGGCGACCTGCCGGTGCGGCTGCAGGGCCTGTACGTCGTCGCGCTCGCGTTCGACATGATCCCCGCCGAACTGCGCGCCCGCACCGCGGCGCGCCTCGTGGAACTGATCCGCGAGCGCGGGAACCGCCTCGACACCGGATTCCTGTCGACGCCCTACCTGCTGGACGTGCTGTGCGATTCCGGCCACCCCGACGTCGCCCGCACGCTGCTGTGGCAGTCCGAGATGCCGTCCTGGCTCTACGAGGTCGACCGTGGCGCTACCACGATCTGGGAGGCGTGGGACGCGATCTCACCCGACGGCGAGATCCGCCCGATGTCGTTCAACCACTATGCGCCGGGCAGCGTCGACGACTTCCTCTACCGCCGGGTCGCCGGCATCCGTCCCACCGCACCCGGCTACCGCACCGCGGTCATCGCGCCCGACTTCGAGGCCGGGCTGGACCACGTGCGCGCGCACGTCGGAACGCCCTACGGGCGGCTCGCCGTGGAGTGGGCGGTCGCCGGCGATGCGGCATCCGTGACGGTCGACGTGCCGCATGGCGTGACCGCCCGACTGGCCACGCCCCGCGGAGAGCTCGCGCTGGAGCCCGGGCGCTCGCGCCACTCGATGTCTATCGGACCCCGCGCATGAGCTTCAGCACCGGCTTGGCCGCGGCGAGAAGCGCGAGGCCCAGCACGATGGCGATGCCGCCGAGCAGGGTGAAGTAAGGGATCTCGTTCGTCGGGTCGTAGAACTGGGCGAGCCAGCCGGCGATCGCGGTGCCGAGAGCGATCGAAAGGAAGTACAGCGCCACCATCTGCGTGTGGAAGCGCTCGGGCGCGAGCTTGGTCGTCACAGAGAGGCCCGGAGGAGAGATGAACAGCTCGGCGATCGTGAACACGAAGAGGATCATCACGATCGCCAGCAGGGGTGTCGAGTTCGGTGCGCCGTTCGCCCACGGCAGGAAGAGCAGGAACGCGACGCCCATGATCATCGCGCCGAGCGAGAACTTCACAGGTGCCGACGGGGCGCGGTTGCCGAGCTTCGTCCAGATCGCGGCGAAGACGCCCGACAGGATGATGACGAAGATGGGATTGATCGAGTTCACCCACGACACCGGCATCTCCCAGCCGAAGATCGTGCGGTCCAGCTGCTTGTCGGAGTAGATCGTCAGCACCGTGAACTGCTGCTGGTACAACGACCAGAAACCCACGTTGACGATGAAGAGCGGGATGAACCCGACGACGCGCGAGCGGTCGTCGCCGCTGATCGCGCGCGACGAGATGATGACGCAGAAGTAGGCGATGGCAGCGGCAAGAGTGACGAGGATCACGACGCCGGCGAGGTTGTCGGCGCGGATGACCCCGGTGAGCACGAGCACGACGATGAGCAGCAGCCCCGCGATGCCGATGCCGATCATCATGCCCCGGCGGTTCGCGGGGAGCGGGTTCGCGACCACCCGTGACGACGCCGGCAGCTGCTTGCGTCCGAACGAGTACTGGATGAGGCCGATCGCCATGCCGATCGCCGCGACCCCGAATCCCCAGTGGAACCCGACGTTGCTCTGCAGGAACCCGGTCACGAGCGGGCCGAGGAACGCACCGAGGTTGATGCCGAGGTAGAAGAGGGAGAACCCGGCGTCTCGGCGCGGGTCCTTCGGGGAGTACAGCGTGCCGACGACGGCGGTCGCGTTGGCCTTCAGCCCGCCCGAGCCGACGGCGACGAGGATGAGGCCGACGCCGAGCCCCCACACGCTCGGGAGCAGCGCGAGGGCGATGTGGCCCGCCATGATGACCCACGCGCTGAAGAACAGGACGCGTTCCGAGCCGAGCAGGCGGTCGGCCACCCAGGCGCCCAGGATCGTCGAGAGGTACACGGTGCCGCCGTAGGCGCCGACGATGCCGGTCGCCGTCGCCTCCGGGATGCCCAGGCCCCCGTCGGCGACGGAGTAGTACATGTAGATGAGCAGGATGCCCTGCATGCCGTAGAAGCTGAAGCGCTCCCACATCTCCACGCCGAAGATGTGCGCAAGGGCCCAGGGCTGCCCGAAGAACCGGGTGTCGTGGTCGGCGCCGTCTTCCGGGGCGGTGGTGCCCGCGGCATCCGTTCCGCTCGCGGCGGCTACCGTGCCGGTTCGGGTGGCATCCGCGGCGGCCGTGGCCCCGTCGGGCGGGCCGACCGGTACCTGCTCGGGCTTGCGATCTCCCCGCGTCGCGTCGTCCCCCTGAAAGCCCTGCTCACGTCCGTCCATCGCCCGCTCCCGTCGCCCCCGGTTGACGTCAGGCTAGCGACGGGGCGCGCGGGCGCGATAGCCCCAGGGGCGAACGCCCTAGTCTGAGCGGGGGCTCACAGAACGGCGCGC
The DNA here is from genome assembly GCF_042266945.1 of Microbacterium sp. NPDC056057. Taxonomy (NCBI): domain Bacteria; kingdom Bacillati; phylum Actinomycetota; class Actinomycetes; order Micrococcales; family Microbacteriaceae; genus Microbacterium; species Microbacterium sp. NPDC056057. The sequence goes on from NZ_JBHJWS010000001.1 coordinate 946,114, forward strand.
ACATGCGGATCGGCATCATCGGCGGCGGCGCCGCGGGACTCGCGGCCGCATGGCTGCTCGAGGACGACCACGACGTCACGCTGTTCGAGAAGGACGACCGTCTCGGCGGTCACGCGCACACGGTCGACGTCGAGGTCGACGGGCGGGTGCTCGCTGTCGACGCCGGTTTCCAGTTCTTCGCGCGCAGCGCCGCCTACGCGACGTTCAACCGGCTGCTCGACGAGCTCGAGGTGCCGCGCACGACGTACCCGGCGACGCTGACGGTGTCTCGGATCGACGGCACGCGGCCGGTCGCCATGCCGCCGTTCCGGCGCGGCCGGCCGGTGTGGGCGTCGCTCACGCCGCGCGCGATCGTCCACCTGGTGCGCTTCCGGGCGTTCCTGTCGCGCCTGCCGGCGTTCCTCGCCGAGCACGACACGACCGTGACGATCGCCGAGTACGTCGAGCGCGAGCGGCTGCCGAAGGCGTTCGTCGACGACTTCCTCTTCCCGCTGCTGCTTGCGTTCTGGTGCGTCGACCTCTCCGACTTCCGCCGGTTCGCCGCCTACAACGCGCTCTACTACCTGGGGGCGAACCTCCCGCGCGGGCTGACGCCGCCCGAGCAGAGCGAGATCCCCGGCGGGCTCCGCGTCTACGTCGACGCCCTTGTCGCCTCGCTCGACCGCGCGAGCCTGCACACCGGCGCGCCGGTCGATTCCGTCACGCGGGATGCCGACGGCTCGCTGCTCGTCGAGGCGGCCGGGGCGCAGCATCCGTTCGACCATCTCGTGTTCGCGTGCGATGCGCAGACGGCGCACGACCTGCTCGCGCCGCTGCCGGAGCTCGCCGAACTCACCGCGCAGCTCGCGCGGCTCGGGTACTTCGACACGACCATCGCAATCCACGGCGACCGGCGGCTGATGCCGCGCGACGAGCGCGCGTGGTCGGTCGTGAACGTGCGGACGGATGCTGCGCACAGCTCGCTCTCGATCTGGAGCCCCTCGCGCGGGGTCGAGGTCTTCAAGAGCTGGGTGACGTACGACGCTGAGCTGCCGGAGCCGCTCTACGCGACCGCAACATACCGGCACGGCCTCATCGACACCGAGTACTTCGACGCCCAGAGCCGGCTGCGCCCGCTGCAAGGACGGCACGGGGTGTCGCTCGCGGGGCTCTACACCGCCGACGCCGACTCCCACGAGAGCGCGATCCTCTCGGCGGTCGCCGTCGCCGAGCGGCTCGCGCCCGGCTCTCCACGACTGGCCCGGCTGCGCGGCTGAACCCGCCGGGTCCGCGCAACTGCTGCACTTTCCGGCAACTGCGCCGTCGCGCGACGCAGCGGTCGCAGGAAGGTGCAGCAGTCCGTCACTCCGGGAGGGACGGATGCCGCTCCTGGGGCGCGTGGTGGCGCGGGATGAACAGTGCGACGAGCAGCGCGACGAGCGCGGCCCCGCCGCCGAGCAGGAACGAGACGTGGAACGCCGCCGGATCGGGCACCGGCACGCCGTCGACCTCGACCGCGAACGTCGCGAGCACCGCGCCGATCACGGCGGCGGCGGTGCTGGTGCCGAGCGAGCGGAACAGCGCGTTGAGGCCGTTCGACGCGCCCGTCTCGGACTGCGGCACCGAGCGCATGATGAGCATCGGCATCGCCGCGTAGCCGAAGCCGATGCCGAAGCCGATGCCGATGTTCGCCACGAGGATCTGCCACACCTCGCTCGCGAACAGGAGGGTGAACCCGTAGGTGATGACGAGCGAGACGGCGCCGACGACGAGGAGCAGCTTGGGCCCGACCGTGCGCGCGAGCTGCCCCGAGAAGGGCGAGAGCACCATCATCACGAGGCCTGCCGGCATCACGATGAGGCTCGCGGCCACGAGCGAGAGGCCGAACCCGCCTGCCGCGGTCGGCAGCTCGAGCATCTGCGGGTAGATCACGTTCGACGCGAACAGCGAGAAGCCGAATGCGATCGAGGCGAGGTTGGTGAGCAGCACCGGCCGCCGCGCCGCGACGCGGAGGTCGAGCAGCGGGTCCGTGATGCGCAGTTCGTACCAGCCCCACAGCAGCAGCACGGCGAGGCCGCCGAGGCCGCACGCGAGCACGACGGGGGAGGTCCAGCCCCACTCGTTGCCCCGCGACACCGCGAGCAGCACGCCGACGAGGCCGACCGCGAGGCCGGCCGCGCCGAGGTAGTCGAACTTCCCGCCCGTGCGCAGGGCGCTCACCGGCACGATCCACAGCACGAGGGCGAACACTATCGCGCCGAGGCCGGCGGCGACCCAGAACAGCACGTGCCAGTCGCTGCGCTCGGTGATGAAGGCGCTGATCGGGAGCCCGAGCGCACCGCCCACACCGAGCGTCGCACTGATGAGGGCGATGGCCGAGTCCACCCGGTCTTCGTGCAGCACGTCGCGCAGGATCGAGATGCCGAGCGGGATCACGCCGGTCACCGCGCCCTGCAGCGTACGCCCGATGATCACGCCGACGATGCCGGGGGAGGCGGCGGCGATCACCGAGCCGGCGACCAGCAGCGCCAGCAGCACGAGCACGATGCGGCGCTTGCCGTACATGTCGCCGAGACGTCCGGCGATCGGGGTCATCACGGCGGCCGCGAGAAGGGTCGAGGTCACGACCCACGCGGTGTCGTCGCGGCTCGCGTTCAGGAGTTCGGGCAGCTTCGACTGGATGGGCACGACGAGCGTGAACATGAAGGAAGACGCGAGCCCCGCGATCGCCAGGACCGCCACGATGGCGCCCTGGCGAGGCATCCGGGTGAGTCTTCTTCTCGCGTCCTCGTCACCCGTGCCCATCAGTTCAGGCTATCGGGGCTGCGAGCACCGGGCTCCGCCGCCGGCGCTGCAGAACTCCTTCGATGGCGCGTCCAGGCCGCCGTTTCATGCGGGATTCCGTGGTGCCCCGGCCGGATCGAAGGAGTTCTGCCGGGCTCCGCGGGTGCAGACTTAGCACATGGCCGAGACCGCGACGCCGCCCGGCATCGACATCCGCTTCCTCGACACCGTCGAAGAGGTCCACCGCGCGTCGGCCGTGCTCGCCGAGGTGTGGGGCGGCGACCGGGGCGGCATGCCGCCGAACCTGCTGCGCGCCCTCGCCCACGCCGGCAACTACGCCGTCGGCCTGTACGACGAGGAGCGCATGGTCGGGGCATCCGTCGCGTTCTTCGCGGAGCCCGCCGCGCGCTCGATGCACAGTCACATCACCGGCGTCCTCGCCGACCACCAGGCGCAGGGGCTCGGCCGCGTGCTGAAGCGGCACCAGCAGGAGTGGGCCCTCGCCCGCGGCGTCGGTCACATCACCTGGACGTTCGACCCCCTCGTCGCCCGTAACGCCCACTTCAACCTGCGCGTGCTCGGCACGCGCGTCACCGAATACCTCGTGAACCACTACGGTCCGATGGACGACGGCGTCAACCGCGGCGACGAGACCGACCGCATCATGGTCTCGTGGGCGCTCGCCGCGCCGCCGGTGCCCACCCCCGAGGACGAGCGCGTGGTCGCCTCGGTCGAGATCCCGCACGACATAGAGACCCTCCGCCGCGAGACGCCGGTGGATGCCGCGGTCTGGCGCACGCGCGTGCGCGAGCAGCTCGTCGGGCACCTCGCCGACGGCCTCGTCATCGGCGGCTTCGACGACGCTCGCGGGTACCTGCTCGTCCGGCCCTGAGGGCCGGAGCATTCCTGCCGTCTGACGGGAGTCGCCTGCCATTCTCCGAACCCAGCCGTGGGAGACGGATGCTGCGCCCCTACGCTGACCGCATGCCCGAATACCGCGCCCACTTCGACTTCGACATCCGCTTCGCCAACGGCGGTGGCCTCGCCGGCACGGGGTTCCGGCTCGACCTTCCGAGCGCGGATGCCACGGAGGGCGAGATCGCGCGACTCCTGATCGCGCACCTCGGGCTGGCCCTCGTCGATGAGGTGGAGCTACGGGGCCTGCGCATCGTCGAGGAGGCGCACCGCGGCAGCAGGGGAGTGGATGCCGCGTCCCCGGTCGCCGGCGGAACGCGCGTGGTCGACCTCAGCCACCCGATCCGCGCCGGGCTCGTGACCTACCCCGGCCTTCCCGCGCCCACGATCACGCCCCACCTCACCCGCGAGGACTCGCGCGCCCGGTACGCGCCGGGCACGGAGTTCGCGATGGACGTCATCCACATGATCGGCAACACCGGCACCTACCTCGACTCGCCCTTCCACCGCTACGCCGACGGCAGCGACCTGGCGGGCCTCGACCTGTCGTCGCTCGTGGGCCTGCGCGCCGAGGTGTTCCACCTCGAGGACGCCTGGGATGGCTCGCGCCGAGGCATCCGTTCCGCCACACTCGCCGATCGCGACGTGCGCGGCGCGGCCGTCCTGCTGCACACCGGCTGGGACCGCTGGTTCGGGCAGCCGGAGTACGGAGCCGGGGCGCCGTTCCTCGCGGGCGAGGCCGCCCAGTGGCTCATCGACGCCGGGGCGGCGCTCGTCGGCATCGACTCGGTGAACATCGACGACACCGAGTCGGGCGGCGAGCGGCCTGCGCACTCGCTGCTGCTCGGCGCCGGCGTGCACGTGGTCGAGCACCTCACGAACCTCGGGGCGCTGCCGCCGCGCGGCGCGCGGTTCACCGCAGCGCCGCCCGCCGTCGAGGGCTTCGGCACGTTCCCCGTGCGCGCCTTCGCCGAGCTGCCCGCCTGACCTCGGGAGCCATCACAGGACTGCTCACCTGTCGCGAAGTGCCGGCTCGAGCCACACATCGTGACAGGTGAGCAGAGGGCGTCGGCGCCTGCGGGGAGCGTTCACTCTGGCGACACGTCGAATTCGAGTGGGCGAGCCAGGGTCGGAGGCATGTCTCCCCGACTCCTACTCGCGGCGCCGCTGGCCGCCGTCCTCGCTGTGTCCGTGCCGCTGGCCGCATCCGCGCGTCCCTCCGGCGAGCCCGTGCCGCTCGCAGTCGTCACCACGTCCGTTGAGACGCCCGTGCTGTACGACGACGAGGAGGGCGGCAACGCCTCGGGCGACGACCCGGCCATCTGGGTCGACCCCGGCGACTCGCGCGACTCGATCGTGATCGCGACGGCCAAGGAGGGCGGCCTGCGCGTGTACGACCTCGACGGCGCCGAGCTGCAGTCGCTCACCGCTGAGCCTGCTCCGCGCGCCGACGGCGTCGACGGCCGCTACAACAACGTCGACATCGCGTATGGGATCGACCTGGGCTCGGGGCCCGCCGACATCGCGGTCGTCTCGGACCGCTACAACGACCAGCTCCGCTTCTTCGCGATCGACGCGGCCGGGGCCGAGGCATCCGTCCCTCTGCACGAGGTGACTGCGCCGGAACTGCCGTTCCTCTTCAGCGCCGATCGCGACGAGGTCGACGAGGAGCAGACGGCGTACGGTCTGGCGGTGTGGCAGCCGAAGGGTCAGGCGCCGGTCGCCGTGGTGACGCGCGAGGGACACACCACCGTGGCGACCGCGGCGCTTACCGTGGCCGACGGGCGGGTGGGCTACACGCCGGTCGCGTCGGTCGACTTCCCGGCGTCGTTCGCGCTGCCCGACGGCACGACGTGGACACCGTGCGACGAGCCGGGCGTGCTGCCGCAGCTCGAGGGCCTCAGCGTCGATCAGCGCACGGGCGTGCTGTATGCGGCGCAGGAGGACGTGGGCCTCTGGCGCCTGCAGCTGCCGATCGGTTCGGGCGAGCCGAAGCTCATCGACCGCGTGCGCGACTTCGGCATCCACGACGCGTACGACCCCGAGTCGGAGGAGTGCGCACCGGTCGACGCCGAGGCGACCGGCTTCGGCGGGACGGCGCTCGAGGCCGATGCCGAGGGCGTCGACGTCTACTACGGTCCCGGCGCCACGGGATACGTCATCGTGTCGAGCCAGGGCGACGACACCTACGCGGTCTACCGCACGCAGGGCCGCAACGACCTCGTCGGCACGTTCCGCGTCGCGGGCGTGGGCGGCGTCGACGATGTGAACGGGTCGGACGGGCTCGCCGTGACCAACCGCCCGGTCGGCGACTATCGCGAGGGTCTGCTCGTCACGCACGACGAGCCCGACAGCGGTCCCGAGGTCGACGACGAGCGCGACGCGACGAACTTCTCGTACGTCTCGTGGCGCGAGGTCGCGGACGCGCTCGGCCTCAAGGTCGACACCTCGCCGCGGAGCGACCCGCGCTTCCGCTGAGCGCGGCTCCGCAAGGATCGGAGATCCCGTGGGAATCGGACGGATGCCGCGTGCCCGGCCGATTCCCGCGGGATCCCCGTGTTTCGCAGGCCGGCGCCGGGGCCGATGTCGGACCCCCGGCGTAGCGTGACGGACAGATAGAGAGACGTATCACCGGCGGCACCGCGGGCTCTTCTCAGGGGAACGAGGAGGAATCATGCGCGAGCACATCGAGACCCTGATCGTCGCCATGAGCGACGCGCTGCGGGGAACGGCGCACCACACGGCGCCGGCAGAACCGCGTCGCCGGCGGCCGCGGGTCGCCCGGTCCACGTACGTCCCGGTCCTCCGAGACGTCGCGACCGCGCGCTTCGCGCACTGACCGCCTCGCTCCGTAGCCGGCCGGGCGTACGCTGAGCGCATGCCCATCGCCCGGCCGGCGGCATCCGTCACCCTCGAAGGATTCGAGCTGCGAGTGCTGCACCTGCCGCTCGTCGCTCCGTTCACCACGTCGTTCGGCACCGAGACGGTGCGTGAGGTCATCGTCGTGCGGGCGCTCACCGCTGACGGCGACGGCTGGGGCGAAGTCGTCACGCAGGCCGATCCGCTGTACTCGAGCGAGTACACGCAGGGCGCGTGGGACGTCGCGCTGCGCTTCCTCGTGCCGGCACTCCTCGACCGGGAGCGCCTCGCACCGGAGGAGGTCGCGAGCGTGCTCGAGCCTTTCAAGGGCCACCGCATGGCCAAGGCCGGACTCGAGCTCGCCGTGCTCGATGCGGGGCTGCGCGCCGAGGGACGCAGCTTCGCCGAGTACGCCGGGGCGGTGCGCGACCGCGTGCCGAGCGGGGTGTCGGTCGGCATCCAGCGCGATCCCGCCGCGCTCGTCGAGACCGTGCGCGGCTACCTCGACGAGGGCTACGTGCGCATCAAGATCAAGATCAAACCCGGCCGCGACGTCGGCGACACGGCCGCCGTGCGCGATGAGTTCGGCGCGATCCCGCTGCAGGTCGACGCGAACTCCGCCTTCACGATGGCGGATGCCGACACCCTCGCCGAGCTCGACCGCTTCGACCTGCTCCTCATCGAGCAGCCGCTGCAGGAGGACGATCTCGTCGACCACGCGACGCTGGCTCGCCGTCTTCGCACCCCGGTCTGCCTCGACGAGTCCATCGTGTCCGACAAGGCCGCGGCCGACGCGCTCACGCTGGGCTCGGCATCGGTCATCAACATCAAGGCCGGCCGGGTGGGCGGGTACGTCGAAGCGGTGAAGATCCACGACCGCTGCCTGGCGGCCGGGGTGCCGGTGTGGTGCGGCGGCATGCTCGAGACCGGGATCGGCCGTGCCGCCAACGCGGCCCTCGCCGCGCTCCCGGGCTTCACCCTGCCGGGCGACGTCTCGGCCTCGAGCCGCTTCTACACGCGCGACATCGTCACCGAGCCCGCCGTGCTCGAAGACGGGCATGTGCGCGTGCCGATCGGCCACGGCCTCGGCGTCGACATCGACCCGGTGGCGCTCGAGGACTTCACGGTCGCCCGCGAGACGCTGACGCGGTAAGGCCGATGCGGACCCCGGCGCGACCGCGTCCCCGCCTCGGGGCGGTCGCGCTCGCGGGTGCGCTGGCGCTGACCGGGTGCGCTGCGTCGCCTCAGAGCCCCGAGTCCGCGCCGACGCCGCCGGCCGGGGTCGTCGTCGAGCTCCAGCAGCTGCGCTCGGACGTCGCCGGCCGCCAGGCCCAGGTGCATCTCGAGAACGGCGGCGATGCGCCGCTCACGGTCGGAGAGGTCCGTGTCGAAGACGCGCGATTCGACGGCCCGGCGATCCGCGTGATCGCCGGTCGCGTCAGCACCGTGCCGCCCGGCGGCACCGTCGACATCCGCGTGCAGCTGCCGCCCGTCGACTGCACCGCGCCCGACGACGGCGGGGCCCACGTCGTGCTCGAGCTGACAGGTGACGCCGCGTCGACCGAGGTGACGGCATCCGCTGCCGATCCGCTGGGATTCCTCGCGGAGCTGCACGCCCGCGAGTGCCTGCTGGAGAGGGTGACGGATGCTGCCGCCGTCGCCTTCACCGGCTTCGAGCCCTCCGCACCCGGCGCCCCTGCAGCGCTCGAGCTCACGGTCAGCCCGACCGGCGACGGGGCGGTGACGATCGAGGGCATCGGACGCACGAACCTGATCGACTTCGCCGGGGCGACCTCCGAGGAGGTCCACGCGCTCGACATCGAGGTCGCCGAGGGGGACGCGGAGCCGATCGTGGTGCAGATCCCGATCGTGCCGTTCCGATGCGACCCGCACGCCGTCCAGGAAGACAAGCGCGGCACGATCTTCGACCTGGCCGTGGAGCTGGAGGGCGAGCCCGGTTCGGTCGAACTGTTCGTCGGCGAGGAGATGCGCGGGCGCATCCTGACGTGGGTCGCCGCCTGGTGCGGCTTCGGCGGCTGACCCCGGGTTGATCCCGGCGCGAACGCGAAGCGGCCGGCCGCCCGAAGGCGACCGGCCGCATTCCCGGAGTCCGGCTACCTCACGGTGACCGTGATCGATTGGGAGTTGGTGGCTCCGGCGGCGTTGGCGAACTCGGCGACGTAGGTGTACGTGCCGGGCGCGCGTCCCGCGATGGCGGTCTTGGCCTGCTGTGCGTTCGGGGAGGCGGCGGTGAGCGACTGCTGGTCGATCACCGTGCCGTTCTCGAACAGGCGGTAGGTGGTGGCGTTGGTGCCCCACCACAGGTTGGCGGTGACGGTGTAGTTGCCGTCCTTGTCCCAGTTGTCCTGGGAGAGGACGGGTGCCGCGGGCGCGGCGTCCTTCACCTTCACCGTGACCGAGGTGGTCGCGGTGGTGCCCTTCGCGTTACTCAGCTCGCCCGTGTACACGTAGGTGCCGTTGGGTTTGCCCGACACGTCGACGGTCGACAGCTGCGCCTTGGGCGAGTTCGCGTCGAGCAGCTTCGTGGCGATGAGCGTGCCGTTCTCGTACAGCTTGTACACCGCGCCGTTGACCCCCGACCAGAGGTTCATCGACAACGTGAACGTGCCGTCGTGCAGCCCGTCCTCCCAGCCGGAGTTCGTCGACAGCACACCGCGGCCGGGCTTGGCCGTGGCGCCTTCGTCGTCGAACACCAGCAGCTCCACCGACGCGGCGGTGACGAGGCCGTCGTGGTTGACCGCGTTGACGGTGAGCGTGTGCACCCCCACCCTGTCGGCCAGCGCGATGACCTGTCCCGGTGCGACCGGCTCGCCGTCGAACGCGATGTCGAGGTTGCGCACGCCCGATTCCGGGTCGTCCGCACTCACCCCCACCGTGAACGTGCCCGTGCTGGGCAGCAGCGTGCCGTCCGCGGGCAGCCCCGTTAGCACCGGGGCGGTGGCGTCCGTCGCCCCCGACGGGTCACCGGTGACCGCGATGCGCGGTGCCGGTGGGGTGCTCATGCCGTCGCCGAGGAAGAACGACGTCTGCGGCGGCTGGTTGTAGCCGGTGTTCTGCCACGCGACCGACAGGCGGTAGACCGGGTCGTGCATCAGCGTGCGGATGCGCAGGTCGGTCTCGTCGGTGGTCGAGTAGATCCGCAGCTCGCTCGAGTCGGCCGAGCGCCACGCGATCTCCTCGCGCCAGTCGCCGAACAGGTCGGCCTGCAGGTTGGGCGTGCCCTTCGTCGAGTTGTTCGACCGGGCGCCGTCGGCCTTCACGATCACGTCGGCGGACTCGGTCTCCCAGTTCCACTTGGAGATCGTCGGCACGCCCTGGGACGTGGTCGCGTTCCATTCGTGGTCGACGATCTCGCGGAGCGGGTCGCCGTCGAACCACGCGAGGAAGTTCGCCGCCGGGATCTTCTCGCCGATGAGCTCGCCCGTGGACGACTTCAGCTGGCCGACCGGGGAGTTCCACGCGGCGTCGCCGCCGATGGCCCATCCCTCGGCCCCTTCGTAGCGGGGATCGATGTCGCCGGATGCCGCGCGGCCGGTGTCCCTCACTGCGGGGATCGACCACAGCACCTCGCCGGTACGGGCGTCGCGCATCGTCGCGCCGACGTTGCCGGAGTTGGCCATGTCCTCGTGGGCCGCGAAGACCTCGAGACCCGGGTTCGAAGGCACGAGATCCGACACGTGGATCGCGTCGCCGTGGCCGAGGCCGGTCGAGTAGAGCAGCTGCCCGTCGTCGTCGACCGTCGCCGAGCCGTAGACGATCTCGTCCTTCGAGTCGCCATCGACGTCCGCGACCGACAGGTTGTGGTTACCCATCCCGTAGAAGCCCTCGTTGCCGTCCTCGTTCGAGTCGAGCACCCACCGCTGGGTGAGCGTCGTTCCGTCGAAGTCGTACGCCGCCATCACCGCGCGGGTGTAGTACCCGCGGCTGAAGACCGCGCTCGGGTGCTCGCCGTCGAGGTAGGCCGTCGCCGCGAGGAACCGGTCGACCCGGTTGCCGTAGGCATCGCCCCACGCTCCGACGTCACCGCGGGCCGGCACGTAGTCCACCGTGTCGAGCGCGGCGCCGGTGAGACCGTTGAACACCGTGAGGTACTCGGGGCCCGTGAGCACGTAACCCGAGCTGTTGCGGTAGTCGGCGCTCGCGTTGCCGATCGGCTGGCCCACGCCGTCGATCGTGCCGTCGCCGGTCTTCATGATGACCTCGGCACGTCCGTCGCCGTCGTAGTCGTACACCTGGAACTGCGTGTAGTGCGCGCCGGCCCGGATGTTCACGCCCAGGTCGATGCGCCACAGCCGCGTGCCGTCGAGCCGGTAGGCGTCGAGGTACACGTTGCCGGTGTACCCGGCCTGCGAGTTGTCCTTCGCGTTGGACGGGTCCCACTTCACCAGAAGCTCGTACTGGCCGTCGCCGTCGACGTCGCCCACGCTCGTGTCGTTGGCGGAGTAGGTGTACGGCTGACCGTCCTTGCTGTAGGCGTCGGCGGGCTTGTCGAGCGGCACCGACCGGTACGCACCGGTCTGCACGCCGAACGAGTCCGTCTCGGTGGTCTCGACGCCGTCCACCACCTTGGTGACGAAGTACACGGATGCCGCGTCCCCGGCCTCGTCGAGATAGTTCGTCGAGTCCGTGATCGGCGCCGAAGTGAGGCGCGTGCCGTCACGGTAGACGTGGAAGGCCACGCTGTCGGGATCGGTGCCGAGCATGCGCCAGGACACCAGGTTGCCGGCATCCGTCCTCACCGCCGCCGGGGCGCGGTCGAGGTACTCGGCCTGCCGCTGCAGCACCGTCACCGCCTCGGTGCCGAGCTGCGCGGATGCGGCACCTGCGCCGCCGGCGTTCACCGCGACCACCGTGTAGAAGTACGGGATCGTGGTGAGCACGTCGGTGTCGGTGTAGCGGCTCGCGTCCGCCACGCCGATCAGCTCGCCGCGCTCGCCCTCGACCTCGGAGCGGAACACCAGGTAGTACAGCGCGCCCAGCGGCTGCGCCCACGAGAACTCCACCGCTCGCTTGTCGATGCTCTCGACCGCGAGCCCCGACGGTGCCGCGGGCGGCGTCACGTCGGCGTCGACGAACGAGACCTCGACCGTGGCCGACGGCACCGACTCGAGCTTCGTCTGGTCGACCGCGGTCACGTGGTACGCGTAATCGAGCCCGACGCGAGCCGTCGTGTCGACGAACTCAGGCTCGCTCACCGCCGCGACGAGCACGGCCTTGGCGTCGAACGGCGACTGCCGGTAGACGTTCCAGGTGAGTCCGGGCTCGGCATCCCACGCCAGCGCCACGCTGGGCGCCGCCGGGTCGGCGTTCACGTCGGTGACCTCGAGTCCCACCGGCCCGAGCAGGATCGGCGTGATCTCCAGGCCGTTCAGGCGCGTGCCCGCCGCGGCGCCGTACGCCTCGACGTTGAGCTGCCCGTCGGTGACGAGGAACGGTCCGCGCAGGGTCGAGTTGACGCTGCCGGAGCCGGCGTTGCCGGTGCCGGCCTCCTTGCCTTCGATGCGGAAGCTCGTGCGCGTCGACCCGATCCAGTCGCCCGAGTAGGTCTTCACCGAGTACGTGCCGTTCGGGACGTCCAGGGCGAAGGTCGAGCTGTCGCCCGGGAGCACGAAGTCGCGCACCAGGTCGTTCGAGCCGGTCGCGGCGCCCCGGTCACGGCCGGCGTTCGCGGCCAGGGTGTTGAGGAAGCCGTACCCGCGCGCAGCCGTGTACGCCGTGTTCGGGTTCACTTCGGTGTAGCCCGCCATCAGGGGGTTGCCCGCCAGCTGGAAGTCGTACTTGTAGACCGCCTGCTTCGTCGTGAAGGTCACGGCGGCGCTCGGCGCGGACTCGCCGCGGCCGTTCACCGCGACGACGCGGTACCGGTAGCCGGTGCCCTCGGCGAGACCCTGCACGATCGAGCTCGTCTGCGTCACCATGCCCACGAGCGTCCACTCGGGAGCCGTGTCGGCCACCGCCTGACGGTAGATCTTGTAGATGTCGGCCGTCGGCGAGGCATCCCACTGGAGCGTCGCACCGCCGTTGCTGATCGCGCCGGCCACGACGTTCTGCGGAGCCGCGGGAACGTCGGCGGGCGGTGCGATGTCGGAGACCTTCGCCGCGAGCGGCGAGTCCAGTCCCGCGACATCCTGCGCGATGAGCCGCGCCATCTGGATCGCGCCGTACTCCTGGAAGTGCGTGTCGTCGACGATGCCGGCGGGCCGGTTCGCGAAGATGCCGGGATCGACGTGCAGGAACACGGCCTTCGCCGCCTCCGGCCCGATCTCGTTCAGGTACGCGCGGCTGGACGCCGACAGGTCGACCAGCAGCACGTCCTCCTCTGCGGCGAGCTCCTTCATCTTGTCGACGTACTCGGGGAAGCTCACGTTGAACAGGCCCGTGGCAGCGTCGAAGCTCCGCCGCGACACCGGGGTCACCAGAATCGGGGTCGCGCCGCGCTGGCGCGCGCCCTCGACGTAGACCCGCAGGTACTCCTTGTAGTCCGCGGGGCTCGCGTAGCGGTCGTCGACCCCCTGGGTGGCATCGTTGTGCCCGAACTGCACGAACAGGTAGTCGCCGGGACGGATGCTGCGCAGCACCTCGTCCAGGCGGCCCTGCGTGATGAAGTTCTTGGACGAGCGGCCGCCGATGGCGTTGTTCTGGAAGGCGATGTCGTCGGCGAAGAACCGGTCGATCATCTGGCCCCAGCCGGCCTGCGGCGCGTACGCGATCGGGTCGTAGGTCTGCACGGTCGAGTCGCCGGTGAGGAACGCCGTCGAGATGGCGCCGGCGACACGTGCCGGCAGGCGCGTGATCGTCAGCGCGTTGACGGCGGGGGCGTCGCCCGCGAACTGCAGCGTCAGCGTGCCGTCGACGAGCGCGATCGTGAACGACATGTCGAGGAACGCGCCCGCGGCCTGCGGGTTCGCCAGCACCTTCGCGATGCTCTCGGCCGTCACCGTGGTCGTGGTCGCCGCCTGGGCGTCGCCCGAGACCAGGCGCACGGAGTAGTCGCCGGCGCCGAGGTCGACCTCGAAGGTCGCGCCGGCCGCGGCGACGAAGTCGCCCCGCAGCGCGTCGGAGCCGCCGCGGTCGACGTCGGGCGTCGCCGAGGTGGGCGCGGTCGAGAAGCCGTAGCCCCACTCCGGGTTGTACGCCGTCGCCGACGTCACCGAGAGGGCGCCGTCCGCCACCTGGCCCGGGCCGAAGTCGAACGTCACGACGTCACCGGTCGGAAGCGGCGCCGGTGCGGTGTAGACGTTCGAGGTGACGGTGGCCGAGGCCGACGAGCCCGCCTGGTTGCGGGCGGTGACGCGGTAGGTCCACTGCTGCGCCGTGTCGGCAGCATCCGTGTATCCCGGCGTCGTGACGGTCGTCAGCGCGGAGAAGACGCCATCGGCGCCGGCGCGCTCGACGACGTACTCGTCGCCGTTCGCGACGGCCGACCATGAGAGCACGACCGCGTCGCGCGTGACCTGCGCCACAGCGAGGTCGGCCGGGGCGGCCGGCGCGACGAGCTCGGGGATGACGCCCGACCGCACCTCGGCCGACGGGGCGGAGGCCACGCCGTCGTCGTCCGTCGTGACGACCGCGTAGGCGTACGAAGCGCCCTCGGCGACGGAGGTGTCGCTGTAGGAGGGGACGGTGGTCTCGGCGATCTGCGCGAACTCACCGGTGGTGTCGTTCACCACGGGCGCGCGGAGCACCTGGTACGTGGTCGCGCCGTCGACGGCGGTCCACGCGAGGTCGACGCCGTTCCAGGCGACGCGGGTCGTGGCGAGACCGGTCGGGGCGTCGGGAACGATCGGCGCGACGACGAGGCCGTTGATGTAGGCACCGAGACCCGACCCGGTGAAGCCCACGGTGAGCTGGCCGTCGGTGACGGGGGTGGTGAACGTCGCGGTCGTGTTGAGTCCGCGCGCCGAAGTCATGCGGGTCTGGGCGACGCCCTCGAGCGTCACGGTGGCGTTGGTCCCGGATGCCGAGCTCAGGCCGTCGCCGATGGTCACTGTGACCTCGTAGTCGCCCTCGGGCAGACCGTCGAGCTGGAATCCCCAGTTCGTGCCGGCGACGAAGTCGTCCTCCATCGGGCCCGCGGGGGAGCCGTCGGTGCTGCGGTCGCGGTCGAAGAGCGTCAGGCCCTCGGGCACGGTGATGCCCCAGCCCGACTCAGCGGTGTACAGCGATGTCGTGCGCACCTGCTGCCAGCCCTCGGCGACGGCGCTCGTCGCGGTGCCGAAGTCGAAGCGCCAGGCGCCGTCGTCGGCCGGGGGGAGCAGCGCCGCGGCGGGGGTCGCGGTGATGAGAGCCGCGACCACGGCGGTGGCGCCGGCGATCGCGGTGAGTCGAAGCCCGCGGCGGGGTGCGCGGGCCGCGGGGGCGTGTTCTGCGGGTCGCGTCGCGCCGTCGGCGCGTGCGGACACGTGGGGCACGGTTCCTCCTGTTGTCAGCATCGGCAAAGGATGACGGCGCACGCCGCGGCATCGCGGCATCCATCGTCGTGAACCGGGCGCGTACGGACTCGAGCCCTGTCCGGTGTGGACCGCGCTGGTGCCGCGGTCCGGTTCTGTCGTCGCGACCGCGGAAAGCGTTTCCCGCGCTCGGTCGCTCGCAGTCTGGCACGGCGTCGTGCCGAGAGGCAAGAACTTCGTGAAACGTTTTTACGAGTTGACCTGCCCACCTTGCGCCGTCGACCTCCGGTGCCCTAGGGTTCCCGGCGAGCGCTTTCCCAATCCCCCGTCGCCGATGCGTATACGGACCGTGTCGGCGACGGGCTCGGCGCGCCGCCGTTCTGCGTAGGCTGGCGGGCATGGCCCAGAGCAGCGTTGCTCCCGACGACCCCGCCGCCGCGTCGCGCGGCATCTCGCGTCGGACCCAGTCCGACATCTACCGCGCCGGCATCAGCGGCACCCGGCCCCGCGTGCCGGTCGACACCGACGCCCTCGAGACCGCGGCACGCAAGGCGCTGAGCGCCGAGGCGTTCGCGTACATCGCCGGGGGAGCGGGCGCCGAGCGCACCGTCGCCTCGAACCGCGCCGCCTTCGGCCGCTGGCAGGTGTGGCCGCGGCCGCTGCGGGACGTATCGTCGCGCGACCTGTCGATCGACCTCTTCGGCGTGCGGCGGCCCACGCCGCTCCTGCTCGCCCCGCTCGGGGTCATGGAGATGGCCCACGCCGACGCCGACCTCGCGGTGGCGCGGGCGGCGGCCTCGCTCGGCGTCCCGTACACGCTGTCGAACCAGGCCTCCTTCCCGATGGAGGCGGTGGCCGATGCCGCGCCCGACGGCTCGCGGCTGTTCCAGCTGTACTGGTCGGCGTCCGACGAGCTCAACGCGTCGCTGCTCGGCCGGGCCGAGGCATCCGGATGCGAAGCCGTCGTCGTGACGCTCGACACCCACCTCCTCGGATGGCGCACGCGCGATCTCGACCTGGCGTACCTGCCGTTCACGCGGGCGATGGGCATCGCACAGTACACGAGCGACCCCGTCTTCCAGCAGCTGGTGCGCGAGCGGTCGCGAGGGACGGATGCTGCCGCCCCGCCTGCGCCGCCGGTCAGAGTCACCCCGAAAGCCGTGGCGGCAGGGGTGCGGATCGCGCGCAAGGGCGCGGCCCTCACGGGCACGAGCAGTGTGCGCGAGAATCTGCGCTCGCCGCTGCCGCGCGCCGCGGTGGAGACGTTCCTCGACGTGTTCTCGACGCCGGCGCTCACGTGGGACGACCTGGCGAAGGCCCGGCAGTGGACGTCGCTGCCGATCATCCTGAAAGGCATCGTGCATCCCGACGACGCGATCCGGGCGCTCGACGCCGGCGTCGACGGCATCTGGATCTCGAACCACGGTGGGCGTCAGATCGACCAGTCGGTGCCGACCCTCGAGGTGCTGCCCACGATCGCCGAGCGCGTCGCCGGGCGGGTGCCGATCGTCTTCGATTCCGGCGTGCGGCAGGGCTCCGACGTGTTCATCGCGCTCGCGCTCGGGGCGACCGCGGTCGCACTCGGGCGCCCCTACGCCTACGGCCTCGGAATCGCCGGCGAGGCCGGGGTGCACGAGGTGGTGCGCAACGTGCTCGCCGAACTCGACATCACCCTGGGGCTGTCGGGACACACTTCCATCGCCGAGGTCGGGCGCGACGCGCTGCGGGAAGCGTGAAGCCCGACGTCAGCGCGGCTCACCGTCCTCGGTGAAGCCGAAGATCGGCGTCGCCCCGGCGAGCTCGCCGACGGGCAGCGGCTCGTGCGCGACGGGATGGTCAGGCCACCCGGGGTAGAGGATCGCGGTCAGCTCCGCAGGATCGCCGTCGAAGCAGGTGCTCGTGGCACCCACGCCGATCGCGTCCGCCCGGCCCGCGCCGCCGCGGATCTCGATGGTGAGGGTCGCGACGTCCAGCGCGGGATCGGACGCCTCGACCACGACCTCACCGTCGGCGTGCTGGGCGGGTGGCCTCGTCGTCCAGCCTCGGGCGGTCAGCCAGTCGCCGAGGCGATCCGCCGTCGTCGGCGCGTCGGCGTCGGTCGTCCAGCCCTCGTACGTGGTGCGGTGCAGCGAGAAGGCATAGCCGCGGTGGCAGTCGACGGGGATGTCTCCGTACTCCTGCACCTGCCAGCTGCCGTCGGAGACGTGGACGAGCAGGGTGGCGACGGCCTCCTTGAACAGCAGGTTCGCCTGTCGTGCCGAGGCGTACAGCTCGTCCCCGTGCGGCGGCGAGCCGGTGCATCCGGGCAGTGCGAGAAGCGCGAGCAGGGCGACCGCGAGCCACCGCGAGAGGCGAGCGGGGCGTCTCGGAGCGGGCTCGGTCATCGCGACCTCCGGTCCACGCGACCAGGGTATGCCGCGTCTGCGCGGCCGGGGAGGTACCGCTCGTCTGTGCGCCCGCGGCCGGGAGCCTTAGGCTTCTGACATGCCCGCACGAAGCCGGCGCTCGCCCGCCGACAGCTCGCCCCTCGCCCGGATCCGACCGCGTCTGCTCGCGGGCACGACAGTGCTGATCGCCGCGGCCATCGCGCTGACCGGGTGCTTCGGCGCCGACCCCGTGGTCGAGGAGTCGGGCGGCGGCGATTTCGCCGACGACGGCTGCACGAGCGTCGTCGTGGCGACCTCGTCCGAGAAGGTCAACATGCTCGACGCGCTGGCCGACGCGTTCAAGCAGTCGGCACAGCACGAGCAGCTCGCCGAGTGCGCGACCGTGCATCCGATCAACGTCTCGTCGGGCGACGCGACCCGGTTCCTCACGGCAGGCGGCGACTGGCCCGACGACGACACGCGCCGCTGGCCCACCATGTGGTCGCCCGCGTCGACGGTGTGGACCGATCGGGTCGCGGCCGCAGCATCCGCTTCCCTCGTCGGCGAGCCCGAATCGTTCACGCACACGCCGGTCGTGTTCGGCGTTCCCGAGACGATGGCGAAGGCGCTCGGCTACCCGGCGTCGCCGATCGGCATCGCCGACTTCGAGGCGCTCTGCCAGGACCCCGCGGGCTGGGCGAGTGTCGGCAAGCCGCTGTGGGGCTCGTTCAAGATCTCGAAGACGAATCCGAACACGTCGACGACCGGGCTCTCGGCGATCCTGATGCAGTCGTACGAGGCATCCGGCAAGTCCGCCGATCTCACGGCAGACGACGTCGCGGCCGCCGCGGAGTTCTCGCGCGTGTTCGAGGAATGCGTCATCCACTACGGCGACACCACCGGCAAGGTGCTGACGCGGCTCTACGACGAGACGCAGAACGGCGCCGGCGGCTCGGGGTACGTCTCGGCGGTGGCGCTCGAAGAGACCTCGCTGCTCAACTACAACCAGGGCAACCCCGACTCGCACACGGTGCAGCCGGGTGAGACGCTGACGCCTCCGAAAGAGAAGCTGGTCGCGGTGTACCCGTCGGGCGGCTCGATGTGGTCCGACAACCCGATCACCGTGCTCGGCGCAGACTGGGTGACGCCCGAGCAGGCCGAAGCGGGCGCGGCGTTCGCCGCGTTCCTGCAGACCGACGCGGCGCAGAAGATCCTGCCCGAGTACGGCTTCCGCCCGCTGGATGCCTCGGCGCCGCTGGGCGACCTCTTCACGGCCGAGTACGGCGTCGATCCCGCCGGCCCCGCGGTCACGCTGCCGAAGCCTGCCGTCGACGTGGTGTCGGCCGCGATCGACCAGTGGACGCAGATCCGCAAGCCCTCGTCGGTGCTCGAGGTGATCGACATCTCGGGCTCCATGGACGAGGCGATCGGCGACGGCCGCTCGAAGCTCGACGGCGCGATCGAGGGCGCTCAGGCGACCCTCGGCCACTTCCGCTCGTCCGACGAGGTCGGCGTGTGGGCGTTCACCACCGGCGTCGAGTCGGAGGCCGGGAAGAACATCGTCGTGCTGCGGGACGTGTCTCCGCTCGCGAGCGATCGGGAATCGGTGGACTCGTCGCTCGACGACCTGCGCTTCGCTCACCGCGACGGCACCCCCCTGTACGACGCGATCGCCGCCGCGTACGACGAGATGGTCGCGCGGGCACAGCCCGGTCGCATCAACGCGATCGTGCTGCTGTCGGACGGCCAGGACACCGACTCCGAGATCTCGCTGGACTCGCTCGTCGCGAAGATCGGCGCCGCGTCGAAGGAGGGCGGCGACGACGCGCCGGTGCGCATCTTCCCGATCGCGTACGGCGAGGGCGCCGACACCGGCGCGCTTCAGCGCATCGCCGAGGCGACCGGCGGCCAGTGGTTCGATGCGTCCGACGCCGCGAAGATCGACCTCGTCTTCGCGTCCGTGATCAACAACTTCTGAACGGCGGACGGATGCTGACGCTCGCTGACGCCGAAGGGTACATCGACGAGGCGGCCACAGCCCTCGCGCAGGGCAATGTGTACGTCTCGCCTGAGATTTCCGACTCGGCGGCGCTCGAGGCGAAGCTGGATCAGCAGATCGGCGACTCGTCGGTGGCCGTCGCCGTCTTCTCGTCGAACGCCGCGCTGGAGGGCTCGAGCACCGAGATCCTGCGGGACCTCGCCGCTCCGGCAGACCCCGGGGCGCCGACCTATGACACCGTCATCGTTGCGGTGGGCGGGGATCTGGTCGCAGGGTCGAACGTGCTCCCCAAGGGCGAGGCGATGCGGATCGCGAACGAGGCTGAGGCGTCGGCGGGTTCTTTGGATGCCGCGCTCACTGAGACCGTGCAGCGCGTGGTCGCCGCGACACCGGCTGACTCCAGCCAAGGCGGCGGCGTCGACGGCGGTCTCATCGTCGGCGGCGCGCTGGGCCTGGTCGTGCTCGTGGCCGCGGGCGGCGCGCTGTGGGCGGTGCTCCGCCGGCGCGCTCGCCGCGGCACCCCTGGCCACCACGCGCCGCTTCCCGACGCCGTGCGCCCGCTCGTCGGGCGCTTGCGGGCGCTGAGCGGCGAGTACGCGGCGGCCGGGGCATCCGGAAATCGCGATGCGACCGAGGTCGCGAGCGAGATCGTGACCGTCGCGAACAACACGACGGAGCTCTTCGAGCGCCTCGACCGCAAGGGCGACGAAGGCCAGCGGGCCACGGCCGCGGTCGAGTACGGCGAGACGCTGCGCAAGCTCACGGCCGCCCTCGACCGCGACTATCTGCTCGACATCCTGCAGCACCCCGACCTGTGGGACGACCCGGTCGACCGCGTCCGCGAGGTGCGCACCGCGCTGACCTCGTTCTCGACCGAGCTCGTCGAGAACATCAAGCAGGTCAACGCCCGGCGGGGCCTGCACTTCCAGGTGTCGCTCGACGGGCTCATCGGCCGCCGCAAGGAGCTGCAGGAGTGGGACCGCGCGTTCAAGAGCGCGGACGGCGAGGCCGGCCCCTCGGCACACCACGACTAGAATCGACGGATGCCGCGGTCAGCGGCTTCTCGCACTCTCGTGCATCCCCTCCCGACCATTGGAGCCACCGTGGCCGAGCAGTCTCGCCTCGACAAAGTCATCGCCCTCGCCCGTCACCGCGGGTTCGTGTTCCAAGCGGGTGAGATCTACGGCGGATCCCGGTCGGCTTGGGACTACGGCCCCCTCGGCACGGAGCTCAAGGAGAACATCCGTCGCCAGTGGTGGCAGACGTTCGTGCGCGGCCGCGGCGACATGGTCGGCCTCGACTCGTCGATCATCCTGCCCAAGCGCGTGTGGGAGGCCTCCGGTCACGTCGCGACCTTCACCGACCCGCTCGTCGAGTGCCTGCAGTGCCACAAGCGCTTCCGCGCCGACAACCTCATCGAGGACTTCGAGGCGCGTAAGGGCCGCCCGGCCGAGAACGGCCTTGCCGACATCCCCTGCCCCAACTGCGGCACGAAGGGCCAGTACACCGAGCCCAAGGCGTTCTCAGGCCTCGTGAAGACCTACCTCGGCGTCGTCGACGACGAGTCGGGCCTGCACTTCCTGCGCCCCGAGACGGCGCAGGGCATCTTCGTGAACTTCTCGAACGTGCTCACCGCGAGCCGCAAGAAGCCGCCGTTCGGCATCGGCCAGGTCGGCAAGGCGTTCCGCAACGAGATCACCCCCGGAAACTTCATCTTCCGCACGCGCGAGTTCGAGCAGATGGAGATCGAGTACTTCGTGCCGCCCGCCGACGCGCAGGAGTGGTTCGAGCACTGGGTCGACGAGTGCTGGGACTGGTTCATCGGCCTCGGCATCGACCCCGACAACATGCGCCGGTTCGACGTGCCCGAAGAGGACCGCGCCCACTACTCCGACGGCACCATCGACGTCGAGTACCGCTTCGGCTTCGCCGGCAAGGAGTGGGGCGAGCTCATGGGCGTCGCCAACCGCACCGACTACGACCTGACCTCGCACTCGGAGGCGTCGGGGCAGTCGCTGACCTACTTCGACCAGGCCTCGGGCGAGAAGTACATCCCGTACGTCATCGAGCCCTCGTTCGGGCTCACCCGCGCGATGATGGCGTTCCTCGTCGACGCGTACCACGAGGAGGAGGCGCCGAACGCGAAGGGCGGCACCGACACCCGCACGGTGCTCAAGCTCGACCCGCGCCTGGCGCCCGTGAAGGTCGCGGTGCTCCCGCTGTCGCGCAACGAGCAGCTCTCCCCGATCGCCCGTGAAGTCGCCGAGCAGCTGCGCGGCGACTGGAACATCGACTTCGACGACGCCGGAGCGATCGGCCGCCGCTACCGCCGCCAGGACGAGATCGGCACGCCCTTCTGTGTCACGGTCGACTTCGACTCGCTCGACGACCGCGCCGTCACCGTGCGCGACCGCGACACGATGGGCCAGGAGCGCGTCCCGCTCGACGCCCTGCACGACTACCTCGCGGAGCGCCTGAAGGGCGCCTGACCCGCAGGACCCTGGATGCCTCGACCCGCCGGGTCGAGGCATCCGTGCTTCTCGGGGCGTGGTCGTCGCGCATTCGCCGAGCCATGGCGTTCGGGCCGAGACCGGGGGTGTCGCGCCGGGTCTCGGCGGGAATCCCCGGTTTCGGCTACGGATGGCGGGGGCGTGGGCCGGGTGCGTGGGCCGGGCTGTGGGCCGTGGGGTGCCGTCGTCGCGCATTCGCCGAGCCATGGCGTTCGGGCCGAGACCGGGTGTGTCGCGCTGGGTCTCGGCGGGAATGCCCGGTTTCGGCGACGGATGGCGGGGGAGCTCCGCGCGAGGGCTCCTAGGTGGTGGGTGCGTCGGAGCCGGCGGCGACCAGGCCCCGCCACACGGACGCGGTGGTGGCGGCGGTGGCGTCCTGCCACGGGAAGCCGTTCAGGAGGTCGTCGGTCGCGAGCGTCGCGACGCCGTGCACCGCCGCGAACGCGACGACCGCGGCTTCTTCGGCGGGGCCTGCGGGCAGCTCGCCGGCGTCTTGCGCCGCGGTGATGAGCGCGACGAGCGCGGGCATGGCGACGTGGCTCACTTCGACGAGCTCCGCGGAGGCGGTCGCGTGGTGCTTGGCGGTATACATGGTGCGCAGGATCGCGGGATGCCGCACCGCGAAGCTGACGTAGGCGTCGCCGGCGGCGCGGAAGCGGTCCGCGAACGGTGCGTCGCCCGACACGGCGTCGCCGAGCGAAGCATTGAGGCGCTGGAAGCCCTCCACTGCGAGCGCGTCGAGCAGGGCCTGCTTGTCGCGGAAGTGACGCGCTGAGGCGCCATGGCTGACGCCGACGTCGCGTGCGAGCTGCCGCAGCGACAGGCCGTCGGCGCCCTCGGCGTCGACTACCTCCCACGCGCGCTCGAGGAGCGCGGCCCGCAGGTTGCCGTGGTGGTAGGTGCGCTCGCTCACGCTCTCACCCTAGCGCGATGTTGGCATTGACAACAATGCTGTCAGTGTCTACATTGGCTGGCATGACCAGGGACTATCGCGGCACCACCGCGCTCATCACCGGCGCGAGCGCCGGACTCGGCGTCGAGTACGCGACGCAGTTCGCCGCGCGGGGCGCGGACGTCGTCCTCGTCGCGCGCCGCGAGGACCGGCTCCGCGACCTGGCGGACCGGCTCAATCGAGATCACGGGGTGCGGGCGACGGCGATCGCCCTCGACCTGACCCGTCCGGATGCCGCGGCGGTGCTGCGGCGGGAACTCGACGAGCGAGGCATCCGCATCCAGACCCTCGTCAACAACGCAGGGTTCGGCATGAAGGGCGCATTCGCCGAGGCGGATGCGGCTCGCATCGGTGAGATGGTGCAGGTCAACGTCGCTGCACTCGTGGCGATCACCCGTGCGGTGCTGCCGGAGATGGTCGCCGACGGGCGGGGTGCCCTCGTCGGCATCGCGAGCACCGGCGCCTACCAGCCGTGCCCGAACATGGCGGTCTACGGCGCGACGAAGGCGTTCGTGCTGAGCTTCACCGAGGCGCTCGCGTACGAGACGAAGGGCACCGGGCTCGGCGTCATCGCGGTGAGCCCGGGCGCGACGCGGACCGAGTTCTTCGACATCACCGGCGCCGACGCGGCGGTCGGGCGGTTCCAGACGCCGGCCCAGGTCGTCGAGCTCACACTGCGTCGGCTCGATCGCGACGACGTGCCGCCGAGCGTGGTCTCCGGGCGCGCCAACGCCTTCAGTGCGTGGGCGGCGGGGGTGATGCCGCGCCGCTTGACGCTGGCGGTGAGCGGCCGCGTGCTCAAGTAGCCCGAACCGCGAGGGAACGACGACGCGCCCGGCCCCTCGCGGGACCGGGCGCTGTGCGACAGAAGGGGTCAGCCGCCGATCGCGGCGGCGGCATCCTTCGCGGCGTTCTTCGCAGCTGTGCCCGCATCGCCGGCTGCGGACAGCGCGTCGGCCCCGGCGGTCTTCAGCGCGAAGGCCTGCAGCAGCGTGGTGAGGTCGAGGCCGGTGAGGCCCTTCACGACCTCGGTGCCCTCGCCGAGCACGCGTCCGACGGTCTTCGTCATCTCGGATGCGCCGTCGGTCGAGACGACCGTGAGCTTGTCGATCGAGGCGATCGGCTCGGCCGCGGCCCGCACGATGTCGGGCAGGCGCGAGATGATCTCCTGCGCGAGCGCGGCCTCCCCGTACTTCTGCAGCGCGAGCGCCTTCGCGTCGGTCGAGGCGGCCTCGGCGAGACCCTCGGCCTGGATCGCCGAGGCGCGGGCCTCACCCTCGGCCTTGATGCCGGCGGCGAGGGCGACCTGCTTGTCGCGCTCGGCCTCACCCGAGAAGCGCACCGCGGTCGCGGCGGCTTCGGCGTCCTGCACGGCGGCGACCTTGTTCGCCTCGGCGATCTTGGTGCGCTTGAACGCGTCGGCCTCGGTCGCGGCGTTGGCCGCGTCACGGAGGGCCGTCGCGCGCTGCACCTCGGCGTAGGCCTGCGCCTCGGCGGGCTTGCGGATCTCGATGTCGAGGCGCTCCTGCGTCACGAGCGCCTGCTCGGTGAGGGCCTCGCGCTCCTGCACGGCGACGAGCTTGTCCTGCTCGGCGGTGGCGAGCTGGCCGGAGGCCTGCGCTTCGGCGTTCGCGCGGTCGGTCTCGGCCTTGATCGTGGCCTGCTTGAGGGCGAGAGCCTTCTGGCGCTCCGCGATCTGCTCCGACGCCTCGATGCGCGCGAACTCGCTGGCGCGGGATGCCTCGGCCTCGCTGATCTCGGCGACCTGGCGGGCGCGGGCGGCCTCGGCGCGACCGAGGTTGGCGAGGTAGTCGCTGCCGGGCGTGGAGATGTCGCTGATGTTGAGGAGGTCGACCTGCAGGCCCTGCTCGACGAGGTCGGCCTTGGTCTCGGCGACGACGCGGTCGGAGAGGCTCTTGCGGTCGGAGATGATCTGCTCGATGGTCATGTCGCCGACGATCGAGCGCAGCGAGCCTTCGAGCGACTCCTTGATGATCTCGGTGAGGAGGTCCTGCTGCGAGAGGAAGCGCTGTGCGGCGCGGCGCACGCCGTCCTCCGTGCCCGAGACCTTGAAGTTGATCGAGGCCTTGATCGCGATCTTGATGCGGTTCTTGTCGACGCCCTCGACGGTGATGCCGATCTGGCGCTGCTCGAGCGAGATGGAGAAGCCCTGCTGCAGGATCGGCCACACGAACGTGCGACCGCCGATCACGACGCGCTGGCCGCTGCCGGTCTCGCCGGGTGCCGGGCGGCCGGCCCCGCGTCCGACGATCACGAGCGCCTCGTTCGGAGGGACGCGGCGGATGCGCCGTGCGATGAAGGTGATCAGTCCGAGCACCGCCACGATGAGGGCGACGACCGCGATGATCTGGATGAGTTCGTTCGTCATGGACGACCTTTCTCGTGGGATGCCGCGACCCGGGGTTCCCGACCCGGCCCGCGGTGGGGATCTACTCCGCGACGACCTTGACGCGGGTGCCGGCGTGCTCGATGACGCGCACGCGCACGCCCTCGGCGATGGTGTCGTCCGCGTAGGCGAGGCGTCGCTCGACCTCGTGCGGACCGTCGAGGCTGACCTCGCCGCCGGCCGGGGAGACCGTCGAGCGCGTGACGCCCGACAGGCCGAGCGCCGACGCCGGCACGCCGTCCGAGCTCTTCGTCAGCCGCTTCACGAAGAGCACGGCGATGACGTAGGCGATGACCGCCAGCACCGCGGCGAGCACGTACGCCCAGAGCGTGTCGAGCCCGTTCGTGGTGGTGAGGGCGCCGGATGCCCCGAACACGACGGCCGCGATGCCCAGGGCGGTGCCCGAGATGGCGCCGTCGCCGATGTCGAAGTGGTCGAAGATGTCGCCGACGATGAGCGAGATCAGCAGCACGGCGAGGCCGACGCCTCCGACGATCAGGAAGGGCAGCACGGTGTCTCCTGCAAGGGTGCGGTGCGGGCGGGTCCTTCCACCCTAGCCAGCGGTTGGGACCCGGTGTCCAATCCGGGGACCGGATGTGGAAAACGCGCTCCGCAGGCGTGGTGTCGAGGCATCCGTCCCTCTCGACAGCACGATGACAGCGCGGTGACAGCGGGACGCCGCGCGCGACAGCGGGGTGACAATGCCCGGGGCGCACGCTGGGTGACGTCGAAAGGCGAATCCCATGACCATCACCAGTTCCGCATCCCGCACCCCCGCGGTCCGCGCCGAAGGCCTCGTCAAGAGCTTCGGCGCCAACCGCGCGGTCGACGGCGTCGATCTGACCGTCGAAGCCGGCACCGTCTACGGTGTGCTCGGCCCCAACGGCGCGGGCAAGACCACCACCATCAGCATGCTGGCCACCCTGCTGCGCCCCGACGCCGGGAAGGCCGAGATCTTCGGCTACGACGTCGTGCGCCACCCGCAGATCGTGCGCCAGCTCATCGGTCTCACCGGCCAGTTCGCGTCCGTCGACGAGACGCTCTCGGCCACCGAGAACCTCGTGATCTTCGGCCGCCTCCTCGGGCTCTCGCGCATCGACGCGAAGCGCAAGGCCGGAGAGCTCCTCGAGGAGTTCTCGCTCACCGAGGCCGCCACCCGGCCTCTCGCGAAGTTCTCCGGCGGCATGCGCCGCCGCCTCGACCTCGCGGCATCCCTCATCGCCCAGCCTCCGCTGATCTTCCTCGACGAGCCGACCACGGGCCTGGACCCCCGCACCCGCGGGCAGATGTGGGACACGATCCGCCGGCTCGTGGCGACGGGGTCGACGGTGCTGCTCACGACGCAGTACCTCGACGAAGCCGACCAGCTCGCCGACCGCATCGCCGTCATCGACCGCGGCACCGTGGTCGCCGAGGGCACGGCGCTCGAGCTCAAGGCATCTGTCGGTCAGTCCTCGCTGCTGCTGCGGCTGCGTGCGGGATCCGACATCGTCGAGGCGCAGCGCGAGATCTCGCGCGTGCTCGGTGTGACGGCCATCGTCTCGCCCGAGGCCGCGCGTCTCACCGTGCCGATGAGCGACCCCGATCGCGTCGCCGACCTGCTCGTGGCGTTCCGCGACGCCGATCTGCACCTCGAAGAGCTCAGCGTGCAGCAGCCGTCGCTCGACGAGGTCTTCCTCACCCTCACAGGCAAGGGCGTGCCGGAAGGCGACGAGGCCGCGCACGCGACGGCCGACGAACTCGAAGGAGCCCGCGCATGACCGCCATCGCGACCCCCATCACCCCGGTCGCCGACCGCGACCTCTCGAACCGCTCGACGCTCGGCCTGACGGTGCGCAACACCCTCACCATGGCGTGGCGCGGCATCCTGAAGATCCGGCGCACCCCCGAGCAGCTCATCGACGTGACCGTGCAGCCGATCATCTTCACGCTGATGTTCACGTACATCTTCGGCGGCGCGATCGCCGGCGACGTGCAGAACTACCTGCCGATCATCATCCCGGGCATCCTCGTGCAGACCGTGATCACGACCTCCGTCGTCACAGGGGTGCAGCTGCGCGAAGACATGGACAAGGGCGTGTTCGACCGCTTCCGCTCGCTCCCGATCGCGCGCATCGCGCCGCTGTCGGGCGCGCTGCTGGCCGACACCCTGCGCTACACGATCGCCACGACGCTCACCTTCACGATGGGCTTCATCATGGGCTTCCGGCCGGGCGGCGGGCTGGCGGGGGTCGTTGCGGCCGGGCTCCTCGTGATCGCCTGCTCGTGGGCGATGAGCTGGATCTTCGCCTTCTTCGGCGTGATCGCGCGCACCGCCTCGAGCGTGCAGGGCATCTCGATGCTCATCCTGTTCCCGCTGACGTTCCTCTCGAACGCGTTCGTCCCGGCGGACACGATGCCCGACTGGCTGCAGTGGTTCGTCGAGGCGAACCCGGTGTCCCACCTGGTGACCGCCGTGCGCGGGCTCGTCAACGAGGGCACGGTGACGGCCGACGTCTTCACCGCACTGCTGGGCGCGGCCGTGATCGTGGCGGTGTTCGCGCCCCTCACGGTGCGGGCGTACATGCGGAAGGCGTGAACGGTCCCCACGCCCCCTCCGGTCGCCGCTGGCGCGGCGGCCGGAGCCTCCGGGCGCGTGGGCCCAGCCGCGGCCCGCGGCTCTGACGACGGGCGGGGTAGGAAGGGCCGGGGTGGCGGGAGCTGCCCCGGCCCTCTGACGTGGGTGCGGGTCGTGTCGGCGGGCCGGGCGGAATCGCGGGAGTGGCCGCGCGCTTCATGTGCTCTCGCCGAGTGCACATGTCGTGCGCGCGAGGATCGTGTGCGCTCGGGGAGATCACGTGCTGTCAACGGATGCCTCGGGCCGGCGCAGCTCCGCCCCGCGGGGTCGGTCGCGCTCAGCCGAGCAGCGCGACGAGTGCGGCGATGTCGTCGTCACCGTCCGAATCCGCCCGGGACGTGAGCGCGGTGGCATCCGGCAGCAGCACGTCGTTCCCGAGGCGCTCGCGCATCACGCGAAGGAACGGGTCGGACGCGTCGACCCCGCCCCGCAGGCGCGCTGCGGCGACGAGGGAGCGCCGGGCGTCGGCATCCCGTCCCGTCGTCGCGAGCCAGCCGGCGATCGACACGGCGACGTCCGCGACGATGGGGTGGTCGCCGCTGCGGGCGGCAGCCGGGAGCGCCTCGGCGAGGGCAGCGTGCGCCTCATCTACCCGCCCTTCCAGGAGGAGGGCCTGCGCCCGCCGCGAGCGCGACCACGCGATCAGCTGATCCGGGAACGAGGGCAGCATCTCGGCGGCGACGATGTCGAGGTGGCGCAGAGCCGCCGCCCCGTCGCCGACCGCGATCTCGATGGCCGCTGCGTCCATGTCGGTCTGCGCGATCGCGCGCGGCGAGTCCTTCGTCCGGGCGAGCTCCTGCGACTCGTGCAGTCGCGCCCGTGCCTCGTCGAGGCGGCCGAGCCGCAGCAGCAGGCCGATGCTCTGCGACCGCTGCTGGACGAGGTCGGTCACGGACGTGAGGCCGAGGAGGCCGGCCGACGAGGCGTCCGCGACGGCGAGCGCCTCGTCGAGCCGGCCCGCCAGCTGGAGCCACTCCGACCGCATCTGGCTCGCGAACGCGGTGCCCCAGACGTCACCGAGCTCGCGGAACGTCGACACCGCCTTCTCGCTCTCGGCGCCGAGGGTCTGGTTGTCGCCGCCGTTCTGCGCGATCGCCGATCGCAGCATGCTGATCAGGGCGAGGGTCCACGTGGGGGCGTCCTCGAGTCCTTCGTCGCCGATGGTGACGTTCCGCGACCACGGCGCGCCCGGTCGGTGGTTCTGCGCGGCGGCGAGGATGGCCCGCAGGAGCGGGCCGAGGGCTGCCGAGAGTTCGCTGCGGTGCACGGCGGCGGCCTCGATCACGGCAGGCACTTCACGCTCGAAACGGGCGAGGCCCGCGGCGGTCGGCTCGCCAGGACGCGCGTCGGTGCTCCCCGCTGTAGGAGCGCCGGTCTCGGCCGACGACGCCGCCGCCGAGTCGAGCCGCGAGGGACCCTCGACCGCGTCCTCGAGGTCCCGCGCGAACGCGCTGCCGAGCAGCGCGATCGCGCGCACCACCACGGCCGCTTCCGAGTCGAGGCTCGCGGCGGCCTCGCCGAACCGCATGACGCCGGACTGCAGCTCCTCGAAGCGCTCACGCATCAGCCACGTCCACAGGCACGAGCGCACGAGTCGCACGCCCACGTCCTCCATGCCCGGCTGGTCGGCGCAGACGCGCAGCGCGGCGCTGAGGTTCTCGTCGTCGGCGTCGAACCAGGCGAGGGCCTCGCGCACCTCGGGTCCGCGCAAGCGCGCATCCTCGCGCGCCGCGAGCCCTGCCATCGCCCGCGCCTGCACTGCGCGGAACTCGGCCTCGCGTCCCTCTGTCCGCAGGCGATCGATGCCGTACTCGCGGACCGTCTCGAGCATCCGCAGCCGCCGGTCCGACCGCCGCAGCAGCGACTTGTCGACGAGCCCGTCGAAGGCGTCGGCATCCACGTCGAACGCGTCGCCGATCGCCGGCACGTCGCGTACATCCACCCCGTCCGGGAACACCGCGGCGGCTCGCAGCGCGGTGCGCTCAGCATCCGTCAGCGTCTCCCAGCTCCAGTCGATCAGCGCCCGGAGCGTCTGATGCCGCGCCTCGATGGCCTTCGGCCCGGTCGCCAGCAGCGCGAAGCGGTCGTCGAGGCCGCTGTCGATCTCGGCGAGCGTGAGCGTGCGGGACTTCGCCGCGGCGAGCTCGAGCGCCAGCGGCAGACCGTCCAGGCGCGTCACGATGCGCTCGACAGCGGCTTCCTCGTCGGGCGTCGGCGCAGAGCCGCGCGCGGCTCGTACCCGGCGCGAGAACAGTTCCCGGGCATCGCGGTCGGGGAGCGGGCCGAGGTCGACGAACGCCTCGCCGGCGAGTCCCAGCGGTTCGCGGCTGGTGGCGAGGATCCGCGACCCCGGAGCGCTGCGCAGCACGTCGAGCGCGACCGCTGCGGCCTCCGCCGACACATGCTCGCAGTTGTCGAGCACCACGAGCAGGGTGCGTCCGGCCAGCGCCTCCGCGACGCGGTCGCGCGCGCTCGTCGAGACGAGTTCGCCGACGCGGATGCTGCGCCCCACCGCTCCCGCGACGGCCGCCCACACCTCGCCCGGCGCCGCCGGCGCGAGCTCGACCACCACCGCACCGGGGGCACGCCGCGCGGTCTCGAACGCGAGGGTCGTCTTGCCCGCGCCGCCCGGTCCGATCAGGGTCACCAGCCGCTCGTCGCGGAGCTGATCCCCGATGAGTTCGAGCTCGCGCCGGCGCCCGATCAGCGGAGTCAGCGCTGCGGGCACCGACGCGTCGACACCCGGGGCGGAGGAATCCTCGGCGCCGCGTGCCGCGCCCGGATCCCCGGCATCCGTTCCCCTCACCGCAAGGATGCGCTCGGCGTGGGCGCGGTCCTCGAGGAGGTCGCGCACGACCCAGTCGAAGCCCTGACCCGGGGTCCAGGGGTCGCCGCGCCAGAGGTCCAGCGCCGCGCGCGCGTCGCTCGCCGCGGCAGCAGGATCGGCCGCGCGCCGGGCGCGGGCCACAAGGTCCTGGAACCGGGCGAGGTCCACCTCTTCGCGGGCGACCGCCAGCCGGTACCCGCCGGGCACGGCCTCGAGCGTGCCCGCGGGAAGACCGCGGCGCAGGCGCGACGCGAGGGATTGCAGCGCGGCGCGGGGGTCTTCGGGGAGGTCGTCGGGCCAGACGTCCTCGGCGAGCGAACGGTACGCGACCGTCGTTCCGGCGTCGAGAGCGAGGCGGAAGAGCAGTGCCTCCTGGCCGCGGCCGCGGATGTCGAGCGGAGCGCCGTCCGCCTCCGCCGCGAGTCCTCCGAAGAACCTCAGCCGCACGTCGTCCACCTTAGGACTCGCGACCCGGGCAGCCGGGGAGGCCGGTCGGGCGGTCAGTCCGTGACGGTGTAGGTCGTGTCGCCAGTCTCGCCGGCGAGCACGCGGCGGTAGTCCTCGGCGACGATCTCGCGGAGCACGCCGGCATCGACCGTGTCGAGGTCCTTGATGTACAGGCAGCTGACGCCGGTCTCGTGCGGCCCCAGGTTCGCGAGCCGTTCGCCGTGCGCGGCGGTGCGCAGCGTGTACACCGTCGTGGATTCGCGCCGCGGCGAGAACGCCGCGATCGGGGCGTCGCCCTCGCTGCCGGCCGCCGAGCGGTAGTGGCACGAGCCGAAGCCGATGATGGTGCCCCAGAGTTCCGGCTCGCGACCCGTCACCTCGCGCAGAAGGTCGATCATCCGGACGGCGTCGCGCTGCCGCTTCGCGGGCCGCACCGCGGCGACGAACTCGTCGACGTCCCCTCCGGTCTTCTTCATCGCCGTCTCCCTGTCAGCCCTTGGCCGCGGCCTTCATCGCGCGCTTGTGCTCGCGCACCTTCGTCAGCGACTCCGGCGAGACGATGTCGGCCACGCTGCGGAACGACCCCTCGTCGCCGTACGCGCCGGCCGCCTCGCGCCAGCCGGCGCCGGTGAAGCCGTACTGCTTGCCCAGGAGGGCCAGGAAGATCTTCGCCTTCTGCTCGCCGAAGCCCGGCAGGGCCTTCAGGCGCTTCAGCACGGTCGCACCGTCCGGCGCTTCGGCGGGCTCAGCAACCGAGCGTGTCCAGATCGCCGATGCGTCGCCGCCCCAGTCCTGCTCGACCGCCGCGCAGAGCGCCTGCACGCGTGCCGCCATCGAGCCGGGGAAGCGGTGGACCGCGGGCGTCGCCTTGAAGAGCTCCGTGAACGCCTCGGGCTCGAAGCTCGCGATCGCCGCGGCATCCAGCGTCCCGGCCCGCTCCGAGATCTTGAGCGGTCCGGCGAATGCCGTCTCCATCGCGACCTGCTGGTCGAGCAGCATGCCGATGAGCAGGGCGAGAGGGTCGTCGGTGAGCAGGCGGTCGGCGGCGTCGTCGCCCGTGATGTGGAGCGTCATGCGGCCCAGTCTCCCACCGCCCGCCCCTGCCGGCACAGTTCGCGGATGGGAGGATGGATGCCGTGACCATCCCCACGCCCGCTCCCGACGCCGGCGGGTCGCCTGGGCCCTCCGGGCCGGCGGGCGCCGCCCCCGAGCCGTTCCACGACCTCGTCGAGCACGCCCGCGAGACGCACGTGGTCGTCATCGGCGGCGGCATCGCCGGCCTCGTCGCGGCGTGGGAGTGCGCCAAGGTCGGCATGGCGGTGACGCTGGTGGAGGCATCCGATCGCCTCGGCGGCACGATCGGGTCCGCCCGCATCGCGGGGCTCGAGCTCGAGACCGGCGTGACCTGCTGGTCGACCCGCGGCGGCACGGTGCGCGGGCTCGTCGACGAAGTGCTGCCGGATGCCGCGATCGTGCGCCCGCGCGACGACCGCGAGTGGATCGCGGGCCTGCCGAAGGGCGCGGCGGCGCCGCTGCCCGCCGAGCAGGTGCTCGGAATCCCCGCCAACCCGTGGGACGAGAGCGTGCGCCGGATCATCGGCTGGGGCGGCACGTGGCGCGCGTACGTCGATCGCCTGCGTCCCCCGCTCACGATCGGCGCCCAGCGCAGCCTCGGCCGGCTCGTGCACGGCCGCATGGGCGACAAGGTCCTGGACCGCCTGGTGGCACCGCTCACCATCGACCGCTTCGGCCTCGACCCCGTCGACGTCGACGTCGAGGTCGCCGCCCCCGGCCTCAGCAACGCGCTCACCCGCACCGGGTGGCTGGGCGGTGCGGTCGCCGACGTACGCGTCGATGCCGCGAGCGCGTCGATCGAGGGACTGGACGGTGGGATGCCGCAGCTCACCGCCGCGCTCGCCGAGAGGCTCGCCGAGCGCGAGGTCGCGATCCACACCGGCGCGCTGGCGACGGGTGTCGCCCGCAGCGACGGACGCTGGACGGTGGAACTCGCGACGATCGCGCCCGAGGGTGCAGCCGCCGCACCGGACCGGCTGGACGCCGACGCGGTCATCGTCGCGACCGACGAGACCACGGCGCGCGCGCTCCTCGCCGCCGCGCTCGGCACGCCCGCGTTCGCCGACGTCGCCGCCGCAGGCATCGCCCGCGACGTCGTGACGCTCGTGGTGGACGCCCCCGAGCTCGACGCGGCGCCACGCGGCGTCCATATCCACGCCGTCCCCGGCGGTTCGCGCGCGACCGGCCTCGTCCACGAGACCGTGCGGTGGGAGTGGCTGGCGCGGGACGCGGGTGCGGGGCGCCACGTCGTGCGCGTCGCGTTCGGCGCTCCCGGCATCGCTCCGGCGACCGAGGGATTGTCCGACGCCGACGCGGCGGTGATGGCCGTGGCCGAGGCATCCGTCCTCCTCGGTGTGCAGCTCGACGAGGGCCGGGTCGCCGGCGCGCGCCGCGACGCGTACACCCTCGTCCCTCCCGCGTCGACCCTCGGGCGGCGTGAGCGCACCGACGCCGCCCGCGCCGCGATCGCCCGCGCACCGGGGCTCGCCGCCGTCGGGGCGTGGCTGTCGGGAAGCGGCCTCGCGCAGGTCGTCGCCGACGCTCAGGAAGAGGCCGACCGCCTTCGTCACAAGGCTCTGTGGGGTGCCAAGGCGGCAGAGTGAACCCTTCGCCCGAGCCCCTGTCAAGGGTGGATGCCGGAATCGGCATACAGGGCTACCCTGGGATGGTCGTCAGGTCACACCGAGCGTGAGGAGACCTCATGAAGGGCAAGGCTGGACTCGTCATCGGACTCGCGATCGGGTATGTGCTCGGTACGCGCGCGGGTCGTGAACGCTACGAGCAGATCAAGACGCAGTGGCTGAAGGTGTGGAACACCGAGCCCGTGCAGAGCCAGGTCGGCAAGGTGAAGGACTTCGCCAAGTCCCAGGCGATGGCGCTGCCGTCGACGCTGTGGGAGTCGGCCGTGAAGGTCACGCAGGCCGCCGGCTCGAAGGGCACTGCGGGGCAGAAGCTCGACGCCGCCATCAAGGTCGGCAAGGACTCCGCCGACGACGTCGGCAAGGCGGCTCAGACCTCGGCGAAGGCCGTGAAGGACGCCGTCGAGGACGCCGTCGACGACGCTTCCGAGAACGGTCGCGGCGGGGCTTGACGTGATGACCACCCCCCGCGGCTTCCGCGACCGCGCGGACGACAGCCTGCTCACCCTGCTGGGTGAGATCCCGGAGCTCGTCCGCAACCTCGTCATCGCGGAGATCGACGCCGCGAAGGCCTGGCTCGCCAAGACCGCGAAGGACGGCGGATGGGGAGCCCTGTGGGTCTTCGCCGCGCTGTTCGTCCTGTTCTGGTCGGTCCCGGTGTTCGGCACGTTCGTGATCGCGGGACTGTCGTCGTGGTGGCCCGTCTGGCTGTCGGCGCTCGTCGTGTTCTTCGCGATGCTGATCGTCACGGCCGTGTTCGCGTTCATCGGCGTGCTCTACTTCCGCCGGATCGGCGAGCGCCGCAACCCGGTCCAATCGATCGCCCTGGATGTGAAGGAGGTGCGCGATGAGCTCTGACGCCCCCGTGCCGCTGTCGAAGAACTCCGTCGCGCTGCCTCGCACCGCCGTGCCCCTCGGGATCGGCGACCCCGTCGAGCAGGCGAGGACCGAGCTCAAGGCGGCGCTCGCCGCCATCGAGGAGAAGGCGAACGTCCCCCGCCGGGTCGAGCGCGCCCTCGACGAGAGGGTCGAGCAGGCCCGCGCGTTCAATCGCCGCAACCCCGCGCTCACCGCGGTCGCGGTCGTCGTGGGCGCCGCCGCGATCGGCGCGGCGGTCTGGGGCTTCGTCCGCCTCTATACGCGCTGATCCCGCCCGGATTCCCGCTGTCCACAGCGCGGAGGCAACGCCTCGCGCGATCGGGGGTATGCTCGGGAGGCAAGGCAGTGCAATGATGCGTTAGCTGCCGATCGCGCGAACCCGATTCGAATCGCGCATCGGCTGCCTCGATCTTCTTTGGGCGGCCGACTGAGCATCATCGAGAGTCGACCCCCCCTATGAATTCCGCCGCAGCACAGCACCAGTCCGTCAAACCCCTGACCGGCTGGCGCGTCCTCGTGCCCCGTGGCGGCCCCTGGGGCGACGGCGTCGCAGCGACTCTCCGCCGACAGGGCGCGATCCCCGTGATCGCCCCGCTCATCAACTTCGCGCCCACGAACGACCAGGCGTCGCTCGACCAGGCGCTCGCCGACCTCGCCGCCGGCAAGTTCGAGTGGCTCACGGTCACGAGCGCGACGACGGTCGACGTCCTCTACGCCTACCGCGCGGTCGTCCCGGCGACGACGAAGGTCGCCGCCGTCGGCGAGACCACGGCTGCCGCGCTCCTCGCCGTCGGCTATCGCGTCGACCTCGTCCCCGAGCGCGACAACTCCGCGGCCGGCATGGCGGAGCAGCTCATCGGTCTCGAGCCCGAGGCCCGCGACATCCTCACCCTCCGCAGCGAGATCGCGAAGCCGGTCCTCACCCGCATGCTGACCGAGGCCGGGCACCGCGTCCGCAGCGTCGTCGCCTACCGCACGGTGGGGGTCCCCGTCACCGAGCGCATCGCCGAGGACGTGCACTCGGGCCGCATCAACGCGATCCTCGTGACCAGCGGCTCGGTCGCGCAGCAGGTGCACGAGCAGTTCCCCGAGATCCCCGACACCACGCTGATCGCCGCGATCGGCCCGCGCACCGCCAAGGACGCGCGCCGCGCGGGCCTCGATGTGGACGTCGTGGCCGACGCGCAGACCGTCGATGCCCTCATCGACGCCGTCGGCAAGTTCTCCCTCCCTCACGCGGCCGACGAGTTCGCCCCGAAGACGGGCATGATCCCGCGTCTCGGCGGCATCGACACCCGGAACTGACGCGCCTGTGACCGGCACGCCCCGCATCGTCGTGCTCGCGGGCGGAGTCGGCGGCTCCCGCTTCGTCCTCGGCGTCCGGGGCGCGCTGCGCGCCCGCGGCATCGACGACACCGCCGCCGCGCTGACCGTCGTGGTCAACACCGGCGACGACATCTGGCTCTCCGGCGTGCGGCTGCAGCCCGACGTGGACTCGATCACCTACGCCCTCGCCGGCGTCAACGACGCCGAGCGCGGCTGGGGCCGGCAGGGCGACACGGAACGCGTCAACCACGAACTGCAGGAGTGGGGCGCGGGCTGGCCCTGGTTCACCCTCGGCGACCTCGACCTCGGCACGCATCTCGCCCGCACCGGCTGGCTGCGCGAAGGGCTCACGCCCGCCGAGGTGCTGGAACGCATGTCGCACCGCTGGGACCTCGGCGCGCGCCTGCTGCCGATGACCGACAGCGAGGTCGACACGGTCGTGGTGCTCGACGACGGCACGCGCCTGCACTTCCAGGAGTGGTGGACCCGGCACCGCGCGACCCTCGCGCCCGAGCGGTTCGAGAACCCCGGCATCGACGACGCCACCGCCGCCCCCGGGGTCGCAGAGGCGATCGCCCAGGCGGACGCCGTACTGCTGGCCCCCTCGAACCCGGTCGTGTCGATCGGCCCGATCCTCGCCGTGCCGGGCGTGCGCGAGGCGCTGCGCGCGACCCCGGCCCCCGTCGTCGGCGTCTCGCCGATCATCGGCGGCAAGGTCGTCCGCGGTATGGCCGACGTGTGCCTCGCCGCGATCGGCGTCGAGACCTCCGCGACGGCGGTCGCCGGTCTGTACGGCGCCCGCGGGAACGGGGGGCTGCTCGACGCGTGGCTCCTCGCCGAGGAGGACGAGGCCGTCGCCGACGAGGTCGCCGGGCTCGGCATCCGTCCGCTCGTCCGGCCGCTCTGGATGACGCATGCTGCGCGCCAGACCGCTCTCGGCGAGGCGGCGCTCACCGCCGCCGGAGTGTGAGCGTGCCCGAACTCGCGTGGTGGGCGTGGGCCCTGCTCGGCCTCGGAGCCGTCGTCGTGGGCCTGTCGAAGACCGCCGTCCCCGGTGCGGGGACGATCGCCGTCGCGATCTTCGCGGCTGTGCTCCCGGCGAAGCAGTCGACCGGCGTCCTGCTCCTGCTGCTCATCGTCGCGGACATCTTCGCCGTGACCATGTATCGCCGGCACGCGGACTGGCGCACCCTGATCAAGCTCGCACCGGCGGTCGTGGTGGGCGTGCTGCTGGGCGTCGTCTTCCTGTGGTTCGCCGACGACGTGTGGGTGAAGAAGTCGATCGGCGTGATCCTGCTGGCGGTGATCGCCATCACGCTGCTGCGTCGTCGGTTCGCCTCGGGCGTCGAGGCGGGGGGCTCGCACCGTGTCGCGGCGGCGACCTACGGCACCCTCGGCGGCTTCACCACCATGGTCGCGAACGCCGCCGGACCCGTGATGTCGATGTACTTCCTCGCGGCCCGCTTCGAGGTGAAGGCGTTCCTCGGCACGGCGGCCTGGTTCTTCGCGATCGTGAACCTGTTCAAGGTGCCGTTCTCGATCGGCATCGGCATCATCACGGTGCCGGGGATCCTCATCGACCTCGTGCTCGTGCCGCTCGTCGTCGCCGCCGCGTTCCTCGGCCGGTGGCTCGCCGACCGCATGCCGCAGTCCGTCTTCGAGAAGCTCGTGATCGCCTTCACGATCGTGGGCGCGGTCTACCTGCTGATCGTCTGACCCGCCGCGCTCATCCCCACGGGGAGGGGCGGTCGTTGTCACGCGTGCTGTCGTCGGGGAGGTGCGGCAGCTCGGTGCCGCCGGCGCGGATGCACAGCCACCGCAGCTGCTCGGGGCTGTCGGGCGTCGCCCGCCACGTGCGCCACACGCCCTGACCCACTCGCACGACCGTGCCAGGACCGACGTCGACGATGTCGTCGTCGAGGCCCATCTGTCCGCGGCCTGCAAGGAAGACGTACAGCTCCTCGACGCGTGCGTGCGAGTGCCAGTAGCCCGCCTGCTCACCCGGCTCGAACGCGTTCGCGGTCATGCCGATGTACTGCATCGTCATGTCGTGGTCGACGACGCGGCGCCCGTCGCGCGAGCGGTCGGGCGTGAACCCGCCGTAGTGCGCCCGCCACTCGTCGAGCCCGCCCATCTCCAGCACCTGGTAGTCGCTCATCGGGCCAGGCTATCCGGGGGAGGAGGTGAGGAGTGCAGCGGTGCGCGGGCCCAGGCCCAGGGCGCGGGCGGCGTCGAGTTGGGCGGCGGTGTCGACGTCGCGACGCAGGGTGGAGGCATCCGGAATCGCAAGCGGCTCGCATCCCAGCGCGACGTGCCGTGCGAACGAGCCGTCGCCGAACGACGAGTCCCACGGGGTGCCTGGTCCCGCGGTGACCAGCGTCGAGCCGGTGCCCTCCGCGTCGGGAACGACGGCGCGGGGGACGGATGCTGCGGCCCGCAGCGCGTTCGCGAGGTCGGCGGGCCGCAGTGCCGGGAGGTCGCCCAGCAGGGCAGCGCGCGGCATCCGTCCGTTCGGATCGATCGCCGCGACGCCCGCCGCGACCGCGGCGTCGAGTCCGCGCGCGTCGCCCTCCGGGACGAATCGCAGCGCCGGGATCATCGCGGCGTCACGCGCGAGGGCGGCGTCGTCGGTCACCACCACGACCTGCGCGACGAGATCGCACGCGGTCGCCGCAGCGAGCGTGTCGAGCGCGATGGCGCGGGCGAGGTCGGCGCGACCCACGCCGTCGACGTCGAGCCGCGACTTCGCGCGCACCGACGGCTTGACCGGCACCACGACGACCCAGCGCGGGCGGCGAGACTCCACGGATCCGTCGACCTCGGCGCGCCGTGCAGCGGGATCGGAGTGGTCGACGTCGGAATCCGTGGATTTCTGCTTGCGCCGGCCGAACAGCGGGGTCACGTGTACTTCGCGCGCAGGCGCGGGAGGATCTCTTCGCCGTACATCCGCAGGAAGGCGCCCTGGTCGTGGCCAGGGTCGTGGAAGACCAGGTGGCGGAAACCGAGGCCGATGTACCAGCCGATGCGCTCGACGTGCTCGTCGGGGTCGTCCGAGACGATGAACCGCGACGCGGCGCGCTCGATCGGCAGCGCCTCGCCGAGCCGCTGCATCTCGATGGGGTCGTCGACGCCCATCTTCTCCTCGGGGGAGAGGGCGAGCGGCGCCCAGAAGCGGGTCTTCTCCTTCGCGGCCTCGATGGTCTCGTCGAGCGAGACCTTGATCTCCATCAGCGTGTCGATCGCGTCGGCCGGGCGGCCGGCCTTCTCGAGCCCCTCGTGCAGCGCGGGCAGCAGCGTGTCGGTGTACAGCTCGCGCTTCTTGCCTGACGTGGTGATGAAGCCGTCGGCGATGCGGCCGGCGAGGCGCGTCGCCGCGGGCCCGGCGGCGCCGATGTAGATCGGCACCGGCTCGGGCAGCTTGTCGTAGATCGTGATGTTGCGGGCCGTGTAATACGTGCCGTCGAAGTTCACGCGGTCCTCGGACCACAGCCGGCGGATGAGGCCGATGGCCTCCTTGAGCCGCTGGAACCGCTCCGGCGGATCGGGCCACGTGATGCCGAGGTTCGCCTCGTTGAGCGCCTCGCCCGTGCCGACGCCGAGGATCACGCGGCCCGGGTACATCACGCCGAGCGTCGCGAAGTCCTGGGCGACGACGGTCGGGTTGTACCGGAACGTCGGCGTCAGCACGGACGTGCCGATGAGCACGCGCGAGGTCTTCGCGCCGAGCGCGCCGAGCCAGGGCACAGATGCCGGGGCATGCCCGCCGTCGTGCAGCCACGGCTGCAGGTGGTCCGAGATGAACACCGAGTCGAACCCGGCCTCCTCGGCCTGGATCGCGTAGTCGAGGAGCTCGGCGGGGCCGAACTGCTCGGCGGACGCCTTGTAGCCGAAGCGCAGCGGAACGGTCATGCGGGTATCCCTTCGATGGCGGGTTCAGGCAGGAACTCGGAGCCGTCGGCGCGGGCGAGCCGCTCGCGGAACGCGTCGACCGTGCCCGGCCACAGCAGGGCGAGGCGGCCCGAGCGCTCGTCGACGTACCAGTTGCGGCAGCCGCCGGTCATCCAGCGGGTGGATGCTGCGGCCACCGCGATCTCGTCGGTGTAGGTGCGCTCGGCGTCGGGGTCGACGCGCAGCGCGCGACCGGCGCGGGCGTCGAGGACGCGCGTGACGTAGCCCGCCTGCTCCTCGAGCATGAGGACCGAGGACGAGTGGCCGAGCGAGGCATTCGGCCCGTTGAGAACGAAGAGGTTCGGGAAGCCGGCGACGACCGTCGAGGCGAAGGCCGTCATGCCGCCCGACCAGTGCTCGGCGAGCGTCACGCCGCCCTCACCACTGACCAGCTCGGCATAGGGCTGGCGCGTCGAGGCGAAACCCGTTGCGAGGACGAGCGCGTCGACCTCGTGGCGGGTGCCGTCGGAGGCGACGAGCGTCGAGCCGTCCACCTCGGTGAGCGCCTCCGGCACGAGCGTCACGGCCTCGGACGCGACAGCGGGGTAGAAGTCGTCCGACAGCAGCACGCGCTTGCACCCGAACGCGTAGTCGGGGGTGAGCGCGGCGCGCAGCGCGGGATCCGCGACCTGGCGCTCCAGGTGCGCGCGCGCCACGGCTTCCGCCTCGGCGGCCGCGGCGGAGTCGCCCGAGCGCGACGCGAAACGCGCCTCGCCCTCGGCGTAGAGGTCGGCCCGCAGTGCTTCCAGCTCCGGCGGCGTTGCGGCGAACCGGGCGCGGTCGGCGTCGGAGTAGGCGTCGCCGCCGCGCGGCACGATCCAGGCGGGTGTGCGCTGGAAGAGGGTGACGTGCGCCGCGGTGCGCGCGAGCTCGGGGACGATCTGCACCGCGCTCGCACCGGTGCCGACGACAGCGATGCGGGCGCCGACGAGATCGGCCGAGTGGTCCCAGCGCGCGGAGTGGAACAGCGGCCCGGGGAAGTGCTCGAGGCCCGGGACCCGAGGGATCGTCGGCTCGGTGAGGCGTCCGCACGCGAGCACGAGCACGTCGGCCGTGATGACGCCGGACGGCGTGGTGAGTCGCCACACGTCGTGCGAAGCATCCCATTCGGCCGTGCGCATCGGCGTGCGCAGGCGCACGCGGTCGCGCAGACCGTCGGCGTCGACGACGTGCTCGAGGTACGCGTGGATCTCCGCGCCTTTCGCGTACGTGCCCGACCACGCGGGGTTCGGGTGGGCCGCGAAGCCGTACAAGTGCGAGGGCACATCGCACGCGATGCCCGGATACGTGTTGTCGCGCCACGTGCCGCCGACGGATGCTGCCCGCTCCAGCACGACGAAGTCCTCGCGGCCCGCGCGGCGCAGCGCCGACGCCACCCCGATCCCGGCGAACCCCGCACCGACGATCGCGACCTCGACGCGGGTCACCGCGGGCCCACCTGACCGTAGGTCGTTGTGCGCAGGCGGAACGGCCGGAACAGGCGCGCGACCATCGCCGAGGCCTCCGTCACGGGCAGTTCGAGGCCGTTCTCGATGCCGGCCTCGGGCTTCACGCGGCCGTCGAGCAGGGTGCCGCCGAGGTCGTCGCCGCCGGACTGCAGCAGGACGACGGATGCCTCGCGTCCGACGCGCGTCCACGGGATCTGGATGTGCGGGATGCTGCCCGACAGCAGCAGCCGTGAGACGGCGACCATGGCGCGGTGCTCGTCGAGCGCTGCGCGGCCGGGAACGAGCGAGACGCCGCCGGCGGGTCCAGGGAGCGGGATCGGCACGAACTCGCTGAACCCACCCCCGGACGCTGAGCCGGTCGAAGCGTCCTGAATGGCCCGGAGCTGCCGCAGGTGCGCGATGCGCTCGGCGGCGGTCTCGACGTGGCCGTAGAAGATGACGCTCGTCGACCGGAATCCGGCGCGGTGCGCCGCGGTGAGGCCCTCGATCCAGCGGTCGATCTCGAGGTCGGTCGGCGCGACCAGCCCGCGCACGCGCTCGCTCAGCACCTTGACGCCCGTGCCCGGCACGGTGTCGACGCCCGCCTCGCGCATCGCGGCGAGGGCCGCGTCGAGCGACAGATCGGAGCGGTCGGCGAGGTCACGCACGTCCTGAGGGCGGTAGGCGTGGAGATGGATGCCGGGAGCCCCGGCCTTCACCGCGCGAGCGATGTCGAGATAGCCCGAGGGGTCTTCCGACGCGGGGAGGAGCCCCTGCACGCAGAGTTCGGAGGCGCCGAGGTCCCACGCGTCCGCCGCGATCGCCTCGACGTCGTCGAGCGTGAAGGTCGTCGGGTCGTCGGCCGCCGCGGCGCGGAGGCCCGTCGAGGTGAGGTTGCGGTTCACCACGAGGGTGACCGCTTCGCCCACGGTGTAGCGGCGTACGTCGTCGGCGGTCGCCGCGAGCACGTCGAGGTCGTCGCCGGACGCCTCGAGGAGGGCGACCCACTCCGCGTCGTCGAGCGCGAGCGGGTCCGCCGCCGCGGCCTCGGCGAGCTGCTTCACCGTCCGCGCCCTCGCCCCCCGCGGTTCCGCAGTCGACTTGTGCGAGTCCGCCGACTCACGATCCGCCGAAAGTGACTGCGGAGCGATCGGCCCGTTGGGGCTCAGACCCAGCGGTTCCGCAGTCAGTTCGTGCGGGTCGCCCGGGTCCCGATCCGCCGAAAGCGACTGCGGAACAGAGGAGAGCGGGACCGTGGACGGGGTGGGGGAGGGGGACGCCGGGGGCACGGCGGCGCGGCCGGGGGCGGCGAGCCCGGTCTCGGGATCCGCGAGGGCAGCGACCGCGGGGCGCAGAGCGGGGTCGATCCACGTCTCACCGGCGAGGACGAACTCGGGCTGGGCGGTCAGGCGCTCGCGCAGCTCGAAGCCGAGCTCCGCCGTCTTACGGGCGAGGTCGTCGAGGTGCGGCCAGGGGCGCTCGGGGTTCACGTGGTCGGCGGTGAGAGGTGAGACGCCGCCCCAGTCGTCGGCGCCCGCGCGCACCAGCAGCCCGAACTCCGTCGTGTCCGAGAGGTTCGGCGGCACCTGGATGCGCATCCGAGCACCCATCACGAGACGGGCCACGGCCACCGCCGCGACGTACTCGAGCAGCTCCGCGTCGGGTGCGCCCTGCATCGCGGTGCGGGGCTTCGCGCGGAAGTTCTGGACGATGACCTCCTGGACGTGCCCCTGTCCGTCCACCTGGTGACGTTCGTGGGCCTCGCGGATCGCGACCAGCGACTCGGCGCGGTCGCGCACGGTCTCGCCGATCCCCACGAGGATGCCGGTGGTGAACGGCACCCGCTCGCGTCCGGCGGCGTCGATCACCTCGAGCCGCAGCGCCGGGTCCTTGTCGGGCGAGCCGAAGTGCACCTGCCCGGGCTCTTCGAACAGGCGGCGCGAGGTCGTCTCGAGCATCATGCCCATCGACGGCGCGGTGGGACGCAGCATCCGCAGCTCGTCTGCGCTCATGACTCCGGGGTTGGCGTGGGCGAGCAGGCCCGTCTCGGCGGTCACCAGGCGGGCGATGTGCGCGACGTACTCGATCGTCGAGGCGAACCCGTGCTCGTCGAGCCAGGCGCGCGCCTCGGGCCAGCGGTCTTCCGGACGGTCGCCGAGGGTCAGCAGCACCTCTTTGCAACCCATCGCCTGGCCCTGGCGCACGACGGCCAGCACCTGCTCGGGCGACATGTACGCGGGCTTGTGCTTCTTGAGGAGCTGCCCGGGGGTGTCGACGAACACGCAGTAGTGGCAGCGGTC
Organism: Microbacterium sp. NPDC056057; assembly: GCF_042266945.1. Lineage (NCBI taxonomy): Bacteria > Bacillati > Actinomycetota > Actinomycetes > Micrococcales > Microbacteriaceae > Microbacterium > Microbacterium sp. NPDC056057. The sequence goes on from NZ_JBHJWS010000001.1 coordinate 989,781, forward strand.
GCGGCACAGGGTCGTGAGTGGCACGAACACCTTGCGCGAGTACGTGATCACCCCAGGACGACCGGATGCTGCGAGCCCGGCATCGCGCAGTTCCCCGGCGATCTCCAGCAGACGCTCGAACCGTTCGCCCGTCGCGCCGAGGAGCATCTCGGCGTCGGCGACGTCGAGACGTTCGCCGGCCGCGGCGCGCGCGAGCGCTGCGTCGACGGCGATGGGCGAGGCCGCGCTGGGGGACGCGGTGACGGAGGGGGACACGACGGTCACCGATCCAGTCTTGCACCGCCTGCGGACCCCGGGGCGCTGGATCGTTGCCCTCCCGTAAGCAAATCAGTCCGGTTCCGGGCGCCCGCGCTGGCAGACTGGGCACATGGTGACGCTGCTGCTCGACTCGACGCAGCTCGAGGTCGTGCTGTCGGTGTCCGAGCGCGCCCTGTCATTCCGCAAGGGGAATGTCGTCATCGAGCGCTCGACCATCACCAAGGTGCAGCTCACCGACGACGCCTGGACGTGGCTGCGCGGCATCCCGAGCCCCGGAACCCACGTGCGCGGAATCATCGCCGCCGGCACCTGGCGCTCCGCGGGCGGCGACGACTTCGCGATCATCCGCCGTCACCGGCCCAGTGTCGTGATCGACCTCGAGGGCCACCCCGAGTTCCAGCGGGTCATCCTGACCACGCGCCACGGCCTCGCGCTCGTGCAGGCCCTGCGGGTCGAGGTCGCGGCCGAGCCGACCGACGTCGTCGACATCGCGGCCGAGACGGGCACGATCCCGGTCGTCGCCGAGCGCAAGCCGCGGGGGCGCAAGACGCCGGCGCCGGCTCCGGCGGTCTGACCTTCCAGGAGCGGTCAGCTGACGTCGCGACGCCAGCTGACCAGGTGGCCGAGCACGACGAACACGATTGCGTAGCCGAGCAGCACGAGCCCGCCCACCCACCACTCGAGCGGGTCCGCTGAGCCCTGCGGGATCGTCGCCGCGTACACGCTCGCACCGACCAGCGCATCGCTCGCCGCTCCCGGGAGGAAGCGCGTGACATCCGACAGGCCCTCGACGAACGCGGCGGCGGTGCGCCCGATCGGCTCGATGAACTGGGTGAACACCAGTACGCCGACGATCGCGCCCACCTGATTGCGCACGAGGGCGCCGACGCCCACGCCGATGAGCGTCCAGAGGACGTAGGCGAGCAGCATCCGTCCCAGCATCGCCCAGGTGTCGGGCGAGGTGATGTCGGTCTCGAGACCGAAGCCTGCGAGGAACGCCGCCGATGTGCCGACCGCCGCGACGATGCCGATCAGGCCGAGCACGACGCCGATGAGCACGCCGACGGCGAGCTTGGCGACGAGCACGCGGGCGCGGCGCGGCGTGGCGAGGAACGTGGGGGTGAGGGTCTTGTGGCGGAACTCCGCCGTCACCATCAGCGTGCCCACGAGCAGCGGGAAGACGTAGCCGACGGTGGTCGCGGTGCTGTAGAGGGTCGCCGCGAGGCCCTCTTCGGGAATCGGCGGCGCGTTGCCGGGGAGCGACCCGGTCGCGGCGGCCGCGTAGACGAAGCCGAGCGCCGCCGCGGTGAAGGCGACGTACGCGAACAGGACGATCGCGAGGATCCACCAGATGCTCGTGGAGAACAGCTTCGTGCTCTCGGCGCGGGTGGCGGCGGTGAGGCTCATCGGTCGCCCCCTTCCCCGTCGGCGGGTGCGGTGACGGCGTCGGCCGCCGGGTCGCTTTCGGAGGAGATGGATGCCTCGGCGCCCGGCTCGGGCTCGGGTTCGGCGGTCTCCGCGTGCGGGGTGTGGCCGACGGCGTCCTCGAAGGCCTCGGCCTCGGGCGGTATCCATGCTTCGGGCTCGGGCTCGGGCTCGGGCTCGGGCTCGGGCTCGGGCTCGGCGGCGAGCTCCGACTCTCGCGCGGCGGCGGTGTGGTCGAAGGCGGCGAAGAACGCGTCGGCCTCGATGTCGGAGTCGGTCTTGACGTAGTGCTCCCACGGGCGGTCGTCGTCGGCGTCGGGAGGCTCGGGCGTCGAGAGCTCGTCGTCGATCTCGCCGATGGCTTCGACGTCGGGGTCCGCGTCCTCGGGGGCCCACGGGTCGGCGGGCTCCGAGGCCGGCTCCGGCTCGGTCTCCGATGCGGGTTCGGGCTGCGGCTCGTCGTCGGGCTCCGGCTCGGTCTCCGATGCGGGCTCGGGCTCGGTCTCCGATGCGGGTTCGGGCTCCGGCTCGGCGTCCTCGGGGGCCGCGGAAGGCACGATGTCGATGACGCCCGTGCTCGCGACCGCGTAGGCGACGGGCGCCGGTGCGATGGGCGCCTCGGGCTCGCTGTCTTCACCGGGCTCGTCGGGCTCGGAGACCCAGGCGGCGCCGGCCGCGGCGGCGAGGGCTGTCGCAGCCCCGGGTGCGCTGGTGGCTTCAGCGTCGAGCGCGGCCGCGGTGAGCGCCGACTCGGCCGCCTCGTCGGCTTCGGAGGCCGTCTCCCCGACGGTCGGCGCCAGGGGCGCAGCATCCACGCCTCCGGCCGCGCTCGGATGCATGCGCGTGCCGTTGACGAGATCGAGGAACACCTCCTCGAGCGCGGGGCCACGGCGGTGCAGCGCCGAGAGCGCGACGCCGCCGGCGGCGGCCGCCGCGCCGACCGCGGTCGGGTCGACGCCGCGCACGGTGAGCCCGGAGCGCAGCACCTCGAACGGCACGCCGGCGGCCTTCAGCGCGGCGCCGAGCGCCGCCCGATCGGGAGCATCGACGACGGTGGCGTATTCGCGCGGGTCCGTCAGCTCGTCGACGCCGCCCTGGAACACGAGGCGTCCGCGCGAGATGATCAGCAGCGCGTCCACGGTCTGCTGCACCTCGGCGAGCAGGTGCGACGAGACGAGCACGGTCCGGCCCTCGCTCGCGAGCTGGCGGAGGAAGCCGCGCATCCAGCGGATGCCCTCGGGGTCCAGTCCGTTCGCCGGCTCGTCGAGCACCAGCACGCCCGGGTCGCCGAGCAGCGCGTACGCGAGGCCGAGGCGCTGGCGCATGCCCAGCGAGTATCCGCCGACCTTGCGGTTGGCAGCATCCGTCAGTCCCACGAGGTCCAGCACCTCGCCGACCCGCGACCTCGTGATGCCGGCGGCCTGGGCGTAGATGGTGAGGTGCGCGGTGGCGGTGCGGCCGGGATGGAAGCTGGATGCCTCGAGCACCGCGCCGACGGTCTGCAGCGGCTTGTCGAGCTCGGCGTAGCGCTTGCCGCCGATCGTGGCGTGGCCGTCCGTCGCCTTGACGAGCCCGAGGAGGATCCGCAGTGTCGTGGTCTTGCCTGCGCCGTTCGGGCCGAGGAATCCGGTGACCATTCCGGGGTCGACCCGAGCTGTGAGGCCTGCGACCGCAGTGACGGCGCCGAAGCGCTTGGTGACACCTGAGAACTCCAGCGACTGGCCGTCGGGCATGCCGAACCCTCTCGTTGGTCGTGGGCGACAACCCGCGGGGCAATGTACGGGGCCGCTCCATTGCGGACTCACAGCAGAACTCCGTCCCATCCTGGCGGAAATCCGGTCTCAGCGTGGGAGAAGTTCGCCCTGCCGGTAACGTTGCGCTCGTGACCGACCTCGCCGAAGCAGCCGCGGAGCCCACCGTCCTCGTGAGCACGAGCGGAGGGCTCGGGCGCCTCACCCTCAACCGGCCCCGCGCGATCAACGCGCTCAACCTGGGGATGGTCGAGCAGCTGCACGCGGCCCTCGACGCATGGGAGCACGACACCGAAGTCGACGTGGTGCTGCTCGACGGCGCCGGCGATCGCGGACTGTGCGCCGGCGGCGATGTGCGCGGCCTCGCCGAGCAGGTCACGAGCGGCCGCGCCGACGACGCGGCGGTGTTCTTCCGCGCCGAGTACGCGATCAACGCGCGCATCGCCGAATACCCGAAGCCCTTCGTCGCCTTCGCCGACGGCATCACGATGGGAGGCGGCATCGGCGTCGCCGGCCACGCCGCGATCCGCATCGTGACCGAGCGCTCGCAGCTGGCGATGCCCGAGACCCGCATCGGCTTCACCCCCGACGTCGGCGGCACGTGGCTGCTCGCCCACGCGCCGGGCCGCCTGGGCGAGTACCTCGGGCTGACGGGGGCGGTGATGGATGCCTCGGACGCCATCTACGCCGGATTCGCCGACCACTACGTGCCCCACGAGAACCTCGACGCGGTCCGAGATGCGCTCGAGACGCGGGCGGACCCGTCCAGCCCGACGGAGCTCGTCCTGCTGTTCGACGAGACCCCGGCGCCCTCGAAGCTCATCTCCGCGCGGGAGTGGATCGACGACGCGTTCGCGGCCGACACGGTGGTCGAGATCGTCGAGAGGCTGCGGGCGCGCCCCGAGCCCGAGGCATCCGCCACCGCCGATCTGCTCGGCGAACTGTCGCCGACCGGTCTCGCCGTGACGCTCGCCGCGATCCGGCGCGCGCGGGAGCTGCCGGGGCTCAGGCACGCGCTCGACCAGGAGTACGGCCTGGTGATGTGGTTCGCGACGACCCAGCCCGACCTGCCGGAGGGCATCAGGGCGCAGGTGATCGACAAGGACCGCACGCCGAACTGGCGGCCGGCGACCCTCGCCGACCTGCCGGACGACGTCGCCGAGATCGCGCTGGGCCACCGGCCCGACGTTCCGCTCTGGGACTGACGCGGACGTCGGCGGCGAGGAGGGATCGTGAGCACCCGGCGGCGGAGGAGCTACTCGATCGGGGTCGCGATCGACTGGTTCTTCTTCGTCTTCGCGGGGCTCGCGGCCCTCTGGCTCGCGTATCTCAGCCTCACCGAGACGTTCCACGTCGGGTGGTGGGGCATCCCGTTCTTCCTCGCGTTCTGGGTGCTGCTCGCGTATCTGGTGCTGCCGCGGCTGCACCGCATCCTCACCACGATCTACGTGCCGGACTACTTCATCGGCCGCACCCGGACCAGTGACGGACTGCTCGGCGACCCCGTGAACCTCGCGTTCCACGGCACCGGTGACCAGATCCGCGCATCGCTCGAGGCCGCCGGCTGGACCGAGGCCGACCCGGTGACGCTCGGCTCGTCGTGGCGCATCATCACGTCGACGCTCACGCGTCGCAGCTACGACGAGGCGCCGGTGAGCCCGCTCTTCCTCTTCGGACGCCAGCAGGACTTCGCCTACCAGCAGGAGGTCGACGGGAATCCCGCCCAGCGCCACCACGTGCGATTCTGGCGCTGCCCCGACGACTGGCTGCTGCCCGGCGGGCGCCGCGTCGACTGGCTCGCCGCCGGCACGTTCGACACCAGCGTCGGGCTGTCGCTGTTCACGCTGCAGGTCACCCACCGCATCGACGCCGACACCGACGTCGAGCGCGACCACATCGTCCAGACGGTGACGGATGCCGATTCCCGCGTCACCGTGGACGTCATCCCCGACTTCGCCACCGGCTATCACGCCCGCAACGGCGGCGGCGACAGCATCCGCACCGACGGGGACCTCCCCATCGTGGACGTGCGCGCGGTCGAGCCGAGCGCGGAGAGCGCGGAGAGCGCGGGGGAGGTGCCGGCATGACCGCCGAGCTGCCCGCGCCGCACAAGCGGCCCGCGTACGAACCCGCCAAGCGACTGCTCAAGCCGCCGCGCTTCGACCCGGAGATGACGCGCCCGATCTCGACGGTGGCCGGCGTTCTGCTCATCGTGCTGCGGGTGATCGCCGGCGTCGTGGTGCTCGTCAGCATCGCGACCGGATGGGACGCGATCCTCTCCGATCCCGACTCCGTGCTCGAGGGCTTCGATCCGACGCCGGAAGGGAAGCAGGCCGCGCTGTGGCTCGTGATCGGCACCGGGGCGACCGTGCTCCTCATCGACCTCGCGCTGGCGTTCTTCGTCTTCCGCGGCTACAACTGGGCGCGCGTGTTCGTCATGTTCATCGCGGTGCTGTCGATCAGCACATCGTTCACCGCGTGGTGGGCGCAGGGGCAGGAGATCGAGATCCAAGGGACGTTCCTGTCGCTGAGCATCGACATCCTGCTGCTGCTCGCCCTGTCGAGCCGCAGCGCGGCCGCATATGCGCGCCGCAACGAGCGGCGCCCGGATACCCCGGCGTGACGTAACCTGAGTCCCGCCGCAGGCAGCGGCACGCAGCATCCGTCATCGCAGTCCCGGGGGAGGGCACGTGTTCGACAGTCCGCTCTCGGCGTCGGCGTACGAGGTGCTCGCGGTCGCCCCCGAGGTCGACGAGGAGACCCTGCGCAAGGCGTACCGACTGCGCCTGCGGCAGACGCACCCCGACACCGGCGGCGACGCGGCGGTGTTCATCCAGGTGCAGCGGGCGTGGGAGCTCGTCGGCACGCCGGAGGCCCGCGCGGCGTACGACCGCGGGCACGGCTTCGGCGAGGCGGCGGCTCCCGAGTGGTCGGGGTGGCGACCGCCCGCGGCGCGCACCGACACCCGTCCGCGTGCACGCTCCTACGGGCATCCCGGCGGCTGGCGCCGCGAGCGCTACCTCACCCTGATCCGCGAGTGGGCCGGCCGCGGCGTCACGCTCGAGGACCCGTACGACCCCGCGCTCGTGCGCTCGGCCCCGGTGGCGTTGCGGCGCCTCTTGGCCGACGCGCTCGCCGAGGAGGCGACGGCCCGCATCGTGGCCGACCTCGGCATGGGATACACCGTGTGGCACGACGTGGCGGCGGCCGGGCGAGGGACCGACCCCGACGCGAAGATCGACCACATCGTGCTCGGCCCGAGCGGCCTGTACGGCGTGCTGTCGGAGGACTTCGGCGGCCCGGCGCGCATCCGCCGCGGCGAGTTCGTCGGCGACGGCGTGCCCGGCGCGCCGCTCGCCGAGCTGCTCTCGCGCATGCGGGTGATCTCGCGCGCCGCGGGCGTGCGTTTCAGCGGCGCGATCGTCGTGCTTCCCGACGAGGACGTGCTCACCCCGATCGACGAGATCGGCCGCGTGCGCGGTGTGCGCGTCGCCGTCGTCTCGCGCAGCGCCCTGGCCACGGTGCTGCGTCGCGGCATCACGGGCGCCCGTGACGTCGGCGGCAACGAGGTGTTCGACTACCGCACGCGCCTGCAGCAGACCGTGCGCTTCGCGTAGAGCCCGCGGCGGGCGTCGCGGCTGTCCGCATCGTGTGCTCTCACCGAGTGCACACGTCGTGCGCGTGCATAGCGTGTGATCTCGGTGACATCACGTGCAGTGGACGGATGCTGCCTCCAGGCGTTGCGTCGAGGCTCAGGCGTCGCGGGCCTGGCGCAGCCAGCGCTCGATGCCCGAGATGTGCACCTGGGCCACCGAGGTGGCGAGCTCGATGTCGTGATCGGCGATCGCGTCGAGGATCGCGCGGTGCTCGGCGAGCGTGCGCTCGACCGCGCCCGCCTGGGTGAGCCCCCGCCACACGCGGGCACGCACGGTCTGGCTGGTGAGGCTCTCGAGCAGGCTCGCCAGGTAGTCGTTGCCCGCGAGCCGCGCGATCGCGCTGTGGAAGCGCACGTCGTGCTCGACCAGGGTCTCGATGTCGGTGTCGGTCGCGACACCGCGGATCTCGGCATCCAATCCCGCCACGTCGTCGTCGTCCGCACGCTGGGCCGCGAGCCCCGTCGCGTGGGACTCGAGGACGCGACGGACCGCGAAGATCTCGAGCAGCGAGTCGTCGTCGTGCAGGTCGACGACGAACGAGATCGCCTCGAGCAGCAGCTTCGGCTCGAGGCTCGTGACGTACGTGCCGTCGCCGCGCCGCACGTCGAGCACGCGGATGACCTCGAGCGCCTTGACGGCCTCGCGCATCGAGTTGCGCGAGAGGCCCAGCCGCTCGGCGAGGTCCTTCTCGGGAGGCAGGCGCGATCCCGGCGCCAGCTCGCCGCGGACGATCATGTCCTTGATCTTCTCGATCGCTTCGTCGGTGACGGCCACGGGCCCATCCTAGACATCCGATGTCAGGAAGATCGATCCCCGCTCCCCCTCACCGCGCCGCTGGCGCGCCGCGGCGGGCCTCCGGGGGCGGGGGCCCAGCTGTGACCACCGCGCGTCGACGGCATGATGGTGGCATGCGAGTCGTGGACGGACACCTCCATCTCTGGGACCCCGAGGTCCTGACCTACGAGTGGCTCGAAGGACCTCTGCTCCGATCTTTCGGACCCGACGAGCTCGACGTCGCCCTGCAGGACGCCCCCGAGGCGGACTGCGGCTTCGTGTTCGTGCAGGCGGAGTGCGCTCCGGAGCAGTCGATCGCCGAGGTCGACTGGGTCGCCTCGCTGACGGACCGTGTGCCGGTGCGCGGCATCGTGGCGCGCGCGCCCCTCGAGGATCCCGGCGCCACCGACGAGCATCTCGCGGCGTTCGCGGAGCGGCCGCTCGTCGTCGGGGTGCGGCGGCTGCTGCAGTCCGAGCCGGACGGATTCGGGCTGCGACCCGGGTTCCTCCGTGGCGCGCGGGCCGTGGCATCCGCCGGGCTCACCTTCGATGCCGGCGTGCGCTGGACGCAGCTGCCCGATCTGGTGGCCTTCGCCGACGCGCTGCCAGAGCTCACGATCGTGCTCGATCATCTGGGCAAACCCGAGGTGGGTTCGCCGGACGCCGCCGACCCCGCCGACGGCACCCCGTGGGCGGAGTCGCTGCGCGACCTGGCCCAGCGCCCGAACGTGGTGTGCAAGCTCTCGGGCCTGCCCGCGGAGTCTCCCGGTGAGTGGACCGAGGCCCAGATGCGGCCGTTCCTCGACGTGGCGCTCGATGCCTTCGGCCCCGACCGTCTGCTGTTCGGCAGCGACTGGCCGGTATCGGGTCCGTACGGGCGCTGGCTCGACACGGTGTCGTCGTGGCTGGAGGACCGCGTCGGCGAGCGCCACCGGAAGGCGATGCTCGCCGAGAACGCCGAGCGGGTCTACGGCCTGGGGTAGCGGCATCCATCGCGCTCCCCGTCTTCATCGACGCGGCTGCGAGGTCCCCACGCCGCCCGCTCGTTCGACAGGTCAACCGGAGTTCGGCAGGAGCTTCAGCCTGGAATCGGTCATGTGGAAGCCCGGTTGACCTGTGGGACGGATGCCGCGGCCGGGGGCGCGATCTACCGCCTGGCGCGATGAGTCAGGAGCCGGCCGGGCGGAGGCGGAGCGGCGACATCCCGCCGTCCACCTCGATGTAGGTGCCGGTCGTCGAGGCCGACGACGGGCTCACCAGGTACAGCACGGCGCCGGCGACCTCGGCGGCCGACACCAGGCGGCCGTGTGGCTGGCGGGCCTCGAGTGCGGCGCGCTCGGCGACGGGGTCGGGAGCGCTCGCGAGCAGGCGGCCGATCCACGGGGTGTCGGCGGTGCCGGGATTGACGGCGTTGACGCGGATGCCCTCGCGCAGGTGGTCGGCGGCCATCGCACGGGTGAGCGAGAGCACGGCGCCCTTCGAGGCGCTGTACAGCGCGCGCTGCGGCAGGCCCGCGGTCGCCGCGATCGACGACGTGTTGCAGATCGCGGCGGACGGCGACGTCCGAAGCCACGGCAGCGCCGCCGCCGTGACGCGGGCGATGCCGGTGACGTTGATGGAGAGCACGCGCGCCCACTCGGCGTCGTCGTTCGCCGCGATGTCGCCCTGCGCGCCGATCCCCGCGTTGTTGACGAGGATGTCGATGCGCCCGAACCGCTCCCCGACCTCGGCGATCGCCCGGTCGACCGCGGCGCGGTCCGACACGTCCGCGGCGAACGCGGCGAACCGAGGGTCTGCACCGGACGGATCGAGATCGAGCACCGCGACCTCGGCGCCCTCGTCCGCGAGCGCGGTGGCGATCGCGGCGCCGATGCCCGACGCGCCTCCGGTGACGACGGCGACGAGGCCGTTCAGCTGCTGCCCGCTCATCGCGCGGCCTCCCATGCCACGAACTCCTGGCGCTGCGCACCGAGACCGTCGATCTCGATGTCGACGACGTCGCCCGCCTTCAGGTACGGGAAGGTGCCGCCGAACGCCACGCCCTGCGGCGTGCCGGTGAGGATCAGGTCGCCGGGCTCGAGGGTGACGAACTGCGAGAGGTGATGCACGATGGCCCGCACGTCGAAGATCATGTCGCTGGTGTTCGAGTCCTGCCGGGGTTCGCCGTTGACGAAGCTCCTCAGGCCGAGGTTCTGGGCGTCGACCTCGTCGGCCGTGACCAGCCACGGGCCCGTCGGGTTGAAGCCGTGCGCGATCTTGCCCTTCGACCACTGTCCGCCCGAGATCTCCATCTGGAAGGTGCGCTCCGAGACGTCGTTGGCGACGACGTAGCCGGCGATGTGCGCGTCGGCCTCGTCGGGGCTGTCGAGATACGCGGTGCGGCGGCCGATCACGACGCCGAGCTCGACCTCCCAGTCGGTCTTCTCGCTGCCGCGGGGGATCGTCACGGCGTCGTTCGGTCCGACGACGGTGTTCGGCGTCTTGAGGAAGATGATCGGCACGGTCGGCGGCTCCGCACCGGACTCGCGCGCGTGCGCGGCATAGTTCTGGCCGATGCAGATGACCGCGCTCGGACGCGCGATCGGGGCGCCGATGCGCAGATCGGCGGCGCCTTCGAGTTCGGGGAGGAGCCCCGCAGTGAGCGCGGCGGAGGTGCGGCCGACGGGGTCATCGGCGAGGAATCCCCCGTCGACATCGGATGTGAGCGGACGCAGATCGAGGTGACGGTCGCCGTCGATGACGACGGGGATCTCGCTGCCGGACTCGCCGAGGCGCGCGAACTTCATGGTTCTCCTGGATTTCTCGATGCGGGGCGGCGTCGGTGCCGCCGTGGCCCGCGGGCGTGATTGACAGTATAGACATCCGATGTTTACACTTCGAGCGGTTCGACTCCCCGAACCGCGAACCGCTGGAGAACGCCCCGTGAGCCGCATCGTCGCCTTCGAGACGACAGACATCCGATTCCCCACGTCGCTGAGCCTCGACGGCTCCGACGCGATGAACCCCGATCCCGACTACTCGGCTGCCTACCTCCGTATCGTGACGGACGCTGCGGACCGTGTCTCGGGACACGCCTTCGTGTTCACGATCGGGCGTGGCAACGATGTGCAGGTCGCCGCGCTCGACGCGCTCGCCGCGCACCTCGTGGGGCGCGAGCTCGAGCCGATCCTCGACGACATGGGTGCGACCAACCGGGAGCTCATCGGCGACTCGCAGCTGCGCTGGCTCGGCCCCGAGAAGGGCGTCATGCACATGGCGATCGGCGCGGTCGTCAACGCGCTGTGGGACATCAAGGCCAAGCGCGCCGGACTCCCGCTGTGGCAGCTGCTGTCGCGCATGAGCCCCGAGGAGCTCGTCGCGCTCGTCGACTTCCGCTACCTCACGAACGCCCTCACCCCCGAGGATGCGCTGCAGATCCTCCGCGACGCCGAGCCCGGTCGGGCCGAGCGCGAGCAGGAGCTCCTCGCCACCGGCTACCCCGCGTACACGACGAGCCCCGGCTGGCTGGGCTACTCGGACGAGAAGCTCGCGCGCCTGTGCCGGGAGGCGATCGCCGACGGCTTCGGCCAGATCAAGCTCAAGGTCGGCGCCGACCTCGACGACGACATCCGTCGCCTCCGCGTCGCGCGCGAGGTCTGCGGCGAGGGCTTCCCGATCGCGATCGACGCCAATCAGCGCTGGGAGGTGTCCGAGGCGATCGCGTGGGTGAACGCGCTCGCCGAGTTCGAGCCCGCGTGGATCGAAGAGCCCACGAGCCCCGATGACGTGCTCGGCCACGCCGAGATCGCGCGCGGCATCGCGCCGGTGCGCGTGGCGACGGGGGAGCACGCGCAGAACCGCGTGATCTTCAAGCAGCTGTTGCAGGCCGGCGCGATCTCGGTCATGCAGATCGACGCGGCGCGCGTCGGCGGCGTCAACGAGAACATCGCGAACCTGCTCCTGGCTGCCAAGTTCGGTATTCCGGTGTGCCCGCACGCGGGCGGCGTCGGTCTCTGCGAGGCCGTGCAGCACCTCTCGATGTTCGACTTCGTCGCCGTCACCGGCACCCGCGAAGGTCGAATGATCGAGTACGTCGACCACCTCCACGAGCACTTCGTCGTGCCGACCGAGGTCCGCGGCGGTATGTATGTGGCACCGACGGCGCCCGGCACCGGTATGGAGATGAAGGCGGCCAGCCGCGCCGAGTACGAGTTCGGGACGACGGATGCCGCGGCCTGAACTCCCCGCGCTGACCCGGCTCGGGTACGGCGCGGCGAACATCGGCAACCTCTTCCGTGAGCTCAGCGACGACCAGGCCTGGGCCATCCTCGACGCGGCGTGGGAGAGCGGCATCCGCTACTACGACACCGCTCCCCACTACGGGCTGGGGTTGTCCGAGCGGCGCCTGGGCGCGTTCCTGCGGACCAAGCCGCGCGACGAGTTCGTGATCTCGACGAAGGCCGGGCGTCTGCTCCGCCCCAACCCCGAGGACGACGGGGGCCTCGATGTCGCCGCCGACTTCCACGTGCCGACGGCGCTCCGCCGCGAATGGGACTTCTCCGAGGCGGGCGTCCGCGCGAGCCTCGAGGAATCCCTGGAGCGCCTCGGCCTCGATCGCGTCGACGTGCTCTACCTGCACGATCCCGAGCGCCACGACCTCGACCTCGCGCTCCGCGAGGCGTTCCCCGCGCTCGAGCAGCTGCGCACCGAGGGCGCGGTCGATGCGATCGGCATCGGCTCCATGATGAGCGAGGCGCTCGCCGCGGCCGTCGAGAGCGCCGATCTGGACCTCATCATGATCGCCGGCCGCTACACGCTGCTCGAGCAGCCGGCCGCCGACGCCGTGCTACCCGCGTGTCACGAGCGCGGGACCGGGGTGGTGGCGGCATCCGTCTTCAATTCGGGACTTCTCGCGAAAGACGAGCCGGAGCGCTCCGACCGGTACGAGTACGGACGGATGCCGGAGCCCCTGTGGGAGCGTCTGCAGGCGATCCTCGCCGTGTGCCGAGCGCACGACGTGCCGCTGCCCGCGGCGGCGGTGCAGTTCGCCCTGCGCGACACCGCGGTGCGCTCGGTCGTCGTGGGCGGCAGCCGTCCCGAGCAGCTGCGCCGCAACGCCGAGCTCATGGCGATCGACATCCCCGCCGCGCTGTGGGACGATCTCGCCGCCGACGGCCTCATCCGCTGACGAAGGGATCCTCATGCTCGAGGGCATCAACCCCCTGCTGACCGGGGAGCTGCTGCTCCACCTCGACCGCATGGGCCACTCCGACGCGGTCGTGATCGCCGACGCGCACTTCCCGGCGTGGGCCATCGGTGCACGCGTCATCGATCTGCCAGGAACGACGACGCCCGAGGTGCTGGCGGCCGTGCGCAGCGTGGTGCCGCTCGACGACGCACCCGCGCTGGATCTCATGGCGTCGGCCGACGGCGAGGTGCTCGATGTCCAGCGCGAGCTCGCCGCCGCGGCGGGCGTCGACGATCCGCGTTACGTCGACCGGTTCGAGTACTACGAGCTCGCGAAGACCGCGTACGTCATCGTGCGCACCGGCGAGACGCGCAAATACGGCAACGCGCTGCTGCGCAAGGGCGTCGTGGGCCACCCGTCCGCCTGAGCGGGTCTCGGCGGCGGCTCAGCCGTTGAGACCGAAGAGGTCCAGCGGGTGCGTGAGGCGCCACCACGGCGACGGATCGGTGATCTCGGCAGCGAGCTTCAGGTCGACGGTGGTGGCGTCGAGCGGTCCGGTCACGCTGAGCGAGCCGACGACATCGCCGGCGTCGCGGCTGTCACCGAGGTCGTAGGTGGTCGCGACGGTGCCGCTGCCGCCGTTCCAGAGGATCACGGAGGCGTCTCCGGAGGTGACGATGTCGACCTTGTCGCCCCACAGCGTCTCGACCTGGCCGGCCACGGTGCTCGCCGTCACGGAGGGCTTGGGCTGCAGCTCCGCCTCCATCTGCGCATACAGCGCGCGGGACGCGGCGAGTCGGGCCTCGTCGTTCGGCTGACCCAGCACCGACGCGTAGAGGCGCACGGTCTTGTCGCCGATCGTGACGTCCTTCGCCGAGAGCAGGTTCCACGCGTCTAGCGTGCCGGTCTTGAGGCCCACGACGCCCGGATCGGCGAGGAGGCCGTTCGTGTTCTCGACGTGCCCGGCGCCCGGGAGGTCGACGGACTGCTTCGCGACGATCTCGGCGATGACCGGGTTGGCGAGAGCCTTCTGCGCGAGCGTCACGAGGGCCTCGGGGCTCGCGACGTTGCGCGAGTCCATGCCGGTGGGTTCGCGGACGGTGATCCCGGGAACGCCGTGGGCGGTGAGCCAGGAGTTGGCGGCGGAGGCGTAGACGGCGTCGGAGGGCCAGATGCCCTGGGCCAGCCGGTCGGCGTAGTTGTTCGCCGAGCCGATGAGCATGCCCTCGAGCATCTGGTACTCGGTGAGGGAGCCGCCCGCGGGGACGTCGAGCGCGGACTCGCCGCCTGCGCGGTACTGCCAGTAGCGCGAGCGGTCCGCCGACGTGAAGCGGTACTCCGGCCCCTGCTCGCCCACGGCGAGCGGCATCTCCTCGAGCACGACCAGCGCGGTCACGATCTTGGTGATGCTGGCGATCGCGTCGGGGTCGGCCGTGGAGGCGAGCGTTCCCGGGATGCCGGCGACCGCCTCTGCCGCGCTGCCCTCGGCCGGCCACGCGGGCCCGGCGGCGGGCGCCGCGATCGGCTGCACCTCCATCGCGGTGACGGTGGGGGCGACGGCGTGGAGCGGCCACAGCAGGGTCGTCGCCGCGTACGCGCCGACGACCGCCGCGATCGCGAGCGTGGGCACCACGACGGCGGCGCGGAACGGGGAGCGACGCGGGGCGTCGGAGAGGAGGTCGGTCTCGACCGCCACGTACGGGGTCGCGGCCGCGGTCAGGTCGGCGGGTGCGGCACCATGTTCGACGAGCGTTTCGTCGACCCAGACCAGCGCGGTGCGTTCGCCGGCGACCTCGGCGGCTGTCGGCGCGGTCGTGATCGCCGGAAGCGCGAAGTCGGACGGCTCGACGAGCTCCGCGGGGTTCCACGTCGCGACCGTCGGCACGTCGGCGACGGGCACCGTCGCGATCGTCGGAGCGACCGCGGTGACGTCCACCGGAGCGGTGCTCGACGGCGGGTAGACCGTGTCCGTCTCACCCGTCTGGATCGTGAGGATGCCGCCGTCGGGCGCGTCTTCGGAACCCGAAACCGGGACGGCACCGGTCTGCGCGCGTCGCGCGCGACGCGTGGGTGCAGGCGTGTCGTCCGAAGTCACCCCCCCAAAATACCTGCTGAACCGGCGGTATACTCGTCGTCAACACCACGGGAGTCCGGTGAGCCGGGCTGAGAGGAAGCGATCCACGCTTCGACCGTCGAACCTGATCCGGATCATGCCGGCGCAGGGAGGAGCTCATATGCACGCGTCCACGTCCGCATCCACCCCCGTTGCGGCTCACTCGAAGGCCCCGCGCAGCCTCCGCTGGCGGGTCGTCGACATCGTCGTCGCCGCGGTGCTCGGCGTCGCGATCGGCCTGGTCTTCTGGGCCTGGAACACCATCGGCGGCACCTGGTTCGTCGCCATGGACGGCCTCACCCCCGGTCTCGGCGGCATCGCCGTCGGCATCTGGCTCATCGGCGGTGTCATCGGCGGCCTCGTCATCCGCAAGCCGGGCGCCGCGCTGCTCGTCGAGGTGATCGCCGCGCTCGTGTCGATGCTCATCGGCAACGTGTGGGGCGTCTCGACGCTCTTCTCGGGCATCGTGCAGGGCCTCGGCGCCGAGCTCGTGTTCGCGATCTTCCTCTACCGCCGCTTCACGCTGCCCGTCGCGATGCTCGCCGGCGTCGGCGCCGCGGTGGGCGCCTGGGTGTTCGAGCTGTTCTACGGCAGCTCGCCGAACATCCTGAAGACCCTCGAGTTCAACGTGATCTACCTGGTTTCGCTGGCGGTCTCGGGCGCGCTGCTCGCGGGCCTCGTCGGCTGGATCGCCGTGCGCGGGCTCGCCGCGACCGGTGCCCTCAACCGCTTCGCCGTCGGACGCGAAGCGCGCCGCGAGGTCTGACGTGACGGCGACCCGCCCCGCCCGCATCACCGCGGCGGGCTGGGGGTGGCGCTACGGCGGACGCCGGGCCGCGGCCGTCCACGACGTCTCGTTCACGATCGAGCCCGGGGAGCGCGTGCTCCTGCTCGGCGCATCCGGCGCGGGCAAGTCGACGCTCCTCGCCGGCATGGCAGGTCTCCTCGGCGGCGCCGACGAGGGGGACGAGACCGGCACGCTCCTCATCGACGGCGAGCGCGCCGAGGCGCACCGCGGTCGCGTCGGGCTCGTGCTGCAGGACCCGGACGCCGGCGTCGTGCTGTCGAAGGTGGGCGACGACGTGGCGTTCGGCTGCGAGAACCTCGGCGTTCCGGCCGCCCAGATCCCCGCTCGGGTCGCAGAGGCGCTCGACGCCGTCGGGCTCGATGTGCCGCTGATCCGGCCGACCAAGGCGCTCTCCGGGGGACAGAAGCAGCGCCTCGCCCTCGCCGGGGTGCTGGCGATGCGGCCCGGGGTGCTCCTGCTCGACGAGCCCACCGCCAACCTCGACCCGGACGGCGTCCGCGAGGTGCGCGACGCCGTCGAGCGTGCGGTGCGCGACACCGGCGCGACGCTCGTCGTGATCGAGCACCGCACCGCGGTGTGGGCCGATCTCATGGACCGCGTCATCGTGGTCGGGGCCGACGGCGGCCTCCTCGCCGACGGCACGCCCGCCGAGGTGTTCGCGCGCCACGGCGCCACGCTCGCCGCGGCCGGCGTGTGGGTGCCGGCCCACCCGGTCGACCTGCCGGTCCTCGCTTCCACCCGGGCCGACGCGCCGACGGCGGTGGCGGCATCCGCTCTCTCGATCTCCCGTGACGGCCGCACGATCGTGCGCGCCGGGCTCGACCTCGCCGTGCCGCGCGCGGCCGCGACCGTGATCACCGGGCCGAACGGCGCCGGCAAGTCCACGCTCGCCCTGACGCTCGCGGGGCTGCTGCCTGAGGCGGCGGGCCGCGTCGAGTCCGCACCGGAACTCGCGGGCCGCTCCGGCCGGCGCCCCTCGAAGTGGACGTCGCGCGAGCTGCTCACGCGCATCGGCACGGTGTTCCAGGAGCCCGAGCACCAGTTCCTCGCCTCGACCGTGCGTGACGAGCTCGCCATCGGGCCGCGTTCGCGCGGCGTCGACCCGGCCGCCGTCGACCAGATCGTCGACGAGCTGCTCGAGCGGCTGCACCTCGCGCCGCTCGCCGCCGCGAACCCGTTCACGCTGTCAGGCGGGCAGAAGCGCCGGCTCTCGGTCGCGACCGTGCTCGCCGACGCACCCCCGGTGATCGTGCTCGACGAACCGACCTTCGGCCAGGACCGCCGCGGCTGGGTCGAGCTCGTGCAGCTGCTGCAGTCCGAGATCGCCGCCGGCACGACCGTGGTCGCCGTCACCCACGACGAGGACGTGCTGCGCCACCTCGGCGGCCACCGCATCGAGCTCGGCGCTCCTGTTCCGGCGGGGGTGGGATCGTGACCGCCGTCGATGCGCGCACCGCCGAGGTCGCGGCAGCGCCCCGCGCCTGGCTCGACGGGGTGAATCCGGTCACGAAGATCGTGCTCGCGCTGCTGCTCTCGGTGCCCCTCTTCGCGTCCATCGACGCCACCAGCGCCCTCGTCGCGATCGTGCTCCAGCTCGCCTGCATCCCGCTGACGGGCCTGGCCGCCGCGACGGTGCTGAAACGGATGCTGCCCATCCTCGTCTTCGCGCCGGTCGCGGGCCTCAGCATGCTGCTGTACGCGGAGCCCGGCGGCACCGTCTACTGGTCGTTCTGGTACGCCACGATCAGCGACGACTCCATCGCCCTGGCGATCGCGGTGTGCCTGCGCGTGCTCGCCCTCGCCCTGCCGACGATCCTGCTGTTCGGCCGCACCGACCCGACCGAGCTCGCCGACGCGCTCGCCCAGGTCGCGAAGCTGCCGTCGCGCTTCGTGCTCGGCGTGCTCGCCGGCACCCGTACGCTCGGGCTCTTCCTCGACGACTGGCGCAGCATGGGCCTCGCACGCCGGGCGCGGGGCGTCGGCGACAGCGGCGCCGTCCGCCGGTTCTTCTCGATGGCCTTCGTGCTGCTCGTCTTCGCGGTGCGCCGCGGCACGAAGCTCGCGATGGCGATGGAGGCGCGCGGTTTCGGTTCGGGCATCCCGCGCACGTGGGCGCGGCCGTCGCGCCTGCACCCCCGTGACGCCGTGGCGCTGCTGGGCGGCACCGTGATCATGGCGCTCGCGATCGGCGCCGCGCTCGCGGCGGGCACGTTCCGGTTCGTCTGGTCCTGAGCGCGCCCCGCGATCAGCCGCCGGCGACCAGCCGCTCGTAGCCGGGCTGCAGCGCGGGGAAGTAGTCGTCCCAGTTCACGGTGTCGACGGCGACGCCTGCCTGCGCCGCGACCAGCCGGTCTAGGTAGTACTCCCAACCCGGGCCGATCGAGCCGACCTCGTCCTCGGGGCCCAGGCGCTGGCCGAACGTGAGCACGGTGTCGCCGTGCTCGTCCGGGGCGAGCTCGAACCACAGGTGCCACGCACCCGACCCGGCCGAAGTGTCGCCGGCGAACCGCCTCGGGCGGTCGCACTCGAGGATCGTGTACTCCTCGCCCGAGGCATCCGGATCCTCCGCCGTCATGAAGAACGTGACGTGCCCGGTCGCGGGATCGCCCTCCCAGCGGCCGATCCACCGCTCGAGCCGCGCGGACTCGGTGAGCTCACGCCACACCTCGTCGGCGGTCGCCCGGAAGCGCCGGAGGATCACGAGGTTCGGCTTGCCGTCGATGTCACACACGTTCCCGGTGATCTCGGTCATGTCGCGTTCCACAGCTCCCGGTAGTACGACAGGCGCTCGCGATCGGGCTCGATCCCGTACGCCTCGATGAGGGCGTCCTCCCATCCCTCGCCATAGTTCCACGCCGTCGACATCGACGCCACGGCGATGTCGGCCCAGCGGTCGGCGACGCCCAGCGCCCCGAGGTCGACGTGCCCGCTCCACCGGCCGTCGTCGCCGATCAGCGTGTTCGGACAGCACGCGTCGCCATGGCACACGACGAGCCGCTCGATCGGCGGCGCCTCGCGGAACTCATCGGGAACACGGATGCCGCGCCCCTGCGCGTTCGCGATGCGCCCGGGCACGCCCCAGTCGAAGGGGCAGTCGTCCACAGGCAGAGCGTCGTGGAGCGCGCGCAGACCCTCGCCGACCGCGCGGACGGCGGTCGCAGCCAGGCCCCCGCCGCCAGAGGCTCCGCTCGACGCGCCAGCGGCGAGTGGAGGGGCAGGGGGGACCGGGATCCATCGCGGGTCCACCGCCGACAGGCCCGGGAGCGCCGCCGTCACGATCCATTCGTGGGTGTCGTCGCCTCCGGCTTCGAGCACCCGCGGGACGGCGGTGTACCGCGCCGCCCACCGCAGCCGCTCCGCCTCGCCCGCGAACGACGTCTCGGCGTTGCGCGGGCCGTACTTGAGGTACCTGCCGTCGTCGGTGCGGAACGTCGTGCCGCCGAGCTCGTTGACCCAGACGGGCGTGAGCTCCGCGCCGCGCGCGAGCACCCGCACGCGTTCGGGGACTTCGATGTCTTCGACGGGGATCGACACGCTCCCATCCTGCCGGGATCAGGACTCGAGGGCGCGGCATGGTGGGATGGGAGCATGCCCACCACGCGCGCCACCCGCCGCCGAGGACCCCTCACGGCGCTCGAGGGCGACGAGCCCGCGGTCGCGATCGGCGACACCGCGGCGCGGCACGTGCGGCTCTCGCCCGACGGGCTCTCGCGCCACATCGGCGATCCGCGGTCGCAGTTCGTGCCGTGGACCCAGGTGCACTCGGTGACGGTGGATCCGCCGGCGACCTGGTGGCCGTATCCCGCCGTCTCCGACATGGCAGCAGCGCTGCTCGGCGGCGTGGCGGGCGGTCTGGAGACCGGCGAGGCGGCCGAGACCCCCACCTTCCTCGTCGTGATCACCACGCTCGACGGCCAGCGCCTCGAATGGCGCGCGACTCAGCACTACCTCTCGGGCTACCGCCGAGGCGACGCGCAGGCGACCACCCGGCTGGTCGAGTACCTGACCGCGCGTGGCGAGGCACGGCTGCTGCTGGCACGGCCCGCCGAGCTGATCGATCGCATCTCGGCCATGACGCGCATCGGCCCGCAGATCGGACCGTGACGGTCTTCACGACCGCCCGTTAGCCTGGTCCCGTCGCGTCGCCGGCCGGTGAGCGATGGGACTCAGTCCCGCGTATGCTGATACGCGGTTCCGCAGAATCCGGACTTCGAAGGAGAATCCATGGACCTCACGGGCACCGCCGCACTCGTCACCGGTGGCGCGAGCGGACTCGGCCTCGCCACGGCCCGGCGGCTCACCGCCGCGGGAGCGACCGTCACGATCGTCGACCTGCCGACCTCGGCGGGCGCCGACCTCGCCGCAGAGCTCGGGGGATCGTTCGCGCCGGCCGACGTCACGAGCCCGGAACAGGTGGCGGCCGCAGTCGCCGCAGCCGCAGCATCCGGTCCCCTCCGCGTCGTCGTGAACTGCGCGGGGATCGCCCCGCCCGCCAAGGTGCTCGACCGCGAGGGCAACCCGTCGCCGCTGGAGGGCTTCGAGCGCATCATCCGCGTGAACCTCATCGGCACGTACAACGTCATCTCGCAGGCCTCCGCCGTCATCGCGAAGACCGAGCCCACCGCCGACGGCGACCGTGGCGTCATCGTCAACACGGCCAGCGTCGCGGCGTTCGACGGTCAGATCGGCCAGCCCGCCTACTCGGCGTCGAAGGGCGGCGTGCACGCCATGACCCTGCCGATCGCCCGTGAGCTCGCGCGCTACGGCATCCGCGTCGTGACGATCGCGCCCGGCATCATGGAGACCCCCATGCTGATGGGCCTGCCGCAGGCCGCCCAGGACTCCCTCGGCGAGCAGGTGCCGTACCCGCAGCGCCTCGGCAAGCCCGACGAGTACGCCCGCCTGGTGATGTCGATCGTCGACAACGGCTACCTCAACGGCGAGACCATCCGCCTCGACGGCTCGATTCGAATGGCTCCTCGATGATCCGCCATCGTGGCGGTCACATGGCCCCCAAGTAAGGAGACCGCATGAGCGACTCGATCCTCGTCACGCGCGACGGCGCCCTCGCGCGCGTGACCCTCAATCGGCCGGCGTTCCTCAACGCCATGGGCTTCGAGATGGGCGCCCGATGGCGCGATGTCGCGCACGAGCTCACCTCCGACGAGTCGGTGGGGGCCATCATCCTGGATGCTGCGGGCCCGGCCTTCTGTGCCGGCGGCGACGTCATCGAGATGGCGACCTCCGGAGCCTCCGGCGCCGACGTGACCGGGGCGGCCCACACGATCCACGACGGCATCCGCACGTTCGTCGAGTCCTCCACGCCCGTCGTCGCCGCAGTCCAGGGCGCGGTCGCGGGCGGCGGACTCGGGCTCATGCTCACCGCCGACTACATCGTCGCGTCCGAGCACTCGAAGTTCGTCAGCAAGTACGCCAACATCGGGCTCACCCCCGACCTCGGCGTCTCGACGCTGCTGCCGGCTGCGGTCGGGCAGCGGCGAGCGCTGCAGCTCCTGCTGCAGGACCTCACCATCGACGCGCCGACCGCCCTCGACTGGGGCCTCGTGACCGAGGTCGTCCCGGCCGCCGACGTCGCGTCGCGCGCCGAAGCGGTGGCGCGGTTCTGGCTCGACAACGCCGCCGGTGCCTTCGGGCAGGCCAAGCGCCTCGTCCGTACCGGAGCCGGGCGCTCGTTCGCCGAGAACCTCGACGACGAGGCCCGCTCGATCGGTGCCCGCTTCGACACCGACGAGGCGAAGGCGCGCGTCGCGGCCTTCGCCGCGGCATCCGCAAAGTCCCGTTCCTGACTTCCAGACCGAGGAGATCCCGAGATGAGCGACAAGCCCCTCGCCGGCAAGACCATCCTGATGTCGGGCGGCAGCCGCGGCATCGGCCTCGCGATCGCGCTGCGCGCGGCCCGCGACGGTGCGAACATCGCCCTGCTGGCGAAGACCGACACCCCTCACCCCAAGCTCGAGGGCACCGTCCACTCGGCGGCCGACGAGATCCGCGCGGCCGGTGGCAACGCGCTGCCGATCGTCGGCGACGTGCGCAACGACGACGACGTCACCGAGGCCGTGCTCAAGACGCAGGGCGAGTTCGGCGGCATCGACATCGTCGTGAACAACGCGTCGGTCATCGACCTGTCGCGCTCGCTCGATCTCGACGCCAAGAAGTACGACCTCATGCAGGACGTCAACGTGCGCGGCACGTTCATGCTCTCGCGGGCCGCCGTGCCGATCCTGAAGGATGCTGCGAACCCGCACATCCTCTCGCTCTCGCCGCCGCTCAACCTGTCGCCGAAGTGGCTCGGCGGGCACACCGGCTACACGCTCGCGAAGTACGGCATGACGATGGTCACACTGGGGATGGCGGCGGAGTTCGCCGAGGCGGGGATCGCCGCGAACACGCTGTGGCCGCGCACCACGATCGCCACGGCGGCCGTGAAGTTCGCGCTCGGCGGCGACCGCATGATGAAGGTCAGCCGCACCCCCGAGATCTACGCCGACGCGGCGTACGAGGTCTTCACCCGGCCCTCGCGCGAGTACACCGGGCACACGCTCATCGTCGAGGACGTGCTCGAGGCCTCCGGCGTCACCGACTTCTCCGGCTACGCCGCGGTTCCCGGCACCCCCGACGAGGCGCTGTTCCCCGACATCTTCCTGGACTGACCTCGGCGGCGAGTCCCAGGTCTCGCTGAAACCGGGGATTCGCCGCGAGACCGGGGGCGTCGCCCTCGGTCTCGGTGAGGATCCCCTGTCTCGCGCGGGTGCGGCGGCGTAGCGTGGGGCCATGGCGGTGCGGAGCCTGTTCCCGATCCTGCTGGCACGCGAGCTCCCCGAGCTCGTGCGCTTCTACGAGCGCGCGCTCGGCGGGGTCGTCGACTACCGGTTCGCCGACGCGAACGGCGCCGACGCGTACGTGTCGCTGAAGATCGACGGGGTCCCGCTCGGGATCGGCCGCGACGAGGACGCTGTGCCGCCCGGCGGCGGCGAGAGGGTCGCACTGTGGTTCTACGTCGACGACGTCGATCGCGCATTCAGGGCGTGGGTGCGCGCCGGCGGGCACCCGATCCAGCCGCCGGAGGACATGCCGTGGGGCGAGCGCGTCGCGCAGGTGCGCGACCCCGCCGGCAACCTCGTGAACCTCGGCGCGGAGGCCCCCGCGGCCGAGGCCTGACGCACGCGGCGCGCGCCGCGACGCTGGCGCCGCAGCATCCGTCCGCCCTCCGCGCCTTCGGCACGCACGCCGAAGGCGCCGTCGGCGACCTTGCGCGACGGCGTTGGCGAGGATGATTCTCAAAAAATGAAAATCCGCTAAAACACTGGCGTGGTGACGTTACCAGTGTTAGCTTTCCTTCGGAATCAGAGGACGGCGTGCTCACCGGAGAGCACAACGATGCGACGCCGCATCGCCGCGGTACTTCCGGATGTGTCTCTGTTCGTTCCGACGCGCGTTCCGACGCGCCGACGACTGATCCGCCCCACGCTCTGCACGGCACCACGTGCGGGGCGTCTCGCCGCCGGGGCACCGCTTCGGCGTCACGGAATCCATGGAAGGATCTGCAATCCCATGAAGCGCTTCACCAAGCTGACCGCGGGAGCCCTCGTGCTCGCCGTTCCCCTCGCGCTGACCCTGACCTCCTGCAGCGGGTCGGGCGGCGGCTCCGGCGAGGGAGAAGGAGACGAGACGCTCACGGTCTGGACCTGGGACCCCGCCTTCAACATCTACGCGATGGAGGAGGCCGAGAAGGTCTACCAGGAGGACCACCCCGACTTCACGCTCGACATCGTCGAGGTGCCGTGGGACGACCTCCAGACCAAGCTCACGACGATCGCGCAGTCGCAGGCGTTCGACGAGCTGCCCGACATCTTCTTGATGCAGAACAACGCGTTCCAGAAGAACGGGATCAACTACCCCGACCTGTTCTCGGACTTCAGCGACTCCGACATCGACTTCTCGGAGTTCCCGAAGTCGGTCGTCGACTACTCCACCATCGACGACGTGAACTACGGCGTGCCGTTCGACGCGGGCACCGCGATCACGGCGCTGCGCACCGACGTGCTCGAGCAGGCCGGCTACACCGTCGACGACTTCACCGACATCACGTGGGACGAGTACCTCACGATCGGCAAGGACGTGCTCGCCAAGACCGGGCAGCCGCTGCTGTCGGGCCAGGCCGGCTCCGCCGACATCCCGATGATGATGCTGCAGTCGGCCGGCGCCAGCCTGTTCGACGACGACGGCAACCCCACGATCGTCGACAACGCCGCGCTCGAGGACGCGATCGACATGTACACGCAGCTCGTCGAGGCGGGCGTGCTCGTCGAGGTCAACTCGTGGGACGAGTACATCGGCACGCTCGTCAACGGCACCGTCGGCGGCACGATCAACGGCGTGTGGATCGTCGGCTCGATCCAGACCGCGGAGGACCAGGACGGCAAGTGGGCCGTCACCAACCTCCCGAAGCTCGACGGCGTGTCGGGCGCGACGAACTACTCCGCCAACGGCGGCTCGTCGTGGGCCATCTCGTCGACGGCCGACGTCGACCTCGCGTCGGACTTCCTCGCCGCGACCTTCGCCGGCTCGACCGAGCTGTACGACACGATCCTGCCGAAGGCCGGCGCGGTCGCGAACTGGATCCCGGCCGGTGACAGCGACGTCTACAACGAGCCGATCGCGTTCTTCGGCGGTCAGCCGATCTTCGCCGACGTCGTGAAGTTCGGCCCGGAGGTCCCGTCGAACAACACGGGTGCGTACTACTACGAGGCGCGCGACGCGGTGAGCACGGCCATGACGCAGATCATGGGCGGCACCGACATGACGACGGCGCTCGAAGAGGCGCAGGCCAACGTCGAGTTCGCGATGGAGTAACCACGCGAGACGGTCCGGCGGGGCGGCAAGCCCGCCCCGCCGGACCGGAACCGTGGCCCTGACCGCCCAAGGAAAAGAGACGACGCCGTGGCCTCCGACGTGAAGACGCGCACCAAGACCGCGGGCAGGCGCAATCAGCCGCCGCCGCTGAACAACTACATCGGCGACCGTAAGCCGTGGCTCAACAACGCCCGCCGCCGCAGCCTCACCGGCTGGGGGTTCCTGCTCCCCGCCGCACTGCTCATCCTCTTCATGAGCTTCATCCCGATGGCGCAGGCCTTCGTCCTGTCGCTGCAGACCGGACGCGGCACGCGCCTCGAGTTCGCCGATCCGCTCTGGTACAACTACGAGCGCCTGCTGAACGACGACGTCTTCCGCCTCACGCTGACGAACACGTTCATCTACCTGATCATCCAGGTGCCCATCATGCTGGCGCTGGCACTGGTGCTGGCGAACCTGCTCAACAACCCGAAGCTCCGGTTCAAGGCGGTGTGGCGGACCGCGATCTTCCTGCCCTGCGCCGTGTCGCTGGTGTCGTACTCGCTGGTGTTCCGGACGCTCTTCGCCAATGACGGCTTCGTCAACGACATGCTCATGTCGATCGGTGCCATCGGCGGCCCGATCAACTGGCTCGGCCAGCCCGAGACCGCGCGCTTCGTGATCATCCTGGGCCTGCTCTGGCGCTGGACCGGCTACAACATGGTCTTCTACCTCGCAGCCCTGCAGAACATCGACCAGTCCAGCATCGAGGCGGCCCGCATGGACGGGGCGAATGCCTTCCAGACGTTCTGGTACGTCACCGTGCCGCAGCTGAAGCCCATGATCGTGCTCACGGCGATCCTGTCGATCAACGGCACCCTGCAGATGTTCGACGAGTCGTGGGCGCTGACCCAGGGCGGCCCCGCCCACCAGACCATGTCGATGGCGCACTACCTCTACGAGGTGTCGTTCCAGAAGAACCCCAACTTCGGCTATGCCGCGGCGATCTCGTACGTGATCCTCATGCTCGTCGCCATCCTCTCGTTCATCCAGATGAAGGTCGGTGACAAGCGTGATTAACAAGCTCCGCAGTCTTCCCGGGTACGCCCTGCTGGCGATCTGGGCCCTGTTCTCGGTCTTCCCGCTGTACTTCATGGCCGTCTCGGCCACGAACACCAGCAAGGACGTGCTGTCGTCACGGATGCTGCCGGGCACCGCTCTCTTCGAGAACATCGCGGTGCTCTTCTCGACGCAGGACGTCGTGGGCGCGATGACGAACTCGTTCCTCATCGCGGTGGGCACGACGATCCTCGCGCTGACGGTGTGCTCGATCGCCGGCTACGGCTTCGAGGTCTATCACTCCAAAGGCAAGGACGTCGTCATGGCGATCCTGCTGCTCGCGATGATGATCCCGTTCGCCGCGACGATGATCCCGCTGTTCCAGCTGTTCGCGCGCGTCGGGATGGTGAACTCGCTGTGGGCCGTCGTCATCCCCATGATCTCGACCCCGTTCCTCATCCTGCTGTTCCGGCAGGCGTCCCGGTCGTTCCCGCACGAGATCATCGAGGCGGCTCGCATCGACGGGCTGAGCGAGCTGTCGATCTTCGCGCGGATCTACGTCCCCACGATGAAGTCGACCTTCGCGGCCGCCGCCGTCATCACATTCATGATGGCGTGGAACAACTTCCTGTGGCCGAAGGTGATCCTCGTCAACAACAGCGTCCTGACGATGCCGATGCTCACCGCCAACATCAGCGCCGGGTACGTCACCGACTACGGCGTGCTGATGCTCGCCGTGCTGCTGTCGTCGCTGCCGACGATGATCGTGTTCCTCCTCCTGCAGCGGCAGTTCGCGCAGGGCATCACGGGGGCGGTCAAGTGACCCTCGACGCCATCGACATCGAGACCGAGAGCTTCGGAGAGGAGGGCGTGATGTTCGACGCCACGCGGATCGCGGATCCCCGGTTCGTCCAGGAGAACCGCCGGCCCGCCCACTCGGACCATCGCTGGTTCCGGACGGCGGCCGAGGCGGCGAACGGCGACAGCGGCTACGAGCAGTCGCTCAGCGGCCGCTGGAAGATCCATTACGCGAAGAACCCCGCCGCCGCGCCGGCCGGTTTCTTCCACCCGGAGTACGACTGCGAGAGCTGGGACGACATCCCGGTCCCCGCGCACATCCAGCTGCACGGCTACGACCGCCCGCAGTACGTCAACGTCCAGTACCCCTGGGACGGCGTCGAGCAGATCGACCCGGGCGAGGTGCCCGAGCGCTACAACCCCGTCGCCTCGTACGTGAAGAGCTTCGTCCTCGACCGGCCGGTCGAGGACGGCGAGTCCGTGAGCATCAGCTTCCTGGGCGCCGAGAGCGCGATCGCGGTCTGGCTGAACGGGCGCTACCTCGGGTACGCCACCGACAGCTTCACGCCGTCGGAGTTCGACGTGACCGACGCGCTGGTCGAGGGGGAGAACAAGCTCGCCGCGCAGGTGTTCAAGTTCTCCAGCGGCTCGTGGCTCGAGGACCAGGACTTCTTCCGGTTCTCGGGGCTGTTCCGCGACGTCGTCCTGTACCGCCGTCCCCGTGCGCACGTCGAAGACCTCCGGATCGACGTCGACCTCGCTCCCGACGCCGCGACCGCGGACATCGCCCTGCGCATCGATCTGCGCGGGGAGGGGAGCGTCGCTGCCCGCCTCGCCGGGATCGGACAGCTCGAGCCCCGCGGCGACCGCGGCTTCGGCATCCATCTCGAGAATCCCCGGCTGTGGAGCCCGGAGGATCCGTGGTTGTACGACCTCGAGATCGAGGTGCGGGACATCGCGGGCGAGGTGACCGAGGTCATCGTGCAGCGCGTCGGCGTGCGGCGCTTCGCGATCGAGGACGGGCTGATGAAGCTCAACGGGCGGCGTGTGGTCTTCTTCGGGGTGAATCGGCACGAGTTCGGTCTCGCCGGGCGCGTGCAGACCGCGGCCGAGATCGAGGCCGATCTCCTCGCCCTCAAGGCCGTCGGCGTGAACGCCGTGCGCACCAGCCACTACCCGAACAGCACCGTGTTCTACGAGCTCGCGGACCGGCACGGCCTCATGGTCATCGACGAGATGAACCTCGAGAGCCACGGCGTGTGGGATCGCATCCGCAAGCTCGGCGCGCCGGTCGAGGACGCCGTCCCGGGCGACCGCCCCGAGTGGCGGCCGGCGCTGCTGGACCGCGCCACGAGCATGTTCGAGCGCGACAAGAACCACCCGAGCGTCGTGATGTGGTCGTGCGGCAACGAGTCGTTCGGCGGCACGAACCTTCGCGACGTCGCGGCGTACTTCCGCGGGGTCGACAGCCGCCTGGTGCACTACGAGGGCGTGTTCTGGGACCCGCGCTACGAGGAGACGACCGACGTCGCGAGCCAGATGTACACCCCCGCCGCGGAGGTGGAGGAGTACCTGCGCCGCCGCCGCGACAAGCCGTTCATCCTGTGCGAGTACGCCCACGCCATGGGCAACTCGTTCGGCGCCGTCGATGAGTACATCGAGCTGGCCTACCGCGAGCCGCTGTTCCAGGGTGGGTTCATCTGGGACTTCGCCGACCAGGCGATCGCCCTGACCGACCGGTACGGCAAGGAGTACTACGGCTACGGCGGCGACTTCGGCGACTCCCCGAACGACGCCGAGTTCTGCGGCAACGGCATCTTCTTCACCGATCACTCGCCGACGCCGAAGCTCCAGGAGGTCGCATACCTCTACCAAGGCTTCAAGATCCGCATCGACGACGACGGCTTCACGGTGCACAACCGTCTGCTCTCGACGTCCAGCGCCGCGTACCGCTGCGTCGTGACGCTCTCGCGCGAGGGACGGATGCTGCGCCGCGAAGAGGTCGAGACCGACATCGCGGCCGGCGACACCGGTCGCGTGGCCCTCCCTATCGCGGTGCCGACCGCGCCGGGGGAGTACGCGATCGACGTGTCGTTCCGCCTGCGCGCGGCGACGGCGTGGGCCGAGGAAGGACACGAGGTCGCGTACGAGCAGCGGGTCGTGCGGGTCGGAGCGCCGCCGGCGCGGGTCACGGCGCCGGCGCCCGAGCTCATCCGCGGCGCGCACAACATCGGGGTGCGCGGTGCCGGCTTCAGCACCCTGTTCTCGACGCTGTACGGCGGGCTCACCTCTTATCGGTTCGGCATGACGTCGGACGGCGGGCGAGAGCTGCTCAAGGGGATGCCGCGGCCGCACTTCTGGCACGCGCCCACGTCGAACGAGCGCGGGTGGGAGGCGCACTTCGAGGACGGCCAGTGGCTGCTCGCCAGCCGCTACGGGCGGGTGCGCGAGCCGCTGACCCGCACGCGGGTCGAGCAGGACGGCACCTCTGTGACGGTGACGTACGAGTACGAGCTGCCGACCCGGCCGGCCACGACGTGCGACGTCTCGTACCGCGTCGACGGCGCCGGAAGGGTCGAGGTGACGCAGACGCTGCACCTGGTCGAGGGCCTGCCGAGCCTGCCCGAGTTCGGGATGCTGCTCACCACGCTTCCGGAGTTCCGCCGGCTGCGCTGGTACGGCGAGGGGCCAGAGGAGTGCTACGTCGACCGCCGCGGCGGCGCACGCCTGGGCGTGTACGATCGCGACGTGACGACGGAGCTCACCCCCTATCTGCGTCCGCAGGAGGCGGGAAGCCGCACCGGCGTGCGGTGGGCCGAGGTCACCGACGGCAGGGGAGCCGGTCTGCGCGTCGAGTCCGCCGGGGGCATGGAGTTCTCGGCACTGCCGTGGACGCCGGACGAAGTGGAGAACGCCCTGCACCAGACCGAGCTGCCGCCGATCCACCGCACCGTGCTGCGGCCCGCGCTCATGCGGCGCGGCGTGGGCGGCGACGACGCGTGGGGTGCGCGCACGCTCGCGCAGTACCACCTGCCGACCAGCGGGGACCTCGTGTTCGACTTCGCCTTCCGAGGGGTTTGAGAGTGCAGGAACGCCGCACCTCGCTGCGTGACGTGGCGCAGGCCGTCGGCGTATCGGTGCAGACGGTCTCCCGCGTCGCGAACGGTGAGCCGAATGTGGCGCCCGAGAAGCGCGAGCTCGTGCTCGCGAAGATGCGTGAGCTGGGCTACCGCCCCAATGCGGCGGCCCGCGCCATCCGGCGCGGGTCGTTCCGCACCGTCGGTGTCGTCTATCACAGCCTGCACTCCGTGGGCACGCACCGCTCGCTCGAGGAGATCTCCGAGCGGGCCGCCGAGAGCGGCTACGCGACGACGCTCATGCCGTTGGCCGCTTCCTCCGGGCAGGCGGCCAACGGAGCCTTCACACGACTGGGCGAGATGGCGGTCGACGTCCTGATCGTCATCCTCCCGGCCCCGTTCGGGGTCGACGAGGCGCTGCAGCTGCCCGAGGGGGTGCCGGCGGTGATCCTCGGCCCGCCGCTCGTCGACGGCGTCGCCACCGTCGACTTCGATCAGCTCGTCGGCGCGCGCCAGGCGGTGGGGTACCTGCTCGACCTCGGCCACCAGACGGTGCACCACATCACCGGCCCGCCCGGCTCGTTCTCCGCGGCGTCGCGCCTCGACGCGTGGCGCGACGTGGTCACCGAACGCGGACGCGTGCTTCCCGCTGCTCGACCGGGGGACTGGAGTCCCGGTTCGGGCTACCGGGCGATGCGGCAGCTGCTCGCCGAGGAGCGCCCCACCGCCGTCTTCGCGGCCAATGACCAGATGGCGCTGGGCGCCTACCGCGCGATCATCGAGGCCGGTCTGCGGATTCCGCAGGACGTATCGGTCCTCGGATTCGACGACATCGACGAGGCCGAGATGTTCGCGCCTCCTCTCACGACCGTGCGTCAGGACTGGGGGCTGCTCGGCCGCGAGTCGCTGCGCGTCGCACTCGAGATGGAGCGCGGCGCACCTCCTGAGCAGGTCCAGCTGGCGACCGAGCTGGTGTTGCGCGCATCGACGGCCGCGCCCGCGGGCTGAGCGGTCCGGGCCTCAGATCAGGCCGAGGCGGCGGAACGCGTTCGCGATGCCGTCGTCGAGCACGTCGGTCGTGACGAAGTCGGCGAGCTCCTTGAGTTCGGGCTGGGCGTTGCCCATCGCCACCGAGACGCCGCACACCTGGAACATCTCGATGTCGTTCCAGCTGTCGCCCACCGCGATCGCGTCGGCGGCGTCCATGCCCAGGTGCGCCAGGAGCAGCTCGATCGCCGACCCCTTCGTCGTTTCGCGCTCGCTGATCTCGCCGTTCGAGCCGCCCGGCAGCGGCATGCTCCCCGGCACGATCAGGAACTCGTCGCCGAGGTCTTCCCTCAGCTCGTCGAGGCCTTCGGGGTGGTCGCTCACGAAGACGGCCTTGTCGATGCGGGTGAGGTCCGCCTCGTCGACGCCGGGGAACGTGCGCTGCGCGAGGCCGACGAGCGAGTCCTCGGGCCGCACCTGCTGGCCCGCCGCCTCACGCGCCTCGAGCGCCGCCGCGTAGTCGCGCATCAGCTCGGCCATGTCGTCGCTCGCGTAGACCGCATCGCGGGTCTGCAGGAAGTAGCGGATGCCTCGACTCCGCAGCGCCGTGAGCATGCGGTCCGTCGCGGCGGGCGACAGCGGGCGGTCGACGACCACCTCTCCGCCCGACACCACCAGCGCGCCCGAGTTGGTGACCGCGCCGTCGAAGCCGATCTCGGCGACATCGGGATGGATGTCGGAGGCCGACCGGCCGGTGCTCAGGTACACCAGGTGCCCGGCCTCGCGCACCGCGCGGATGGCAGGTCCGGTCGAGGGCGACACGTGCGAGCCGTGCTCGAGGAGGGTGCCGTCGACGTCGAGGAAGATGATCCGGCGGCGGTCGGCAGGGGGCGGAGTCGCAGCTGGGCCCACGCGCCCGGAGGCTCCGGGCGACGCGCCAGCGGCGTCTGGAGGGGGCGTGGGGACCGTTGTCATGTCAGTGCTTGTTCCCAGTGAAGAGGAGGATGCCGCCGAGGCCGATCATGAGGCCGCCGCCCGTCGCCGACAGGGTGGAGATGCGCTTCGGGGAGCGCCCGAACCACTCGCGCGCGCCGGCCGCGATCAGCGCCCAGATGCCGTCGGAGATGAGGGCGATGACGAAGAAGACGAGTCCGAGCTCGATCATCTGCAGCGGCACCATGCCTGCGTTCAGGTCGACGAACTGGGGGAGCACCGCGACGAAGAACGCGATCGTCTTGGGGTTCGTGATTCCGACGACGAAACCTTCGCCGAGCTGGCGCCACGCCGAGCGGGGGAGTGCGCCGCCGTTCGCCTCGGCAGCAGCCCGCCGGCGATGGCGGATCGCCTGCACGCCGAGGTACATGAGGTAGAGCGCGCCGGCGACCTTGACGATCGTGAAGAGCACGACCGACTGCGCGACGATGCCGCCGACGCCGATCGCGACGAGGCCGATGATCGGCAGCAGGCCGAGCGCGTTGCCGAGCACGCTGAGCAGCCCGCCGATGCGGCCGAGGGCGAGCGCGCGCCCGATCGTGAAGAGCACGCTCGGACCCGGGATCACGATCAGGACGAGGGCGGCGAGCGTGAAGGCGAGAAGGTTCTCGGCAGGGACCACAGGGTGAGCCTAGTCCGGGCCCGCGGATCGGCCTCTGTCCAGACGTCTCCGCGTACCCTGGACGCATGACCGATTCCCCTGTGCGCACGACAAAACCGAAGCAGGTGCGTCCGGCGACCGAGGGATGGACGCAGAAGAAGGATGCCGAGGGTCGGCCCCTCCTGCAGTTCGCGAGTCCGAAGCGCGGCAAGCCGCCGGTGCACATGGCCGATTTCACGCCCGAGCAGCGCGTCGAGAAGGTCAAGGAGCTCGGGCTTCCCGGCTTCCGCGCGAAGCAGCTCGAGAAGCACTACTTCCAGCACTGGACGCACAACCCCGCCGACATGACGGACCTTCCCGCCGACGGCCGCGAGGAGTTCGTGCACGGCATGCTGCCGCCGCTTCTCACCGAGGTGCGCCGCCTCGAGACCGACCGCGGCGACACCATCAAGTTCCTGTGGAAGCTGCATGACGGCGCGCTCGTCGAGTCGGTGCTCATGCGCTACCCGGGCCGCATCACGCTGTGCGTCTCGTCGCAGGCAGGCTGCGGCATGAACTGCCCGTTCTGCGCGACCGGACAGGCCGGCCTCACCCGCAACATGTCGGCGGCCGAGATCGTCGAGCAGGTCGTTCGCGCCAACCGCCTCATCGCCGACGGGGGCCTCGGCGGCAAGAAGAAGGACGACCACTCCGCCGAGCGCGTCTCGAACATCGTCTTCATGGGCATGGGCGAGCCGCTCGCCAACTACGCGCGCGTCATGCAGGCGGTGCGCGTGATGACCGACAAGCAGCACGGCCTCGGCATGAGCGCCCGCGGCATCACGGTCTCGACCGTCGGCCTCGTGCCGGCGATCACGAAGCTCGCCAACGAAGACATCCCCGTCACGTTCGCCCTCTCGCTGCACGCGCCCGACGACAAGCTGCGCGACGAGCTCATCCCGGTGAACTCGCGCTGGAAGGTCGACGAGGCGCTCGACGCCGCGCGCGCCTACTTCGACAAGACCGGCCGCCGCGTCTCGATCGAGTACGCGCTCATCAAGGACATGAACGACCACGGCTGGCGCGCCGATCTGCTGGCAAAGAAGCTCAACGACCGGGGCCACGGCTGGGTGCACGTGAACCCCATCCCGCTGAACCCGACGCCCGGCTCGATCTGGACCGCGTCCGACGTCTCGGTGCAGAACGAGTTCGTGCGGCGCCTCAACGAGGCCGGCATCCCGACGACCCTCCGCGACACCCGCGGCAAGGAGATCGACGGCGCGTGCGGCCAGCTTGTCGCCACCGAGGAGGACGAGGCGGTCGCCGCGGCCACCCCGCTCGAGGACTGAGATGAGGGATGCTGCGGCGCGCGGCATCCTGGATCTCACGCTTCTCTAATACACCTGCCGCACAGGTTGCCCGCTCTATGGTGTGCGGATGTCTTCTTACTCCGCACACCGGCCGGGCCGGTTCGGCTCCGACGGCCGGATCGAGTTCGAGGCGGACGGCGAGCAGACCGAGGATCTGTACCTCGACGACGTGCGCGCCCAGCAGGCGGCCGGTGAGCCCGGGGCCGACCAGCGCCCCGACGACGACGGCCCCGAGGACCCGTTCCCCGTGACGAAGGACCTCCTCGAGGACGCCCTCGCGATGAACCCGACGCAGCCGGTGGCCGTGGCCGAGCCCGTCGTGGCGGAGCAGACGACGACGATCGGCGAGTGGGGCGCGATCGACGAGCACCGTGCGGATGAGCCCGTGCGCGACGAGCCCGTGCGCGACGAAGAGCCCGTGGGGGAGGCATCCGTTCCTCCCGTCCGCGCGAAGCGTGCGAAGCGCCCGCGTCGAGAGCGGACCTCGGGCTGGCGCAAGCTCGCGATCCTCGGCGGCGCCGACGGGTCGGTGCTCGACGAGGTGCCGACCGAGACGCCGCGCTTCGTGCAGATGTTCTTCGTGATCGCGGGCACCGCCCTGATCTCGGCGATCTCCATGTACTTCGCGCTCACCACGGGGGTGCGGATCGTCGCATGGGGCGCGCTGCCGCTCGCGATCGTGTGGGCGCTCATCATCTTCAACCTGGACCGCTTCCTCACCTCGACGATGCGCTCGTCGCAGAGCATCGGGCGGCTGATCGCCCTCGCGATCCCGCGTGTCATCATGGCCGCCGTCATCGGCATCGTGGTGGCCGAGCCGCTCGTGCTGCAGATCTTCCACAACGACATCGCGCGCGAGGTGAACGCGACCAACATCACGCAGGCGCAGTCGGATCAGGATGCCGTCACCGCCGGTCCCGAGAAGCAGGCGCTGGATGCCGCGAGCGACCGTGTCGCGGCGCTCGAGAGCCAGGCCGCCAGCGGTGTCGTGGCGGGCGCCGACACCACGTCGGCGTCGACGGCATCGGCGCAGCAGACCGTGGACGACCTCACCGCCAAGCTCGCCGCGCAGCAGCAGGTGATCGACCAGGCGCGCGCGATCTATCAGTGCGAACTGACCGGACAGGGTGCCGGTGAGGTGCAGGGATGCAGCGGCGTCGCCGGCGAAGGCGCGAGCTCGGATGCCGCCGAGGCGCAGCTCGCGGCCGCCCAGGCGGCGTACGACGACCTGAACTCCCAGCTGACGGCGGCCCAGGCGGATCTCGCCGCCGCGCAGGCAGCCGGCACGGCGGACGCCGGCGCATCGGAGGCGACGAACAAGCAGCAGGCCAAGGACGAGCTGCCCGGTGCGCGCGAGCAGTACCAGGCGGCGCTCGCCGCGTACGACGCCCGTGCGGCGGAGATCGCCGGGGGCAACTCCGGCGCGGTGGGCCTCCTGAGCCAGATCAGCGGGCTCGAGCGACTGTCGGACCGCGAGCCGATCCTCGCGTGGGCCCACTGGCTCATCGCCGGGCTGTTCTTCATGATCGAGCTGCTGCCCGTGCTCGTGAAAGTGCTCACGAGCTGGGGCGAGCCTTCGCTCTACGAGAAGGCGGACGCGCTGCGTCGCCAGGTGGCGCTCGATCGCGTCACGGCACGCAGTTGGCGCGAGCGCGCAGACATCGCGCAGGGCGCGGAGGCGTAGCCGCAGCATCCGCTGTCCCTCCCGTCGCCGTGGGCGCACGGGATGGGAGCGGTCTCGTGCGTCGCGATATATCGTGTTAGAGTGACCGGCGGGTCGCCGGTGGGAGGCGGCCACGCCCCCCGTTCCGCCCTCAGTGAACGGGACTGCCGCGATGTCGGCGGCCCGTGCGAAGGTGGGTCGGCACCCTCAGATCCGCAGAGGCGGAGCCTTGCCATGGCTTCGCCGCGTCCGGGAGAACTCTCGTGCTGGCAAAACTCCTCGTCCGATATCTCAAACCGTATGGCTGGCTGCTGCTCGGCGTGCTGCTGTTCCAGTCGGCCTCCGCCGTCGCCTCGCTGTACCTGCCGAGCCTCAACGCCGACATCATCGACAACGGCGTCTCCAAGGGCGACACCGACTACATCTGGCGCACCGGCATCGTCATGCTGACGGTGTCGCTCGGCCAGATCGTCGCGTCGATCATCGCGACGTTCTTCGCGGCGCGCGCCGCGATGAGCCTCGGTCGCGACATCCGCGACGACATCTTCGAGCGCGTCTCGGGCTTCTCGGAGCGCGAGGTCACCGGCTTCGGCGCCGGCTCGCTCATCACCCGCAACACGAACGACGTGCAGCAGGTGCAGATGCTCGCGATGATGGGCGCGACGTTCCTCGTCACGGCGCCGCTGCTCGCGATCGGCGGCATCGTGCTCGCGATCGAGCAGGCCGCGAGCCTCGCCTGGATCATCGCGGTCGCCGTGCCGGTGCTCCTCGTCGTGGCGGGCATCGTCATCGCCCGCATGGTGCCGCTGTTCCGCAGCTACCAGGGCAAGCTCGACGGCGTGAACCGCGTGATGCGCGAGCAGCTCACCGGCATCCGCGTCATCCGGGCGTTCGTCCGCGAACCGATCGAAGAGGAGCGCTTCCGCGAGGCCAACACCGACATCATGGTCGTCGGCCGCAAGGTGGGGTCCCTCTTCGTGGTGCTGTTCCCCGCGGTCATGCTCATCCTCAACGTCACCGTGATCGGCGTGATCTGGTTCGGCGGCATGCAGGTCGACAGCGGCGAGATCCAGATCGGCACGCTCTTCGCCTTCATGCAGTACGCCATGATCATCCTCTCCGGCGTCATGATGGCGAGCTTCATGACCCTGATGATCCCGCGCGCCGCGGTGTCGGCCGAGCGCGTCGGCGAGGTGCTCGACACGCACTCGTCGCTCGAGCGTCCGTCCGACGCGGTCGGCGAGTTCCCGGCGCCGGGCACCGTCGAGTTCCGCGACGTCGCCTTCACCTACCCCGGCGCCGAGCACCCGATCCTCTCGGGCATCAGCTTCCGCGCCGACGCGGGCGAGACCGTCGCCATCGTCGGCTCGACCGGCGCGGGCAAGACCACCCTGATCTCGCTCATCCCCCGGCTCTTCGACGTCACCGACGGCGTCGTCGAGATCGGCGGGGTCGATGTGCGGCGGGCAGACCTCGACGCTCTGTGGGGCACGATCGGGCTCGTTCCGCAGCGCCCGTTCCTGTTCTCGGGCACCATCGCGTCGAACCTGCGGTTCGGCCGCGAGGACGCGACCGACGCCGAGCTCTGGCGTGCGCTCGAGATCGCCCAGGCGAGCGACTTCGTGAGCCAGATGGACGCCGGGCTCGACTCCCCGATCTCCCAGGGCGGCACGAACGTCTCGGGCGGGCAGCGGCAGCGGCTCGCGATCGCGCGGGCGATCGTCCACCAGCCGCGCGTCCTCGTGTTCGACGACTCGTTCTCGGCGCTCGACCTCACCACCGATGCGCGGCTGAGGCAGGCGCTGTGGCGCGAGCTTCCCGATGTCACCAAGATCGTCGTCGCGCAGCGCGTCTCCACCATCACCGACGCCGATCGCATCGTCGTGCTCGACGACGGCGGCATCGTGGGCATCGGCACGCACGAGCAGCTGCTCGAGACCAGCCAGACGTACCGCGAGATCGTGGAATCCCAGCTCGGAGCGGAGGTCGCGCGATGAGCGATGAGAACAACACCGAGAAGACCCGGCGACGCGTGCGCCAGGCCGTGGCCGAGCTGAGCGCCGAGGAGAAGGCCGAGATCGAGCTCGGCGAGCAGGCGCGCATCGCGGCCGACGACTGGAGCGGCGCGGTCGCCCCGGGCAAGGCCGCGCACTTCTGGCCCGCCTTCCGCCGGCTGATCGGGCTGCTGCGCCCGAACGCCTGGGCGTTCGTGTTCGTGTCGATCCTCGGCTCGATCGGCGTCGTGCTGGCGGTGCTCTCGCCGAAGGTGCTCGGCGAGGCGACCAACATCCTCTTCGAGGGCGTCGTCTCGTCGATGGCGCCCGCGGGGATGACCAAGGAGCAGGTCGTCGCGGGGCTGGAGGCCTCGGGGCAGCAGGACCTCGCCAACATCGTCTCGGCCATGGAGCACTTCGTGCCCGGCGCCGGCGTCGACTTCATGGCGCTCAGCCGCGTGCTGCTCATCGTGCTGGGGCTGTACTTCGCGTCGTCGCTCCTGATGTGGCTGCAGGGCTACGTCATCAACGTGATCATGGTGCGCGTCATGTGGCGTCTGCGCGAAGAGGTCGAGGCGAAGATCAATCGCCTGCCGCTGCGCTACTTCGACCGCGTACAGCGCGGCGAGCTGATCTCGCGCGTCACGAACGACATCGACAACATCACGCAGATGATGCAGCAGTCGCTGTCGCAGGCCCTCACGAGCGTGCTGACCGTGATCGGCGTGCTCATCATGATGCTGACGATCTCGTGGCAGCTGACCCTCGTGGTGCTGGTGAGCTTCCCGCTCATGGGCATCCTGTTCGGCGTCATCGGGCCGCGCTCGCAGAAGGCGTTCGGCATCCAGTGGCGCAAGGTCGGCCGGCTCAACGCGCGTGTCGAGGAGTCGTTCTCGGGGCATGCGCTCGTCAAGGTGTTCGGCCGCGAGCAGGCGTCGCGCGAGGCGTTCCGCGAGGAGAACGAGGAGCTGTACCAGGCCTCGTTCAAGGCGCAGTTCCTGTCGAACATCATGATGCCGGCGATGATGTTCATCGGGAACCTCACCTACGTGGGCATCGCGGTCTTCGGCGCGCTGATGGTCGCGGGCGGCCAGCTGCGCCTCGGCGACGTGCAGGCGTTCATCCAGTACTCGCAGCAGTTCACGCAGCCGCTGGCCGAGCTCGGCGGCATGGCGGCGGTCGTGCAGTCGGGCACGGCCTCGGCCGAGCGCGTGTTCGAACTGCTCGACGAGCCCGAGCAGGAGCCCGACGCCGAGGACGCCCCGGCGCTCGTCGAGGGCGACGGCACGATCGAATTCCAGGACGTCGCCTTCTCCTACTCGCCTGACCGGCCGCTCATCCACGACCTGTCGTTCCGGGTCGAGCCGGGGCAGACGGTCGCGATCGTGGGTCCGACCGGTGCCGGCAAGACGACGCTCGTGAACCTGCTGATGCGCTTCTACGAGCTCGACGGCGGTCGCATCCTCCTCAACGGGCAGAACATCGCCGACCTCACGCGCCGCGACATCCGCGCCGAGACCGGCATGGTGCTGCAGGACCCGTGGCTGTTCGCCGGCACGATCCGCGAGAACATCCGCTACGGTCGGGCCGACGCCACCGACGACGAGATCCTCGCCGCTGCGCGGGCGACCTACGTCGATCGGTTCGTGCACTCGCTGCCCGACGGGTACGACACGCTCCTCGACGAGGACGCGTCGAACATCTCGGCGGGCGAGAAGCAGCTCATCACGATCGCGCGAGCGTTCGTCGCGCAGCCCTCGGTGCTCATCCTCGACGAGGCGACGAGCTCCGTCGACACCCGCACCGAGCTGCTGCTGCAGCACGCGATGGCGGCCCTCCGCGAAGGACGCACGTCGTTCGTGATCGCGCACCGCCTGTCGACGATCCGCGACGCCGACCTCATCCTCGTGATGGAGAACGGCGGGATCGTCGAGAAGGGCACGCACGACGAGCTCATCGCGGCGAAGGGTGCGTACTTCCGCCTCTACAACTCGCAGTTCGAGCAGGCCGCGGCCGATCTCGACGAGGAGGCCCGCGCCCTGTCCATCGACGCGGAGTCCGGCGAGCGCACCGCGCCCGCTGAGGACGACGCCACCGAGGACGAGACCGCACCGGTCGTCTGATCCCAGCGACGCTGCCCGTCCCGATGCACCCATCGGGGCGGGTAGCGTTTTCTCATGGTCAATTACCGGTACCTCGGAAACAGCGGTCTCAAGGTCAGCGAGATCACCTACGGCAACTGGGTCACTCACGGCTCGCAGGTCGACGACTCGGCCGCCATCGCGACGGTCCACGCGGCGCTCGACGCCGGCATCACCACATTCGACACGGCAGACGTCTACGCCAACACGGCCGCCGAGGAGGTCCTCGGCAAGGCGCTCTCGGGTCAGCGCCGCGAGTCCCTCGAGATCTTCACGAAGGTCTACTTCCCGACCGGCCCCCAGGGGCCGAACGACACCGGCCTCAGCCGCAAGCACATCTTCGAGTCCATCAACGGGTCGCTCAAGCGCCTCGGCACGGATTACGTCGACCTCTACCAGGCGCACCGCTTCGACTACGAGACGCCGCTCGAAGAGACCTTCCAGGCCTTCGCCGACGTCGTGCGTCAGGGCAAAGCGCTCTACATCGGCGTCTCGGAGTGGACGGCCGAGCAGCTGCGTGAGGGCCACGCCCTCGCCAAGAGCTACGGCGTGCAGCTCATCTCGAACCAGCCGCAGTACTCGGCGCTGTGGCGCGTCATCGAGGGCAAGGTCGTGCCGGCGTCGGAGGAGCTCGGCATCTCGCAGATCGTGTGGTCGCCGATGGCGCAGGGTGTGCTCTCGGGCAAGTACCTGCCGGGTCAGCCGGTGCCCGAGGGCTCGCGCGCGACCGACGACAAGAGCGGCGCCCGTTTCATCCAAGGCTTCCTCCGCGACGACGTGCTCGAGGCGGTCCAGCGCCTGAAGCCGGTCGCCGAGCAGGCGGGCCTGTCGATGCCGCAGCTCGCGATCGCGTGGGTGCTGCAGAACAAGAACGTCGCGTCCGCGCTGGTGGGGGCATCCCGTCCCGAGCAGCTCGCCGAGACCGTCAAGGCCTCGGGTGTCGTGCTCGACGCCGACACGCTCGCGGCGATCGACACCGCCCTCGGCGACGTCGTGTTCAGCGACCCCGAAGACACCTACACGGTGTCGCCCAAGACCCGTATCGTCTGAGCCGTGATCACCAGCGCCGGCATCCTGCTCTACCGGATCGCGCCCGAACCCGAGGTGCTCATCGCACACATGGGCGGGCCGTTCTGGGCCAGCAAGGATGCCGGCGCGTGGTCCGTCCCCAAAGGCGAGTTCACCGAGGGGGAGGAGAGCGCGCTGGATGCTGCGCGCCGTGAGTTCCGCGAAGAGCTCGGCATCGATCCGCCTGAGCCGCCCTACGCCGAACTCGGCACGTTCGCGTATTCGTCGGGCAAGCGCGTGACCGTGTTCATCGCCGACGGGACCGGGTTCTCGCTCGACGGCCTCGAGTTCGGCGAGTTCGAGCTGGAGTGGCCGCCGCGTTCCGGGAAGACGGCGCGCTTCCCCGAGGTCGACCGCGCGGAATGGACCTCCCTCGGCACCGCCCGCGACCGCCTGGTGAAGGGTCAGCGTCCTGCGATCGACGCCATCGAGCGCCATCTCGCCGAGGCCGCGTCCGCCGGCTGACCCGCCTTTCCCGCGAGAGTACAGCTGGTCGCCGAGAGTGTGGGTGGTTCCCCACCTCTCGTCCACCAGCTGCACTCTCGCGGTCTCTTGCGGGGCGGGCGAGCGCGGCGGAGACTGGCCGGGTCCCAAGCCGAACGAGAGGAAACCCCATGGCTCACGGCGACATCACGCACATCGACATCCCGGTCAGCGACTTCGGCAAGGCGACCGCGTTCTACTCCGACCTCTTCGGGTGGCAGATCGCCGAGGTCCCCGGGTTCGAGGGGTATCCGATGTGGCAGGCGCCCAACAAGATCTCGGGCGGCGGCCTCGCCCCGCGCGAGGACGGCTTCACCCAGCCCCGCTCCTACGTCGAGGTCGATTCGATCGACGACGCCGTCGCGAAGGCGACGGCCGCCGGCGGAGAGCTGCTGCGCGAGAAGGGCGAGATCACGCCGACCAGCTGGTGGGCCGTCATCAGCGACCCCGACGGCAACGCGGTCGGTCTCTTCGAAGGCACGATGGAGGGCTGAACCCGGCCAGGATCGAGATCCTCATTCGAGGGTGAGAGCCGAGATGAGGGGCCGCGAGGCGCATCGGCTCCGCATCCCGGCCCACGTCCTCAGTTGAGGACCGCCGCTGTAGGCAGCACCGGCCGGGTCAGCGCCCGTTCTTCGGGCGGGACGAGACGTCGATGCGGTCCTGCGCGCCGAGCGACGACCATGCGCTCGCCGTGCCCTTGGCCGCGTGCTCGGAGGCGCGCACCGCGCGCTCGTCGGCCCATGCGTTGAGCACGTGACCGGAGTGGCCGCGCACGTGCTCGAGCTGGACGTCGGGGAGGCCGGCCGCCCGGCGGGCGTCGCGCGCGACGATGAGCTGCTCGAGGATGTCGACGTTCTTCGTGGGCGCGCCCGTCGATGTCTTCCAGCCGCGGCGGCGGTGGCCGTCCATCCACTTCGTGTACGTGTCGATCGCGTATTTGGAGTCGGCCTGGATCACGAGGTTCGCGACGTCGCTGTGGTCCTCGATGGCCTTGAGCAGGCCCATCAGCTCGCCGACGTTGTTGGTGCCCGAGGGGATCGCGCCGGCTGCCCAGTGCCCGTCCTCGCCGACCCACGCCCACCCCGTCGGTCCGGGGTTGCCCTTGCAGGCTCCGTCGGTGGCAACGATGTAGCGGGTCGCGTCGGTCACTCGGGCAAGGCTACCCGGCCGCGGTCCCTTCCCCGGGCGCGTCGCGGCCTGCACGCCACTCGGCCGCGAGCTGCGGCATCCGTTCCGCGAGGTAGCGGAGGAAGTCCGCGATCTCGTGCGCCCGCGCGGCTGACGCCGGAGCCCCGGGGTTCTCGTCGGCGATCCGGTCGAGCGACGCCGCCAGGGTCCCGTACAGCGGTGCGTTCGCCGTGATCATGCCCGACCAGGAGTCCTCCGCGAGGTCGTAGCGGTCGCGCCGATCGCCGGGGCGCGAGAGCCGGTGGATGAGGCGCATCGAGACGAGGTAGCGCACCGCGCCCGACACGGCCGCCGCCGACACCCCGAGGCGGTCGGCGAGGTCGGCGGCGGTGTACCCCTCATCGGGCGAGCCGGCGAGGGCCATCATGACCCGCGCCGGCATGCGCGGCATGCCGACCGCGGTGAGCATCGCCGCCGCCTGCTCCGCCGCCTCCGCGCCGGGGTGCTCGTTCGTCATCGCGGTCGCCTACCCGGCCGAGGCCAGTTCGCGCCGCCGCATGAGGGTGAGGGATGCTGCCGCCCCGACGCCGACGGCGAGCACGAGCCACCACATCCCCCGCAGATCCACGTCGCTGCCGCTCGGCACCGGCGCGACCGAGAACGGCGACAGGTTCGTCACCCATTCCGGAAGGCCGAGGAGCGGACCGAAGAGGCCGAAGACGATCGCGGCGGTGACGAGGGTCCACCCGAGCGGGATCGTCCAGCGCGGGGCGATCGCGAAGACGAGCGCGGTGAGGACGAGGAACACGGATGCGGCGATGACCTGCCCCCACGCCGCGACGAACGCATCGCCGGTCAGGGCACCGTTGTCGAGGTTCGCGGCTCCGGCCCACGCCCCGACGAATGCGGCGGCGCAGGTCAGGACGATCGCGATGAACCCCACCACGACGTAGTCGGCGAGCCACCGCACCCGCTGTACGGGGGTCGCGAGGACCGGCTCGGCGGTGCCGTGCGCCTCTTCCTGGCGAGCGCGGGCGACGGTCTGCACGCCGGCGCAGGCGGCGAGGAGCCCCACCATGGTGAAGAAGACGACGATGACCGCCTGCTCGAGGTCGGCCTCGGCCGAGAGTGCCTTGAGCATGTCGGCGACGGCCGGGTTGTCCGACCCCATCTCGTTCACGACCGCGCCGAGCGAGGTCGAGAGGGCCCCGGCGAAGAAGGCGCCCGCCATCCAGCCGATCGTCGAGCCGGTGGCGAGGCGCGTGACCAGCGCCGTCGGCGTCGACAGGGTCGCGCGCGCGGCGGCGCGCCCCCGCCGCTCGGGCACGATGCTCGCGCCGAGGTCGCGCACGGTCTGGAGCGCCAGGGCCACTCCGGCCAGCACGACGAACGCGGCGAGGCAGAGGAACGCGGGCCACCACAGGTTCTCGTCGAAGGCGCGGGTGTTCTCGGCCCAGCCGAAGGGCGAGAGCCACGTCAGCCACGAGCTCTGCATGTGGGTGAGGTCGTCGCTCGGGGTGCCGAGGGCGTTCCCGATCCCGGCGATGAAGTAGGTGACGACGAGCACCCACACGGCGAGGGAGTTCGCGCCCCGCGAGGTCCGCATGAGCTGTGCCGCCAGGAGCGCGACGCCGAGGTACGTCAGCCCGCCGCACGCCGCGGTGAACCCGGCGAGCCACGACCCCTCAGCGGGCGAGCCGCCGGCGAGGAAGGCGGCGGCCACGAGGACGCCCAGCACGACGTTGGCGAGCACGCCGTGGACGATCGTCGCGACCGTCGGCACGGCCCTGCCCGCCGTCGTCGCCGCGACCGGTTCGAGACGCCCCGCCTCCTCGTCGCCGCGCGTGTGGCGCACCGCGAGGAAGGTGCTCATGAACGCGGGCATCATCACGAGGAACGGCATCAGGAGGAAGACGATGAACGCCTGCTCGCCCGGCCCGGACGGCAGCCCACGGAACAGCAGGATCACCGGGTTGGCCATGACGGTGGCGAGCAGTGCCGTGCGCTCCTGCTCGGTGCCGTAGGTGTTCGCCGCGCCCGACAGCCCTGCGAACGCGAGCGCCAACGTGCCGAAGATCCACAGCGTCAGCTGCAGCCAGTCCCGCCGCAGCCGCTGCCCGAGCAGCGTCGACAGTCGGCTCATCGTCCGTTCCTCTCCAGCACGGCGAGGTCGTCGCCGTAGTGGCGCAGGAACAGCTCCTCGAGCGACGGGGGAGCGACGCGCAGTCCCGCCACCCCGAGGCGCGAGAGCTCGGGCAGCACGCCGGTGACCTGATCGCTGTCGACCGTGAAGCGCACGCGGCCGTCTTCGACCAGCGCGTCATGGGCCGCCGCGAGCGTGGCCACGGGCGCAGCATCCGTCCCCTCGAAAGAGACCTCCGTGCGCGTGAGGTGACGCATGTCGGCGAGGGTGCCCGATTCGACCACGCGCCCGGCGCGGATGATCGAGACGCGATCGCACAGCTGCTCGACCTCGGAGAGGATGTGGCTCGACAGCAGCACGGTCGCCCCCGCGGCGTGGACGCGCGAGACCTCGCGGCGGAACATCACGTCCATGAGCGGGTCCAGGCCGCTGGTCGGCTCATCGAGGATGTAGAGGTCGGCGGGCACGGCGAAGGCGGCGATGAGCGCCACCTTCTGCCGGTTGCCCTTCGAGTAGGCGCGACCCTTCTTGCGCGGGTCGAACTGGAACGCCTCCATGAGGCGCGCCTTCTCGT
Source organism: Microbacterium sp. NPDC056057 (assembly GCF_042266945.1). Classification (NCBI taxonomy): domain Bacteria; kingdom Bacillati; phylum Actinomycetota; class Actinomycetes; order Micrococcales; family Microbacteriaceae; genus Microbacterium; species Microbacterium sp. NPDC056057. Next base: position 1,034,647 of record NZ_JBHJWS010000001.1, read on the forward strand.
CGGCGTACGCCCTGTCGTGGCGCGCGGCGCCGCGCAGACGGGCGAGGAGGTCGATCGCCTCGCCCCCCGACAGGTTCGGCCATACGCTCACATCGCCGGGGATGTACGCGACGCGCCGGTGGATCTTGACGGCGTCGCGCCACGGCTGGAGACCGAAGACGGATGCCTCGCCCCCGGTCTTGCGCGCGAGTCCCAGCAGGATCCGGATCGTGGTGGACTTGCCCGCCCCGTTGGGTCCGAGGAACCCGTGCACCTGGCCCTCGTCGACAGCGAGGTCGAGTCCGTCGAGGGCGTGGACGCGGCCGTAGTGCTTGGTGAGGCCGCTCGTGCGGATGACTGTGGTCATGGCGCTGAAGCTACGCCGGTTTCACAAAGTTGTGAATACTCCTCACGCTTTCCTCACGGCGCCCCGATCGATCAGGAGTTCAGGGCGCCGAGGGTGTGGTGAACTCGATGAGGTCGTCGCAGAAGTCGCGCCCCTCCGTGTCGCCACGTCCGCGGAGGTGGTCGTCGATGAACTCGACGAAGTCACCGTTCTCGTCCACCTCCACGGTGACGGTGTTCGCGCCGGCGTCGTGGAACGCGGCCCGACCCAGGTCGTCCGTCCAGAAGACGTTGAAGCGGTCCATGAACGTGACGGTGAGTCCGCCGATGTCGTTGGGCACGAGCTTCTGGTCCTTGCTGTTGACGCGCTGGTCGTAGTGGTAGGCGAGGCCGGTATCGACGTTCGTGTAGGAGCCGACGAGCGTCGCGTTGTATCCGCCGTACCCCTGCCCTTGACGCTCGGTGATCCGGAACGAGCCGACCTCGTGCTCCTCCCACTCGACCGGGAAGTCGAGCAGGCCGTCGCAGAGGTCGGGATCGTGTGCGGTGAAACTCTCCTGGTGGACCTCATCGAAATGGTCGACGTGACCGGGTGCCGCGGAGGCGGCAGCGGTCGCTCCCATGCCGAGAACGACTCCCGATACGGCGGCGATGGTGGCGGCCGCTCGCATGTGCTTCATGGCAACTCCTTCGTTCAGCGCCCCGGTGATGCGGAAGCTACACCTGTTGAACGCGCGCCGACATCGGGCGATTTCCCTACGGAGTGCGTTTGTATACGCATGGCCCTCGATTGGGGCACCCGGTAGGTTTGCAAGAGCTTTGTGTATACACTGGCCGAGGTGTCGAACGAGGAGGTGATGCGAATGCGTGCCAGTGACCGCGCATACGCGACCCTCCTCGACGAGATCCAGTCCGGCGTCCTCCGACCCGGCGCCGTGCTCGGCGAGGTCGAGCAGGCCGCCCGCCTCGGAGTCAGCCGCACGCCGCTGCGTGAAGCGCTGGGCCGGCTCGCAGCCGACGGGCTCGTCGCGCAGCAGTCGCCGCGCGTCACCGTGGTCACCGCGATCGACGCCGACGACATCCGCGAGATCTTCGAAGTGCGCCGCGCCCTCGAGGAGTCCGCCGCGCGGCTCGCCGCAGAGCGCGGAGATGCCGCGGCCTTCGCGGAGCTCGCCCACGATTTCTCCCGGGTCGATCTCGACGGCCACGATGCGGGCGCGGACGGGCGCGACGCCTACTACGCCCTCATCGCAGACTTCGACCTCGCCCTCGACGCCGCCGTCGCGAACGACTACCTCACCGCCGCCCTGCGCACGGTGCGCACGCATCTCGTCCGGGTGCGACGGCTCGCACGCGACAATCCCGCCCGGCTCGCCGCATCCGTCGCCGAGCACCGGCTGATCGCCGCCGCGATCTCCGCGCGCGACGCGGATCTCGCCGCCCACGCGACGCACGTCCACCTGCACAACGCGCTGCACAGCATCCTCGAATCCCTCACCGCCTCGACAAGCTCCGCGACCGGTGCATCCGCTGCTCCGGTCGCTGAGTCTGTCGAATCGCGCCCCCGACTCTGAAAGGCCGGTCATGACCGTCATCCACCACCTCCGCGTCCACCGCAGCGACGAGCACCTCGCGCGCGAGGGGCAGCTCGCGTGGCACATCGCCGAAGTCGCCGCCGACCCCGTCGAGGTCGACGCGGATGTCGTCGACATGATCATCAACCGCGTCATCGACAACGCGGCGGTGGCCGCAGCATCCCTCACCCGTGCTCCGGTGAGCGCAGCCCGCCAGCAGGCTCTCGACCACGCGGTGTCGGTCGGCGGCTCGGGGGCCACGGTGTTCGGCTGCGCCCTGGACCGCAAGACGAGCCCGGAGTGGGCGGCGTGGGCGAACGGCGTCGCCGTGCGTGAGCTCGACTACCACGACACATTCCTCGCGGCCGACTACTCGCACCCGGGCGACAACATCCCACCGATCGTCGCGGTCGCCCAGCACGTGGGCGCCGACGGCGCCGCGCTGGTGCGCGGACTCGCGACCGGGTACGAGATCCAGATCGACCTGGTGCGCGCCATCAGCCTGCACAAGCACAAGATCGACCACGTCGCGCACCTCGGCCCGTCGGCCGCGGCCGGCATCGGCACGCTCCTCGGCCTTCCCGTCGAGACGATCTACCAGGCCGTCGGCCAGGCGCTTCACACCACGACGGCCACGCGCCAGTCCCGCAAGGGCGAGATCTCGACGTGGAAGGCGCACGCCCCCGCGTTCGCGGGCAAGATGGCGGTCGAGGCCGTCGATCGTGCGATGCGCGGCGAGACCTCGCCGAGCCCGATCTACGAGGGCGAGGACGGCGTGATCGCGTGGCTGCTGGACGGACCGGACGCCTCGTACGAGGTGCCGCTGCCGGGTCAGGGCGAGCCCAAGCGGGCCATCCTGGACTCGTATACGAAGGAGCACTCGGCCGAGTACCAGGCGCAGGCCTGGATCGACCTCGCGCGCAAGCTCCACGGCGAGCACCCGGAGCTCACCGACCCGGCGAACGTCGAGGCGATCGTGCTGCACACGTCGCACCACACGCACTACGTCATCGGCTCCGGCGCGAACGACCCGCAGAAGTACGACCCCACCGCGTCGCGCGAGACGCTCGACCACTCGATCCCGTACATCTTCGCGGTCGCGCTCCAGGACGGCGGCTGGCACCACGTCGACTCGTACCTTCCCGCGCGGGCAGGGCGCGAAGACACGGTCGCGCTGTGGCACAAGATCACCACCGCCGAGGATGAGGAGTGGACCCGCCGGTACCACTCGGAGGACCCGGACGAGAAGGCGTTCGGCGGCCGCGTCGAGATCCGCCTCACCAACGGCGAGACCATCGAGGACGAGATCGCCGTCGCCGACGCACACCCCCTCGGCGCCCGACCCTTCGTCCGCGAGGACTACGTGCGCAAGTTCCGGTTGCTGGCCGAGCCCGTGCTCTCGTCCGATGAGATCGAGCGCTTCCTCGACCTCGCCCAGCGCCTGCCCGAGCTGACGGCCGAAGAGGTGCAGCAGCTCTCGATCGTCGCCGAGTTCGGCGTGCTCGCCGCAGCGCCGGCCCCGAAGGGCCTGTTCTGATGCTGTACTCCACCGTCCCCGCGCACGAGAAGCGGCGGCTGTTCCGCAAGCGGCTCGCGAGCGGAGAGCTGCTGCGGTTCCCCGGCGCGTTCAATCCGCTCAGCGCGCGGCTCATCGAGCGCAAGGGCTTCGAGGGCGTCTACATCTCGGGTGCCGTGCTCAGTGCCGACCTGGGCCTGCCCGACATCGGCCTGACCACCCTCACTGAGGTCGCCGCACGGGGCCAGCAGATCGCGCGGATGACCGACCTGCCCGCGATCATCGACGCCGACACCGGGTTCGGCGAGCCGATGAACGTCGCCCGCACGATCCAGACGCTCGAAGATGCCGGCCTGGCCGGCACGCACATCGAGGACCAGATCAACCCGAAGCGGTGCGGTCACCTCGACGGCAAGGCCGTGGTCGACGAGAACACCGCGATCAAGCGCATCCGGGCGGCGGCCGACGCACGCCGCGACCCGAACTTCCTGATCATGGCCCGGACGGACATCCGCGCCGTGGAGGGGATGGATGCCGCGATCGACCGTGCGAAGGCGCTCGTGGACGCGGGGGCCGACGCGATCTTCCCCGAGGCGATGCGCACGCTCGAGGAGTTCGCTGCGATCCGCGCCGCCGTGGACGTGCCGATCCTCGCCAATATGACCGAGTTCGGGAAGTCGGAGCTCTTCTCGGTCGACCAACTGCAGAGCGTCGGCGTCAACATCGTGATCTGGCCGGTCTCACTCCTGCGGATCGCGATGGGCGCGGCATCCCGCGCTCTCGATACGCTCATCGACGACGGACACCTCACCTCCAGGCTCGGCGAGATGCAGCACCGCGCCGACCTCTACGACCTCATCGACTACGAGCAGTACAACCACTTCGACCAGGACGTCTTCAACTTCCAGATCCAGCGCTGAGTCACCGACCCGAAGGAGCAGTCATGACCGATCCCGACATCAAGAAGGGCCTCGCCGGCGTCGTCGTGGACTACACGGCGGTCTCGAAGGTCAACCCCGAGACGAACTCGCTGCTGTACCGCGGGTATCCGGTGCAGGAGCTCGCGTCGACGCAGCCGTTCGAGGCGGTCGCCTACCTGCTGTGGTACGGCGAGCTGCCGACCGATGTGCAGCTCGCGCAGCTGCGCGCGACCGAGCGCGCCTACCGGCACCTTCCCGCCGAGGTCCGTGCGGCGATCGACCTCGTTCCGATCGACGCGCACCCCATGGACGAGGTGCGCACGGCCGTGAGCCTGATCGGCGCGCGCGACCTCGCCGGCACGGGCTCCGTGCTGGAGGTGAGCGGGAGCGCGGAGGAGAACCTGGCCCGCAGCATCCGTCTGTTCGCGGTACTCCCCGCGATCGTCGCCTACGGTCAGCGCCGCCGTCGGGGCCTGCAGCCGGTCGCACCCCGCGACGACCTGGACTACGCGGCGAACTTCCTCTGGATGACGTTCGACGAGCAGGCCGACGACATCGTGGTCGACGCGTTCAACCGCTCGATGATCCTGTATGCCGAGCACTCGTTCAACGCCTCGACCTTCACGGCGCGCGTCGTGACGTCGACCCTCAGCGACCTCTACTCGGCGGTCGTCGCGGCGATCGGCGCGCTCAAGGGCCCGCTGCACGGCGGGGCGAACGAGGCCGTGCTGCACATCTTCGACGAGATCGGCACCGCCGACAACGTCGGGCCGTGGCTCGATCAGGCGCTCGCCGAGAAGCGCAAGATCATGGGCTTCGGACACCGCGTGTACAAGAAGGGCGACTCGCGCGTGCCCACGATGAAGGCGGCGCTCGACACCCTCGTCGAGCACTACGACCGACCCGATGTGGCCGCGCTGTACGAGACGCTCGAGAGCGAGTTCGTGAGCCGCAAGGGCATCTACCCGAACCTCGACTATCCCTCGGGTCCCGCCTACAACCTCATCGGCTTCGACACGCTGACCTTCACGCCGCTGTTCGTGGCGGCGCGCGTCACCGGCTGGACCGCCCACATCATGGAGCAGCTCGCCTCGAACGCGCTCATCCGCCCGCTGTCGGAGTACAACGGCCCCGACGAGCGCCACATCGAGGGCTACGTGGCGGATGCTGCGCACCTGGCCGCCGTCGACCGTGAAGAGGAAGCCGCGGGGTGAGGCCGTGAGCCTCTGGTTCGGCGACGTCGCCGCGATCGACCTTTCGGCGATGGCGCCGGGCACCCTCATCGAGAACCTCGGCATCGAGATCGTCGAGATCCGCGACGACGCGCTGGTCGGACGGATGCCTGTGGACCACCGCTCCGTGCAGCCCGCGGGTGTGCTCCACGGCGGGGCATCGGTCGCGCTCGCCGAGACCCTCGCGTCGTGGGCCGGCTACCTCGCCGTGGACCGTGAGCGGTTCCACGTCGTGGGCATGGAGATCAACGCCAACCACCTGCGCCCGATCTCGTCCGGCTGGGTCATCGGCACGGTCACGGCGATCAACGTGGGGCGTCGCGTGCACGTGTGGGAGATCCGCATCGCCGACGAGGCCGGGCGCCTCGTGTGCGTCTCCCGCTGCACGCTCGCGGTCATCGAGCAGCGCAGCACCTACGCGACTCCCGACGCGCGCGCCTGATTCCGGATGCCTCGACCCGCGGGCGTGCGGTGGGTCGAGGCATCCGTCATCCGTGGAGGGCGACGGGGCGGTCCTCCACGTGCTCGAGGACGAAGTAGAAGGCGCGGCCGCGGTCGTCGGTGTCGCGGCCGGTCATGACGCCGAACACCGTGCCGGGCCCGAGCCGCACGAAGTGGTCGATGATCGGCTGCCCGTCGTAGACCATCGACGCCGTGGCGACGCCGTCGTGCACGATGGTGCGCAGCGTCGCACCTCCGCGGGCGAGGCCTGCGTCGGCGACGAGCGTGCCGTCCTCGGTCTCGCACACGAGGGGTGCGACGTCATCGTCGGAGCGGAAGAGCTTGCCGTACCACCGGCTGCGCTCGAGCAGTCGCCCGGCGCGGTGGCCGCGCGTCGCGGCCCAGCCGCGCCAGAGCCCGCGCAGTTCCGCCGTCCGGACCGGGGGGAGCGAACGCCACAGCGCGGCGAGGTCGTCGTCGGGCACGCCGTCGCGGAGCCGGTCGACCAGAGGGCGGACGGATGCTGCGGCCGCAGCATCCGTCGCCATCTCCATCTCGAGCACCGGCTTGACGACGCGTCCCGCGCGGGCGTCGGCGATCGCGGCCTGCGCGTCGGCGAACGCGTACGTGCCGATGAGACGCTCGACGGGGAGCCGGCCCGCGCGCCACAGCGCCGCCATCAGCGGCACGTCGCGGGCGACGTCGGCGTCGCCCTCGATCACACCGGTGAGAGTGCGGCCCCACAGCAGGCGCGATTGCGACACGGTCACCGGGTTGGCGCCCGGCTTGAGCGCGACGGTGGCGGCGATGCCGCGCGGCGCGACGACGGCGAGGGCGGCGTCGATCGACGACTGCGTGCCGGCGGTGTCGAGCACGTGGCTGAACGACGGGGCGGGACGCTGCGCCGCGAGGTCGTGGGGGGAGAGCGCCTCGGTCGCGCCCACCTCGAGCGCGAGGACGCGGCGCGCCTCGACCGGGTCGCTCACGACGATGCGCGCGACGCCCCGGTGCGCCGCAGCCAGGACCGCCGCGAGCCCGGTGGTGCCGGCGCCCAGAACGAGAAGCGCGTCGCCGGGGGCCGGGCGCAGCACATTGAGCACGGTGCCGGCGCCGGTCAGGATGCCGCAGCCCAGCGTCGCGGCCACCGCCCAGGGCACGTCGTCGCCGATCGGCACCGCGCTCGACTCGTGCACGACGACGCGGGTCGCCCAGGAGGACTGGGCCATCCACCCGGTGGTGACGCGCTCGCCACCGTCGGCGGCCGCATCGGAGCGCGGAGCGTAGTTGAGCTCGGCGAACCGGTCGCAGTACGCGGAGTGGCCGTCGCGGCACGGGCCGCACGCGCCGCACGAGCCGAAGCCGAGCACGACCCGGTCGCCGGGCCGCACGCGCGTGACCTCCGCGCCGACGGCTTCGACGACGCCGGCGCCCTCGTGGCCGAAGACCGCGGGGAAGCGGTCGCCGGCCCCGCCGTCGATGCCGAACAGGTCGGTCGGGCAGACGCCGGAGGCCATCACCCGGACGACGAGTTCGCGCGGGTCGGGGGAGCGCAGGGTGACGTTCGTGAGCGCGACGGATCCGCCGCGCTCACGAACGAGCGCGGCCACAGCAGCTGTCATGGCCTACGCCGGGGTCAGCTCGCGGTCGGCCGCGCGCAGCGCGACCTTGTTGACCTTGCCGCCGGCGTTGCGGGGGAGGGCCGACACGACGACCAGCGCCTTGGGCTGCTTGAAGCGCGCGAGCTTGTCGCTCAGCCACGCCTGCAGCTCGTCGATCGTGAGCTCCTCGCCCGGTGCCAGCGCGACCGCCGCGACCGGGACCTCGCCCCAGCGCTCGTCGGCGCGGCCGTAGATCGCGACGTCGAGGATCTTCGGGTGGGCGAACAGCACGTTCTCGACCTCGGCGCAGTAGATGTTCTCGCCGCCCGAGATGATCATGTCCTTCTTGCGATCCACGACCCAGACGAAGCCCTCGTCGTCCTGGCGGACCAGGTCGCCCGAGTGGAACCAGCCGCCCTCGAAGGCCTCCGCGGTCTCGGCGGGCTTGCGCCAGTACCCCTTCATGAGGGTGGGGCCGCGGTACACGATCTCGCCGACCTCGCCGGGGGCGACATCGTTCATGTCGTCGTCGACGACGCGGTACTGGATGGTGGGGATCGGCCGGCCCACCGACCCGAGCTTGCGGAGGGAGTCCTCGCCACGGAGCACGCACGTGATCGGCGACAGCTCGGTCTGCCCGAACACGGCGACGTTCGTCGCGTGCGGGAACGTGTCGGCCATCGCGTGCAGCAGCGTGTCGGACGCGGGAGCGGCGCCCCAGCTGATGATGCGCAGGTGCAGGTCGCGGTCCGCGATGGTCGGGTCGGCGCAGATCACCTGCCACTGCTGCGGCACGTTGAAGACGATCGTCGCCTTCTCGCGCTCCCACGCGTCGAGAAGCTCGGTGGCGTTGAACGCGCCGAGCGGGTGGATCACCGTCGGGATGCCGAGGATGAAGTTCGGCGCGATCGAGCCGAGGCCGGCGATGTGGAAGAGCGGCGCCGTCAGGAACGAGATGTCGCTCTCGTCGACGACGTTGTTCGCGCGGATGCAGGTGATCGACTGCGCGTAGAGGTTGATGTGATCGAGCATCGCGCCCTTCGGGCGCCCGGTGGTGCCCGAGGTGTACATGATCAGCGCCGTCGTGTCTTCCGGGATGTCCTGCCCCTCGAACCCTTCGGGGTCTTCGGCGACGAGATCCGCCCAGGACTCCTGCCCGTCGCCGGCGTCGCCGATCACGATGACCCTCTTGATGCGGTCGGTGATCTGGGCGACCGCGCCGACGAGCGGGGCGAGCGGCCACTCGACGATGAGCACGTCCGCGTCGGCGTCGTCGACGATGTAGGCGATCTCCGGCGGTGTGAGCCGGATGTTGATCGGCACGGCGATCGCGCCGATCCGGTTGATGCCGAACACCGAGATCACGACCTCCGGGCGATTCAGCGTGAGCAGCAGCACGCGGTCGCCGGCGGCGACGCCGCGGCGCGCGAGGGCCGCCGCGAACGCGTCCGTGCGGTCCCGCGTCTCGCGCCACGTCGTGGTGGCTCCGAGGAAGCGGAATGCCGCGGCATCCGGCTTCATCTCGGCGTGCGTGGCGACCTGGTTCATCCAGTGGTTGCGCCGCGCGGATGCGGGGATCGCGGTGGGGGCGGAGTCGTTCATCGGGTGGCCTCTCGTCACGTCATCGTCAACGGATGCCGCGACCCTGCGGCACCGGTGGCTCGTGTCGAGTATGGCAGGCGCGTCGCCGGATGTCACGACTTTTGTTAACCGGAATTCACATCACGTGCCGCGTCGGAAGTGAACGCGGCGTCGCAATCTAGGCCGCCCGCTGAAGCCCGCGAGTAGGCTGTCCGCATGCCCGCTGCCGCGCCACCCGCCTCACGCACGAGGCCGCGGGACCGCAAGCGCCGCATCGAGGAAGCCGCCGCCCTCGCCTTCGCGCAGAACGGCTATCACGCCGTCGCCATGCAGGACATCGCGGCGGCCGTCGGCATCTCGGCGCCCGCCCTGTACCGGCACTTCCCGAACAAGTACGCGCTGTTCGTGCAGACCGCGTTCACCATCGCGCATCGCCTCATCGAAGACACCGACGCGGCCGCCGCGCTCCCGCTCGACTCGCCCGATGAGGCCCACGCGGCGCTCGACGCCCTCGTCGACGCGGTCATCGCGACCACCGTCGAGCTCCGCGCGACCGGCGGGATCTACCGGTGGGAGGGGCGCTACCTCGAGCACGACGACCGCGAGCTGCTCACCTCCGAGTTCCGACTCCTCCGCCAGCGGTTCGAGGCGGCGCACGTCGTCTACCGACCCGACGTCGACGAGACCGACCGCCGGCTGCTCGTCCTCGGGGCACTGAGCGCGGTCGCGAGCATCACCGCGCATCGCACGGTGGTCGGCGCCAGGGCCTTGCGCGGCCTCCTGGCGGGGGCCGGGTGGCACGCGCTCGACGGCTCGCTTCCGGCTCCCGACGCGGTGACGGCGACGGATGCTGCGCCCCCGCCTCCGCCCGACGACGAAACCGCCTCCGAGCAGGGACGCCGGGCGCGTCTCATCGACGCCGCGATCCGCCAGTTCGCCGCGCGCGGCTACAACGAGGTCACCATCGAGGACGTCGCGGTCGAGGTCGACCTCACGCCGTCGGGCGTGTACCGCCACTTCGACGGCAAGTCCGCGCTGCTGCTGGCCGCGTGCGATCGGGCCGCGGTGGAGCTCGAGCGCGCAGCGCTGCACGCACGGGAGTCGGCGTCCTCGCCCGAGGACGCGCTGCGCCGCCTCTGTCGCGCGTACGTCGACCACACGTTCTCGCACCTCGCGCTGATGCGCATCTACTTCTCCGAGATCGGCAACCTCGCGCCGGAGGAGCAGCGGCGCCTGCGCGCGATGCAGCGGGCGCACATCGCGGACTGGGCGGCGCTGCTGCAGGCCGTGCGTCCCGAACTCGGCGGGCGCGAGGCATCCGTCCTCGTCCATGCCGGGCTGGGCGTGGTCGCCGACCAGGCGCCGCTGCTCACGATGCGCGACGACGCGGCTGCCGCGCGGCTGACGTGCCTGGTCGAGATCGTGCTGGGCATCGACGCGCGTTGACGCCCCGCGGTGGGGTCAGCGCGCCTTGCCGTGGAGCATCGGGATCATGCGCTCGACCATGTGCATGTCCTTGGGGGACCGCTCGAGCGTCAGCAGGTTGAGGGCCGCCTTGCGGGTCTGGCGCGCGATCGACTTCGGCACGCTGAACTCGCGCAGGCCGTCGGCGCCGTGGATGCGGCCGAAGCCCGACCCCTTGACGCCGCCGAACGGGAGTGCGCCGATGGCCGCGAAGCCGAGCACGGAGTTGATCGTGACGACGCCGGCGCGCAGCTGCGCCGCGATGCGCTCGCCCTTCTTCGCGTCCTTCGTGAAGACGGCGGCACCGAGTCCATACTCTGTCGCGTTGGCGCGGGCGACGGCTTCGTCGAGGTCGGCGACGGCGTTGATGACCACGGTCGGTCCGAAGGTCTCCCGCTGCACGGCGTCGGAGTCCTCGGGGACGTCGACGAGCACGATCGGCGTCACCGTGCGGTCGGCGACCGACTCGGGGCCGCCGAAGACGGCCGTGCCGCCGCGGGCGAGGGCGTCCTCGACGTGGGCGGAGACGACGTCCGTCTGGGTGGCGAGGGTCATGGGCCCGTACGTCGGGGCGTCGCCGGTCACGACGATGCGCTTCGCTCGTTCGACGACCTTGTCGACGAGCGCATCGCGCACGCGCTGCTCGACGTAGACGCGCTCGACGCCCACGCAGGTCTGACCGGCGTTGCCGAGAGCGCCGAACGCGATGAAGTCTGCCGCGGCGTCGAGGTCGGCATCCGTCGCGACGATCAGCGCGTCCTTGCCGCCGCACTCGGCGACCAGCGGGGTGAGGGTCTCGGAGCACGCCGCCATGACCTTCTTCGCGCTGGCGGTCGAGCCGGTGAACGCGACCTTGTCGACACCTGCCCGCACCAGGTCCGCGCCGGTCGCGCGGCCGCCGGTCACGACCTGGAGAACCGGTCGGTCGCACACCTCGCGCCACTTGTCGGCGACCCAGACGGCGGTGCCGGGCGTCAGCTCGCTCGGCTTGAAGACGACGGCGTTGCCCGCCGCGAGCGCGTACGAGATCGACCCCATCGGCGTGTAGAACGGGTAGTTCCACGGGCCGATCACGCCGACGACGCCGTAGGGCACGTACCCGAGCGTCGCGTGCTGGTTGTAGTTGACGAGCCCCGCCTTGACCTTGCGCCTCTTGAGCACCGGCTCCGCGTTCTTCGCGGCCCAGTCGAGGTGACCGAGCGTGAGCATCACCTCGAGGAGGGCATCGCCGTCGGGCTTGCCGGTCTCGCGCGCGATCATCGCGGCCAGCGCTTTCGCGTCGCGCGCGATGGCGGCCTTGAACGCGATCAGCACGCGCCGGCGCTCGGAGAACGAGAGACCCGCCCACCACGTCCCGGCTTCGCGGCCGCGATCGACGGTGCGCCGCACGTCGTCGGCGGACGCCACGGGGTACGAGGCGATCGGGCTGCCGTCGCGGGGGTCGGTGGTGGTGAGGACAGACGTGCTGTCGTCGTGCAGGAGGGTCATGTCGGGTCATTTCCATCTCGTCGCCGAGACTCGTCATTGAGGGCGGGAAGTGAATGGTGATTCACAATATCGCCGCCGTGTTCGCGCCGCAAGGGTCCGCGCGAAGATTTTCGAATCCTGGTTAGAATGTGAGCAACGAGAGGGGTCCGGGTGTCGCAGAGCAGCGAGGACGGCGCGACGGCGAAATCGCAGCGCACACGTCAGCGCATCCTCGACGCCGCCGCCCAGGTGCTCAGCCGCAAGGGCTACGCCGGCACGCGGCTCACCGACGTCGCCGACGTCGCCGGCGTGCAAGCGCCCGCGATCTACTACTACTTCGGCTCGCGCGACGACCTCGTCGAAGAGGTCATGTGGGCCGGCGCGCACCGCGTGCGCGTCCACGTCGAAGAGGTGATCGCGGCGCTGCCCGGCGACGCCACGCCCCTCGACCGCATCCTCGCCGCAGTCGACGCGCACCTGCGCTACGAGCTGCAGATCTCGGACTACACCACGGCATCCGTGCGCAACGCCGGGCAGGTGCCCGAGCACCTCCGTGTGCGCCCCGCCGCCGAAGAGGCGTCCTACAGCCGCATCTGGCGCGACCTCTTCCACGCCGCCCAGGACGCCGGCCAGCTCCGCGCCGACCTCGACATCAACATCTTCCGTCTGCTGCTGCTGGGCTCGATGAACTGGGCCGTGGAGTGGTGGAACCCCCGCACCCGCAGCCTCGACGACCTCGTCCGCCAGACCCAGGACCTCGTCCGCCACGGCGCCGGCGCCTGACCCCGCCCCGTCGACCCGCAGCCTCCGCTGTTCCGCAGTCACTTTGTGAGGGTCGCGCGGCGTCTGGCCCGCACAACGTGACTGCGGAACAGTTCCGTCCTCTGTTGCGCAGTCGCTTTGTGAGGGTCGCGCGCCGTGTAGGCCGCACTTTGTGACTGCGGAGCGGGGCTCGGGACGGCGATGGGGACGGATGCCTCGGGTCGAGGCATCCGTCCCGGTGGGGGATCCGCCGTCAGGCGAACAGGGACAGGCGCTGCGACAGGACCTCGTGGGCCTGCGACACCGTGCGGCGGACGACCTCGCCCGCGGGCGGGATGTCGTGGATCAGGCCCTGCACCTGGCCCACGGTCCAGATGCCGGCGTCGAGGTCGCCGTTCTCGAAGACCTTGCGGCCGCGGGCGCCGGCGACGAGCTCGCGCACGTCGGGGAACCGGCCGCCGTCGGCGAGGATGCGCACCACCTCGTCCGACACCGCGTTCTTCGCGACGCGCGCGGTGTTGCGCAGCGACCGGAAGATGAGGTTCGTGTCGAGCTCGCTCGCCTCGACGATGCGCTCCTTCACCGCCTGCGACACGGGCGACTCCTCGGTGCACATGAACCGCGAGCCCATGTTCACGCCGTCGGCGCCGAGCACGAGCGCTGCCGCGAGACCACGGCCGTCGGCGAACCCTCCGGAGGCGATGAAAGGGATGCTGAGGGCATCGGCCGCGGCCGGGATCAGCACGAGCCCCGGCACGTCGTCTTCGCCCGGATGCCCCGCGCACTCGAACCCGTCGATCGAGACCGCTGTAACCCCGACCTTCTCGGCCTTGAGCGCGTGCCGCACCGACGTGCACTTGTGGATCACCCGCACGCCGTGCTCGCGGAACATGTCCATGTGCGGCTCGGGGTTCGCACCCGCCGTCTCGACGATCGTCACGCCCGCGTCGATGATGGCGCGGCGGTACTCGTCGTACGGCGGAGGGCTGATCGACGGCAGGATCGTGAGGTTCACGCCGAACGGCTTGCCGGTCAGCGTCCGCGCGCGCTCGATCTCGTTCACGAGATCGGCCGGCGTCGGCTGGGTCAGGGCGGTGATCATGCCGAGGCCGCCGGCCTCCGAGACGGCGGCGGCGAGTTCGGCCCGGCCGACCCACATCATGCCGCCCTGCACCACGGGGTGCTCGATGCCGAGCGCCGCGGTGAAGCGGGTCTTGAGTCGCGGCTCGGCGAGCGTCGTGTCACTCATAGGTCTCATCCGCCTCCGCCTTGGCGATCAGCGATGCCGGCGGCAGGAACCGGTCGCCGTACCGCTCGGCGAGCTCGCGAGACCGGGCGATGAAGCCGTCCAGCCCGCCCTCGTACTGGTTCACGTACTGCAGCACGCCGCCCGTCCACGCCGGGAACCCGATGCCGTAGATCGACCCGATGTTGGCGTCCGGCACCGAGGTGAGCACGCCGGCGTCGAGGCACGCGATGGTGTCGAGGGCCTCGGCGAACAGCATCCGTTCCTGCAGGTCCTCGAAGGGGAGCACCGTGCGCCCCGAGCCGTACTTCTCGCGCAGGCCCGGCCAGATGCCGACGCGTCTGCCCGACTCGTCGTACTCGTAGAAGCCGCCGCCCGCGCGGCGCCCCGGTCGCTCGGCGTCGACGACCATCCAGTCCATGACGGCCTCCGACGGGTGCTCGATCCAGATGCCTCCCTCGGCCTCTTCGGCGGCGCGCGTCTCGAGGCGGATCTTGCGCGAGAGCGAGATGGTCAGCTCGTCGAGGAGCTGCAGCGCGCCCGCCGGGTACCCGGCCTGGAGCGCCGCCTGCTCGACCGACGCGGGTTCGACGCCCTCGCCGACCGCAGCGACCGCCTCGGCGATGAACCGGCCGATGACGCGCGAGGTGAAGAAGCCGCGGGCGTCGTTGACGACGATCGGCGTCTTGCGGATCTGCTGGACGTAGTCGAACGTCCTGGCGAGCACCTCATCGCTGGTGCGCTCGCCGCGGACGATCTCGACCAGCGGCATCTTGTCGACGGGGGAGAAGAAGTGGATGCCGATGAAATCGTCGGTGCGCTCGACTCCCTTCGCGAGCAGCGTGATCGGCAGCGTCGAGGTGTTCGAGCCGAGCACCGCGTCGGGCTCGACGAGGTGCTGGATCTCCTGGAACACGCCCTGCTTGACGGGCACCGATTCGAACACGGCCTCGATCACGAAGTCGACGCCGGCGAAGTCGGCGGGCTCGGCGGTCGGCGTGATGCGCGCCAGCAGCGCCTCTGACTTCGCGGCCGTCGTGCGCCCCCGCGCGAGCGCTTTGTCCTCCAGCGCCCGCGAGTAGTCCTTGCCCTTCTCGGCCGCCTCGAGCGAGACGTCCTTCAGAACCACTTCGATGCCCGCCTTCGCCGACACATACGCGATCGCGGCGCCCATCATGCCCGCGCCGATGACACCGACCTTCTTCGCCTGGTAGCGCGGGTATCCGTCAGGGCGCGACCCTCCGGCGTTGATGTGCCCGAGATCGAAGAAGAACGCCTTGATCATGTTCTTCGCGACCTGACCGTGGGTGAGTTCGACGAGGTAGCGGGTCTCGACCTTCGACGCCGTCTCGAAATCGACGTAGGCGCCCTCGACCGCCGCGGCCATCGCGGCGCGCGGCGCGGGCAGCGGCGCGCCCTTCACCTGCTTGCGCAGCGACGCCGGGAACGCCGGCAGCGCGCCCGCGAGCGACGGCGAGTTCGGCGCGCCGCCGGGGATCCGGAAGCCCTTCACATCCCACGGCTTCACGGGTGCGGGGTTCGCGGCGATCCACGCCTTGGCCGCGGGCACCAGCTCCTCGGGAGTCGCGACGAGCTCGTCGACGATGCCCACCGCAAGGGCGTCCGACGGCGAGAACTTGGTCGCCGGCAGGATGACGTCGGTCAGCGCCTTCTGCAGCCCGAGCATGCGCACGAGGCGCGTGATGCCGCCACCGCCCGGCAGGAGGCCGAGCGACACCTCGGGCACCCCGAACTGCGCGCCGCGCACGTCGGCGGCGATGCGGTGGTGCGCCGCGAGGGCGACCTCGAGGCCGCCACCCAGCGCCGTGCCGTTCATCGCCGCGACCACGGGCTTGCCGAGCACCTCGAGCCGGCGCATGTCAGCCTTGACGGCGTCGATGTGGGCCGTCTCCTCCGCTGCCCGGGAGGGGGCGGCGGCGCGCAGCAGGTTGAGGTCGCCGCCGGCGAACCAGCTCTTCTTCGCCGACACCAGGATGACCCCGCGGATGTCGTCGCGCTCCGCTTCGAGCCGGTCGGCCGCCGCCTTCAGCGCCGCCACGAAGTGCGGATTCATGGTGTTGACGCTGCTGCCGGGATCGTCGAGGGTGATGACGACGTCGCCGTCGGCATCCTGCTCCCACGCGTACCCCTGGTACACGGTCGTGTCGTCGATCGTGGTGCTCATAGGTGTTCTCTTCTCAGGTCGGTTCAGACGGATGCCGCGGGCTCAGACCCGCTCGATGACGGTGGCGATGCCCATGCCGGCCCCGACGCACAGCGTCGCGAGGCCGCGCTTCTGGTCGCGGCGCTCGAGCTCGTCGAGGAGGGTGCCGAGGATCATGGCGCCGGTCGCGCCGAGGGGGTGGCCGAGCGCGATCGCGCCGCCGTTGACGTTGACCTTGTCGTGCGGGATGTCGAGGTCCTTCATCCACTTCATGACGACGGCGGCGAACGCCTCGTTGAGCTCGAAGAGATCGATATCGGATGCTGCCAGCCCGGCTTTGTCGAGCGCCTTCAGCGTCGCCGGGGTCGGGCCGGTGAGCATGATCGTCGGCTCGGAGCCGGTGACGGCGGTCGACACGATCCGGGCACGCGGAGTCAGTCCGAGCCGCTCGCCGGCCTCCTTGCTGCCGATGAGCATGAGCGCGGCACCGTCGACGATGCCCGACGAGTTGCCCGCGGTGTGGACGTGGTCGATGCGCTCGACGGCGTGGTACTTCTGCGTCGCGACGGCATCGAAGCCGGCGCTCTCGCCGAGCGCCGCGAAGGCGGCGGGCAGGTTGCCCAGCCCGGACGTGTCGGGACGGCGGTGCTCGTCGGTGTCGAGCAGCGTCACGCCGTTCTGGTCCCGGACCGGCACGACGGATCCTTCGAACCGCCCCTCGCGCCACGCGGTGTCGGCACGGCGCTGCGACTCGGCGGCGTACGCGTCGACGTCGTCGCGCGAGAAACCCTCGAGGGTGGCGATGAGGTCGGCACCGATGCCCTGCGGCACGAAGTAGAGGTCGTAGTTGGTGGTCGGGTCCTGCGCGTAGGCGCCGCCGTCCGAGCCGATCGGCACGCGCGACATCGACTCGACGCCGCCGGCGAGCACCAGGTCCTCGAAGCCGGAGGCGACCTTCTGCGCCGCCACGTTGACGGCCTCGAGGCCCGACGCGCAGAAGCGGTTGAGCTGCACGCCGGCAACCGTCTCGGGCAGTCCCGCGACGAGGGCCGCCGTGCGGGCGATGTCGCCGCCCTGCTCGCCGATGGGCGACACCACGCCGAGCACGATGTCGTCGATGAGCGCGGGGTCGAGCCCCGGGTTGCGCTCGAGGACCGCGTGGATGAGCCCGACGACGAGGTCCACGGGCTTGGTGCCGTGCAGCGCGCCGCCGCGGTTCTTGCCGCGCGGGGTGCGCACGGCGTCGTAGATGTATGCGTCAGCCATGTGGCCTCTCCTCACAGTCCCAGGCCCCGGCCGACGATCTCTTTCATGATCTCGGTCGTGCCGCCGTAGATGGTCGTGATGCGCGCGTCCTCGTAGTCGCGCGCGATGCGGTACTCGCGCATGTAGCCGTAGCCGCCGTGCAGCTGCAGGCAGCGGTTCACCACCTGCACGAGCTGCTCGGTGGTCCAGAACTTGGCGGCCGCCGCGTCTTCGGCCGAGAGCTCGCCGGCCGAGTGCAGGCGGATGCAGCGGTCGATGTAGGCGCGACTGACGTCCGTCGCCGTCACCATGTCGGCCAGCTCGAACCGGGTGTTCTGGAACGACCCGATCGGCTTGCCGAACGCCTTGCGATCCCTGACGTAGGTGAGCGTGCGCTCGAGCACGCCCTCACTGGCGGCGACGGCCGCGGCCGCGATCGACAGGCGCTCCTGCGGCAGGTTGCGCATCAGCCCGATGAAGCCGGCGCCCTCGGCGCCGAGCAGGTTCGCGGCCGGCACACGGACGTCTTCGAAGACGAGCTCGCTCGTGTCCTGGGCATGCAGCCCCACCTTCTCGAGGTTGCGCCCGCGCGAGAACCCGGGGGTGTCGGTCTCGATCACCAGCAGGCTGAGCCCGCGGTGCGGGTCGTCGCTCGTGCGCACGGCGGTCACGACCAGGTCGGCGTTCTGTCCGTTCGAGATGAAGATCTTCGTGCCGTTGACGACGTAGTCGTCGCCGTCGCGCACGGCGGAGGTGCGGATACCCGCCAGGTCGCTGCCCGTGCCCGGCTCGGTCATCGCCACCGCGACGATGAGCTCGCCCGCCGCGATGCCGGGCAGCCACCGCTGCTTCTGCTCGTCGTTCGTGAGATCGGTGAAGTACGGGATCACGATGTCGTTCGACAGTGCGATGCCCGCCATGCCGTCCGAGACGGGGTTGTGCGCGAGCTCCTCGCCCATGATCGCGTGGAAGCGGAAGTCGTCGGCTCCGCCGCCGCCGTACTCCTCCGGGATCGCGAAGCCCAGGATGCCCGCCTCCGCCGCCTTCGTGAACAGCCACCGGTCGACCTTGCCCTCGGCGCTCCACCGGTCCGCGTTCGGCCGTGCGTGCTGCTCGACGAATGCCCGCACCACCTCGCGGAACTGCTCGTGGTCCTCGTCGTAGATGTCTCTCTTCAGCGTCATCGCCGAACCTCCGTGTCGCGGATGCGGCGTCCTCGCCGCGAAGCATGTTTTTATTATGCATTAGAAACTGGATGCTGCAACCCGGTGCTTCCCGCCGGATCACAGGGTTGTGCCGGTGAGATTTCTTACGCACGATTAAATGCAGGCGCCGTAGCCCCGTCGGCGACGACGCCGCCCGAGAGTGAGGACGACGATGACCACACCGCTGAGCGGACGCACCGCGATCGTGACGGGGGCGAGCCGTGGCATCGGCCTCGCGATCGCCTCGCGGCTGGCTGCCGAGGGGGCGCGCGTGTGCCTGACGGCCCGCCACCCCGAGGAGCTCGAGGAGGCCGTCGCGTCGCTGCCGACCGGCTCCGCGATCGGCGTCGCGGGCGGGGCCGACGACCCCGGTCACCGGGCCGAGACGCTCGACCGCGTCGTCCGGGAGTTCGGCGGCATCGACATCCTCGTGAACAACGCGGGCATCAATCCGGTCTATGGTCCTCTGGCCGACCTCGACCTCGGCGCGGCGCGCAAGATCCTCGGGGTCAATGTGGTCTCGACGCTCGCGTGGACGCAGGAGGCGCTGCGCCGCGGCCTGGGTGAGGGCGCGCGCGGCGGCAGTGTCGTGAACCTCTCGTCGGTATCGGGTGCCGTGCCCTCGCCGGGCATCGGCTGGTACGGCGTCACGAAGGCCGCCGTCGCGCATCTCACCACGACCCTCTCGGTCGAGCTCGCCCCGCGCGTGCGAGTGAACGCGGTGGCCCCCGCGGTGGTGAAGACGCGGTTCGCCCGCGCACTGTACGAGGGGCGCGAGGAGGAGGTCGCGGCCGGTTATCCGCTCGGGCGCCTCGGCGTCCCTGAGGACGTCGCCGGCGCGGTCGCGTTCCTGGTGGGCGACGACGCCTCGTGGATCACCGGCCAGGTGCTGACCCTCGACGGCGGCCTGCTCGGCGCGGGAGGCACGGCATGAGCCCGACGGCAGTCGACGACCTGCGCGACCGAACGCGAGCCTTCATCCGCGAGGTCGTCCTCCCGGCGGAGCCGAAGCCCGGTGCGCCGCTCGACGATGCGACCCTCGACAGCGTGCGCGCGCAGGCCCGCGAGGCCGGGGTGTTCGCGCCTCACGCACCCGTCGAGTACGGGGGTGGCGGCATCCCGATCGATCAGTGGTCGCCGATCTTCCAGGAGGCCGGGTACTCGCCCATCGGCCCGGCGGTGCTCAACATCATGGCGCCCGACGAGGGCAACATGCACCTGCTGCACGTCGTCGGCACGCCCGTGCAGCACGAGCGCTACCTCGCGCCGCTCGTGCGCGGCGACATCCGCTCGAGCTTCGCGATGACCGAGCCCCACCCGGGCGCGGGCTCAGACCCTCGCGCGCTCTCGACCACCGCGGAGCGGGTCGACGGCGGTTGGCGCATCACCGGACAGAAGCGCTTCATCAGCGGGGCGAACGGCGCAGCCTTCGCGATCGTCATGGCGCGCACGCCGGCGGTCGAGGGTTGGGACGAAGGGGCGACGATGTTCCTGCTCCCGCTCGACGCGCCGGGCGTCACGGTCGGCCCCGACGTCCACACGATCGAGGGTGCGATCGCGGGCGGGCACCCGTATGTGAGCTTCGACGGATGCCTCGTCCCCGACGACGACGTGCTCGGCGGACCTGGTCAGGGGTTCCGGTATGCGCAGGTGCGCCTCGGCCCCGCGCGGCTCACCCACTGCATGCGCTGGCTCGGCCTCGCGCGTCGCGCGCACGACACCGCCCTCGACCGGGCCGACGCGCGCGAGCTCTTCGGCTCACGCCTGCGCGACCTCGGCGTCGCGCAGGCGCTGCTCGCCGACAGTGTCATCGACCTCGAGACCTCCGACGCGATCATCGACAAGACGGCACGGATGCTGCGCGCCGACCCCCGCGCGGGAGAGGCGCTGTCGTCGGTCGCCAAGGTGCACTGCTCCGAGGCCGTGTTCCGCGTGATCGACCGGGCCGTGCAACTGTGCGGCGGCGACGGCGTCACCGACGCGCTGCCCCTCATCCAGTACCTGAACGAGGTGCGTCCCTTCCGGATCTACGACGGGTCGAGCGAGACCCACCGCTGGGCGATCGCGCGGCGCGCAGCGTCCGCTCGCTCCCGCGAGGTCGAGGCGGGCGCGGCCCGGCTCGACGAGGTGACCCCGTGATCGCTGTGGCCGACGGCGTCGAGGCGGTGGCGACCTGGGCGGACACGGCCGGGCTCGAGCGGCCGCCGCTGCTCGTGGTCGATGCGGTCGAGGAGTACCTGCGGGGTCTCGGATTCGGCGACGGAGCGCTCGCGTGGGAGCGGATCGGCGAGGGTCATTCCAACGTCACCTATGCCATCGCGTACGCGGGCCGCGACCTCGTGCTGCGGCGCGGGCCGCGCCCGCCGCATCCGCCGTCCACGCACGACATGGCCCGCGAGGCGCGCGTGCAGCGGGTGCTCGGCGCGGCGGGCGTGCCGGTGCCGGTGATCGTCGCCGAGTGCGACGATCATGCCGTGCTGGGCGTGCCGTTCTACGTCATGGAGCGCGTGGACGGGGAGGTCATCACGGATGCTGTGCCCCCACCACTCGACGACGCCGACGGCCGTCGCGGCATCGGCTTCGCCGCCGTCGACGCGCTCGCCGACCTGCACGCGGTGCGCGTCGACGCCGGGGAGGTCGCCACGCTCGGACGACCCGACGGCTATCTCGCACGCCAGGTCGGCCGCTTCGCGGCGCTGTGGGACGTGAACTCGCGGCGCTCGTTCCCCGCGGTGGCCGAGCTCGCCGCGTGGCTGGCCGAGCGTATGCCCGAGACCCAGCGCGCCGCCGTCGTGCACGGCGACTTCCGCATCGGCAACCTGATGTACGCGCCGGGAACTCCGGCGCGGGTCGCGGCGATCCTCGACTGGGAGATGGCGACCCTGGGCGACCCGCTCGCCGACCTCGGCTACTTCACCGCCACGTACGCGCGCCCCGGATCCGCGCCCACGCCGCTCGAACTGACGCCTGTCACCCGACTCGACGGGTTCCCCGAGACCGCCGAGCTCGTCGCGCGGTATGCGTCGCGGCATCCGCTCGATCTGTCGATGCTGCCCTGGTACGAAGCGCTCGCCTTCTTCAAGGCTGCGGTGTTCTGCGAGGCGCTGTACACCCGGTGGCTCGACGGCCAGCGCCCGGGTGACACGTTCGGCCCGACACTCGAGGACGGAGTGCCGCGGCTGCTCGAAGCAGCGCAGGACAGGGCCGCGGCGCTGCGGGGCTGACGCCGGAATCGGAGATCCCGCCGGAGTCGGACCGATGCGCGCAGGCCCACCGCTTCTCGCGGGATCTCCGATTTTCGCAGGAAGGCGCCGGGGCTGAGACCCAGGCATAGGCTCGATGAAGGAGGTCTCCCATGCCCCACGCTGTCATCGTCGATGTGGTCCGCACCCCGTCCGGGCGCGGCAAGCCCGGGGGAGCGCTCAGCGCGGTGCACCCCGTCGACCTCGTCGCGGGGGTGCTCACGGCGCTGCTCGAGCGCAGCGGCCTCGAGTCGCGGCAGATCGACGACGTGCTGATGGGATGCGTCAGCCAGGTCGCCGACCAGTCCCTCAACATCGCCCGGCAGGCGGTGCTCGCCGCCGGGTTCGACGAGACGGTGCCGGCCGTCACCATCGACCGCCAGTGCGGCTCGAGCCAGCAGGCGGCGCATTTCGCCGCGCAGGGCGTGATCGCCGGGGCGTACGACATCGTGGTCGCCGCCGGCGTGGAGTCGATGAGCCGCGTGCCGCTCGGGTCCAACGCCCACGGCGGAACCGTGTCGCACGGCGTCGCCCACCGCTACCCCGATGGTCTCGTGAACCAGGGCGTGTCGGCCGAGCTCATCGCGCACAAGTGGGGATTCAGCCGTGAGCAGCTCGACGCGTACTCCGCCGAGTCGCATCGACGGGCGGCGGATGCCTGGACCCGCGGTGCGTTCGATTCCCAGGTCGTGCCGGTCTGGGGCGGTGGTCCCGAGGCCGTCGCGTTCGACGAGACGGTGCGGTCCGGCACGACCGTGGAATCGCTGTCCGGGCTGAAGCCGGCCTTCCGCACCGACGAGCTCGCCGCCCGGTTCCCCGACCTGGACTGGCGCATCACGGCGGGCAATTCGTCGCCGCTCACGGATGCGGCATCCGCTGCTCTCATCATGAGCGAGGAGAAGGCCGCCGAATTGGGCCTCACGCCCCGGGCGCGCTTCCACTCGTTCGCCGTGGTCGGCGACGACCCGATGATGATGCTCACCGGACCCATCCCCGCGACCCGCCGCATCCTCGAGCGCAGCGGCCTGTCGATCGGCGACCTCGACGCGTACGAGGTGAACGAGGCGTTCGCCTCGGTGCCGCTCGCGTGGCAGCACGATCTCGACGCCGACCCGGCGAGGCTGAACCCCTGGGGCGGTGCGATCGCGCTCGGCCACGCGGTCGGCGCGTCAGGCACGCGCCTGCTCGGCACGCTGGTGTCGTACCTCGAGGCGACCGGCGGCCGCTACGGCCTGCAGACGATGTGCGAGGGTGGCGGCATGGCGAACGCGACGATCATCGAGCGCCTCTAGGGCGCACGCGCCGGCGCCGTTTCGTCGAGGCAAAGGATTTCCGCCGAGACCGGGGACGTCGCCCTGGGTTTCGGCGCCGATCCCTTGTCTCGTCGATCGAGCCCGTGCTCTTCCCGCGGCGCCGGGTTCTCACCTATCGTTATTCGATGGATTACGATCGAGAAACGATAGGTGCGAGCACCGGCGACAGGCGTCGGGTTCTCCGCGCGGTGGGGCGGATCCTCGGGGTGCTCCTCGCCGTCGCGGTCGTCGGTGGCACGCTCGTGCTGTGTGCGGGGGCGTTCCTCGTGGGCGTGCTCGCCGACGACACCGGCTACAGCGAACCCCGCACCGCGGTGGACTGGATGCAGGCGATCGACCGGGCGACCTCGGCCCTGATGTTCGCGGCAGGGGCGCTCGCGGTCGCGCTCGTGGTGACGTGCCTGATCGCCGTGGCCGGCGCTTTCGCACGGCGCACGAGCTGGACCGTGATCGGTGTCGTCTGCAGCGCGCTCCTGGCGCTTGCCATCGTGAGCGTGAGCGTCAGCGGCCAGGTCGAGTCCCTCGTCGCCCGTGCCACATCGGCGGTCGGGAACGTCCCCGCGGTGGCGCCGATCCCCTCACCGCCTCCCGCGCCCGACACGCTCACCGTCGACGACGCCCGCGAGGAGATGCTCGTGATGCTCTCCACGACGATCGACGCCGCGGCGGCGCCCGTCACCACAGCCGACGGCTCGCCGCCGATCGGGGACCCCGCGCAGCTGCGAGCCGCGCCGTGCGGCGAGGTCGGCTCCCGCCTGGCATTGACCACGGAGCTGGCGACCGCCGACAACGCGGCCTCGCTCGTCGCGATCCTCGCCGCCTGGGACGCCGCCGGCTACCTCCCCGACCGCGCGGTGCAGGAGGACATCCGCTACAGCACGACCCTTCCGGTCGAGCGCCTGAGCATCCGCGACAAGAGCACGGTCGACGGGCTCCTCCACGTGAGCATCCAGAGCGCGTGCGCGGTCGCCGGCGGCTGACGCTTACGGCGCCTGCAGCCGGGCCTGCCACCGATGGTGCTCGCGCACCACGAGCAGGGCGAGGATGCTCCAGACGCCGAGGTCGTCGGCGAATCCGAGGGGTCCGAGGACGAGCTCGGGGATCAGGTCGATCGGCGAGACCGCATAGACGATCGCAGCGGTCGCGGCGATCCATGTCGTCGGCGCGACGCGGTGCTCACCGCCCTTGAGTGCCTTGAGGAAGCTCCACCACATGCATCGAGTGTGCGCCGCGATCGACCGATAGCGGCCCGGCGAGATCAACTCGTGATGCTGAGCGTTCGCTGATCGTCTCTGCAAGCGGTTGCGTGAACGGGAGGAGAACGGATGCCTCGGGCCGCGGCATCCGCTCGATTAAGGCCTTCTCATGATGTAAGCGCTTGCAGTTCTTGTGAACCTGCTGTTAGTGTCGGCCGCACAACTGCACCGCGGGCACGTCGGCGTGCCCACCGCCCCACCCCAGGAGCTCCCGTGTCGAAGTCGACCTCAGGACGTGCCCGCATCCTCACCGCCAGCCTTGCCGCGGCGGCGCTCGTATTGACGGGGGGAGTGGTCGCCATCGCGCCCGCAGCCGCCGCCGAGCGCACGTTCGCGCTCGTCGGCAGCCTGCAATCCGAGCTCGGATGCGCCGACGACTGGAAGCCCGACTGCGCGGCGACCGAGCTCGCCGCCACCGACACCGCGGGCGTCTACGCCGCCGAGTTCGACGTGCCGGCAGGCTCGTACGAGTACAAGGTGGCCGTCAACGACGCGTGGGACGAGTCGTACGGTCTGGGCGGCGGGGGCGACAACATCCCGCTGACGATCGACGGGCCGTCGACGCTGCGCTTCGTGTTCGACGACAACACCCACCGCGTCGGCCTCGAGGCGAAGAGCCTGCGCGCCGGGTACACGGTCGACGACGAGGCGCTCGTCGCCGCGCCGGTGCGGCAGCCGGGAAGCCAGGAGCAGTTCTACTTCGTGATGACCGATCGCTTCGCGAACGGCGACACCGCGAACGACCAGGGCGGGCTCGCCGGCGACCGTCTCACCACCGGCTTCGACCCGACCGACAAGGGCTTCTACAACGGCGGCGACATCGCGGGCCTGCGCGAGAAGCTCGACTACATCGACGGCCTCGGCACGACCGCGATCTGGCTGACCCCGAGCTTCAAGAACAACCCCGTGCAGGGCGAGGGCGCGAACGCGAGCGCCGGTTACCACGGGTACTGGATCACCGACTTCACGCAGATCGATCCGCACCTCGGCACCAACGCCGAGCTCGAGGCGCTCATCGCCGAAGCGCATGCCAAGGGCATCAAGGTCTACTTCGACATCATCACGAACCACACGGCCGACCTGATCTCGAACACGCAGGGGCAGTACTCGTACATCGACCAGGCGACGAGCCCGTACAAGGACGCCTCGGGCACGCCCTTCGATCCGGCCGACTACGCGGGCACCGACACCTTCCCGGAGCTGGACGCCGCGACCTCGTTCCCCTACACGCCCGTCGTGAACGACGCGACCGCGAAGGTGCCGGCGTGGCTGAACGACCCGACGCTCTACCACAACCGCGGTGACTCGACCTGGTCGGGCGAGTCGGTCACGTACGGCGACTTCTCGGGCCTTGACGACCTGATGACAGAGCACCCGACGGTCGTGAACGGCTTCGTCGACGTCTACCAGACCTGGATCGACCTCGGCATCGACGGCTTCCGCATCGACACCGCCAAGCACGTGAACTTCGAGTTCTGGCAGACCTGGACCACCGAGGTGCTCGACTACGCGCACTCGCTCGGCAAGGACGACTTCTTCATGTTCGGCGAGGTCTACGACGCCGACCCGGTGAAGCTGTCGCCGTACGTCCGCGACACCGACATGAACTCGGTGCTCGACTTCACCTTCCAGTCCTCGGCCGTCAGCTACGCCGCGGGCAACAGCGCGAAGGGACTGCAGTCGCTGTACGCGGGCGACGACTGGTACACGACGACCGACACGTCGGCGACGGCGCTGCCGACCTTCCTCGGCAACCACGACATGGGCCGTGTCGGCTACATGCTGCAGTCCACCCCGAGCGCGCTCGAGCGCGACCTGCTCGCGCACGACCTGATGTTCCTCGGTCGCGGACAGCCCGTCGTGTACTACGGCGATGAGCAGGGCTTCGCGGGCACCGGCGGTGACAAGGACGCGCGCCAGACGCTCTTCGCGACCCAGGTCGCCGAGTACCAGAACCAGAAGCTGATCGACGGCACCACCGCCGGATCGGTCGACCGCTACGACACGAACGCGCCGGTCTACGAGCGCATCGCCGATCTCGCCGCGCTGCGTGAGGCCCACCCGGCCCTGGTCACCGGCGCGCAAATCGAGCGCTACGCCGACAACGGCGCCGGCGTCTACGCCTTCTCGCGCGTCGACCGCGACGAGAAGGTCGAGTACCTGGTCGCGCTCAACAACACGACGGCCGCCAAGACCGTGAACATCTCGACGCTCACCGCGAACGCCTCGTTCGCCCCCGTGCACGGCACCGCCACGGGCGTGTCGACGGATGCCTCGGCCGAGGCATCCGTCACCGTCCCGGCACTGTCGGCCGTCGTCTACCGCGCCGGGACCACGGTGTCGGCTCCGGAGTCGCCGCTCGCCATCTCGGTGAGCGCGCCGGGCGCAGGCGCCGCTCTCACGGGCTCGGTCGCCGTCAGCGCCGACGTGGACGACGCGACGTGGCAGGAGACGAGCTTCTCGTGGCGCGTCGCCGGGTCCGACGAGTGGCACGCGCTCGGCACGGCCGAGGACACCGACCCGCGCGTCTTCCACACGGTGAAGGGCCTCGCGGACGGCACGCTCGTCGAGTACCGCGCGGTCACGACCGACGCCGCAGGGCACCACGCCGCCGCCTCGACCTACGCGTCGGTGGGCAACTCCGTGTCGCTCGTCGTGGAAGAGGAGCCCGAGTCGCCGATCGACATGGTGACCGTGCCCGGAAGCCTCAACTCCGAGATGGGCTGCGCCGGCGACTGGACCCCCGGCTGCGAGGCGGCGAAGCTCACGCTCCGCGCCGACGGCATCTGGGCCGGCACGTTCGACCTGCCCGCGGCCGACTACGAGTACAAGGTCGCGATCAACGGCACGTGGGACGTCAACTACGGCGCGAACGGCGTCCCGGGCGGCGGGAACGTCACGGTCTCGCACGCCGGCGGCCCGATCACGTTCTACTTCGACCCGCGCTCGAACATCGTGCAGTCGACGGCGGAGGGCCCCATCGTCACCCTCCCGGGTTCGGCGCAGAGCGAGCTGGGCTGCGCCGGCGACTGGGCGCCCGACTGCCTCGCGACCCTCATGGCCGACGGCGACAAGGACGGCGTCTACGAGTTCTCGACCGACGAGATCCCCGCGGGTGCGTACGAGATCAAGGTCGCGCACGGCCTCAGCTGGAACGAGAACTACGGCGTCGGCGGAGCCGCGGGCGGCGCGAACTACTCGTTCAGCGCGAGCAACGGCAAGCTGATCGTCTTCCGCTACACCCTCGCCACCCACGTGCTCGAGATCGAGGTCACCGACCCGCCGCTCGCCGGCGTGGGCGAGCAGCGCGCGCATTGGATCGACGCCCGCACCATCGCGTGGCCGGCCGACCTCGGCGCGATGCCCGCCGACGCCTCCTGGCAGCTGCACGCCTCGGCGGACGCCGGCATCGCCCTCGTGGACGGCGAGGTCACCGGCGGCGAGGCGATCGACCTCGCGGTCGTCGACGGCGGCCTCACCGCCGAGCAGAAGGCCGGCTTCCCGGCTCTCGCGAACTTCGTCGCGCTGCGCGTGCCGGATGGAACGGATACCGCCGCCCTCGTCCGCGGCGAGCTCGCGGTGTCGCAGCGCGACGCCGAGGGTGCGCTCTCGGGCTTCACCGGCGTACAGATCCCGGGTGTGCTCGACGACCTGTACGCGGACGCCGTGGCCGATGCCGCGCTCGGCGTGAGCTTCACGGCCAACAAGCCGACGTTCCGCCTGTGGGCGCCCACCGCCCAGAGCGCGACGCTCCTCACGTGGGACGCGGGTGCCGACGGCGACCCCGTGCGCCACGAAGCGGCGTGGGACGCGGCATCCGGAATCTGGACCGTCGCGGGCACGAAGGCGCTGAAGGGCGACGAGTACCTGTGGGAGGTCGTCGTCTACGCGCCGACCACCGGAGCGATCGAGACCAACCAGGTCACCGACCCGTACTCGGTCGCGCTCACGACGAACTCCGAGCGCTCCGTCGCGATCGACCTCGCCGACAAGCAGTGGCGCCCGAAGGCCTGGGAGAAGACGAAGGCGCCCGTGATCGACCGCCCGGTCGACCGCGCGATCTACGAGCTGCACGTGCGCGACTTCTCGATCACCGACGAGTCGGTGCCCGAGGCCGAGCGCGGCACGTATCGTGCCTTCACCCGTGACAGCGCGGGCACGAAGCAGCTGCGCCAGCTCGCCGACGCCGGCATCAACACGGTGCACCTGCTGCCGACCTTCGACATCGCGACGATCGAGGAGGACCGCTCGAAGCAGGCCGTGCCCGACTGCGACCTGGCGTCGTACGCGGCCGACAGCACCGAGCAGCAGGCGTGCATCGAGAAGATCGTCGACGCCGACGGCTTCAACTGGGGCTACGACCCGTTCCACTACACGACACCCGAAGGCTCGTATGCCGTCGATCCCGAGGGCGGGGCGCGCGTGGGCGAGTTCCGTGAGATGGTCGGCGCGCTGCACGGCATGGGCCTGCAGGTCGTGCTCGACCAGGTGTTCAACCACACCTCGGCGTCGGGTCAGGCTCCGACGTCGGTGCTGGACCAGGTGGTGCCCGGGTACTACCAGCGCCTCAACCTCGCGGGCGGCGTCGAGACCTCGACGTGCTGCCAGAACGTGGCGACCGAGCACGAGGTGGCGCAGAAGCTGATGGTCGACTCCGTCGTGACCTGGGCTCGCGACTACAAGGTCGACGGCTTCCGCTTCGACCTGATGGGCCACCACTCCAGGGAGAACATGCTCGCGATCCGCGCGGCGCTCGACGAGCTCACACTCAAGGGCGACGGCGTCGACGGCGCGGCGATCTATCTCTACGGCGAGGGCTGGAACTTCGGCGAGGTCGCGAACAACGCCCTCTTCGAACAGGCCACGCAGGGTCAGCTCGGCGGCACCGGCATCGGCACGTTCAGCGATCGGCTGCGCGACGCGGTGCACGGCGGCAGCCCTGTCGCGGGCGAGACGATCCAGCAGCAGGGCTTCGGCACCGGCCTCGGCACCGACCCCAACGGCGCGCCGATCAACGGCACGATCGAGCAGGCCCTCGCGGACCTCGCGCACCAGACCGACCTCGTGAAACTGGGACTCGCGGGCAACCTCCGCGATTACACGCTGACCGACCACACGGGCGCGGTGAAGGCGGGCGACGAGCTCGACTACCGCGGCTCGCCGGCCGGCTACGCCGACCAGCCCGACGAGATCATCACGTACGTCGACGCGCACGACAACGAGACGCTCTACGACCTGTCGGTGCTGAAGCTCCCCGCCGACACGACGATGGCCGATCGCGTGCGCATGAACACGCTGTCGCTCGCGACCACGGCGTTCGGGCAGACCCCGTCGTTCTGGCACGCCGGCACCGAGCTGCTGCGCTCGAAGTCGCTCGACCGCAACAGCTACAACTCGGGCGACTGGTTCAACCGGATCGACTGGACCGGCCAGGAGTCGACCTTCGGGTCGGGCCTGCCGCGGGCCGCCGACAACGAGACGTCGTGGGCGATCAAGCAGCCTCTGCTGGCGAACCCGGCGAACAAGCCGGCGGCGTCCGACATCGCCACGGCCGAGGCATCCGCTCTCGATCTTCTGCGCGTGCGGGAAGAGGTCGGGCTGCTGCGTCTCGGGTCTGCCGAGCTGATCGGCGAGAAGGTCACGTTCCCGAACAGCGGGCCGGATGCTGCACCCGGCGTGCTCACGATGCTCATCGACGACCGGGTCGGCGAGGATGTCGACTCCGAGCTCGCAGGTGCGCTGGTGGTGTTCAACGCGGGAGTCGAACCGACGACCCAGACGATCTCGTCGCTCGCCGGCCGCTCGTTCTCGCTGACGCCGGCGCTCGCGAACGGCTCGGACGCGGTGGTCAAGACGACCACGTGGGATGCCTCGACCGGCACCGTGACGGTGCCCGCGCGGTCCGCGGTGGTGCTGGTCGATCGCGAGCCGGTGGCCACGTCGACCCTCGTCGCGCCGACGAAGCTGCTGGTCAAGGCGGGCGGCAGCGTGACCGTGGCGGGCAAAGTCACCGCCGCCGACGGGTCCGCGCCGGTCGGCACGGTGACCGTCACCGACAACGGCAAGGTCGTGGCGAGCGTCGAGCTCACTGCGGCGGCGAAGGGCAAGGTCGCGGTCGACGTGAAGCTCTCGGGCCGGGGCGTGCACCTGATCCGCACCGCGTTCACCGGTGCCGGCGACTACGAGGGCTCACGGGCGGCGATCCCCGTCCCCGTGCTCGTCTACTGACAGGTCCTGCCGGGCGGGCGCATCCCGCCCGGCAGGACGTTGCGGTCAGAGCGCGAGCCGGGTGAGCAGGAGGTCGGCGGTGCGGGAGACCGCCGACAGCTGCCACGGCACCACGACGAGGGCGATGACGGCGAAGATCGCGATCGTCGACAGGCTCGCCCGGCGGACGATGCGGTCGACGAGCAGTCCCAGGACGGTGATGATGGCAACGGTCGCGCCCGCGACGCTCGCGAACGCCATCCGCACGGAGGCGGCGTCGTCGGGAGCTTCGTAGCCGGTGGTCAGCAGCGCGAGCCCGATCGGCACGATGACGAGGCCCCCGAGAAGGATGAGAGGCGCGGAGAAGCCGCGCAGGCTCGTACCGGGGCGGGGCTTCGTCGCGACGTCCGTCATGGCGCGAGCTTAGGGGAGCGGGGACCCGATGCGCAGCAGATCTCCGTTGCGATCGACGACGGGGAACTCGCACATGCCGTCGGCGGTGTCGACCGGGGCGACAGAGCTAGAGCAGCTCCATCAGCTCCGGGCCGAACACCGCGACGGCGGCCGCGGCGACGCCTGCCACTCCGATGGCGGCGATCGTCACGACGACGATGTTGCCGCCGATCGTGAGGAGCAGTGCGGCGGCCGTGGACAGCTCGCGGTGGCGGGTGACCGGGACG
Source organism: Microbacterium sp. NPDC056057 (assembly GCF_042266945.1). NCBI lineage: Bacteria > Bacillati > Actinomycetota > Actinomycetes > Micrococcales > Microbacteriaceae > Microbacterium > Microbacterium sp. NPDC056057. The sequence continues at coordinate 1,066,084 of NZ_JBHJWS010000001.1, forward strand.
GTGGATGTCGTGCTGACCATGCCTTCGACGCTACGGAGCGGGTCGCGGCGCCGCGTCAGCCCGGAGTCTCATCCGGGTCCACCCGGAGGATGATCTCTGCGGTCGAGCCAGGGCGGGAATCCGCGTGGAAGAACTTTCTCGTGCGAAGTGTCGACATCGTCGCCGGTCAGGCGACGACCGGAGTGAGGCTGGCGGACAGCCGCCCACAACCGGAAGGATCACCCCATGAAGTACATGATGTTCGTCGTCACGTCGCTCGAGCCCGATGCCGAGACCGACGAGTCCGACGTCGACCTGTGGGTCGACCCGCTCGACGCGAGCGGCAAGCGCGTCATCGGCGAGGTGCTCGCGCCGCAGGCCGACTCCACGGTGGTGAAGGTGCGTGGCGGCAAGGTTCTCACGAGCCGCGGTCCGTACGTCGAGACGGCGGAGGTCATCTGCGGCTTCGACATCCTCGAGGTGGACAACCTGGAGGAGGCGATCGAGATCGCGTCGCGGCATCCGATGGCACGGAACGGCCAGCTCGAACTGCGCCCGTTCATGGTCTGGGACCAGTGACACGAAGAGGCGGCCCCCACCCGGAGGTGGGGGCCGCCTCGTGTGCGGTCTGTCAGTCCGCGGTGCTCTCGCGACGCTTGCGGATCACGAAGAGCGCCGCGCCTGCGACCATCAGCAGCGCTGCGCCGCCGACCGCGATGCCCCACGGGAACTCCGAGCCGGTCGCGGCGAGGGCTCCGGGAGCCACGACCGTGACGCCCACCTCGATCGGGTCGAGACCCGCCGACGTGATCACCAGGCGGTGGTCGCCGAGCGCGATGTCCGACGGGATCGCGACGGCGAAGCTCAGACGGCCCTGCGCGTCGGCGGCCGGGATGCCCGAGACCACGACCGGGTCGCTGAAGAGCGTCGCGGCCACCGTCTGGCCCGGCTCGAGGCCCGAGAGCGAGACGCGCAGCGTGCCGCCCTGCTCGACACGGCCGGAGCCCACGTCGACCGTCGCCCAGTCGCCGCCGCGCTGCACGCCCGCCGCCGGCGGGTTGCCGCCGGGGTTCACGGGTGTGGGCGGGGTGGTGGTGCCGGGGTCGGTACCCGGGTCGGTGCCCGGGTCCGTTCCGGGGTCGGTGCCCTCGACCGGGGGCTGCTCGCCGATCAGGTACGCGCGGTTCGCGGGCGACGGTGCGACCGGCCCACCGGCGGCGGCGAAGAAGTCCACCGTCGCCTGCAGGTCGATCTGGCCCGAGTCGAGCACGTTCGTGCCGTCGGCGAAGGAGAAGAAGTTGTCGCCACCGGCCGAGAGGAACGAATTCGTCACGACGCGGAAGGTGTCCGTCGGGTCGATCTCCTCACCCTGGTACTGCATCGATACGACGTGGGCACCGCGAGCGGCCGCCGGGTCGTACTCGAACGTGAAGCCCTTCGAGACGCCGAGGGCGAGCTTCGGGCGCGACGCGCCGTCGGGCTGCCACTGCTGCTCGAGGATCTCCTTGATCTGCACGCCGGTCAGGTCGAGCGTGACCAGGGTGTTGCCGAACGGCTGGACGTTCGCGACCTCGCGGTACGACATCGCGCCGTTGTCGTCGCCGAACAGCAGGTCGTTGCGGAGGCCGCCCGGGTTCATGAACGCGATCTGGGCGTTCGCGCCGCCGTAGTTCGGGTTCGCGCTCGTCGCCCACAGGTAGACGTCGGCGACGGTGTTGCCGAGCGTGGAGTGCACGCCGCGGTCCTCGCTGCCGGTCGAGGTCTTGCCGCGGAGGATGTCGGCCGTGATCGAGCCGACCTGCACCTGGCCCTTCTCGTTCGCGACCTTCACGGCCTCGCCGACGATCGAGGTCGTGTCGGTCTGCGGGTACGCGACGTGCTGGCTCACGACCGAGTCGTACAGCGAGACGGTGCCACCCGTGATCGACTCGAGTTCGCCGGTCTCGGTCAGCTCGATGTCGAGCGTGCCGAGGGCGGTGCCGTACTGGTGCGCCTGGATGACCGGGCGACCGCCGATCTCGTGCGCATACCTCTGGTGCGTGTGCGCCGAGACGATGGCGTCGATGTCGTCCGACGCGTTCTCGACCAGGTCGCCGAACGCGTCGTCGGCCTGGCTGGCCTCGAGCGCCGAGCTCGCGGCGCCCTCGTGGGCGAGCAGGATGACGACGTCTGCGCCTTCGTCCACAGCATCCGCTGCCGCGTCGTTGGCCGAGTCGACCAGGTCGCGGAACTCGATGTCGGCGATGCCGTCGGGGCTCACCATGCCGGCCGTCTGCGTCGTGACCACGCCGACGAAAGCGATCTTCGTGCCGTTGACCGTCTTGATCGTGTACGGCTGCAGCGCGTGCTCGTCGGTGCCCTTGGTGAAGACGTTGGCACCGAGGGCGAAGTCGCTCATCGCGTCGGCGTTCTGGTCGCCCTCGTAGCTCGGGATGACGTCGTTCACCAGGTCGTCGAAGCCCTGGTCGAACTCGTGGTTCCCGACCGCGCTGGCGTCGAGGCCGGCCGCGACCAGCGCGTCGATCGTCGGGTCGTCGTCGTCGATGAACGACTCGAACGCCGAGGCGCCGATGTTGTCACCGGCCGAGACGAAGAGCGTGTTCGGGTTCTGCTGACGGTACTTGTCGACCGCACCCGCGAGCACGGCCGCACCCGCGACTCCGCCGGTCTCCTGCACGAGGCGCCCGTGGAAGTCGTTGATCGTCAGCACGCGCACGTCGGGCTGCGAGGCGGTGAGCTGCTCGACGTCCCACACGGTGGTGGTGCCCGAGACCTCGCTGCCCACGACGACCTGCGGAGTGCCGGTCGACGAACGCAGCGCCGAGATGAACTGGATGCCCTCAGGGCCGAGGTCGCCGGCCGCGGACGTCTTCACGTCCTTCGTGAAGTCGCGGTTGTTGACGTACGTGACGTACTGCGCCGCCGCGGGGTCGGTGATGTCGTAGACCATCACGCCGCCGACGCGCTCCAGACCGACGAAGGCGTAGGTCTTGCCGCCGACGACGCCGACCGTGACGTTCTCGGGCTCGGGGCCCTTGTCGTCGCTGCGGTCGTTGCTGTTGTTGTTGTCGTTGCTGGCGTTGAAGACCAGTCCCGGGATCTGCGACGTGATCTGCTCGAAGTCGTCGCCCGAGTCGAACACCAGGTTGCCCTTGGTGTCCCAGATCGAGAACGAGCGACCGCCGTAGGAGTACAGCTCGCTGTAGCAGTCGGCGCCGTCGGCCTTGCCGAGGTCGGTGACCACCTTGAGGCGACCGAGGACGTCGTCCTTCTGGATGTTCGCGATCTCCGAGAGCGGCCCGGTCGCGCAGATGCCGGCGAGGCCGTCCTTGCCGAGGTCCTTGATGCGGGCCTCGTCGATGAAGTACGAGTCGGTGTCTTCCACGCCCCACTCGCGCGCGTCGCCCTCGTTCGCGGTGACGAGGTACGTCGCGGTCTTGCCGCCGACGGTCGCCTGGAACGACTGGATGCCGTCGGGCATGTAGAGGCCCTTGAGGCCGGGGTAGGTCGTGATGTTGACGGTCGGAGCGCCCTGCGGGTCGCGGTCGCTCGCGTCGAGACCGTTTCCTGCGGCGCCGTAGTCCTTGTACCCGAGCGGGAGGATCGAGGTGATCTCGGGCTTGGTGAGGTCGATGACCGCGATCGCGTTGGCCTCCTGCAGCGCCGCGTAGGCGGTGGTGCCGTCGACCGTGATGTACTCCGGCTCGAGGTTGCGGCTCACGCGGTTGGCCGTGAGCGGCTTGTCGCCCTGGTCGGGTGCTGCGACGTCGGGGCCGAACACGCGCACCTTCGGGTCGAGCGTCTTGGCGCCACCGGCCTCGAAGGCGCCGAAGCCGGCGGTCTTGACCGCACTCTGGGCCGGGGCGGCGACGCCGGCCGGAAGCGTCACGACGCTGATCGAGCCCTCGGGGTCCAGCGAGAAGTCGTCGGCGGGCTCGCCCTCGTTCGCAACGACCGCGTACTTGCCGTCCTTCGAGACGGTGACCATGTCGGGGAGGGCCCCGACCTCGACCTGTCCGAGCACTGCGGCTTCGGCCGAGTCCTTGTTCGCGTCGAAGAACACGAGATGACCCTTGTCGGTCTTCTCCTCGGCCTCGAAGGCGACGACCCCCAGGCCGTCGTCGCGGACGGCGAGGGAGTTGGCGACACCCGTCGAGGCGATCGAGAACAGTTCGGTCGGGTGCTCGGGGTCGGTGTTGTCGAGCACGACCACCGTGCCGGCCTGCGCGTTGACCACGAACAGGCGGTCGCGGTAGGCCTGCACGATCTCGGCGGCGGACTCCCCGTAGACGCCGGACTCGTGCGTGCCGAGCGGGGTCAGCGCGACTGCGGCGTTCGGGGCGGAGTCGCTGAAGTAGTCCGGAACGAGCGCGGCGGATGCCGCGGTGCTGCTTGTCAGCGCGAGAGCGCAGACGGCCGCGGTCGTCGCGGTGAACGCGACGGCGCGGCGGAGAAGATGCGAAGGCATGCGTGTCCTCGGTAAGGGGGTGACGGGTGCGACACGGAATGGAACCCAGCGTCCAGACCGAATCGGTTCGAGCCTCTCTAGCGAAGGTGACCCCAGGGTGAACGGCGCAAGACCACTCGGGTGCACGGATTACCGAGCAACTACATGGATGTCCTAGTATTCTGGAAGTCGTGACGAAGCCGTCACCCTGACTCACCGGAGAGACGTAATGGACGCCACCCCTGTCCCCGTGCTCGCTCCCGTCGCCATCAGCGAAGACGAGCGCGCAGCCATCATCGAAGCCGTGCGCGATTTCGCGCAGTCCGAGCTCGCGCCGCACGCGCTGGAGTGGGACGCGACGTCGCACTTCCCCCGCGAGACGCTGCAGCTCGGCGGCGAACTCGGTCTCGGCGGCATCTACGTCCGCGAGGACGTCGGCGGCTCGGGCCTCTCGCGCTCCGACGCGGCCGCCATCTTCGAGGAGCTGGCGAAGGGCGACCCCGCCATCGCCGCCTACATCTCGATCCACAACATGGTGGCGTGGATGATCGACACGTACGCCACCGACGCTCAGCGCCAGGAGTGGCTTCCGCTGCTGACCTCGATGCAGGGCTTCGGCAGCTACTGCCTCACCGAGCCGGGTGCCGGGTCCGACGCCGCCGCGATCGCCACGAGCGCGATCCGGTCGGGCGACGAGTACGTGCTGACCGGCGTCAAGCAGTTCATCTCCGGCGGGGGCGAGGCATCCGTCTACATCGTCATGGCCCGCACCGACGCCGACGCCGGCGCGCGCGGCATCACCGCGTTCCTCGTGCCGGCCGACACCGCCGGGCTGTCGTTCGGGCAGCTCGAGCACAAGATGGGATGGAACGCCCAGCCGACGCGGCAGGTGATCCTCGACGAGGTGCGCGTGCCCGCCGCGAACATCCTCGGCGGCGAGGGCCAGGGCTTCAAGATCGCGATGTCGGCTCTCGACGGCGGCCGCATCAACATCGCCGCCTGCTCGTTGGGCGGCGCGCAGTGGGCCCTCGACCGCGCGGTGACGTATGTGCACGAGCGCTTCACCTTCGGTGAGCCGCTCGCCGAGAAGCAGGCCGTGGTGTTCACGCTCGCCGACATGGCCACCGAGCTGCGCGCAGCGCGCGCGCTCGTGCGCGATGCCGCCGCCGCCCTCGACGCGAAGGCGCCCGACGCCTCCATGCAATGCGCGATGGCCAAGCGGTTCGCCACGGACGCGGGCTTCACCGTCGCGAACCAGGCGCTGCAGCTGCACGGCGGCTACGGTTACCTGCACGAGTACGGGATCGAGAAGGTGGTGCGAGATCTGCGTGTGCATCAGATCCTGGAGGGGACGAACGAGATCATGCGCGTGATCATCGGCCGCCAGCTGCTCGCGCACTGACGATCTCAGGACGAGGAGGTCCGACATGAAGGTCGCATTCCTGGGGCTCGGCCATATGGGCCTGCCCATGGCACGGAATCTCTCCGGCAGCGGACACGAGGTCGTCGGCTTCGACGTCTTCCCCGCCGCGGTCGACACGGCGCGAGAGGCGGGGTTGACCGTCGCGGAGTCGGGAACGGATGCCGCCACCGCCGCGGACGTCGTCATCACGATGTTCCAGTCCGGCGCGCAGGTGCTCGAGGCCTATCGGGGCTTCGGCGGGGCTCCAGGACTCCTCGGGGTCGCAGCATCCGGAGCCCTGTTCATCGACTGCTCGACCATCGCCGTGGACGAGGCGCGCGCCGCGCACGCGCTCGCCGAGGCGGCCGGGCACCGCTCGCTCGACGCCCCGGTCTCGGGCGGGGTGGTGGGCGCAGAGAACGCCACGCTCGCGTTCATGGTCGGCGGCACGGACGACGACTTCGAGGCGGCACGGGCGCTCCTCGAGGCGATGGGCCGCCGCGTCGTGCACTGCGGCGGCGCCGGGCTCGGCCAGGCCGCGAAGGTGTGCAACAACATGATCCTCGCGGTGTCGCAGATCGCGGTGGCCGAGGCGTTCGTGCTGGGCGAGCGGCTGGGGCTCTCGCACCAGGCCCTCTTCGACGTCGCCTCGAACGCGTCGGGCCAGTGCTGGGCGCTGACGACGAACTGCCCCGTGCCGGGTCCCGTGCCGACGAGTCCCGCGAACCGCGACTACCAGCCGGGCTTCGCGGGCGCCCTCATGAACAAGGACCTGGGCCTCGCCGAGCAGGCGATCCAGCTCACCGGGGTGGATGCCCGCATGGGCATGCTCGCGCGCGAGATCTACGCCCACTACGCCGACGGCCCCGGCGCGGGCCAGGACTTCTCCGGAATCATCAACTCGATCCGCGAGTTCTCCGACTGATCCGAGCCCGGCCCCGACCGCTCACCTGTCACGATCTGCCGCGGGGCGCGGCACTTTGTGACAGGTGAGCAGAATCTGCCTCGGCCCCCATCGGTTCACCTGTCACGAACTGCTGCCGGGGGCGACACAATGTGACAGGCGAGCAGCAACCCGCAACCGAGGAGAGACATGACCGAGTACGAGACGATCCTGGTCGACACCCGCGGCCGGGTCGGGTGGATCACCCTCAACCGGCCGGAGGCGCTCAACGCGCTGAACTCGCAGGTGTGCCGCGACGTGGTGGCCGCGGCATCCGTCTTCGATGCCGACGAGGGGATCGGCGCGATCGTCGTGACCGGCTCGGAGCGCGCGTTCGCCGCGGGTGCCGACATCAAGGAGATGGAGTCCAAGTCCGGGCTCGAGATGCTGATGGGCGACCACTTCGGCGGCTGGACGCAGTTCGCCGCCGTGCGCACGCCGGTGATCGCGGCCGTCTCGGGCTACGCGCTCGGCGGGGGGTGCGAGCTCGCGATGATGTGCGACATCATCCTCGCGGCCGACACCGCGACCTTCGGGCAGCCCGAGATCAACCTCGGCGTGATCCCCGGCATGGGCGGCTCGCAGCGCCTCATCCGCGCGGTCGGCTACTACAAGGCCGCCGAGCTCATCCTCACGGGACGGATGATGGATGCTGCGGAAGCCGAGCGCTCGGGACTCGCCTCGCGCGTCGTGCCCGCGGCCGACCTGCTCGCCGAGGCGCAGAAGACCGCCGAGGCGATCGCGTCGAAGAGCCTGCCGTCGCTGTACGCCGCGAAGGCCGTGCTGGACGCCGCGCTCGAGACCCCGATGGCCGAGGGCCTGCGCCTCGAGAAGCACGTGTTCGCGAGCCTCTTCGACACGGCGGACCAGAAGGAGGGCATGGCCGCCTTCCGCGAGAAGCGCGCCCCCGAGTTCACGGGGCGCTGACTCCCTGCTCCGCACCTTCGCGTCGAGACCGGGGATCTGCGCCGAGACCGGGGACATCGCCCTCTGTCTCGGCGGGAATCCCTTGGTTCGGCGACGGCCTGACGCAGCTGCGGGTCAGAGCGGGTCGGGCATCGGGCGGGGCTCGGTGAAGTCGCCGGAGTCCTTGCGGAAGCGCGCGATGATCCGCACGAGCTCGGTCGTGTCGGCGTCGGTGAGGCCCGGGTCCTCGAAGACCTCGGTGTTGAGGGCCGTCGTCGCGCGCTCCACGAGCTCGCGCCCGGTGTCGGTGAGCACGAGCATCGCCGCGCGGCCGTCTCCGGGGTGCGGCTCGCGCGAGACGAGGCCGTCGCGGGCCAGGCGGTCGACGGTGTTCGTGACGCTCGTCGGGTGCACCTGCAGGCGGGCGATGGCGCTGGCCATCGGCATCCGCCCCTCTCTGGTGAAGCCGAGCAGGCGCAGCATCTCGTACCGGGCGAACGACAGGCCGAACGGCTTGAGCGCGGTGTCGATGCGCGCGAACAGGAGCTGCTGCGCGCGGATGATCGAGGTCACGGCGGTCATGCCCGCGGCCGCGTCCTCCCAGCCATGGGCGATCCACTGGCGCTTGGCTTCGGCGATCGGGTCGACCGGAAGACGCCTGGGTGCTGCCATGTCGACCTCCTCGTCCCCACCGTACCGGTGGACGGGGCTGACAACGGACACGCGGATGCCTCGAAACGGCCGCTTATGTATACACACGGCGGGTCACGGGTCGGTCATCGCCGGTTCATTTCGCGGGATTGGGTACATTGCGGCGCGAGCCATAGACTCGTGCCCAGCGTGAGGAGATCGTATGAAGATCGTCGTCCTGGTCAAGGAAGTCCCGGATACCTATGGGGATCGCAAGCTGTCGCTCGAGACCGGCCTGGCCGATCGCGGCGCGAGCGAGACGGTGCTCGACGAGATCGGTGAGCGGGCGCTCGAGGTTGCCCTGTCGTACGCCGACAAGACGCCGGGCACCGAGGTGGTCGTCCTCTCGATGACGCCGGAATCGTCGGCGGCGACGGTGCGCAAGGGACTCGCGATGGGTGCCGCGTCGGCCGTGCAGGTCGTCGACGAGGGACTGCTCGGCGCCGACCTGGGGCTGACGGCCGAGGTGCTCGCCGCGGCGCTGCAGCGCACCGGGTTCGACCTGGTGATCGGCGGCAACCTGTCGACCGACGGGGTGGGCGGGATCGTCCCCGCGATGGTGGCCGAGATCCTGGACGTGCCGTCGGCGACGTACCTCAGCTCGGTCGAGATCCGCGAGGGCGAGGTGCTCGGCACGCGCGCCTCGGACGCTGCGACGCTCCAGGTGACGGCGGCGCTGCCGGCGGTCATCTCGATCACCGAGGCGCTGCCCGACGCGCGCTTCCCCAACTTCAAGGGCATCATGGCGGCGAAGAAGAAGCCGTTCGAGACCCTGTCGCTCGCCGAGCTCGAGATCGACCCGCACGATCCCGATGCGTCGCGGTCGATCGTGATCGCGCTCAGTGAGAAGCCGCCGCGCGAGGCCGGCGTCAAGATCGTCGACGAGGGGGATGCGGGCCAGAAGCTCGCGGACTTCCTCATCCAGAACCGGCTCGCGTGAGGGTGCTCCGATGACGTTTGCAGATGACTCGATCCTGGTCCTCCTCGACACCACGCCCTCGGGCGGGCTCGCCAAGACGGCGGCCGAGCTGCTGGGCGCTGCCGCCTCGGTGGGCACGCCGGTCGCGGTGATCGTCGGCGATGCCGCATTGGCGACGGATGCTGCGGCCCTCGGTGCCGCGTCGGTGCTGGTCGCGCCGGCCGGCGAGGGCCTGTCGGTCCCGCGCGTGGACGCTCTGACGGAGGCCGCCGACCTGGTGCGCCCGGACGCGATCCTGGTGGCGAACTCGGTGGAGGGCCGCGAGGTCGCCGGCCGGTATGCCGCCCGCACCCGCTCCGGCGTCGCAGTCGACGCCGTCGGTGTCTCGCGCGACGCGGAAGGCGTGGTCGCGCACCACTCGGTCTACGGCGGCGCGTACAACGTCGACTCGGCCGTCACCTGGGGTGCGCCGGTCATCACGATCCGCCAGGGCTCGATCGACGCCCGCGCCGACGCGGTCGCCGGAGTCGAGGGGGAGCCGCTCGAGGTGCGCGCCTCGAGCCGTCGCGCCGCGACCGTGACCTCGGTCGACGAGGCCGTGGTGTCGTCGTCGCGCCCCGAGCTGCGTGGTGCGGCGAAGGTGGTCTCGGGCGGACGCGGACTCGGATCCGGCGAGAAGTTCGAACTCGTCGAGCAGCTCGCCGACGCGCTCGGCGCCGCGATCGGCGCCTCGCGTGCCGCCGTCGACGCCGGCTACGTGCCGTACTCGTACCAGGTCGGGCAGACCGGCGTCTCGGTGTCGCCGCAGCTGTACGTCGCGCTCGGCATCTCGGGCGCGATCCAGCACAAGGCCGGCATGCAGACCGCGAAGACCATCGTCGCGATCAACAAGGACGCCGACGCCCCGATCTTCGAGATCGCGGACTTCGGCGTGGTGGGCGATCTGTTCACGGTCGTGCCGCAGCTGATCGCGGCGCTCGAGGCGAAGAAGGCGTAACCCGGCATGGCGACGTTCGGTTCCACGGTGCGCCGCGGCCTCCCGCGCGTGCCCGGCGGCGAGCCCTGGCCGCCCGCCGGCGCCGCGCCCGGCACCAACGGCAACGGTTCTGTCGCTGCGTCGACAGCCGAGGTCGCTGCCGCTCAGGTGGCGCAACACGCGGAGTCGGATGCCTCGACCCCGCGCGTCGCGACCCCCGAGGCCGGAGTCGCCCGCGATCATCCGGTTCCGCAGTCGGTTGTGGCGGGTGCGCAGGAAGATACCGCCCCGAAGGTGACGGAACCGCGAGGTGCGGTCGCTGCAGGCGCGCGGCGCCGGGGTCTGCCGCGCACGCCCGGCGGCGAGCCCTGGCCGCCCGTCGGTGAAGCGCCCGTGGTTCCGCAGTCGCTTGCGGCGGGTACCGAGACGGTTCATGCACCAGAAGTGACTGCGGAACCGCAGGGGCCTGGCTCGACCTCCGTGCCGCAGGGGGCCTCGCCGACCCCGCGCGCGGCCGCGCCGGGATCAGCTCCGACCGCCGCGGGCGACGGGGCCAAGGCGCTGCGCCGAGGCCTTCCCCGCGTGGCGGGCGGCGAGCCATGGCCGCCGGCAGGCTTCGCGCCGACCGCGACCGCAGCGGCGTTGACGGAGGCCGCAGCCGCACCGGCCTCGGAAGCGCCGACCGCGACTGCGGCGGCGATGACGGATGCCGCAGCCACGCCGGCTGCGGAGGCACCGACCGTGGCAGCTGCCGAGGTGGCGGCATCCGTTCCCGAACTCCCGGTGGTCGCGAACCCCACGGGCATCCCGCTGACGCAGCCGCTGCCGTTCCGTCGCACGGTCTGGGCCGGGGCCACCGCCAAGACCCACCCCGCGGCCAAGGCGGCGGAGCCGAAGCGGATCGGGCCGTTCACGCGCGGTCAGTGGGCCGGCGCGGTGATCGTCGGCGGCGCCGGACTGCTGTACGCGGCCGCCATGGCCGTGTTCGCGGTGCGATGGCTGCTCTCGACCCAATGGGGCGTGGACTTCCTCGCGGCCTACCCGGGCGAGTACCACCTGCCCGAGGGAGCGCCGGTGGGAGTCCCTGCGTGGCTCGGGTGGCAGCACTTCTTCAACGTGTTCCTGATGGTGCTGATCATCCGCACCGGTCTGCAGGTGCGCACCGAGAAGCGCCCGACCGTGTTCTGGTCGCCGCGCAGCAACGGCCGGCGCAAGATGAGCCTGAACCTGTGGTTCCACCAGTCGCTCGACATCCTGTGGATCGTCAACGGCGTGATCTTCGTGGTGCTGCTGTTCGTGACCGGCCAATGGATGAAGATCGTGCCCACGTCGTGGGAGGTGTTCCCCAACGCGATCTCGGCGGGCCTGCAGTACGTGTCGCTGGACTGGCCCACCGAGAACGGGTGGGTGAACTACAACTCGCTGCAGCAGCTGGCGTACTTCGCCACCGTGTTCCTCGCCGCACCCCTCGCGATCGCGACGGGGGTCCGGATGAGCCACGTGTGGCCGAAGAACGCGGCGGGGCTGAACAAGGCGTACCCGGTGGAGTGGGCGCGCGCCGTACACTTCCCGGTGATGCTCTACTTCGTCGTGTTCATCGCGGTGCACGTGTTCCTGGTGTTCGCGACCGGCGCCCTCCGCAACCTCAACCACATGTACGCCTCGCAGGGCTCGGTAGACCCGAACGCGTACGCGGACAACTGGACCGGGTTCTGGTTCTTCGTCGCCTCGCTCGTCGTGATCGTCGCCGCCTGGGTGGCCGCGCGGCCGCTCGTGCTCGCGCCGATCGCCCGCCTGTTCGGCAAGGTCTCCGGCCGCTGACGCGACCGGCCTATTCGACGACGATGCCGGCGAGGTCCGCGAGGGCCGCTGCCATGAGCTGCAGCTGCTCGGGCGAGATCGTCGCGCCGCGCAGGCCCTCCATCCCGACGACCTGACCCACGTCGGCCCCGCGCAGGTCGACGTCGGTGAGCCGCGCCCCGCTGGCGTTCAGAGTGCCGATGCGGGCGCCGTCGAACGCGACGCGGCGGGCCGAGGCATCCAGGAGGTCGATCTCGTCGATGGTGCAGTCGACGAAGGCGACGTCCAGCAGCTCCGCCCCGCGGAGGTTCACGTAGCCGAGCTTGCAGCGAGTGAATCGGATGCCGCGCCAGGCCACGTCGTAGGCCTCGACGGAGCCGAACCGGCTGTCGCGGAGCTCGACATCGCGCCAGCCGCCGCGCGCGGCGGAGACCGCGGGTACGTTCGCGCCGGCGAAGACGGACTCGACGAGGTGGGCACCGCGGAGCGCCCAGCTCTCGAGGTTGAGCCCGTCGAAGCGGCACGCCTCGACGGTGGCGCCGGACTCGAGCTGCCAGGTGTCACGGGCGATGCCCGAATACGCGACGCCGTCGAGGCGCCCGGAGTCGAGCATCTCGTCGTCACCGGGATCGAGCGCGCCCAGCGACGATTCGTCGAAGTCGAAGGAGGGCGGCTGGGTGCCCTGGGTCTTGCGGGATCTGGCAGCTGGCATCGCCAACACCCTAGCCCGTGCCGCCGACGCCGCACCTCGCAGAGCATCCGGAGAGGGGGGGATAACCCGAAGAGAAGTCTCCGGGTGCCTCGGGAGCGCGGCGCGGCGTGCGCGCCTAACTTTGGTGACATGACCTCCTCGGACTCTCCTCCCGTCCGCCCGGTGACGCGGCCCGCCCAGGTGGCGGGCGCCATCGCGCAGCTCGCGGCCCTCGGCGTCATCGGCGCCGCGGCATTCTCCCTCCTCTTCACACTGCTCGGCGTCGGCATCGGCCTCGTGTTCGTGATCGGCATCGGCCTCGTCCTCCTCGTCGGGCTCGTCTACGTGCTCTTCGCGCTCGGCTGGCTCGAGACCGAGCGCGTCGACGGGCTGTACCGGTTCGGTCTTCCGCGGCTGCGTCCGCGGACCAGCGGCCGGCCCGGCTTCGGCGGGCTCCTGCGCACGATCTGGATGCAGGCGATCGATCCTGGCACGTGGCGCGCGATCGCGAACCTCGCGATCGCGACGATCCTCGGTTGGGTCGTCGTGGTTCTCGCCGGACTCCTGGTGTCGGGCGCCGTCCTCGTGTTCGCGCCGCTGTTCGCCGATGCGAGCGCCGTTCGGCTCGCGCGCACCGGCATCGAGGTGCCGCTCGCGTGGGCGGTCCCCGTGGGCATCTTCGCAGCGCTCTTCTCGGCGGCCGCGCTCATCGGGCTCGGCGTGCTCCACGGCATCATCGCGCGGGCGATCATGGTCCCCTCACGTGAGGCCCAGCTCGCCGCCGCGGCGCGCATGTCGAGCCAGCAGCACGCCGGCGCGGTGCGCGCAGCCGACGTCGAGCGCACGCGCATCGAGCGCGACCTCCACGACGGCGTCCAGCCGCGGCTCGTGTCCGTCGGAATGACCCTCGGGCTCGCGCAGCAGAAGATCGACGCCGACCCGGAGGCCGCCAAGGCCCTCATCACCGAGGCGCACACCTCGACGAAGGCGGCCATCACCGAGCTGCGGCAGCTGGCCCGAGGCATCCACACCTCCGTCCTCGACGATCGCGGTCTCGACGCCGCCATCTCGGCGCTCGTCGCCCGCTCGGTCGTGCCGGTGCACACCGACGTCCGCCTCGATGGCCGGTGCAGCCGTGACACCGAGGCGGCCGCGTACTTCGTGATCGCCGAGGCCCTCACCAACGCCGCCAAGCACTCGCGGGCGACCGAGGTGCGCGTGGTCGCGCGACTGCGCGAGCCCGGCACGCTGTGGGCCCGCGTCGAGGACAACGGCGTCGGCGGCGCGCGGGTCATCCCCGGTGGCGGCCTCGACGGCATCGTCAACCGCGTCCTCGCGGCCGGCGGCGAGGCGCGCATCGACAGCCCCGCCGGCGGACCGACGAGCGTGGAGGTGAGCATCCCGTGCGCATCCTGATCTGCGAGGACTCGGCGCTGCTGCGCGCCGGCCTGGTGCGGGTGCTCGAAGACTCCGGCCACGAGGCGGTCGCCGCCCTCCCCGACGCGTCGCGGCTCGACGAGACCGTCGACGAGACGGCGCCCGACCTCTGCATCCTCGACGTGCGGCTGCCGCCGACCTGGGTCGACGAGGGCATCCGCGCGGCCCTGTCGCTGCGGGCCCGCCTGCCCCAGCTCGCAGTGCTCGTGCTCTCGCAGTACGTCGAGGAGCGCTACGCCGCCGACCTCATCTCGTCCAGCGGCGGAGCCCTCGGCTACCTCCTCAAGGATCGCGTGGCCGACGTCACCGACTTCCTCGAGGCGATCGAGCGCATCGCGGCCGGTGCCACGGTGCTCGACCCCGAGGTGGTCGCGCAGCTGCTCAGCCGAAGGACGAGGGACGAACGGATGCTGCGCCTCACCGAACGCGAGGCTTCGGTGCTCGCGCTCATCGCGGAGGGACGCTCCAACCAGGCCATCGCCAAGACGCTGCACGTCACCGAGGGCAGTGTCGAGAAGCACATCACCGCGGTCTTCCAGAAGCTGGACCTCGAACCCGACGAATCGGGCAACCGGCGCGTGCTCGCCGCGATCGCCCACCTCGAGCACGGCGGCCCGACGCCGCCGGCTCCGACGACACCGAGCGGCCGCGGGCCGCAGACAGGAACGAACCGATGAGCACGACCCTGACCCCTCCTCCCGTGGTGCCCGACAGCCCCGTCGAACCGCCGCGCCCCTCCTCCGGTGGATCGCGCGCCGTCGCGATCGTCGTGATCGTGCTGGGCGGCATCGTGCTCCTCGGCGCGGGGATCTCGGCCGCCGTCGGGACCATCGCCTCGGCAGCGGTCCACACCTCGACCCGCACGGCCGACGCGGCCGGCGTCGAGGAGCTCGACGTCGACGCCGCCGCCGGCACGCTGCGCGTCGAGTTCTCCGATGTTCAGGAGGCCGAGCTGGAGGTGACGAGCTCGTGGGGCGCCGGAGACTGGCGCCTCGAGCGCGACGGCGACACGCTGCAAGTCTCGTCGCCCGACCGCGACTGGTTCGGCTGGCGCGGATGGTTCGGCGACGGGGGAGCGGATGCCGTGCTGCGGCTGCCTGCGTCGCTGGAAGGACTGGACGCCGACATCTCTCTCGCTGCCGGTGAGTTCGTGACGGACGGCGAGTTCGGCGAGCTGGACCTCTCGCTCGCGGCCGGCTCGTTCGACGTGACGGGATCGGCGGATTCGCTCAGCGCGGATGTCAGCGCCGGACGCGGCACGCTCGAGCTCGACGGCGTGCGCGAAGCCGACCTCACCGTGAGCGCGGGCTCGCTCGACGCGACCCTGACCGGCACCGCGCCGGACGCGATCGAGCTCGACGTGAGCGCCGGTTCGCTGCGGCTCACGGTGCCCGAGGGCGAGTACGACGTGCGCTCCGAGGTCTCGGCCGGCCAGTTCGACAACAGCATCGGCTCGACGCCCGGCGCGTCCCGCACGATCGACGTGCAGGTCTCGGCGGGCCAGGCGGTGCTCAAGTCCGGGAGCTGACCGCCCCGCATCGAAGTCTGGGAGCTGCCCACCCGCGCTCCATCCGACCCGTCGTCGCGGCTCTGCGACGGCGGGTCGGTCCGCGTCTTCGGGGTCCGCCACCCCCGTTCGAGGAAGTCTGCGGGGCGATCGGGTGGCGCGGGATCGGGGGGTCAGGTCGAGACGGATGCTGCGCCCGCGGCGAATCCCTCGGCGTAGGCCTCGTCGGCGCCGAGGCGGAACATGTCCTTCTCGAGCGGGCGCACGATCGAACGGGCGCCGGGAAGATCCAGGGCGCCGACGAGGTCGGCGCGGCCGCGCACCACGGCGACGGGGCGCCGGGTCGCCTTGCCCTTGACGAGGTCCGCTGCGGCCGCGAGCTCGTCCCCGACGCACGGCATCGTGACGACCAGCGGGCGGCCCTCGGCATCCGTCCCTCCGCGCAGGTCCTCGAAGACGTGCACGCCGCCCGCGCCGATCGCGTGGTCGGTCTGGCCCTCCCGCCAGGCGCGGCCGAGCGTGTCGGAGACGATGACGCCGACCTGGGCGCCGAGGCGCTCCCGCAGGCCCGCGGCGATCGCCCGCGCGGACGCGTCGGGGTCGACGGGCAGCAGCAGCACCGTGCCCTCGGGGGTGTTGGACGCGTCGACGCCGGCCGCGGCCGAGACCATGCCGAGGCGGTTCTCGACGATGCGCGTCGTGGAGCCGTTGGGGGTGGTGCGGGATGCCACGACCCGCACGGTCTCGGACGTGATCGCGTCTTCGCGGTCGTCGGCGACGACGAAGCGCCCTTCTGCCTTCGACACGATCTTCGACGTCACCACGAGGATGTCGCCGTCCGTGAGCTCGTCACCCGCCGCGCGGGCGATCACATCGACGAGGTCGGTGCCGGCCTCGATCTCGGGAATGCCCTCGAGGGGCCAGACGGTGAGCGCGGTGCGAGGCGGCATGGGTCCAGTCTTCCGGATGCGCGGGCGCTCCTGCTCCGCCGTCGGAAACGTCGTGGGGGCGTATCCGGCGAACCGGACACGCCCCCACGGGACAGCGGTGGATCAGCGCACGAAGCGCACCTCGGTGAGGGTCTCGCCGAGGAAGGGCTCGGTGTGCGTCGCGCCGTCGAGCGCGAAGCCGTTGCGCGTGTAGAAGCGGTGCGCGCGGGGGTTGTCGTCGGCGACCCACAGGTACAGGCCCTCGGCGGGCTCGACGACCGCGTCGAAGAGCTTCTGGCCGATGCCGGTGCCGTGGTGGGCGTCGAGCAGGTAGATGAAGTACAGCTCGCGGAAGCGCGGCGCGTCCTTGTCGCGGGCGGGGCCGGAGCCCGCGAATCCGACGATGTCGCCGTTCACGAGGGCGGCGAACATCTTGAACTCGGGACCCTGGACGGCCCAGTGGGTCCAGAGCTCGGCGAGACGCTTGGGCGAGACGGCCTCGAGGGCGGCCTTGCTGATGAGGTGGTCGTACGTCTCGTGCCAGGCGGTCGCGTGGACGCGCCCGAGGGCCTCCGCGTCGACGTCACGCACCGGACGGACGACGATGTCGGTCTGGGTTTCGGCTTCCATGGCCAGACTCTACGCGCGTCGGCGCGAGACCCGAAATCGGGGCAACGCCGGGTGAACGAGGGGTGACGAACGGATGCTGCGCCCCGGAGGATCTTCGAATCTCACGGCGCACCGATCTGAGCGGGCGCCCGAGGGAAGCTGTCGGGAATCCACAACGGAATCGGCGGACCCGTCGAGGATCGCTACGATCGCACCTCGTGAACGTGATGTGGCGGACCCTGATCGTGATGGTGACCGCGCGGCGGAGGCTGCGGCGCGGC
Organism: Microbacterium sp. NPDC056057; assembly: GCF_042266945.1. Taxonomy (NCBI): domain Bacteria; kingdom Bacillati; phylum Actinomycetota; class Actinomycetes; order Micrococcales; family Microbacteriaceae; genus Microbacterium; species Microbacterium sp. NPDC056057. The sequence goes on from NZ_JBHJWS010000001.1 coordinate 1,083,600, forward strand.
GGACGACTCGGTCCGAGCGAGATCAGCCGGATCCGGCTCACGACCCTGCTCACCGACATCGACCTTCTGCGTCACATGAACAACGGGCGCTACCTCTCGCTGTTCGACCTCGGCCGGTGGGACCTCCTCGTGCGGACGGGCCTGTGGGACGTCATGAAGACCTACGGCTGGTACGCCGTGGTCTCGAGCGAGACGGTGACCTTCCGCAAGTCGCTCAATCTGTGGCAGAAGTTCGACGTCGAATCGCGCATGATCGGCCACGACGACAAGGCCGTCTACCTCGAGCATCGTGCGGTGGTCGGCGGCGAGGTGTACGCCCGCGCGATCATCCGCGCCCGCATGATGAAGCGGTCCGGGGGGACGCTGTCGCACGAGGAGCTCTTCGCCGCGATCGGCCGCCCGGAAGGGGTTCCCGAGGTGGATGCGTGGGTGCACGACTGGGCGGCAGCATCCGCTCTGCCTCCCACGCGCGCGGAGGCGCCCAGCGTCTGGAGCTGAGACGTCAGCGCAGGATCGCCGTCGCGATCAGCGACATCGCGGCGAGGATGCCCACGTTGATGGTCGCGAGCAGCAGGGTCCAGTAGCGGCTCGGCTGCAGGTGGGTCCAGCTGCGGTGATCGACGGCGTCCAGCGCGGCGTCGAGGGAACGGTAGCGGCCGAGGGTCCGGCCACCGCGAGTCGCCACATAGCCGCGTTCGTCCCGCGTCACCCCGCCCACCTGGCGTCCGAAGCGGTCAGCGGCCCAGGAGCCGCGCTCGGGGGTGGACCAGTGGATCTCACCAGCCCGGTCTTCGGTGTGCTGTGTCATGCGTCCACGCTAAGCACGCGTCGACGCCGACCCCGGGTCTTGACAGGAACGCCGGCCGCGCCTATTTACGGTGCCGCGGGGTCGTCGGGCTCGGGCACGATCGTGAGGCCCGCGGGTGAGTTCGCCGCTTTGGCGAGGGCGTCCACCCACGCGGGATTGAGGCGAGGCTGGCGGCCGCCGAAGTACTCGAACGCCAGCGAGACGTTCGGGCTCAGCCACACCGAGGTGCGTCCGAGGCCGGCGCGGGTCGGGTCGCTCCACGTGAAAGGGAACGACTCGCCGCGTCGCAGCTTGGCCCAGATGACCGCCTGCAGATGCGCGAGGATCCGATCGTCGATCGACGTCGTGACGCGGGTGTCGTAGGTGAGCGTGCCCATCGGTCCCACCTTAGCCCTCGGGGCATCGTGACGTGTCGGATCGCGTCTCTGGCCGAGAGTGCGCGACATCATACGCCGTTTCGCCGCATTTGTCTGGTGTTGCGCCTCGACGCGAACGTCCTCGACGCTGGTGGCATGCCCCGTCCCCTCCAGCTCACCCGTGACTTGCGCGCCGCGCTCTCGACCGGCGAGCTGTGGATCGCCTTCCAGTCGCAGTACGACCTGGATCCGGCGGGCCCACCCGACGCCCCGGAGCCGACGGACCCCGTCGCCGTCGAAGCGCTCTGTCGCTGGACCCATGCGCACCTCGGCGCGGTCCCGCCCGACACGTTCATCCCCCTCGCGGAGCAGGGGCATTTCCTCGACGAGGTGGATCTGCAGGTGTTCGACCGGGCGGCGGAGCGCGTGATGCGGTGGCGCGGGTCGGGACACCCGCTCGGTCTCGCGGTTAACGCGTCTCCCGCGCACTTCTCCACCCGGTACGCCGACACGGTGGTGGCGCGGCTGGACCGGCTCGGCATCGACCCTGCCGGCATCACGATCGAGATCACCGAGGCTCCGACGCCGCAGCTGCGTCCGGAGATGGTCACCGCGATGCAGACGCTGCGGTCCGTCGGGGTCTCGATCTCGGTCGACGACTACGCCGGCGGTGACACCACCGTGGCGATGCTGGAGGCCCTTCCGATCGACGAGGTGAAGATCGACCGATCACTCACGCAGCGGACGGATGCCGAAGCCGACGACGCGATCGCCGCCGTGGTCGCGAGCAGCGCCGAGCACGGATGGCGGGTGCTGGCGGAAGGCATCGAGACCGTGGCCCACCTCGAGCGCTCCCGCCGTCGCGGCTGCCACCGCGGGCAGGGCTACCTGTGGGGGCTCCCGATGCCGTCCGACGAGATGGACGAGCTGCTCGCGGTCTGACCGGACCGGAGCGCGCGGCCCCGCTTCAGAGCCCGTAGTCGGCGAGGTCCTCGCTCTGCTCGTCGCTGGGCGCCGGCGTGTCGCCGACCTCGAACTGCGACCACGTCACCGGCATGCCGGGGGAGAACAGGATGTCGACTCCCGGGCCCCCGCGCAGCGGCGGGATGTTCACATAGCCGCCCCCCGCCTTGATCGCCTCGAGGATCTTGGTCTTCAGCTCCGACACGGGGTCGGGAAGGAAATAGTCGCGTCCATCCACGGTGAGCCGGTTCACGATCGCCATCGCACCAGCGTACCTGCGCCACCCGCCCGTAGGATCGACGCGTGGGCATACTTCACTACGGCGCACCCCCGGCGTCCTTCACGATCGACGATCGCACCCTCGCTCACCTCGAGCTGGTCATCATGGCGAAGCTGCGGCGTCGGGAGAACCTGTCGTTCGCCCACGTCGACGAGCACACGTCGCTGCGTCAGGCCGTCTGGATCTCGTCGGTGACGCCGCTGCGGTTCGAGTACGAGGGGCCGATGCCCGAGATCAACCGGCTCTGGCTGCAGGATCTGATCGACGCGGCGAACTCGTCGTCCGGGCTCCGGGTCGTCCCCGAGCCCGACCTTCCGTCACGCTGAGACCCGACCGCCACCGTCGCGCTTCGCGCGGTACATCGCCGCGTCCGCGGCATCCAGCAGCCCTCCGGGAGAGATCCCGCGCTCGGCTGCGACGACGCCCGCGGAGGCGCCCACGGCGACCTCGACGCCCCGTACCGTGATCGGCTCGGCGATCGCGGCCAGCGCCCTTCCCGCGATCGCCGCGGCCTCCTCCGGACCTGCGCTGACGCACACGATCACGAACTCGTCGCCGCCCAGCCGTACGACCATGTCGGAGCTGCGGGCCACCCCGCTCAGCCGGCGGCCGATCGCGGCCAGGACGGCGTCGCCCATCTCGTGGCCGTACGTGTCGTTGATGAGCTTGAAGTCGTCGAGGTCGAGGAAGACGACAGCCAGGGCGGCGCCGGAGCCCTGCAGCAGCTCGTTCAGCCGGTCGTCCAGGAAGCGGCGGTTGTGGAGACCCGTGAGTGCATCGCGCAGCGCGAGCTCCGCGAGCTCCGCCTGGGTGCGGGCGACCATGGCCGACCTGATCTCCTCACCGAGGGCCGAAGCGTCCTGGGCGTGTTCACCCCACGGGAGGCTGCGACCCGTGACGCTCTCGCGCCAGGCGGAGAACGACCGGCGAGGGGAGAGCGGCGTGTCGCGGTTCTCCGGTCGCTGGTCGCCGAGCCAGTCGACCGTGCGCGAGACCTCGCTGCGTACGAAGACGAGCGTGTCGCCGTCGCCGCCGAGCGGGACGATGAGAAGGCCGGCGACGCCCGGCACCTCCACCGCGAGGCCCGGCCGTTCGATCGGAAGCGCCTCCCACAGCAGTCGCCCCGGGCCGAGCTCGTCGATCACGGCGAACAAGCGAGCGGGGGGCGGCACGACGCCCACGGTGTGGACCGTCTCGCCCATCCGCAGCAGGGCGCCGTCTGCGGGAACCACGTCGAGCACGGTCCGCTCGCCGCTCATCAGCACGGTGCCGACGTCGCCGCGCCCGTAGAGCGGGGCGATGATGGCGATCCGCCGCTCGCGCGCCTCGAGCTGCCGGCGCAGGCGCCGGATCTGCTCAGCAGCGGCGAGCTGGGTCACGACCTGGGTCGCCATCACCTCGAGGGCCCGGCGCAGCAGCACGGGCAGACGTCGGGGGGTGCGGTGAGCGCACGTGAACATCCCCACGAGGCGGTCCTCGATGACGAGGCCGAACGACACCGTCGCCGCCTGCCCCATGTTGCGCATGAACTGGAGGTGGTGCGGCGACACGGCGCGCAGCTCGCTGCGCCCGAGGTCGAGCGGGGCGTCCTCGGGAAGGAGCGTGTGCAGGGCGAGGCCCGGGTCCTCGGTGTCGGCGATCACCCGTGAGCGCTTCTCGATGTACAGCGCACGCGCCTGCGCCGGGATGTCGGAGCCGGGGAAGTGGAGTCCGAAGTACGCCTCCATGCCGGGTTCGCGCTCGTCGGCCACGACCTGCCCGTGCCCGTCCTCGTGGAACTCGTAGCACATGACCCGGTCGAAGCCCGTGATGTCCTTGATCTCGCGGGCTGCCTGCTGCCGCAGCTCGTCGGGGTCGGTGACCCCCGCCAAGCGCTGGATCGCGCCGACGACTCCGGTGCGGACGTATTCGAGCTCCGGCACCACGGGCTCGAGCTCGACGACGAGCGGGACGGTGCCGCGATGTGCGATGACGTCGTAGACGCCGCCCTCGAACTCCGCGCGCACCGGATCGACGGCCAGTCCCTGGCTGATCGCCCAGGAAAGCGTGTCGCTGCCGGCCTCGCGCAGGTCGCGTCCGAGCCAGTGCTCGACGTTCTCGCTCGCGACGACCACGACTCCGGTCGCCTCATCGATGCCGAAAAGGGCGCCGTGCGCCTGGATGCGTCCGATCGTGCGGATCTGCTCCTGCGAGCATTCCTGGAGGCGGAGCGTCTCTGCTTCATCGCGGGGACGGTCTCCGTCGAAGACGAGGGCGGGCGTGTCGGTCAACGCGGGTCCTTCGGGGGGCGTGGCGGGTGGTGGCGAACTGCGTCGGCGAGAGCACTCATCCTATGCGTGAGGGGGTCCGGAACCTAAGAATCCCCGGTGCAGCGCCGGGCCTAGCGCACGCACTGCCGGTGCGCAACGGGTTTGCCGCTCGCCGGGTGCGGAGGTTGCCTGGCAGTGGTGGCGCCGGCCGAACCCCGCCGGCGTCGGAGGGAGAAGGAGGAGCCGTGGATACGACCACCCTGATCTGGATCATCGTCGGCGTCGTCATCGTGCTCGCGATCGTCGTCGTCGCCCTGCTGCTCACAGCGCGCGGGCGCCGTGAGCGTCGCCGGGAGCACCAGCACGATCGCGCCGAGAAGATGCGCGAAGACGCGCGCGAGACCGAGCTGCAGGCCCGGCAGCACGAGGCCGAGGCGGCACGTGCCCGCGCGGACGCCGCAGCCGCCGCGGCGGCCGCGGAGGACGCCAAGGCGCGGGCGGCCGAAGCATCGATGGAGGCCGAACGCCGCGCGGGACGCGTCGACGACCACCGCGCCGAAGCCGAGGACCTGCGTCAGCAGCACGCAGAGGCGATGCGCAAGGCCGACGACGTCGACCCCTACGTCGACGGCACCGGTGCCCGCAACGCCGCCGCCCCGTCGGCCGCAGCCCACATGGGCGAAACCGCCGGCGACCGGGACACGGTGCTCGAGGGCGCCGAGCGCCGCCGTGCGAACACGGACGAGCGGCCGCCGACTCCGCCGGAAGGGCACGAGCACACCGAGCGCACCTGACCGGGAGGCGGATGCTGCGACCCCGCCACGGCGCGGCCTTCGGGTCCCGCTAAGAGCCTGGGGGCGCAGCATCCGTCCGCCGCAGCGGAAACGCGTCGTGCAGGGCACGCCGAACCTCCAGGATGCCCGCGCGTGCCCGCGACGCGGTGCGCTGCGCGGTGAAGATCTCGCGCGCGGGGCGACCGGGGAGATCGAGCAGCGACACCGGGACCGCCGACCCCTCCCACAGCAGGTCGGGCAGCACGGCGACCGCCTGCCCGGCCGCGACCAGGCGCGCGTGGGCCGACAGGTCGGCCAGCTCGTACCGCACGTCGGGCTCGAAGCCCGCGGCGCGGCACTGCTGCACCGCCCACAGACGCGCGGCGGTGCCGGCGGGCTCCATCACCCACGGGCGACCGCTCAGGTCGTCGAGCGAGTGGGCGGGATCAGTGGATGCCACGGCCAGATGGATCGGGTCGGTGCCGAGCGGGTCGCGCTCGAGACCCGGCGCGTGGGCCCGCGTGTGCCCGGGGTACTGCTCGGCGATCACGAGGTCGACGCCCCGCGCCGTGAGCTCGAAGAGCCCGAGCTCGGGAGGCATCTCGACGAGCTCGACGCGAAGATCGGGCGCGCGTTCGGACAGCAGTCCGAGCGCGGCGGGCACGATGGCGAGCGCGGCGGTCTGCATGACCGCGACGCGCACCGGCGCGAGCCCCGGGTGCAGGGACTCGAGCTCGCCGCGGGCCTGTTCGTCGAGGTCGAGTGCACGCGCGGCGTGTGCCGCCAGGACGCGTCCGTGCTCGGTGAGCCGCACCCGCCGCCCTTCCGGCGCCAGCAGCGCGACGCCGGCCTCCTTCTCGAGCTGCGCGAGCTGCTGCGAGATCGTGGACGGACTGTACGAGAGCGCGTCGGCGACGGCCGCGAGCGTGCCGCGGAGCGCGAGCTCGTGGAGCAGTCTGAGACGACGCAGCTCGAACATCAGCATCCCATCGAGAAATCCGAACGATATCGATCGTAGATGATCGCTTTTCACGAATGAATGGATGCCTCACCCTTGACCTCATGCAGCAGGTGAACCCGATCGCGCACATTGAGGTGCAGGCTGGAACCACGGAGTCCGACGACGTGACAGCTGGAGTGCGAATGCAAGTACGACCCGACGAGCACGTGGCCGGTGAGGCGGTCGCCCTCGCGCAGCGGTGGATCGCCGAGAGCGCCGAGGTCGAGGTCGATCCGGCGGCGGAGCGACTGGCGGGCGTGCTCAAGGACCCGAACGGCCTGCCGTTCACGATCGGGTTCGTGGACGGCGTGATGCGTCCCGAGAGTCTGTCGGCCGCGGCATCCCATCTGCATCGCGTCGCACCTCTCGTGCCGGAGTTCCTGCCCTGGTACCTGCGCGGCGCCGTCCGTGTGGGCGGTGCGGTCGCACCGGTGCTGCCGTCGCCGGTCGTGCCCATCGCACGGCGCGTGCTGCGCGAGATGGTCGGGCATCTCGTCGTCGACGCCCGTCCCGACAAGCTCGGTCCCGCGATCGCCACTCTTCGTAAGAGCGGCGCGCGGCTCAACCTCAACCTCCTGGGCGAGGCAGTGCTCGGCGAGCAGGAGGCGCTGCGCCGGCTCGAGGGCATCCACGAGCTCATCCGCCGCCCCGATGTCGACTACGTCTCGGTCAAGGTCTCGGCGATCGCCAGCCACATCTCGATGTGGGCGTTCGACGAGGTCGTCGAGAAGGTCGTCGCCCGGCTTCGCCCGCTGTACCTCACGGCGGCCTCGCCCACGAGCTCGGTGAACGGACCGACGTTCATCAACCTCGACATGGAGGAGTATCGCGACCTCGATCTCACGATCGCGGTGTTCACGCGCCTCCTCGCCGACCCGCGCCTGCGCCACCTCGAAGCCGGCATCGTGCTCCAGGCCTACCTGCCCGACGCCCTGCCCGCGCTCGAGCGGCTCACCGCGTGGGCGCAGGAGCGCGTCGCGAACGGCGGCGCGCGCATCAAGGTGCGACTCGTGAAGGGCGCGAACCTCGCGATGGAGCGCGTCGACGCGGTCATGCACGACTGGAGTCTCGCCACGTACGGCGAGAAGGTCGACTCCGACGCGAACTACGTGCGGTGCCTCCGGTTCGCACTCCAGAAGGAGCACACCCGCGCGGTGCGGATCGGCGTCGCCGGTCACAACCTCTTCGACATCGCCTATGCCTGGCTGCTCGCGGGCGCCGCGGGAGTCCGGAACGACGTCGAGTTCGAGATGCTGCTCGGGATGGCGCAGGGCCAGGTCGAGGCGGTCACGCGCGAGGTCGGCCATGTGCTGCTGTACGTCCCGGTGGTGCGTCCCGACGAGTTCGACGTGGCGATCAGCTACCTGGTGCGACGCCTCGAGGAGAACGCCTCGAGCGACAACTTCCTGTCGGCCGCCTTCGACCTCGCTGACGACCCGGCGATGTTCGACCGCGAGCGCGACCGGTTCCTCGCCTCCCTCGTCCGCGCCGACGATCCGGCGCTCGCGACCGGCGCGAACCGGTCGCAGGACCGCGCCGCCGAGGCGATCGCGACCGACCCCGACGCGGCCCGCGCCGACTCCCCGCGCGCGCAGGCGCGCCTGCGGCGAGCCGCAGCGGCGTCCGACGAGGCAGGTCTGACCCAGGCCGTGATCGGCATCGCGCGCTCGGCCGTTCCGGGCGACACCGACCCGGTCGAGCGGTCCGTCCCCGAGCAGGTGTTCGGGGCCGAGGCGTTCGTCGAGACGGCGGTGTTCGCGCCCCGCGAGTCCGCAGCCCGCGTCGCGGGCGCACCGGGCTTCCGCAACACCGCCGACAGCGACCCGGCCCTGCCGGCGAACCGCGCCTGGGCGCGCAGCATCCTGTCCCGCATCGAGACCTCGCGCGCCGGCGACGCCACAGTCGAGGCGGCCCGCGTCACCGATGAGCCCGCGCTGCACGGCATCGTGACGCGCGTGCGCGACGCCGCGCGGGCGTGGGGCGCTCTCCCTGCCGCCGAGCGCAGCCTGGTGCTGGCTGCCGCCGCGCGCGCACTCGAAGCCCGTCGCGGCGAGCTCATCGAGGTCGCCGCCTCCGAGACCGGCAAGGTCTTCGCCGAGGCTGATGTCGAGGTCAGCGAGGCGGTCGACTTCGCGAACTACTACGCCGCCACCGCGCGCGAACTCGACCGCGTGAGCGGCGCGGTGTTCGAGCCGGCCCGGCTCACCGTCGTGACTCCGCCGTGGAACTTCCCGATCGCGATCCCCGCGGGCGGTGTGCTGGCGGCGCTCGCCGCGGGCTCCGGCGTCGTCTTCAAGCCCGCGCCGCAGGCACGGCGCTGTGCGGCGGTCGTCGCCGAGGCGCTGTGGGAGGCGGGCGTGCCGCGCGACGTGCTCGCGCTCGTCGACATCGACGAGGGCGGTCTCGGGCAGACGCTGCTGTCGCACCCGGGCGTCGACCGGGTGATCCTCACCGGCGCGTGGGAGACCGCGGCCCTGTTCCGCTCGTGGCGCCCCGACCTCCCGCTCCTCGCCGAGACCAGCGGCAAGAACGCGATGATCGTCATGCCGACAGCGGACCTCGACCTCGCGGCATCCGATCTCATCAAGAGCGCGTTCGGCCATGCCGGCCAGAAGTGCTCCGCCGCGTCGCTCGCGATCCTCGTGGGTCCTGTCGGCCACTCGCAGCGCTTCGCGCGTCAGCTGGTGGATGCTGCGACCTCCCTCCGCGTCGGCGCGCCGTCCGATCCGCTCAGCGAGGTCGGCCCGGTCGTCGAGGTGCCGCGCGGGAAGCTCCAGTGGGCGCTCACCACCCTCGACGAGGGGGAGTCGTGGCTCGTCGAGCCGAAGCGCGTGGACGCCGCTCCCGAGTACGATGGGCGGCTCTGGAGCCCCGGCATCCGCACCGGCGTGCAGCCCGGCTCACGCTTCCACCGCGAGGAGTTCTTCGGACCCGTCCTCGGCATCATGCACGCGTCGTCGCTCGCGCACGCGATCGAGCTGCAGAACGCCGTGGCCTACGGCCTGACCGCGGGGCTCTACACGCAGAATCCCGACGACCTCGCGCTGTGGCTCGACCGCGTCGAGGCGGGAAATCTCTACGTCAACCGCGGCATCACCGGTGCGATCGTGCAGCGCCAGCCGTTCGGCGGGTGGAAGCGCTCGTCGGTCGGCGCCGGCGCCAAGGCGGGCGGGCCCAACTACCTCCTTGGCCTCGGCCGGTGGCGCGCCACCTCCGGCGCCCCGACGTCCGCGACGCTGCACCTGCGTGGTCTCGACACCCGCATCGTCGCCCTCATCGAGGCGGCGCAGCCGTCGCTGGACTACGAGGCGTTCGAGTGGCTCCGTCGCGGCGCCCTGTCGGACGCCATCGCGTGGGACCGCGAGTACGGCCAGGTCAAGGACGTGTCGGGCCTCGGCGTCGAGCGCAACCTCTTCCGCTACCGTCCGATCCCGGCCGTCGCGCTGCGCGCCACGGCAGACGCCTCGTGGCAGGCCGTGCTGCGCGTCGTGATCGCGGGTCTGCGTGCCGGATCGCGACTGACGCTGAGCGCGCCCGTCGGCCTGCCCGCCGCCGTGCGCCGCGTGCTGGCGGAGGAGGATGTCGCCGTCTTCGTCGAGACCGACGAGCAGTGGCTCGAGCGCCTCGCCGCCGTCGACATCGTCGCAGCGGCCGCCGACGCCGACCCCGAGCCGCGGCCCGCGCGCGTGCGACTCATCGGCCAGCCCGACTCGGTCGCGGCGCTGCACAGCGTCGTCGCGCAGGCCATGGGCGGTGACCCCGATCTCGCGGTCTACGACAACGAGGTCACCACCGCCGGCCGGCTCGAGCTGCTGCCGTTCCTCCACGAGCAGTCCGTGACGATCACCGCGCACCGCTTCGGCAACCCCGACCCCTGGAGCGAGTCGGTCATCTGACGCGGATTCCGGATGCTGCGGGCTGCAGCATCCGTCACCGCCACGGGTTTGGGGCGCGCGGCGATCGTTCGGGGCGCGCGGGGTGCGCCCCGAACGTGCGGGACGCGCCCCGAACCCCTGTAGCTGCCGGTTCGCGGTGGCGGCGGCTCGGCGCGGCGAGATCGACCCGGGCTCCCGTGGCTCCCGGCTTGGGGCGCGCGGCGATCGTTCGGGGCGCGCGGGGTGCGCCCCGAACGTGCGGGACACGCCCCGAACCCGAGACGGCGGTGCGCGTATCGCTGGGGTGGGTCACGCGGCGGGTGCCGGCGCGACCAGCGGCTTCGGTCGGGAAGCGGGGGCGCGACGGATGCCGCGGATCAGGAGATACCCGACCATCCACAGCTCGCCGACGGTCGCCGGGATCACGATGAGGTCCGCGGCGACGCCGGCAGTGCCGGGGAGGGCGGCCGACAGCACGGCGTTCACCACGTACCCCGCCCCGCCCGCCACGAGGATCCAGCCGAGGATTCGCGGCATCCGTCCGGTCGTGATCGCGAACCACCCCATCGGAACGAGCCACAGCCCGAAGAACACCGCGCCGACCGTCCAGAACGCATCCGCGACGACGCGCAGCAGGGGCGCGGCATCCGGCGTCGTCGCCGTCGCCGGATCGAGAGAGATCGCGAGAGCCGCCGTGAGCATCGCTGCGCTTCCCAGCACCGCGAGGGCGTTGCCCATGCCGAACGCGGCGACCGCGTAGGCCGCGACGGGCCGGTCTTCGCGGTACAGCGCGAAGAAGCCGACAGCCGCAAGCGACTGGGTGATCACCACGCCGAGTTCGAGGGCGATGCCGAGCTGGGCGTAGCCGAGCGCCTCGGTCGCGAGGGGGCGCACGAGCAGGAAGCCGAGGCCCCCGAGCAGGGCGAGGGCGAGGTAAGCGCCGCCGGTCCAGCGGGCGGTGCGGATGAGCGAGGGCATGTCGATTCCTTCCGAGTGGTGTGTAAAAGATTCTTGACACGCACGGTAGGCCCGCCTATCGTCGGTGTCAAGAATCTTTTACAACCCTCTGGGGGAGTCATGGTCTACGAAGAGCGCAACATCTGGTCGAGCCTCATCGTCAGCGTGATCGGCACGATCGTCTACGTCGTGATCGTGCTGCGGCAGGCCGACGGCGGCCCGCTCACCGACGTGGACTGGGCGCCGATCATGCTGTGGGTGATCGGCGCGAGCATCGTCGGTGCGATCGTGCTGAGCATCGCGTGGGGCATCCTCGCCGGCATGTTCGACCCCGACGGTGTGGGCAAGAGCGACCAGCGCGACCGCGACATCGCGCACATGTCGACGCGCGTCGGCCAGGCGTTCCTCATCATCGCCGGCCTCGGCGTCCTCGTCCTATGCGCGTTCGAGGCCGACTGGTTCTGGATCGCCAACACCATGTACTTCGGCTTCGCGCTGTCGTCGATCGTCGGCGGCATCGCGAGCGTCATCGCCTACCGCCGGGGGCTCGTCTGATGGTGAAGCCCACGAAGGTCACCAACTCGATCCGCGCCGTCCGCGAATCGGCCGGCATGACCCAAGCCGATCTCGCCCGTCGCGTGGGCGTCACGCGGCAGACCCTCATCGCCATCGAGCAGGGGCGGTACTCGCCGACGCTCGAGCTCGCGTTCCAACTGTCCCGCGCCTTCGGCGTCGGGCTCGACGATCTCTTCGACTACCCGGAGGAATGACATGTCCGAGACACGTCACGGATCCGCGTCCCTGCGCACGGACTCGATGCCCGCGTGGACGCAGCACCGATACGGCGATGCCGACACGGTCGCGCTCGAGAACATCGACGTGCCGGCGCCACGCCGCGGCGAGGTGCTGCTGCGCCTGCGCGCGACGGGCCTCAACAACGGCGACATCCGCGTCATGCGCGGCGAGCCTCTCCTCGTGCGCCTCGCGTTCGGCCTGCGCCGCCCGCGCCAGGCGGTGAGGGGGATGGATGCTGCCGCCACCGTCGTCGGGATCGGCGACGGCGTGACGGAGCTCGCGGTCGGGGACGAGGTCGTCGGCGAGCTTCCCGCCGGCGGCGGGCTCGCGATGTACGCGGTGTGCCCGGCGTCGCGCCTCGTCGCCCGACCTGCCCAGCTCGACGCTGCGGTCGCCGCGAGCCTGCCGGTCGCCGGCGGCACGGCGTGGCAGGCGCTGGCACTCGGCCGCGTCGTCGCTCCGCCGGCGGGCGCGCCGCCGCAGCGGGTGCTCGTCATCGGAGCGTCAGGAGGCGTGGGCACGTTCGCCGTGCAGCTCGCGGCGGGGCGCGGCGCCGAGGTCTGGGCGCTGTGCGGGGACCGCAACCGCGCGCTCGTCGAAGGGCTCGGCGCGGCGCGCACCTTCGACTACCGCACGGTGCAGCCGGGATCGGCGGAGCTCGGGGAGGGCCGCTTCGATGCCGTCCTCGACATCGCCGGCACCGCGCCGCTGCGGGCTCTGCGGCGACTGGTGCGCGAAGGCGGTCACGTCGTGCTCGTGTCGGGCGAGGGCGGACGCGTGTTCGGCCCGATCGGGCGCCTCGCCGCGGCAGCCGTCCTGTCGATCGGGTCGAAGCGGGCGCTCCGTCCGCTCGCCGCCGTCGCGAAGCCGGACGTGCTCGCAGAGCTGCTCGAGCTCGCCGCGGCCGGGAGTCTCCGCCCCGTCATCGAAACGCGGTTCCCGTTCGCGGAGGCCGGAACGGCGCTCGCGTGCGTGGCCGACGGCCACGTGGTCGGCAAAGTCGTCGTCGCCGCCGATTGAGGCTCTCGAATCCCTCGCCTCGCCGAGGCAAGGGAATCGCGCCGAGACCGGGGACATCGTCACCGGTGTCGGCGGACATCCTCTGTCTCGGCGGGCAAGGTGGTGGTCCTCGCGGAGTGTGACCGGGGTGCAGCATCCCGCGACCGCATTTCCAGGCCGTGTGCAGCGTCCGTGAGACAATGGACGAGGCGTGCCCGGTTGACGGCTTCCTCAGCTCCGCCGGGCCTCTGGACAGCGTCCGCCGCGCCTCTACAGGAGCAAGATGTCCACGCAGAACACCGCGTCCGCCACCGCCCCGGTCACCGGGTCCGCCTCCGGCCGGATCCAGCAGATCCGGCGCTACCTCATGTGCCGCCCCGAGCACTTCACGGTCAGCTACACCATCAACCCGTGGATGGAGCCGGCCAACCCCACCGACACCGCCCTCGCGGTGCGCCAGTGGCAGGCCCTCTACGACACGTACCTCGCACTCGGCCACGAGGTGCACCTCATCGACCCCATCGAGGGTCTTCCCGACATGGTCTACACGGCGAACGGCGGGTTCGTCATCGACAACGTCGCGTACGGCGCGAAGTTCCGCTTCCAGGAGCGCGTCCCCGAGGGTCCCGCGTTCATGGACTGGTTCCGTGACAACGGCTTCGAGGTCGCGGAGCCCGTCGAGGTCAACGAGGGCGAAGGCGACTTCCTGCTCGTCGGCGACACGATCCTCGCCGGGACCGGCTTCCGCTCGACGGGCGACAGCCACCGTGAACTCGGCGACGTGTTCGGCAAGGAGGTCGTGAGCCTCACTCTCGTCGACCCGCGGTTCTACCACCTCGACACCGCCATCTCGGTGCTCGACCCCGTAGAGGGTCCCGGCGGCGTCGAGAAGGCCAACATCGCGTACCTCGAGCACGCGTTCGACGAGCGCAGCCAGGCGATCCTCGCCGAGCGCTATCCCGACGCGATCCGTGTCGCCGACGCCGACGGTGCCGTGTTCGGTCTCAACTCGGCCAGCGACGGTCTCAACGTGATCATCTCGCCCCGCGCGACAGGTTTCGAGGCGCAGCTGCGCGAACGCGGCTACAACCCGGTGCTCGTCGACCTTTCCGAGCTGCTGCTCGGTGGCGGCGGCATCAAGTGCTGCACGCTCGAGCTGCGACGCTGACCCGCGCGAAAGAGGAGCCCCTGATGACCGCCGCCTCCACCTCATTCGATGCCGCGATGAGCCAGATCATCGCTGCCGAAGAGGAGCACGTCGCCCACAACTACCACCCGCTGCCGGTCGTGATCTCGCGCGGCGAGGGAGCGTGGGTGACGGATGTCGAGGGCAAGCGCTACCTCGACCTGCTCTCGGCCTACTCGGCCCTCAACTTCGGGCACGGGCACCCCGCGATCCTCGCCGCCGCGCAGGAGCAGCTGAACCGACTGACGCTCACGAGCCGCGCGTACCACAACGACCGTCTCGGCCCCTTCGCCGCTGCTCTCGCCGAGCTCTGCGGCAAAGACCTCGTGCTGCCGATGAACACCGGCGCCGAGGCCGTCGAGACCGGCATCAAGGTCGCCCGCGCGTGGGGTTACCGTGTGAAGGGCGTCGCTCCCGACGCTGCGAAGATCGTCGTCGCGCACGGCAACTTCCACGGGCGCACCACGACGATCGTCGGCTTCAGCGACGACCCGCAGGCGCGCGCCGACTTCGGGCCGTTCACGCCCGGCTTCATCTCGGTGCCGTTCGGCGACGCCGCGGTCATCGACGCCGCGATCACCGCCGACACGGTCGCCGTGCTCATCGAGCCGATCCAGGGCGAGGCGGGTGTCATCCTCCCGCCCGACGGCTACCTCAAGAAGGTGCGGGAGATCTGCACCCGCCGCGGTGTGCTGTTCATCGCCGACGAGATCCAGTCCGGCCTCGGCCGTGTGGGCGAGACGTTCGCGTGCGACCGTGAGGGCGTCGTCCCCGACATCTACCTCCTCGGCAAGGCGCTGGGCGGGGGCATCCTCCCGCTGTCGGCGGTCGTCGCCGACCGCGACGTGCTCGGGGTGATCCACCCGGGCGAGCACGGCTCGACGTTCGGCGGCAACCCGCTCGCCGCGGCGGTGGGCCTGCGGGTGGTCGAGATGCTGCAGACCGGCGAGTTCCAGGGCCGCGCGAAGCTCCTCGGCGAGCACCTCGAGGCGAAGCTCCAGGAGCTCGTCGGACACGGCGTCACCGCGGTGCGCGTCGCAGGCCTCTGGGCCGGCGTCGACATCGACCCCGAGGTCGGCACCGGGCGCGAGATCGCCGAGCGCCTCATCGGGCGCGGCGTGCTCGCGAAGGACACCCACGGTCAGACCATCCGCATCGCGCCGCCGCTCGTCGTGCGCGGGACCGAGCTGGACTGGGCGGTCGAGCAGCTGCGCTTCGTGCTCGCGGGCTGAGGGGCGGGAGGTCCGGCTCCGCGGGACGCTCAGGCCACGTCGATGTTGAGCTGCTGCCACCCTGTCGCGCCGTCGGGCGCCGGCCACGCGTCGGTCTCGGTCTGAAGCTCGCCCGCGGTGCTCGTCGCGCGGCAGCGGATCTCGTGAGCGCCGCGCTCGGCGGCCCACGGGATCGACCACTGCACCCACGTGTCGTCCGAGATCGCCGAGGCGAGCGCCGCCTCGCGCCACGGGCCGCCGTCGACCTGCACCTCGACCTTCGCGATGCCGACGTGCTGCTGCCAGGCGACGCCCGCGATCGTCGTCTCGCCCGCGCTCAGACCCTGGCCGCGGCGCGGCAGGTCGATGCGCGACTGCAGCTTGATCGGTCCTTTCGCCGACCACCCGCGTGTCGTCCAGTACGCGGTGGCCTTGTCGAACCGCGTCACCTCGAGCTCTGTCACCCACTTGGTCGCCGAGACGTAGCCGTAGAGCCCCGGGACGACCATGCGCACCGGGAAGCCGTGCTCCGCCGGGAGCGGCTCGCCGTTCATGCCGACGGCGAGGATCGCGGCGCGCGTCTCCTCCTGCAGCACCTCCAGCGGGGTGCTCGCGGTGAAGCCGTCGATCGACCGCGACAGCACCATGTCGGCCTCGGCGGTCGGCCGCGCCCTCTCGAGCAGCAGTCGGATCGGGTATCCGAGCCACTTGGCGTTGCCGATGAGGTCTCCGCCGACGGGGTTGGAGACGCATGCGAGGGTCGTCCAGCTCTCCTCGAGCGGGAGGGCGAGCAGCTCGTCCCACCCGATCTCGACCTCCTTCTCCACGAGCCCGTGGATGCGCAGGCTCCAATCGCTCGGATCCACCTGCGGCACGACGAGTGCGGTGTCGATGCGATAGAAGCTCGCGTTCGGTGTCACGACCGGCGTCATGCCGGTGAGATCCAGCTGCGCGCCGGCGGGCACTGCGGGCGCCGTGACCGCGGGCGCGGGAAGGCGCAGCGCCTGACGCACGGCGGTGACGGTGCGCGCGCCCGCCTGCAGCGCGGTCCCCGCGATGGCCGCGAGGACGCCTGCGGCCGCCGCGGCACCCGTCCAGGCCAGGAACCGGCGGCGGGTCGTGCTGACCGGCATGCGCGGACCCCTGGCCGGTTCCGCGCGGGGCGTCGGCGCATCCGGCGCCATGGGCCCCGGTCCGTCCGCCACGGCGGGCTCGGCGTCGTGTGACGCGCGGGCGTCCTGGCGGATGGGTGAGGAGACAGTCCTCGCCCTCGCGAGCTGGGTCAGCGCGGCGAGCGCGGCGGCCGCGATGAAGCCCGCCGCCAGGGAGGGCAGCCAGGCCAGCGCCACCGGTTCGGGCCGCAGCATCGCCAGCAGTGCGGCACCCGCGCCGAGCGCGGCGAATACGACGACGCCGTACCACGGCCGCCGCAGCTCCAGCACGCCCACGAGTGCCGCCAGGACGAGCAGTACCACGGCGATGCCGATCAGCAGCGCGAGCTTGTCGGCCGTGCCGAACAGCGTGATCGCGGCATCCTTCGCCCACGGCGGCGCGAGGTCGATGAGCGTCCCGCCGATGACGGCGAACGGGCTCGCCGACGGTGCGACGATCGCCGCGATCAGTTCGCCCATGCCGGCACCGAGCACGACTGACGCCACGCCCGCTCCGGCACCGGAGAGCGCCGAGGCCTTCGCGGCGACGCGCGTCGCGGCACCCGCCTGACGAGTCATAGCGGGAGCATACGTCCGATCCGCCCTGTGCGGACCAGGAGAACGGCTCGGAAACACGAGCGCAACGAAGGCCGCATTAGGCTCTTCGCATGGGTGATCTGTTCGACGGCTACGGCTCCACGCTCGCGCCGCGCAAGACGCCCTCGGGGGTACCCGCGTACGACGAGATGTTCGGGAGCCCGGCCCACCCGGGTGCGCCGGCCGAGTCGCGCGAGGCCTATCGAGAGCTCTACCAGGCGCTCGCGCAGATGACCCAGGAGGAGCTGCGCGGCCGCACCGATTCCCTCGCGAGCTCGTACCTCGCGCAGGGCGTGACATTCGACTTCGCGGGCGAGGAACGGCCGTTCCCGCTCGACGCCGTGCCGCGCGTGATCACGTACGACGAGTGGTCGCGCATCGAGGCCGGCGTCAAGCAGCGCGTGCGCGCGCTCGAGGCGTTCCTCGACGACGCGTACGGGCACCAGTTCTGCGTGCGCGACGAGGTGCTGCCCGCCGGACTCATCGCGAGTTCGCAGTACTTCTACCGTCAGGCCGCCGGCATCCACTCCGCCAACGGCGTGCGCATCCAGGTGTCGGGCATCGACCTGATCCGCGACGAGCACGGCGAGATGCGCGTGCTCGAAGACAACGTGCGCGTGCCCTCGGGCGTCAGCTACGTCATCTCGAACCGCCGGGTCATGGCGCAGACGCTGCCCGAGCTGTTCGTGTCGATGCGGGTGCGCCCCGTCGGCGACTACCCCAACAAGCTGCTCGCGGCGCTGCGCGCCTCCGCCCCCGCGGGCATCGAGGACCCGAACGTCGTCGTGCTCACCCCGGGTGTCTACAACTCCGCCTACTTCGAGCACACGCTGCTGGCCCGCCTCATGGGCGTCGAGCTCGTCGAGGGCCGTGACCTGCTGTGCATCGGCGGCAAGGTGTTCATGCGCACGACCCGCGGGCCCAAGCGTGTCGACGTCATCTACCGCCGGGTCGACGACGACTACCTCGACCCGCTGCAGTTCCGCGCCGACTCGATGCTCGGGGCCCCGGGGCTCATGCTCGCCGCGCGCCTCGGCAACGTGACGATCGCCAATGCAGTGGGCAACGGCGTCGCCGACGACAAGCTGCTGTACACGTACGTGCCCGACCTCATCCGCTACTACCTGGCGGAGGAGCCCATCCTCAAGAACGTCGACACGTGGCGCCTCGAAGACCCGAATGCGCTCGAGGAGGTGCTCGACCGCCTCGACGAGCTCGTCGTGAAGCCGGTCGACGGCTCCGGCGGCAAGGGCCTGGTCGTCGGACCGGATGCCTCGCCCGCCGAGCTCGAGAAGCTCCGCAAGAACCTGCTCGCCGATCCGCGGGGCTGGATCGCGCAGCCCGTGGTCATGCTGTCGACGATCCCCACGCTCGTGGAAGACGGGATGCGTCCGCGTCACGCCGACCTCCGCCCCTTCGCGGTCAACGACGGCGAGGACGTCTGGGTGCTCCCGGGCGGCCTGACACGCGTGGCGCTGCCCGAGGGACAGCTCGTGGTGAACTCGTCGCAGGGCGGCGGCTCCAAGGACACCTGGATCGTCGGCGGCTCCGCCCCGGGTCAGGTCGAGTACGGCCTGGGCCGAGGCGTGCCGGAGCTCGTCGCCGACCAGGCCGCGACCGTGACCGAGGCGATCCCGATCATCTACGACCCCCAGACCGAGCCGACGCACTCGCCGCAGGACCGCCCGCGCTCGCGGGTCGAGCAGCAGGAGCAGCAGCAGCAGGCCCGTGCGGTCGCCGAGCCTGTCGAAGCGGCCCTTCGACAAGCTCAGGGACCGACGGGGGGAGGCGCGTCATGCTGAGCCGCATCGCCGAAAGTCTGTTCTGGATCGGGCGCTACATCGAGCGCAGCGACGGCACCGCCCGCATCCTCGACGTGCACCTGCAGCTCCTCCTCGAGGACCCGTGGATCGACGAGGACACCGCGTGCCGGTCGCTCCTCAGCGTCATGGGCTCGCTGCCACCCGAGGGCGTCGACCAGGTGCGCCGCGAGGACGTGCTCTCGCGCCTCGCCGTCGACCGGATGAACCCGTCGAGCATCGCGTACGCGCTCACCGCCGCGCGCGAGAATGCCCGCCGCGCCCGCGAGATCGTGTCGACGGAGCTGTGGGAGACCCTCAACACGACGAACGCGCGCATGCCCCGGCGCCTGCAGAACGACCGCGTCCACGAGTTCTTCCAGTGGGTGCGCGAGCGGGCGGCGCTCGCCGTCGGCATCGTGGACTCGTCGACGAGCCGTGACGAGGCGTGGCAGTTCTTCACCCTCGGGCGCAGCATCGAGCGCACCGACATGACCGCGCGCCTGCTGGCCACGCGCTCGCTGACCGAGGCATCCGGTCCGTCGTGGACGACCATCCTGCGCTCGTGCGGCGCCTACGAGGCGTACCTGCGCACGTACCGGGGCATGCCCAGCGCGCGCAACGCCGCTGAATTCCTGTTGCTGGACCGCCTCTTCCCGCGCTCGATCATCTACTCGATCCAGCGCGCCGAGGAGTGCATGAGCGCCATCGATCCCCGCGCCGATCGCGTGGGCCACTCCAACACCGTGCTGCGGGCGCTCGGCCAGATCCGCAACGACCTCGAGTACCGGCCGATCTCCGAGATCCTCGGCGAGCTGCCGACGCACATGGACCGCGTGCAGACGGTCACGCGCGAGGCATCCGAAGCCATCCGCGGCCGGTTCTTCCCGACGCAGGCCGAGCCCAGCTGGATCGGAGAGATCTCATGAAGCGCCTCCGGATCGAGCACCAGACCGGCTTCAGCTATCAGGGCGACGTGACCGCGTCGTACAACGAGGCGCGCATGCTGCCGGGTTCCACCGACAGCCAGTTCGTGCTCAACTCGTCGCTCGACATCGAGCCCTCGACCTCGGTGAACCAGTACGTCGACTACTTCGGCACACGGGTCGCGGCGTTCGACGTGCTGTCGCCCCACTCGTCGCTCACGATCACCGCGCGTTCGCTGGTCGAGGTGCGTCCGCGGCCGCTCGAGCACATCGACGTGACGTGGGAGGGGCTCGCCCGCGAGGCAGCCCGCTCGCTCGAGACCGTCGAGCAGATGACGCAGACCCGGCGCACCCGGCCGCACGAGGAGGTCGCCGAGCTCGCACGGTCGATCGCCGCGCAGCACGACCACCCCGGCCGCGCCGCGCACGCGATCGCCGTCGCCATCGGCGACGCCGTCGAGTACATGCACGGCATCACCGGCGTGCACTCGACCGCGGCCGAGGCGTGGGAGGCGCGCAAGGGCGTCTGCCAGGACATGGCCCACATCGCACTCGGCGCGCTGCGCGAGGTCGGCATCCCTGCGCGCTACGTGTCGGGCTACCTGCACCCGCGGCCGTCGGCCGAGGTCGGCGTCGCGGTCACGGGCGAGTCTCACGCGTGGATCGAGTGGTTCGCGGGGGAGTGGCAGGGCTTCGACCCCACGAACAACATCGAGATCGGCGACCGCCACGTGCTCGTCGGCCGCGGCCGCGACTACGGCGACGTGCCGCCGCTGCGCGGCGTGTACGCCGGCCCGTTCAAGAGCAACCTGCACGTCAAGGTGACGATCACGCGGGAGGCGTAGCCCACGGCGTCACCCCCGCAAGGATCGGAGATCTGGGGCGAATCGGATGCCTCGTGCCGAGGCATCCGATTTCCGCTGGTTCTCCGAGATTCGGGCGACGGATGCTGCAGCTCAGGCCGGTTCGGCGGCTTCGACCTCGACGCGCTCCTCGTCGCGCGGCCTGCCGCCCCCGAGCGAGAGCGTGGCCAGCAGGCCCACCGCGAGGAAGCCCGCGGCGGCGAAGCTGGCGTACTTCGTGCCTTCCGAGAACGCCGCCTTCGCGTCGTCGGCGAGCTGCTCGGTCTGAGGCGATCCGGCGAGGCCTGCGATCGCGCCGCCGGCGCTGTCGACCACGGCGGAGACGACCTGGTCGCGCTGTTCGGCGGGGATCCCGCGGTCGTCGAGCTTCGCCGTGAGCACCGCGGAGGTCGTGGAGAAGAGGATCGTGCCGAGGATGGCGATGCCGAGCGCCGCACCGAGCTGGCGCGCCGTCGACTGGGTTCCCGATGCCTGACCGCCCTCGGCGGTCGGCACGTCGGCGAGCACCACGCCGGTGAGCTGCGCAGTCGCGAGCCCGACGCCGAATCCGTACACGAAGAGTGCGGGGATCAGCGGCACCCAGGAGGCGTCCGGGGCGATGACGATGCCGACCGCTGCGATGCCGATGATCTCGGCCACGATGCCGACGCGCACGATCCACACCGGTGCCACGCGTCCGCTCAGAGCCCCCGCCAGTCCGCTCGCGGCGAAGGAGCCGATCGCGAGGGCGAGGAGGATCAGGCCCGTCTGGACGGCTTCGAACCCGAGCACGAACTGCAGCCAGAGCGGGAGGGCGAGGATCAGGCCGAATTCGCCGAGCGAGACCACCATCGCGGCGATGTTGCCGTTGCGGAAAGACGGGATGCGGAAGAGCCCGAACGCGATCACTGTCGGCTTGCCGGCCCGGCGGCGATGGAACCCCCACCAGATGAACGACACGACGCCCAGGGCCGCGATGGCGAAGGCCACGGCGACGGGTGAGACGTCCCACGGCCAGGTCCATCCGCCGATCGTCACATCCTTCTCGGCAATGAGCCAGCCGTACGTTCGTCCTTCGATCAGCCCGAAGACGAGGGCTCCGACGGTGATCACCGACAACAGCGCGCCGAAGAGGTCGATCGACACGGCATCGCCGCGCGATTCGTCCACGGTGAGCAGCACCCCGACCACGATGGCGATCCCGAGCGGCACGTTGATGAGGAACGCCCAGTGCCAGGAGAACTCGGTCGTCAGCCAGCCGCCGAGCAGCGGGCCGACCGCGGCCATACCGCCGATCGTCGAGCCCCAGACTGCGAAGGCGACGGCGCGCTCGCGCCCCCGGAACGTCGCGTTGAGCAGCGACAGCGTCGTGGGGAGCATCATGGCGCCGCCGATGCCCTGGATGAAGCGCGCGCCGATGAGGAGTCCGCCCGTCGTCGCGAGCGCGGCCCCGACGGAGGCGAGAGTGAAGATGACCACGCCGATGAGCAGCATCCGTCGTCGTCCCCATCGGTCGGCGAGGGCGCCGAAGACGAGCAGCAGCGACGCGAAGACGAGGGTGTACGCCTCCTGCACCCACTGCACCTCGCTGGACGTGATGCCCAGGTCGTCGACGATCGCCGGGATCGCGACGTTGACGATGGTGGAGTCGACGATGATGAGCGCCACGGCGACGCTGATGAACACCAGCCCCGCCCAGCGGCGTCGCGAACTCGAGATCATATCGCTAGCTTATCTAGCGATATCGCCTCGATCCAGGTGCCCTCGCCCTCAGGCGGGAGGGTTGTCCGGATCCAGCGCCTCGAGCGGTCACGCCAGCGCGGGACGGATGCTGCCGCCCGGGGCTCGACGAGGTCACGACGCAACTTCGGAATCTGCTGAAAGTTTCCTTGACGTTCGATGATGAAACGTGTCACCGTAGAGCGGTCTACAAAACGTAGAGCGATCTACGGATCGACCTCAAGGGAGAGGAAAAGCACGATGATGTCGCCTCAATCCACCAACCTCACGCGAAATCCGCGCGCGCGCCGGCGTACGACGGCGCTCCTGCTGGGCGCCGCATTGATCGCCGCGGGCGGAACTGTCGCGTTCGCGGCACCCGCTGCGGCCGCCGACTGCGCCACCGTCCCCTGGATGGACACCTCGAAGTCGGCCGACCAGCGGGCTGAGGCCCTGCTCGCCGCCAGCTCGCAGCACCAGAAGTACCGCTGGCTCGTGGAGCAGCCCGCGAACAGCCCGCAGCAGACGACCTGGTCGGGCGGCGTCGTCTACCCCGTGCAGGTGGACTGCACACCCACCGTCATCTACTCGAACGGCGCCGAGGGTGCGCACGGCAAGGCGGGCACGACCGCATGGCCGGGGCCCATCGCCGTCGCGGCCTCCTGGAACCTCGAGCTGGGAGAGCAGAAGGGCGCGATCCACGCCGACGAGGCGTTCGACAACCGCAGCAACGTCATCCTCGGCCCGGGTGTCGCGAGCGGCCGCACCCCGCTCTCCGGCCGCAACGCGGAGTACTTCGGCGAGGACGCGCTGCTCTCCGGCCTCATGGGTGCCGCGAACGTCCGCGGCATCGAGGACGGCAGCAGCCCCGACAAGCCGGTCATCGCCAACCTCAAGCACTACGTCGCGAACGAGCAGGAGCTCGACCGCAACAACAGCTCGTCCAACATCGACGAGCGCACGTTCCGGCAGGTGTACGACCTGCCGTACGAGATCGCGATCAAGGAGAGCGACCCCGACAGCCTGATGTGCTCGTACAACCAGATCAACGGCATCTGGTCGTGCGAGAACGACACCCTCACGACGAGCCTGCGCGACAAGATGGGCTTCGACGGCTACGTCATGAGCGACTTCGGCTCGGTCCACTCGACGGGTCCGTCGCTCATGGCCGGCCTCGACCAGGAGCTCAACCGGCCGATCTGGTTCACGCCGGTTCGTCTGGACGCTGCCCTGGCGGCGGGGGAGATCACCCAGCAGCGCATCGACGAGGCCGCATTCCGAGTCGTGCGCACCTACATCAAGGAGGGGCTGTTCGACCACCCGCTCCCCGCGACCTCGACGCCCGTCACCGCGACGGACGAGTCCCGCGCGCTGGCGCGCGAGCTCGCCGAGGAGAGTGCCGTGCTGCTGAAGAACGACGACGGCATCCTGCCCCTCGACGACGGACCGCTGACGGTCGCGGTCGTCGGCCCGACCGCCTCGAAGACGCCGACGGGCGGCATCAGCTCCGCGCAGGCGTGCTCGGCCGGCGGCTTCGGCGCAGGTGGCGTGCTCAACTGCGCCAATGTCGTCGACCCGCTCACCGCGATCACCGAGCGGGTTCAGGCCGCGGGCGGAAGCGTCGTCTACAACAACGGCTCCGACCTCGCCTCGGTCGCCGCGACCGCTGCCCAAGCTGACGTCGCCATCGTGTTCGGCTACATCCGCACGGGTGAGTTCGCCGACACGGCAGACCTCCGCCTCGACTCGAACGGTGACGCGCTCGTGCAGGCTGTCGCTGCGGCGAACGACGACACCGTGGTGGTTCTGAACAGTGGAACCGCGGTCGAGATGCCGTGGATCGACGACGTCGACGCGGTGTTCAGCAACTGGTTCGCCGGTGAGCAGATGGGCCCCGCGCTAGCCGCTCTTCTCTGGGGTGACGTCAACCCGTCGGGCAAGCTGCCGATGACCTTCCCGAAGTCGGTGGCTGACACGCCGACCGGAAGCGACCCGGCGCGCTACCCCGGCATCTTCTCCAACGGATCGACGACCCGGCCCGCAGGGTCGACGGAGGCGCGCCAGGTGAACTACACCGAGGGTCTCCAGGTCGGCTACAAGTGGTACGACGCGCAGGGCATCGATCCGCTGTTCGACTTCGGGCACGGCCTGTCGTACACGTCCTTCGCGTACAGCGACCTGGCGGTCGACCACGCGGACGATCCGGCGACCGGCGACGTGCTGTCGAAGGTGTCGTTCACGGTGACCAACACCGGCGCCCGCGCCGGCGCGGAGATCCCGCAGGTCTACCTGACGCTGCCCGACGCGGCCGAGGAGCCCGGCAAGCGACTCGTGGGCTTCGACCGCGTCGAGCTCGCGGCGGGTGCGAGCACCCGGGTCGAGGTCGTCGTCGACTCGACGGCGAGCAACCAGCCCTTCTCCATCTGGGATGTGGACGCCGACAAGTGGACCGTCCTGGACGGCGAGTACACCTTCGCCGTCGGGTCGTCGTCACGCGACCTGCCGCTCACGCAGGACGTGTTCGTCGACCGTGTCGCGCCGAAGATCACCTCGATCACGGTCAACGGCAGCCAGAAGGTCGTGGTCGCCGCGGCCGACGAGCTGAGCGGCGTCGCGCTGATCGAGTACTCGACCCAGAAGAACAAGCAGGATGCCTCGGCATGGGCTCCGTACACGGGTCCGCTGCAGGTCGACGCGAAGAGCACCGTCTCGTTCCGCGTCACCGACCACAGCGGGAACGTCAGCGAGGTCGTCCAGGTGAACCGCAAGGACCTGCGCTGAGACCCCGGGGGCGGCACTCCCTGGGTCGCCCCCGGACCATCTGTCCGCCCCGTGGCGCAGCCACGGGGCGGACGACGCTTTCCCGGGCGCGCCGGGGTACGTTTGCCCTGCAGGTCTGCACCGACGAGGAGAAGAATGACGGATGCCCCCTCACCGCGCCACGCGACGATCGAGGACGTCGCGCGGACGGCCGGCGTCTCTCGTGCCGCCGTGTCGAAGGTGCTGCGCAACGCCTACGGTGTGAGCGACGGGATGCGCGAGCGGGTGACGGCCGCGATGACCGAGCTGAACTACCGTCCGCGGATCGCGGCACGGGCGATGCGCGGACGCACGTACACGCTCGGCATCGAGCTTCCGGATCTGGCCAACCACTTCTTCGCGCGGATCGCACGCGGTGCCACGAGCGCCCTCGAAGGAACGCCGTACCAGCTCATCATCGCCCCGGCCGAAGCCGGGTCGCGCGAGGGCCTGCGGGCGCTCGAGGCGCTGGTGGACCGTCAGGTGGACGGCGTCATCGCGGTGTCGCCGCGCGTCGACGAAGCGGGGCTGGAACGGATCTCCGGTTCCGTCCCCGTCGTCATGTTCGGGCGTCACGACACCTCCGACCGGTATGACGTGGTCGCGGGCGACGACGCCGCGGGGGCCCGTGCGGCGATGCGGCACCTGCTCGACCTCGGCCACCGCCGGATCGCGCACCTCACCCTGCACGAATCCGGCGCCTTCGAGCCGTTCCCGCACGGCGTGCGCCTGCGCGAGTACGAGGCGGCCATGGCGGCCGCCGGGCTCGGCGCGCACGCCGCGGTCTGGCGCACCGACGAGGGCGAGGGTCCGTCCTCGGACGTCGTTCGCCGCATGCTCGCGGACGGGACGACGGCCACCGCCGTGTTCGCGGCCCACGACGAACTCGCCTTCGGTGCGATGCGCGCCGCGAAGGAGGCGGGGGTGCCGCTCGCCGTGGTCGGGTACGACGACGTCCCCATGGCCTCTCACCCCGCGCTCGGGCTCACGACCGTGCACCAGCCCGGTGAAGCGATGGGCGCGCGTGCCGTCGAGATGCTGCTGGAGCGCATCGCCGGGCGCACGGAAGCGATGCACGAGATCTTCGAGATCGAGCTGAAGGTGCGCACCTCCACGCGCGCTCCTTCGAGCTGAGAGGGATCAGCGCGCCGCGACCACCGCGTTGTCGAGCTCGTCGAGATCGACGCCCGGCCGCTCGGCCTGGTTGGTGAGCAGCACGAAGGCGACGCCCGCGCTCGGATGCACCCAGAACTCGGTGCCTGCCCATCCGCCGTGGCCGTACACATCGCGGTCGATGAGGCCCAGGGCGCGCGTGCGCAGGTTCCACGTGAAGCCCCAGTCCTGCCCGCGCTCGGCGGGATACGGCTCGAGGCGCGGGATGTCTCCGGTGAGCGGGCGGCGCATCATCGCGAGGGTCGCCGGCTGCACGACGCCGCCGGCCTCGCCCTGCCCGATGCGCAGCAGCGCCGAGCCGAGCGCCAGGAGATCGCCCGCCGTGCCGATCATGCCTGCGCCGGGGTTGCGGTGGCTCGCGAATCCGCGCATGTCCAGGCCCAGACGCTCTGCGTCGACCACCGTGTGCGGCTCGACGGCCGGGTCGAGCGTGAACCCGGTCGCGCCGAGCGCGGCAGCCCACTCCGTGACGTCGGCATCCCATGTCCGTCCGGTGGCGTGGCGCACGAGCTCGGCGATGCCGTCGAAGGCCACCGTCGAGTACCGCGAGGCGGTGCCGGCGGCGAAGTCGCGGCCCGGCGCGAGCAGCGCGGCGCGCAGCCCCTCGGCGGGGTCGAGCGTGGGTTCGCGGATACCGGAGGTGTGGCTCGCGAGGTGGCGCAGGCGCACGACGTCGTCGCGGCCGGCTCCGAACGCGGGAAGCGCCGCGCTGAGCAGGGTCTCGGTGGTGAGCAGGCCCCGCTCGATCGCGCGTGCGGCAGTGAGGCCGGTGAGCACCTTGGTGATCGAGAACAGCCAGTACGGATCCTCGACCTGTGCGGCCCGTCCGCCCGTCGCGCCGAACGCGTCGAGCGCCACGACCCCGTCGGCGGTCGCGACGCCCAGCACCGCGCTGGGCAGGCGCCCCGCCTCCACATGCCGTCGCGCCCAGTCGAACGCTGCCCCGTAGCCGGTCACGAGCGGGGCTCGTACCGCTCGGGAGACACGGATGCCGCCACCACGCGCCGCAGGTCCTCGAGCGAAGCGTCGGGGCCGAACCAGCCGTGCGCGCGCGCCTGCACGAGCACGTTGCCGAGCGCGGTCGCCTCGACCGGGCCGGCGAGTACGGGAAGGCCCGAGCGGTCGGCGGTCGCCTGGCACAGCAGCCGGTTGAGCGCGCCGCCGCCGACGATGTGGATCACGTCGATGTTCCGGCCCGAGAGCCGGGCCGCCGTCGCGAGCGCGTCCGCGAACGCCTGCGCGATGCTCTCGACGATCGTGCGAGCGAACGCCGCGCGGGTCGTCGGCACCGACGCACCCCTCTCACCGAGCACCGCCGCGATGCGCGCGGGCATGTCGCCGGGAGCCGACAGTCGCGGGTCGTTGGCGTCGAACAGTGCGATGTCACCGGACACGGATGCCGCGGCATCCAGCAATTCCGGAAGGTCGATCGCCGCGCCGTCCTCGGCCTCCCAGGTGCGCACGGCCTCGCTCAGCAGCCAGAGGCCGGTGACGTTGTGGAGGAAGCGCACGCGTCCGTCCACGCCGCCCTCGTTCGTGAAGTTCGCCTCGCGGGCCGCCTCGCTGACGACGGGCTCGTCGAGCTCCACGCCGACCAGGCCCCACGTGCCGCACGAGATGTACGCGGCGTCGGGGGTGCTGAGCGGCACCGCGACGACGGCGGAGGCGGTGTCGTGGGAGCCGACCGCGATCACTTCCAGGGCCGCGCCCACGCGCTCGCGCGCCTCGCCGTGGAGGGTGCCGAGGGGGGCACCGGGATCGACGAGCGCGGGAAGCACGGATGCCGGAATGCCCAGCTTCGCGGCGAGTTCGAGGTCCCACGCGCCGGTGTTCACGTCGACCAGCCCGGTCGTCGACGCGTTGGTGCGCTCGGCGACGCGCGCGCCGGTCAGCAGGAACGCGACGAGATCGGGGACGAGCAGCGCAGAGCTCGCGTCCTGCAGCGCGGTCTCGACGACGTACTGGTAGAGCGTGTTGAACGGCAGGAACTGCAGCCCGTTGCGGCGGTAGAGCTCGTCGAACGGCACGCGTGCGTGCACCATCTCGACGCCGCGCGCGGTGCGCTCATCGCGATAGTGGAACGGCTCGCCGAGCAGCTCCTCGCCGTTGACCAGGCCGTAGTCGACGGCCCACGAGTCGATGCCGATGCTCGCGATGCCGGGCTCACGGCGCAGCGCCTCGGCGAGGCCGTCGACGATGTGGCGGTACAGCGCCGAGAAGTCCCAGTGCAGGGAGTTATCGGCCCCGGGCACCGGACCGTTCGGGAACCGCGAGACCTGCTCGAGCCGCAGCATCCCGTCGTCCACGTAGCCGAGCATCACGCGCCCGCTGGTCGCGCCGAGATCGACGGCCGCGACGACGCCGCCGCGGACCGGGGCGGCGTCTGCCGCAGCCCCGGTCGCTGAGCCCGTCGAAGCGTCGGTCATCGCAGGAACGCGGCGGCGACGCCGGAGTCGACGGGGATGTGGAGGCCCGTGGTGCGGCTCAGCTCGGGGCCGGTGAGGACGTACACCGCGTCGGCGACGTTCTCGGGCACGACCTCGCGCTTGAGGATCGTGCGGTTGGCGTAGAACTGGCCGAGGTCCTCTTCCTTGACGCCGTACGTCGCGGCGCGGTTGGCGCCCCAGCCGGCCGCGAAGATGCCCGAGCCGCGCACGACGCCGTCGGGGTTGATGCCGTTGACGCGGACGCCGTGCTCGCCGAGCTCGACCGCGAGCAGGCGCACCTGGTGGGCCTGGTCGGCCTTGGTGGCCGAGTACGCGATGTTGTTCGGGCCGGCGAAGACGGAGTTCTTCGACGAGATGTAGATGACGTCGCCACCGAGCTTCTGCTCGATGAGGATCTTCGCGGCGGCCTTCGAGACCAGGAACGAGCCCTTGGCCATGACGTCGTGCTGCAGGTCCCAGTCCTTCTCGGTGGTCTCCAGGAGCGGCTTCGACAGCGACAGGCCGGCGTTGTTGACGACGAGGTCGACACCGCCGAACGCGAGCACCGCGGCGTCGAACGCGGCCTGGATCGCGTCGGCGTCGGCGACGTTCGCGGCCACGCCGATCGCGACGTCCGTGCTTCCGAGCTCGGCCGCGGCGGCCTGCGCCTTCTCGAGGTCGAGGTCGGCGACGATCACGCACGCGCCCTCGGCGGCGAGGCGGACGGCGATGGCCTTGCCGATGCCGGATGCTGCGCCCGTGACGAGCGCGATGCGGCCCTGGTGGGTCTTGGGCTTGGGCATGCGCTGGAGCTTGGCCTCTTCGAGGGCCCAGTACTCGATGCGGAACTTCTCGGCGTCGGAGATGGGCGAGTAGGTCGACAGCGCCTCGGCGCCGCGCATGACGTTGATCGCGTTGACGTAGAACTCGCCGGCGACGCGCGCGGTCTGCTTGTTCGCACCGTACGAGAACATGCCCACACCGGGGATCAGGACGATGAGCGGGTCGGCGCCGCGGATCGCGGGGGACTCGGCCGTCGCGTGCGCGTCGTAGTACGCCTGGTAGTCGGCGCGGTACTCCTCGTGCAGCTCCTTCAGGCGCGCGATGGAGTCCTCGGCCGACGCGTCGGCGGGCAGGTCGAGGATGAGCGGCTTGACCTTGGTGCGCAGGAAGTGGTCGGGGCAGCTGGTGCCGAGCGCGGCGAGCTCGGGCGCGCGCTCCGAGGCGAGGAAGTCGGTGACGACCGCGGCGTCGGTGAAGTGGCCGACCATCGGCTTGTCGGTCGACGCGATGCCGCGGATCGTCGCGGCGAGCGCGGCGGCCTTGGCACGACGCTCGGTCTCGGGGAGAGCCTCGAAGCCGGCACGCACGCCGCCGAAAGGCTCGGCCTTGCCGTTGGCGTCGATGTACGCCTGCGCGGTCTCGATGATCCAGAGCGAGTTCTGCTCGGCCTCCTCGGAGGTGTCGCCCCACGCGGTGATGCCGTGGCCGCCGAGGATCGTGCCGATCGCCTGCGGGTTCTTGTCCTTGATGGCGGCGATGTCCATGCCCAGCTGGAAGCCGGGGCGGCGCCACGGCACCCACACGACCGTGTCGCCGAAGATCTTGGCGGTCAGCTCCTCGCCGTCCGCGGCAGTCGCGATCGCGATGCCCGAGTCGGGGTGCAGGTGGTCCACGTGGTTCGCGTCGACGAGACCGTGCATGGCCGTGTCGATCGAGGGGGCGGCGCCGCCCTTGCCGTGCAGGCAGTAGTCGAACGCGGCGACCATCTCGTCCTCGCGGTCCACACCCGGGTAGACGTTCACGAGCGAGCGGAAGCGGTCCAGGCGCAGCACCGCGAGGCCCGACTCCTTGAGCGTGCCGAGGTCGCCGCCCGAGCCCTTGACCCACAGCAGCTCGACGGGCTCACCGGTGACCGGGTCGGTCTCGGTGCCCTTCGCCGACGTGTTGCCGCCGGCGTAGTTCGTGTTCTTCGGGTCGGCGCCGAGGCGGTTCGACCGGGAGATGAGGTCGGAGACGGCCGGGTTGGTCATTTCGAGTTTCCTTCGGTGTGAGGTCTGTTCGCCTGCCACGATGTGCCGTCTGCGTCGGCCATTCGGGACAGGTGAGCGGAAGAGCTTCGGCTCACCTGTCACAATCTGCCGGGCGCGCCGGCAAGTTGTGACAGGGGAGCAGGGGAGGAGGGGGTCGACGGGGCGGGCGGCGAGGTGGTCAGGGCGGCGAGGCGGGTCGCGAAGCGCTCGATGGTGACGGATGCTGCGGCCTCGTGCGGACGGTTCAGATGGCCGTGCTCGGTGCCGGGCTCGGTCACGACATCGATCGGACGGCCGGCGGCGCGCAGGGATGCGGCGAACGCCTCGCCCGAGACGCGGAGCTCGTCGACGTCGCCGTTGACGATGAGGGTCGGCGGGAACTGCACCAGGTCGACGGGGCGCGCGAGGCCGGGGATGGCGCCGAGCGGGGCACGCTCGACGGAGCCGCCGAGGTAGTTCTCGTACATGGCGCGCACCAGGTCGGCGCCGAAGCGGTCGGCCTCGGGCTGAGCATCGAGCGCGGCGCGCAGCGCGGCGTCGGGCGCCGGCTGCGCGGCCAGCAGGGTCGGGTACGCGAGCAGCACGAGCGCGGGGAGCGCCGCGCGCCGTTCGATGAGGCGCAGTGTCGCACCCGCGGCGAGGTTGCCGCCGGCGCTCGTACCGCCGATGGCGATGCGGTCGCGATCGACGCGCAGGCGGCCGGCATTCTCGGCGAGCCACGACCAGGCCGTGAGGACGTCGTCGGATGCCGCGGGGTAGTGGTGTCCGCCGGGGGACCGGCCCGCAGCATCCGTCGTCCATCCGTCCGGAACGGGGGCGAGGCGATAGTCGACCGACACGACCGTCGTGCCCCGCGCGGCGAGCTGAGACGCCACCCAGTCGGACTCGGGCATGTCGAGGTCGCCGAAGGCGAAGGCGCCGCCGTGCGCCCACACGAGTCCGGTGCCGTTCGGCTCGCGCGCGGGGTAGACGCGCACGAGTCCGTCGGCGGCGGAGTAGGGCTCGCTCATGTCGGTCCTTCACTTCGATGCTCCGCAGTCACTTTCTGCGGGTTCGGGTCATGCGAGTTCGCAGTTTCTGACTGCGGAGCTGCTGATTGGGTGGTGCACCGGGGGCGCGGGGATCGGCATCCCACGCCCCCGGTGGGCTTGTTACGCGCCCCAGCCGGCCTGCGTGCCGCCGACGCGGTCCGCGGCGATCTTCTGCTGGTAGCCGGATGCCGCGTAGGCCGCCATCGGGTCGGCGGCGAGTCCGCGCGACTCGCGCCATTCGGCGAGCGCCGGACGCACGTCGGTGTAGAACGCGTCCATGAAGACGGCGTTCGCGGCGAGCACGTCGTTCGCCTGCTGCGCGGCGGCGAGCGCGTCGCGGTCGACGAGGAGCGCGCGGGCGGTCATCTCCTGGACGTTGAGCACCGAGCGGATCTGCCCGGGGATCTTGTCCTCGACGTTGTGGCACTGGTCGAGCATGAACGCCACGTCGGGGTTGTTCAGGCCGCCGCCGCGCACCACCTCGAAGATGATGCGGAACAGCTGGAACGGGTCGGCCGCGCCGACGATGAGGTCGTCGTCGGCGTAGAAGCGCGAGTTGAAGTCGAACGAGCCGAGCTTTCCGAGGCGCAGCAGCTGCATGACGATGAACTCGATGTTCGTGCCGGGCGCGTGGTGGCCGGTGTCGAGGCAGACCATCGCCTTGTCGCCGAGCGACGCGACCTGGGCGTAGGACGTACCCCAGTCCGGAACGTCGGTGTGGTAGAACGCCGGCTCGAAGAACTTGTACTCGAGCACGAGGCGCTGCTCGTCCGACACGCGGTCGTAGATCTTCTGCAGCGAGTCCTGCAGGCGGTCCTGGCGGGCGCGGATGTCGGCCTGCCCCGGGTAGTTCGAGCCCTCCGCGAGCCAGATCTTGAGGTCGCGCGAGCCGGTGGCATCCATGATGTCGATGCACTCGAGGTGGTGGTCGATCGCCTTGTTGCGGATGCGGTCGTCGTGGTGCGTGAGCGCCCCGAACTTGTAGTCCTCGTCCTGGAAGGTGTTCGAGTTGATGGTGCCGAGCTCGACGCCGAGGTCCTCCGCGTGGCGGCGCAGGTCGGAGTAGTCGTCGACCTTGTCCCACGGGATGTGCAGGGCAACGCTCGGCGCGAGCTTCGTGTAGGCGTTGACCTGCGCGGCATCCGCGATCTTCTCGTACGGGTCGCGCGGGGTGCCGGGCGTGGTGAACACGCGGAACCGGGTGCCGGAGTTGCCGAACGCCCAGCTGGGCAGCTCGATGCCCTGGCCTTCGAGCGTGGACTGGATGACGGGTGACAGCGTCGTCATGATGCGTTGCCTTCTTCGGTGGTGTCGGTCGCCGCGGCCCGGGCGGCGGCGAGTTGGTCGTGGAGATTGAAGACTTCGGTGAGGGGCGTCGCCGCCTGGTCGGGGCGCCCCTCCAGGCCGACGAAGAAGCGGCCCATCTCGGCCTCCCAGCGCGCGGCGACCTCGGAACCGGCGAGGTAGGCCTGTGCGGCCTCGTCGTCGTCGGTCTCGTAGTAGCCGATCAGGCGCCCGCCTTCGCCGAGGAAGAGCGAGTAGTTGCGGCGGCCGGAGGCGGCGATCTC
This sequence comes from Microbacterium sp. NPDC056057, assembly GCF_042266945.1. NCBI lineage: Bacteria > Bacillati > Actinomycetota > Actinomycetes > Micrococcales > Microbacteriaceae > Microbacterium > Microbacterium sp. NPDC056057. The sequence continues at coordinate 1,117,116 of NZ_JBHJWS010000001.1, forward strand.
GGCCAGCATCTCGGGCCAGACCGGCGTGTGTCGGGCGATGTACTCGTCGAGCAGCTCGGGTCGCACCGTGAGCTGGAAGCAGACGCGCTTCGTCGCGGTCGCGCTGGTCATGGGTGGGACGCCTCTCGGGTGGGCGGCGATGTCGGCTGCGACACCACCGATGCGATGAATCGTTTCAACGATAAACGGCTAGTGTGCTTTCCGCAAGTGGGAGAGCGCTTTCCGTCGAATCGTACGCCGTGGGCGACGATGTGTCGATAGCGTGAGAGCCGATTCGACGCGAGGGAGCACGGATGGAGCATCAGGAGCGGGCGCTGGCCGCCTATGTGGAGTCGGTGCGGGAGCAGCCCGGGGCTCTGGGAGTGGTCCTCGTCGGATCGGTCGCCCAGGGCAGGGAACGCGAGGACTCCGACGTCGACGTGTATCTCGTCGTCGACGAGGAGCGCTTCGCGGACGAGACCGCGCAGGGGCGCTTCGCCTGGGTCGAACGCCGCGACCTGGACTACCCGGGGTCGTACATCGACATCAAGCTCGTGAGCCCGTCGTATCTGGCCACGGCCGTCGAGAAGGCCGACGACCCGACGCGGGCGTCCTTTCTCGGTGCGCGGGTGGCCTGGGGCGTGCTCCCTGGGCTCGACGAGACGATCGCCCGCATCGTCGAGCTTCCGGACGAGGTGTGGGACGACCGCGTGCGCTCGTTCGTCGCGCAGGCCCACCTGTACGGCGGCTACTTCCTGCGCCAGGCGGTCGAGCGTGGCGACGGATTCCTCCGCCGCCACGCCGGGCTCCACCTCGCCCTGGCCGCGGCCCGGGCGGCGCTGGCGGCGAACCGGGTGATGCTCCCCGGTCCCAAGTACGTCTCGAAGCTGGTGAGCTCCGTGCCCACGCCCGCGGGCTTCATCGAGGCCTGGAGCCGGGTCGTGGACGACCCCGACGCCGAATCCGGCGCCGAGCTCATCCGCATCCTCGACGAGTGGGTCGGTGGTGGCCTCACCCCCGACGAGGCGCTGTCGACGTTCATCCGCGACAACGAACTCGCCTGGCTCCGGGGCACCGTACCCGCGGAGTTCTGGTGAAGCCACCGTCCCTCACCCCTTGACCGCTCCGCTGGTCATGCCCGCGACGATCTGCCGGTTGAAGAAGATGTACATGATCAGCGGCGGAATGGTCGTCAGCAGGATATACATGAACAGCAGGTTGAACTGGCTCACGGTCTGGCTCTGGAAGTTGTAGAGACCGAGCTGCACCGTGGGATAGTCGTTGCCGGGCAGGAAGTACAGCGGGTTCTGGAAGTCGCTGAAGACGAAGACCGCCTGCACCACGATCACGGTGACGATGACCGGCTTGAGCAGCGGGAGCACGACCGCGAAGAACAGCCGCATGGGTCCCGCGCCGTCGATGATGGCAGCCTCGTCCAGCTCCTTGGGGATCGTGGCGACGAACGCCCGGAACAGCAGGACGCAGAACGCGAGCCCGAACGTGGCCTCGATCAGGATCATGCCCGGGATCGTCTTGAACAGCCCGACACCCTGGAGCACCCAGATCGTGGGCACGACGGCCGGCGGCACGATGAGCGCGGCGAGCACCATGAAGTTGATGACCGGGTTCCACCGGCTGCGCTTGCGCTGCAGCACGTAGCCGACCATTGCGGCGAACACCACCATGATGGCGCAGCTGAAGACCGTGATGACGGTGGTCCACAGGAACGCCCACAGCACCTGGTAGTCGTTCTTCTGCAGCACCTCGACGAGGTTGTCCCAGAACATCCACTCGGTCGGCAGGCTGAACTCGACGAGTCCGGCTTCCTGCGAGGTCTTCGAGGACTGCAGGAACACGAACACGAAGGGCAGGATGAAGACCACGACCGACACGATGATCGCGATGATCCCGACGAGGTACTTCCGTATCCAGCGGCGGACCGTCATCGGGCGGCGGTCCTCCTTGGGACGGCGGCCGCCGCGGAGCTTGCGGGCGTCGGCGGTGGTGATTCTCTCGGTGACGGTCACAGCTCCGCCTCCCTTCTGTTCAGGAACCAGGACACCGGCACCATGACGGCGGTGACCACCAGGAAGAGGATGACGTTGCCTGCGGTGGACAGGCCGAAGAAGCCGGCCTGGTACTGCTTGTAGATGACCGACGCGATCACGTCGCTCGAGAAGCCGGGTCCGCCCTTGGTCATCGCCCAGATCATGGCGAACTCGCGGAGGCCGCCGATGAGGGAAAGGATGATCACGGTCGCGGTCGCGGGGCGGACCAGCGGCAGGGTGATGTTGCGGAAGATCGACCACGCTCCGGCGCCGTCCATGCGCGCCGCCTCGAAGTACTCGTGCGGGATGGCGACGATGCCGGCCATGAAGATGAGGGTGGCGATGCCGACGCCCTTCCAGATGTCGACGCCGGCGACGGTGAGCAGAGCGAGGTTCGGGTCGGTGTACCAGCCGGGCTCGGGCAGGTTGAAGAAGCCGAGAATGTTGTTCACGACGCCGTGGAACGGGTCGAGCAGCGCTTTGAAGGTGAGGCCGACGCCGATGGTGGAGACCAGCACCGGGAAGAACACCACGGCGCGGAGGTAGCCGCGGCCGAGGATCGGGCCGGTCAGCAGCAGCGCCAGCGCGAGACCCAGTACGACCTTCGCGGCCGAGGTGACGAAGCCGTAGATGAAGGTGTTGATGAAGCCCTGGACGAGCTGGGGCTCCTGGAAGAACTGCACGAAGTTGTCGAAGCCGATGAACTGGACGTCGAACAGCGTCCAGCGCGTCAGTGAGAAGTAGAACGACGCGAATGTCGGCACCGCGAAGAAGATGATGAACAGCACGGCGGCGGGAATGTAGAACCAGCTCGGGTAGGGGCTGCGGATGCCCTTGCGCTTCGGCTCGTTCTTGCCCGATCTGGTGGCGGGCGGGGCCGCGCCGGTCGGTGCTACTGCGGTCGTCATTGATCACTCCTTTGTGAAGAGGGGCCGGCGGCGTGCCGCCGCCGGCCCCTGTGTTACCTGATCTCAGCGGATCCGGTGGTGGTTCACCAGCCCTCGAGTCCGAGCTGCTGAGCCTGCTTCTTCACGTCCTCGTCGTACTGCGCGGCACCGTCCTCGGCACCGGTGATGCCGGAGCCGACGGCGACGGTGATGTTCTCGAGGTTCGGTCCCTTGATGGGCGAGAGGAACTCGAGGGCGGAGCCGGTCTTGCCGGAGTCGAAGTACGCCTGGATGTCGTTCACCAGGTCGGGCACGTCGTCGGGCAGGGTGCAGGCGCTGGTGACGTAGGGCCCCGCGATGGAGCCGCCTTCGTTCTGCACCTGGCAGCCTTCGTCGGAGTTGGCGAACGCGACGAACTTCTTGGCGGCGTCGAGCTTGTCGCCCTCGGTGGACTTCGCGATGTAGATCGCGTTCGGCTGCCACATCGTGATCGACGTGTCGGCGGCGTCGGCGGCCGGCAGCGCGAACACGCCGATGTCGTTGACGTTGTCGGGGTAGTCCTGCTGCACCGCCGAGATCGTCGCCGACAGCATCGGGTACTGCGCTCCGGCGCCGGTCGCCAGCGCGGCCATCGCCTGGGCGTTCGTCATCGACGGGAAGTCCTCGTTGAGGAGGCCCTTCTCGAAGACCTCGGCGCCGTGCGTGAATCCGGCGAGCGCCGGCTCCTCGACGTACTTGGCCTTCGGGTCGTTGGCGGTGTACTCCTCGGCCCAGTCGGGGTTGACCGCCGACACGTTCGCGAAGTCGCCGAGCACGAACAGCTGGCTGGTCCAGGTGTCGCCGAAGGACTGCAGGATGGGGGCGATGCCGCCGCCGTCGGCCTTGATCTTCTCGCTGTTGGCGATGAACTCGTCCCACGTGGTCGGGACCTCGAGGCCGAGCTGCTCGTAGACCTTCTTGTTGTAGAGCACCGCGCCGGCGAACGACGTGCCCCACGGGGCGCCGTAGAGTCCGTTGTCGGTCGAGACGACGGCCTTGAAGTCGTCGGTCAGATCCTTCGCCCAGTCCTGGTCGCTGAGGTTCACCAGCGTCTGGTCGGGGTTGAGCGCCTGCAGCAGTGAGCCCGAGTTGTAGTGGAAGACGTCGTTCATCGAGTCCGTCGACAGCTTCGTCTTCATGAGGTTGTCGCCCTCGGTGCCGCCGGGCTGGGTCTCGAGCTTGACGGTGATGTCGGGGTTGGCCTTCTCGAAGGCAGCGATGAGCGCCTTGGCCTGGTTGGTGTTGGCGTCGTCGCTCTGGGTGAGATAGCTGATCTCGACCTTGCCGTCGTTGGAACCGCCACCACCGCTGCACGCGGCTAGCGGCATGGCGAGTGCCACGACTCCTGCGGTTGCGAGGAGCACTCTCCGGGTGGAAGAGCTCTTCATCTTTACCTCCTTGTAAAGCCGAGCGGATGGTCCGCCCACGCTGCCGGATTCCCTGGTGCTGCGTTGATCGACTCGCTGCCCGGGTGGCATTGAAACCATTCAACCCTCGTAAGGTACGTCCGTTCCGGCGCGGGGTCAACAGTGCGATCCGAACTGATCCGTCACGATCGTGTAACGGTCTACACTTCGATTGACAACGAGCGTGAATCGTTTCACGATTGTCGAGCGGGTCGGCGACGCGGCCGACCGCCGAAAGGACTCAGCCATGACGGCTCTTCCCTCTCCCACCGCAGTTGATGCCACGGTGCGGGCGCTCGGACTGCGCTCCCAGCACGGCACCGGACTGCTCGGCGTGCCGCGCACCGGCCTCCGCCTCAGCTGGCGTGCCGAGAGCGACCATTCGGATGCCCGTCTCGTCGGCTATCAGGTGGCCGAAGGCGCGGAGGGAGCCGAGCTCATGCCTGCGGAGCCGGTCGCCGACCCCCGGACGGTCGGCATCGCGGTTCCGGGAGAGCTCGCCCCCCGCGAGCGTCGCGCCTTCTCCGTGCGCGTCGCCACCCCGCGCGGCTGGAGCGCGTGGAGCGAGCCGCTGGTCGTCGAAGCCGGCGTCGACGGACCGGAGCTCGAGGCATCCGTCATCGGCGCCGACACCCTCGCCGACGGACCAGTCCCGGTGCTCCGGACCGAGTTCGTCCTCGACGAGGTGCCGACGGCCGCCCGGCTGCGCCTGACCGCGCTCGGTCTCGTCGATGCGTGGATCAACGGCGTCCGCGCGACCGACGCCCTCCTCACACCGGGGTGGACGTCGTACCAGGAGCGCATCCTCGTCGACACGCTCGACGTCACGTCCCTTCTGCGCGCGGGCGCGAACGTCATCGTCCTCGCCGTCGCGGACGGGTGGTACCGAGGCAGCTTCGGGTTCGCGCGGCGTCAGGGGATCTACGGCGACCGCACCGGGGCACTCGCGCAGCTGGAGGCCGACGGCGCGATCGTGGCGAAGACGGATGCCTCGTGGCAGGCCGGATCCGGACCGCTCCGCAGTGCCAGCATCTACGACGGCACCGTGACCGATCTGCGCCTCGACGAGCCCGCTGTGCACGAGCGCGGGTTCGCGGGCGACGGCTGGGTCGCAGCATCCGTCGTCGATTTCGACTCCGCGCGATTCGAACCCCGCTCGGCACCGCCGGTGCGCGTGGTGGCGGAGCTGCCGATGGCGCCCACACCGCACGACGGACGCACGCGCCTGGACGGCGGGCAGAACCTGTCGGGATGGGTGCGCCTGGTGGTGCGCGGCCGCGCGGGCGATGTCGTCACGGTCCGCCACGCCGAGGTGCTCGAGCCGTCGGGCGACCTGCACGTCAAGGCGCTGCGGTCGGCGAAGGCCACCGACGTCTACACGCTCGACCGCGACGGCGAGCACACGCTGGAGCCCGCGTTCACCTTCCACGGCTTCCGCTACGCCGACGTCGAGGGCGCCGAGGTCGTCTCGGCGACGGCGGTCGCGATCTCGAGCGACCTCGCGCCCCGCAGCACCTTCTCGTCGTCGCACGAGGTGCTCGACCGGTTCCACTCGAACGTCTTCTGGTCGCAGCGCGACAACTTCGTGTCGGTGCCCACCGACTGCCCGCAGCGCGACGAGCGTCTCGGCTGGACCGGCGACGCGCAGGCGTTCGCGGCGACGGCGAACACGCTCATGGACACCGAGTCGTTCTGGATGTCGTGGCTGCGCGATCTCGAGATCGACCAGACCGACTCCGGCGGCGTGCCCGCGGTCGTGCCCGACATCATCCGCCCGCAGGACATGCTCATGGGCGGCGTGCCCACCGAGAACATGGGCCGGGCCGGATGGGCGGATGCCGCCACCATCGTGCCGCTCGCGGTCTACGAGTCGTACGGCTCGACGGAGGTGCTCGCGCGTCAGCGCAGCAGCATGCGGCGCTGGGTGGAGCACCTGCGCCGCCGCGCCGGCGACGGCGTCGTGCTGCCGGGCGGCGACTTCCAGTTCGGTGACTGGCTCGACCCCGACGCCCCCGGTGAGCGGCCCTGGGAGGCCAAGGTCTCGAGCGACTTCGTGTCGAACGCGTTCTACTCGTGGTCGGCGCGCCTGCTGGCCCGGGCCGAGCGCATCCTCGGCGACACCGAAAGCGCGGACGACTACGAGGCCCTCGCCGACCGCGTCGGAGCCGCGACGTTCGAACGCTGGGGCGAGGACGCGATCCGCACGCAGAGCGGCGCGGCGATCGCCCTCGAGTTCGCCCTGGCGCCCGCCGAGCGCCGCACCGAGATCGCGGACGCACTCGCCGAGAACGTGCGCCGCGAGAACGGCCGCATCGCGACCGGCTTCCTCGGCACGCCCCTCGTGCTCTTCGCGCTGTCGAACTCGGGGCACCTCGACGAGGCGTACCTCATGCTGCTGCGCCGTGACGCCCCGTCGTGGCTCTACCAGGTCGACCGCGGTGCGACGACGGTGTGGGAGCGGTGGGACGCCATCCTCCCCGACGGCAGCATCCACTCCGGCGCGATGGACGCGCTCCCCACCGAGGACGCCTCGGAAGAGGACACCGGCATGCTGTCGTTCAACCACTACGCGTACGGCGCGATGATCGACTGGGTCTACCGCACGGTGGCCGGCCTCGCTCCGGATCCCGAAGACCCCGGGTACCGCACGGTGCACGTGGCTCCGCGCCCGGCCGTGGGGCTCGAGCACGCCTCGGCGTCGATCCAGACCCCGCAGGGGCGTCTCGCGATCGACTGGCGCGTCGACGGCGACGTCTTCGACGCCACCCTCGAGGTGCCCTTCGGCTCCCGCGCCGTGCTCGACCTCCCGGTCACCGCGGGCTCGGCAGCGACCGTCGACGGCGCGCCTGCCCCTGCCGAGCTCGGCCACGGCACACATCGCATCACGGTCACCGCGCCTGCCGTCGCGACGCCCGGCGCCGTCGTCCCGGCCTGATCGCGGCATCCGTCAGCCCTTTCCCCACCCGCAGACCACACACCCGAGGAGTGCCATGAGCGGCCCCGTTCCCCACATCGTCATCGACGCGCCGTACCGCAGCGACGTCGTCGCCTCACCCACCCCCGAGATCGGCTGGCGCACCGAGACCGACATCCCCGGCTGGCTGCAGGCCGGGGCCGAGGTCGAGGTCACTCGGGCCGGCGAGGTGTCGTCGCACCGCGTCGACGGCCGTGTCTCGACGCGGCTCGCATGGCCGTTCGCCCCGCTCTCCGCGCGCGAGGAGACCTCGCTGCGCGTGCGGGTCACCGGCGTCGACGGCGTCGAGGGCGACTGGAGCGAGCCGCAGCGCGTCGTCGCCGGGTTCCTCGCCGAGGGAGAGTGGCAGGCCGTGACCATCGGCCTCGCCGCGCCCGCAGCGAACGCGCAGCCCGCGTACCTGCGGACGGAGTTCGACGTGACCGGTCCGGTGGCGCGCGCCACGCTCTACGCGACGGCGCTCGGCGTGTACCAGGTGGCGATCGACGGCGTCGACGTCGACGACCAGGTGATGAAGCCCGGCTGGACGCCGTATGCGCACCGCACCATCCACGAGACCACCGATGTGACCCGTCTCGTCGCGGAGGGCCGCAACGCCATCGGCGTGCGCCTGGCCGGCGCGTGGGCGACGGAGAGCTTCGGGTTTCGCGAGAACGCGCGTCCCCTCTACGCCGACCAGCCGCGCTTCGCGGGTCAGCTGCTCATCGAGTACGCCGACGGGTCGAGCGAATGGATCGTCACGGATGCCTCGTGGCAGGCTTCCACCGGACCCATCACGGCGAGCGGGCTCTATGCGGGCGAGGACCACGACGCCCGGCTCACCCTCGTCGACCGCGACGGCCGGGGCTTCGCCGAGGCGGGGTACGCCGCCGACGGTTGGGCGCCCGTCGCCGAGCTCGACGCCCTGCGCGCGCCCGAGGCTCGGGTGTCGCCGTTCGTGCGACGCATCGAAGACCTCGCGGTGCGCGAGGTCATCACCACCCCGGGCGGCAAGACCGTCCTCGACTTCGGCCAGAACCTGGTCGGGCGCCTCCGGATCCGGGTGTCGGGTCCTGCGGGCACCGTCATCACGCTGCGGCACGCCGAGGTGCTCGAGCACGGCGAGCTCGGCACGCGGCCGCTGCGCGCGGCCGCCGCGACCGACCACTACACGCTGTCGGGCCAGGGCGCCGAGGAGTGGGAGCCCGAGTTCACGTTCCACGGCTTCCGCTACGCCGAGATCGACGGATGGCCGGGCGAGTTCGACCCGTCCGCCGTCACCGCGGTCGTCATCCACAGCGACATGGAGCGCACGGGCTGGTTCGAGGCATCCCATCCGCTCGTCAACCAGCTGCACGAGAACATCGTGTGGGGCCTGCGCGGCAACTTCCTGTACCTCCCGACCGACTGCCCTCAGCGCGACGAGCGCCTCGGCTGGACGGGTGACATCCAGGTGTTCGCGCCGACCGCGTCGTTCCTCTACGACGTGCGCGGATTCCTCGACTCGTGGCTGCGCGACCTCGCGCTCGAGCAGGTCGACGGGGTGGTGCCGTTCGTCGTGCCGAACGCGCTCGGCGTCGCCCGCCCCGCCGCGGCGTGGGGCGATGCCGCCACGATCGTGCCGTGGGTGCTCCACGAGCGCTACGCCGACGTCGCCACCGTCGAGCGCCAGTACCCGAGCATGAAGGGCTGGGCGGACGTGCTCATCCGGCTGGCCGGCCCGCGCCGGCTGTGGGAGGGGATGTTCCAGTTCGGCGACTGGCTCGACCCCGACGCGCCGCCGCACCTGCCCGCCGACGCGAAGACGGACGCCGACATCGTGGCGTCGGCGTACCTGTTCCGGTCTGCGGACGCCGTGGCTCGTGCCGCCGCGCTCCTCGGCAAGGACGACGAAGCCCGGGAGTACGCGCAGATCGCGGAGGAGGTGCGCGCCGCGTTCCTCGCGGAGTACGTGACGCCCGCCGGGCGCATGATGTCGGACGCGCAGACCGCCTACGCGATGGCGATCGTCTTCGACATCGTCCCCGCCGAACAGCAGGAGGTGCTCGGCGCACGGCTCGCCGAGCTCACGCGCCTGTCGGGCTACCGCATCAGCACCGGCTTCGTCGGCACGCCGATCATCCAGGACGCCCTCACGCGCACCGGCAACCTCGAGACCGCGCGCCGCCTCCTGGTGCAGACCGAGAACCCGTCGTGGCTGTACCCCGTCACCATGGGGGCGACCACCATCTGGGAGCGGTGGGACTCGATGCTCCCCGACGGATCGATCAACCCGGGCGAGATGACGTCGTTCAACCACTACGCGCTCGGCGCCGTCGGCGACTGGCTGCATCGCGTCGTCGCGGGTCTCGCACCGGACGCGCCCGGATACGAGCGCATCCGCATCCAGCCGCGCCCGCTGGCCGAGTTCGACCACGCGTGGGCCGAGCACCTCACGCCGTACGGCACCGCACGTGCGGGCTGGTCGCGCCAGGACGGCGTCATCCGCGTCGAGGCGACGGTGCCGCCGAACACGACCGCCGTCGTCGTGCTGCCCGACGGGCGGGAGTTCGAGGTCGGCTCGGGAGCCCACGAGTGGGAGGTCGCCGACACCGCGCCGGCGGCCGCTGCGTCGCGCATCGGCCTGGACTCGACCCTCGCCGCCGTCATCGACGACCTCGAGGCCTACGAGGCCATCGGCAAGGTGCTCGAGGCGTCGAGTCCCGAGGCCGCACACGGCTTCCGCACCCACACGAAGTGGTCGGACGCCCGCGAACTCGGCGAGGCGCTGTTCATGCACGCCGGCCCCGAGACGCAGCAGGAGATCGCCGCACGGCTCGCCGAGCTGTCGGCGGAACGCGAGGGGGCGACTGCGGATGCCTGAGGACAGACGGGGCGCGGGGGAGACCGCTTGCCCCGTGCCCTACACTCGCGGGAAGCAGATCTGAACACTGGGGGTGTCATGGTGGTGAGCGTGCGCGATGTCGCGGCTGCGGCATCCGTTTCCGTCGGCACGGTCTCGAACGTGCTCAATCGACCCGAGAAGGTGTCGCCCGCGACCGTTGAGCGTGTCACGCAGGCGATCGAGGAGCTGGGCTTCGTGCGCAACGACGCCGCACGGCAGCTCAGAGCCGGCCGCAGCCGCAGCATCGCGCTGATCGTGCTCGACGCCGGCAACCCGTTCTTCGCCGAGGTCGCCCGGGGCGCGGAGGACCGGGCCGCCGAGGCCGGGATGAGCGTGCTGCTCGGCAACAGCGACGAGCGCTCCGACCGCGAGGACGCCTACCTCGATCTCTTCCGCGAGCAGCGGGTCAACGGCGTGCTCGTCACGCCTGTCGACGGCGACCTCGCCGGACTCGCGCGGCTGCACGCCGGCGGGATGCCCGTGGTGCTCGTCGACCACGAGGACTCCGAGCGGGCGTTCGGATCGGTCTCGGTCGACGACGTCGAGGGCGGTTACCTCGCGGTCTCGCACCTGCTGTCGACCGGGCGCCGGCGCATCGCCTTCATCGGCGGGCCTCGCACGATCCGTCAGGTGGCGGACCGGCTCGAGGGCGCGCGTCGCGCCGTCGCCGAGGTGGACGGAGCGACCCTCGAGGTCGTCGAGATGTCGGCGCTGTCGGTGCTGCAGGGGCGTGAGGCGGGAGAGCTCCTCCGCGGGCGCGCCGCGGCCGACCGGCCCGATGCCGTGTTCGCCGCGAACGACCTGCTCGCCGTCGGCGCGCTGCAGGCGTTCACGCTGATGGCCGACCTGCAGGTGCCGCGCGACATCGCACTCATCGGCTACGACGACATCGACTTCGCGTCGGCGACCGTCGTGCCGCTGAGCTCGATCCGCCAGCCGGCGCACCTCATCGGGTACACCGCCGTCGACCTGCTCCTCAAGGACCTCGAAGAGCCCGACGGCGACCACGCGCGCACCGTGCGGTTCCAGCCCGAGCTCGTCGTGCGGGAGTCCACCGCCGGCTGACCCTACGGGGTCGGTGCCGCGCCCCGGAGGCTAGCGAAACGGGGGATTCCTCACGAGACCGAGGGCGGCGTCCCCGGTTTCGCCGGAAACTCCTTGTCTCGGCGCTAGGAGGGGCGACCGGCTACGGCCGGGTGGCCTCCTCGAGCAGCTCGAGCACGTGGCGGTAGTCGGCTCCGGTCGCGCGCGTCATCCCCAGCTCGCACGTGCGGTTGCACGACGCATGCGCGTCGGCGCCCAGATCCCGGACCTCGGCGGCCTCGGCGGCGGTGGCGGAAGCGGTCAGCTCGGGATGCAGCATCCCGCGGTCTCCGGCGAAGCCGCAGCACGACCATGCGTCCGGCACGACCACCTCGGTGGCGACGGCTTCGGCCACGCGGCGCAGGGCGGCGTCCAGGCCGAGCTGCGTCGACGAGCAGGTGGGGTGCAGCGCCAGGGAGCCGACGAGCGGCGACACCTCGCCCAGGCGGGGGAGCAGCACGCGCTCGGCGAAGGCGACGGCGTCTTCGACACGGGCGTCCACGCCGGCATCGGCGAGCAGGTGGATGAAGCCCTCCGTGCAGCTCGAGGCATCCGTCACGATCGTGAGCTCGCCGCCGCGCGACGCGTCGGTGATCGACGCGGCCACCCGCCGGGCCATCACCTCGCGCCCGCCCGCGTGGCCCTTCGAGGTCCAGGGGGTGCTGCAGCACAGCGCGTCGACGCCGTCCGGCACCGCGAGCCGGACGCCCGCGCGTTCGACGAGCCGGCGGAACGCCTCGGTCACCCCGACCCCGTCGCCCGCGGCGCCGAACATCGCGTTGACGCAGGCGGGGAGGAAGACCGCGACCGGCGCTCCATCGCCTGTGCCCACGCTCGCGCCGAGGCGCGAGCGCGCGCGTCCGCCGCGGGGCAGGTCGTCCGAGTAGCGCGGCACGGTGTCGGCGCCCAGCACGGCGCGGCCGAGGTCGGTGGCGACGGTGACGGCCTTCGCCGGGAGTCGATCGGCCACCGTGAGGCCGAGGCTCGCGACCCGGGTCGCCCCGCCCCACGCCTGCGCGGCGCCCTTCCACACCGCGTTCGACACCGAGCCGGCGTCCTCGCGGCGCAGGCGCTTCACGAGGGTGCCCGTGTTGATGAGCACAGGGCAGGCGGTCTGGCACATGCCGTCGACGGCGCACGTGTCGACGCCGGCGTAGTCGTAGTCGTGTTCCAGCTCGCGCACGAGCGCGTGATCGCCGGATGCCTCGGCCCGGGCGATCGCGCGCCGCGTCACGATCCGCTGGCGCGGCGTGAGGGTGAGGTCGCGGCTCGGGCACACCGGCTCGCAGTAGCCGCATTCGACGCAGCGGTCGGCCTCCGGCTCGATCGGGTCGGCCAGCTTGATGTTGCGCAGATGCGCCTCGGGGTCGTCGTCGATGATGACGCCCGGATTGAGGATCCCGGCCGGGTCGCAGAGTCGCTTCAGGTCGCGCATGACGTCGTAGAGCTCGTCGCCGTACTGCCGGCGAACATACGGTGCCATGACGCGGCCGGTGCCGTGCTCGGCTTTGAGGTTGCCGCCGGCGTCGAGCACGAGCTCGACCATGTCTTCCGTGAACGCGCGGTAGCGGGCGAGCTGATCGGCCGACTCGAAGCGGTCGGTCAGCATGAAGTGGATGTTGCCGTCCTTCGCGTGGCCGAAGATGACGCTGTCGTCGTAGGCGTAGCGCTCGAACAGCGCCTGCAGCGTCGCACACGTCGGGGCGAGGCGGTCGACGGGCACGACGACGTCCTCGAGCAGCGCCGTCGTTCCGCTCGGGCGCGCACCGGCGACCGAGGCGTAGAGGCCCTTGCGCAGCTTCCACGCGGCGGCGCGCGCCACCGGATCGGACGAGAAGGATGCTGCGGCCTCGAGCGGCTGCACGGCGAGCGTCTGCGCGCCCCGCGCGACGAGGTCCGCGAGCTCGTCGTCGTCGTGCGCGTGGAACTCGACGAGGAGCGCCGCCTGGTCGCGCACCGTGAGCCCCGTGATCTCGCGCGGAGCTCCGGCCAGCGACTGCCCGACCCGGAGCGACGTCGCATCCATGAGCTCGAGCGTCGCCGCCCCCGTCGCGACGAGCTCGGGGAGGGCGCGCGTCGCGGCCGCGAGGTCGGGGAAGACCGTCAGCGCCGTCGCCATGCGCGGCAGGATCGGCACCGTGCGGTAGGTCGCCTCGGCGACGAACGCCAGCGTCCCCTCGCTGCCGACCACGAGGTGCGCGAGCAGCTCTGCCGGAGTGTCGAAGTCGAGGAACGCGTTGACGGCGTACCCCATCGTGTTCTTCATCGCGAACTGCCGGCGGATGATCTCGACCGACCTCGGGTTCGACACCACCCGTTCGCGCAATCGCATCAGGCCGTCGACGAGATCTGGCTCGGCGGCCCGGAGCGCCGCGTCGGCATCGGGCGCGCCCGAGTCGACGACCGTGCCCGACGGCAGCACGAACACGAGCGACTCGAGCGTCTGGTACGTGTTCTCGGTGATGCCGCAGGCCATGCCGCTGGAGTTGTTGTTGACGACCCCGCCGATCGTGCAGGCGAGCTCGCTCGCCGGGTCGGGGCCGAGCCGGAAGCCGTGGCGGGCAAGCCGCGCATTGACCTGCCGCACCGTCGCGCCGGGCTGCACGCGCACGCGGCGCCCGCCGTCGAGCACGTCGATGCGGCGGAACCGCTGCCGCACGTCGACGAGCAGTCCGTCGGTGGATGCCTGGCCCGAGAGGCTCGTGCCGCCCGAGCGGAACGTGAGCCGCGCCCCGCTGCGGCCGGCCGCGCGCATCACGCGGCCGACCTCGGCCGCATCGGCGGCGACGAGCACGGCCTCGGGGGTGAGCAGGAAGTGGGAGGCGTCGCTCGCGTACGCGACGCGGTCGATGGCGCGGGTCTTGAGGCGCGATGCCTCGCCGACGGCGTGCGCGACACCGTCCGGAACAGCGGCGGCGGGCAGGGTCGCGGGGGCGGCGCTTCTTGCCATGGGGACTCCTCGCTGAGCTAGACTGCAATCACATTCAAGAGAGAATGGATATGCAAGCTCCTATGGACATGCAGACTAGCGGATGGTCCACCGTGATCTCCACTGAGCCCGACCTCTCCCGCGATGGCGTCGAGCGGTACTGGGAGAGCACCGCTCCGGGAGCGGGACGACGGATGCCGCGGGCCGACGCCGTCAGCGATGCCCCGACGGTCGACCTCAACGGGGTGTGGCGCTTCCGGCTCTCGCCGACGGCGGCGGGCACGGGGTCGGCATGGATCGCCGACGACTTCGACGACGCGGGGTGGGACGCGATGCCGGTGCCGTCGCACTGGGTGCTCGAGGAGTTCACGCCGCTCGCGGGCGGCCCCGCGCGCCGCATGCTCGGCACCGACGAGGGGCCGCTCTATACGAACACGGCCTACCCGATCCCGCTCGATCCGCCTCGCGTCTCGACCGAGAACCCGACGGGCGACTACCGGCTCGTCTTCGGCGTCCCCGAGACCTTCGGCCCGGCGGTGCTGCGCTTCGAGGGCGTCGACTCGTGCGCGAAGGTCTGGCTGAACGGCGAGGAGCTCGGCTGGTCGACCGGCAGCCGCCTGCCGTTCGAGTTCGACGCACGGGTGCGGCCGGGACGCAACGTGCTGTGCGTGCGCGTGCACCGCTGGTCCGCAGGCACGTACCTCGAAGACCAGGACATGTGGTGGCTCCCGGGCATCTTCCGCGACGTGCAGCTGCTCGCGCGCCCGGCGGGTGCCATCGACGACCACTTCGTGCACGCCGACTACGACGCCGCGACCGGCATCGGCACGCTGCGGGTGGATGCCTCGACCGAGGCGGTCGTCGAGATCCCCGAGCTCGGCATCCGTGTCGCGGCCGGAGAGACCGTGACGATTCCCGTCGACCCGTGGAGCGCGGAGCGGCCGCGGCTGTATCGCGGGACCCTCCGCTCGAGCGGCGAGACGGTGGAGCTCGCCGTCGGGTTCCGGCGCGTCGAGGTCGTCGACGGCGTGTTCACGCTGAACGGGCGGCCCGTCACGTTCCGCGGCGTCAATCGCCACGAGCACCACCCCGACACCGGTCGCACGCTCGACCGCGACACGATGATCCACGACATCGTGCTCATGAAGCGCGCGAACGTCGACGCCGTGCGCACCAGCCACTACCCGCCGCATCCGGAGTTCCTGCGCCTGTGCGACGAGTACGGGCTGTGGGTGGTCGTCGAGGCAGACCTCGAGACGCACGGGTTCATCTACGAGGGATGGGCGCACAACCCGCCGGCGCTGCCCGAGTGGCGTGACGCGATAATGGACCGCCTCGTCCGCACCGTCGAGCCGCACAAGAACCACCCGAGCATCGTCGTGTGGTCGCTCGCCAACGAGAGCATGACGGGCGACGGCTTCGCCGAGATGCGCCGCTGGCTCGACGAACGCGATCCATCCCGCGCCGTGATCTACGAGCGCGACCCGAGCTACCGGGACTCCGACTTCTACTCGCTCATGTACCCGTCGCTCGAGCTGCTCGACCAGATCGGCCGTCGCGAGGAGCCCCGCGGCGGGCGGCTGAGCATGCACGGCATGGTTTTCAACGAATCCGGTGGCGTCGCGCCGCTGCCGGAGGGCGTCACCGAGGCCGACGAGGAGCGCCGGCGCGCCCTCCCCTTCCTCCTCGTCGAGTACGCCCACGCGCAGGGCAACGGCCCCGGATCCCTGCAGGACTACTGGCGCATCATCCGCGCCCACGACCGCCTCTGCGGCGCGTTCGTGTGGGAATGGATCGACCACGGGTTGAACGCCGTGACCGACGACGGGGTGCCGTTCGTCATGCACGGCGACGACGTCGACTACGAGCCGCGCGGCGGCCGGTTCGGCCTCCACGGGCTGGTGTTCAGCGACCGCACGCCGACCCCGGGCCTCGTCGAGCTCGCGAAGGCGCACGAGACGATCGGGATCACGGTCGGCGACGACACCGTGCGCATCGTGAACGATCGCCACAGCGCCGACACGGCCGACCTCGCATTTCCGTGGTCCGTCGAGGCCGACGGCGAGGTCGCCGCGAGCGGGCTGCTGTCCGTTCCCGCCCTCGCGCCGGGGGAGTCGGTGGAGGTCTCGATTCCGGATGCTGCCGCCACCGCGGTCGCGTCGGGCAGACGCGACACCGTGCTCACCGTCGAGGCGGCGCTCGCCGCGGACGAGCTGTGGGCGCCGGCCGGGCACGTCGTGGCGTGGGGGCAGCGGGTGCTCGCGCCCGCGCCCGCGGACGCAGGCACCGAGGCCGAGAAGCCGCAGACCGATCGAGACACCGCGCGTGCCGCGGTTTCCCCGCAGCTTCGGGATGTCTCGCGCACCGCCGGCGAGATCCGGCTCGGATCGGCCACATTCGGCGCGACGACGGGCCGGCTGCTGCGACTCGGCGATCTCGTGCTCGACGGTCCGGTGCTCGACCTGTACCGCGCGCCCACCGAGAACGACCACGGTCAGGGCGAGACCAACAACATCGCCGGCGTGTGGCGCAAGACGATGCTGCACCGGCTGCTGCACCGCGTCGACGAGGTCGACGCGGGCGACGGACGGCTCCGGGTGAGCGGGCGTACGGCGCCGCGCACGCACCCGCACGGCGTCGCCTGGACGATGATGTGGACCGCCGACGGCGACGGACTCGTGCTCGAGGTCGACGCCGACTTCGTCGGGCCGTGGACCGACACCCCGTACATGCAACGCGACATCCTCGTGCCGCGCCTCGGGCTGCTGTTCGGGCTCCCTGGCGCTGCCGAGCGGGTGACGTGGTTCGGCCGCGGTCCGGGTGAGACCTACGTCGACTCGTTCGAGGCCTCACGCGTCGGGCGCCACGGCCGGTCGATCGACGACCTCCAGGTGCCGTACCCCGTGCCGCAGGAGAACGGCAACCACGTGCAGACGGGGTGGCTCGAGGTCGCGGGCGCCGGCATCCCGTCCCTGCGGGTCGAGGGTCGTCCCGAGTTCGACTTCACCGCCCGCCGCTGGACGTCGCACGACCTCGATCGTGCCGCCAAGCCCCACGACCTCGTCGATTCGGGCCGGGTGTGGCTCAACATCGATCACGCGCAGCAGGGTGTGGGCTCAGCATCCGTGGGTCCTGCTCTTCCGGAGAAGTACCGGATCCCGCGTGAGCGTAC
The DNA here is from genome assembly GCF_042266945.1 of Microbacterium sp. NPDC056057. Lineage (NCBI taxonomy): Bacteria > Bacillati > Actinomycetota > Actinomycetes > Micrococcales > Microbacteriaceae > Microbacterium > Microbacterium sp. NPDC056057. Next base: position 1,134,496 of record NZ_JBHJWS010000001.1, read on the forward strand.
GACGTGGAGCGTGCGGCTCGAGGCGTTCTGAATCCTCCGCCGGCGAATACGCCGCGCGCGAATCTCGGAGATCCGGCGAGAATCGGACGGATCCGGGCCCAAGCATCCGAAACTCGCGGGATCCCCGATTCTCGCGGGTCGTCGCGTCAGAAGCCGTGGCTGAGCAGGGTCGCCCCTGCGCCCGCTCGCAGCGCGCCGAGAGCCTCGCGCTCGTACTCGGGCATGCGGTCGGGGAGGACGTCGAGGGCGAACCAGGCGAGCTCGGCGCACTTGCGCGGCTCGAGGATCTCTGGCTCGCCCTCCCACTCGTCGCACACGAAGAACCAGTCGACGCGCTGCTCGATCGGGTTGTCGGTGCCGTCCGTGCGCTGCATGACCGCGACCGGCGTCAGCGTCGCGGCGGCGAGCGTCAGCCCGAGCTCTTCGCGGACCTCGCGGATCGCGGCGTCCACGGCGGTCTCGCCGAGCTCGACGTGTCCGGCGGCGCCGGCGGCCCAGCATCCGTCCATGTAACCGGTGTTCTGACGCAGCTGCAGCAGCACCGCCCCGCCGCGGCGGAGATAGACGTACGACGAGGGGACGACGGAGAAGCGGGCCACGGCGACCCAACCTACCGGGCGCCGCCATCGCCCGACGCCGGATCGATGCTTGTCGCACGACGGATCGGCAGGCCACACTTCGATCATGACCACGTCGCGACGCGCCCTCCTCTCGCTGGCGGCACTCGCCGCGATCGTGTCCATCGCCACCGGCTGCACGGTGGGCGTCCCCTCCGCGGGGTCGGCCACCCCTTCGATGACGCCGACTCCGACGCCGACCTCGTCGGCGCCGAGCAGCGTCGAGGCCGACGCGATCATGCAGATCGTCGAGGACTACATGGACGAGGCTCACCTGCGAGCGGTGATCCTGCGCGTCTCGGTCGACGGTGAAGACGTCGTCCGCGACGCCGTCGGCGAATCCATCACGGGCGTGCCGGCCACGGTCGACATGCACTTCCGAAACGGCGCCGTCGCGATCTCGTACATGTCCACGCTCATGCTCCAGCTGGTCGACGAGGGAAGGATGGGCCTCGACGACCGAGTGTCGCAGTACCTGCCCGATCTCCCGCACGCGGACGAGGTGACCGTCCAGCAGCTCGCCCAGATGACCAGCGGCTACCACGACTACGTGCTGGGCAACGACGAGTTCGTGCAGATCGCGTACGCCGATCCGTACAAGATGTGGACCACCGAGGAGCAGCTCGCGCTCGCCGTCGACGATCCGCTGTGGTTCGAGCCGGGCACCAACTGGGCCTACGCGCATACGAACTACGTCATCCTGGGCCTGGTGCTGGAGGAGGTCACAGGGATGCCCCTCCAGGATGCGCTGCAGGAGAAGGTGCTCGACCCGCTCGGCCTCGATGAGACGACGCCCTCTCTGACGGGTGCGATCCCGGAGCCGGCCCTCCACGCATTCACCTCCGAGCGTCGCGGATACTTCGAGCTGCCGGCCGACGCGCGGTTCTACGAGGAGTCGACCTACTGGAACCCGTCCTGGACGATCGCCCAGGGCGCCATCCAGACGAGCACCATCGACGACGTGCACGACAGCGCGATCGCGATCGGGACGGGCGCGCTGCTGTCGGACGAGTCGTACGAGCGCATGACCTCGACCGACCTGCGCGGCAAGACGACGGCGATCGAGGGATGCGTCAACTGCCGCCCCCTCGACGAGTTCGCGACCTACGGCCTGGGCCTGTGGATCACGGGCGACTGGTACCTCCAGAATCCGCTGTTCTCCGGCTACGCCGCTGTCAACGCCTACCTGCCGTCCGAGAAGGTGGCCATCGCGGTCGCCGTCACCTACGAGGAGGACGCCTTCGAGGCCGACGGCGGCTACCCCAACGGCGGTGACGAACTGTTCCGCCGCATCGGCGCCTACCTCGCGCCCGACGATGCGCCGCCCGTGCGTCCGGCACCGTGAGCCGAAAGTTCAGGAGCCGAGTGCGGCGACGTCGGTGAACAGGGCGTCGGCCCCCACCTGCCCGCCCTTGAGCAGCAGCTCGAGTCCGTCGACAGCGGGGTCCGCGGCATGCGCCCGCAGCAGCACGACGTTGCCCCACGGGTTCGCGGCGATCGAGAGCGACTCCACGCCGAGCAGGCGCGTGACGCGGCTCGACGTGTCGCCACCGCACACGATCACGCGGCGTGCCGCTGCGTCGTCGGCGACGGCGGAGATGACGGATGCTGCCGCCTCGGCGATCGCCTCGAGCACGGGGCGGTTTCCGGCAGAGGTCGCGTCGGCGTCGTCGGAGGTGAGCACGACGCCGCGTCCGGCGCGCAGCGCGGCGATCACGTCGGGCACGACGGCGTCGCGTGCAGGCCCGCCGAGCGGCAGCGGCTGCACCAGCCAGCCCGCGGCGGCGGCGGCATCCGCCTGCCGGCGCGTCTGCGCCGAGCGGCTGCCCGATACGACGAGCACCGGCCCGGCCGCGGGGCTCGATGCCGGGATGGTGGGCCCGCTCCGCGGGTGCGCGGCGGCGATGCCGTGGGAGAGACCGCCCGAGCCGATCGCGAACACCGGAGCGGGAAGCGCCGCGACGGCCTCGCCGACGGTCACGAGGTGCTCGTCGGTGAGGGCGTCGAGCACCAGCGCCGACTCGGCGGCGCCGCGCAGCAGCGCCTCGAGATCGTCGAAGGCGACGAGCGGGATGGAGCCGACGGGCAGGTCCGTCTGGCGGCCGATGTGGACCGCGAGGTCTGCCTCGGTCATCGGCGTCGAGGGGTGGTGCGACATCGTCGGCTGGCGGTCGAGCCGGTAAACGGTGCCCCGCTCAGCGGCGAAGTGCTGGCCGAACAGTGTGTACCGCCCGAAGTCGGGCTGCGCGAACAGCATCGGCACCGGGCGCTCGCCGAACGATTCGCGCGCGAGCTCGACGACGCGGCCGAGACTGCCCACGCCCGGCGCGGAGTCGGCCGTGGAGCACGCCTTGTACTGCACGATCGCCGGCTCGAGCGCGGCGAAGGCGGCGAAGACCGGCCGCAGCTCGGCGTCCATCTCGTCGGGCGCGAGCGAACGCGAGATGCCGGCCACGCCGACCACGTCGACCTCGTCGGCCGCGCGGCGGAGGGCGGCAGCATCCGGGAGTCCCGTGAAGAGCCGCCCCGTCCAGCCGCGCCGCGCGAACTGCAGCAGCGCGTCGACGCTGCCGGTGAAGTCGTCGCCGTAGAACAGGGCGGCGCCGCGAGCGGCTCTAGGCACGGACCGGACCGAAGAGCTCGGCGGCCCGGCGGAGGGCGGAAGAGCTCTCGTAGGCGTCGTCGATGCTCTCGCCGCGCGCCGCCGAGGCCCACGCGTCGCGCATGCTCGCGACGCCGGCCGCCGCGCCGTCGGGATGACCGTGGATGCCGCCGCCGGCGAGCACGAGGAGGTCGGTCGTGCCGACGGCGGCATAGGTGGCGTGCGCGAGCCCGCCCCACTGTCCCGACGACAGCACGGGGAGCGTCGGCGTCAGGCCGAGGAGGGGCTCACGCACTGCGGCGATGGAGTCGAGCACCTGTTCGTCCGTCTCGTAGAACTTGTTGCTGATGCCATTCGTGTGCAGGTGGTCGGCGCCGGCGAGGCGCGCGAGCTTCTGCCACGCACGGAACCCTATCCCGACCTGCTCGGAGCGCCCGAATGAGCCGAACATCGCACGGTGTCCGTGGATCGGCACGCTGCTGTGGCTGCGGAGGAACTCGAGGCCCGGCAGCCCGATCAGGTTGATGCACGCCATCACGCACGTGCCGCCGGCGGCCACCACCAGGTCGTGGTTGGCCTCCAGCCGCCCGATGTCGTCGGTGATGTTGAACGCGTACATGGGCTTGCGGCCAGTGCGGTCGGCGTAGCGCTCGAGCACCGGCATGACCGCGGCGACCCGGTCGGCCAGCGGTGCGCTCGGCCCGTTGCCCTGCAGCTCGTCGTCCTTGATGAAGTCGATGCCCGACTCGGCGAGCTGACCGACGACCTCGGCGAGGTCGGCGGGGGACAGGCCGATGCTGGGCTTGACGATCGTGCCGATGAGCGCGCCCTCGGGCCGGCCGACCAGCCGGCGCGTGCCCTCGACCCCGAACGCGGGGCCGGGGTAGCGCTCGGCGAACGCCGGCGGCAGCTCGAGGTCGACCAGGCGGATGGCCGCCAGCTCCTTGATCTCGAAGAGGTTGCCGGCGACGGCGGCGAGCAGGTTCGGAAGCGACGGACCGAAGTTGTCGAGCGGGAACCGCAGCCGCATCCGTGCACGCCGCCGGAGGGCCGGGTCGCCGACGGCGCCCGGCAGGGGCGAGGCCCCGGTGAGAGGCAGCTCGTCGATGGACTCGACCTGGGCGGCGAAGCGCGCGCGCAGGTCGTCGGACTCGCGCTCGACGCGAACGAACGTGCCCGTGGACTGCTCGCCGGCGAGGACCTCGGCGGCCTGCCGCAGGGGCAGCGAAGTCTCGATGATGTACGTCGCGACGACGTGCTGGGACGTGAAGGATGACGAGGACATGCGCGTCACCAGACCAGCGGGAGCCAGACCGACATCTCGCCGGCGCCGCGATTGCCCCACGCGAAGTAGGGGATCAATCGCACCGGTGCCGTCGCGAGCGCGGTGTCTGCGAGGTCGTCGTACAGCGCGTCCTCGTCCGACCCGGGAAGGATGACCGCCTCCGTGTCGAGGGCGATCACACGGTGGCCCGCGACCTCGGCTTCGACCGGCGTCAACGCCGTGCCTCGACGGAGCGCGACCTGCTCGAGCACGGCGCCCTCGGGAAGATCGGCGGTCTCGACGCAGTACACGACCGGTCCGCGGCGCACGGCGACCTGGTTGGTCGCCTCCTCAGCGAGTCGGTGGGCGCGGAGCACCCGCACCGGCATGGGAAGCGTCAGCTCGACGACGTCGCCGGGCCGCCACTCGCGCTCGAGACGCGTGTACGTGCCGGGCTCGGTCACGGCGACGGGTGTGCCGTTCACGGTGAGCGTCGCGCCCGACGACCAGCCGGGAATACGGAGGTGGAGCGCAAGACCCCCGGCGGCAGCATCCGTCACGGTGAACGTGATCTGCTCGCTCCAGGGGTAGTCGCCGTCTTCTCGCAGGGCGAGACGGCGCCCGTCGTCGGTCGTCACGTCGAGCGTGCTGCCGCCGTAGAGGTGGACGAACAGGCCTTCGTCGCCGATCGACGCCGCGCGCTCGTGGAACCGCGCGAGCGTGCGCGCGATGTTGGGCGGGCAGCAGAAGCAGCTGAGGTACGACTCGCGCAGGCGCTCGTCCGACGGCGGGGGCACCGGCACCGGGTGGATCGCGGTGTCGCCCGGACGGCGAAGCGGGTAGGGGAGGTCCCGCACCTGGCGCAGCGCGTTGGTGTAGAAGTACTCGGAGCCGGCGAGGCTGATACTCGACAGGAGGCTGTTGAAGGCCACCTGCTCGATGACGTCGGCGTAGGTCGCGTCGCCCGTGAGCGCCAGCATCCGTTCGCCCCACAGGATCAGGCCGATGTTCGCACACGACTCGTTGTGCGCGGTCGTGTGCGGCAGCTGGAAGGCGCGGCCGTACGCCTGGTGCACGCGGCTGATCTGGTTCTGCCACGGCGAGCCGTCGGGGGAGGCTCCGTCGTAGAGGGCTCCGGCGCCACCGGTGATGTACAGCTTCGTGTCGACGACGTCGCGCCACAGGTTCTCGAGGACCGCCTCGAGCTCCTCGTCGCCCGTCTCGGCGACGAGGTCGGCGAGACCCGCATAGAGGTAGTTGGCCCGCACGGCGTGCCCGGCGACGACCGTCTGCTCGCGGACGGGGACGCGGTCCTGGTTGTCGTCGCCGCCTTCGAAGTCGTCGCGGACGCGGATGAACGCCTCCGACAGGCGCAGGTATTGCTCGTCGCCGGTCGCGCGGTAGAGGTCGATGACCGCCATGTAGTGGGACGGGCAGATGGCGCTGCGCGCGAGCTCGAGCGGCTTGTTGGTCGCGAGATCCTCGAGGAAGGCCGCTGCTTTGCGGGCGGCGTCCAGCAGTGTCGTCGATCCCGTCACTTCGTAATGGCGGACGCCGGCAGTGATGAGGTGGCCGAGGTTGTACGTCTCGAAGTTGAAGCGGTCGGCGAGGGCGAGGGCGTCCTCGTGGTTGCGCGTCGAGATGAGGGTCGGCGTGTGGAGGTAGCCGTCTTCGCGCTGCACCGAGGCGATGAGTCGCGCGATCTCTTCGATCCGGGCCGCGAGCTCCGGGTCGGGGTCCGTCTCGAGGCGCGCGATGGCCGCCTCGAGCCACTTGTAGAAGTCGCCGTCCATGAACGGCGGACCGGCGTGCGCGCCCTCCTCGAGTCCCGCGGCGATGCGGAAGTTCGTGAGCCCGGCGCTGACGGCCGGGTCGCTCAGGGAGGACCAGATCTGGGGGATGGTGACGTCGCGCGTGCGATCGTGGACGTCTCCCCAGAAGCCGCTCGCCCAGCGCGCGCTGTCGGCGCCGAGGGGTCGCAGCCGGGCATGAGCCCGCGTCGCGGTCGTGGCGGTCATTGCTGTTCCTTCCGAGTGGCGTTCAGTCTCGTGCTCGTCGTCGTGTTGCGGCAAGCGCGGGCCGATACAGGTCAGAGGAGGCGGCGCTGAAAGTTCTCGCAACGCTGCATCGAAATGCAGTGTAACCCCTGAATCGTCTCAAAGTGAATAGAATTTCAGTACTGACTGTTGACACACGTCGAAATCGTGCCTACTGTCGTGGTCGTACCTTTCACCCGCATGGTCGTCGTCAAGGAGGACGCTATGAACACCCGCAGCAACCGTCGCCGCATCGCAGCGCTGGGAATCGCCCTGGCCGCGGTGCTGCCGCTGGCCGCCTGTGCCGGCAGCGGCACGCCCGAGCCCGGTTCATCGGAGGCGGGCGGCGGTGCCGGCGGCACCGATCCCGAAACCTTCACCGTCATGACGGCGAACGAGAACCCGGTGCTCGAGGAGCAGCTCACCGCACTGTCGGAGGGCGCCTGCAAGGCCGAGAACGAGGCCCTGCCGATCGAGCACCAGAAGGTGGCACAGGCCGACACCGTCCAAAAGGTGACGCTGCTCGCCAGCCAGGGTGCACTGCCGACGCACACGATCGCGGGCACCGCGCTCATCCGTCCCGACGGCGACCTCAACGCCGCCGGCCTGGTCGGCGACCTGAAGGCGGCGCTCGAGGGCTCGGGCGCCTGGGATAACGTGCTCCCGGCCGCCGCGTCCACCGTCGAGCAGGTCTACGGCGGCATGTACTCGATGCCGTACCAGTACAACGTCGAGGGCATCTTCTACAACAAGGAGATCTTCGCGGACAACGGCATCGAAGAGCCCCAGACGTGGGACGACCTCCTGGACGCCTCCGCCACGCTCCAGGACGCGGGCATCACCCCCATGACCGAAGCCGGTGCCGCCGGATGGCCGCTCACGCGCATCCTCGGCATGTACGTCTTCCGCAACGTCGGCCCTGATGCGATGGTCGCGATCCGCGACGGCAAGGCGAAGCTGACCGACCCCGAGTACGTCGAGGGCGCCCAGGCGCTCGCCGACTACGCCGACGCCGGCTACTTCGGCGAGGGCTTCTCGACGCGCGACGGCGACACGTCCTCGAACATGTTCCTCACCGGCAAGGCCGCGATGACCTACGACGGCTCGTGGCTGCTCAGCGCCATCAACGACCCGGCCCGCAACCAGATCGGCGGCGAGAACGTCGGCTTCATGCCGTTCCCCGAGGTCGACGGCGGCAAGGGCTCGATCGACCAGTACGCCGCGAACGCGGGCGCCCCGATGATCATCAACGCCGAGCAGTTCGGCCCGAAGGTCGTCGATTGGATCAGCTGCATCGCCGAGAACTACGGCCAGCAGGCCCTGCAGGACGCCGGCGTGATCTCGGGCTTCAAGGTCAACGGCGACGTCACCGACATCTCGGAGAACACCGCCGAGATCCAGGAGCGGATCGCGGGCATCGACGAGACCGTACTGTGGTTCGAGGCGCTGATGGACTCGAAGAGCAACTCGCTCGCCTCCACCAACGCGACGCTGCTGACGACCGGCCAGATGACCGCCGAGGACTACATGACGCAGCTCCAGGCGAGCATCGACGCCAACGGCTGACATCCCGTACCGGCTCCCCGGGCCCTCGCCCGGGGAGCCGGCTCTTCGACAGAGAAAGCAGTTCGCAGATGAACTCGATCTTCGGAGATCGGAAGACGATCTTCATCCTGCTGGCACCGGCTCTGGTGCTGTACACCCTCCTGAAGGTGGTGCCGGTCGGCTGGTCCCTCGGCCTCTCCTTCTTCGAAGGCAACTCGCTCCGCGGGTTCGAGTGGGTGGGCGTCCAGAACTTCATCACCTTCTTCAGCGACCCGAACGCCCTGCAGTCGATGTGGGTGAGCGTCTTCTTCGCGATCGTCGCCACGATCGGCCAGGTCACCCTCGGCTACGGCCTCGCGCTCCTGTACGTCTTCGTCCTGCGCAAGGGCTCGACGCTCGTGCGGACGTTCGTGTTCTTCCCGACCGTGCTCCCCACCGTCGCCGTCGCGCTGCTGTTCCGCAGCTTCGTCGCCGTCGGTGACAACCAGGGCCCGGTCAACGACATCATCAACTTCTTCGGCGGCGAGAGCGTCGAGGTGCTCGCCTCCACCGTGGGCACGATGACCCTCGCGATCCTCATGACGCTGTGGAGCTCGATGGGCTTCTACGCCGTCCTCCTCTACGCGGGGCTTCTCGACATCCCCGAGGAGGTCATCGAGTCCGCCCGGCTCGACGGCGCGAACGGCCTGAAGCTCGTCCGCCACATCGTGGTGCCGCTGTCGCTCCCGATCCTGCTGTCGTCGATCATCTTCAGCCTCAACGCGACGCTCAAGGTCTTCGACAGCCTCCTCGCCCTCAACGGCGGCGGACCCGGCACCTCGACCGCGCCGATGACGCTGTACATGTACCGCACCGCGTTCGAGTACGCCGAGTACGGCTACGGCTCGACGATCGCCGTCCTCCTCACCGCGCTCTGCCTGGTGTTCACCCTGGCGATCTTCCGATCGTCGCGCCGCAAGGCGGAGGTCTGACATGACTCTGACGCACACCGAGAAGCCCGCGTACACCGTCGCGACCCCGACGGTCCGCAAGCCCGGGCCGGGCCGTGCCAAGCGCGCCGCGGTGAAGGCTCTCCGCCGCCTGCCGGTCTGGATCCTCGTCGCCGTCCTGATGGTCGTCGTGCTGTACCCGCAGGTCTGGATGGTGCTCGGCTCGTTCAAGACGCAGTCGGAGTTCCTCTCGAACCCCGCGCTGTCGCTGCCCGAGACGTGGAACTTCGACAACTACGTCACCGCCCTCACGAACGGCAATGTCGCGCGCAACTGGCTCAACAGCGTGCTGGTGACGATCCCGTCGGTGATCTTCATCGTCTTCATCGGCGTCGCCGCCGGCTACGCGCTCGAGGTGATGATCTGGAGGGGCCGCAACGGGGTCCTGCTCTACATCCTCGCGGGCATCATGGTGCCCGGTCAGATGATCCTGGTCCCGCTGTTCATCACGTACTTCCGCATCGGCATCACCGACACGCTGTGGCCGCTCATCATCACCTACACGGTGATGGGGCTCCCACTGACGACGTTCCTGATGGCGACGTACTTCCGCTCGGTGCCGCGCGAGATCTTCGAGGCCGCGACCGTCGACGGCTCGGGACCGCTGCGCTCGTTCTTCGTGATCGGTGTCCCGATGATGAAGAACGCGATCCTCACGATCGGCCTCGTGCAGTTCTTCAGCGTCTGGAACGACCTGCTGATCGCCCTGACGTTCACGACCCGTCCTGAGCTCGCGACGATCCAGGTGGGCCTCCTGAGCCTGAGCGACGAGTACGGGTCGACGCAGTACGGCCCGCTGTTCGCGGCCGTGAGCATCAACATCGTGGTGCTGCTGATCCTGTTCCTGACGCTCAACAAGAAGATCATGGCCGGCATGTCCGGCGGCGCCCTCAAGGGCTGAGAAGCTGAAAGGCTGGGTGCATGAGCTCCTCCGCGCCGCGCATCGCGTTCCTCCACACCGGAGCCGTCAACATCGCCCCCTTCGGCGCGCTGGCGGCGGAGTTCCTCCCCGGCGCGACCGTCGTGAACTACCTCGACGACCGCATCGTCGCCGACCTCGGCGATGACGCGCGCGCGGCCTCTGTGCCGGAGCGCATCGACGACCTCGTGCGCGCCGCGGCCGCCGGGGGAGCGGATGCCGTGATGTTCACGTGCTCGTCGATCTCCGAGCTCGCCGCACCTGCCGCCGCGGTGGCAGGTGTGCCCGTCCTCCGCGTGGATGAGGCGATGGCGGATGCTGCGGTCCGGAGCGGTCGCCGCATCCGCGTGCTCGCGACACTGCCGACCACGTGCCGCCCGACTCTGGGCCTGCTCCAGGAGCGCGCGGCCCTCGCCGGCGTCGACCCGGAGTTCACGAGCGAGGTCATCGAGGGCGCGTTCGCGGCCGTCGCGGGCGGCGACCGCCCGACCCACGACCGCCTCGTCGCCGCGGCCATCGAGCGCGGCGCGGCCGAGGCCGACGTGATCGTGCTGGCTCAGGCCTCCATGGCCTCCGCCGCCGAGGCCGTGTCGGTCGACGTGCCGGTGCTCACGAGCCCCCGGCTCGGCGTCGAGCGCCTCGCCGAGTCGCTCTCTGCAGACTGACACCGTCGCCCGCCGGCGGGTCGGGGCGGTCCCCCGTACCGTGAGGCGACAGTTGACGGACGAGACCCTGGGGTTCACCCGGGGTCTCGTCCGTCAACTGTCGTCTCACCGAGACTGGGGAATTGCGCCGAGACCTGGGGCGACGGCCCCGGTCTCGACGAGGATCCTCTGTCTCGGCGCCTAGGGAGGCGGGGATGGATGCTGCCGCCCGGGGCGCGGCGCGGGCCGGGCGGGGCGGGGCGCGGGTCGTCAGCGCGCGGCGAGAGCTTCGGCCGAGCGCAGGTCGGTCACGAGCGTCGTGACCCAGTCCCCGGCCAGGGCGCCGTGGATCGCCTCGAGCTTGCGCTCGCCGCCGGCGATGCCGACGCGGCGCGGGATGCGGCGGAGGCCGTCGACGGTGATCGCGATGATGCGGTCGTCGAGCGCGCCGCGCACGAGCGAGCCGTCGGCGCGGAAGATGCGGTGGCAGATGTCGCCGACGGCGCCCCGGTCGAGCAGTGCCTGACGCTCCTCGGCGGCGAAGGCGTTGCCGCTCGCGGCGAGGGCGTCGGACGGCTCGATGCTGCCGATGCCCATGATCGCCATCGTGAGCTCGTTCCAGTGGCGCGCGACCTCCTGCATCGAGGGGTCCTGCAGCAGGCTGTCGCGGATCGCCGGGTCGCCGACGACGCCCGGAGCCTGCACGTAGACGGGCTCCGCGCCGAGGGTGCGGGCCAGTTCGCCGAGCAGGCGGTTCGAGTGGCTCTGGGCCTCGGGGGCGCCGACGCCGCCGAGCAGCTGCACGACCTCGGTCGCGCCGCGCACCGTGAACGGGCGCATGCGGTCGACCATCGCGAGGATCGTCTGGCTCCACGACGAGACGCCGATGCGGTCGGCGCCCGAGAGGGTCGCCTCGAGGTACGCGGCCGCCCCCGCCCCGAGCGAGGCCAGCAGCTCGCCCTCGTCGGCCTCGGGGTCGACGTCGACGATGACGGCCTCGGCGAGACCGTACTTCTCCTCGAGCTGCTCCTCGAGCTCGGCGTAGACGCCGGGTGCGACTGTGACGATCGTGCGCACGATGCCCACGGATTCCGCCCGCTTGAGCAGACGGGAGACCTTCGCCTGTGAGATATTGAGCGCGGCCGCGATGTCTGCCTGGCGGACACCCCGTTCGTGGTACATGCGCGCGACCTTCGTGAGCAGGCGCACCTGCCCGTCCGCGGGCCGGGTGTAGGGCGTCAGGGGCACAGCGTCTCCGATCGTGGCGATCCGGTGTGTATTCGGATTCGCTAACGAAAGGATATTCACTCTCCGCGCAGAACGCCACCCTTGACGACGTGTGGATTCACACATCGACCGGGGATTTCGGATGCCGCGGGCCGCAGCATCCGAAATCGCTCGTCATTCGTTGGCCCGCAGCACGCATGCGAATCGCCAAGACACGCCGGGCGTGGGTGGGACGTACCGGCGCGTCTTGGCGACTCAGGCCCCGAAGGGCGGGGCAGGGCGGGAAGGGTCAGGCGCGGAGTGCGGCGCGGACCGGAGCAGCCCCCGCCGGCACGGGCACCACGCGGGTGTGCGTGCCCGGAGCGAGCGTCTCCTCGTCGGCGCCGTCGAGGTCGAACACGGCCTCGGCGCCGACGGGGACCGTCGCCTCGACGTGGAGCTGCCCGTCCTCGATGCGCCACGAGATCGCCGCCTCGCCGTACGCGGTGAGCTGACGGGCCGAGGCGGACGTCAGTCCACCGCCGGGGCGCGGGGCGAAGCGGATGCGGCGGTAGCCGGGGGCGTCGGGGGCGAGCCCGCCGATGACGCGGTGCATCCAGTCGGCGACGGCGCCGAGTGCGTAGTGGTTGAACGACGTCATCTGCCCCGGGTTGACGGTGCCGTCCGGGAGCAGCGAGTCCCACCGCTCCCACACGGTCGTCGCACCCTGCTCGACCTGGTACAGCCACGAGGGGCACTCGCGCTCGAGCAGCAGGTCGTACGCAGCCGCGACCTGGCCGCCCGAACTCAGGGCGTCCGAGACGAGCGGCGTGCCGACGAAGCCCGTCGCGATGCGGTTGCCCGCCGCGTGCACGAGGTCGGCGAGGCGGGTGGCCGCAGCATCCCGTCTCACGGGATCGCTGATCAGGTCGAACTGCAGACCGAGGGCGTACGCCGTCTGGGCGTCGCTGGTCATCGTGCCGTCGGCGTTCACGTATGCGGCCTCGAAGGCGGCGACCACCTCGTCGGCGAGCGCGTCGTAGTGCGCCCGCTCGTCGGCCAGCCCGAGCACCTCGGCCATGCGCGCCACCGTCCGCGCCGACTTCGCGAAGTACGCGGTCGCGACGAGGTAGCGGTCGGTGAGGGCGTCGGCGGGGTCGTCCGGCGGAGCGGCCGGGTCGAGCCAGTCGCCGAGCTGGAAGCCCGAGTCCCACAGCCGCGAGGGCCCCGCGAGCCGCTCGAGCAGGTCGACCCAGCGGTGGGCGCTGTCCCACTGCGCCTGCAGCACGCCGACGTCGCCGAACCGGTCGTAGAGCGTCCACGGGAGGAGCGTCGCCACGTCGCCCCACGCGGCGCCCGGACGCATCGGCGTCCACGCCTTGTCGGCGGGGATCACCGGCACGTACCAGGGCACGGTGCCGTCGGGCAGCTGCTCGATCGCGAGGTCCTGCAGCCACCCCGAGAGCATGCCCGAGACGTCGTAGAGGGTGGATGCCGTCGGCCCGAAGACCTGGATGTCGCCGGTCCAGCCGATCCGCTCGTCGCGCTGCGGGCAGTCGGTGGGGATGTCGACGAAGTTCCCGCGCATGCCCCAGCGCACGTTCTCGTGGAGGCGGTTCAGCGCCGGATCCGAGGACTCGAACCAGCCGGTGCGCTCGAGATCCGTGTGGTAGACCCGGGCGACGAGGGCTCCGGCGGCGGCATCGGCGTCGAGGTCACCCGGCCAGCCGGTGACCTCGACGTAGCGGAAGCCGTGGAAGGTGAAGCGGGGTTCCCACTCCTCGACCTCGCGGCCGGCGAGCGTGTAGTTGTCGGTCGAGCGCGCGGCGCGCAGCGGGCGCGTGTAGATCTCGCCGTCCTGCATGACCTCCGCGGTGCGCAGGCTGACCGTGGTGCCGGCCTCGCCGGAGACCCGGATCCGCACGCGGCCCACCAGGTTCTGCCCGAAGTCGAGGATGCGCGAGCCGCTCGGCCCGGTGAGCACCGCGACGGGGTGGACCTCCTCGGTCGAGCGCACCGGAGGAGCGGTCGGCGCGACGAGCGTCGCGGGATCGCGGTGGCGCTCCTGCACTCCCTCCCACGCCGAGTCGTCGTAGCCGGGGGTGGACCAGCCGGGCAGCTCCTCGCGCGCGTCGTAGTCCTCGCCGTCGTAGATGCCGCTCGCGAGGATCGGGCTCGGCGCCGAACGCCACGAGTGGTCGGTCGCGACGATCTCGCGGGACCCGTCGGCATAGGTGAGCTCGAGCTGGCCGAGGAACGACTGGTCGTCGCCGTAGAGGTTGCGGAAGCCGCCGCGCCAGCCGAGGCGACCGCGGTACCAGCCGTCGCCGAGCCACGCCCCTAGCGCGTTGCCCCCGGGCGTCACGAGGTCGGTCACGTCGTACGTGTAGTACCGCAGGCGCTTGCCGTACACGGTCCAGCCAGGCGACAGCGCGTCGTCGCCGACCCGCCGGCCGTTGAGCTCGGCCTCGTAGACGCCGTGCGCGGTCGCGTAGAGGCGGGCGCGCACGAGCCCGTCGCGCACGTCGAAGCCGCGGCGCACGAGCGAGGGGCGCCGCTCGTCCGACATGGGGTTCTCGTTGCGCGTCGCGCCGACCGGTCGGGCGACCCAGTCCGAGGGCTCGAGCAGCCCGGCCTCGAGGACGGTGGGGACGGATGCTGCGGACCACGCGCCGTCCTCACCACGAACCGAGATCCGGACCGAGACGATCTCCCGCGAGCGCAGCGGCTCGGCGGGCCACGCCACGAGCACCTGCTCGCCGGAGTCGATGACGTAGGTCGTGACCTCGCCGCCGCGATCGACCTCGACGGAGTACGACGTCTGGCGCCAGCCCGACGGGGCTGAGGCGACGCGCCACGAGAGGCGCGGCATCCGCTCTCCGATGCCGAGCGGTTCGCGATGGTGTTCGATGCGGGGTGCGTCGACGATGACGGACATCGGGGTCCTCTCTTCTCACCGCTCGCCTGTCACGATGTGCGCGACGAGGCGGCAGGTCGTGACAGGTGAGCAGGTTCGAAACGTTTCAGAATTTGCGTGTACAGTGAGTGTCGCACGGAGATCGAAACGTTTCAAGCTGCGTGCGCGGTGCGAGTACACGGAGGTACGACATGCGGATCGGCGTCACCGGCAGCGGAGGCAAGCTCGGGCGGGCCACGGTGGAGCGGCTGCGGGCCGACGGCCACGTCGTGTCGGGCTTCGACCTCGCGGGGACGCCGGGCCCGGGCTTCACACGGGTCGACCTCACCGACTTCGGGCAGACCCTCGACGCGTTCCTCTCGGTCACCGCGCGCCATGACGGGCTCGACGCCCTCGTGCATCTCGCGGCGATCCCGGTGAACGGGCTGGTGCCCGATGCGGCGACGTTCCACAACAACGTCACCGTGTCGTTCAACGCGCTGTTCGCCGCGCACCGCGCCGGCATCCGCACGATCGTGCTGGCGTCGAGCATCACCGCCATGGGCTTCCCCTTCGATGAGGCGCCGCCCTCGCTGCCGGTCGACGAGACGTACACGAGCGCCAACAACACCTACGGCCTCGGCAAGGTGGCGGAGGAGGCGATCGCCGCCCAGCTCGTGCGATGGACGCCCGACACCTCGATCACCGCGCTGCGCTTCACGAACGTGGTCGGGCCCGACGAGTACGCGACGTTCGAGCGCGCCGCCGAGCCCGGCTACCGCCGCGACCTCGTCGGCTCGTGGGTCGATGCGCGCGACGGGGCGCTCGCGGTCGCCCTCGCGCTGGAGGCCGCCGAACCCGGGTTCGAGGTGTACAACGTCGCGGCGCCGGACTCCGGCAACGCGGCGCCCTCCCGCGAGGTCGCCGCGCGCTGGTTCCCCGGCACCCCTCTCGCCTCCGACCTCGGCGGGTTCGAGTCGCTCATGTCGACCCGCAAGATCCGCGAGCGGCTCGGGTTCGTCGCCGAGCACGACTGGCGCTGACATGTCGCGCCCGGGCATCCGCCAGGTGGCCGCCCGCGCCGGTGTGGCGGTGGGGACGGTCTCGGCCTACCTCAACCACCCCGACCGGGTGTCGGCCGAGCGGGCGCGCCGCATCGCCGAGGCGATCGACGAACTCGGCTTCGTGCCGTCCAGCGCGGGCCGCCAGCTGCGCCTGGGCGTGAGCAGCCTCATCGGCTACCTCTCGCCGGACGTGAGCAACCCCCACTTCAGCGAGATCGCCCAGGAGGTCGAGTACCGCGCCGAGCGGCTCGGCATGACGGTGTTCTTCGCCCACTCTCACGGCGACCGCGAGCGCGAGGACGCGTACCTCGAGGCCTTCGAGCAGCGCCAGGTGCGCGGCATCCTGGTGTCGTCGTTCCAGCCGATTGAGGCGAGGCTCGCCGCGATGCGCGAGCGCGGCACACCCTCGGTCCTCGTCGGACGACGCGCGTGCGATGGGCTCCAGCCGTCGGTGTCGATCGACGACGTGTCGGGCGGCCGGCAGGCGGGCGAGCACCTCATCGCGAACGGATGCCGCCGCCTCGCCTTCGTCGGCGGCCCGCTGCCCGTGCAACAGGTGGCCGACCGGCTCGACGGCATGCGGACCGCGGCGGTGGCAGCATCCATCGATCCTCCGGACGTCATCGAGGTCGCCGAGCGGTCGATCGCCGTCGGAC
Source organism: Microbacterium sp. NPDC056057 (assembly GCF_042266945.1). Lineage (NCBI taxonomy): Bacteria > Bacillati > Actinomycetota > Actinomycetes > Micrococcales > Microbacteriaceae > Microbacterium > Microbacterium sp. NPDC056057. The sequence continues at coordinate 1,150,934 of NZ_JBHJWS010000001.1, forward strand.
GCGCGGTCGGCGCGGCCCTGGCGGCTCGCCCTGCGGCCGAGCGCCCGGACGGCGTGTTCGCGGCGAACGACGTGCTGGCCCTCGGCCTGCTGCAGGCGCTCGTCGCCGGCGGGGTCTCGGTGCCAGGTGAGATGGCGCTCGTCGGCTACGACGACAACGAGTTCGCCGAGGCATCCCTCATCCCGCTCACGAGCGTCCGCGCGCGCCACGACGACTTCGGTGCGGCCGCGGTCGACCTGCTGTTCGAGGCGATCGAGCGCGGGACAGGCCCGCGCGCCGACGGCGCCACGACGCAGCGCGTCTACGAACCCGAGCTGATCGTGCGCGAGAGCTCACGCCGCGCGCACTGAACCCCTGCACCTCACACGGATACGACATCGAAGGAGAATCCCCGTGTCCTCAGCGTTCCGCGCTCCCCAGTCCGAGCTGTACCGCCCCGTCGAGCTGACCTTCGCCGGCACCGACGCGATCCCCGCCGACCGCACGCCCTTGACCCTGCGCGTGCGGCACGAGGCATCCGGAACCGAGCGCGTCGTGCCCGGATTCTGGGACGGCGGAACGACCTACCGCGTGCGGTTCGCGCCCGACCTCGAGGGGGAGTGGTCGTGGACGAGCGAGAGCACGGATGCTGCGCTCTCGGGCCGGTCGGGCACGTTCGAGGTGGTGCGCGGCGGCGACCACGGGCCGGTGCGTGTCGCGCACCGCTTCCACTTCGCGCACGCCGACGGCACGCCGTTCCGGCCTGTCGGCGCGACCGCGTACAACTGGCTCCACCAGGACGAGCCGCTGTTCTCGTCGACCGTCGACGGGATCGCCGAGGCGGGCTTCAACAAGTTCCGCTTCATGGTGTTCCCGCAGGGCGGCGGGTACATCGAGCACGTCCCGACGCTCATGCCGTTCGAGAAGACCGGCGGGCGCTGGGATGTCACGAAGCCCGTGCCGGAGTTCTTCCAGCGCCTGGACCGCGCCGTCGAGGTGCTCGGGGAGCGCGGCATCCAGGCCGACGTGCTGATCTACAACGCGTACGACCGCGGGCAGTTCGGCCTGAACGAGCTCACCGAGGAGGAGGACGCGATCTACCTGCGCTACCTCGTCGCGCGGCTCGCCGCCTTCCCCCACGTGTGGTGGTCGCTCTGCAACGAGTTCGACCAGCTCGAGCGCCCGGACGACCGCTGGGACCGCACCGGCGAACTGCTCGCCGAGATCGACCCGTACGACCACCTCCGATCGATCCACAACTGGATCGAGCTGTACGACAACAACCAGCCGTGGGTCACGCACGCGTCGATCCAGAACGGCGCGGTCACGACCGACTTCGGCCGCGCGAACCTGTACCGCGACGTCTACGGCAAGCCGGTCGTGCTCGACGAGATCAAGTACGAGGGCGACATCCCCGACCGCTGGGGGCACCTCGACGCCGAGCAGCTCGTGCACCAGTTCTGGATCGCCACGGTCGCCGGCACGTACGCCTCGCACGGCGAGAGCTTCGCGACCGAGTCGGGAAGCCTCCACATGGTCGAGGGCGGACCGCTCCGCGGCGACTCGCCGGCGCGGCTGGGCTTCCTGCGCGCGGTGCTCGAGGAGGTCGATGGCGCGGGGCTCGACCCGATCGACAAGTGGGACGACCCGGCGTACGTCGCCGGCATCCCGCGCCGCCTGTACGTGCAGTATCTCGGCGCCTCGGCACCCGCGACGTGGGACTTCCGCCTGCCGATCGGCGTTCCCGGCGAGCGGCCGGAGCCTGGCGACCGGTTCGAGGTCGACGTCATCGACACGTGGAACATGACGGTGACGCCGGTCGGCCGGGCCTTCACGCTCGACGATGTGCAGCGCAACGACGCGTACGACCGCGCATCCGCTCCCGTCGAGCTGCCGGAGGGCGAGGCGCTCGCGCTGCGCATCACGCGGATCGGGGGCTGAGCCGTGGCATCCGTCGATCGCCTCCGCGCGTGGCGGGGCGGCCCGCGGCTCGGTACGGCGTACTACAACGAGTACCTGCCCGATCCGAGTCGCCTCGAGACCGACCTCGACCTGATGACCGAGGCAGGGATCACATGCATCCGCGTCGGCGAGTCGGTCTGGTCCACGTGGGAGCCGCGCGACGGCGAGTTCGACCTCGAGTGGATGACCCCGATCCTCGACGCGGCAGCACGGCACGGGATCGGGGTCATCCTCGGCACCCCGACCTACGCGGTGCCGCCGTGGCTTGCCCGCGCACACCCGGAGCTCGCGGTGGTGCGGCGCGACGGTTCGCCGGTGCCGTGGGGTGGGCGGCAGGAGGTCGACTACACATCGGAGCTCTTCCGCGGCTACGCCGAGCGGGTGATCCGCGCCGTGATCGGGCGCCACGGGCGTCACCCCGCCGTGATCGGGGTGCAGCTCGACAATGAGGCGGGACTCCATCTCATCCACAACGACGACGTCGTGCAGCGCTTCCGCGAGTGGGTCGCGGAGCGCTACGGCGACGTCGAGACGCTGAACCGGGAGTGGGGACTGACGTACTGGTCGCACCGCATCGCCGACTGGGACGAGCTGTGGGCTCCGGCCGGCAACACGACCCCGGCCTACGACCTCGCCTGGCGCCGGTTCCAGGCGGAACTCACGGCGGACTTCATCGGGTGGCAGGCCGGCATGGTCCGTGAGCTCGTCGACGACGACACCTTCCTCACCACCTGTATCGCGTACAACCGGCCGGCGATGGACGACGTCGCGGTCGGCGCGCAGCTCGACATCGCCAGCGGCAACGCCTACTACCTCGCTCAGGACGCGCTCGACCTCGACCGCGAGGGCGCCGGCGGCCAGTGGTACGCCGACGACGTCCCGCAGTTCGTGCTCATGGCCGATCGCATGCGCGCGACGACGCAGGGGCCGTTCCTCGTCACCGAGACGGGCGCGGCGTCGATCGGCCCCGCGTGGCTCACGCGCCCACCCTACGACGGGCAGCTCGCGCAGGCGGCCTGGCTGCTGGTCGCGCGCGGGGCGCGGCTCGTGTCGTACTGGCACTGGCACACCCTGCACTCGGGCGCCGAGGTGCATTGGGGCGGCATCCTCGGGCATGATCTCGAACCCGGCCGCATCCACGCGGAGGTCTCCGGGATCGGCCGGCAGTTCGCCGCTGCGGCGGGATGGCTGACGGATGCTGCGCCCGACGCCGACCTCGGCCTCGTGTACGCGCACGACAGCGAGTGGATGATGACGTTCGAGCCGCCGCTCGGCACCGGATCCGAGGGGGACCGCGGGTCGTACGTGCGGATCGTGGGCGCCTTCGGCCGCGCCGCGATCGATGCCGGGCTGCAGGTGGGATACGTGAACGAGCGCCAGCTGCCCGAGGCCGACGAGCTCGTGCGGCGCTTCCCGGTGCTCGTGGTGGCGGGGCTGGTGGCGGCATCCGATCCCACCCTCGAGACGCTCGTCGAGTACGCGCGCCTCGGCGGACGGCTCGTGCTGGGTCCGCGCACGGGGTACGGCGACGACGAGGGCCGCATGCGCGCGGCGCTGGCACCGGCGATCGTCGGCGCGGCGGCCGGCGTGGGCTACCGCGAGTTCGCGGCGCTCGCCGCGCCGGTCGAGGTCGTGCGCGACGGCGAGGTCGTCGGGAGCGCCCACGGCTGGGTCGACGGGCTCGAGCCCGCCCGGGCCGAGATCCTGCTCGGCTACGGGCACGAGCTGTTCGGACGGTGGGCCGCGGTGACGCGGCGCGACGTCGGTGCGGGCTCGATCACGGTGGTGGGCACGCTCCTCGACCGCGCGACGCTCGCCGACGTGATCGCCGGCGTGGCGGGTACGCCCGACGGGATCCTGGCGGCGCGCCCGAGCTCGGTCACGGCGCACTCCCTCGCCGGGGAGCGGGGCCGGGTGTGGGTCGTGCACAACTGGTCGCCACAGCCTCGGACGGTCGTCGTCGCGCGGGCGGCAGCATCCGTCCTCGATGACGCGGTGCACACGGTCGGCGCCGAAGTCACCCTCGCGCCCTGGGACGTGCGCGTCTGGCGCGAGGCCTGACCGCCGACCGAACTCGGAGATCTGGCGGAACTCGGAGCGTTGCCGGCGCGGGCGTCCGCGTTTCGCCGGATCTCCGAGTTCCGCCCGCGTCAGAGGCGCTGGAAGGTACCCGGGTCGACGTCTGCGGCGCGGGTGTCGCCGCCCGGGAGCTCGATCTCGACGGCCCGGGGCCGGCGGTCGAGGTTCGCGACGAGCACGACGTCGCCGCCGGCGGTGCGGGCGCCGAGCGCCCACACGAGGCCGTCCGGGGAGTCGCCGCGGAGGCCGGGCTCGCCCGCGAGAGCCGCGAGGGCGGCGACGGCGTCGAAGACCGGCAGTGTGGCGCTGTCGGCCGTGCGCAGCCCGCGCGGGCCCCACTCCTCGAAGTAGGCGAGGGTCGCGACGCCGGGCACCGCGAAGGCGGCGGCGCTCGCGACGGTCCACGCGGCCAGCTCGGGGGCGGCCTGGCGCGCATCGACGGCGTCTGTCAGCGCCGAGCCGTAACCGTCGCGGAGGTCGTCGTGCTCGGGCATCGGCGGCGGGGTCGTCGCCACGTCGTTGAAGTGCGGGCGCAGCGAGATCGGCCCGATGTGCACCGGCAGCCCGCCGGCGAGGCGCACGGCCTGCCCGGCGGCGACCCGCTGCATGCCGACGGACTCGACCAGCTGGGCGGTGCTCAGGCTGTGGAACAGCGGCGTGCTGCTGAACACGATCCCGTCGAGGCCTCGCGGAAGACGGTGGTGCTCGCGGTTGAGCTCGGTGAAGTGCGAGCGCGCCCCGCCGACGACCTCGGCCTCGATCCCCGCCTCGGCGAGGGCGTGGCGTAGCGCGGCGATCGCCTCGAGGTCCGAGACGTGTCGCGCCGGACCGGTCGGCGGGAACGCGGTGACGCGTGCGACCGACAGGCCGTGGAGCGCGCGGACGGCGTGGTCGATGGCGGCCGGGTCGGCGTCCGCGAGGACGAACCTCACGTCGAGAGGGAGCCCGGATGCCGCGGCGCGGTCGAGTGCCGCGCGCCAGTTGCGCGTCGCGAGGTCGAGCTCGACGAGCACCGTCCCGCCGAGGGCGGCGAAGTCGGGCGTGGGGTCCGGAGCGGTCGACGCCGACACTCCGATCGCGGGCAGCGCCGGGCCCTCCTGGAGTCGGATGCGGGTGACCGGGTCGTCGACCACGGTGCCGGGCGTCCCCGACACGACGATGTCGACCGACTGGACGACGCGCTCACCGGCGGCGAGAGAGTAGGGGAAGGGGAGCGCGAGGGGACGGCTGTACGTCTTGTACGAGGCATCCGACCAGTTGCGCTGGTCCTCCATCTCGAAGACGTCGCCCGCGAAACGCACGTCGACGTCGAGTCCGTCGTGCGTCCAGGACAGGGCCGCGATGTCGAACGCCGGCTGATGAGGGCTGATGCCGGCCGGGAACCGCGAGCGCACCACCGCGCCGTCGGAGTGGCGGACATGCAGCGTGGATCCCGCGAGAGTCGGCGGGTGGAGCACGACGAGGCCGGTGCGGTTGGTCTCGAAGTCCGACGCCGACTCGAGGTCGGCGAGGACGCGCAGGCGCCCGGCGCCGCGCACCTCGGCGCGGACGATGCCGCGGAGATCTGAGCCGAGCCCGGTCGTGTGCACGTGCAGCGTCAGCGCGATGCCGGACGCGTCGATGCGGTCGACCACGAGGCCGGCGGTGTCCCAGTTGCGATCGCGCACCACCGCGCGCACCGAACGGAGCACGACGCTGCCGTGGTACGAGATGTCGGCGAGCTCGTCGTCACGGAGCTCGAGCGACCACGCGCCGCTCCGCCACTCGCGTGCCGGCTCGCCGTTCCACAGGTCCGTCATCGTCCCATCCTCGCCTCGCCTGTCGCGATGTGCCACGGGTGGCGGCAGTTCGTGACGGGCGAGCAGTTCGTGTTCGTCCGGAGATGCTGCTCACCTGTCACGATGTGCCACGAGTGGCGGCGGATCGTGACAGGTGAGCAGTCCGTGATCGGGGTCAGAGCGAGGTCATGCCACCGTCGACCTGGAAGGTCGCACCCGTGGCGAACGCGCCGTCGTCGCTGGCGAGGTACACCATGATGCCCGCGACGTCGTCGGGGGTGCCGGCGCGACCGATCGGGATGCGGCTGACGATCGCGGCGCGGGAGGCGGGGTCCTCGCTGATCGCGGCCACCAGCGGCGTCTCGGTGTAGGCGGGCTGCACCGTGTTCACGCGGATGCCGCGGTCGGCGTACGCCGCCGCGACGGTGCGGGCGAGGCCGTGCATGCCGGCCTTCGACGCGCTGTAGGCGGTGAAGTCCTTGCCCTCGCCGTTGACCGCGGTGGGGCTGCCGGTCAGGATGATCGACCCGCCGCCGCGCGGGAGCATGGAGCGCACCGCGTGCTTGACCGTCAGGAACGCGCCGGTCAGGTTGATGTCGATCGTCCGTCGCCAGACGTCCAGGTCGAGGTCGGCCGCCTGCGCATCCTGCCCGAACAGCTGCACGCCGGCGTTGGCCACGACGACGTCGGGCGCCCAACCGGCCGCCTCGACCTCGGCGAAGGCCGCGGCGACCGCGTCCTCGTCCGAGATGTCCATCGTGACGGCACGGGCGTTCTCACCGATCGCCGCCGCCGCAGCGGCCGCTCCCTCGCCGTTGCGGTCGGCGAGGATCACGCGCGCGCCCTCACGGGCGAAGCGCTGGGCGACCGCGAGGCCGATGCCCAGTGCACCGCCCGTGATGAGCGCGGTCTTGCCCTCGAGCTGTCCCATGGATCAGCGCTCGATGTGGTCGAGGTGCAGCATGCGCGCGAGGTTCTTGTCGAGCTCGTCGTCGCGGAAGATCTTCTTCCAGTCGTCCTTGATGATCGACTCGCGGCCGTAGTCCATGGCGATGAGGCAGGCGTCCGAGAACGGGTTGTCGCCGCGCAGACCGTTGGCGAGCGCCACCTGGGTGTGGCCGTACAGGATGCTGCGTGCCGCCGCCTCGGGAACGCCCATGGTGTTGATCGCCTCGTCGAGGGCCTCGTTGAGGAGCGAGCCGATCATGCAGGCGACGGTCTCGACGAGGGTCGGCTCGAGCTGGGCGAGCTGCTTGACGGTGACGAAGTGCACGTCGATGACGGGGGCGTAGATCGCGCGGACCGTCGCCTCGACGATCGCCTTGTGGGCGGGGTCGTCGCTTTCGACGGCCGCGATCGCGTCCTGCGGAGCGGCGATGCCGCCGAACGTGTCGGCCCACTCCTCCTTGGTGGTGCGCTCGAGGAACACCGAGGGGTGGCAGGGGTGCGCGACGGCCTGGATGATGTCCTCGCGCGTGGTGAGCAGACCCGCGTACGCGGCGGCCGGGTCGAGCGTCAGCACGATCGCGCCCGACTTCAGCTGCGGCACGAGGTCGGCGGTGACGGGGCCGAGGGCGAGGTCGGGCACGGCCAGGACGACGATGTCGGCGTCGGCGACGGCGGTGGCGGCATCCGTCAGCTCCCGACCGGCATCGATCGTGCGCTGCCGGCCGGCGGGCGAGTTCTCGACGTACCAGACGGTGTGGTCGGTCTTGACGAGGTTGTTGGACACGCGCATGCCCATCTTCCCGCCGGCGCCGACGACGGCGATCTTGTACGTCTCGGTGGTGGTCGTGCTCATGTCGTGCTCCTCAGATATTCGATGGTTCGGCGGGTCCATTCCCGCTCGGTGCGGACGGTGGTCTCGGCATCCCCCTGCCACGAGAGCCAGTGCTCGACGATCTCGTTGATCCCGCGCTCGCGCGGGCGGACGGTCTCGAGGAGGTGGGGATAGTCGTGGAGGCCGTCGCCCATGCGCGCGCCCCCGTAGGTGAAGCCGACCCAGCCCGGCTGGCGGGCGAAGGCGAAGTCCTTGACGTGCACGTTCTTGACGTGCGCGGCGGTCTGCTCGACGCAGTCGCGCGGACGCTCGAGGCGCGCGACGACGTTCGCGGGGTCGAGGCAGATGCCCAGGCGGTCGCTGCCGATGCGCTCGACGAGGGTGACGAGGTCTTCGGTCGAGACTTGCTCGTACGTCTCGAGCGCGAGGTCGACGCCGGCGGCCTCGAACGAGGGGAGCACGGCGCGGAGCCATTCCTCGGCCTGCTCCAGCGTGGGACGGGTCTCGGCGGAGTACAGCATGCTCCGCACGAGCGTGGTGTCGAACGCGCTCGCAAGGTCCAGGAACCGGGTCAGCCGGTGCGGCTCGATGCCCTTGGTGCCCAGCTCGATCGTCAGCTCGAGATCGCGCGCCGCCGCCGCGGCATCGGTGAGCTCGGAGCCGGTCATGGCCTCGAGGGGCGCGAAGTCGCAGATCTGGAACAGGTCGACGCCGAGTTCCTTCGTCGCCTCGAACGCGCCGACGAGCGAGAGCGGCTCGGACACCTGGTCCGACTGCTGCCAGAAGAAGGCGTACGTCCCGAGGCCGATCATGCGTCGACCCCCGCTCGGGAGGAGGCGAGCGCGGCGGCTTCGTCGAGCACGGCGACGAGGGCGTCGGGGTCGTGGGCGAAGCGGCCGAGGAAGAGGCCGTCGACGCTGCCGGCGAGGCGGGTGAGCAGGCCGGGGCCGGCGGAGCCGCCGTAGATCACGACGCTGCCGGTGCGGGCGGGGTCGGCGTCGACGGCGGCGCGGAGGGCACGGGTGACGGTGGCGATGTGCGTGTCGGGGGCGGGCTCGGCGGCGCCGATCGCCCAGACCGGCTCGTACGCGACGATGACGGGACCGGCCGGGACCTGCTCGAGGTTCGCGGCGAGCTGCTCGACGTTCGCGAGTGCGGCGGCGGGGGCGCCGAGGTGCTCGGCCTCGCCGATGCAGAGCACCGGGGTGATGCCGTGGGTGAGGGCGGCGGTGGCCTTGCCGGCGGTGACGGTGTCGGTCTCGTCGAACAGGCGGCGCCGTTCGGCGTGGCCGATCTCGGCGACCTGGACGCCGACCTCGGCGAGCTCGGCGGCGGTGACCTCGCCGGTGTACGCGCCCGGCGGGTAGGCGGAGACGTCCTGCGCGCCGACCAGCACCGGGGTGCCCGCGAACGCTTCGAGGGCGGGAAGGATCTGCAGGTAGGTGGGGATGACGAAGAACCGCACGTCCCCGGCGGCCACGGCGGGGTGACCGGCGACGCGGGCCGCGATGTCGGCGAACCACGCGCGTGCCCGCTCATGCCCGAAGTAGGTCTTCAGGCTCACCCCGACCGTGACCTGGCTCATCAGCAGGACCCGGTGGTCTCGAACTCGTCGATGACGGCGACCTTGTCGGCCGAGGCCGACGTGGTGTCGAACCGGTAGGTCAGCCACTCGCGGACGAGGCGGCGGGCGAGCTCGATGCCGACGACGCGCTGGCCCATGGTGAGCACCTGCGCGTTGTTGGACAGCACGCCGCGCTCGACCGAGAACGAGTCGTGGGCGGTGACGGCACGGATGCCGGGCACCTTGTTCGCTGCGATCGCGACGCCGAGACCCGTGCCGCAGATCAGCAGCGCGCGGTCGGCGGTGCCCGCGGCAACCTGCTGGGCGGCCTCGATGGCGACCTTCGGGTACGGGGTGTGGCCGTCGGCGTCCACCCCCACGTCGATCACCTCGACCACGCCGGGGTTGGCGAGGAGGTCCTTCTTGAGGATCTCCTTGTAGTCGAAGCCGGCGTCGTCGGCGCCGATCACGATGCGCAGCGGTTGGGCCGTCTCGAGCTCAGGCATTCGCGTTCTCCTTCTGGTCGTCGGCCGCGCGCGTCTCGGCGGCCAGTGTCTGTCCGATGGCGGTCACGATGAGCGCGAGTGAGATCGCGCCCGGGTCGGGGGTGCCCACGCTGTTCTGGCCGTGCGTACGCGCGCGGCCCATGCGGGGGAGGAGATCGGCCGTCGCGATCGCGGCGCGGGTGGCAGCATCCGCCGCCGCCCGCCACGCGTCGGTGAGGGCCGCACCCGCGTCCACCGCACCGGTGAGGGTGGTGCTGAACGGCACGAGCGCGTCGACGAGGGTCTTGTCACCGACCTCGGCCTTGCCGTAGTCCGTGACGCCGCGCGACCCCGCGGCGACGCCGGCAGCCACGGCGGCGGCGTCGGGGCGGCCGGTGTCGGTGAGCTTCGAGGCGACCGCGTTGAGGATGACGCCCCACAGCGCACCGGAAGTGCCGCCGGCCTTGTCGCTCCACGCGTCGGCGGCGTGCGCGAGCGTGGTGCGCGCGCCGGCGCCGGCGTCGACGGCGGCCGTCGCGGCGGCCAGCGCCGCGTGCGAGCCGCGCTGCATGCCGATGCCGTGGTCGCCGTCGCCGGCGATCGCGTCGATGCGGCCGAGCTCGTCGACGTGCTCATCAACGGTGTCGACGATCGTGCGCACGGCGGCGAGCACGGTGCGGGCGACGGACTGGGATGCTTCGTCCCCGGGCTCGATGGCCTCGGCCACGGTGGCGGTGCTGTCGGCGGCCACGAGCCGCTGCTGGGGCGCGACGGAGCCGCGCCGGTAGGCGGGGGTGTCGACGGGGGTCTCCCACAGGCCGGCGAGCTCGTCGTCCAGCCAGAACAGGGTGAGCGACGTGCCGGCCATGTCGAAGCTCGTGCAGTACTCGCCGACGTGCGGGTCGACGAGCTCCAGACCGGCGTCCGTAAGCAGCTGGGCGATGCGCCGGTAGACGACGAACATCTCCTCGTACTTCAGCGACCCGAGGCCGTTGAGGATCGGCACGACGCGGGCACCGGCGACCTGCACCCCGTCGGGCACCTCTGCCAGCAGACGCGAGACGAGGAGCTCGGCGAGCCCATCGGCGGTGGGGATGTCGGTCTCGTCGATGCCGGGCTCGCCGTGGATGCCGAGGCCGATCGCCATCCGCCCCTCGGGGACGGTGAACAGCGGCTGCTCGGCACCGGGCAGCGTGCAGCCGGTGAACGCGACCCCGAACGAGCGGGTGCGCTCGTTCGCGAGGCGGGCGAGACGGGTGACTTCGGCTAGGTCCGCTCCTGCCTCGGCCGCGGCGGCCGCGATCCGGAACACCGTGAGGTCGCCCGCGATGCCGCGGCGCTTGTGCTTCTCGTCGGCCGTGGCGCTGACGATGTCGTCGGTGACCGTGACGGTCTCGCACGCGATGCCCTCGGCCCGCAGCTTCTCCTGCGCCGCGTCGAAGTTCAGCACGTCGCCGGCGTAGTTGCCGTAGGAGAAGAACACGCCGCCGCCGTTGTCGGCGGCCTTCGCGACCGCGAACACCTGCTGCGTCGAAGGCGACGCGAACAGGTTGCCCATCGCCGCGCCATGCGCGAGCCCCGGACCCACCAGCCCGCCGAACGCAGGGTAGTGACCCGAGCCGCCGCCCACGACGACCGCGACCTGACCGGCCGGCGACACCGTCGAACGCACCACGCCGCCCGGCACCCGCCGCACGTACCGCTCGTTCGCCGCGACGAACCCGTCGATCATCTCGTCGGCGAAGTCCGCCGGCGCGTTCCAGAGCCGCGTCATCGCGCATCCCCCTTGGGGTCTGCCGCGGTGTGCAGAGCCTCCGCGTCCACGGCGGGTGCAGGATTCGTACTCTCGGCCGCGTCGTCGACGACGACCGGGTTGATGCGGTTGCTGCGGGCAAGGAACACCATCAGCACTGCCGAGATGAGCATGACGAAGCCGACGATGAACATCGGGACCTCGTAGCCGCCGGTCCAGTCGTGCACGAAGCCCGTGACGAACGGCGCCGAGAATCCGGCCAGGTTGCCGATCGTGTTGATCAGCGCGACGCCGGCGGCAGCCGCGGCTCCCGTGAGGAAGCGCGTGGGCAGCGTCCAGAAGTTGGGCAGCGCGGCGAAGATCGCGCAGGCCGTGACCGTGATGACCGCGATCGTGGCGGCCGGCGATCCCATGAACAGCGCCAGCGGGATGCTGACGGCACCGGCGATCGCGGGACCCGCGATGTGCCACGTCTTGAGGCCGCGCTTGGAGGCGTCTCGCGACCAGAAGTACATGACGATGGCGGCCGGCAGGTACGGGATCGCGGTGATGAGGCCCTTCTGCAGCGTGTCGAAGGTGACGCCGGACTGCGTCTGGAAGCCCTCGATGATCGTCGGCAGGAAGAACGCCAGCGCGTACAGGCCGTAGATGAAGCCGAAGTAGATGAACGAGAGCACCCACACGCGACCGCTCTTGAAGGCGAAGCGCGCCGACACGTGGCCGTGCTCCTTCTTCTGCGTCGCGGCCTTCTCGCGGTCGAGCGCGTCGGTCAGCCAGACCTGCTCGTCACGGGTGAGCCATTTCGCGTCGGCCGGCTTGTCCTTCAGGTAGAACCACGCGATGACACCCACGATGATCGCCGGGATCGCGACGCCGAAGAACATGAAGCGCCAGCCCTCGAGGCCGAAGAACACCTCGTGCTGCTGGATGAGCCAGCCGGCCAGCGGGGCGCCGATGACCGTGGTGAGCGGCTGCGCCAGGTAGAAGAGCATGAGGATGCGGCCGCGGTACTGCGCGGGCACCCAGAGGCTGAGGAAGAGGATCGCGCCGGGGAAGAAGCCGGCCTCGGCGACGCCGAGGAGGAAGCGCAGCACGACGAGCTGCTCGAAGTTCTGCACCCACGTGAACAGCAGAGCGACGATGCCCCAGCTCACCATGATGCGCGAGAGCCAGCGGCGGGCGCCGAACTTGTGCAGCGCCAGGTTCGAGGGCACCTCGAGCAGGATGTAGCCGATGAAGAAGACGCCCGAGGCGAAGCCGAACTGAGCGGCGCTCAGGGCGAGGTCTTCGTTCATGCCGTTGGGGGCGGCGAAGCCGATCGCGGTGCGGTCGAGGTAGTTGATGAAGAACATCAGCGCGACGAACGGCACGAGGCGGATCGACACCTTGCGGATGGCGGATCGCGCGACGGGGGGCGCGTCTGCGACGGTCTGGTTCTGGTCCACGGTGACTCCTGCTCATCGACGGTGATCGAGGTGGTTTCCGACGACCATTGTGACAAACCGGTTGACCAATTGCAAGTGAGAATGGATGCCTCGTCCGTGCCGCGGCGTCACGCACGGCGGTGTGCGCACGCCGAGGCGCGAAGCATCTCGGGTTCAGGCGACGCGGCGGGCCGCAGCATCCGCGATCTCGAACTCGAGCGTCTCGCCGCCGGGATCCGTCGCGGAGATGCGCAGCTCGACATCGCCGAAGCGCTGCGTCCAGACGTCGGGCTCGCCCGCGTGTGCGGCGATCGCGTCCCGCGCGGCGTCGTCGTCGAGCGTCTCGTACACGACCCAGCTCCCGCGGCCGACCCGCGCGGACCGCGAACGCTCGGGATCGCACAGCCAGGCCGCGATGAGCACGGTCGCACCCGCTTCCGCGTGGGCGCGCAGCGCCTCGAGCGTCGTGCCGGGGAGCCGGCTGCCGGCGACCACGACGAGGCCCGCGTCGGCGAGCTGATCGGCGCGCACGTGCTCGTCGAACACGAGCGTGCTGCGGGTCGGCTGGAACAGCCCGTGCATGCGGGTCTGCTCGGCGGCGCCCGCGTCGAGCGGGAACTGCGGCCGGGCGATGCCGTTCAGCTCGTGGCGGGGGAAGTCGTAGCCGGGGATGTGGAGGCAGCTTCCGTGGCCGGGGAGCTGCCCGTGGCTGAGCGCGTGCCAGGCCTCGAAGACACTGCGCGAGGTGGCGGGCGCCGTCGTCGCGCGGTTGCCGAACGGCCGCGCGCCGCGGCCGAAGTCGCTGTCGTCGGCATGGACGAGGGCGATGTCGGCGCGGGCATCGCGATGGCTCCAGCGGAGCGGATGCCGCGGCACGAAGTCGCTGACGAACTCCCGCCACACCTCGCCGTGGGCGGTGCGCTCGAAGGCCCCCGAACCGCGGTGGCGCACCAGCACGTCGATGTTCTCGACGAACAGCCGTGTCGGGGCGAACAGGTAGGCGAGGCGCAGCGCCGACGCGAACTCGGCGGGCGAGTGCCCGGGGAAGCCCGGGGCGCGGGTGAGCCAGGGCCCGATGTCGGGGCCCCAGAGATCCGCGCAGATCCACAGCTCGCGCCCGTACTGCAGGGCCGCGCCGACCGCGGTGCCCAGCTGCAGCGGCTGGAACGACTCCTTCATCACCTTGGGCGCCGGCGTCATCCCGGCGCGGGCGAGCGTATGGAACATCACCGGGAACACCTGCTCGGCGAGCACCGGAACGGACGCGGAACCCGCTGCGGAGGTCGCGGCGTCGACCTCGCGCACGATGCTGCGCACGTTCTCGTCGATCACCGCGACGGCCTCGTCCGCCCCGAGGCCCTCGGTCTGACCGAAGTGGGGCAGGTGCGCGTCGTGGCGGTACTGATCGGCGTGGATCTGGAGGTGCTCGGGCTCGTCGTACAGCACACCGGCGAGGACACCGGCGGCCGCAGCATCCCGGATCAACTCGGCCGGAAGGTCGTACCGGTTCGTGCCGTCGACGAAGGGCCCGTTGATGTTGCCGTACTCGTTGCCCAGCACGAGGTCGATGCCGGCGTCGGCGAGGTCGCCCAGCAGTGCGGCGTGGTCGGCCTGGGTCGGGATCACGTGGTGCACGTAGAAGTCGGCGCCGAGGTCGCGCAGCACGCCCACGAACTCGCGCGGCGTCGGCGGCGGATCCTGCGACGGGATCGGGATGCCGGTCCCCGTGCGCATGATCGCGTCCGAGGCGGCTCCCGCCCACGGGTCCTGGAACGCGACGACCGGCCCCTGGATGCCGAGCGACGGGCGGGTCGGGGCGGGGACGGATGAGCGGGCGGCGGATTCGTCGACGGGCACGGGAGGCTCCTCGGAGGGTGGAAGGGGGTGCGGCGGCCGACGTTCCCTGGAGCCGGCCGCCGCACGGAGCGGGCTACTGGTTCAGCACCACGTCCATCTCGGCGAAGAACTGCTCGACGGCCTGGTCGACCGTGAGCGTGCCGAAGTTCAGCTCCTCCGTCAGCTCACGGAACTTCTCGTGCAGCGAGCCGTAGCCGACGATCGGCGCCGGCGGCGCCTCGCCCAGGCGGTCGGCGATCGACGCCTCGTAGTCCACGATGTCCTGGCTCACCGGGTCGAGGTCCGCGGCCTCCCGCGCCGTCGCCGAGGCAGGCAGGCCGCGGTTGGTGCCGAAGATCTCGCCCGACTCCGGCGAGTTGATGAGGAAGTCGATGAGCGTGGCCGCCGCGGCGGGGTGCTCCGAGTTCGCCGCGATGGAGTACATCTGCGACGCCTTGAGGTAGAGGTCCTTCGCGCCGTCCACCGACAGCGGCGGAGCCTGCAGGGTGACCTCGTTGCCCTCGCCGAGGTTCGCGAGGTAGCCCGCGAGGAAGTTGTCGGTCTGCGTGTCGCTCGCGCCGAGCCCGGCATCGAAGGCCGTCAGCGGCTGCACCTCGGCGACCCGCTGCTGCGGCACGAACTTTCCGCCCTCGCGCGCGTCGGCGCCCTCTTCCCAGTACTCCGTGAGGCGCTCCTCGTCGAAGCCGGGGTTGCCCTCGTCGTCGAAGAGGTCCTTGCCCTCGGCGCGCAGCTGCATCTCGAAGTTCACGAAGCGCGATGACGGGTCGACGCCACCCCAGACGTCCGGCACGCCGGCGGCCTGCGCGGCATCGGTCACCTCGGCGACCCACTCGTAGTACTCGTCCCACGTGCCGCCCGCGAACGGCTCGACGCCGACCTCGTCGAGGGTCGTCGTGTTCATGAACATCGACCAGGCGTTGGTGGAGATCGGCACGGCCGTGGTGACGCCGTCGACCACGCCGGCGCCGAGCACCGACGGCTCGATCGGGTCGGTCTGGATGATGCTGCCGAGGTACGGCTCCAGGTCGAGCAGCGAGCCGCTCTGCGAGTACTGGCGGATGTAGGCGAGATCCATCGTCACCACGTCGGGGAGGCCGCCGCCGCTGGCTTCGATCTGGCGCTTCTCCCAGTAGTCGTTGGGGGAGAGGAACAGCACGGAGACATCGATGTTGGGGTGCTGCTCCTCGAACGCGGCGATCGCCTCGTTGTAGAGCTCGGCGCGCACGTCGTTGCCCCAGAACGTGAAGGTGATCGATGCTTCCTCGTCGGGATCGAGGGTCGGCTGGCTGCTGGCGGGGGTGGCGGACGCGCAGCCCGTGAGTCCGGCGAGGGCGATCAGGCCCACCCCTGCCACTCCCGCGATGAGCTTCCTGTTCCGGAACTTCATTGTGATCGACCTCTCGTCTTCGAGCTTCAGGAAACGTTTTCTCGTTTGGCTGTGAGAAAGGCGACTGACGTCGCCTGTCCACAGTCTGACAAACCGGTTGACCGAAAGCAATCCCAGAATGGTCCCGACTGCCGTAAGTTGTCAGCATGCCCGCCTACCCCGACGATCGCTCGGCCGAGATCACGGCGGCCCTGGGCGCCCTTCCGACCGGCACGCCGGTCTCCGAGGTCGCCCGCCGCCTGATGGACCTCTTCACGAGCGGCGACCTCGAGGCGGGCACTCGCCTGCCGCCGGAGCGGCAGTTGGCGGCGACGCTGGGCGTCGGGCGGTCCGCGGTGCGAGAGGCCCTCGCCGCGCTCGAGATCCTCGGCATCGTCGACGTCCGCCCCGGCTCGGGCACGTACCTCCGCGGGACCGCGAGCGAGCTGCTGCCGCAGACGCTGCGCTGGGGGCTCCTCATCGGCCGGAAGAACACGGCCGAGCTGCTCGAGCTGCGGTCGGGGCTCGAGATCTACGTCGCGCGGCTCGCCGCGGGCCGGGCCGCAGCATCCGATCTCCGCGCGATCTCAGGGTCCCTCGAGCGCATGCGGTCCGGAGTGGGCGACCTCAAGGCCTTCGCGCGCGCGGACCTCGACTTCCACAACGCGCTCGCCGCGTCCGCGGGCAACGACACGCTGATCGACCTGCTGCATGTGGTGCGGTCGCTGCTGCAGGTGTACGCCGACCGGGCCGTCCACGACGAGGCCGAGGCGCGCACCGCCATCGACGAGCACGACGCCGTCTTCCGCGCGATCGAGGCGGAGGACGAGGATGCCGCGGCCTCCGCGATGGCTCTTCACATGGCGACCGCCTCGCAGCGCCTGGCGGCCGAAGCCGCACCCTGAACCGCATCGTCCGAAGGAGGCGCGATGCCGCGCAATTGGGCTGGAACGTACGAATACGCAGCGCACCGGATCGTCGAGGCGACGTCGGTCGACGACGTCCAGCGGGTGCTGCGTGAGCCGGGGCGCGTGCGTGCGCTCGGCACGCGGCACTCGTTCACCGACCTCCCCGACACCACCGGCACGCTCGTCGATGTGACCGGGTTCGCGGCCGAGTTCGAGCTCGACGAGGCCACGCGGACGGTCACCGTGCCCGCCGGCATCCGCTACGGCGTGCTCGCCGTGTGGCTCGACGACCGCGGCTGGGCGCTGCGGAACATGGGTTCGCTGCCGCACATCAACGTCGGCGGCGCGACGGCGACGGGCACCCACGGGTCAGGCGACGCGAATCCCGTGCTCTCGGCATCCGTCCGGGCGCTCCGCTACGTCGGCGCCGACGCCGAGGTGCACGAGGTGCGCCGCGGCGACCCCGACTTCGACGCGCTCGTCGTGGGTCTCGGCGCCTACGGCATCGTGGTGTCGCTCACCCTCGACCTCGTGCCCGCATTCCGCGTGCGGCAGGACATCTACACCGGCATCACGTGGGAGGCCGCGCTCGCCGACTACGACGCCCTCACCTCCGCCGGGTACAGCGTGTCGGTGTTCTCGCGCTGGGAGGAGCCCTCGGTCGGCTACGTGTGGCTCAAGACGCGCCTGGAGGCGGACGACGATCCGGTGCCCGACACGATCCTCGACGGCGTCCGCGCGACGGAGGGCGACTCGCCACTCGGCGTGGAGGACAACATCACCGAGATCGCCGGCGTGCCGGGACCGTGGATGCTGCGCCTGCCGCACTTCCGCCTCGACGCCGAGCCGTCGTTCGGCGACGAGATCCAGAGCGAGTACTTCGTCGCGCGCGCTGACGCGCGGGCAGCGCTGGAGGCGGTGCGGACGCTGGGCGACGGCATCCGTCCCCATCTCATCTGGACCGAGCTGCGCACCGCTGCTGCCGACGAACTGTGGCTGAGCCCGGCCTACCGCCGCGACGTCGTGATCATCCACTTCACCTGGTACAACCACCCCGACGAGGTCGCCGCCGCCGTCGCACGCGTCGAGGCCGCGCTCGAGCCGTTCGACGCGCGCCCGCACTGGGGCAAGCTCCACGGCTTCGACCGCACCGCGATCGAGCGCGTGCACCCGCGCCTCGCCGACGCGCGCGCGGTGTTCGAGCGCCTCGACCCCGAGGGCCGTTTCTCGAACGCGCACCTCGAGCGCCTCGGCGTGCGCGAAGCCCGCTGACCGGAGCTCGATGGACGTCGCGATGAGCCCCCGGACGGTCGCGCCATGAGCGATCAGCGATTTCCGCGTTCGGTGTTCTCGCGGGGGACCGAGCCCGACGCCCGATTCACCCTCGCCAACGAGCGCACCTTCCTCGCGTGGATCCGCACGGCGCTCGCCCTGATCGCGGGCGGCGTCGCGCTCGAGGTGCTCGGGCTCGACCTCCACGCGGGACTCCGCCTGGCGGCGTCCCTGGTGCTCGTCGCCGTCGGCGTCCTCACCCCGGCGCTCGCCTGGTTCGGCTGGATGCGCACGGAGCTCGCCCTCCGCGAAGGCAGGCCCCTGCCGACCTCGCCGCTCGGGGTCATCCTGGGCTCCTCGGTGACATTGGCGGGCGTCCTCGTGATCCTGGCGATCCTGCTGCGATGACCGCGCTCTTCGACGACGGCCTGCAGCCCGAGCGCACCGAACTGGCGTGGCGGCGCACGGCGCTGGCACTCGCCGTCGGGTCGCTCGTGGCGTTCCGTCTGCTGCCCTCGGCGTTCGGCGACGCCTGGTGGGCGCTCGGCGGCGTCGCCGGCCTGCTCGCCACCGCAGGCCTCTACCTCAGCGCGCGACGGCGCTACCGCCGCGTGAACGAGGTGCTCGGTAGGGAGGGTGACAGGGCGCGGATGCCGAGTGCCGGCGTCCTCGGCATCCTCGCGCTGTTCGTCCTCGCGGTCGGGATCACCAGCCTCGCGGTCGTCCTCGCCGTGGCCGTACGCGGCGGCGCAGCGGTCTGATCGGCGTCGGCCGCCCGGCGGCCCGCGTGCTCACATCCCGTCAGTCGGCGACGCGGATCGCGCGGACGGCCATGAACTGGCGGCCGGGCAGCGGCACGCGCACCGTCGTGCGGTGGGTGCCCTCGAGGCGCTCGACGGTCATGTTCCACGTGTCGATGACGTCGATCGTCCATTCGCCGTCGCCGAGCACGACGTTGCGGAAGCGGGGACGGTTGAAGCCGAAGTAGCCGACGCGGTGGGCGTCACTGCCGCCCCAGGGGACGTCCCAGTCGGAGGGGAGCGGGTCCCAGATCCCGTCGGGGGCCTCGGCGAGCAGCCGCTCGAGGAAGCCGATCCGGTCGGGGGAGGTGCCGTGCAGGGCGCCGCCCTTCGACCACCACAGCACCTCGTCGTCGAGCCCGAGCGCCGAGGGGAGGTAGGTCTCTCCGTGGCCGACGTAGCCGCCGCGGACCGCACCCTCCCAGAAGCGCCGGGTCATCTCCTCGCCCGTGATGTTGCCCCAGCCCTGGTCGATGTCGCCCTCGTAGGCGCACTCGTCGATCACGACGGGCTTTCCCCACCGCTCGCGCCATTCGTCGGTGTTCTCGGCGGTGCGATAGACGTCCACGCGCTGGATGCTCACGTGGGTGATCCACGGCTTGGCGTAGTCGTAGAGCGGGCGGCAGTTGTGGATCGAGTTGAGGTGCCCGAACGGGTCCTCCTCGCCGACGATCGCGGCCAGGCGCTCCCAGTCCGCGCCGGTCTTCGACCACAGCAGGTCGTACTCGTTCGCCATCGACCACCACACGTTCGAGAACGCGGCGAGGCGGCGCACCGCGTAACGCAGGTAGCGCTCGTCGACGGCGGGTCCGAGGTCGGCGAAGCCCCACCGGTCGTACGCGTGGAACAGGATGAGGTCGGCCTCGATCCCCAGCTCGCCGAGCTGCGCGATGCGCTGCTCGAGCCGGCGGAAGTGGGCCGGGTCGAACCGCTCGAGATCGAAGCCGTCCTCGAGAGAGCCGGGGAACACGAAGTCGGCGGGTTCGTTCGAGTTGAACAGGTACGACTTCGGGAACAGGCACATGCGGATCTTCGTGAACGGCGCCTGGGCGAGCGTGCGCAGGGTCTGCTCCTGCAACTCCTCGGGCTGGTGGGTCCACACGTAGGCCGTGGTGCCGAGCGGGCGGTGGCGCGTGCCGTCGGCATGCCGGAAGTGGAAACCGTCCACCCGCACCGGTCCGTGCGAGCCGTCGCGCGGCGCCGTCACCGTGACACTGCCGGCGATCGCGTCGAGCGAGCGCGCGGTCGACCGGGTCACGAAGGTCCAGTCGCCCTCGGCGTCGGCGAGCGCGCGCACCAGGTAGCGGCCGTCGCCGTCGTAGAAGCCCCCGACGCGGACGTCCGACCCGTCCGGGCGCGTGAGCACCGCGTCGAGCTCGACGTCGACGAACGGGTTGCCGTGGCCGGGGCCGTCGAAGCGCACCTCGAGCACGCCCCACTGCGGCGTCGGGGAAGGAAGGACGACGGATGCTGAGCCCTGCGTCACCTCGTCGCTCTCGTAGGCCGGGTCAGGGCTGATCGCCGGCGCGTAGGGCGCACGCTCGTCGTCGCCGTCCTCGATGTCCGCGAGCGCCGCCCACAGGAGTTCCTGCGCGGCGGGGTCCTCGAGGGCGGGGACGAGCGCCACGAGCTGGCCGAGCCGCACGCCGCGGTACTGCGCCGCCATCGGCGATGCCGCGATGCCGGGCAGGTGGGTCTCGAGCACGGCGCGGCCGGCGGGGCTGTCGAGGGTGTCTCCGAAGGTGGAGGCGCGGTCGAACATCGTGGGTTCCTTCTCTGGTGCGGGCCGAGCGGCGGCGTCAGCCGGCTGTGGCGGAGCGGATGGCGGTGTCCACCGCGTCGAGCAGGGCAGGCGGCGTGAACATGAGGGCGGTCGATACGGGGCGTCCTGCGGCCCAGCGGGTCTCCGAGCGGACCGTGCGCGCCCGCTCCGGATCGGCCTCGTCGAGCGTGTCCAGCAGCGCCTGATAGGCGCGCGGATCGTCGATCACGTCCGCGAGGGAGGCGGTGAGGCCCGGCAGGGGCCGGAACGCCTGAGCGGGCGATGCGCGAACCCGCCATTCGTGTGCGCCCGATCCCACCTCGGCGTGGTGCGATCCCTCGGGAAGATCCACCTCCGCCGTGGTGTTCGGCGGAACCTGCGCGGTCACGACGATGTCGTCGCCGTCACGGACCCATGACACGGATGCCTCGCCGTACGGCGTCACGTGCCGGGCCGACGCGTGGTCGAGCCCGGCCAGAGGGCGGGGTGCGATCCGCACGCGGCGGTACCCCGGTTCGGCGGGCGCGAGCCCGGCCACGGAGCGATGCAGCCAGTCGGCGACCGCGCCCAGGGCGTAGTGGTTGAACGACGTCATCTCTCCGGGGTTCACCGACCCGTCTGGCAGCAGGCTGTCCCAGCGCTCCCACACTGTGGTCGCCCCCATCGTCACAGGGTAGAGCCACGACGGGCACTCGGTCTGCAGCAGCAGCCGCTCGGCAGCGGCGAGCCTGTCGGCCCGCGTGAGGGCGTCGGTGACGAGCGGGGTGCCGACGAACCCGGTGCCGATGCGGTAGCCGCCCTCGCGGACGAGCGCGGCGAGGCGCTCGGCGAGGGCGTCGCGCACGCCCGGATCGGAGACGAGGTCGAACTCGAGGGCCAGCGCGTAGGCGGTCGGCGCGTCGCTCATCATGCGACCGGCCGGGGTCACGTACTCCGCCACGAAGGCGGCGCGGCTGCGTTCTGCGAGCGCGGCGTAGGCCGCAGCATCCGTGTCCTCGCCCAGGAGGGCGGCGGCATCCGCGACCTGGCGCAGCGACCGGGCGAGGTACGCGGTCGCGACGATGTCGCCGTCGACCTTCGCCTGCCCGGGTTTGTCGGGCGGCGCCGCCGGATCGAGCCAGTCGCCCAGCTGCATGCGGCCGGCCCACAGGCCGCTGTCGCCGGCATCGCGGAGAACGGCGTCGACCCAGGCCTTCATGCTGGGGTACTGCGCGGCCAGCACACCGACGTCGCCGAAGCGCTGGTGCAGCACCATCGGCACCACGGTGGCCGCATCGCCCCACGCGGCCGTGGGACCGAGACCGCCGAACGAGGGGAGTGCGGCGGGCACGACGAGAGGCACGATGCCGTCGTGGCGGGCCTGCTCGAGCGAGAGATCGCGCAGCCACGAGGTGAGGAAGCCGTCCACGTCGTAGAGGAAGCTCGCCGTCGGCGCGAACACCTGGATGTCGCCCGTCCAGCCGAGGCGCTCGTCGCGCTGCGGGCAATCCGTCGGGATCGACAGGAAGTTGCCGCGCATACCCCACACGACGTTCTCATGCAGCCGGTCCAGCTGCGCGTGGGATGAGGAGAACCAGCCGGTGCGGCTGAGATCGGTGTGCAGCACGACCGCCTCGATCTGCGACGTGTCGACCTCGAGTCCGGTCACCTCGGCGTAGCGGAAGCCGTAGAACGAGAACCGCGACTCGAGCACATCGTCCTCGCCCGAGAGATCGAACGTGGCGGTCGCCCGCGCGTTGCGGAGGGGACGGATGCTGAGTTCGCCGTCCTCGAGGACCTCGGCGTGGCGCACCGTCACGCGGGTGCCGGCGGCGCCCCTCACCCGCAGCCGGAGCCGGCCGACCAGGTTCTGGCCGAAGTCGAGGATCCGGCCGCCGGACGGGGTCTCGAGGACGTCGACGACGGGCAGTGTGTCGATTCGGCGCACGGGCGGAGCGACGCGCGCCTCGGGCACGGGGACGTTGTCATAGCCGGGAAGGGCGGCGGCGCCGACGCGCGCGGCCGTCCACCCGGCGATGTCCGCACCGGGCTCGGACCAGCCGGGCACTGCGCGGCGGAGGTCCTGGTGCTCGCCGGGGTAGATGCCGCTGTCGACGACGGGTCCGTCGCCGTGGGCGGTCCAGTCGGACCCGGTCGCGGCGAGCGTCTCGGTCGAGCCGTCGGTGTAGGTCACCCGCAGCTGCGCGAGCAGCGACGGCTGCGTGCCGTAGAGGCGGTTCGTGAAGGTGAAGAAGCCGTACTTCTCGGTGTACCAGGCGCCGGCGATCGTGGCGCCGAGCACGTTCTCGCCCTCGCGGAGGAGCGCGGTGACGTCGACGCTCTCGTGCACGAGGCGGTCGCGGTACGCAGTCCAGCCCGGCGCGAGCACGTCGTGCGACACCGCCGTGCCGTTGAGCTCGGGCTCGGCGGCGCCGAGCGCCGTCCAGAACAGGAGGGCCCGGCTGACCGGGCGCTCCAGCGAGAACGACGTGCGCACGAGCGCGGGCTGCGCGTCGCGCTCGGGCGAGGTGAGCCCGATCGGCTGCGCGACCCACTCGCCGTCGGCCAGGAACCCGGCCTCGATCCGCAGCGGCGTGCTCCAGCCGGTGCTCGTCCCCGAGGTCGAGCGGGCGCGCACGCGGACCTCGCGGATCTCGCCCGGTCGCAGCGGCGCGAACGGCCAGGCGACCAGCACCGAGTCGGCGCCGTCGAGGGCGACCTCGCCGGCGCCGTCCGAGAGCTCCGCGCCCGCCTGCAGCCAGGCGCCGGTCGCCGCCACCGTCCAGGTGAGCCGCGGGGTCGGCGTCGCGACGAACGCGGTGTCGTCGCGCAGCTCGGCCTTCAGGTTCGCGATGGCGGGGGATGCGGCATCCGTCATTCGTCGTCTCCTTCTGCCGCCCAGCGCAGCACGGCGACGTCGCCGTCGACGGCGTACACGCCGATGACGCGGCCGGTGAACGATTCGGTGACCTCGGAGGAGAGGAAGCGGCCGTCGACCTGGGCGAGCTCGACGCGCTCTCCGCCGTCGGGGGTGAAGCCGAGGTGGAACATGTCGCTGGTCGAGACGATGCCGCGGCCCGGTGCCGGCCGGCGCGAGTCGAGGTGCAGGTCGACGACGTCGGTGCCGAGCGGGGCGCTCCACTCCTGGTGCAGCCCGCCGAGCGACGCGCGCGCGGTGACGGTGCCGCCGCCGGCCTCGATCTCGATGCGGAAGGCCTCGTCGTAGCGCACCGCGAGCCCGCCGACGCCGGCGCTCACGTCGACGCGCGCGGTGACCGCGTTGTTCAGGTGCTCCTGGCGGCGGCCGACGAAGACCGGTCGCGAGTCGGCGAGCGTCGTGCCGTCGGCGTGCAGCACGAGCGCGCTGGAGCGTGAATCGAGGTCGGCGATCTCGGTGGGCAGGCGGCGGACGGCGACCCACTCGTGGTCGAGCGGGCCGTCGAACACGACCTCGGCGCGCGTGCCGGGCCGCGGGTTGAGCTCGACGGGCGCGATCACGGGCCAGCCGTCGGCCCACGTGACCGGGGTCGCGAAGGTCTCGCGCCCGAGCGCCGAGAAGGCCCGGGTGCCGCTGCGCGGCCGCACACCGAGCAGCACGCAGAGCCACTCGCCGTCGGGACCGACGACGAGGTCGCCGTGGCCGGTGTTCTGGATCGGCCGCGGCGTCGAGCGGGCCGAGACGAGGGGGTTGCCCGGCGCGCCGACGAACGGACCTTCGGGCGACGGCCCGCGCGCGATCGAGATCGAGTGCCCGCGCTCGGTGCCGCCCTCGGCGATCAGGAGGTACCACGCCCCGTCGACTTCGTAGAGGTGCGGCGCCTCCGGGAACATCAGCCCGGTTCCCGACCACAGCGACCGCGGTTCCTCGAGCGCGCGGTGCGTCGCGAGGTCGACGCGCACCTGCTGGATCCCGAGGTGGGCCGGCTGGTTGGGGTTCAGAGCGCCGCTCAGCTGCAGCCCCGAGAACGTGACGAAGCAGGCGCCGTCGGCATCCCACGCGATGTCGGGGTCGATGCCCTCGATCGTCCCCGTGCCGTCGGCCTTGAGCAGGAGGTCGCCGTCGCTCCAGGGCCCGGCGGCATCGGTCGCGGTGAAGTGCAGCATGCCGCGGCCCATCGCGTCGGTGATGACGAGGTGGAAGACCCCGTCGTGATGACGGATCGTCGGAGCCCACGCCCCGCCCCCGGTCGGCACCTTTTCGACACCGAGCTGGCCCGGCCGCGTCGCGACGTGGCCGATGAGCTCCCACGTCTCGAAGTCGGTCGAGCGGTGGATCGGGATGCCCGGCAGGTACTCGAACGTCGAGGTCGCGAGGTAGTACACGCCGTCGACCCCGACGACGCTCGGGTCGGGGTGGAAGCCGTTGATCAGGGGGTTGAAGAGCGTGCTCATGGGGTTCCTTCGGGGCGAGATTCAGGACGAGAGACGGATGCCGAGTTCCCGGGCGAGTGCGACGGCACGCGGGTCGGCCCCGCCCGGCCAGGGGCCGCGCGCGATGGTCCACGCGAACGCGAGGCCCGTATCAGGGTCGACGCAGGCCAGCGCGCCGGCCGCGCCATCGTGGCCGAACGCACGTGGCCCGCCGAACGCGAGCTGCTGCGACGGCTTCTGGAACACGATCGCGTGCGCCCGGTCCTGCTGGTGCAGCACCTCGTCGTAGCCGCGGATCTGCTGCTGGCCGATCTCGGCGACGGTGTCCGCGCCGAGGAAGGGGTCGGCGCCGTCGACGCCCGTCACGGCCGCGGCGAAGAGCCGTGCGAGGCCGCGGGCGGTCCCGGTGCCCGAGCCGGCGGGATGGCCGTACTCCCAGCTGCGTCGCGAGTTGGCGAGGTCGACCTCGCCGCCCATCGAGCCGAAGACGACCGGGCCGAGCGCCGAGAGGGTCGGGGTGGAGGCGTCGGAGACAGGCTTGATCATCGGCAGCACGTCGACGCGGCGCGACTCGTGCTCGGCGGGGAGGCCGAGGAAGAAGTCGATGCCGTGCGGGGTGCGGATCTCCTGCTCGTAGAACTCGTGCAGCGTCCGGCCGGTCACCCGGAAGACGAGCTCGTCGCCGAGGTTTCCGATCGTGATGGCGTGATAGCCGAACGCGCTTCCCGGGTACCAGTACGGCCGGCTCGCCGCGAGGCGCTCCGCCGCCGCGTGGTGGTCGAGCAGCTCGTCCCAGGTGAGCGCGGGCTCCGCCTGCGGGAGGCCGGCCTGGTGCGAGAGCAGCTGCCGCACGGTGACGTGCTGCTTGCCCTTCGCCGCGAACTCGGGCCAGTAGGTCGCGACGCGCTCGTCGAGGTCGAGCTCGCCCCGCTCGACGAGCAGGCCGATCGAGAGGCCGATCGTGTTCTTCGTGACCGAGTAGGGCACGATGACCGAGTCCTCGGCCAGGTGCGGCCCGCCCCACGCGTCGAGCACGGGGCGCCCGTCGTGGAACGCCGCGACCTGGAACGACAGATCGGGGTCGGCGGCGAGCAGTCCGTCGAGGCGGGTGACGACCTCCTCCAGCCGCTCGTCGGCGCTCCCGCTCAGGCGGGCGGTGTCGAGCGCCTTCATGCGACGCTCCAGTCGAGCGCCAGGGGCAGGTCGGCCACCGAGGCCCCGGCGCGGAGCGTGAACGCGCCCGGCTCGACGACCCACTCGCCCGCCCAGTGCGCGAGGCGACGCGCCGGGACCGCGACCGTCGCGGTGACGGTCTCGCCGGGGGCGGCGTCCACGGTGGCGAATCCGACGAGCCAGCGCTCGGGGCGCTCCACCGCGGACTCCGCGCGCTCGGCGTACACCTGTACGACCTGCTTGCCGGCGCGGTCGCCGGTGTTCGCGAGCGTCACTTCGACCGTGTCGCCGATGCGCTGCGCCGCACCCCACGACCACGTCGTGTAACCCAGCCCGTGGCCGAACGGGAATGCCGGCTCGGCATCGGCCTTCAGCCACGCGCGGTAGCCGATGTGCAGGCCCTCGCGATAGTCGAGGCGGCCGTCGGTCGGAACGACCTCGGTCACCGGCACGTCGGTGAGGGCCGCGGGCCACGTCGTGGGCAGGCGCCCACCGGGCTCTGCAGCTCCCGTGAGGACGTCGGCGATCGCGTGTCCGAACTCCTGGCCCCCGAAGTACCCCTGCACGACGGCCGCGACCTCGTCCGCCCACGGCAGCACGACCGGCGAACCGGCGTTGACCACGACGATGGTCGGGGTTCCGGTGGCGGCGACGGCGCGCACGAGGTCGTCCTGGCGGCCGGGGAGGTCGAGGCTGGTGCGGTCGTAGCCCTCCGACTCGACCTTCGAGTTCGTGCCCACGACGACGATCGCGACCTCGGATGCCGCGGCCTCCGCGACCGCGCGGGCGATGAGCACGTCGGGATCGGTGCGCTCGGGGGCGATGCCCAGCGTCGCGCTGAGCGCACCGGACAGCGCGCCGTGGCTCTCGCGCGTGAATTCGACGCGGACCGCGGTCTCGCGGCCGGCCTCGACGGCGACCGTCGCGGTGATCGACGGCGGGTTGAGGAAGGCCGCGCCGAGGTCGGTGCCCTCGATGACCGGGGCGTCGTCGAGGACGAGACGCTCGTCGACGTACAGCTTGCCCGGGTTCGCGCCGGCGAAGCCGAGTTCGATCTCGCCCGACTCGGCGGGCGTGTACACCGTCTCGAACACCACCGTGGCGCTCGACGAGATCGGGGCGTCGCCGCCGAACCAGACCAGCGCCGTGGAGCGGCGGTTCTCGGCGAAGAGCTCGGTGCCGTCGGCGTCGAAGAACGCGACGCGGATGCCGGCCTCGCCCGTGGCCGGGTTGGTCAGCTGTGCGAGCGGGATCTCGGCGACCCCCTCCTGCACGACCGCGCCGATCTCGTAGTTCACGTCGGCGGCCGGCACTGCGGCGCGGATCGCCTCGAGCGGCGAGACCACGGACTCCGGGATCACGGTGGCGCTGCCGCCGCCCTGCGTGCGGGCCTCGCGGGCGTTCTGCCCGATGACGGCGACGCGGCCGAGGGACGAGGCATCCAACGGCAGGACACCCTCGTTGCGCAGCAGCACCGTGCCCTCGATGGCGGCGTCGCGCGCGAACGCAGGGCCGTCGAGTGGAGCGGGCTCGAGAGGGGTCGCGTCGCCGAGGGCGCCGACGCGCTCGGCGAGCAGCAGCAGGCGCAGCACCTTGCGGTCGAGGTCGGCCTCGTTCACGCGGCCGTCGCGGATCGCGTCCACCAGGTCGGCCCACGCGGGAGCGGGACCGGGCATCGCGAGGTCCTGCGCGGCCGGCACGGAGCCGAGCGAACGGACGGCGGTCCAGTCGCTGATCACGACGCCGTCGAAGCCCCACTCCGAGTTGAGCGGCGTCTCGAGCAGGTCGTTCTCGGTCATCGTGACGCCGTCGACCGCGTTGTAGGCGCTCATGATCGTCCACGCGCCCGCCTCGACGGCGCGCTCGAACGGGGCGAGGTACAGCTCGCGCAGCGCGCGCTCGTCGACGCGGACGTCGACGGTGAAGCGGTCGGTCTCGGCGTCGTTGGCGACGTAGTGCTTGGGCGTGGCGGCGACGCCGTTGTCCTGCAGGCCCCGCACGTACGCGGCGGCGAGCTCGGCGCTCAGCTCGGGGTCCTCGCTGAAGCACTCGAAGTGCCGGCCGCCGAGCGGCGAGCGGTGCAGGTTGATCGTCGGTCCGAGGACGACGTCGACACCCTTGCGACGGGCTTCGGATGCTGCGGCCGCCCCGTACCGGTACGCCAGGTCGACGTCCCACGAGGCGGCGAGCGCCGATCCCGACGGCAGGTTGAGCGACGGCTCGCGCTCGTCCCAGCGAGGACCGCGGACCCCGGCCGGGCCGTCCGACAGGGTCATCGCGCGGAGCCCGATCTCGGGCACGGGGACGGTGGTCCAGAAGTCGGCACCCTGCACGAGGGCCGCCTTCTGCTCGAGGGTGAGGCGCTCGAGCAGCGGCACGAGGTGCAGCACCGACTCGGGGTGCGTGGAGGTGGCGGTCTCGGTCATCGGGGGAGGTTCCGTTCTCGGAAGGAGGGTCAGAGGGGGATGCCGCGGCCCGGCCCTCGCGGGCCGGGCCGCGGCATCCGTCGCGTCAGATGACGCCGGCGGCCGCCTCGGCGTCGAGGAGCGCGCGCCGGGCGATGCGGCGCT
Organism: Microbacterium sp. NPDC056057; assembly: GCF_042266945.1. Lineage (NCBI taxonomy): Bacteria > Bacillati > Actinomycetota > Actinomycetes > Micrococcales > Microbacteriaceae > Microbacterium > Microbacterium sp. NPDC056057. The sequence continues at coordinate 1,179,796 of NZ_JBHJWS010000001.1, forward strand.
CCTCCTGCTTGTCGGGGTCGGGCACGGGAGCGGCCATGAACAGCCGCTGGGTGTAGGGGTGCTCGGGCGCGGAGGTCACCCGGTCGCCGTCGCCCGTCTCGACGATCTCGCCGCGGTACATCACGGCGACGCGGTGGCTGATGTGGCGCACCACCGCGAGGTCGTGCGTCACGAAGAGGTAGGCGACGCCCGTGCGGTTCTGGATGTCGATGAAGAGGTCCAGCACGCGGGCCTGGGTCGACAGATCGAGTGCCGACACCGGCTCGTCGCACACGATGAGCCGCGGCCGCAGCGCGAGCGCCCGCGCGATCGCGACGCGCTGGCGCTGACCGCCCGAGAACTCGCGGGGAAGGCGACCGCGCGCGTCGGCGGGAAGCCCCACCTGATCGAGCAGGTCGCGCACCCGCGACTTCGCCTCGCTCGACGAGACGCCCGCCGCGGTCAGCGGCTCGGTGAGGATCTGCTCGATCGTCATCGACGGGTTCAGCGACGAGTACGGGTCCTGGAACACGACCTGGATCTCGGAGCTGAGCGCGCGGCGCTCCTGGCGCTTGAGGTGCGAGATGTCCTTGCCGTCGTAGAAGATCGACCCCTCGGTCACCGGCGCGAGGCCGAGGGCCGCGCGGCCGAGAGTGGTCTTGCCCGACCCCGACTCGCCGACGAGTCCGACCGTCTCACCCGGAAGGATGTCGAGCGACACGCCCTTGAGGGCCCGGAACGGCTGGGCGCGGAAGCCCTTGCCCGGGTACTCGACGACGAGGTCCTTGATGTCCAGCAGCGGAGTGCTCATGCCCGTGCTCCCTTCGTGACGAGCGGACCGCGGGCGGGACCCTCATCGAGGATCGCGTCCAGCAGTGCCTGCGTGTACGGGTGCTGCGCGTCGTTGAAGATCGCGCGCACCGGGCCCTGCTCCACGAACCGGCCGCTCTGCATGACCGTCACCCGGTCGCACAGGTCGGCGACGACGCCGAAGTTGTGCGTCACCAGGAGCATCGCCATGTGGCGCTCGGCCTGCAGGTCGCGGAGCAGCTCGAGCACCTCGGCCTGCACCGTGACGTCGAGGGCCGTGGTCGGCTCGTCGGCGATGATGAGGTCGGGGTCGGTCGACACGGCGCCCGCGATGAGCACGCGCTGCGCCATGCCGCCCGAGACCTCGAACGGGTAGGCGTCGAACGTGCGCTTCGGGTTCGGGATGCCGACCCGTGCGAGCAGCTCGAGCGAGCGGTCGGTGGCCGCCTTCTTCGAGAGCCCGAGGTTCTTGCGCAGCGGCTCGACCAGCTGGCTGCCGATCGTGAACGACGGGTCGAGGTTCGACATCGGCTCCTGCGGGATGTACCCGATGCGCTTGCCGCGCAGGCCCGCATAGGTGCGGTCGTCGCCGTCGGCGATCTCGGTGCCCTCGTACAGGATGGAGCCGCCGGTGACGTGGCCTCCGCGGGGGAGCAGGCCCAGCACCGCGAACGCGGTCTGCGTCTTCCCCGAGCCGGACTCGCCGATGAGACCGTGCACCTCGCCCTTGCGGATGTCGAGCGAGACGCCGTGGACGACCTCGATGTGCGAGCCGTCGGGCTGGTCGTAGCCGACGTGCAGGTCGCGGACGTCGAGCACCTTCTCGGTCGCCTTGCTGCGCGCGTCGCCCTTGTGGACGATGACGCCGTCGGTCTCGAAGATCGGCGGCTCGTCGAGGTCGACGACGTCGCCCCCGCTGAGTCCCACCGACGTCGTGACGGCGGCGACCGAGCCGGTCGCGGTCGCGACCGCGCGGCGACGCTTGCGCCGCACCGAGACGGTGCGCTCGATCTCGTCGCGCATCACGTTGGCCAGGAGCGTCAGCGCGATGCAGGTGAGGGCGATCGCAAGCGACGGCCAGAGCATCAGGAGGGGCTCTTTGTAGATGTTCTTGAAGCCGTCGTTGAGCATCTGGCCCCAGGTGGGCACGGCGATGTCTCCGAGGCCGAGGAACTCGAGGCCCGACTGGATCGCGATGGCGATGCCGGCGATGATCGCCGACTGGATGATGATCGGAGCCCGCACGACCGAGAGCACGTGGCGGCCGATGATGCGCGTGTCGCTGAGGCCCGACACGCGGGCGGCGTCGACGTAGAGCTCAGTGCGCACCGCGGTCACCGAGGCGTACACCAGCCGGTAGAACGCCGGCGCCAGCAGGATGCCGAAGATGAACATCGAGATCCAGACCGAAGGGCCGAGCACGGCGCGCGCCGCGAGCAGCACCACGATGCCGGGAAGGGCCATGTTCAGCTCGGTGACCCACGTGGCCGCGTTGTTGAACCAGCCCTGGTAGTAGCCGGCGATGAGGCCGCTGACCACACCCAGGATGAGCGCGACCACGAGGGCGAGAAGAGCGGCGAGGACGGTCGTCTGGGTCGCGACCAGCAGACGCGAGAACACGTCGCGGCCGCTGCCGTCGGTGCCGAGGAGGTGCTCTGCGCTGGGCGACGCGAGGACGTTGCGGATGTCGGCGTAGTTGGGGTCCTGCGGAGCGATCCACGGCCCGATGATCGCGATGATCCCCAGGAACACGAGGAAGATCAGCGAGGCGAGGCCGACGGGGCGGCGCACCAGCCGGCGCCAGAGCGAGACGCGTACCGGCGCGACCGGTACGTCGAGGGGGACGTCGATGGCGGTCATGAGAGTCGCACCTTCGGGTTCAGCGCCGCCTGGGCGAGGTCGATGAGGAGGTTCACGATGACGACGATGATCGCGAAGGCGATCACGACGCCCATGACGACCGGGATGTCGCCGAGGGTGGTGGCGCGGACGGTGAGCTGGCCCATGCCGGGGATGGCGAAGACCTGCTCGACGATCACGGCCCCACCGAGGAGGCCGATGAACTGCACGGCGAGCACCGCCAGTGCGGGGCCGCCGGCGTTGCGGAGCACGTGGCGGTACACGACCGAGTTCGTGCTGAGGCCCCGCGAGCGGAGCGTGCGGACGTAGTCCCGCGACATCGCGTCGATGACCGAGCCGCGGACCTGCTGCGACACCGCCGCGATCGCGCCGATCGACAGCGCCACGATGGGCAGGGTCACGGACGACAGCCATCCCGACACCGAGGTGGTCGCAGGCACGTATCCGGTCGCCTTGAACCAGCCCAGGTTGATCGCGAACACGAGCACGAGGCCCAGTGCGATGAGGAAGCCGGGGATCGCGAAGCCGATGAGGGAGATCACCTGGACGCTGCCGTCGACCCAGCCGCCGCGGCGGGCGGCGAGAATGCCGAGCACGACCGCGACGATCGCCGAGACGACGGTCGCGCCGATCACGATCGCGAGGGTGACCGCGAGGCGGTTGCTGACGCTCGTCGAGACGAGCTCGCCGGTGAACCAGCTGCGACCGAGGTTGCCCGTGAGGGCGCCGGTGACCCAGTTCCAGTACTGCTGGAGCAGCGGCTGATCCAGCCCGAGCTGTTCGGTCTTCTTGGCGACGGTCTCGGCGGTGGCGTTCTCGCCGAGGATGCGGCGGGCGATGTCGCCGCCCGCGGCGTAGAGGAGGACGAACGCGAGGAACGAGATCACCGCGATGAGGATGACGCCCGACAGTACGCGCCGGAGGATGAATGCAAGCATGTCGCTTTCCCGTGGGTGGTGTCTCCCCGCCCGCCCGCAGTGTGCGGGCGGGCGGGGAGAGGATTCAGTTCTTCGGCGAGAAGTCGAAGATCGACGGGTAGGCGTTGGTGGGCCAGAACTCGAGGTTCGTGTTCGCGTCGGTCGCGTACGTGCCCTGGACCCGGAAGAACGGCGCGAACCAGGCCTGCTCGACCAGGTAGGCGTTGAGGTCCTTCGTGGCCTGGTCGGCCTCGTCCTTCGTGCCCATCTGGATCGTCGAGATGTACTCGTCGACCTTCGGGTCCTGCGAGTGGAACGGGTTGAACGTGGCCTCGGGAGCGATCATGAAGTTGATCAGCTGCCAGTCCGGGTTCTGCTCGAGCGCCATCCACGTCGCCGGGTACTTCGGGGCGAGCATGTCGGTGATGAAGTTGCCGGTGCCGGGGTCGGTGTAGTTCACCGTGATCCCGATGTCGGCGAGCTGCTGCGCGACCAGGTCGAACGTGGTCTGGAACGCCGGGGTCGACATCATGTCGATCGAGAACCCATCGGGGTAGCCGGCCTCGGCGAGGAGCTTCTTGGCGCCTTCGGGGTCGTACTCGTAGGTGCTGTCGAGCGCCTCGTCGTAGCCGACCGACGTCGCCGGGAAGACCTGCTCGGTGACGGTTCCGTAGCCTGCCTGCAGCGCCTTCAGCAGCGCCTCGCGGTCGAACGCCATGTTGATCGCCTGGCGCACCTTGACGTCGGCGAGCTCGGGCGCCATCGTGCCGGCGCGGTCGAACAGCAGCAGGCCCTGGAAGTCGAGCTCGTTGGACTCGATCGTCCAGCCGGATGCCTCGATCTCGGGGATCGTGTCGTTGTTCACGATCTTCGCGCCGTTGGCCTCGCCGGCCTTGAGGGCGTTGAGCGTCGCGGTCGGGTCCTCGATGACGTTGATCGTCAGGTTGTCGTACTTGACGGCATCCGGGTTCCAGTAGTCGGGGTTGGCCGTGTAGACGTACGTGGTGCCGGTGACGGTCGCCGCGGTGTCGAGCACGTACGGGCCGGAGCCGATCGGCTCGGTGGCCGAGTCGGGGTCGTCGAACGTGGACGGCGCCTGGATGAGGCCGGGGGCGATCGAGAGCATGTTGACCAGGGACGGGTCGGGCGCGTCCTGCGTGATGGTCACGGTGGTGGCGTCGACAGCCGCGAACTCCTTGCCGGCCAGCGTCGCGGCCTGCGGCGACGTGCCGTCGCGGAAGCGCTCGAGGCTCGCCACGACGGCGTCGGCGTCGAGCTTGGTGCCGTCGGTGAACTCCACGTCGTCGCGGAGCGTCAGCGTCAGCACGGTGTTGTCTTCGTTGTACTCCCACTTGGTGGCGAGCCAGGGCTCGATCTCACCGTCGGAGTTCTTCTGCAGCAGCGTGTCGAACACGGCCTGGAAGAAGGGGCTGCGGTTGCCGTACTCGGCGCCCTGCCCGATGTCGTAGCTCGTGGGCCCGATGATCGCGGTGAGCGTGAGCCGGTCTGCCCGACCGGAGTCGCTTCCGCCTGACCCGTCGTCTCCTGCACCGGCGCAGCCGGTGAGGGCGAGTGCGGCGATCGCGATGGTGGCTGCTGTGGCCTTCCAACGGAACATCCTTGGTCCCTTCATAGGTGGCGATGCCCCTGCGGATCGCCTACTGCCGGGAGACGCTAACAGCAATTTCTAGTGGGCGCTAGGTTTTTGATCTAAAAAACTAGCGAGCATTAGGAATTCGTTATAGAACGGAGGGGAAGGACCCCGACAGGCCACCGACGGAGGTGCGCGAGACGGCTCGGGGATACGGTGTGACGATGACCGAGACGACTTCCGCCCCAGCACAGGCGGGGACCGCTCCCACGAGGACGCGGAAGCCGCGTGGCGAGTACGCCAAGTCGAGCCAGACGCGCACGGCGATCCTCGACGCCGCCCTGGAGGTGTTCTCGCAGTCCGGCTATCGCGCGGGCTCCCTCCGAGAAGTGGCGGAGCGGGTCGGGATGAGCGAAGCGGGGCTGCTGCACCACTTCCGCAGCAAGAGCGCGCTCCTGATGGCGCTGCTCGAACACCGGGACGAGCTGTCGCGCGCTCGCGTCGACTTCGACATCCCCGACGGAGTCGAGGCGCTGCGGGCGCTCGCTGAGCTGGCGAGGTTCAACGCGGCGCAGCCCGGCATCGTCGAGCTGTACTGCATGCTCTCGGCCGAGGCGACCTCGCCCGCGCATCCCGCGCACCAGTACTTCGTCAACCGATACGTCTCCGTGCGCGCCAGCGTGACCGGCTCCTTCGAGCGCGCCGCCGCCGCCGGGCGCCTGATGGACGGTGTGGATCCGGGCCGCGCTGCGGTCGCGACGATCGCCCTCATGGACGGCCTGCAAGTGCAGTGGCTTCTGGCACCGGATTCGACGGACATGGCCGAGGCGCTCCACGAGGCCTTCCGCGTCCTCATCCGCGGCTACGACCTCGTGTCGATCGAGAACGCGCTGGACGTTCTCGACGCGCAGGACGCTGTCGACGAGGCCGAGGGCGGATCGGCTCCGGAGCGAGTGGGGGAGCACGAGTGATCCGCGAGCCCTTCCTCGAAGGCTGGGCCGCGGGCCCGAAGCTCGGCGCCTTCGAGGCGCCCACGCCGGAGTCCGCACCCCGACCTGTCCGCCTGCCGCACGACGCCGTGCGCGACCTCCCGCGTTCGGCCGACAGCGACCAGGGCGTGCACACCGGCTACGTCCCCGGCGGTGTCTTCGAGTACGCCAAGACGTTCGACGTCCCCGCCGAGTGGCGCGACAAGACCGTGCGCCTCGAGTTCGAGGGCGTCTACCGCGACGCCGTCGTGTTCGTCAACGGCGACGCCGTGACGCACGAGCCGAACGGGTACAACGCGTTCGAGGCCGTGCTCGACCCGTACCTGCGACACGGCGAGCCCAACCGCGTGACGGTCGAGGCCCGCGCGCACCGCGACAGCCGGTGGTATTCCGGTGCGGGCATCTATCGTCCGGTCCACCTGGTGGTCGCCGACCCCGTGCACATCCCGCTCGACGGCACGCGCGTCACGACGCCTGACATCGACGCCGATCGCGCCGTCGTCCAGGTCGCGACCACGGTGCGGAACGGCACGCGCCGCACCCGCACGCTGCGACTCACCTGGACGGTGGAGGCGCCGGACGGCTCCGACGTCGCGACGGGAACGGCGCCGGTGACGGTGCTTCCGAACGCCGACGCCGTGGCGCGCGTGCGCCTCGCGGTCGACGATCCGGCGCTGTGGAGTGTCGACGCCCCCGCGCTCCACCGCGTGCGGACGACTCTCGCCGAGGAGAGCGGAGAGCAGATCGACGCGGATGCCGCGACCTTCGGCATCCGCCGCCTGCAGGTCGATGCGGCGCGCGGGCTGCGGATCAACGGGGAGACCGTCAAGCTGCGGGGCGCGTGCGTGCACCACGACAGCGGACCGCTCGGCGCCGCGACGTTCGCCGTGGCAGAGGACCGGCGCGTGCGCCTACTGAAGGCAGCAGGGTTCAACGCGCTGAGGAGCTCGCACAACCCGATGAGCCGCGCGATGCTCGATGCCTGCGACCGGCACGGCGTACTCGTGATGGATGAGCTCACCGACACCTGGACCCGCTCGAAGGTCGCGTTCGACGCCGCTCCGAGCTTCCCCGACCGGTGGCGCCACGACGTCGAAGCCCTCGTCGCGAAGGACGTCAACCACCCGAGCGTGATCATGTACTCGATCGGGAATGAGATCCTCGAGCTCGCGACGCCCGCGGGCTCCGCCTGGAGCCGGCGCCTGGCCGAGGCGTTCCGCGACGCCGACGACACGCGCCTGGTCACCAACGGGATCAACGGGATCATCGCGAACCTCGACAAGATGGGGCGCCCCGAGGACTCCGACGAGACCGGGCCGACCGATCCGAACACGATGATGGCGACGATGGGCGACACGATGGCGCGCGCCAACGCGTCGGAGCTCGTCACCGCGTCGACCGAGGAGTCGGCATCGGTGCTCGACGTCGTCGGGTTCAACTACGCAGAGTCGCGGTACGAGCTCGACCGCGAGTTGTTCCCGAACCGCGTGATCGTGGGGTCCGAGACCTTCCCGTCGCGCATCGAGAAGATGTGGGACCTCGTCGAGCGGCTCGACCACGTCGTCGGCGACTTCACGTGGACCGGCTGGGACTACCTCGGCGAGGCCGGCATCGGGCGCGTCGACTACACCGACGAGCCGGGCTACGAGCCGACCGGCACGGCCGGCCCCTACCCGCACCTGCTGGCGGGATGCGGCGACATCGACATCACGGGCTTCCGCCGCCCGGTCTCGTTCTACCGCGAGATCGTGTTCGGCCTGCGCGCCGAGCCGTACCTGGCCGTGCACCCGCCGCGCCACCACGGCCGGCCGACCGCGACCACGCCCTGGTCCTGGGACGACTCGGTGTCGTCGTGGACCTGGGATGCCGAGCCCGGCGTCCCCGTCACGGTCGACGTCTACGCGCCGGCCGAGGAGGTCGAGCTGCTGCGCGACGGCGTCTCGCTCGCCGTCGCCGCGGTCGGAGCCGAGAAGGCGTTCCGCGCACGCTTCGAGACCGAGTACCGCCCGGGTGAGCTCGTCGCGATCGCCCGCACCGGAGGCATCGAGGTCGGGCGCACGACGCTGCGGACGGCCGGCGAGGTGGGGCTCGCAGCATCCGTCGAGGAGTCCGAGATCTCTGCCGACGGGCTCGGGTTCGTCGCGATCTCGCTGGCCGACGCGGACGGCGTCGTCGCGGTCGACGCCAACCGCCTCGTCACGGTGACCGTCGACGGCGACGCGGAGCTCGTCGGGCTCGGCACCGGACGCATCCGCACCGAGGAGTCGTTCGCGGGCCCCTCGGTCACGACGCACGACGGGCGCGCCCTCGCGATCGTGCGGCCCACCGGGCCGGGATCGGCGACGGTGACGGTGACCGCCGACGGGCTGGCCGCGGCGTCGGCGTCGCTGACGATCCGCCCGTAGATCCGTCTCATCCGTCGTTCGTTCGCCACAGAAGTACGCGGATCGGGCCGAAACGCGTACATCTGTGGCGAACGAAGCCCGAGCGGCGGGGCGCTACCGCGTCAGCTGGCGCGGGCGCGGGTGCGGATCTCGTCCCCGTCGCCCGGAAGCACGCGGATCGGCGTGGTGCCGGCGACCTCGTCGCTGAACTCCTCGGGGGCGACGATGGTGAGCGGGCGCGTCTCGTCGAGCGTGAGGCGGAACCGCTTCTGCTCGTGGCGGTGCAGACGCCCCGACCACAGCAGCCACGTGGCGCCGATGGCGAAGGCGACGAACGCGGCGACGGCACCGACGAGGATCGCCGCGCGCGGGCCGAACTCGCCGGCCACCCATCCCACGATGGGCGCGCCGATCGGGGTGCCGCCCATGAGGATCGCCATGTACAGCGCCAGCACGCGGCCGCGCAGCACCGGGTCGGTGGTGGTCTGCACGTAGCCGTTCGCGGTGGTCATCATGGTGACCACCGCGAAGCCCGTGAACATGAGGGTGATCGCGTAGAGCCAGTACGTCGGCATGAACGCCGACACCACGGCGGCGATCCCGAACATCGCCGTGCCGCTGATGAGCACGCGCAGCCGGGCGCGGTCGCGGCGGGCGGCGAGCAGGGCGCCCGCGACCGAGCCGATCGCGAGGATCGAGCTGAGCAGGCCGAAGCCGTCGGCCTCCTTGCCGAACTCGACGGCCATGGTCGACGCGAGGATCGGGAAGTTCATGCCGAACGCGCCGATGAGGAACACCATCGCGCACGTGACGATGAGGTCGGGGCGGCCGGCGACGTAGCGGAATCCGTCGGCGAGGCGCGAGGACTGCGGCGCCTTCACGCGCGGCACGAGCTCATGGGTGCGGATCAGCACGAGGGCCGCGAGCATCGCGAGGAACGTCACGGCGTTGGCGACGAACACCCACCCGGTGCCGATCGCGACGATGACGATGCCCGCGACCGCGGGACCGATCATGCGGGCGCCGTTGAACGACGCCGCGTTGAGCGCGACAGCGTTCGACGCGTTCTCGCGGGCGACCAGGTCCGACACGAAGGCCTGGCGGGCCGGGTTGTCGAACGCGGCGACGACGCCGAGCGCGAGCGCGAACCCGTACATGATCGGCAGCGTCATCATCCCGGCGAAGATGAGCACGCCGATCGCGACGCCGAGCAGGAGGAGCAGGCTCTGCGTGACGAGGAGCAGCTTGCGCCGGTCGAAGCGGTCGGCGACCAGCCCCGTGACGCCGACGAGCAGGAGCGGCGGGGCGAACTGCAGCGCCATCGTGACGCCCATCGCGGCGGCGTCGTTGTCGGTCAGCTCGGTGAGCACCACCCAGCTGATCGCGGTGGACTGCATCCACGCGCCGATGTTCGACACCAGCGCGCCGATGAACCAGACGCGGTAGTTGAACGCGGAGAAGGAGCGGAACATGGCGCTCATCGGGCCACCATCCGCTCCATGATGTCGGCCGCGGCGGCGAGGGTCTCGCGCTCGGCCGGCGTGAGCTCGGCGAGCGAGGCCTCGACCCACGCATCGCGGCGACGCGCGGTCTCTTCGACGACCGCCACGCCCTCGGGGGTCAGCGAGATGACGACCTTGCGGCCGTCGCGCTCGTCGGCGCCGCGCACGATGTAGCCGGAGTCCTGCAGGCAGTTGACGGTGCGGTTCATCGACGGGGCCGAGACGCGTTCACGCTCGGCGAGATCGCCGAGCGTGTGGGGGCCGTGCACCTTGAGGGCGGCGAGCACCGCGAACTGTCCGTCGCTCATCGAGTCGACGGCGCGCTGCGTGCGCATGCGTCGCGCGAGGCGGAACGTCGCGATGCGCAGCTGCGAGGCGGCGGGGGAGAGGTCTGCGTGAGTACCGGCATCGGGGCCGGTGTCTGAATCTGAAGTCTCGTTGCTGCTCATCCGGTTAGTTAGCCTAGCTCATTAGTCTTGCTAAACAAAGTCGGGATCGATGGATGCTGCGCCTCCGAGCCGTGCGGCGGGTCGCAGCATCCATCGCCCCTAGACTTCTGCGCATGCCCGAGTACACGGACGCGTACGGCGTCACGATCGTCTACGACGTCCACCCGGCGAAGACGGGACCGCGGGGTGTGGTGCAGCTCCTCCACGGCGTCGGCGAGCACGCCGGGCGTTACGCGGCCCTGGTCGACGCACTCACCGCGGACGGGTTCACGGTGTACGCCGACGACCACCGCGGCCACGGCCGCACCGGAATGGGCCAGCACAAGGGCGACGCCTCGAAGCTCGGGCAGCTCGGCCCCGGCGGCCTGCGCGCCACGATCTCGGCCCTGTGGCAGTTCACGCAGCAGATCCGTGCCGAGAACCCCGACCTCCCGCTCGTGCTGCTCGGGCATTCGTGGGGCTCGTTCATGTCGCAGAAGCTCATCAACGACCACCCCGACGCCTACGACGCGCTCGTACTCTCCGGCTCGTCGCTGCTGTGGCCGGGGTCGCTGAACTCCGGCGACCTCAACAAGCCCTGGAACAGCCCGCAGGCGACGGGCGTCGAGTGGCTCTCCTCCGACCCGAAGGTCGGCGAGGAGTTCCTCGCCGACGGACTCACGACCCACGAGACGCTCCCGAAGCTCTTCGGCCCCGTCGACACGCTGCGTCTGATCGGCAAGCCGGGCAAGGACCTCGGCGTCGACATCCCGACCCTCCTCATGGTCGGCCGCGACGACACCGTGGGCGGTCCGCGCAGCGTCCACCGGCTGGCCGATGCGTACCGCACGCGCTCGGGCTTCACCGACGTGACGACGCTCGTGTACCCGGGTGCGCGCCACGAGATCTTCAACGAGGTCATGCAGGCGGAGGTCCGTGCTGACCTTCTCGCGTGGCTCGACAAGCACATCGCGGACCGCACCTGAGTGCGGCGGCGCCCGCCCGATCGGCGCCTGTGCCCGCCGCGCGAATAGGCTGAAGCCCATGCACGGCGAATACAAGGTGCCCGGCGGAAAGCTCGTGGTCGTCGACCTCGAGGAGCGCGACGGACGCATCGCGGACTTCCACCTCGCGGGGGACTTCTTCCTCGAACCCGACGACGCGCTCGCCGACATCGACGCCGCCGTCAACGGGCTCCCGATCGAGGCGGATGTCGCGGCCATCGCCGCCGCGGTGCGCTCGGCGCTCCCCGACGGGGCTCAGCTCCTCGGCTTCACGCCCGAGGCGGTCGGCACGGCGGTCCGCCGCGCACTCGTGACGGCCCCGGGCTGGCGCGACTTCGACTGGGAGATCGTGCACGAGAAGCCCGTCTCGCCCCGCATGAACCTCGCGCTCGACGAGGTGCTCACCGGCCGGGTCGGCGACGGCCGCCGGCGGCCCACGCTGCGCATCTGGGAGTGGGACGAGAACGCCGTGGTGATCGGCTCGTTCCAGTCCCTCCGCAACGAGGTCGACCCCGACGGGGCTGCCGCGCACGGCTACGACGTCGTCCGCCGCATCTCCGGCGGCGGCGCCATGCTCATGGGGGCGAACTCGATCGTCACGTACTCGCTGTACGTGCCGGCATCCCTCGTCGCCGGGCTCACCTTCGCGGACTCGTACGCGTTCCTCGACGACTGGGTGCTGCAGGCGCTGCGCGCGCTCGGCATCGAGGCGACCTACCAGCCGCTCAACGACATCGCCTCGCCGCAGGGCAAGATCGGCGGCGCCGCGCAGAAGCGCCTCGCGAACGGGGGAGTGCTGCACCACGCGACCCTCAGCTACGACATGGACGGCGAGGTCATGACCGAGGTCCTGCGCATCGGCCGCGAGAAGCTCAGCGACAAGGGCACGACCTCGGCGGCCAAGCGCGTCGACCCCCTGCGCCGCCAGACCGGGCTGCCGCGCGAGGCGATCATCGCCAAGCTCGAGGAGACGTTCACCAACCTCTACGGCGCGGTCCCCGGGCACATCACCGACGACGAATACGCCGAGGCCGAGGCGCTCGTGGCGTCGAAGTTCGCGACGGACGCATGGCTTCGCCGGGTTCCCTGATCGGGGCGCCGGATGCTGCGCCTCCGGGCTCGGTCGAGATCCACCACGGTGACAACCTCGTGGTCTCCCGCACGCTGCCCGACGCGTCGTTCACGCTGATCTATCTCGACCCGCCCTTCAACACCGGCCGCCCGCAAGAGCGGTCCATCGAGACCGCGCGCTCCGCAGCATCCGTTTCCGCGTCCGTCGCTTCCGCCGCGAAAGGTCAGCTGGTCGACGAGGGAGCGGGAAGCAACCAGCCTCTCGGCGACCAGGTGAACTCTCGCGGATCGCAAGCGGTGGCGCCTGCCGTCGTGCGGCGCGGGTTCCACGGGCGCGAGTACGAGCGGATCCGCGGTGACCTGCGTGCGTACGACGACACCTTCGACGACTACTGGGGCTTCCTCGAGCCGCGCCTGCTCGAGGCGTGGCGCCTGCTCGCCGATGACGGCACCCTGTACCTCCACCTCGACTACCGCGAGGCGCACTACGCCAAGGTGCTCATGGACGCGCTCGTCGGGCGCGAGCGGTTCCTGAACGAGCTCATCTGGGCCTACGACTACGGGGCGAAGACGCGCAAGCGGTGGCCCACGAAGCACGACACGATCCTGGTGTACGTCAAGGATCCGAAGTCGTACTGGTTCGACTCGGAGGCCGTCGATCGCGAGCCCTACATGGCGCCGGGACTCGTGACTCCCGAGAAGGCCGAGCGCGGAAAGCTCCCCACCGACGTCTGGTGGCACACCATCGTGCCGACCACCGGCCGCGAGAAGACCGGGTATCCGACGCAGAAGCCCGAGGGGATCCTCCGGCGCATCGTGCAGGCCTCGTCGCGCCCCGGCGATCGGGTGCTCGACTTCTTCGCCGGCAGCGGCACCACCGGTGCGGTCGCCTCGGCGCTGGGCCGCGACGCCGTCCTCGTGGACCACAACCCGGCCGCGATCGCCGTGATGCGCGAGCGGATGCCGCATGCCCGGGTGTTCGGCGTGGTCGGCGAGTAAACGCTTCCTTAGGCTGAGGGGTATGCGCTTCGGAACATTCATCCCCCAGGGCTGGCGATTCGATCTCGTCGGCATCGACCCCTCAGAGCACTGGGAGGTGATGAAGGGGCTCGCCCAGCGCGCCGACGCCGGGCCGTGGGAGTCCCTCTGGGTCTACGACCACTTCCACACGACCCCGGTGCCGAGCGACGAGGCGACGCACGAGGCGTGGACGCTCATGGCGGCCTTCGCGGCCTCGACCGACCGCATCCGTCTCGGCCAGATGTGCACCTGCATGGGCTACCGCAACCCCGCCTACCTCGCCAAGGTCGCCGCCACCGTCGACATCGTCTCGGGCGGTCGCACCGAGATGGGCATCGGCGGCGGGTGGTACGAGCACGAGTGGGAGGCGTACGGCTACGGCTTCCCGCCGGTGCCGGAGCGGCTCTGGATGCTGCGCGAGGGCGTCGACATCATGCAGCAGGCCTGGACGACCGGGCGTGCCACGCTCGACGGCAAGCATTATCAGGTGGACGGCGCCATCGTGCAGCCGCTGCCTCTGCAGGACGGCGGCATCCCCATCTGGGTCGCCGGCGGCGGCGAGAAGGTCACGCTCAAGATCGCGGCGAAGTACGCGTCGTACACGAACTACGCCGGCTCGCTGGAGGACATCGACCGCAAGAGCGCCGTGCTCCAGGGCCACTGCGACGCGCTCGGCCGGGACTTCTCCGAGATCACGCGCACGTCGAACTTCAACACGATCGTCGGCGCGACAGAGGCCGAGGCGCGCGATCGCCTGGCCGCTGTGAAGGCGCGTCTGCTGCCGCACGTCGGGCAGGAGCGCGCCGACCACATCGAGCACGACTACCTGACGTCGCCCGCGTTCGGCACCCCCGAGCAGGTCGCCGAGCGCCTCGCCGAGCGCGAGCGCCACGGCATCGCCTACGCGATCCACTACTTCCCCGAGGCGGCCTACGACCTCTCGGGCGTGGAGCTGTTCGAGCGCGAGGTCGTCGCCGCGCTGTCCTGAGAAACCGCACACACGAAAGGGTGGGTCCTCGCCGATGCATCGGCGGAGACCCACCCTTTCGCGGTTCCCGCGCTGCAGGGGCGGCGGGAGTCTGTGGTCAGAGCAGCGACGCGACCGCGGCGTAGCCGTGGGGGTCGACGTCGGGGGAGCCCGCCGGCCCGCCGAAGACACGCGTGGTGCCCGGAGCGCCCGACCATGCCGGCCAGCCGGGATCGGCGCCGACGATCAGGCCGACCGCAGCGGCGTGCGTCTGGTCGGCGAGCTGCTGCGGCGGATTCGGGCCGGTGAGCGGCTCGATCTGCACCGAGTCCAGGCAGTCGAACCAGAACGGGACGTCGATGCAGTGCACCGCCGACCCGTTCACCGCGCCGGGCTGCGACGAGCGGAACGCGTAGCGGTAGACCCACGTCGGAGCGGCGCCGCGTGCCCGCGCCGTACGGACGACGGCGCTGCGGAACATGCGGTCGGTGATGTAGCGGCCGAGCACGGCGGCGTGTCCGCGCGCCACCACGTCCCGGTTCGCCGCGAGGTACGCCTTGCGCTGCGTCCCCGTGAGTCCGGACCGGCCGAGCAGGAGGCCCAGCGGGATCCAGCGGAGTGTCTTGGCCCGTCCCGCCACGACCATCGAGAACTCGTCGTCGGTGGCGCCGAGCACGAGCGGCTTGTCGGCGCCGACGCCCGCCGCGAGCGAGGCGATCGTGGGCCGGGTGAGGAGGTCGCCGTCGATCGACGGGCCGAGCAGGAGGCCGTCGTCGAGCAGCTTGGTGATGGCGTCCGGGCCGGCCACGCTCGTCGCCTTCTTCTGCGCCTCGATGATGCGCTCCTCGGGCACCGTCGACAGCGCGGCGCGGGTGGGGGCGACGCCGACGCGTGCCGCGACGTCGCGCCCGATCGCCTCCCAGCGCTCCGTCGCGACGTCGGCGGTGGCGCCGGACAGCGCCCACACCGAGTGGAAGAGGTGCTGGGCCGCCGGCATCCCGAGCAGTGTCAGCACCGCCCCGCCGCCGGCGGACTGTCCGGCGATGGTCACGCGCGACGGATCGCCGCCGAAGTTCGCGATGTTGTCCTGGACCCACTGCAAGGCGAGCAGCCAGTCGCGGACGCCTCGGTTGGAGGGGGCGTCCTCGATCCAGCCGAACCCGTCGAAGCCGAGCCGGTACGAGATCGTCACGGTGACCACGCCGTCGCGGTTGAACGAGCGGCCGTCGTACCAGGGGCTCGCCGGCGAGCCCGCGAAGTAGCCGCCGCCGTGGATCCAGACGAGCACCGGGAGCGCAGCATCCGTCGCTCCGGGAACCGGCGTGAAGACGTTGACGTTGAGGGTCGACTCGCCCGGCACGGACGGCTCGGGGATGAGGGTCACGCCGGGGTCGCCGCGCTGCGCGGTGGCGCCGAACGCGAGGGCGTCGCGCACGCCGTCCCACGGCTCGGCAGGCACGGGGGCGGCGAACCGCAGCTCGCCGACGGGCGGCTTCGCGAACGGGATGCCGAGGAACGCGGCGGACCCGCCGGCGCCGGGCTCGCCCCGCCAGAAGCCTCGCACCCGTCCGGTGGCGGTGTCGGCCTCCGCGTAGCGGAGTGCGGTGGTGATGTCTGTCATGGGGTGGGTCCCTTCTCGCGGACTCTAGCGGACGCCCTTGATGGGCGCCGTGGCGATCGCTGCCAGGATGACGAACACGATCGCGAACACGAACAGCATGGCGTACCCGCCCATCGCCGAGATGATCAGCAGCGCGATCGACGGGCTGAGGGCCTGCGGGATGTTGGTGGCGACGTTGAGGATGCCGAGGTCCTTGCCCGCAGCGGTGCCCTCGCTGGGCAGCACCTCGGTCATGAGTGCGGCGTCGACCGACATGTACAGGCCGAAGCCGACGCCGTTGATGATGCTCATGAGGACCATGCCGGTCATGTCGGGCATGATCAGCGGCATCGCGAGCCCTGCGACCATGATCACGGAGGCGGCGTAGATGAACACCTTGCGGCGGCCGACCTTGTCGCTCCACCATCCCGACAGCGCGATCGCGAGCAGGGTGGGCACGAACGCGACGAGCGTGAGCGTCAGCACGGCGCCCTGCGCCTCGCCGAGCGACAGCCCGATGTACTGCTGCAGCAGGTACAGCTGATAGGTCGAGACGACGAAGTAGCCGAGGATCAGCAGGAATCGTGCCGTGAACGCCCAGAAGAAGTCGGGGTGCTTGCGCGGGTTCACCCAGAAGCCCCGGAAGAAGGCGCCCCAGCGGAACGGCTCGACGGCGGCGTCCTTGGACGACCAATCCCGGTTGATGAGCACGAACAGGAGCGTCACGACGATCACAGCCCCGCCGAACACGGAGTAGGCGACGCCGAACTGGGCCGCGAGGGCGCTCGCCACCATGATGCCGACGGTCATGCCGACCTGCGTGCCGAGCCCGATCATCGCGCTCGCCCCGCCGCGCTTCGAGCGCGGAAACCGGTCGGCGGTGATGGTGGTCAGCGGCGCCTGGAGGAAGTTCAGCGCGACCTGGATGACGACCCAGAACACGGTGATCCAGACGAGATCGGTGAGCGAGCCCATCCCGAAGAGCAGGATGCCGCCGACCAGCGCGCCGAGCACCATCCACGGCGAGCGACGGCCGAACCGCGAGCGCGTGCGGTCGCTGAAGGCGCCGGCGATCGGCTGGGCGAAGAGCGTGAAGACGAACGAGACCGTGGTGACGATTGCGAGGTTCGCCTCCTTCTGCTCGTCGCCGAACAGCAGCTGGATCTGCGTCGGCAGGAGGATCGCGATGAGGCCGCCGTAGGTGGCGAACAGCGTCAGCGCGGCGACGAGCATGCTCGGCAGCAGCGCCCTGCGCGCGGGCGGGCTGGCGGGCGGCTCGCCAGGCGCCGGTGGGGTGCTTCGGATGAGGCCGGTGGGCGCGATGTCGAGGGTGGGGTCGGGCTGTGCGGTCATGGCGACTCCTCTTCGTCGAGATGTCTCGGGGCGGATCGGGGCGAAATGCGAACGGCATTCGGGATCAGTGTGGCGCACTGAGAGACAAAGTTCAAGACCTGAACTATGTGTAACGATCGCGCAACGAGGTGACCGATCCAATCCCGAGTGCCGCTAGCGTTTGGCCCGTTCAATCGAAGGAGATGACATGAACCGACTGATTCCGCGCCTTGCGATCGCCGCAGTGGTTGTCCTCGGCGCCACCGCGCTGGGCGGCTGGACCACGGCTCCGGCCAAGCCCCCGACCTCGAACCGCGACCCGGTCGTGCAGGTGTACCTGACGCGCCATGGCGAGACGATCCTCAACGCGCTGCACCTCGTGCAGGGCTGGTCGGACTCGCCGCTGACCGCGGCGGGCCGTGCGACCGCGACGACCGTCGGCACGAACCTCGGGGCCGAGGTCGGGCAGGTGGACGCCGCCTACTCGGCCGACATGGTGCGCCACTACGAGACGGCGACGCGCATGCTGCAGGGGATGGGCTCGAAGCTGTCCGCGACGCGCGTCGAAGGCCTGCGCGAGCTGAACTTCGGCGGCTGGGAAGGCGCGAAGCAGAGCGCCATGGGCGGCGCCGCCTTCGCGTATCTCGCCCAGCAGGGGATTCCTGAGCCCACGCTCGGGCAGATGACCGATGCGATCGGTGCCACCAACCCGGTGTCGGCGCTTCCCGCGGAGAATTGCGATGTCGTCTCGGATCGCATGCTGAGCTCGCTGAATGCGATCGCGAAGGACGCCGCGAAGCATCGTGACGACAAGATCCTGGTGGTATCGAGCGGACTGTCGATCTCGTGCCTGCTCGTCGACCTCGGCGCAGCCGATCGGGTTCCCGAGACGGGGATCGCCAACGGCGCCGTCAACCTGCTGACGTACAAGGCCGGAGCCTGGACCGTCGAATCGGTCAACGACACGCACTACGCGACGCAGCCGTGACCCGGACCGGGGCGGGGCGCACCGCCCCGCCCCGGCCTACGATGGCGATCATGCCCCTCGCGACCCCCGACGTGCGCCGACACAACCTCGGCCTGGTGCTGGGGCGCGTGCTCGAGGGGGCGGGGGAGGCGCGTGCCGACATCGCCGGCGCCACCGGGCTGTCGCGCGGCGCGGTGACCTCACTCGTCGCCGAACTCATCGATGCCGGCCTCGTCGAAGAGAGCGACGTCGTCGCCCCGGCGGGGATGGGACGGCCCCGGACGGCGCTCACGCTCGCGGCCGCCGCCCCGTGCGTCCTGATCGCCCTGCTCGACGCCGACCACGCGACGGCGGTCGCCGGCACTCTGGCGGGTGAGGAGCTCGCGCGCACCTCGCGCAGTCACGGGCGGCCGATGGGCGACCCCGCCGCCATCGTGGGCGTCCTGGCAGACGCTCTGGACGACGTCGCCGGCCGCATGGCCGCGGCCGGGCGGCGCATCGCCGACGTGTGCGTCGTCGTGTGGGCGCCGGTGGGTGGAACGCCGGTCCGCGTCCTCGCCGACACCGATCTGGCGTGGGGCGAGGTCGACCTGCTGGGCTTGCTGCGTACGCGGTCGACGGCCCTCGCCGCCTTCGAGCGCGCGGGCGGGGAGCCCCGGCTGGTGTCGGATGCCGAGGTCGCGGCGCTCGCCGAGCACGCGGCCGTCGGCGGCGACACGCTGCTGTATCTCAAGGCCGACTCGGGAATCGGCGGTGCGGTCGTGCTCGCCGCGGGCGACGACTCCGGCGCACGTGTCCTCCCTGCGGCGCTCGGGCATCTGCCCGTGGTGCCGGACGGCGTGCGCTGCGCGTGCGGCCAGCGCGGCTGCCTCGTCACGGTGGCCGGCCCCGACGTGCTGCTCGCCCGCTCCGGGCTCGGAGCGCTGGCGGCCGACGAGGGACTCACCGTCGCGCTGGAGGCGTTCGTGACGCAGGTGCGGACGGGCGACGAGTCCACCGCGTCGGTGTGGCGCGGGGCGGCACGCGAGATCGCGCGCACCCTCCAGATCGTGGCGCTGACGGTTGCGCCGGACGTCATCGTGCTGGGCGGATTCGTCGCAGCGCTCGCCGCAGATGTCGATGAGATGTTCCGGGCGATCCAGCCTCGCATCGCGCACGCACCGGTTCTGCCGGTCGCACCGGTGCTCGGCAGCACGCTCGGCGCGGATGCGGCCCTGCGGGGCGCGCAGCGCGACGCCCGCCTGCGGCTGCTCGCAGACCCGCTCGCGATCTGATCAGTCGCCCTCGCGCGCAGCGTCGCCCTCGTCGGAGGCGATAGGCGAGGGTGCGAGGAGTTCGAACAGCGCCGCCACCGGAGCGGCCATGTCGATGTCGGGTTCGAGCATCCACTGCACCTGCATGCCGTCGGCCACAGCCTGGAAGAGGCGTGCGAGGGTGTCGGGGTCGACGCGATCGGTGATCTCGCCGGCCTGCTGCTGGGCCGCGACCGCGGCGGCGAAGAACCCGCGCAGGCTCTCGCCGCGGGCGACGAAGAACTGGTGGGCGGGATGCTCGGGATCGGCCGCGTCGACCGACAGCCGGGCGAACAGGTGCACGAGGCCGGGGACGTCGGCGTTGTGGCGGATCACACCCAGGTAGCCGGAGCGGATGTCGAGCAGCTCGCCGCTCTCGGCCGCGGCGAGACCCTGCTGAAGGTCGCCGCCGAGGCCCTGTCCGACGGAGTCGAGCTCGTCGCGTTTGCGGAGGATCTCGGTGAAGAGCTCCTCCTTGCTGTCGAAGTAGTGGAGGAGTCCGGCCTGGCTGAGGCCCACGGCATCGGCCAGCTCCTTCACCGATGCGCCGCGATAGCCCTCACGGGCGATCACGTCCAGCGCGCGGGTGAGGATCTCCTCGCGCTTCGCGACGCCCTTCGCATAGGAGCCCCGTCGCCCCGTGCCGCTCTCTGCCATAGGAGAAGTAAACCCGAATATCGCTTGATTTCTCAAAACCTAGTGACGTAAGGTTTTTATTCGAGCGCTCACTGCAGAGCCTCGCCATTCTCAGCGTGGAAGGAACACGATGACCATCCCCCGTGTCGCGGAACTCACCCTCGAAGAGAAGGCGTCGCTCACCAGCGGCGCGAGCTTCTGGTACACCAAGCCGGTCGACCGCGTGGGCGTGCCCGCGGTCATGGTGACCGACGGCCCGCACGGCCTGCGCAAGCAGCGCGAGGGCGGCGACCACCTCGGTATCGGCGACAGCGTGCCCGCCACCTGCTTCCCGCCCGCCGTGGGCCTCGGCTCGTCGTGGGACGTCGACCTCGTCCATCGCGTCGGCGAGGCCCTCGGCACCGAGACCTCGATCGAGAACGTCGCGGTGCTGCTCGGCCCCGGCATCAACATCAAGCGCTCGCCGCTGTGCGGCCGCAACTTCGAGTACCTCTCGGAGGACCCGATCGTGTCGGGTGTCCTCGGCGCCGCGATCGTCCAGGGCATCCAGTCGAAGGGCGTGGGCACCTCGCTGAAGCACTTCGCGGCCAACAACCAGGAGAACGACCGCATGCGGTCCTCGTCCGACGTCGACCCGCGGCCGCTCCGCGAGATCTACCTGCGCGGGTTCCAGCGCGTCGTCGAGGACGCCCAGCCGTGGACCGTCATGTGCTCGTACAACCGCATCAACGGCGTGTACGCCTCGGAGGACCCGTGGCTGCTGACCCAGGTGCTGCGCGATGAGTGGGGCTTCGAGGGCCTCGTCGTCTCGGACTGGGGCGCCGTCAACGAGCGCGTGCCGGGCCTCGCCGCAGGCATGGACCTCGAGATGCCGTCGTCGAACGGCGTCACGGACGCGCAGATCGTCGCGGCCGTGCAGGACGGCTCGCTCGACGAGTCGGTGGTGGATGTCGCGGCCGGCCGCGTGCTCGACCTCGTGCGCAAGGCGACCGAGGGTGCCGGAGCCGTCGCAGGTCCGCTCGACGTCGACGCCCACCACGCCCTCGCCCGCGAGGCCGCGGGCCGCTCGATCGTGCTGCTCAAGAACGACGGTGGCGTGCTGCCGCTCGCGAAGGACGCGAAGCTCGCGGTCATCGGCGAGTTCGCCGAGAAGCCGCGCTACCAGGGCGCGGGTTCGTCGATGATCAACCCGACGCGCCTCGACACCGCGCTCGACGGGATCCGCGCGCTCGCCGCCGGCGACGTCGCGTACGCGCAGGGCTTCAGCAACGCGCTCGAGGTCTCTGAGGAGGAAGCCTCGGCCTTGCGCGACGAGGCTGTGGCGGCAGCATCCGTCGCCGAGGTCGCCGTGCTGTTCCTGGGCCTGCCCGCCCGCCTGGAGTCGGAGGGCTACGACCGCGACGACATCGACCTGCCCGCGGCGCAGCTCGAGCTCGTCGACGCGGTGCTCGCGGCGAACCCGAACACCGTCGTGGTCCTGTCGAACGGCGGCGTCGTCGCGCTGCCGTTCGCCGATCGGGTGCCGGCGATCCTCGAGGGCTGGCTGCTCGGCCAGGCCGGCGGCGGCGCGACCGCCGACGTGCTGTTCGGCGAGGTCAACCCGTCGGCCAAGCTCACCGAGACGATCCCGGCGCGCCTCGAGGACACCCCCGCGTTCCTCGACTTCCCGGGCGAGTTCTCGCACACGCGTTACGGCGAGGGGCTGTTCGTCGGCTACCGCTGGTATGACGCGCGCCGCCTCGAGGTCGCGTTCCCGTTCGGGCACGGCCTGTCGTACACGTCGTTCTCGTACGCGGATGCTGCGGCGCAGGTCGACGCGAACGGCGACGTCGAGGTGACCGTGGCCGTCACGAACACCGGCGACCTCGCGGGCCGTGAGGTCGTCCAGGTCTACACGTCGCTGAGCGGATCGTCGGTGCAGCGCGCACCGCGCGAGCTGAAGGCGTTCGCGTCGGTCGCGCTCGAGCCGGGCGAGACCCAGGTCGTGACGCTCACCGTGCGCCGCAAGGACCTCGCGTACTGGGACATCCGCGCCGACCGCTGGGTCGTCGAGGGCGGCGAGTATTCGGTCGATGTCGCGGCGTCGAGCCGCGACATCCGCGCGTCCGTCGCCGTGGCTGTCGAGGGCGACGTCCTCACGCTGCCGCTGTCGCGCACGTCGTCGATGGGCGAGGTGCTGAGCCACCCGATCGCGGGTCCGGTGGTGCAGGCCGCGATCGCGCAGATGATGGGCGGCCTCGGCGACAGCGCCGCGTCGATCATGCCCGAGGGCATCGACATGTCCAAGATGATGGAGTCGTTCCCGATCGGCCGCATCGGCATGATGGGCGCCCTCGCCGGTGACGGCGCCGCCGCCGGCCCCGAGATGATCGACGGCCTGCTTGCGATGGCCAACGCCCCGCAGCAGGACTGATCTGCACGACCGGATGCCTCGGCGCCGAGCCCTTCGAGGGCGCGTCGCCGAGGCATCCGTCGTCCCGTCGTCCCGTCGTCCCTTCCCCAGCCGCGAAAGTGCAGCTGGTGGACGAGAGTGTGGGTGGTTCCCTACATCTCGGCGACCAGCTGCACTCTCGCGGCTCGGGGGACGAGTCAGCTGTTGAGGAAGGCGAGCAGCGCCTCGTTGACTTCGGCGCCGTGGGTCCACAGCAGGCCGTGCGGGGCGCCCTCGATCTCGACGTACGTGGCGTCGGGGAGCAGCTCCTTGAAGCGCCGGGCCGTCTTGTCGATCGGCAGGATGTTGTCGGCGGTGCCGTGCAGGATGAGCGTGGGGACGTCGACGGCGGGGATGTCGGCGCGGAAGTCCGTCGGCCAGGTCAGCGGCGCCGCGGCGATCGCGGTGTTGCCGGCGTACGAAGCGACCTGGATGCTCGCGTCGAGCGCCTCCTGCGAGATGCGCGAACCCAGCGTGTCGTCGAGGTTGTAGAAGTCCTTGTAGAAACCGGCGATGAAGGCGTAGCGGTCGTCGCGCACGGACTGCGCGATGCCGTCGAAGAACTCCTGCGGACCGGCCCCGTCGGGGTTGTCGTCCGTGATGAGCAGGAACGGCTCGAGCGACCCGAGGAACGCCGCCTTCGCGACGCGGCCGCTGCCGTAGCGCGACAGGTAGCGCGCGATCTCGCCCGTGCCCATCGAGAAGCCGACGAGCACGGCGTCGTGGAGGTCGAGGTCCTCGATGAGCGCGTGCAGGTCGCCGGCGAACGTGTCGTAGTCGAACCCTGAGCCGACCTTGCTCGACTGCCCGAATCCGCGGCGGTCGTACGCGATCACGCGGTACCCGGCGTCCAGCAGCGCCGCCTGCTGCTTGCCCCACGACTCGCCGTTCAGCGGGAAGCCGTGGATCAGCACGACGGGCTGGGCATCGGACGGTCCCTGGTCGGTGTAGTAGAGGTCGATGTCCACCGAGTTCTCGGTCCCGACGGTGATGTACGCCACGATCGCTCCTTCCGGATCGCGAACGGATGCCGCGACCCTGCGTTCGACGCTAGGCCGCGGCATCCCGTCCTCGCCAGTGTCTTGCGCGCGCTCGTCACGAGCGTTCACACGGCGTTCAGGCGTGTCACGCGCCCGCGCTCGTCGAGCCGAGGCGTTGGCGCCGAGACCGGGGACGTCGTCCTCGGTCTCGGCGCGGAACTCCGGTCTCGACGAATGGGCGCGCCGAAGCACTCAGTCGCGGGCGGCGCCTGCCGACGGAGTCACCGTGAAGATCGTGGGAGCGGCGAAGCCGGCGGCCGCGAAGGCGGCGGTGGCGGCATCCGTCACGGCTTGGACCTTGTCGTGGGCGACCAGCGCGATCGCGGCGCCGCCGAAGCCGCCGCCGGTCATGCGGGCGCCGACGGCACCCGCCGCAAGCGCGGCCTCGACCGCCGTGTCGAGCTCGGGGACCGAGATCTCGAAGTCATCGCGCATCGACGCGTGCGACGCGACGAGGAGGTTGCCGATCGCGGTCGGGCCCTCCTCGCGGAGCGTGCGAACGGTGTCGAGCACGCGCTGGTTCTCGGTGACGACGTGGCGGACACGACGGTAGGTGACGTCGTCGACCAGTTCAGCCAGTCGCGGGAGGTCGTCGACGCCGACGTCGCGCAGCGCGGGCACGCCGAGGGCAGCCGCACCGCGCTCGCACGCGGCGCGGCGCTCGCCGTAGCCGCCCGTCGCGTGGGAGTGCTTCACCCCGGTGTCGATGACGACGAGCTCGAGGCCGGCGCCGGCGAATCCGAGGTCGATCACCTGCGCGTCGAGCGAGCGGCAGTCCAGGAAGATGGCGGAGTCGGCGCGGCCGAGGAGCGACGCCATCTGGTCCATGATCCCGGTGGGCGCACCCACGGCCTCGTTCTCGGCGCGGCGGCCGACCTTCGCCAGCGCGACGCGATCCAGGTCGATGCCCCACGTGTCGGCGAGGGCGACGGCGGTCGCACCCTCGATCGCGGCTGACGAGGACAGGCCGGCGCCCACCGGCACGTCCGACGCGAAGGCGAGGTCGACGCCGGGCACGGTCGAGGGGTCGGTTCCGGATGCCGCGAGCAGCGCCCATGCGACGCCCAGCGGGTAGCGCGCCCACTCGGGGACGTCGTCACGCTGCGCGGGGAAGAGCGCGTCGAGCGCGTCGAGGGCGACCTCGACGGTCGCGTCGTCGAAGGTCGACGCGACGCGCACGCGGAAGACGCCATCGGCCCGCGGAGCGAGGGCGACGTGGGTGCGGTGCTGGATCGCGAACGGCAGCACGAAGCCGTCGTTGTAGTCGGTGTGCTCGCCGATGAGGTTCACCCGGCCGGGTGCCGACCACGTGCCGACGGCGTCGGCGCCGAAGCGGGCGGCGAAGAGGGCGCGCGCGATGGCGGCGGTGCGGATGTCGGTGGCGGTCACAGGGTCTCCTCGGGGATGGATGCGACGGCATCGCGCAGCTTCGCGGCAGCCGTCTCGGGCGGGACGTCGCCGATCCAGGCGCCCATGGCGGCCTCGGATCCGGCGAGGAACTTGAGCTTGTCGGCCGCGCGGCGCGGCGACGTCAGCTGCAGGTGCAGGCGCGCGCTGTCGCGGCCGCGGTGCACCGGCGCCTGGTGCCAGGCGGCGATGTACGGGGTGGGGGTGTCGTAGAGCGCGTCGACGCCCCGGAGCAGCCGCAGGTAGAGCGGGGCGAGCTCGTCGCGCTCGGCATCCGTCGTCTCGGCGAAGTCGGCGACGTGGCGGTGCGGGAGCAGGTGGATCTCGATCGGCCAGCGCGCGGCGAAGGGCACGAACGCCGTCCAGTGCTCGCCCTCGAGGATCACGCGGTCGCCGGCGCGCTCGAACTCGAGGATGCGGGAGAACAGGTCGGGCCCCTCGCGGTCGATCGAGGCGAGCAGGCTCGTCGTGCGCGGGGTGATGTACGGGTACGCGTAGATCTGCCCGTGCGGGTGGGGGAGCGTGACGCCGATCGCCTCGCCGCGGTTCTCGAACGGGAAGACCTGCTCGATGCCCGGCAGCGCCGAGAGCGCGGCGGTGCGGTCGGCCCACGCCTCGATCACGGTGCGAGCGCGGGTCGCAGACAGCGAGCCGAATGACCCCGAGTGCTCGGGGCTGAAGCACACGACCTCGCAGCGGCCCACGCTCGTGCGGGTGCGGCCGAGACCGGGCGCGACGAGGTCGTCGAGGTCGTGAGGCGCGTCGATGCCCGCGGGAGCATCGCCGTGGGCGACGGCGAGCGCGGGTCCGAACGACGGCGACTTGTTCTCGAACACGGCCACGTCGTAGAGCGACGGGATCTCGGACGGGTTGGTCGGCGTCTGCGGGGAGAGCGGGTCGAGGTGCGCCGGCGGCAGGAAGGCGCGGTTCTGCCGGGCCGCTGCGACCGACACCCAGTCTCCGGTGAGCACGTCGCGGCGCATCGTCGCGGTCTCGGGTCGCGGCGCGAGGTCGCGCGCGTCGACCGCACGGTCGGGGCCGAGGGTCGTCTCGGGGTCGTCGTAGTAGATCAGCTCGCGCCCGTCGGCAAGGCGGGTCGGGCGCTTCACCACGCCCGCGCCGAGCGTCTCGGCGGGAAGGTCCTGGGCGGACACGACGGTGTCGTCCTGAGGCATGTTCACGTCAACACGGTAGCAAATCGGCTATGTTATCGTCAACACGGATGCTGCATCCCCGGCGTGACGCCGACGGCATCCTGCGGATCGGGGTGGGGCATGACGGCCAGGCGCGTGTCGATGGCGGACGTCGCGGAGCGCGCGGGCGTCTCGGGCCAGACGGTCTCGCGCGTGGTGAACGCGAGCCCCCGAGTCGACCCCGAGACCCGGGCGCGGGTCGAGTCGGCGATGACGGAGCTCGGCTACCGCCCGCACCGTGCAGCCCGGGCCCTCCGCACCGGCCGCACGCAGACCATCGGGCTCGTGGTGTCGACGCTCGCCTCGGTGGGCAACTCCCGCATGCTGCAGGCGGTGGCGGATGCTGCGGCCACCCGCGGCTACGCGCTCACGGTGGTGACGCTCGGCGCCGACGGCGACGTCGCTGCGGCCTTCGAGCGTCTGGCCGAGCAGGGCGTGGACGGGGCGATCGTGCTGAACGAGGCGACGGCCCGCGTCCGCGGAGCCGATGTCGACGCTGCGGGGCTCCGGCTGGTGGTGGTCGACTCGCCGCGCGACGACCGGTTCGGCGTGGTCGAGACCGACCACGCGGGCGGCGCCCGCTCAGCCGTCGCGTATCTGCTCGGGCTGGGGCACGCGACCGTCCACCACCTGGCAGGTCCTGAGGCTTCGTTCGCCGCGGCCGAGCGCGAGCGCGGCTGGCGCGACGCGCTGTCGGCGGCGGGTGTCACGGTGCCGCCCGTGGTGCGCGGCGACTGGACCTCCGCATCCGGGTTCGCCGCAGCAACCACGCTTCTCGATGCCGGCGCGACCGCCGTCTTCGCCGCCAACGACCAGATGGCGCTGGGCGTGCTGCGCGCCGTGGCCGAGTCGGGGCGTGCGGTGCCGGGAGACGTGAGCGTCGTCGGCTTCGACGACGTGGCGGATGCCGCCGACTACCGACCGCCCCTCACCACCGTGCGGCAGGACTTCGACGCCCTCGGCGCGCGTGCGGTCGCCGCGCTCGTCGACGGGATCGAGGTCGGCACCCCGGCCGCGTTCGAGACCGTGCCGACGCGCCTCGTCGTGCGCGAGAGCACCGCGCCCGCGCGGGTGTGATCGCCCCTCCGATCCCGGATTCTCGAGGCGTTTCGCCTTCGGGCGCCGGAGCGCCCTCCGCTCACCGAGCGGGGGTCGCGGCGCGGCGGGCCTCCCAGCCGGTGCGGACCATCTCGTCGACGCTGTAGCGGTTCTTCCAGTCCAGGTCGCGGGCCGCGAGCTCGCCGGTGGCGACGATGCGGTCGGGGTCGCCGGGCCGGCGGGGTGCGATCTCGGGCGTGAAATCGATGCCGGTGACGCGGGCCATCGCGTTCATGATCTCGCGCACGCTCAGGCCGTTCTGCGAGCCGAGGTTGTACGCGGGCTCGATCGGCCGGTTCGCGAGCAGGCGCTGCGCGGCCGCGACGTGGGCGGCGGCGATGTCGGCGACGTGCACGTAGTCGCGCACGTTCGTGCCGTCGGGGGTGTCGTAATCGTCGCCGTTGATGCGCGGCGTCTTACCCGCGAGCAGCGCCTCGAACACGAGCGGGAAGAGGTTGTGCGGGCTGGTGTCGTACACCGACGGGTCACCCGAGCCGACGACGTTGAAGTAGCGCAGCGCGGTGTAGCGGAGGGCGTGCTCGGACGCGGCCGTCGCGATCGCCTGGTCGCGGATGATCCATTCGCCGATGAGCTTCGACTCGCCGTAGGGCGAGGCCGGGCGCTTGGGCAGGTCCTCGGTGACGAGCGGGACGTCGGGGGTGCCGTAGACCGCGGCCGACGACGAGAACACCAGGTTCGCCACCCCCGCCGCCTGCATGGCGGCGAGGAGCACGCGCGTGCCCTCGACGTTCTGCGCGTAGGTGTGCAGCGGGCGCTGCACAGAGACGCCGGCGTACTTGAAGCCGGCGAGGTGGATGACGCCCACGACCTCGTGCTCGCGCAGGGTGCGCTCGACGAGCTCTCCGTCGAGGATGGAGCCCTGCACGTACGGCACGCCCTCGGGCACGAACGACGCGTGCCCGCTCGAGAGATCGTCGATCACGACGGAGTTCAGGCCCGCATCTGCGAGCGCACGGACGATGTGGGCGCCGATGTAGCCGGCGCCTCCGGTCACGAGCCAGGACATGTCACTCCGGATCCAGGTGGGGGCGGATGCGCCGAGCGGCGCCGCCTCCATTCTGCCCGGTCGGACGGATACCTCGAATCCGGTGTCGGCCGGGCTCTCGGCGTGCAACAGCCTCGGAGGTTCGGCCGACACGCCGGGTCGCGGCATCCGTCATCCGGCGTGTCGCGCGAGAGCTCCGATTCTGTGCACCGGTGTCGAGCCTCACACCCGCGCGGCCCAGCGCGCCGCGCGCTCCAGCAGTTCGATGTGTCCGGGGGCGTCGTAGGAGCGCTCGTCGTGTCCGAGCGAGCACACGACGGCGCGGGTCGGCGCCTCCCGCACCCACACGGCGGCGTGCTCGGCGCCGTCGACGTCGTGCACCGCGAGCACGCGCGCGCCGTCGTCGACCACGAGGTCGCTGTAACGCTCGTCGAAGACGTCGAGGTGCGGCATCCCTCCGCTCACGGGGTGATCGCCGTCGACGACCCGCACCCGCGCGTCGCCGATCGGCGGATGCCACGAGACTCCGGGCTGCCATTCGCCGCCGATCGCCTCGCGCCAGGCGGGGTGGTCGCGCAGGCTCGAGAGCGCGGCGTGCACGGCGACGAGCCCGATGCCGCGGGCGATCGCGGAGCGGAGGCCGGCGTCCGCCGCGGGGTCGGCGCCATGCCCCCGCTCGGTCGCACCCTCGCGCCACGGGTCGCCGGCGTTGACGACGAGCAGATCGAACCCGTCGAGGCTCGAGAGCGCATGGTCGACATCGTCGTCGACCGTGACGTCCCAGCCGTCGGCGCGCAGCGCGTCGGCGATGCGGGAGGAGGTCGCGGGGAAGGGATGCCACGGGTCGGCGTACCGGCCGGTTCCGGTGGCGATCACCGCGCGGCGTGGGCTGGACTCGGCTTCCGGTCGCTCCATGGATACCATGATCTGCAGGATAACG
The DNA here is from genome assembly GCF_042266945.1 of Microbacterium sp. NPDC056057. Lineage (NCBI taxonomy): Bacteria > Bacillati > Actinomycetota > Actinomycetes > Micrococcales > Microbacteriaceae > Microbacterium > Microbacterium sp. NPDC056057. The sequence continues at coordinate 1,209,260 of NZ_JBHJWS010000001.1, forward strand.
CTTTCCCGCGCCAGTGTCGGCCGGAAACGACAACACCGTGCACGCCCGAGGAGAATGACGCCATGGCCCACACCGTCGTGATCGCCCCCGATTCGTTCAAGGGAACGATCGCCGCGGCGGCTGCCGCCGAGGCGCTCGCCACCGGATGGCGCCGCGAGAGCATCGACAGCGAGCTCCGGCTGATGCCGATGGCCGACGGCGGCGAGGGCACCGTCGACGCGTTCGCGGCCGCGGTTCCGGGCGCGCAGCGCATGCCGGTGACCGTGACCGGCCCCGAGGATGAGCCCGTCGCGGCGTCGTGGGTCCTGCTGCCGCCGACCCCGGACGCACCGCAGGGCACCGCGGTCGTGGAGCTCGCGAACACGAGCGGCATCGAGCTGCTCGGCACCCCGCCGCGCCTGCGCGCCTTCGACGCGCACACGCGCGGCTTCGGCGAGGCGATCGCCGACGCCCTCGCGCACGGCGTCTCGCGACTCGTGCTCGGCATCGGCTCGAGCTCGTCGACGGACGGCGGCACCGGCATGCTCACTGCGCTCGGAGCGCGATTCACGGATGCTGCGGCCCGGCCTGTCATCGCCGGTGCACGTGGGCTCGGCTCGGTGGCGGCGGCGGACCTTTCGGGGCTGGCGCCGCTCCCGCCGGGCGGTGTGACGGTGCTCAGCGATGTGACGAACCCGCTCCTCGGACCCCGCGGAGCGGCGGCGGTGTTCGGCCCGCAGAAGGGCGCACGACAGGGCGACATCGAGGTGCTCGACGCCGGGCTCGCGCGGCTCGCGCAGCTGGTCGACGCCGACCCCGAGACTCCGGGCGCCGGCGCGGCGGGTGGCACGGGGTTCGGCCTGCTCGCGTGGGGCGCGCGCCTCGTGCCCGGTTCGGCGGCGGTCGCGGAGCTGGTGGGGCTCGACGCGGCGGTGGCCGAGGCATCCGTCGTCGTCACGGGCGAAGGGTCGTACGACGGTCAGTCCGCGGCGGGCAAGGTGCCCGCCCACGTCGGCGCGGTCGCCGCGGCGGCGGGCGTCCCGGTCGCGCTGGTGGCGGGCCGCATCGCGGCGGATGCCGACACCTCGGGCTTCGCCGCGACGGCGTCGCTCACCGAGCTCGCGGGCTCCGGCGAGGCCGCGATGGCCGAGACCGCGCGGTGGCTCGAGGAGGCCGGCGCGCAGCTGGCGCGCGAGCTCGCGCCCCGCTGAGTTGCGCTCGAGCACACCCGAGGTGGCGCGTCTGGCCGCCGTGATCGGGTCGTGCCGACCACACGTGCCACCGCCGCAGCGAGCGGCCGCGTGGAGGTGGCGCTCGGTGTCGCCGCGACCGCGGCACCGCGACGGCAAAGGCCACCTTCGCGGGCGTGGCGCGAAGCCCCGCGTGGCGGTGGCATCTGTGGTCGCCCCACGCCAGAGGCGGCGACCCGCCGTAACACCTTCCCGCGCCGGAGCGGCCTCAAGCTGGCGGGAACGGCCGTGTCGCGCGGGCGGACGCGACCATTCCTGCCGTGCGGGCGGGGACCGCGTCAGCGGCCGGTGTGGAGCACGCCGTTGCGACGATGCGGGAGCGTCGCGAGTGCGGCGTCCCGGAGCACCTCGGGAAGGAGCACCTCGGGGGCGTCCTGGAACACGACAGGCCGAAGGAACCGGCGGATCGCGGTCGCGCCGACCGAGGTGTGCAGCGACGTCGTCGCGGGCCAGGGGCCGCCGTGGTGCTGCGACCAGGTCACGGCGACACCCGTCGGCCAGCCCGCGAAGAGCACGCGCCCGGCCTTGCGGGTGAGCACCTCGAGCACTGCCGCGACGTCATCGCCGGACTCCGAGTGCAGCGTCGCGGTGAGCGAACCGGGCACGGCCTCGAGCGCGGCGTGGAGCTCCTCGTCCGAGGAGTAGCGCACGAGCAGCGTCACGGGACCGAAGCACTCCTCGAGCAGCGTCTCGGGGCGCGCGGCGACGGCCGCGGCATCCGTCGACAGCACGACCGGCTGCGCCGACCCCGGCTCCGCCGGAAGCCCTTGAGCGACGACCGACACCGAAGGGTCGGCCTCGAGGTGCTCGATGCCCGACGGGAACGCCGCGGTGATGCGGTCGGTGAGGAGCGGTCCGCCCGCGGCGCCGGCCGCGAAGCCGGCGACGAGGTCTTCGAAGCCGGCGCCCTCAGGCACGAACACGACGCCGGGCTTGGTGCAGAACTGGCCGACCCCGAGCGTGAACGAGCCCACGAGGCCCTGCGCGAGGGCCTCGCCGCGCGCGGCGACGGCGGCCGGCGTGATGACGACGGGGTTCACCGAGCCGAGCTCCCCGTAGAACGGGATCGGGTCGGGACGCCCCGATGCCAGGTCGAACAGGGCGCGGCCGCCGCCGAGCGAGCCGGTGAAGCCCGCGGCCTGGATGGACGGATGCTGCACCAGCGCGTTGCCCGCCTCGCGGCCTTCGACGAGCGCGAGGGAGCCCTCCGGCGCGCCGGCCTCGACGATGGCCGCGGCGACGATGGCCGCCGTGCGCTCCGACAGGCGGGGGTGGCCCGAGTGCGCCTTCACGATGACCGGGTTGCCGGCCGCGAGGGCCGATGCGGTGTCGCCGCCGGCGACCGAGAACGCGAACGGGAAGTTCGACGCCGAGAAGACCGCGACGGGGCCGACGCCCGTCAGCATGCGGCGCAGCTCGGGGCGGGGCGGGGTCGCCGACGGGTCGGCGTCATCGACCGTGAGCTCCAGGTACGAGCCCTCCTCGACGACCGTCGCGAACAGGCGGAGCTGCCCGGTGGTACGTCCGACCTCGCCGCGCAGACGCGTGTCGCCCAGGCGGGTCTCCTCGTCGGCGATCTCGACGAGCTCGTCGATGTTCGCGTCGAGCGCGTCGGCGGCGGCGCGCAGCCACGAGGCCCGGGTCGCAGCATCCGTCGCCCGCCAGATCGGTGCCGCAGCGGCGGCGGCCTGCGCGAGGGCGTCGAGTTCAGCGGTCGTCGTCGTCGTCGTGGTGGTGGTCATCGGGGTTCCTTTCGTCGTCGCATCCGCTCGCCTGTCGCATTTTGCTGATCAAGGAGGCGTTTCGTGACAGGTGAGCGGGCGGTGAGCTCTGTTCACCTGTCGCGATCTGCTGAGGGCGGCGGCCTTTCGTGACAGGTGAGCGGGAGGGGGAAGGCGGTCAGGAGAAGCGGAGGCCGAGGCCCGCGTGGGGGACCTCGGTGAGGGCGCCGTCGGCGATGCGCACGGGCGACGGGTCGCGGAGCGCGCCGAGAGCGCCGAAACCGGCGTCCTCCACATCCTCCGCCATGGGCTCGGGAACTCCGGGCGCCGAGCGCAGGCACAGGGCGAGCTGGCCCGAGAGCTCGGGCAGCAGGTGCGGGTGCACGGCGGCTCCGTAGACGCCCGCGATGGCCGCGATCCCGAGGAACGGGGTGATGCCGCCGACGCGGACGATGTTCGGCTGCACGATCTGCGCGGCGCCGGTGCGGAGGAAGTCGTCGAACCGGTAGACGTTGTGCAGGTTCTCGCCGACAGCGATCGGTATGGCGCTCGACGCCGCCAGCCGTTTCGACAGCTCGTAGTGGCCGTAGAGGTCGTCGGCGCGCAGCGGCTCCTCGATCCAGGCCGGCGAGACCTCCGCGAGCACCTCGAGCGAACGCGTCGCGCGATCGAGGTCCCACCGCTGGTTCGCGTCGATCATGAGCTGCCCGTCGGGCCCGAGAACCTCGCGCACGGCCTTCATACGGTCGAGGTCTTCCGCGACGTCGGGCTTTCCGACCTTCACCTTCACGGCGTCGAAGCCCGCGTCGACCCAGCGGCGCACCTGGGCCACCAGCTCCTCGGTCGAGTAGTGCAGGTTCACGCCCGACCCGTACGCGCGCACGCTCTCGCGCTGCGGACCGAGCCACTGCGCGACCGACCTCTCGTCGGCGCGGGCAGCGGCATCCCACAGCGCCAGGTCGAGCCCGGCCATCGCGATGGTCGTGATCCCGCCGCCACCCGCCTCGTGGAGGTGCTCCCAGAGCGGCAGCCATCCTTCGCCCGGCTCGGCCGAGCGCCCGATCGCCCACGCCGTGATGTCGTGTGCGAGCAGCGCGTGCACGGCCTCGGCGCCGATCTGCGGGGTCCACGAGAAGCCCCAGCCCTCGGCGCCGTCGGAGCGCACGACATGGGTGGCCACGACGCCGACCGAGGTCACATCGGCCGCCCAGGGCCGCGTCAGCGGCACGCGCACGAGGCGCGCGTCGAACGAGGCGATCGTGGTGCGGGGCGGGGCCGCCGTCGAGGGCGAGGCGGAGGTCACAGCAGTGCTCGCCCCGCCTCGAGGATCTCGGCAAGGCGCGCCTCCTGCGCCGGCGTCGGGTCGACGAGCGGTGCGCGCACCGACCCGACGGGCAGGCCGCCCAGGCGCAGGCCGGTCTTGATGAGCGAGACGCCGAAGCCGGGGGTCTCGTCGCGCAGCGCGACGAGCGGCGAGTAGAAGCCGTCGAGCAGTTCGGCGCGGCGCGCCTCGTCGCCGTCGACGTACGCGCGGTAGTACGCGTTCGCGACCTCGGGGATCATGGCGAACGCCGCCGACGAGTACAGCGGGATGCCGATGCCGCGGTACGCGCCCTGCGTGAGCTCTGCGGTGAGCAGGCCGTTGAAGAACGCGAAGTCCTCGCGCCCCTCGGCCGCGACCGCGCGCACGATCTGCTGCGCGAGGCCGACGTCGCCGACGCCGTCCTTGAAGCCCACGACCTTGGGGTTCCGCGCCAGGCGGCGCACCGAGTCGACCGAGTACTGCGCGTTGCCGCGGTGGTAGATGACGACGGGAAGATCGGATGCTGCCGCCACCGCCTCGACGTAGGCGACGAGTCCCGCCTGCGGGCCGCCGACGAGGTACGGCGGCAGCACGAGCAGCGCGTCGGCTCCGGCGTCGGCGGCGGCACGCGCGAGGGTCGTCGCGTGGCCGAGCGGACCGCCGGTGCCGGCGACGACCGGCACGCGGCCGGCCACGGTCTCGGTCGCGATCTGCACGACGCGCGTCGCCTCGTCGGTCGACAGGGCGTGGAACTCGCCCGTGCCGCACGCGGGGAAGACGCCGCCGGGCGAGTGCGCGAGGGTCGTGTCGAGGTGCTGCCGCAGCAGCCCCTCGTCGACGCGGCCGTCGGCGTCGAACGGGGTGACGGGGAAGAAGAGGATGCCGTCGAAGTTCACGCCAGCACGTCCTTTCGGGCGGAGTCGGTGGTGGGGGCGGAGTCGAAGCCGATCGTGTTCGCAGAGCCGGCGTGGGGAGCGGGCTCGCCGAGCTCGCCGCGCCAGGTGTGGGCCGGGCGCCAGCCCAGCACGCGCCGGGCCTTCGCGTTCGAGAACGCGGGCGCCGTGCCGGTGAGCTCCGCCGCGAGGTCGTCGGTGCCGGGGACGAACTGAGGCAGCAGCTCGGCCAGCGGACGGCGCGCGAGCGCGTCGTCGGCGCCGACGAAGAACACCTCGGCGTTCGGGATCTCGGGGAGTGCGACCAGCAGGGTGTCGACGAAGGTGGCGACGTCGCGCGCGTCGACGTAGTTGAAGAGCGCAGGCGCGGACAGCGCGGGGTCGGCGAGACGCTCACGCACCGTGTGGCCCTGCTGCGTGAGTGCGCCCTGCCACTCCTCGGGGGCGATGACGTAGCACGGCCGGAACGCCGCGAAGCGAGTGGCATCGCCGGTCTGGCGGGCCAGCATCGCGATCGTCTGCTCGGCGAGGTGCTTCGACAGCGCGTACGCGTTCCACGGCTTCGGCGTCGTCTGCTCGTCGAGGGGGAACCGATCGGGGAGCCAGCCCGTGGGCGAGTTGTACCCGAGGACGGTGGGGCTCGACGCCGTCACGATCTTCGGGATGCCCGCCGCGACGCCGGCCGACATCACGTTGAGCGCCATCGTCGCGTTCGTGCGGAGGATGACGTCCTCGGGCGCGCTGAACGGCACGGCGATCGCCGCGAGGTGGATGAGGGCGTCGGCCCGGGTGTCGGCGATCGCGCGGGTGGCGGCATCCGTGTCCGTCAGATCCACGGCGATCTGCTCGAGGCCCTTCAGCTCACCCGCTTCGGACACCGCGCGGTCGAGCGAGACCAGTTCGTGCCCGGCCGCGGCGAGTCCCGCGACGAGGCTGCGACCGAGGCGCCCCGCGCCGCCGGTGACGGCGATGCGCGTCATGACCGGACGGCCTCGGCGCGCGCCGCGTCGCTCGCGAGGAAGCGGATGCCGAGGTCGGCGACCTGCACCGGGAGGCCGGTCTCGAGGGAGCGGTTGCCGGCGATGCCGACCGCGATGGAGCGGACGCCGTCGCGCCAGTCGGCGGGGCGGGCGAGCGGGTCGTCGCCGGGGCCCTCGAACACGTCGGCGAGCAGGAGCGCGTCGCCGCCGCCGTGGCCGTCGCTGTTGCCCTCGAGCGGCACTTCGTAGGCGGCCTCCCAGTGGCGCTGCACGAGGAGGCGCTCGCCCTCGGGGCGGAGCGACCCGGTGGTGCCGGCGTCGCTGGCCGACGGGTCGAGCACCGGGTGCAGGCCCTCGTCGGCGAGCACGGCGCCGCGCTCGACGACCTCGAGCTCGGCGCGGCCGAGGGTGCCGTTGACCGCGACCCGGTAGCCCTCCCACGGCGAGTGGGCATTGAGCGAGTACGACAGGGTGGCGCCGGAGGCGTAGTCGACCACGAGGGCGAGGTTGTCCTCGATGGTGATGCCCTCGCCGAACACGTCGCGGTCGCGCACGTAGCCGTCGTGCTGCTCGGCGTCGAGGTACAGCGCCGTGAGACGCTCGTCGTCACGCAGGTCGAGCTCGAAGGCATCGCCGCCGTCGTGGGTGCCGCGGGAAGGACGGTCGCCGAGGCCGCGCGCGGCGGCGTTTTCGGCGCCGTAGAACCGCAGCGCACCCGACGCGTAGACGCGGCGCGGGACGGAGCGGATCCACCAGTTCACGAGGTCGAAGTGGTGGCTGGCCTTGTGCACCAGCAGACCGCCAGAGTGCTGCTTCTCGCGGTGCCAGCGGCGGAAGTAGTCCGCGCCGTGCTTGGTGTCGAGCACCCACGAGAAGTCGACCGAGGTGACCTCGCCGATGGTGCCGTCCTGGATGACCTGACGCAGTGCGGAGTTGCGCGGCGAGTAGCGGTAGTTGAACGTGATCACCACCTCCCGGCCGGTGCGGTCGATCGCGTCCTCGATGGCCGCCGCGGAGGGCCCGTCGATGGTGAGCGGCTTCTCGACGACGACGTCTGCACCGGCATCGAGCGCCCGCACGATGAGCGGGGCGTGCAGGTCGTCGCGGGCGCAGATCACGACGCGGTCCACCTGCTGCTCGCGGACCATCGTCTCGAGGTCGTCGGGCCCGTAGACCGCGGGAGCGGCGAAGCCGGCCTCGACGACACGGTCGACGTAGTACTGCGCGCGCACCGGGTTCGGCTCGCAGATCGCGACCAGGGCGGCGTCGTCGGAGTAGCGTCCGATGATCGCGTCGACGTACATCTGAGCGCGGTGTCCCGCGCCGACGAGGGCATACCTGCGGTGGCTCATCTCACTCCTTCAGGAAACGTTTTCTCAGGATAGCACGCGACGTCCGGTCGGCATCCGTCAGGTCAGCTGAGCCGCGACGAAAGCGCACTCAGTGGGATGCCTCGCGCTGCCAGGTGATGCACACCTTGAAGTTCGCCTGCACCGCCGTGGAGGCGATCACCGCGCCGAGGTCCGCCGACATCTCGATCCCGAACTCGACGGTGACTTCGCTCGGCGGGTGGGAACCCGAGCGGATCGCATCGAGGAGGGCGGTCGCGGCAGGCTGCACCCGCTGCACCACGGTTTCGAACGACTCGCTCGCCTGGGTGACCACAGCCTCCGAGACGCGGCCGCGCAAGACCGGCCCGTCAGGGTCCTGGCCGCTGTTCGGTCCGCCCGCGGCGATGATCACCGATCCGCCGTCGCCCAGCGGGAACTCCACCAGGTTCGTGCCCATGCCTGCCCTCCCTACTGATTCAGAGTGACGAAGGCCCCGAACTCGCCGCTGTTGTTCGCCAGGTCCGTGTCGTTGATGCCGAGCAGGAGGCCGCCCTGGGCCGGACACGAATAGGTCGTTCCGGTCCCGATGGCGAAGATCTCCGGCGTCGTGTCGAGCTTCCCGATGACCGAACCCGTGTTGGCGTCGGCGAGGACCCGCGTCTCGGGCCGCTCGCCCTCCGGAAGGCCTTCCGGCCCGATCTGCGAGTCGGCCGTCTCGTCGAGCCATCCGCGTCCGCTCACCTCGATCACGAACTCGTCGCCGAGCGTGCAGTACAGGCCGACGTCCACCCAGTCCACGTCGAGGGGGACCGCGAGCTCGGCGGTGCTTCCTTGGTCGCCGGACCCGCCGGGGTCGGCGCCGAACAGATTGAGCCCGAGCGCGACCGCGGCGGCCGCCGCACCGATCGCGAGCACGACCACCGCCCCGACGATCGCCCATCTCCTCCGCCTGTTCGAGCGCGGAGAACGTGCCCCGGCGCCGCCATCCCGGTCGGCGGGCTCGGCGCGCTCGGCCGGCTCGGCCGGCTCGGCCGTGGGCTCCGCCGCGGCCCGCTCGGGCGCCGCGAGCAGCCGCGGATCGGTCGTGTCGACCCCAGCGGGCACGCGGGGCTGCGCGGCGCCGTCCGCCGTCACCGGCTCCAGGTCGAACAGGTGGGCGTCGCCGCGAAGATAGAGCACCGGCGTCACCCACTCGAGAGTGCCGCGGCCGGCGCCGAGAATGCCGATCCGGCCGCTGCGCACGGCCTCGTCGATCCCGCGGTTGTGGGCCAGCGCCGTGTAGAAGCCTCGTGAGAAGGCGAGCGCGGCGGTGTCGCTGATCGAGAACTGCATCGCGGCGACGGCGTGGATGCCGCTGTGCGCGAGCGCTGCGGCGGTGCCCGAGAACAGATCGGTGGGTCCGCCCGCGCCCGACTGGCACGAGTTCAGCACCACCAGGCGCGGCGTCGGCTCAGCCTCGTCCAGCAGGTCCGCGAGCGCCGATGCGGTGACGTGATCCGCTCGCCCGTCGCGACCCACGAAGGCGAGTACTCCCTCATCGGTCGCGGTGTCGTATGCGCCGTGGCCGATGAAGTGCAGCACGTGCCACGTGCCCGCGAGCAGCTTCGCGTGCAGCCCGTCCCACGTGAGGTCGTCCAGCCAGCTCAGCTCGACGCGTCCGTCGGCGATGTGCGGTCCGAGTGCGTCCTCGAGCCGCGCGCGCTCCAGCTCCACATCCAGCATCGGAAGGCCGCGCGGCGACGAGATCATGCCGAGCACCCGCAGCGGCGGTGTGATCGTGAGGACCGGGGTGTGGGCCGCAGGCACGTTCCGCACGAGCGGCTCTTTGCGACACAGATAGCGCTCGGTGTCGGCGTCGTAGAGCGCCTCCCACGGCAGCGCGGCCAATCCTGGCGCGGTCAGGCGCAGCGCGACCTGCACGCTGAGGCCGCGCTCCGACGCGACGGCGACGCTCGTGCGGTAGGCGGTGCCCACGCTTCCCGCGAAGGCCGATTCGAACAGCCGCCGTCCGACGTCCTGAAGCACCGATTCGGAGTCCGACATCACCCGGCGGGCCGACACCGCCGATGCCAGGACGCTCGCCTCGAGCAACGGCCGGCGATCCACGAGCTCGTCGAGGTCGAGGCGGAAGTGTTCGCTCGGCTCACCCCCTCCGACCGAACGCAGCACGCGCGTGACGTACGAGCCCGGCTCGGGTCCGGGCCCGATCTCCAGCTCCATGACGGCGGGGTCCATTTGCGAACATTGTCCCGCCGCTCCTGCACACGCGACAGTGCCCCGCAACGCCCCTGGGTGCGCTAGCCGCGGGCGGGGCCGGTCGTGCCGCGGACGGTCAGCTCGGGAAGGACGGTGAGCGGATGCCCCGGCTCGGCGCCCTCGAGCAGCTCGCGCATGCGCGCCCAGGCCTGCACGCCGAGCTCCGTCGCGGGCACGGCTGCCGTCGTCAGCGGGGGAGTCGTGTACCGGGCGAACGGGATGTCGTCGAACCCCACGATCGAGAGGTCCTCGGGTACGCGGCATCCGCTCGCCTGCACGGCGCTCAGGAGGCCCATCGCGACGAGGTCGTTGAAGGCGAGCGCGGCCGTGGCCCCTGACGCCAGCACCGCGGAACCTGCGGCGGCACCCGCCTCGAAGTCGACGCCGCACGGGATCTCGGTGACGTGCGTGTCGGGGTGCTCGGCGACGAACGACGCGATGGCCTCGAGGCGCGCGGTGTTGGCGACGCTGCCGGGGGCGCCGGCGAGGAAGACGATGCGCCGGTGCCCGAGCCCGTGGAGGTGGGCGAGCTCGGCGGCCAGCGCCGTGCGGTAGTCGGCGCGCACGTGCGGCACGTCGCCCGCGGCGCGATTGATGAGCACGACCGGCCGCAGGCCGCCGACGAGCCGGTCGAGCTCGTCCTGCGGCAGGCGCGGCGCGCAGAGGATCACGCCGTCGGTGCGCCGCCGCGTCGTGCCCGCGAGCACGCGCTCCTCTTCGACGGACTCCGCCGAGTCGGCGACGAGCACGTGGTAGTCGTCGGCCGCGGCGGCGTGGCTGAGTCCCCGCAGGATCGCCTGGAACGTCGGGTTGCCGAGGTCGGGCACGACCACCGCGACGGTCTGCGTGCGCCCCAGCACGAGGCTGCGCGCGACCGGGCTCGCGGTGTAGTCGAGCTCCGCGGCGGCGGCCTTCACCCGTTCGGCGAGCGCCGGATCGACGGTGGGGTTGCCGTTGAGCGCGCGCGACACCGTCGAGAGCGACACCCCCGCACGGGCGGCGACGTCGGCGATGGTGACGCGCGTCGAGCGATCGGCGCGGGGCGGTCGAGGCATCCGTGTCTCCCTGGGTCTCGGCGCGCTCAGCCTACCCGGAAACGTTTCCTCACCCGGCCATATCGCCGCCGGCGGCGACCTCCGCCTGCGTCAGCTGCGCGGCGGCGTGCTGCCCCGCACGATCACCTCGAGTGGGAGCTGCGGCTCGGCCGCATCCCACTCCGGGTCGGTGGCGGCGTGCAGGGCGCGGTAGCCGAGGTCCTCGAGGGGCACGCGCACCGTCGTGAGACCCGGACGGATGTCGCGCCCCGTGGCGATGTCGTCGAAACCCGCGACCGCGATGTCGGCCCCGACCTGGCGTCCGGCGTCACGCACGGCCGACATGATGCCGATCGCGACGACGTCGCTGATGCCGAAGACCAGGGTGCCCGCGGGCACGTCGCCCTCGAGCAGCTCCGACGCGGCCGCATAGCCGGCGTCGCGCGTGAAGCCGGCGCGGCGCACCTCGCGGACGTTTCCGCCGGCGCCCGTGAACCCCTCGGTGAACCCGTCGAGGCGGTCGTCGGACGTGCGGATGCCCTCGGAGGCCGCGAGCACGATCGCGTCGCGATAGCCGAGGCCCGCGAGCTCCGCGCCGAGCGCCGCCGCCCCGCCGTGGTTGTCGACCGCGACCGAACGGGCCGTGCCGCCGCCGGGACCGACGACGACGACGCGCCCGCCCATGTTCGAGAACGCCTCGAGCTCGCCCTGGAGCCCGGCGGCATCGGGGCCTTCGACACGGGAGGCCGCGAGGATCAGGCCGCGCGGTCGTTGTCCGCGCAGGGCCCGCACCAGTTTGACCTCGCGCTGCGGATCGCGCTCGGTGATCGCGATCGTGACGACGAGGCCGGCCTCGTCGGCGCCGCGCGCGACGCCGGAGGCGAGTTGACCGAAATAGGGGTCGGCGATGTCGGCGACCAGGAGCGCGACGATGGCGGCGGTGCCTCGCGCGGTCGCCTGGGCGGAGAGATTGGCCGTGTAGCCGAGCTTCTCGGCGGCGGTCTCGACGCGCTCGCGGTAGCTCTCGGCCACCTTTCGCGTCGAGCCGTTGAGCACCCGTGACGCGGTCGCGAGCGAGACCCCAGCCTCGCGCGCGACATCGTGAAGGGTGGCGGCGCCTCGGGTAGGCGCGATGATGTCGCTCACAGGCCAGAGTCTAGAGCCTGTGTCCGGTTCCGGCGATAGATTGGGAAGCGATTTCCCTCAGCTTTTTCCCCAGTTGAGCGGCGACATGCCCCGCGCCGGGCGCACAACGACGAAGCGCCCGCGGGGACGCCGGTGGATCGGCGCGCCCCGCGAGCGCTTCTGAGCTCGCGGAAGCCTCGTCAGCTCGCGACGCGGGTGCGAAGGAAGGGCGAGACGGATGCTGCGAACCCGGCGGCCGTGCGCTGCACGGCGACGAGCGGGTCGGTGGCCCAGATCTCCTCGTTGAAGATCTCGACCTCGATGTCGCGGTCGTAGCCGGTCGCCTCGACGGCGTCGGTCAGCGACGCGAAGTCGATGACGCCGTCGCCCGGGTAGTGGCGGCTGAGCAGCGGGTCCGCTGCGAGCGGCGTCTTCCAGTCGCACACCTGGTAGGTCGCGATGCGGCCCTCGCGGCCCGCACGCTCGATCGAGGCCAGCACGTCGGGGTCCCACCAGATGTGGAACGTGTCGACGGTGGCGCCGACGACGGCGGGGTCGAAGTCCGCGGCGATGTCGAGCGCCTGCCCGAGCGTCGAGACGACGCAGCGGTCGGAGGCGTACATCGGATGCAGCGGCTCGATGGCGAGCGTGACGCCGGCGGCCGCAGCATCCGGTGCCAGCTCGCCGATGGCGTCGCGCACGCGCTCGCGCGCGCCCACCAGGTCGCGGGAGCGCTCGGGCAGCCCGCCGGCGACGAGCACGAGGATCGCGGTCGAGCCCTCAGCGCCGGCGGCGGCCAGCGTCGCCGCCTCTTCGATCGCGACGCGGTTGTCGTCGATCGACGCGCGACGTGCGGGGCCTTCGGGCATCGTGAAGAAGCCTGAGCGGCAGTGCGTCGTGAATCGCAGACCCGAATCGGTCAGCATCGAGGCCGCGGTGGCCAGGCCGACTTCCTGCACGGGCTCGCGCCACAGGCCGATCGCCTGCACGCCCGCCTCGGCGGTCACGCGCAGTGCGGTCGCGAGGTCGGCGTACTTGATGGTGGCCTGGTTGATCGACAGGCGGGGGTCGGGGGCGTTCATGCGCGGCCCTCCTTCGGGCGTGCTCCGAGCGTGGTCGCCGACGCGCCAGCAGGCGACCACACTCGGAAGGCGGTGGCGGTGGCGGTGGCCGCGCTCACGCGATCACCCCGGGGACATCGATGCCGTTGTGGCGCAGCATCCCGTGCCAGCGGATCGCCGCGAGCTCGGGGCGCTCGAGGGCGAGCGACGAGTTCGCGAGCTCGACGATGCGCGACAGATGCGGAAGGCTGCGCGCCGAGTGCAGCCCGCCGACCATCTGGAACGCCGGCTGGTGGCCGTTCAGCCACGACAGGAAGGCGACGCCGGTCTTGTAGTAGAACGTCGGCGCGGCGAACACCTGGCGGCTGAGCTCCTCGGTCGGGCCGAGGATCTCGAGGTACCGGGCGGGATCGCCGGCGTCGAGCGCCTGGATCGCCGCCGATGCGACCGGCGTGATCGCCGCGAACGCGCCGAGGAGGGCGTCGGAGTGCTGACGCGGGCTCTCGGGGTTGCGCTCCGGCTGCGTCGCGTCGGGCACGTCCTGGCCGCCGATGAGGCCGACGTAGTTGAAGTCGTCGCCGGTGAACATGCGCACACCCTCGGGCAGGCGCTCGCGCACCGACACCTCGGAGGCGGCGTCGAGCAGGCTCATCTTCACGCCCGCGACCTTGTCGACGTTCTCCTCGATGATCTGGAGGAGCACCGCCGAGGCCTCGCGCCAGTCAGGTGAACCGAAGTAGCCCTCGAGCGACGGGTCGAAGGCGGTGCCGAGCCAGTGGAGCACCACCGGCACGGTCGCGGACTGCAGCACCTCGCGGTAGACGTGGCGGTAGTCGTCGGCCGACTCGGCGACGCGCGCCAGGTGGCGCGACGCCATGAGCACGGGGCCGGCGCCCTGCTCCTCGGTGAAGTGGAGCTGCTCCTTGTAGGCGTCGATGACTTCCTGCAGGGAGATGCGCTCGGCCTCGACGTGATCGGTGTTGACCCCGACCACGACCGAGCCCCCCTCCTCGCGGGCGACCTGCGCGGAGCGTGCGATGAGGTCGCGCGTCGCGGCGGCGTCGAGGCCCATGTTGCGCTGGGCGGTGTCCATGGCGTCGGCGACGCCCAGACCCCACGAGTACACCGCGCGGCGGAAGTCCAGCGTCGCGTCCCAGTCGACCTCGGCCGGCTGTGCCGGGGTGTTGTCGGCCCAGGTCTTCGGCACGACGTGCGCGGCGGCGTACGCCACGCGGCTGCGGAGCGGGCCCTCGGGCTTGGCGTAGCCCGGGGACTCGTTCAGCTCGACGGCGGAGAAGACCCCGGCGTCGGAGAGAAGTGTGAGCTTCGGCATCCGTCGACCGATCAGTCCAGCGACAGCGTGGGCAGCTCGACCTTGCGGCCCTCGCGGCTCGACTGCAGGCCGGCCTCGGCGAGAAGCACGCCACGCGCGCCCGACAGCAGGTCGAACTCGTACTCGGTGCCCTCGACGTACGAGACGAGGAACTCCTCCCACTGCTGGCGGAAGCCGTTCTGGAAGACGTCGTTCGTGGGAACCTCGGCCCAGTCGGCGTCGTAGTCGTGGTCGTCGGCCAGGTCGGGGTTCCAGACCGGCTTCGGCGTGGCGTTGCGGTGCTGGATCTTCGCGCCGAACAGGCCCACGACGGCCGAGCCGTGCGTGCCGTCGACGTGGAACTCGACGAGCTCGTCGCGGTTCACGCGCACCGTCCACGACGAGTTGATCTGCGCGACGATGTCGCCCTCGAGCTCGAAGATGCCGTAGGCGGCGTCCTCGGCCGTGGCGGTGTAGTGCTCGCCCTTCTCGTCCCAGCGGTCCGCGATGTGCACGGCGGCCTGCGCGTAGACGGTCTTGACCTCGCCGAACAGGTTCTCGAGCACGTAGTTCCAGTGCGGGAACATGTCGACGATGATGCCGCCGCCGTCCTCGGCGCGGTAGTTCCACGAGGGGCGCTGGGCGGGCTGCCAGTCGCCCTCGAAGACCCAGTAGCCGAACTCGCCGCGCACCGAGAGGATGCGGCCGAAGAAGCCCGAGTCGATGAGGCGCTTGAGCTTCTGCAGGCCCGGCAGGTACAGCTTGTCGTGCACGACGCCGGTCTTGACGCCGGCCTCCTGCGCGAGCTTCGCGAGCTCGAGGGCCTCGTCGACCGTCTCGGCCGTGGGCTTCTCGGTGTAGATCGTCTTGCCGGCGGCGATCGCCTTGCGCAGCGCGGACGCGCGGGCCTTCGTGACGAGGAAGTCGGCGTAGATCTCCCAGCGCGGGTCGGCGAGGGCGGCGTCGAGGTCGGTCGTGTAGTCCTCGATGCCGTGCTTGGCGGCGAGCTCGGCGAGCTTGGCCTCGCTGCGACCGACGAGGAGCGGCTTCACGGTGACCTTGGTGCCGTCGGGCAGCTCGATGCCGCCCTGCTCGCGGATCGCGAGGATCGAGCGCACCAGGTGCTGGCGGTAGCCCATGCGGCCCGAGACGCCGTTCATGATGATGCCGATCTCACGCACGGCGGGACGGACGGATGCCTCAGCCGAGGCCGGGGCGAGAGTCGTGTCAGTCATGGGGTCCTGCTTTCTGCTCTGAAGGCTGTGGGTACCCGGCTTCGCGGTCGGGACCGGAGAGCGGGTAAACGCTTTCCAGTAGTGTGACACGGGATCGGATGCGGCGCAAGCGCTTTCCCAGCAGCATCCGACCACCGTCTGGTCAGGCGCGCAAGAGCACACACCCGTGCGGCTCGAGTGAGACCCGTACGACCGAGCTGCCAGGTGCGACGCTGCGCGCGGCATCGGACTGCTCGTGCACGGCTTCGACCGGAATGGTCCCCACGGCCCCTCCACGCGCCGCTGGCGCGTCACGCGGAGCCTCTGGCCGCGTGGGCCCAGCTGCATCCCACACGTCTACGACGACGGCCGGCGCGGGTCCGAGTCCGAGGGCGCGGGTGTCGAACGGCACCTCACGCGCTTCGTCGGCGGTGCTGAAGACGGCGACCCAGTGCGTCTCGCCGCGCTCGGCGGTCCAGATCACGAGGTCCCGCTCACGCAGCAGTTCGCGGTTGCCCGTGGAGTCCCGCAGGATCTCGAGGACGCCGTCGTTCTTGAAGAGCGCGATCGTCTCGGGCGCGCTCGTCGGCAGATCGCCGCCGATCATGAGCGGCGAGCGAGCCATGACCCACAGCGTGACGAGGGTCCGGCGCTCGGCGAGCGTGAGCGCACCCTCGCGAGCCTCGCCGCGTTCGGCGCGGATGCCGATGCGGCCGAGCGGCAGCATGTCGGCGTCGGGCCAGCCCTCGGGTCCGGCCGACGGCGCCCAGCGGGCCAGTCGCGCGAAGTTGGCTTCGACGTCGTCCCATCGGTCCCACAGATCGTCGCAGATGCGCCACATCGTGGCGTGCGCGCGAAGGTGCTCGAGATGGGCGGCCGACAGGTCGCGGCCGGGCGACAGCGACAGGGCGATGTCCCGCGGCGCGGTCTCGATCGCGGTCGAGAGGGCCTCGATCTCGGCGGCCTGGTACGGCCACAGCATGTCGTCGGCCTTGATGAAGTCGACGCCCCACCGCGCGTACTGGTCGGCGATCGAGTGGTAGTAGGCCGCCGCGCCGAGTGTGCCGTGGTCGAGGCCGACGTAGTGCGGGTTCCACTCGCAGACGTTGCGCGGATCCGCGATGCCCGCCGCGGTCGCCTCGGCGCCCAGTACCGGCAGGTCGCGATCGACCGCGATCCGCGGGATGCCGCGCATGATGTGGATCCCGAACTTCAGCCCCAGCTCGTGGATGCGCTCGGCGAGCGGCCCGAAGCCCGCACCGCCCGCCGCCGAAGGGAAGCGCACCGGGTCCGGCTGGACGCGCCCGAACCCGTCGATCACGAGCGGGGCGGACTCGTTGTAACCGTGCGACCGGGCGGTGGGGTCGGCCCAGTCGATGTCGACGACGATCGTGTCCCACCCGTGCGGGAGCAGGTGCTGGGCCATGAACTCGGCGTTCGCCAGCACCTCGGCCTCTGTCACGGTCGTGCCGTAGGAGTCCCAGCTGTTCCAGCCCATCGGCGGGGTGGCGGTCTTGCGCAGCGTCATCGCCGTCTCGTCTTCCTGGTCGTGGCTCTCAGCGGATCTCGCGCCACCGGGCGCGCTGGTCGATGCGGGCGTCTGCGAGCTCGCACAGCCCGCCGGCCGATGCCGCGAGGCGGGCCGCGGCGTCCGCCGGCAGATGCACGCCGGTGTCGCGCCGCAGCGGAAGGACGTGCAGCTCGACGCTCGCGTCGGGGCCGGCGCCGATGTCGCGGAGGTTCGCGACGAATTCGGAGCCGTCCCAGAACCGGTCGGTCGCGGTCCTACCGTCGACGCGCAGCTGCGCGACGTCGCCTGCCCATCGCACGCGGAGCACGGCGTCGGCATCGAGTCCCTCGGGGATCTCGAGCCGGTACACCGCCGCGTGGTTGTCGAGGAGAGTGTCGTCGGGCGCCGCCTGCCGGCCGTCGCGCGAGCCGTACTCCCCGGACGGCGAGCTCGCCTCGCGGAGGGTGCGGACGTCAATTGTTGCCTCCACCCCGGCCCCGTCCACGTGCTCCCAGTCCGGTGTGAGCCAGGATCCGTCCACGTACTCCCGCACGTCGGGGGCATCACCGCTCGCGCGCACCGAGACGCGGCCTGCCGCGTCCCACGCGAGCTCGTCCGATGAGACGAAGAGGCGTCGCCCGCCCGCCGCCGCGTCGACGACCCACACCCGCGGGGCATCCGCGGCGGGGAGCACGAGCACGTCGAGCGCAGCGCCGTCCGCCTCTTCGATGCGCACCGGCGCGGCACCCCGCGTGACGGCGTGGGCGAAGCCGTCGTGCGCGACCTCCACGGGGATGCCGGCGTCCTCGATGAGGACGAGCGTCGGCGGGGTGTCCGCCGACCCCGACAGCACGGTGACCGCGGACGCCGTGGCCCAGTCGACCGTGACGCCGCCGACCTCGAGCCCGAGCGGCCAGCGCGCGAGGGTGCCGGACGGGATGTCGACCGGCGCGCTCGGCAGCTCGACCGTGCCGTGGCGTGTGTCGACGCTGAGGCGTGCTCCGCGATATGCCTGCAGCGGCACGTGCGGCTGGTGCCGACCGATGAAGATGAACCCCGAGCCGTCGTCGGCGCGCACGGCCCAGCGAAGGGTCTCGGCGTCCTCGACGCCCGACGGTCGCACCTCGGGCAGGTACGACGCCATCGGCGCGAGCCGCTCGCCGAACGCCTCGACGAACGCATGCTGCAGGCGCAGGGCCGCATGGCTCGGCGCCGTGCGGCCGGACTCGCCGATGGGCGCGTGGAAGTCGTAGCTCAGCCGCGTCATGTCGTTGGGGTAGCCCGTGGCCTGCGTCTCCTCGAGGCCAGGCCCGGGGTTCGTGCCCCCGGCGTACATGTAGTAGCCCTGCCACGCCGAGCCGCTGCCGAGCTTGGCGTGCGCGACGGCGGCGATGTCGAGCGCGTCGAGGCGCGGCCGGCGGTGGTAGGCCGTGGCCATGCCGCCGCCGAGCTCGCACGTTGCGGCGGGGAACCACGACGACAGCTCGGAGCGGTGGCCGGCCTCCTCGCCGCGCACGTCGGCGCCGATGCCGGGGTCGTCCCAGGTGTCGGAGAAGAAGTAGTGCGCGCGGAACGTCGGGTCCCACGGCTCGCCCGGGTCGACCCAGAAGCCGTCGCCGTAGCCGCCCCACAGCGGCAGCACCTCGGGGTCCGGCAGATCCGCGCCGCCCCACGCCGTCGCGGTCCACAGCGGCGCGGACAACCCCGCCTCCCGCGCCAGCCGCTTGAGGGTCGCGAGGTGGCCGGGCTGGTCGTACAGCTCGTTGTCGAGCTGGATCCCGAGCACGGTCTCCGGCGTGCAGCGCCCGTCGAGCGCGGCCGCGAGCCGGCCGAACCACTCCCGGATGAGCTCGAGGTAGGCGGGGTCGTCGGTGCGGTGCTGCACGGGCAGCTGCTGCACCCAGTCGGGGAACCCGCCGTTGCGCATCTCGCCGTGCGCCCACGGCCCGATCCGCAGGATGACCTCGAGGCCCTCGGCGCGCACCGCGTCGACGAACGCCGCGACGTCGTAGCGCCCGTCGAAGCGGGTCTCGCCGCGCACCGGCTCGTGGTGCAGCCAGAACACGTAGGTCGACACGACCGAGATGCCGCCCGCGCGCATCAGCCGCAGGCGCTCGGTCCACCGCTCGCGCGGCACGCGCGTGTAGTGCAGCTCGCCCGACACCGGCAGCCACGGGCGTCCGTCACGCCGCAGCGAGCGGCTGGTGAGAGAGAGTCCCGGTCGGACGTCCTCGGTGTTCGCCATGGCCGGGCGCCGCTCCGCGCGGGGCTGTCCGGTCAGGTCGGCGCGCAGCATCCGTGTCTCCGCGGCGACGGTCGACGCAGTGCTCACGCGAGTCGCACCGCCGTCCACGACACGGCCGGGAGTGCCAGCGACAGCAGTTCGCCGTCGACGGATGCCTCGGCCTCGCGCACGCCGACACGCTCGCGGTCTTCGAGCGTGTTGGCCGCGTACAGGTCGTCCTCGTGCAGGAGGTGCGACTCGACGACCGCGACCTCGCGGCCGAGAGCCCGCACCAGCGGAGCGAGGTCGACGCGCAGGTCCGCGGCATCCGTCGTCGAACGGTTCACGATGAACAGCGACACGCCCTCGTCGTCGATGGTGGCGACGGCGTTCACCGACTCGACCTCACCGAGCTTCTCGCTCGTGAACGTACCGGCCGTCACCGGCACGCGCACGGCGCGGCCGTGCGCGAGGCGCGAGGTGATCGAGAAGGGGAAGAACGTGGTCTGTCGCCACGCGGGCCCACCCGGCTCGGTCATGATCGGTGCGATCACGTTGACGAGCTGCGCGAGCGACGCCGAGCGCACGCGGTCGGCGTGCTGCAGCAGCGTGATCAAGAGGTCTCCGAAGACGACGGCGTCCAGCGCGCTGTACTTGTCCTCGAGGAGGCGCGGGGCGACGGGCCAGCCCTTCTCCTCGGGCTTGTCGTTCTGCCCGCCCTCGGCGTCGTGGAGGTACCAGACGTTCCACTCGTCGAACGAGATCATGATGCGCTTGTCGCTCTTCTTGGTCGCCGCGACCGTGTCGGCGATCGCCGTGACCGACTCGATGAAGCGCGCCATGTCGACGCCCGACGCGAGGAACTCCTGCGCGTTCCCGTCGTGCTCCTGGTAGTAGGAGTGGCACGAGATGAAGTCGACGTCGTCGAACGTGTGCTCCAGCACGGTGCGCTCCCACGAGCCGAACGTGGGCATCGAGCGGGCGGACGAGCCGCACACGACGAGCTCCACGCCGGGGTCGAGCATCCGCATCGCCTTGGCAGTGCGAGAGGCGAGCTTGCCGTAGTCGTCGGCGTTGCGGTGTCCGACCTGCCACGGGCCGTCCATCTCGTTGCCGAGGCACCACATCTTCACGCCGAACGCCGAATCGCGGCCGTTGGCCGCGCGCTGCGTCGTCCATGCCGTCTCCGCGTCGGAGTTGGCGTACTCGAGCAGGTCGAGCGCCTCCTGCGTCCCGCGGGTGCCGAGGTTGACGGCGAGCATGAGCTCGCTCCCGACGCGGTCGAGCCACGTCTGGAACTCGTGCAGCCCGACCTCGTTGGTCTCGGTCGAGTGCCACGCGAGGTCCAGGCGTCGCGGGCGCTCGGCGACCGGGCCGACGCCGTCCTCCCAGCGGTAGCCCGAAACGAAGTTGCCGCCGGGGTAGCGGATGGTCGAGACGCCCAGCTCCTTCACGAGCTCGATGACGTCGGTGCGGAAGCCCTCGGCGTCGGCGGACGGGTGCCCCGGCTCGAAGATGCCGTCGTAGATGTGGCGGCCGAGGTGCTCGACGAAGCCGCCGAACAGGCGGCGGTCGATGTCGGCGATCTCGTAGTGCGGGTCGAGCCGCGCGGTGGCGTCGGTCGAAGAGGTCATGGGTGCTCCTTCATCAGATCGGTCGGGGCCAGGCGTGCGACAGCGCCGCGGGCGTCGTGTGCACGACCGCGACGCCGGCGGGATCCAGCGAGAGGGTGTCGCCGACGTCGAGCGTGCGCTCCGTCAGCAGATCGGTCCCGGCGCGGTCCAGCGTGACGGTGCGGACGGCATCGGAATGGTTCAGCACGAACAGGAAGTCGCCGCGGTCGTTGCGTCGTTCGGCGATCTCGACACCGGGCGCGCAGGTGCGCGGAGCGATCCCGGCGCGGCGGAGCGCAGCATCCGTCACCGCCCGCTGCGCATCCGGCGCGAGCCTGGTGCCGACGTAGAAGACCGCACCCGCACCGCTGTCGTGCAGCGTGATCGCCGGCTCGCCGGCGAGGTACCCGTCGCGATAGACGGCGAGCGCCCGCGCTCCCTCGAGCACGATGTCGTCCTGCCAGAAGTCTGCATCGGCCGCGAAGCCGGCGTCGAGCTCGCTGTCGGCGACACCGTCGACGCGCACCGTCGCGTCGTCGGCGAGGGGCGAGAACTCGCGGACGTGCGCGCCGATGAGCTCGCGCAGGCCGCCCGGGTAGCCGTTCTCGATGACCCGGTCGGACTCGTCGACGATGCCGGAGAAGAACGACACCACAACGGTGCCGCCGGCCTCGACGAACCGGGTGAGCGAGGCGCGCTGGGTCTCGGTGATGAGGTACTGATTGGGTACCACCACCAGCGCGTACTCCGAAAGGTCGTCCGCGAGATCGACGACGTCGACGGCGACATTCGCGTGCCACAGGGGGCGGTAGTGGTCGACCGTCGCGCGGGCATAGGAGAAGGCGTTCGAGGGATGCGCGGCCCCCTCGACGGCCCACCAGTTGGGCCAGTCGAACGCGATGGCGACCCGCGCGGCGGTGCGTGCGCCGGTGACCGCCGCCACGCGCGGCAGTTCGACGCCGAGATCGCGGACCGCCTGCCAGGATCGCGTGGCGGTTCCGCCGTGCGGCAGCATCGCCGAGTGGAACTTCTCGTTGCCCTGCCGCGACGCCCGCCACTGGAAGAACATCACCGCGTCGGCGCCGCGGGCCACCGCCTGGTAGGAGCCCAGCCGCATCCGCCCGGGCTGCTTCACGAGGTTCGTGCGCCACTGGCTGACCGCGTTCGCGGCCTGCTCCAGGAGGAACCACGGGCGGCCGCCGCGCAGCGACCGCATCAGGTCGTACTGGAAGGCGGCCTTCATCAGGCTCTCGGGATCGGCCGGGTCGGGGTACGCGTCGAGCGACACGACGTCCTCTTCGGTGGCCCATGCCCGGTAGTCGTTCGGATCGACGTACTGCATGAAGTTCGTCGTCACCGGGGTGCCCGGCGTGAGCTCGCGCATGACGTCGCGCTCCGCCGTCATGAGCTCCAGCTGCCGATCCGACGAGAACCGTGCGAAGTCCAGTTCGCGGCTCGTCGTGACCTTCCCCTCGACCGGGCCGGGAACGTGCACCTGTTCCCACGCGCTGTAGCGCTGGCTCCAGAACGTCGTGCCCCACGCATCGTTGAGCGCGTCGAGCGAACCGTATCGATCCTGCAGCCAGCCGCGGAACCGCTCGTCGCAGAGATCGCAATAGCACTTCGCGTAATACTCGTTGCCGAGGTGCCACATCGCGAGCGCCGGATGCGAACCGTAGCGCTCGGCGAGCAGTCGCGCGATGCGCAGACTGCGCTCCCGGTAGACCGGCGACGACGAGCAGTAGTGCGCGCGGCTGCCGACGCCGACGAGCGTGCCGTCGAATCGGCGCAGGCGCACCTCGGGGTGACCCTCTACGAGCCACGGAGGCGGCGACGCGTTGGGGGTGGCGAGGTTCACCGCGATGCCGTGCGCCCACAGCACCTCGAACACTTCGTCGAGCCATTCGAGGGCGAGGACGCCGTCGGCCGGTTCCAGCGCCGACCATGAGAACACGCCGACGCTCACGAGATTCACCCCGGCCTCCCGCATGAGGCGTGCGTCTTCGGGCCAGACCTCGCGCGGCCACTGCTCGGGGTTGTAGTCCCCGCCGTACGCGATGCCGCCGAGGCGGGCGCGCAGACTCGACAGTCGTGCGTCGGATGCGTCGGATGCGCCGGACACGGGGGCTCCTCTCGGGGTGGGAGGAACGGATGCCGCGGCGCGAGGCCGTGCCGCGGCATCCGTTCATTCAGATCAGGCTTCGACGGGTTCAGCCGAGGATGGCGTCCGCCTCGGCGAAGAACTGGGTCACGGCGTCGTCGACCGAGAGCACGCCGAGGCCGATCGACTTGCCGGCGTCCCAGAAGGCCTGCTCGAGCGAGCCGTAGCCGACGACGGGGACCGGCGGGGCGTCGCCGATGCGGTCCGCGGCCGACTCGATGTAGTCGGCGACCTGCTTGTCGGCGCCCTCGAGGGTCGTGCCCTCGAGCTTCGACGACGATGCCGGGAAGCCGAGCGTGGTGCCGAAGATCTCACCGGCCTCGGGGCTGTTCACCACGAAGTCGAGGAAGAGGGCCGCGGCCTCGGGGTGCTCGGTGTTCGCGGCGATCGCGACCTGAAGACCGGCCTGACGGTACAGGTCCTTCGAGCCCTCCTTGGCGGTGGGCGGTGCGACGAGCGAGATCGACGACGCGCCCGAGTCGGCGAGGTAGCCGCCGAGGAAGTTGCTCCAGCTCATCTCGCTCGCCGTGATGGCCGCGCCGAAGCCGGACTTGGGCGAGAGCTCCTCGAGCTTCTGCTGCGGCACGGTCACGCCGTCGCGGATCTCGGCGCCGGACTCCCAGAACTCGCGCAGGTCGTCCTCGGTGAAGCCGAGCTCGCCGTCGTCGGTGTAGAGGTTGCCGCCGTTCGCGCGCAGCTGCAGCTCGAAGACCTGGATGCGCTGCGTGTAGTCGGTGCCGCCGTACACGGCGCCGCCGGTGGCGTCGGTGACGGAGGCCATCCACTCGTCGAAGTCGGCGAAGCTCGTGCCGCCCTCGGGCGCCTCGACCCCGGCCTGCGCGACGAGGTCGTCGTTGACGAAGTTCGCCCACAGGCTGTAGCCGGTCGGGAGCGAGTACTGCACGCCGTCCAGGGCGCCGGTGCCGAGCAGCGACTCCTCGAACGTGGTGGTGTCGATGTAGTCCGACACGTCGGCGAGATCGAGCAGGTTGCCCGACTCCGCGTACTGGCGCAGGTAGCTGTCGGAGAACTGGAACACGTCGGGAAGGCCACCGCCGGCGGCCTCGGTCTGGCGCTTCTCCCAGAAGCTCGGGAAGTCGGTGAACGACGTGTTGATCGTGATGTTCGGGTACTCCTCGTTGAACGCCGCGATCAGGTCGTTGTAGCGGGTCGCACGGTCGTCGTTGCCCCAGAACGCGAAGTCGAGGGTGACCTTCTCATCGGGGTCGAACGCGGCGGCGTCGCCCTGGGCGCCGCCGGAGCAGCCCGAGAGGACGAGCGCGGCGCCCGCGGTCAGGGCGGCGGCCGCGAGCAGGGTGCGAGGTGCAGGCATGGAGGTGCTCCAGTCTTCTCTTCTGATGGGGGTTCAGGGGTTGGCGAGTGCGGTGCGAACGGAGTCCGCGGCGGTGCCCGTGGTGCTGATGGGAGCCGACACGAAGGCGACCCCCTGTCCGTCGAGCACGACGCGCTCGACGGCGATGCCGGTCTCGGAATCCGTGCCGTCGATCGTGATCTCGACACGTGCGTCGCCGTGGTTGATGAGGGTGACCAGGTCGCCCCGGCGAGCGGCCTCGACGCCCGCGGGCAGATCCGCCACGACGGGGCGGACACCGGATGCCTCGACCACGGCCGCGACGATCGCGTCGAGCGCGTCGGCAGTCGGTTGGGTCGCGGTGTACCAGGCCTCGCCCGAGCCGAAGCGGTGGCGCGTGAGCGCCGGCGAGCCGGACTGCAGACCCGAGGAGAACGTGGCGACCGCCGTCGCGCCGGTCGCGTGGACCGCCTCGGCGACCAGGCGACCGGACCGCTCCACCCCGTCCAGGTCGAACGTGACCGCGCCGCGGCCGGCGGCGTCGCGCGCGGCCTGGACGGCGTCGGTGCTCAGGGCACCGACGCCCGAGCCCCCGGAGGACAGGCCCGCGAGGACGCCGAAGTCCTCGAAGCGCAGGCCGAGCACCGGGCCGAGCTGCGTCAGGAAGCCGCCGTCGCGGAAGTGGTCGTGCGCGTCGACGATGTCGGTGAACGGTCCGGTGAGGAGCGTTCCGCCGTCGTCGACGAACCGGGCGAGCGCGGAGGCGCCCTCGTCGCGCAGCAGATAGAGCGCCGGGGCGACCGCGAGGGCGTAGCCGTGGTCCACCTCCTC
Organism: Microbacterium sp. NPDC056057; assembly: GCF_042266945.1. Taxonomy (NCBI): domain Bacteria; kingdom Bacillati; phylum Actinomycetota; class Actinomycetes; order Micrococcales; family Microbacteriaceae; genus Microbacterium; species Microbacterium sp. NPDC056057. Next base: position 1,234,370 of record NZ_JBHJWS010000001.1, read on the forward strand.
GGGACCGACGATGTCGACCTGGATGTTCCGCGCGTGGAACGCGCCGTACCACTCGAGCACGAGCGCGAGGTAGTCGATCTCGGTGGGGTGGTCGCGCTCTTCGACGGCCCACCAGTTCTCCCAGTCGAACACCAGGGCGACCTGCGCGTCGCGGCCCGGTGCCGGGAGCGCCGGGAGCGCGGCGAGCCGCGCGCCGAGCTCGGTCACTGCGTCCCAGGTGCGGGTCTCGGTGCCGGCGTGGGGGAGCATCGCCGAGTGGAACTTCTCGCTGCCGGCGCGGGACTGCCGCCACTGGAAGAACATGATGCCGTCGGCGCCCCGGGCGATGGACTGCGCGGACTCGGCGGCCAGGGCCCCCGGACGCTTGCCGGGGTTCGCGGGCCGCCAGTTGACGGCATCCGTCGCCTGCTCCCACAGCAGCCACGGCACGCCGGGCTTGAGGGAGCGGACGAGGTCGCGCTGGAACGCGGCGTCGCGCACGCGGTTCGGGTTGGCGGGATCGGGGTAGCAGTCGTCGGCGATGACGTCCATGTGCGGCGCCCACTTGCGGTAGTCCGCGGGCTTGAACGGACCCATGAAGTTCGTCGTGATCGGCTGCGTCGCGCCGGCGCCCTGCAGGATCTCGCGCTCCATGAGGTAGCACTCGAGCAGCATGTCGCTCGTGAACCGTCGCCAGTCGAGCATCGACGACGGGTTGTGGCTGTAGGGGGCGAGGCGCGGGGGGAAGATCTCGTCGAACGAGCCGTAGCGCTGCGACCAGAAGCTCGTGCCCCACGCGTCGTTGAGCGCGTCGACGGTGGCGTAGCGCTTCTGGAGCCAGTCGCGGTACGCGTCGCGCGCAGCATCCGAGAAGTCCATCCAGAGGTGGCAGCCGAACTCGTTGCCGACGTGCCACATCACCACGGCGGGGTGATCCACGTAGCGCTCGGCCAGCCGGCGCACCAGCTCGCCGGCCAAGCGCCGGTAGGTCGGCGACGAGGGGGCGAAGTGCTGACGGCTGCCCGGCCAGTACGACGCACCCGACTCGTTCGCCGGGAGCGTCTCGGGGTAGTTCTTGCTCACCCACGGCGGGGGAGAGGCGGTTGCGGTCGCGAGGTTCACCGCGATGCCGCCGGCGTGGAGCTTCTCGATGACGGTGTCGAGCCACGCGAAGTCCCACACACCCTCGGTGGGCTGGATGCGCGACCACGCGAAGATGCCGAGGCTCACGATGTTGACGCCGGCCTCCTGCATCAGGCGGACGTCCTCGTCCCACACCTCCTCGGGCCACTGGTCGGGGTTGTAATCGGCGCCGTACAGCACGTCGAGCAGCTCCTTCTGGCTGGTCTTGCGATCGAGAGAGAGGTGTGGGGTCAGCGGCGGCTGCGGCGCGCCGGGAGGGCGACGACGGCGAAGGCGGCGCAGCCGAGTCCCGCGATGATGAGCGGCGCGAGCATCCAGGTCATGACGCCGACCAGCACGGCCGCGGCCGCGAGGTACAGGGCGGCGATCGGGTCCGAGGCGAGGGACGACGGGATGCTGCGCACCGCCGCCCGCCAGCCGCGCTCGGGTGTCCACGCACCTGCGGCGACGAGCAGCGCCACGGCGCCGACGACGAGGCCGGCCCAGCCGACGAGGGAGATGAGGCCGCCGCCGGGGAGGGCGCCGGAGTTCGCGAGGTAGATGTCGAGCGTCAGCACGAACGTGACGAGCACCGCGGCGACGCCGACGACCAGGCCGCCGGGCAGGGCCCGGCGCCAGTCCTGCCAGAACGTCTTCACGTGCGACTGCTCGGCGTTCACGTAGCGGCGCAGATGACGGATGCCGGCGGCCAGCGCCGCGGGCAGCGTGACGACGAGGATCCCGGCCGCGGTGACCAGCAGCCCGGTCAGCAGCACCTCGCCGAACAGGGCGAAGGCTCCCTTGGCGCCCGGGTAGCGGGCCGGAGCCCGCTCCTCGAGCGTCGGTCCGGCTCCGGACGCGTCGGCGCGACGCGCGGCGCGGAGTTCTCGGCGGTCCATGGTGCGGTCCTATCCCTTGAGGCCCTGGGTGGCGACGCCGTCGACGAGGAAGCGCTGGAACACGAGGAAGAAGAGCAGGACGGGGATCAGTGCGATGAACGACGCGGTGACGGTGGCGCCGTAGTCGCTGACGCTGGTCTGGTCGTTGTAGAGGCGCAGCGCGATGGGCAGCGGGTAGTTCTCGGGGCTGGTGAGGTAGAGCAGGGGTCCGAGGAAGTCGTTCCAGGCCCAGATGAACGCGAAGATCGAGCAGGTGATCAGGGCGGGCTTGATCAACGGCAGGATGATCGACCAGAAGATGCGCATGTGTCCGGCGCCGTCGATGCGGGCGGCCTCGTCCATGTCGCGGGGCATCTGGCGGATGAACTGCACCAGCAGGAACACGAAGAACGCTTCGGTGGCGAGGAACTTCGGCAGCAGCAGCGGCCAGAACGTGTCGATCATGTCGAGGCGCTGGAAGATGATGTACTGCGGGATGATCACGACGTGGAACGGCAGCAGCAGCGTGCCGATCATCGCGGCGAACAGGATGCCGAGGCCCTTGAACTGGATCCGGGCGAACGCGTAGGCGGCCAGCGACGACGACAGCAGCACGCCGATCACGGAGCCCGCGGCGATGATGAAGCTGTTCAGGAAGAACCGCCACATCGGCACGCCCGCGATGCCCTCCATCACCTTCGCGTAGTTGGCGATGGTGGGGTTCTCGGGGAGCAGACCCATGTTGGAGCCGAACTCGCTGTTCGGCTTGAAGGTCGAGAACAGCAGCCACACCAGCGGGTAGAGCACGATCGCGGTGACGGCGATGAGCACGACGAACCAGATCACGGTCTGCCACGTGCCGCGCTTGACCTTGCGGCGAGGCTGCTGGGGGGTCGCGTCGACCTGGTTCTCGAGGGTGGCGATGGCGGGTTCGCCGAAGCTTGTGGTGCTCATCGGTTGTCTCCGGCGTAGTGGACCCAGCTGCGCTGGGTGCGGAAAAGGATGAAGGCGATGACGGCGACGACGATCAGCAGCACCCACGCGATCGCGGCGGCGTAGCCCATCTGGCCGTCCGAGAAGCCGCGCTTGTAGAGGTAGAGCGTGATGAAGTTGGTCATCCCGGCGGGACCGCCGGTGCCGTTGGAGATGATGTACGCCGAGCTGAAGACCTGGAACGCGCCGATCAGGCCGAGCAGCAGGTTGAAGAAGATCACCGGGGAGAGCATCGGCAGGGTGACCGCGCGGAACCGGTGCCAGGGTCCGGCGCCGTCCATCTCGGCCGCCTCGTAGAGCTCCTTGGGGATCTGCTTGAGGCCGGCGAGGAAGATGACCATGGTGGCGCCGAACATCCAGATCGCGAGGAGGATCATCGCCGGCAGCACGAGTGCGGGGTTGCCGATCCAGCCGCCCAGGTCGATGCCGATCGCGGAGAGCGCGTTGTCGACGGGACCGTCGGAGGCGAACATGGCGCGCCACACGATCGCGACGGACACCGACCCGCCGATGAGGGAGGGGGCGTAGAACGCGGAGCGGAAGAAGCCGGCGCCCTTGTCGCGGTAGTTGAGGAGCATCGCCACGCCGAGCGCGGCGGCCAGGGTGATCGGGGTGCCGACCAGAACGTAGATCATGGTGATCTGCGCGGACTGCATGAACGCCGGGTCGTTCGTGAACATCCGGACGTAGTTGTCGAAGCCGATCCACTTCGGCGGCGCGAAGATGTTGTACTTCGTGAACGACAGGTACAGGGAGTACGCCATCGGGATCAGCGTGAGACCGAAGAACCCGACAAGCCACGGGATCAGGAACCCGTACCCCGCCAGCGTCTCCTTCACCACCCGGCCGCGCTGACCCGGCCGGTTCACATGCTCAGGGCTGCTCCGGCGGAACAGGGACCGGCGTGAGGACTTCTCACCGGTCACGATGACTCTGGTCGCTGTGGTGCTCACGAGACTCTCCGATACGGGTTGTGGAGTAGTGGTTTTCCGGGCCCGGGCGCATCGTACGCCCGGACCCGGAAGCTGTCACTGGTTGAGGACGACGTCCATCTCGGCGAAGAACTGCGAGACCGCGTCATCGACCGTGACGGTGCCGAAGTTGAGCTCGGTACCCAGCTGGCGGAACTTCTCCTCGAGCGTGCCGTAGCCCACGATCGGAACCGGCGGGGCGTCGCCGAGGCGGTCGGCGATCGACGCCTCGTAGTCCTTGACCTGCTGGCTCAGCGGGTCGAGCTCGGCCGCCTCGAGGGCGGTCTCCGAGGCCGGGAGGCCGCGGTTGGTGCCGAAGATCTCACCGGACTGGGGCGAGTTCACGAGGAAGTTGACGAGCGTCGCGGCCGCCTCGGGGTGCTCGGTGTTGGCCGAGATCGTGTGGAGCATGGACGGCTTCAGGTACAGGTCCTTCGCGCCTTCCTTGGTCACCGGGGGAGCGATGAGGCCGAGCTCGGTGTAGCCCTCGCCGAGGCCCGCGAGGTAGCCCGCGCCGAAGTTGTCCCAGGTCAGCTCGCTCGCCGTCAGCGCACTGTCGAAGGCGCCCTTCGGGGCGACCTCTTCCACACGCTGCTGCGGAATGCCGATGCCGTCCTCGCGGATCGATGCGCCGGACTCCCAGAACTCGGTGAGGCGCTCCTCGTCGAAGCCGGGCGTGCCGTCCTCGTTGAAGAGGTTCTTGCCCTCCGAGCGGAGCTGCAGCTCGAAGTTCTGGATGCGGCCGGTGAAGTCGCCGCCGCCCCAGAACTCGCCGCCGGCGCCGTCGGTGACCTCGCCCATCCAGTCGGCGTAGTCGTCCCAGCTGCCGCCTTCGAACTCCTCGACGCCGGCCTTCTCGAGGAGGACCGGGTTGGTGAACAGGCCCCACGCGTTGGTGGAGGTCGTGATGCCGTAGGTGGTGTCGTCGACGACGCCGATGTTGAGGATGTTCTCGGGGAGCGGGTCGGTCTCGATGATGTTGCCGAGGTACGGGTCGAGGTCGAGCAGCAGGCCGTTCTCGGAGTACTGGCGCAGGTACGAGTAGTCGAACTGCATGACGTCGGGGAGGTTGCCGCCGGCGGCCTCGGTCTGACGCTTCTCCCAGAACTCGGGGAAGGTGAGGAACGTGGAGTTCACCGTGATGTTCGGGTACTCCTCGTTGAACGCTGCGATGGCCTCGTTGTAGAGCCCGGCGCGGACGTCGTTGCCCCAGAACGCGAGGTCGAGGGTGACCTTCTCGTTCGGGTCGAATGTGGGTGCGGCGTCGGGGGTCTCGTCGCTGCCGCCGGCGCAGCCGGCCAGCACGAGGGCGGCGCCGGCCGCGATGGCGGCGACGGCGAGTGCCCGCTTCTTGCTGAACATCCTTGTCCTCCTTGTGAACGTCTGCGTTCGCTGTTCCGCGTGAGACGTTCGTCGTCTGTGTGTGCGGTGTGGGGCGCTCTGGGGTGCAGATCCTGCGATGCTGGAAAGCGCTTGCCCGCTACGGTACCCCGTCTAAAAACGTTTCGCAAGGCGTTGGCACGAGTTTTTTAAACGATTCAGTAACAGCAGCGATCTTGCGGTGATTCCGGACTGTGCTCGGTCCCAGCCCTCGACGCGCCGCCGCCGCCCGGTTCCGACAGGTCAACCGGCCTTCTGCAGGAGAGATTCGCTCTCCCGCATCGTGCGGAACCCCGGTTGACCTGTTGAAGGAGGGTGAGCGGAAGGGCGGGGGAGGGATGCCTCGGGTCAGCGCTCGGCGACGAGCTCGCCGTCGACCACGCGCAGGCGCGCGACGTGGACGGCGCTGCGGCGATGGCTGCGCTCGTCGGTGTCGGCCAGCTCGCTGCCGTCCCACCACGGGTGGGTGAAGAAGTACAGCCGCGCCTCGTCGCCGAGGAGCACCACCGAGCCGTGTCGTCCGATCTGGATGCCGTCCCGCGGAGCGCCGCTCTCGCCCAGGATGACGGCATCCGTCCCGCCCTGTCGCTCCCACGCGACGGCGTCGGCACTTCGGTGCACGGCCATGCCGCGCCACTCGTCGGTGAGGAGGAACCATGTGCCGTCGAGCGCGAAGACGAACGGGCCCTCGTGCGGGCGCCCACCGACGGCGGTGCCGTCGAGCCGCCACGAGTCGAGGTCGTCCGACACCGCGACCGCGGTCGTCGAGTCGGCCGCCTCGTCCTTGTACCAGAGGCGCCACAGGCCGTCGGGGCACCGGGTGACGGCGGCGTCGATCACCCGGTCGCTCGCGAGCGGGACGACGCCCCGACGGCTCCAGGTGCGCAGGTCGTCCGAGAGGTACTCGACGATCCGGCGCGCGTGCCCCTCCCACCGGGTCGGCACGCCGTCGATCTCCGTGAGGTACATGCGCCAGCGCGTGCCGTCGTGGATGATTTCGGGCGCCCAATGCGTCTCGCCGACCGCCGCGGGCGGCGGCCCGTCCGTCAGGCGGAGGCCGGCGGCATCCGGTTCCAGCGTCCCGGCGTAGCTCCAGCGCAGGCCGTCCTCGCTGCGGGCGACGCCGATGCGAGAGCCGTGCACCCACGCGACGCCGTCGCCGGGATGCGGGTGCGTGGCGCGGCGCTGGGTGTAGAACATCCACCAGCCGTCGGCGTCCCGCACCACCGTGGGATCGGTCGCGCCGTCGTAGACGGGATCGCGGTAGATCTCGCGGGGTGCTGCGGCGTCCGGGTCGAGTGAGGCGTCGACCGTCATCGGGCCGGTCGCAGGTCGATGACGGTGCTCGCGAAGCTCTTGCGGTGCGTCGGGTGCGCGGCGAGGTCGGCGGGGGTCACCACGGCGCCGTCGGCGTCGGCCGACGCGTAGATCGCGGCGACGAGCTCGATCGAACGCGCCGGCGCCTCGGCCGTCGGCGGCAGGGGGGCGCCCGAGCGGAGGGCGTCGAACACGTCGCGCAGCAGATACACGTGGTCGCTGCGCTCTTCGGGCCCGCTGATCTCCCAGGTCGCGGCCTCGGCGGCGTCGACGTGGGGAGCCGGCGTGATGCGCCAGTTCTCGTGGCCGTGGCCGTACAGGTGGTCGACGGTGATCGTGGCCTTCTCTGTGTCGATGCGGATCGTGCTCGTCTCGCGGGGCGACAGCGTGCTCGAGACGACCTGTGCGACCACGCCGCCCTCGAAGACCACCGTCGCCGTCGAGACGTCCTCGGTGTTCGTCTCGCGGTCGAGGCGCCAGAGGCGCCCCTCGACCCGCGTCCAGTCGCCGAGCAGGAACGCCAGGAGGTCGAGCTGGTGGATGGCGTGACCGAGGGTCGTGCCGCCACCCTCGGTCTCCCACTTCCCGCGCCACGGCACGGCGAAGTACGCGGCGTCGCGGTACCAGAGCGTCTGGCACTGGGCGACGAGAGGTCGCCCGAGCGCGCCGGAATCGAGCAGGCGCTTCACGTGGGCGGGCGCGGTGCCCGTGCGCTGCTGGAAGACCACCGCGAGCTGCCGGCCGGCCGCGGCCGCGGCATCCGTCATCTGCTCGAGCTCGTCGAGGGACGGTGCCGGGGGCTTCTCGACCACCACGTGCGCGCCGGCCGCGAACGCCGCGAGGGTCTGCGCGGTGTGGGCGCCCGGGGGAGTGCAGATGTGGACGACGTCGGGGTGCTCGGCGGCGAGCAGCGCGTCGAGGTCGTCGTACACGGCGGGCGCGCCGTAGGTCTCGGCGAACGCGTCGGCCGAGGCGCGGCTGAGGTCGGTGACCGCGACCAGCTCGGCGTGCGGGTAGGCGGCGATGGCTCGGACGTGCGAGTGGGCGATCGCACCCGTGCCCACGATGGCGCAGCGGAGGGTCTCGGTCACGGTGGCTCCTTCGGGTGGATCGCGAACGGATGCTGCAGCCCCGCGGCATCCGCTCCTCCAGGGTAGGCGGTGGACGCGGAAAGCGCTATCCCGCGCGGTGATCAGTGCGGAAGGCCGGCCTGTGTCGCGTGCAGGCGGGCGTAGCGGCCCTCGGCGGCGACGAGTGCGTCGTGACCGCCCACCTCGATGACCTCGCCGTGCTCGAGCACGACGATGCGGTCGGCCTGGCGGATCGTCGACAGGCGGTGGGCGACGACGAGCGTGGTCCGGCCCTTCATGAGGCGGTTGAGCGCCTCCTTCACGAGCTCCTCCGACTCGGGGTCCAGCGCCGAGGTCGCCTCGTCGAGCAGCAGGATGCGCGGGTCGCGCACCAGCGCCCGCGCGATCGCGAGCCGCTGGCGCTGCCCGCCCGAGAGCCGTGCGCCGCGCTCGCCGACGACCGTGTCCCAGCCGTCGGGCAGCCGGTCGACGAACTCGGCCGCGTTCGCGTCGCGCAGAGCGGCACGCAGGCGGTCATCCGAGACGTCGTCGAGGCCGTACGCGATGTTCTCGCGGATCGTCCCCTCGAAGAGCACCGACTCCTGCGGCACGACCGAGACGGACTGTCGCACGGTGCGAAGGTCGAGGTCCTGCATGTCGACGCCGTCGAGCAGGATCCGGCCCGCCGTCGGGCGCACGAAGCCCAGCACGAGGTTGAGCATCGTGGACTTGCCCGAGCCGGACGAGCCCACGAAGGCCACGGTCTCGCCGGGCGAGATGTCGAGCGAGATGTCGTGCACGGCATCCCGGTCCGCCTCTTCGTAGCGGTGCGACACGTGCTGCAGCTCGAGGTGGCCGCCGACGTGCACGACGGCGCGCTTGCCCTCGTTCTGCTCGAGGTCGGGCTCCTGCAGCACCTCCGAGATCGATCGCATCGACTCCATGCCGCGCGCCCCGACCGGGATCAGCATGAGCAGCTGCGTCAGGCCACCGGTGAGCAGGGTGAAGTACGTCGACAGCAGCACGACTTCACCGGGGGTGATGGGGAGGAAGCCCGTCAGCGAGAAGATCGCCGCGAGCACGAGGCATCCCACGCCCAAGAGCTGCATCGCGACCCACGAGATCGACGCGACGTGGCCGTTCAGCATGTCGAGGTGAAGGCCGGCACGGCGCACGCCGTCGGCACCCGATGCGACGCGGGTGACGGCGGTCTGCTCGAGGCCGTGTGCGCGGGTGACGGGGATGAGGGAGGCCATCTCGCCGACCCGTGCGGAGAGTGTCTCGACCTCGCGGCGGAACACCTCGTTGCGCTCGCGCGAGCGGTTGCGCAGTCCGTAGCGGATGCCGATGGCGATCGGGATCGCAAGCGCGTAGACCGGAAGGAACTGCGGCACCGCGATCGCGGTCATCGAGATGGCGCCGATCATGACCATGGTCGCCGACAGCAGGGGGTGGGTCACCTGCTGGAGCATGAGCTCGATGTTCTCGACGTCGCGCACGACCTTCGTCTGCACGATCGACGAGCTCACCCGCGTGTGGTAGCCGATCGAGAGGCTCTGCAGCCGCGCCGCGAGCGCGTTGCGCAGATCGGCGCCGGTGTCGCGCACGACGGTCATGAAGTTGCGGGTGTACACGATGTGCATCGGGTAGTTCTGGATGAGCAGCACCGCCGCGACCGAGAACCAGATGAGCACGGTCGAGACCTCGCCGCCGGTCGCGACGATGTCGATGATCTTCGCCGTCACCACCGGGAGGAACCACAGCGGGACCTCTTTGCAGGCGAACGCGAGGATCGCCACGGCCATGCGCCCGGGCCGGCGCGCGAGCAGCTTCAGCACGGAGCGGCCAGGGCGGGGATTCTGGGCGATCGAGATGATGCGGATGGGTCCGGTAAACGCTTTCTGCGTCATGTGGACATCGTACTGGCGCGCACGATCAGTTCGGGCCTGTAGACCACATTCCCGAGGTCGGCCCCCGCGGTGCCGCCGATGCGCGCGAGCAGCAGCTCGGCCGCGGTGCGTCCCATCTCGCGCGCGGGCTGGCGCACGGAGGTGAGGGGAACGCCGGCGATCGCCGCGAACTCGATGTCGTCGTAGCCGACGACCGCGACGTCGTCCGGCACCCGCACGCCGCGGGAGATCAGCCCGTGCACCAGCCCGATCGCCAGGTGGTCGTTCGAGGTCACGATCCCGTCCGGGCGGTCGGCGGGGGAGCGCGCGGCGACCTGCTCGCCGAACGCCACGCCCAGCTCGGACGTCGTGCGCTCGGTCCAGATCGGCTCGAGGGTCGCGCCGGGGTGGGCGGCGACGGCGAGCCGGGCGCCCTGCAGGCGCTCGCGCACCTGTCGCACCTCTTCGCGCGCGCCCACGAAGGCGAGCCGCCGGCGTCCCGTCGAGAGCAGGTGCTCGGCGGCGAGCCGGCCACCGGCGACGTCGTCGAACGACACCGAGGGCAGCTCGCCGGTGTCGTCGATCGCATCGACGAGGACGACCGGGATGCCGCGGCCCCGCAAGCGCTGCAGCCAGGGCTCGAGGGGACCGAAAGGGCTCACAAGCGCCCCCTCCACCTGCACCCGCTCGAACAGCTCGAGGTGGTCGCGCTCCTTGCCGACGTCGTCGCTGGAGTTGCCGACGAGCACGCGCATTCCGGCCGCCGAGGCGGCGTCCTCGGCGCCGGCGACCATGTCGCCGAAGAAGGGGTTCGCGATGTTGATGACCGTCATCCCCAGCAGCCCGGAGCGCCCGGCGCGCAACTGCTGCGCGGCCTGCAGCGGCACGTAGCCGAGCTGGTCGGCGGCCGAGCGCACCCGGTCGACGAGGCGCTCGCTCACCATGTGAGGGCGGTTCAGCGCGTTCGAGACCGTGCTGATCGAGACGCCCGCGCGCTCGGCGACATCGCGGATGCCGACTCGCTTCATGTCGTTCGTCCCGTCATGCTCACCCGGCACGGGTCCGGGCCGGACGCCCCCGCGCGTCCGATGCGACCATGGTAGGCGCTTTCCCGCGCACGGGAGAGCGCTGGCGACACGGTCGATCGTTACCCCCGCGTTACGAGGAGACATTTGACGAATCGGGCAGTGCCGCCTACTCTTCAATCGAAGCGGTTCGAAATCGAAGCGGTTCGATGAACGAACCTCGGATCCCGCCCCTCGACAGAGCGGCAGCCACGTACACGAAGGAGTGACATGGAACGGCATGCTCACCCGGCGGTCCCCTCGGCGGATGCCGCGAACCAGGGCGCCCTCCGATGACCACTCAGGCGCAGTCGCAGGTCGTCTTCCAGGAGGCGGCGGTTCACAACCTCGACCAGAACGCCAAGAAGGGGCGCGGCCGGCGGCTGCGTCCGGCGGGCAGCCGGACGTCGTTCACGCTGTTCCTCTGCATCGTGCCGTTCCTGGTGCTGGCGTTCCTGTTCTCATACCTTCCGCTGTACGGCTGGATCTACTCGCTGTACGACTACAAGCCGGCGCTCGGTCTCGAAGGCAGTGAGTTCGTCGGGCTGCAGTGGTTCCAGATGCTGGTGAGCTCGCCCACGCAGATGGCTCAGATCGGCCAGGTCCTCCTCAACACGCTCGCGATCAGCTTCCTCGGAATCGCGACCTCCGTCCTGCCGCTCTTCTTCGCGATCCTGCTCAACGAGATCAAGGCGCCCTGGTTCCGCAACTCCGTGCAGACGCTCACGGCCCTCCCGAACTTCATCTCGTGGGTCCTCGTCTACATGATCGCGTTCTCGCTCTTCTCGAGCTCGGGCCTCGTCAACGACGTGCTCAACGACGCCGGACTCATCACGGCGCCCATCAAGTTCCTCGACACCGACCAGAACGTGTGGATCACCATGACGCTCTGGAGCATCTGGAAGGGGCTCGGCTGGGGCGCGATCATCTACCTCGCAGCGATCGCGGGAATCGACCAGTCGCTGTACGAGTCGGCCCGCATCGACGGCGCCGGCCGCTTCCAGCTGATGCGGTACATCACGGTGCCGCAGCTGATGCCGACCTATCTCGTGCTGCTGCTGCTGTCGATCGCCAACATCCTCAACAACGGCATGGAGCAGTACTACGTGTTCCAGAACGCCTTCAACAAGCAGTGGATCCAGGTGCTCGACCTGTACGTCTACAACATCGGCATGACGGGCAACAGCCTGTCGATGGCCACCGCGATCGGCATGCTCAAGAGCCTCATCTCGGTCGCCCTGCTGCTCACCGTCAACGCGGTCTCCAAGCGCGTCCGCGGCGAATCGATCGTCTGAGAGGCCAGGACATGACCACGACGATGACGAAGACGCTCACCACGACGAAGAAGGGCGACACCTCGGCCCGCTATCGCGGGACCGTCGGCGATGCGGTGTTCCGCCTCGCGAACTACGCGCTGTTCTTCCTCTTCGCGCTGATCTGCGCGTACCCCTTCTACTACCTGATCATCAACTCCGTCAGCGCCAACGACATCTCGGCGCTCGGCGACGTGCGCCTGTGGCCGGTCGGGTTCCACCTCTCGAACTACGGGCAGGTGTTCCAGCTGCCCGGCCTGCCGATGGCGACGATGGTCAGCATCGGCCGCACCGTGATCGGCACCGCGCTGACGGTGCTCGCGTCCGCGTTCCTCGGGTTCATGTTCACGCAGACCCGCATGTGGGGCCGCAAGTTCTGGTACCGCTTCCTCATCATCACGATGTACTTCAGCGCGGGCCTGATCCCGGTGTTCATCATCATGAAGACGCTGGGTCTCACCAACAACTTCTGGGTCTACGTTCTCCCGTTCGTGGTGCAGCCGTTCAACGTCATCCTCGCGAAGACCTACGTCGAGTCGATGCCGAAGGAGCTGCAGGAAGCCGCGGAGGTCGACGGCGCCAACATCCTGCAGGTCTTCTTCAAGGTGTATCTGCCGAACATGACGCCGATCCTCGCGACGATCGCGATCTTCAGTGCGGTGACGCAGTGGAACAGCTTCCAGGACACCCTGATCTACATCACCGACCAGAGCCTGTACACGCTGCAGTACCTGCTCTACATGTTCATCAACCAGGCATCGAGCCTCGCCCAGGCGGCGCAGAACGCCGGCGGCAACATCGGTCAGATCGCCGGGCTCGCCACCGAGCAGACGCCGACCTCGATACGCATGACGGTCTCGGTGCTCGTCGTGCTGCCCATCATCTTCATCTATCCCCTGTTCCAGCGCTTCTTCGTGAAGGGCATCATGCTGGGCGCCGTCAAGGGTTGACGGCGGCCACGAACCACCACAGAACCACCAAGAAAGGAAAGCAATGACGCTTCGAAAGAAGGTGTCCCTGGCTCTCGTGGCGCTGCTCGCCGCGGGCTCGCTCGCCTCGTGCAGCGCCGGCGGCGGCGACGACCAGGGCGCGATCGACCAGTTCCCCGAGAAGTGGGACCAGGAGATCACGATCGACGTGTTCGACGGTCTCGCCAACTACATGGGCGTCCAGCAGGGCTGGTTCGCCAAGATCGTCAAAGACAAGTTCAACATGAAGCTGAACATCATCGCCCCGAACGTCGCGGGCGGCGGTGACACCCTCTACAACACGCGCGTCGCGGCCGGCGACCTCGGCGACCTGATCATCACCGACAAGGGCCAGAAGCTCGACGAGCTCATCGAGGGTGGTCTGGTCAAGGACTCGGCGAACTACTACGGCGCGATGGACAACCTCGCGAAGTTCGACGCCGCGGTCGAGCACCTCAACGACGGCAAGGACGGCGTCTACGGCTTCCCGTCGGCCGTCTCGTCGCTCAAGCCGACCGAGCCCTCCGAGGGTCTCAACCCCACCTTCGGCCCGTACCTCCGGTGGGACTACTACAAGGAGGCCGGCTACCCCGAGATCGGCACCCTCGAAGACCTCCTCCCGGTGCTCGCCGACATGCAGGCCGCGCACCCCACCGCCGACAACGGCCAGCCCACCTACGCCTTCTCGCTGTTCAAGGACTGGGACGGCAACATGATGGTCACCGCGAAGCAGCCCGCCTGCTTCTACGGCTACGACGAGCTCGGCTTCGTGCTGGCCAAGGCCGACGGTTCGGACTACCAGAGCATCCTCGACCCCGACGGCGAGTACATCCGCAACCTGAAGCTCTACTTCGACGCCAACCAGCTCGGCCTCGTCGACCCCGAGTCGACGACGCAGAACTACGACACGCTGTTCTCGAAGTTCCAGAACGGCCAGGTGCTCTTCTCGTGGTGGCCGTGGCTGGGTCAGTCCGCCTTCAACACCGAAGAGAACATGGCCGCGGGCAAGGGCTTCGAGATGGTGCCCCTGGCGGACCAGAACATCTTCTCGTACGGCGCCGAGGCGTACGGCGGCAAGCAGGTGTTCGCGATCGGCTCCAAGGCCGAGGACCCCGAGCGCATCGCCGCGTTCATCGACTGGCTCTACTCGCCCGAGGGCGCGTACGCCAACAGCAGCCAGACCGGTGCATCGGCGGGACCTAAGGGCCTCACGTGGGACGTGAACGACGCGGGCGAGCCCGAGCTCACCGACTTCGGCAACGAGGTCTTCCTCCAGGGCGGCGCGACCGTTCCCGAGGAGTGGGGCGGCGGCGAGTACGCCGACGGCGTCTCGGCGCTCAACCTGAGCGCGGTGCTTCCGATCGACACCGACCCCGAGACGAGCCTGCCGTACAGTTACACGTTCTGGCCGACCTACCAGGCCTCGATCGCCAACCCCCTGACCGTCGACTGGTCGGCGAACATGGGCGACGCGACCTCGACCATGGAGTACCTGCAGACCAACGACCAGGTGCTCGTCGCCCCGGGCGCGAGCTACGCGGCACCGGCCGACGACTCCGAGATCGAGACCCTGCGCAACCAGGTCAAGGAGATCATCAAGCAGTACTCGTGGCAGATGGTGTTCGCCTCGAACGAGGCGCAGTTCGACTCGCTCCGCGATGAGCTGATCAAGACGGCTGAGGGCCTCGGCTACGACAAGGTGCTCGAGTTCGACATGACCAACGCGAAGTCGCAGAACGACGCGCGCGTGGCCGTGGCGAAGGAGTTCGGCAACTAATCACGCCGCTACGCAACGAAGGGCTCGGGATGCAGCATCCCGAGCCCTTCGTCGTTCCCGTCGGCGGCCACCCTCGAGTCGCCACAACACGCCGGACGTCGCCCACGCTGCTCGGCGTGTTGTGGCGAGTCAGGGAGCTCGGGTCGCCGACCCGGACGCACAGCGGGAGCCCCTCGAGCCGCCACCACACGCCGGACGCAGGGCGGGAGCCCCTCGAGTCGCCACAACACGCCGGATGTCACCCGCGCTGCTCGGCGTGTTGTGGCGAGTCAGGGAACTCGGGTCGCCGACCCGGACGCAGAGAGAGGGGCGCGGATGCTGCGGGGCCGCGGCATCCGTCACCGTCAGCGCCCAAGCGGTCAGGCGTCGTGGCGGGTGAAGACGCTGCGGAAGAGGAAGGCCGTGGCGTAGGCGCCGACGGATAAGCCGATGGTGGCGATCAGGATCGCGACCGGCGGGAACAGGATCGTCAGGGCGACCGCGGTCACCGGGATCACGAGCACGCCGAGGGTGCGCACCGGCTCGGCCGCCGGAAGCAGCAGCGAGTTCTTGAGGGTCTGGCGCACAGGCCCGGTGAGGTACGCCACCTGGGCCATCGCGTACAGGAACGCGGCGAAGAGGTACACCGCTCCGATCACCGCCACGACTCCCGCGACTCCGGCGAAGAGCGCGGGGTACGCGAACCAGAACACGCTCGAGAAGCCGAGCAGCGCGGCGGGCAGGAGCAGGCACAGCATCAACACGGTGGCGCGGCCGAAGTTCGCCCGGAATGCAGGGAAGAAGTCCTTGAGGGGGCGTCCGCTCTCGTCGTCGGAGTAGCGGATGGTGACCTCGTACAGCGCGCTCGTGGCCGCGCCGATCGTGACGATCGGCAGGCACACGAGGATGTAGAGCAGGTTGAGCGCGACGAACGTCAGGAACGTCGAGAAGCCGCCGAGCGTGCGGCTATCGGGATCGATCCTCATGCGTGCGTCACGATCACGGCGTGGGTGCTCCGGTGAGCGCCGGCGGCAGCAGGCGCACCGCGGGCTTCGCACCGCTCGAGAGGATCTCGCAGATCATGTCGGTCGCCGCCGCGCCGATCGCCTCGGCGGGCACCGCGATGCTGTCGGCGAGACCCGGCACCGAACGTGCCACGTCGTCGGGGCACAGGGCGACGATGGCGGGCTCGTCTCCGCGCTGCCGGCCGCGCTGGGCGATCGTCGTCGCGACGTGGGGGAGCGCGCCCTCGTTGTGCACGAAGAAGCCGGTGATGCCCGGGTCCTCCGTCATCACGCCGTCGACGGTGGCGATGGACTCGGACGTGCTCGGGCACGCGTGGATGGTGCCCGTCACGCCGTTCGCCTCGCACGCCGCCAGGAAGCCGCGTGCGAGCCGGTCGGCGTACGACGTGTGGCGCGACATCACCTCGGGCGGGGAGCCGATGAGCGCGATGCGCCGGTGGCCGAGCGCGACGAGCCGGTCGACCGCGAGCCAGCCCGCGGCCTCGAAGTCGAAGTCGACGCACGGCACGGAGCGGCGCCCCGCGGGAAGACCGATGAGGACGCTCGGATGCCCCAGCCCCGACAGCGTGTCGATGCGCGGGTCGTCGGACTCGACGTCCATGACCAGCAATGCGTCGACCATCGAGCCCTTCGCCGCGCGCTGCAGCGCCTTCGAGTCGTCGCTCGCGAGCAGCAGGATGTCGTAGCCGTGCTTGCGCGCCTGGGTGACGACGCCGGTGACGATCTGCATCACGACGTGCACGTCGACCCCGGTGCGCAGCGGCGCCTGCAGGCCGATGACGTTCGTCGAGCGCGACGCGAGCGAGCGGGCGCCCGCGTGCGGGCTGAAGCCGAGGCTGTCGATCGCCTTCTCGACCCGGTCGCGCGTCTCCTGCGAGATGGCCCGCTTGCCGCTCATGACGTACGACACCGTCGAGATCGACACGCCCGCCTTCTGCGCGACGTCCGCGATCGTCACCATGAGATCCCCTGCTCTCCTCGTTCGATCACCCGCGTGGTTCCGGGTGCGAGCTCGTATGTTCCGATCGAACCGTCCGGCCCGTGCACACTCATTGTGACTGCTCGCGCCCGCGCGCGAAGCCGCGCCCGCACGAGCTCTCCGCCCGCCCATTCGACGTCGACCGAGACGTCGCCGCGGGAACGGATGCCGCGCACCCGGCCATCGGGCCACTCCGGCGGCAGCGCGGGCAGCAGTCGCAGCGTGATGTGCGCCGTCTCGGCGCTCGCCGCCGGCTCGTCGAACGACTGGACGAGGGCCTCGGCGATCGCCGCCGTCACGCCCAGGTTGCCGTCGATCTGATACGGCGGATGCGCGCTGAAGAGGTTCGGGTAGAGCCCGCCCCGATGAGCGTCGGTGGTCTCCTCCGCGGGCCGCAGCGCCATCCGCAGCTGCGCGTGCACGGCCGCGCCGTCGCCGAGGCGCGCCTGCATCGCGGCGCGCCAGGCGAGCGCCCAGCCGGTCGACTCCGGACCGCGCAGGCGGATGGACTGGGATGCTGCGCGCGCGAGCCCGGGAGTCGCGTCCGGGGTGATCTGCGCCAGCGGGAACAGACCGATGAGGTGCGAGAGGTGGCGGTGATCAGGTTCGGCCTCGACGCGCTCGCGGTCCCACTCGAGCAGGTCGCCCCGTGCCGACACCTGCGGGTCGGGGAGGGCGTTCGTGAGCGCGGTCAGCTCCGCGATCCACGGTTCGTCGACATCGAGCACTGCCGCGGCGGCGCGGCAGACCGCGGCCAGCTCGCGCAGCAGGGCGACGTCCATCGTGGCCGACACCGCGACGCCGCGCTCGCGCCCCTCGGCGTCGAGGTAGTGGTTCTCGGGCGAGGTCGACGGGCTCGTCCACGCGCGCTCGCCGTCGGTCTGGATCCACGACAGCGCGAAGGCCGCGGCCGACGCGAGCACCGGCCAGGCCTCGCTCCGCAGGTAGGGGCGGTCGCCGCCGAACGAGTAGTGCTCCCACAGGTGCAGTGCGAGCCACACGCCGCCGAGCGACCAGTTCGCCCACGCGGGGTCGCCGTGGCCGGCGCCGACCGGGGCCGCGAAGGCCCAGGCGTCCGAGTTGTGGTGCGCGACCCAGCCGTCCGCGCCGTAGAGCTCGCGGGCGACCGCGGGGCCCGTCGTCTCGGAGAGACGCCGTGTGAACCGCAGCAGGGGCTCATGGCACTCGGCGAGGTCGGTCGTCTCGGCCGGCCAGTACGCCATCTGGGTGTTGATGTTGAGGGTGTACGCGCTCGACCACGGGCCCGGAAGCTCGGCGTTCCACAGCCCCTGCAGGGTGACCGGCAGCCCGCCGGGCTGCGACGACGCGATGAGGAGGTATCGCCCGTAGTGGAACATGAGGGCGGCGAGAGCCGGGTCGTCGACCTCTTGTGCGCGGTCCACGCGGGCCATGGTGTCGAGCCCCTCGACGTCGGCCGGCGTCGGCAGTTCGAGCGCGCACCGCGCGTAGAGCTCGCCGTGCGCGGCTTCGTGGGCGGTGAGCAGGTCGGCTGCGGTCGCGTGGACATCGAAGGAGCCACGGATGCCGCGCAGCAGCGCCGCGGCGTGCCCCTCCGCGTCGCGGGCATCGGCGGGGTCACCGGGCAGCGACGGCGCGGTGGCGGTGGCGATCGCGAAGAGGTGCGTCGTCGCGGGCGCGCCGACGAGGACCCCGTCGACGATGTCGGAGGCGCCGCGGGCCTGGACGACGATCGCGCCGTGCCTGCCGTGGTCCTCGTCGTAGCGGATGGGTTCGGCGGGGTCTTCGTGGCCTGGTGCGACGTCGACCGGGAGCCACCACTCGGTGGCGAGGTCGCCGCCCGCCGAGCGCGGCGCCGAGCGCGGGCGCAGGAGCGACCCGATTTCGAGGCGCACGCGCACCGGCTCGTTCGCGGTGACTTCGTGCATGATCGCGCCGGTCACGAGGTCCGCCCACGTGCGGTGCCGCACATCGACGCCGTCGATCGCGTAGTGGTGGGTCGCGACGCCGGTGGCGAGATCCAGGCGTCGCCCGTAGACCTGCCCCGGACCCGGCTGCGAGCCGGAGTGCGCAGCATCCGTCTCCACCGTCAGCTCTATCCAGCCGAGCGGCAGGTAGGCCTGCACCCAGGGCGCCTGCATGCGCTGCAGGAGGGCCTCGGCGGACTCGAGGTCGTCGGTGTCGATCGCCGCGCGCACGGCCTCGAGTGCCTCGGGGCCGCGATCCGCGACGCCGTCCAGGGGGTCGGCGTCGGCGTGGCCCGACCATGCCGTGATGTCGTTCAGCCACAGACGGTCGCCGCCGGCGAGCCCCGCACACATCGCGCCTCGCACCCCGTTGCCGACGGGGTACGCCTCGAGCCATCGCGACGCGGGCGCCGAGGCGCGCAGGACGTGGAGGCCTTCGGAAAGGACCTGCGAGGCCGCATCATCGCGGCGCGTGGACATCGTCACAGTCGTAGTATACCTTCTCAGTGTTGAAGCGCTTCGAAAGTTCGACGCCCTTCTCGCCGATGATCCCGTGACCGTCCGATCGAAACTCAGCGAAGAGGTTCCCCGCTCCATGGCCACCACGCCCCGCCCGCGCCGCACCGACGCATTCTCCGAGATCACCCGCGACCTCGGAATCTGCTTCGGCGGCGACTACAACCCCGAGCAGTGGCCGCGCGAGGTATGGCAGGAGGATGCCGAGCTCATGGTGAGAGCCGGCGTCAACCTCGTGACGGTCGGCGTCTTCAGCTGGGCGCGCCTCGAGCCGTCGCCGGGCGAGTACGACTTCGCATGGCTCGACGAGGTGCTCGAGCTGCTGCACGCGCACGGCATCGCCGTGGACCTCGCGACGCCGACGGCGTCGCCGCCGCCGTGGCTCGGCATCCTCCACCCCGAGACGCTCCCGGTGAACCCCGACGGCGTGCGTCTCGCGGCCGGGTCACGCAACCAGTTCACGGCGGCCTCGCGCATCTACCGCGAGCACGCCCTGGCGATCGCGACCGCCCTCGCCGAGCGCTACGCCACCCACCCGGCCGTGCGCATGTGGCACGTCGGCAACGAGTTCGGCCAGATCGACTTCGGCGACGAGGCGGCTCGCGAATTCCGGCTGTGGCTGCGTGAGCGCCACGGCTCGATCGACGCGCTCAACGAGGCGTGGGGAACCCTCGTCTGGGCGCAGCGGTACCGCGATTTCGACGAGATCGTGCCGCCGCGACGCATGCCGTATCTCGTGAACCCCGCACATTCGCTCGACTTCCGGCGGTACACGTCGTGGGCGCTGCAGCGCGTGCTCACCGAGCAGCGCGACGCCATCCGCGACGCCGGGGCCACCCAGCCGATCACGACGAACTTCATGGGCTTCGAGCCGCTCACCGACCTGTGGGAGTGGGCGGAGGAGGTCGATGTCGTCGCCGACGACCAGTACCCCGACCACGCGAGCGCCACGTCGTCGTCCGACATCGCGCTCGTGCAGGACCTCATGCGCTCGCTCGGCGACGGGCGCCCCTGGGTGCTCATGGAGCAGGCCGTGAGCGCGACGTCGTGGCGCCCGCACAACCTGCCCAAGAGCCGCGACCGCGCCCGCCTCGACTCGCTGCAGGCCGTCGCCCGGGGGGCCGACGCGATCTGCTTCTTCCAGTGGCGTCAGTCCCGCACCGGCGCGGAGCGCTTCCATTCCGCGCTGCTGCCGCACGCCGGCGCCGACACCGAGGTGTTCGGGACCGCCTGTGCGCTCGGCGCCGACATGCGCCGGCTTCAGCCCCTGGTCGGCGCGCGGGTCGAGGCATCCGTCGCGCTGCTCTTCGACTGGCCGTCGCGATGGGCCGCGGACGAGCCGGGCCGCCCGACCCAGCGGCTCGACACGCTCGAGCAGGTGCAGCGATGGCATCGCGCGCTGTGGCGCCGCGGCATCGCGGTCGACCTGGTGCGTCCAGGCGCCGACCTGTCCGCCTACGCCACGGTGCTCGTGCCGCACACGTACATCGTGGAGACGGATGCCGCCGCCACCCTCCGTGCGGCGGTGGAACGCGGTGCGAGCCTCGTGGTGGGCCCGTTCTCGGGGGTCGCCGACGCCAACGCCGGCATCCTCACCGGGCGCTCGCCGGTGCTGCTGCGCGAACTGCTCGGCGTGAGCGGCGAGGAGTGGGTCGGTCTTCCCGACGCACCCACACCCGTTGTCGTGGAGCAGACCTGGGCGAGCGCGCCCGCGAAGGTCGCGGCATCCGTCCTCGGCGAGCGCCTCCGTGCCGAAGGGGCCGACGTGCTCGCCCGCTTCGGCACCGGGCACCTCGAAGGCGCCCCCGCCATCACCCGGCACCGCGTCGGCGATGGCGTGGCCTGGTACCTCGGCGCCGTCGTCTCGGACGACGCGCTCGCCGCCGTGCTCGACGACGCGCTCGACGCTGCCGGTGTCGCGGGCGTCCTGCCCGACCGCGTGCTGCCCGAGGGCGTCGAGGCGGTCCAGCGCGGCGAGGCCCTCTTCCTCCTCAACCACGGCGATCAGGACCGGCGCGTCACGCTCCCCGGGCCGCGCCGCGATCTCCTGTCGGACGCGGACGTCGAGGGGCAGCTGACGCTCGCCCCCGGCGCCGCCATGGTGCTCATCGAAAGGCACGCAGAGTGAAGTTCACCGATGGCTACTGGCTGACCAGGCCCGGCCTCGCCCCGCTGTACGCGGTCGAGGTCGACGACATCCGCGTCGACGAGGCGGCGGGCACGATGACCGTGTACGCGCCGACCGCCGCGATCCGCGACCGGGGGGACACCCTCAACCGTGCGATGCTCACCGTGACGTTCTCGGCACCCGCGCCGGGTGTCGTCAAGGTGCGCGTCGAGCGTCACGCGGGCGCCGTGCACCGTGGGCCGGACTTCGAGATCTTCGGCGCGGAGGGCTTCCGGCCGACGATCACGGTCGACGAGAACGAAGGCGTCCTCGACGCCGGTCCGCTGAAGGCGCGCGTCACGCGCACGGCGGGGCAGTGGCGCGTCGACTTCCTCGAAGCTGACGGGCGTGTGCTCACGAGCTCGCTGCCGCGGTCCATCGGCCACTACACCGACACGACCGGCAAGAACGGCACCGCGGCCACCGCGGGCACGGCCGGCACCGCCGGCACGGCTGCCGGAGGCACGAAGCCGACGTGGGTGCACCAGCAGCTCAGCATCGAGCCGGGCGAGCGCGTCTACGGGCTCGGCGAGCGGTTCGGCGCGTTCGTCAAGAACGGCCAGGTCGTCGACACGTGGAACGCCGACGGCGGCACCTCCAGCGAGCAGGCGTACAAGAACGTGCCGTTCTACCTCACGTCGCGCGGCTACGGCGTGTTCGTCGACCACCCCGAGAACGTCTCGTTCGAGGTCGGCAGCGAGGTCAACTCGCGCGTGCAGTTCTCGGTGGGCGGCGAGTCCCTCGACTACTACGTCATCGCCGGCCCCGAGCCGAAGGAGGTGCTGCGTCGCTACACCGCGCTCACCGGCCGGCCGGCGCGCGTGCCCGCGTGGTCGTTCGGGCTGTGGCTCACGACGTCGTTCACCGCCAGCTACGACGAAGACACCGTGAGCGCGTTCGTCGACGGCATGGCCGAGCGCGACATCCCGCTGTCGGTCTTCCACTACGACTGCTTCTGGATGCGCGAGTACCAGTGGAGCGACTTCGAGTGGGACTCCCGCGCGTTCCACGACCCGGTCGGGCAGATCGCCCGCATGCACGAGCGCGACGTGCACGTGTCGCTCTGGATCAACCCTTACATCGCACAGCGCTCGGCACTGTTCCGCGAGGCCGCCGACAACGGGTACCTGCTCAAGCGCACCGACGGCAGCGTGTGGCAGTGGGACATGTGGCAGGCGGGCATGGGCCTCGTGGACTTCACGAACCCGGATGCCGCGGACTGGTACGTCGCGAAGCTGCAGGGCCTGCTCGATCAGGGAGTCGATGCGTTCAAGACGGACTTCGGCGAGCGGATCCCGGTCGAGGGTGTCGTGTGGCATGACGGCTCCGACCCGCACCGCATGCACAACTACTACGCGAAGCTCTACAACGAGGTCGTGTTCCGCGCGCTCGAGCGACACCACGGCGTCGGCGACGCTGTCGTGTTCGCCCGTTCCGCGACGGCCGGCTCGCAGCAGTTCCCCGTGCACTGGGGCGGCGACAACGACTCGACGTTCCTGTCGATGGCGGAATCGCTGCGCGGCGGCCTGTCGCTCGCGATGTCGGGCTTCGGCTATTGGAGCCACGACATCGGCGGGTTCGAGGGCACGCCCGACCCGGCTCTGTTCAAGCGCTGGCTCGCCTTCGGCCTGCTGTCGTCGCACTCGCGGCTGCACGGCTCGTCGTCGGTGCGCGTGCCGTGGGCCTTCGACGACGAGGCGGTCGACATCGCCCGCTCGTTCACGAAGCTCAAGATGCGGCTCATGCCGTACCTCGCCGGCGCCGCCGAACAGGCGCATCGCTGCGGGACGCCGATGATGCGCCCGATGGCGCTCGAGTTCCCCGGCGACCGCTCGGGCTTCGACGCCGACACGCAGTACATGCTGGGCGACGCGCTGCTGGTCGCGCCGATCTTCACAGCCGACGGCAGCGTCGAGTACTACGTTCCCGAAGGGGAGTGGACCTCGCTCCTCGACGACTCGGTGGTCGACGGGCGTCGGTGGGTCGCCGAGACCCACGGCTACGACTCGGTGCCGCTGCGGGTGCGCCCGGGAACGGTGCTGCCCTTCGGTGCGGACGACACCCGCCCCGACTACGACTGGTCCGACGGCGTCACGCTCCGGTGCTTCGAACTGCCCGACGGCTACGACCACGAGACGCGGGTGCCGGGCCACGACAGCAAGGGATCCATCGACGGCGTCGGGGCGACGATATTCCGCGTCCGCCGTGAGGGCACGGCGATCATCGCGTCGACGGACGACGCGCACGCCCCGTGGGCGCTGCAGGTGGGTGACCGGATCGTTCGGGCCGAGGCATCCGGAGAGCTCCGTATCGAACTGGAGGAGAGCGCACGATGAGTGACACCATGACGGTCCCCACGCCCCCTCCACACGGCGCCGGCGCGCCGCGCGGAGCCTCGGGGCGCGTGGGCCCAGCTGCCGCCACGGCGATCGCCGAAGACCAGGCGTCCGGCCGGCCGGTGTTCCGGCAGGCCGGCCAGCCCCTCGCGGCGCGTGCCCGCGACCTGCTCGACCGGCTGACGCCCGACGAGCGCGTCGCGATGCTGCACCAGGCCGCGCCCGCGGTCGAGCGGCTCGGGGTGTCGGCGTGGCACACGGGATGCGAGGCGCTGCACGGCGTCGCGTGGCTCGGGCGTGCGACCGTGTTCCCGCAGTCCGTGGGACTCGCCGCGACGTGGGACACCGACCTCGTCGAGAGGGTGGGCGAGGTCGCCGCGGTCGAGGTGCGCGCCAAGCGCGCCGAGAACCCGATGGTCAGCCTCAACGTGTGGGCGCCGGTCGTCAACACGCTGCGCCACCCGGGCTGGGGGCGCAACGAGGAGGGCTACTCCGAAGACCCGCACATCACCGGGGTGTTCGGCACCGCCTACTCACGCGGCCTGCGCGGCGACCACCCGCGCGTGTGGCGCACGGTTCCGGCGCTTAAGCACTTCCTCGCCTACAACAACGAGACCGATCGCTCGGTGACCTCGTCCGAGATGTCGCTGCGCACCCTCCACGAGGAGGAGCTGCCCGCCTTCCGCGGCGCGATCGAGGAGGGTGTCGCGGGCGGCATCATGCTCGCGTACAACCGCGTGAACGGCGTCCCTGCGCACACGCAGCCCGAGCTCGTCGCGGAGGCCCGGTCGTGGTCGGACGAATCGATCGCGGTGGTGTCGGATGCCGGCGCCCCGACCTTCCTCGTCACCACCCAGCGCACCCAGCCCGACCACGTGCACGCCGCCGCTGCCCTCGTGACGTCGGGCCTCGACTCGTTCACCGACAACGACGCGAACGCGGCGCCCACCATCGGCTACGTGACGGAGGCGCTCGCCGCGGGCCTGCTCACCACGGCCGACGTCGACCAGGCCGTGCTGCGGCTGCTCGAGCTGCGCATCCGCACGGGTGAGTTCGACGGCGACGCGGACCCGTACGCAGGGATCGGCGTCGACGACATCGACGCACCCGGGTCCCGTGAACTCGCTCGGGAGGCGGTGGCGCGCTCGGTCGTCGTGCTGCGGAACGACGCCGGCGTGCTGCCGCTCTCCCGGGCGTCACGGGTTGCGGTCGTCGGCCCCCTCGCCGACCTCGTGCTCACCGATTGGTACGCCGGCACTCCGCCCTACGCGGTCGGCATCGGCGCCGCTGCCGCCGAGCGCTTCGGCGAGGCCGAGGTCGTGACCGGCGCCGACACGATCGCGCTCCGTGCCTCGTCAAACGGTCGGTA
The DNA here is from genome assembly GCF_042266945.1 of Microbacterium sp. NPDC056057. Lineage (NCBI taxonomy): Bacteria > Bacillati > Actinomycetota > Actinomycetes > Micrococcales > Microbacteriaceae > Microbacterium > Microbacterium sp. NPDC056057. The sequence goes on from NZ_JBHJWS010000001.1 coordinate 1,259,408, forward strand.
TGTCGTGGCGAACGCCGACGGCTCGGCGGTCGAGGCCGCCGGCGACGCCGCGGCCGACGATGCGCTGTTCGACGTGACGGACTGGGGCGACGGCATCCTCACCCTCCGCTCCCACGCGAGCGGGCGGCTCCTCACCGGCGCGAAGTGGCCGATGCGCGCGGACGCGACGCGCGTGGGCGAGTGGGTCGTGCAGGAGAGCTTCCGCAAGCACATCCACGCCGACGGCACGTGGTCGCTGCTGCACCTCGGCTCGGGCCGGTGGCTGCGGGTGTTCCGCGATTCGGGGCTGCTCGCCGCGGAGGCGGTCACGCTCGAGGCCGCCGAGCGCTTCGGTGTGCGCGTGGTGCGATCGGGCGCGACCGCGGTGGCCGAGGCGGCCGCGCGTGCCGACGCCGTCGTCGTCGCGGTCGGCAACGACCCCCACCTCAACGGCCGCGAGACGGAGGACCGCCCGCACCTGCGGCTGCCCGCCGCCTGGGCAGAGGTGTGGCGCGCCGCGCGCGAGGCGAACCCCCGGGCGGTGCTCACGATCGTGTCGAGCTACCCCTATGTGCTCGACGGCGTCGAGGCCGAGACCGTTGTGTGGTCGAGCCACGGCGGCCAGGAGCTCGGGCACGGCGTCATCGATGTGATCTCGGGCGACGTCGAGCCGTCTGGCCGCCTCTCGCAGAGCTGGCCCGCGACCGAGGCGCAGGCGGGCGACCTGTTCGACTACGACACGCTCCGCCAGGGTGCGACCTACCGCCATCAGCCCGACGAGCCGACGTTCGCGTTCGGACACGGACTCACGTACACAACGGTCGCGTACGAGTCGGTGGAGATCCCGGATGCTGCGGTCCCCGCGCCCGCGCCGACCCATCGGCACGCCGGCTTCGCGCCGCGATCGGATGAGTCCGTCGTGCACGCGGTGGTGCAGGTGCGCAACACCGGGAACCGCGATGCCGAGGAGCTCGTACAGCTCTACGCCGTGCCCCCGGCGGGGCTTCCGCTGCCGGCGCCGCGCCGCGTGCTCGTGGCCTACCGCCGTGTGCGGCTCGCGCCCGGCGAGTCCCGCGACGTCGAACTGTCGTTCTCGCCCGCGCGCCTCGCCGTGTGGGATGATGCCGTGCGCCTTCCCCGGGCGGTCGACGATTGGCTGCACGAGGGCGCGCTGCGCGTGCAGCCGGGGACCTACACGGTGGCCGCGGGCCCTTCGGCCTGGGACCTGCCCGTGCGGACTGAGCTGGAGGTCACCGCAGGCTGAGGTTGCGGCATCCCACCGCGCGGGCTTGGCAGCCGACGCCGCCCGTTCTCAACAGGTCAACCGGGCTTCTGCAGGGACGTTTCGGCGCACATGCTCCTGTAGAAGCCCGGTTGACCTGTCGGAGGGATGACACGCGAGGAGCCGGGAACGCAGTCCCGCTCGACTACGGCGCGAGTTCCTCCGCCAGGGCCCGCGTCTCGTCCGGGGTCCACACGCGGTCGCCGAAGACGTGGCGATGCGCGAGCGACAGTTCGGCGCCCGGGGCCAGCACGACGTACTCGTCGAACGAAGGGGACGGGGCGAGCACCGGGATCGGCTCGCTGCGCACGAACCAGCGGATCGGGGGCGCTCCGGTCGAGGTGCCCGCGAACGCGAGGACAGTGGCGCCGCCGTCCACGTCGTCGTGCTCGCCCGAGAAGGCCACCCACGGCGCGACCTGGCCCATCACGCCGTCGTCGCCGGCGTCATCGGGGAAGCCGCCGGCCAGCACACGGCCGCCGGTCCAGGCACGAGGCATCCGGATCATGAAGCCGGTGTAGCCGGCGCCGGGGCGCCCCTCGGTCGTCGGGCTCCCGAGTTCGAGCTCGCGTCCGGATACGTTGCGCAGCGTCGTCGAGAAGTCGAGCACCCACAGGCCGCGGTCGGTGTCGACGCCGTGGAAGCGGTGCGTGCGGGTCTCGGCGAGCCACTCGTCACCGCCCTGCGTGATCCACGTGAGCTCCTCGGTGAAGGAGACCTCGCGCCCGGCGTCGGCCACCGTCGTGAACCCGTCGTGGCGGATGGTGCCGACGTTGTCGAGGAGCGCGTAGTCGCCGTGCTCAGGGCGGAACGTGTTCCCGCCCCAGAAGTTCTGGCCCGACACGTGCGTCCAGGTCATCTGGAGGCCCTTGTGCCACCGGTGGTCCCACGGGCGGAAGCCGGTGAGCAGGGCACCGTCGAGCGCCCGGAGCGGGTGGAGGAAGGGCTTGGGGCCTTCCGAGATGTCGCCTCCCGGGGTGAACGCATAACGCGCGATGTCGACGCCGGCGGCAATGACGGTCACCTCGGTCTGGTCGAGGCGGAGGGTGAGGTCGGTCACGGTCCCATTGTGGCCCAGATCCACGGAAAACGCTTCCCCTCCGCGCGGGCGCGTAATGTACCGCTCCCGAGGCCCGAGCGGTAGAGGCATCCCCGCGCGCATCGGCGGCGATAGCGTCTTCGTCATCTCATACGAGGCCCCGCACCCCCCGCGGAGCCCACGGGACAGAAGGAGAGAAACATGCTCTGGACCATCCTCGGCCTGATCCTCATCGGCCTGATCGCCGGCCTCATCGCTCGCGCCGTCATCCCCGGCAAGCAGAGCATGGGCATCCTGCTGACGATCGTCCTCGGAATCGTGGGCTCGTTCGTCGGCGGGTTCCTCGGCTTCCTGCTTTTCGGAAGCGACCCCAACGGCGGCTTCCTGCAGCCGTCGGGCATCATCGGCTCGATCCTCGGCTCGATCGTCGTGCTCGGCCTCTACGTGCTGTTCACGCGTCGCCGCGGCGTCAACCGCGCCTGACCGGCGATTCCCGGCGCGAACGCACAGTACTTCGCCCGGACCCGTGCGCTCCCTCGCTCGGGTCCGGGCGTCGCTGTGTGCGGCGGCGGTCAGGCGCCGGCGAGCGCCTGCGACACGACGTCGCGGGCCTCGGCCTGCACCTGCGCGAGGTGCTCGGGTCCGCGGAGCGACTCGGCATAGAGCTTGTAGACGTCCTCGGTGCCCGACGGACGCGCGGCGAACCAGGCGTGCTCGGTCTGCACCTTGAGGCCGCCGATCGCGGCACCGTTGCCCGGCGCGTGCGAGAGCTTCGCGGTGATGGGCTCGCCGGCGAGCTCGGTCGCGGTGACCGCTTCGGGCGCCAGCTTGCCGAGCGCCGCCTTCTGCGCGGGGGAGGCCGGGGCGTCCACGCGCTGGTACGCCGAAGCGCCGAACTCGGCCTCGAGCTCGGCGTAGCGCTGCGAGGGCGTCTTGCCGGTGACCGCCAGAATCTCGGATGCCAGGAGGCACAGCAGGATGCCATCCTTGTCGGTGGTCCACACCGAGCCGTCCTTGCGGAGGAACGACGCCCCCGCCGACTCCTCGCCGCCGAAGGCCACGGATCCGTCCAGCAACCCGGGCACGAACCACTTGAACCCGACCGGAACCTCGAGCAGCTCGCGCCCGAGCGATTCGGCCACGCGGTCGATGATCATCGAGCTCACGAGGGTCTTGCCGACCGCAGCATCCGTCGGCCAATCCGGCCGGTGCGAGTACAGGTAGTCGATCGCGACGGCGAGGTAGTGGTTGGGGTTCATGAGGCCGGCGTCGGGCGTCACGATGCCGTGGCGGTCGGCGTCGGCGTCGTTGCCGGTCAGGATGTCGTACTCGTCGCGGCGCGCGACGAGAGCAGCCATCGCCGACGGCGACGACGGATCCATGCGGATCTTCTCGTCCCAGTCGAGCGTCATGAACTTCCACGTCGGGTCGACGTCGGGGTTCACGACGGTCAGGTCGAGGCCGTGCACCTCGGCGATGAGCGCCCAGTACTCGACCGAGGCGCCGCCCAGCGGGTCGGCGCCGATGCGCACGCCGGCCGAGCGGATGGCCTCCACGTCGATGATGTTCGCGAGGTCGCGCACATAGGCGTCACGGAAGTCGTACTCGCCCAGCTTGTCGCCGTCGAGATCCTTGAACGGCGTACGGGCGACGCCCTCGAGGTCCGCCGCGATGAGCTCGTTCGCGCGGTTCGCGATCCAGCCTGTGGCGTCGGTGTCGGCGGGCCCGCCGTTCGGCGGGTTGTACTTGAACCCGCCGTCGCGCGGCGGGTTGTGGCTCGGCGTGACGACGATGCCGTCGGCGCGGCCCGGGTCCGCGGCATCCTTCCCGCGGTTGTAGGCGAGGATCGCGTGGCTGAGCGCCGGGGTCGGCACCCACGAGTCGCGGGCGTCCACGCGCACATCGACGCCGTTCGCGACGAGCACCTCGATCGCGCTGCGCTCGGCCGGCAGCGACAGGCCGTGCGTGTCGCGCCCGAGGAACAGCGGGCCCTCGATGCCCTGGGCCGTGCGGTAGTCGACGATCGCCTGCGTCGTGGCGAGGATGTGCGTCTCGTTGAAGCTCGCCGACAGCGAGGAGCCACGGTGCCCGCTCGTCCCGAACGCGACGCGCTGCTCGGGGACGGCGGGGTCTGGCTTGACGTCGTAATACGCGGCGATCAGCTCATCGATGTCGATGAGGTCGGATGCTTCGGCCGGCTGTCCTGCGCGAGTCATGCGTCCCAGTCTGCCCGTCCTCGGCCTGCGGTGCACGGTTCGTGACACCCTGCGCCCGTGCGCAATTCAGGACCGGTGCGCCGCGCGGTCGGCGCGGCCCCCGGAATTCCGCGGGCGGGGTCGATGTCGCACGACGTCCATCCTGAGTTACGGACGGGATCGGGCCCACGGGGCCCGGGCTAGGCTGGCACGCGTGACTTCCGAGGTCGCCTCCGCCGAGGCATCCGTTCCCGTCCGCCGCACGTACAGCTTCCTGGGCCCCGCGGGCACGTTCACCGAGGCGGCGCTCGCCCAGGTGCCGGAGGCCCGCGGCCACGAGTGGCGGCCGGTGCGCAACGTGGGGGAGGCGCTCGCCGACGTCGTCGAGGGGCGCTCCGACGCCGCGATGATCGCGATCGAGAACTCGGTCGACGGCGGGGTCTCGACGGCGCAGGACGCCCTCGCGACGGTGCCGGGCCTGCGCATCATCGGCGAGTATCTCGTGCCTGTCGAGTTCGTCCTCGTCGGACGCCCCGGTGCGCGCCTCGAGGACATCTCGCTCATCGCCGCACACCCCGTCGCGTACGCACAGTGCCTGCAGTGGCTCTCGGCCGCGCTTCCCGCCCACGCCCACGTACCGGCGGCGAGCAACGTCGCGAGCGCGATGGGCCTGCTCGACGGATCGAGCGACGCAGACGCGGCGATCGCCCCACCCGGGATCCTCGAGCACCACCAGCTCGAGCTGCTGGCCTCGAACATCGGCGACAACCCCAATGCGGTGACCCGCTTCGTGCTGGTGAGCCGCACCGTCGTGCCGCCGCCGCCCACCGGTGCCGACAAGACCTCGCTCATCGTCGAACTGCCCGACGATCACCCGGGCGCGCTGCTCGAGATGCTGGAGCAGTTCGCCACCCGCGGCATCAACCTGTCGCTCCTGGCCTCGCGCCCGATCGGCGACGAGCTCGGCCGGTACCGCTTCGTCGTCGACGCCGACGGGCACCTCGAGGACGAGCGCATGGCCGACGCCCTGATGGGGCTGCGGCGGTTCAGCCCCCGCGTGACGTTCCTCGGGTCGTACCCGCGCGCCGACCGTGCCGTCGTGCGCTACCCCGAGCGCTACGCCGACGACGTCTTCGTCGAGGCGCGCGATTGGTTGCGGGGGCTCATCTCCGGGGAGCCCGAAGTCCAGGACTGAGGGGTTTCGGGCGGGGCTCGGAAGGGTTCCCGCTGCGCGGGATCATCCTCCGGCGCGCGTTCGCGCTCCGTCGACTCGTCGACGTCTCCTTCGTCGGCGGCGACGAGCCGTCGGTGCCCGCCAATCCCGATGCCCGCGCGCTCTCCGGATGATCCCGCTCCGCTGCGCCTGCGGCGGACGTTGAGCGCGCGGGTGATGAGAGGGGTGGGAAAGAAAGGTAGGCCCGAGTCCTGCGCCGCGTTCAGAGCTCCAGCTCGGTGGCCAGCAGCTCGAGGGTCTGCAGGCGGCCGGGTGCGGCATCCATCGGCTCGTCCTCGTACGATCCAGCGATCGGCGAGATCATCACCTCGTCGACGCCGTGCTTCGTGGCGAAGGAGCGGAGATCGGATGCCACGGCCTCCGCCGTGCCGACGAACCACTTCGCGCGGGCCGAGGCCATGAAGGTGTCACCGAGGCCGGCGAAGTCGGCCGCGTTCGCGAGTGCGTGCTCCACGGTCTCGAGGGGGACGAGCGGCTTGTTGGTGCGCAGGCGCGCCGTCATGCGGAGGTTGGGCAAGGCGCGCGCCTCGGCCTCGTCCTGCGTCGGGGCGACGAGCACGTTCGCGGTCAGGAAAGTGCGGGGTGCCGCGAGCGCCTCGGAGGGTACGAAGGAAGAACGGTAGAGGTCGAGCGCGCGCTCGAGGCCTTCGCCCGAGAAGTGGTTCGCGAACACGTACGGCAGGCCCAGTGAGGCGGCGAGCTGCGCGGAATAGTCGCTCGAGCCGAGGAGCCACACCTCGGGCGTGGTCGTCGCGGCGGGCGTCGCGTGCACGTCGTAGGTGCCGCCGGACGTGAAGCGCAGCGAGGCGCCGTCGGGCGCGACGAGCGACATGATGTCGCGCACGTGGTCCGGGAACCGCTCGACGTCGCTCGTGGTGCCGCTCTGGCGCAGCAGCTGCGTGATCACGGGGTCCGAGCCCGGCGCGCGCCCGAGCCCGAGGTCGATGCGGCCCGGAGCGAGCGCCTCGAGCGCCGCGAACTGCTCGGCCACCACGAGGGGCGAGTGGTTCGGCAGCATGACGCCGCCCGACCCGAGCCGGATGCGCGACGTCCGCGCGGCGGCAGCCGCCGCGAGCACCGGGGGAGTGGTCGAGGCGACGGCCGGCATGTTGTGGTGCTCGGCGAACCAGTAGCGCCGATAGCCGAGCCGATCCGCCGCCTCCACGAGGGACATGGATGCTGCGACAGCTTGCGCGCTCGTCTGCCCGGTGCGCACCGGAACGAGGTCGAGGACGGAGAGGGCCGGGGCGGGGGTCGCAGTGCTCATCGCTGAAGGCAACCCGCGCCCCGGCATCCGCATTCCGGATCACCTTTCCCGCTCGTTGAGCGAGCGAGGAACGAGCGAGACGAAACGCGCCGAGCGCGGTCGGAACTCAGGGCAGGCGGTTCGCCTTCGCGAGGTTGTCGCGCAGTTCGTCGGCGGTCTGCGCGACGACGTAGGCGGGGCGGTCGCGCTCGAGGCGCCACGACTCGCTCAGCGGACCGGCGCTCACGGTGTCGAAGCCCAGCGCGTCGTAGACGCCCGTGACGAAGTCGATCGCCTCAGCGTCGTCGCTCGCGGTGCCGAGTGCACGGCGCTGCGAGTCGCCCGCGGCGAGGCCGCCGGCGTTGATGTCGGACGCGTACAGGTGGTTGAACGCCTTCACGACCTTCGAGGTCGGCAGGTGCTGCTGGAGGAGCCCCGAGGTCGTCGCCTCTCCGCGGTCGAGGGCGTCGATGTGGCCGTCGCGCTCGAAGTAGTAGTTGTTCGTGTCGAGCACGATCTTGCCGGCGAGCGGCTCGACCGGGACGTCCTTCAGCGCCTTCATCGGCACCGTCACCACCGCGATGTCGGCGGCCGCGGCCGCGTCGGCGGCGGTCGCCGCGCTCACCTTCGGCCCGAGTTCGTCGACGAGACCCGCGAGGCTCTCGGGTCCGCGTGAGTTCGAGATCACGACGTCGTAGCCGAGTCCCGAGAAGGCGCGGGCGAGCGCGCTGCCGATGTGTCCTGCACCGATGATTCCGATCGTGGTCATGTCGAGCCGCAACCGCGGGGCGCAGCATCCCATTCCGGATCCGTCACGGAAGGATATCGAGGAAACGTTTTCGCGATTCGGCCCGCCACCGCACGAGGCCGTGTGACGATGTCCGCATGGACTACACCCACCTCGGACGAACCGGCACCTCCGTCTCGCGGATCGTGCTCGGAACCATGAACTTCGGCGACCGCACCTCGGATGAGGACTCGTTCGCCATCCTCGACCGCGCGCTGGAGCTCGGCGTCAACTTCATCGACACCGCCAACGGCTACGGCGGCTCGGGCGGCCGCGGCGCCACCGAAGAGATCATCGGGCGCTGGTTCGCCGCCCGTCCCGGCGTCCGTGACGACGTGGTGCTCGCCACCAAGGTCCACTCGCCGATGGTCGACCCGACCGCTGACGGCGACGTGGTCAACGCCCGCGGCGCGTCCGCATGGCAGGTGCGGCGCGAGGCGATCGGGTCGCTCAAGCGCCTGCAGACCGACCGCATCGACCTGTACCAGTTCCACCACATCGACCGGCACATCTCGTGGCAGGAGCTCTGGCAGTCGATGGAGGTGCTCGTCGCGAAGGGCGACGTCGTCTACACCGGCAGCTCGAACTTCGCGGCGTGGAACATCGCCCAGGCCAACGAGATCGCGGCCCAGCGCCACTTCCTCGGGCTCGTGAGCGAGCAGTCGCTGTACAACCTCACGCAGCGCTCGATCGAGCTCGAGGTGATCCCGGCGGCGCAGAATTACGGCCTGGGCATCCTGCCGTGGTCGCCGCTCGCCGGCGGACTCCTCAGCGGCGGATCGAGGGATGCTGCCGCCCGGTCCGGATCGGAGCGCATCACGTCGCAGCGCGAGCAGCGCCGCGACCAGATCGCCGCGTACGAGGCGTTCGCTCAGGAGCGCGGCTGGACGCCGTCCGCACTCGGCCTCGCGTGGCTGCTGCACCAGCCGGGCGTGACGGGCCCGATCATCGGCCCCCGCACGGTCGCCCAGCTCGAGTCGGCCGTGTCGGCGCTCGACATCCACCTGAGCGCCGAGGATCTCGCGGCCCTCGACGAGCTGTTCCCCGGCCCGGGCGGGCAGGCTCCGGAGGCCTACGCCTGGTGACGCCTCGAGCGGGTCGTGCGCTCAGGAGCGCGCGGCCCGCTTGACGTTCTCGTACGCCGCCAGTGCCGCCTTGCGGGTCTCGCCGAGATCGACGAGAGGCTCGGGCCCGTCGTCGTCCAGCGACTCGGGAGCCCACTCGCGCTGGTAGTGCCCGTCGGCGTCGAACTTCTTCGCCTGCAGCTCGGGGTTGAAGATCCGGAAGTACGGTGCGGCATCGGCGCCTGATCCCGCGACCCACTGCCAGTTGAACGGGTTGTTCGCCTCGTCGGCGTCGACGAGCGTGTCCCAGAACCACTCCTCGCCGCGCCGCCAGTCGATCAGCAGGTTCTTCACGAGGAACGATGCGGCGACCATCCTCACCCGGTTGTGCATGTAGCCGGTGCTCCACAGCTCCCGCATGCCCGCGTCGACGAGCGGCACGCCGGTGCGCCCCTGCTGCCACGCCTCGAGGTGCGTCGGTTCGAGCCGGGGCCACGGGAACGCGTCGAACTCGGGCCGCAGGTTCTTCGTCGCGAGCTCCGGGAAGTGGAAGAGCGTGTGCCACGCGAACTCGCGCCAGCCGAGCTCCGAGAGGAAGCGCCCGCCGTGACCCGCTTCGACCGTCTCGTGCCACACCGTGTACGGGCTCACCTCGCCCCACCGAAGTCGGGGCGACAGCAGCGACGTCGCACCGGCCGCGGGCTCGTCGCGCGCCCGGTCGTACCCGGCGAGGTCGTCGTCGAGGAATTCGTGCAGCCGCCGTCGTGCTGCGGGCTCGCCCGGCTCCCACATGTCGCGCAGCCCGCCCGCCCAGTCCGGGTGGTGGGGGAGCAGTCCCCAGTCGTCGAGGGAATCGGATGCTGCACCCCGGCGCACGCCGTCGACCTCGCGCGGCTCCGGCAGAGGTGCCCGCGGCGACGGCAGCGCGAGGCACGCGCGCCAGAACGGCGTGAACACCGAGAAGTGCGTCCCGGCGCCGGTCTTCACGGTCCAGGGTTCGAAAAGCAGCGTGCCGGCGAAGGAGGCGACCTCGACGCCCTCCTCGCGCAGCCCCGCCTTGAGCGCGGCGTCGACCTCCCGCTCGGGGCCGCCGTAGCGCCGGTTCCAGAAGACGGCGCCGGCCGAGGCATCCGTCACCAGCTCCCGTACGACGCGCTCGGCCGGGCCGCGGCGCAGGACGAGGGTCGCGCCGCGCTCGCGCAGCCGCTCGTCGAGCGATGCGAGCGAGTGGTGCAGCCACCACCGCGCGGCGCCGCCGAGCGGGCGGATTCCGGGGGACTCCTCGTCGAGCACGTAGAGCGCGATGATCGGCTCGCCGCGGTCGATCGCCGCGCGCAGCGCGGGGTTGTCGGCGAGGCGGAGGTCATCGCGGAACCACACGATCGTCGGCCGGGCCATGGACCCATCCTTCCGTGACCGCAGCTTCCGGTGTCGGGCATTGACAGCGCACCCGATGTCTGTCGCGCCAGCGCCTTCGCGAGGCAGGGGGTTTCCGTCGAGCCAGGGGACGAGGTCCCCGGTTTCGACGGGAATCCCCGGCTTCGCGAAGCAGTGGTTGTCGGGTGCCCGCGGCCAGGCGCACCCCGCTTGCAGTCGTTTGCGCGATCCTGCAAGTTCTTGCGTACACTGAGCGCATGTCGAAGCGTCTCGCCGAAGTGGCGCGCAAGGTCGGTGTCAGCGAAGCCACCGTCAGTCGCGTGCTCAACGACAAGCCGGGCGTCTCGGAGGCCACGCGCCAGGCCGTGCTCACCGCGCTCGACGTACTCGGCTACGAGCGGCCGACCAAGCTGCGCGGCGAGCGCGCGCGTCTCGTGGGCCTCGTGCTCCCCGAACTGCAGAACCCGATCTTCCCCGCGCTCGCCGAGATCATCGGCGGCGGACTCACGCAGAACGGCTATACGCCGCTGCTGTGCACCCAGAACGCGGGCGGCATCACCGAGTCGGACTACGTCGACCTCCTCCTGCAGCAGCAGGTGTCGGGGGTGATCTTCCTCGGGGGCAATTACAGCCAGGCGGATGCCCCGCACGATCACTACGACCGGATCCGGCAGGTGAACCTGCCGACCGTGCTGGTGAACGCCCGCATCGGCTCACTCGACTTCGCCACGGTGTCGACGGACGACGCCGCGGCGGCCGAGCAGGCGATCCAGCATCTGCATCAGCTGGGCCATCGGCGTATCGGCCTGCTGCTGGGTCCGCTCGATCACATCCCGTCGCAGCGCAAGCTCGCCGCCGCGCGCCCCCTGCTCGAACGCCTCGGTTCGCCTCTCGAGGACTCGCTCGTGGTGCGGGGCCTGTACTCGCTGGAGTCCGGCCAGGCCGGGGCTTCTCGCCTCTTCGCCGCGGGCGCGACCGCCATCGTCTGCGCGAGCGACCCCCTCGCGCTCGGTGCCGTCCGTGCCGCTCGTCGGGCGGGCCTGCGGGTCCCAGCTGACGTGAGCGTGGTGGGCTTCGACGACTCCTTCCTCATGAGCTGCACCGAGCCGCCGCTGACGACCGTGCGCCAGCCGATCGAGTCGATGGGCCGCACCGTGATCGAGCTCCTGCTCTCCCAGATCGCCGGCACGACCGCGGCCGGAGATGAGCTCCTCTTCGAGCCCGAGCTCGTGCTCCGGTCGTCGACAGGCCCCGCCGCGGCCTGACTCCAGCCGAGGTGTGCGCCGGGTTCGGCGCGTTTCGTCTGACTCGTTCCTCGCGTGCTCAACGACCAGGGCAGAGAGCCGTGGTCGTTGAGCGAAGGGCGCTCTGGCGCCCGAAGACGAAACGCCTCGAGTCTTCGGGTCTGCTCGGGTCGAGGTGTGCGCCGGGTTCGGCGCGTTTCGTCTCGCTCGTTCCTCACTCGCTCAACGACCGAGAATCAATCGGATCAAGATCTTGCATGATTCTGTTCAAGACTTGCACCCCTCGTCCAATCGGAATACATTCGTCGCATCAAGTTCTTCCCATCGATGAGGAGACCCGTGGACACCGAGGTCCTGACCCGCGGCCCCCAAGCCGTTCCCGCGAGCGACAACCCGCTGTGGTGGCGGTCGGCCGTCATCTACCAGGTCTACGTGCGGAGCTTCGCGGACGGGAACGGCGACGGCACGGGCGACCTCGCCGGCGTGCGGGCGCACCTCGGCTACCTCAAGGACCTCGGCGTGGACGCCATCTGGTTCAACCCCTGGTACCCGAGCCCGCTGGCCGACGGCGGCTACGACGTGCAGGACTACCGCGACATCGACCCGCGGTTCGGCACCCTCGAGGAGGCGGAGCTGCTGATCCAGGAGGCGCTGGCGCTCGGCATTCGCACCATCATCGACGTGGTGCCGAACCACATCTCGGATCAGCACCCCTGGTTCCAGGCGGCGCTCGCCGCCGGTCCCGGCAGCCCCGAGCGCGAGCGCTTCTGGTTCCACCCCGGCAAGGGGCCGAACGGCGACGAGATCCCGACGCGCTGGGTGTCCAGCTTCCAGGGCGAGACGTGGACGCGCACGACGAACCCCGACGGCACGCCAGGGGAGTGGTACCTGCACATGTTCACGCCGGAGCAGCCCGACCTCAACTGGAACCACCCCGACGTGCGCCGCGAGCACCAGGAGATCCTGAGATTCTGGTTCGACCGGGGCGTCGCGGGCGTGCGCATCGACTCGGCGGCCCTGCTCATCAAAGACCCCGAGCTCCCCGAGGTGGGCGAGAAGCAGGGTCCGGGTGAGCACCCCACGGAGGACCGCGACGAGCTGCACGACGTGTACCGCTCGTGGCGCGCGATCGCCGACTCGTACCCCGGCACGCGTGTGCTCGTCGGCGAGATCTGGGTGCCCGACATCGTGCGGTTCACCAACTATCTGCGCCCCGACGAGATGCACACCGCGTTCAACTTCGACTTCCTCGCGCGGCCGTGGGGTGCGGCATCCTTCCGCCAGTCGATCACCGCGACGCTCGAGGCGCACGCGCCCGTCGGCGCACCGTCGACCTGGGTGCTCAGCAACCACGACGTCACTCGTCCCGTCACCCGGTACGGGCGCGAAGACACGGCCTTCGCGTTCCTCAAGAAGCGGTTCGGCGTGCCGACCGATCCCGAGCTGGGCCTTCACCGCGCCCGCGCCGCGGCGCTGCTGGTCGCGGCGCTGCCCGGCAGCCTGTACATCTACCAGGGTGACGAGCTCGGCCTCCCCGAGGTCGAAGACCTGCCCCTGGACCTCATCGAGGACCCGATGCACTTCCGCTCCGGCGGCACGGACCCGGGACGGGACGGATGCCGCGTCCCGCTGCCCTGGTCGGGCGACCGCGCGCCGTTCGGCTTCAGTCCCGATGCGACCCGCACGTGGCTGCCCCAGCCCGAGGGGTGGAGCGGGCTCACCGTCGCGGCGCAGGAGGCCGACCCGGCGTCGACCCTCAACCTCTACCGCGACGCACTCCGCCTGCGCCGCGAGCTCCCCGAGCTCGGCGACGGTCCGCTCGAGTGGTGGGACGACGCGATTCCCGCCACGAAAGGCGCCGCCCGTCCCGACCTCCTCGCCTTCCGGCGCGGCGATCGCTTCGCGTGCATCGTGAACACCGGCGACGACCCGGTCGCGCTTCCCCCCGGCGCGACCGTCCTCCTCGCGAGCTCCCCCCTCGAGGCCGGCGTGCTGCCGGGCAACGCCACCGCCTGGCTGCGGCTCGAGGGCGCAGCATCCCACACCCGCACCAACACCCCGGAGACGTCCGCGCCGAGAGGCTGACGCGGACCTCCCCCTCAGAAAGGAAAGACGATGAAGTCACCAGCAAGGGTCCTGCTCGCCGGTGTCGCCACTCTGGCGACCGTCGGCGCACTCGTCGGCTGCTCTGCGGCCGGCGGCGACGAGAACAGCGACGGCAAGCTCGAGCTCCGCGTCGCGACCTTCCCGCCCGGCGCCGACGCCGCGGCGTACGAGGCGTTCGCCACGCAGGAGGAGCAGTTCGAGAAGGAGCACCCCGACATCGACATCATCGGTGTCGAGTACGAGTGGGAGGGCCCGACGTTCGCCGTGCAGCTCGCCGGCGGCAGCCTTCCCGACGTGTTCACCGTGCCGTTCACCGACTCGAAGACGCTGCTCGAGAACGGCCAGCTCATGGACGTCACCGCCGAGGTCAAGGAGCTCGGCTACGAGGACAGCTTCAACCCGATCATCCTCGACGGCGTCAAGGACGCCGACGGCAACATCTTCGGCTTCCCGCGCCAGGCCTACGCGATGGGTCTGCACTACAACCGCGACCTGTTCGAGCAGGCCGGACTCGACCCCGACCAGCCGCCCACCTCGTGGGACGAGGTGCGCGAGTACGCGAAGGCGATCCACGACGCCACCGGCAAGGCCGGGTACGCGCAGATGGCGATCAACAACACCGGCGGCTGGCAGCTGACCGCGCAGACCGTCGCCCGCGGCGGCCGCACGCAGACCGATGAGGCCGACGGCAGCGCCACCTCGACGATCGACAACGACGCGACCAAGGCGACGCTCGAGTTCCTGCACGACCTCCGCTGGGAGGACGACTCGTTCGGCGCGAAGGTCGACCTCGACTGGGGCACGATCAACCAGGAGTTCGCCGCCGGCAACATCGGGATGTACACCTCGGGCTCCGACGTCTACACCGCGCTCGTGCGCGACTTCGGCCTCGACCCCGCCGCCTACGGCCTCGGCGTCGTGCCGGTCGAGGGAGACGACCCGGGCACGCTCGGCGGCGGCGACATCGCGGTGATCAGCCCGACGGTCGACGACGAGACCAAGGCGGCCGCGGTCACCTGGATCGACTGGTACTACATGCAGAAGCTCCTCGACGAGGACGCCGCCGTGCAGGACGCCAAGGCCCTCGCCGAGTCCGACCAGGCGGTCGGCACGCCCGTGCTGCCGGTGCTCAGCCGTGAGCTGTACGAGGAGTCCCTCACCTGGATCGAGCCGTACATCAACGTGCCGCGCGACCAGATGACGTCGTTCACCGACAACATCTGGGACCAGACGCCGGTCGGCGAGCCGAAGAAGTCGACCCAGGAGGTCTACGCTCTGCTCGACACAGTGGTGCAGACGGTGCTCACCGACGAGAACGCCGACATCGACGCTCTGCTCGCGCAGGCGCAGACCGAAGCGCAGGCGCTGCTCGACGAGTGAGGAACGAGTGGATGCTGCGACCCGGCCTCGCCGCCGGGTCGCAGCATCCATCCCCCCAGGCCCGTGCACCCGACACAGCAAGGTTGACGATGACCGCCACCCTCCCGGAGCGCTCCGCCCCCGCGGCGGTGCCGCCGCCCGCCGCACCTCCCGCCCGGCGGAAGACCCGACGCACCCCGCTCACCTGGTACCGCGGGGGAGGCCTCGCGAACCTGCTGTTCGTGCTGCCGATGGTGTTCGTGTTCTTCTTCTTCTCGTGGTCGCCGATCGTGCAGTCCGTGATCATGAGCCTGCAGAAGACGAACCTGCTCGTCTCGGAGTGGGTCGGCCTCGACAACTACGTGGCGGTGCTCACCGACCCGCAACTCGGCCGTGCGGTGGTCAACACCGTCTACTTCGCGCTGCTGGCGCTGCTGCTCGGCTTCCCGTTGCCCCTGTTCGTCGCCGTGCTGATGAGTGAGGTGCGCCGGGGCAAGGGGCTCTACTCCGCTCTCGCGTACCTGCCTGTCGTGATCCCGCCGGTCGTGGCGGTGCTGCTGTGGAAGTTCTTCTACAGCGCCGACCCGTCGGGCGTCTTCAATACAGTGCTCGGCTGGTTCGGCATCCCGCCGCAGCCGTGGATCTCCTCGGCCGTGCAGGCGATGCCGTCCCTCGTGCTCGAGGCGACGTGGGCGGCCGCGGGCGGATCGATCATCATCTACCTCGCCGCACTGCTGTCGGTGCCGCCGGAGCTGTACGACGCGGCCGAGGTCGACGGCGCCGGCATCTGGCGCAAGGTCTGGCACGTCACGATCCCACAGCTGCGCGGCATCCTCTTCATCATGCTGATCCTGCAGGTCATCGCGACCGCGCAGGTGTTCCTCGAGCCGTTCCTGTTCACCGGAGGCGGGCCGGCCGGGGCGACCAAGACGATCCTGCTCTACATCTACGACAAGGCGTTCCGCAACAGCCTGGGCGGCGACTACGGGGAGGCCACCGCGGTCTCGGTGCTGCTCGCGGTCGTGCTCGCGATCCTGTCCTGGCTGTACTTCAAGCTCACGAACCGCTGGAGCACCTCATGACCACCACGATCACGAACGCCGAGCGTCGCGAGGGCATGCGCGGCTTCCTCTCGCGCCGCGGGGCCGCCGGCGGGCGCAGGCGGGACTCCATCGACGACATGGCCGAGCGCTCGATCGTGTCGGCCTCGGAGCGCCGCCGCCCCGGCACCCGCTTCGGGATGTCGCTGACCGACGCGTTCCTGTTCGTCACGCTCACCATCGCCGGTCTCGGGCCGATCCTGTGGCTGGCGAAGTCAGCGGTGACGCCCACACAGGACACCCTCCAGCAGCCGTTCGCGCTGTGGCCGAACGGCATCGACTGGGCGAACCTGTCGACGGCGTGGAACGACATCCACATCGACCAGTACTTCTGGAACACGATCGTCATCGCCGCCGGCGCGTGGTTCTCGCAGCTGTTCATCGCGACGACCGCGGGCTACGCGCTCTCGGTTCTGCGCCCCAAGTACGCGCCCGTGCTCAACGCGCTCGTGCTCGCGACCCTGTTCATCCCGGGCATCGTCCTGCTCGTGCCGCTGTACCTCACGATCGTGTCGCCGCCGCTTCTCGGGCGTGACGCGAGCATGCTCAACAGCTACCTCGCGGTGTGGCTGCCGATGGCGGCGAACGCGTTCAACATCCTGCTGGTGAAGCGGTTCTTCGACAATCTGCCGCGCGAGGTGTTCGAAGCCGCGAAGACCGACGGGGCTGGGCCGTTCCGTCTCTTCTGGTCGATCGTGCTGCCGATGTCGAAGCCGATCCTCGGAGTCGTCTCGGTGTTCGCGATCATCGCCGCGTGGAAGGACTACCTCTGGCCGAAGCTCGTGCTGCCCGACCCCGCGGTGCAGCCGCTCTCGGTGCGCCTGCCCGACGTCCAGTCGCAGACCGAGCTCGACGTCTTCCTCGCCGCGCTCGCCATCGCGACGCTCATCCCGATCGCGATGTTCCTCGTGTTCCAGTCCGTGTTCCTGCGCTCCGCGGGACTCGGCGGCGCCGTCAAGGGCTGACTTGGGGGATCACGGATGCTGCGGCCCGCAGCATCCGTCATTCTCAGAGGCCGTCGGTGGTGTGGCCTTTGGGAACCACGACGAGGAGCGCGGCGGCGTCGACCCGGGTCTTGACCGAGAGCGCTTCGCCGAACTCGTCGCCGTCGAGCTGGACCGGGCGTGCCTCGTGCGTTGCGAGCTCGATGCCGGCGCCGCGCGAGTAGACGACCGCGTTGTCCTTCGTGCGCAGGGACAGCACCCGGCGGCCGGCGCGGAAGCGGCGGAGGAAGCTGTTGTCCCACGCGACGCGTCGCCAGACGAAGAGCCAGCCGAAGAGGCCCTTGGGCTGGAAGATCACGATGTCGAGCGCGCCGTCTGCGATGGAAGCCTCGGGGATGAGGTCGAGGCCGGCCGGGAGCTTGCCGCAGTTCGCGAAGAGCACGCTCTGCACCTTCGACGAGTGCAGCCGGTGTCCGGGCAGCTCGTAGACGACGCGGAACGGCTTCGCCGACGGCAGCGACCGGGCGGCGCCGTCGACGTAGGCGACCCAGCCGACGGTCTTCTTCAGCTGCGGGTTCGTGTTCGCGATCATCGCGGCGTCGAGGCCGATGCCGCCCATCACGACGAAGGCGTGCTCGGCCCTGGTGCCGTCAGGACGGGCGATCTCGGTCCAGCCGACGTCCATGGCCAGCGTGTCACCGTCGAACACGGCGCGAACCATGGCGTCGGGCTCGGTGAGCGGGAGCTTGAGGTTGCGGGCCAGCAGGTTGCCGGTGCCGCTCGGAACGATCGCGAGGGGCACGCCGCTCCCGCTCATCGCCTCGGACACGGCGCGCACGGTGCCGTCGCCGCCGGCGACGAGCACCGCGTCCACGCCCTCCTTGAGGGCTTGGCGTGTGACGTCGTCGCCGAGGTCGTCGACCGTGGTCTCGTAGAAGAGGGGCTCCGACCAGCCGGCCTTCGACGCGAGGCGCGTGACCGTGTCGCGCAGCGCATCGGCGTCGACCTTGATCGGGTTGTACACCAGCGCCGCCTTCGGCGAGGAGCGCTCGCCGTCCTCCGAGATCGGGCGGATAGCACCCTCCGTGCCGACACGACGCGCGTGGCCGCGCTCGTCGTCGGCCGTGTCGGGCTCGATGTCGCCGGGCCGGCGGATCACGTCATCGGCGGGCACGCCGTCGGTGGGATTCTCGTCGCCCGATCCGGATGCCGCCGCCATGAGGTACAGATTAGGACCCGGATCGCCGGGCCGGCGCATCGGACGTGGGGCTTGGCACCCCGGGTCTCCGCTTGCGGTCGCCGACTAAGCTTGCAGGGTGATCGATCCCGTGCTGCTTCGCGACAATCCCGAGCTGGTCAAGCGCTCGCAGGAAGCCCGGGGCGAATCACCAGACACCGTCGACGCCGCCGTCGAGGCCGACCGCGCGCGACGCGCCGCGATCACCGCCTTCGAGGAGCTCCGCGCTGCTCAGAACGCGCACGGCAAGAGGGTCGCGCAGGCTCCCAAGGAGGAGAAGGCCGCGCTCGTCGCCGAGGCCAAGAGCCTCAGCGAGCGCGTGAAGCAGGCCCAGCACGCGGTCGCCGCGGCGGAGGAGGCATCCGCCGAAGCCTTCGGAGCACTCGAGAACATCGTCATCGAGGGCGTGCCGGCGGGCGGCGAAGACGACTTCGTCACGCTGCGCACCCACGGCGAGGTGCCGGCGTTCGGCTTCGAGCCGCGCGACCACCTCGAGCTCGGCGAGAAGCTCGGCGCGATCGACATGGAGCGCGGCACCAAGGTGTCGGGCAGCCGCTTCTACTTCCTCACCGGCATCGGCGCGCGGCTCGAGATCGCGCTCATGAACCTCGCGCTCGACCGGGCGCTGCAGGCAGGCTTCACGCCGATCATCCCGCCGACGCTGGTGCGCCCCGAGGTGATGCGCGGCACCGGCTTCCTCGGCAAGCACGCCGCCGAGGTCTACCACCTCGAAGACGACGACCTGTACCTCGTCGGCACGAGCGAGGTGCCCCTGGCCGGCTACCACATGGACGAGATCCTCGACCTGTCGCGCGGCGCGAAGCGCTACGCCGGCTGGTCGACCTGCTACCGCAGCGAGGCCGGCTCGTACGGCAAGGACACCCGCGGCATCATCCGCGTGCACCAGTTCAACAAGCTCGAGATGTTCGTGTACACGACGCCCGAGCAGGCGGAGGAGGAGCACCTGCGCCTCGTCGCCATGCAGGAGGGCATGCTGCAGGACCTCGGCCTGTCGTACCGCGTGATCGACGTCGCCGCCGGCGACCTCGGCTCGAGCGCCGCCCGCAAATACGACGTCGAAGCCTGGGTGCCCACGCAGAACGCGTACCGCGAGCTCACCTCGACCTCGAACTGCACGACGTACCAGGCGCGCCGGCTCGACATCCGCTACCGGCCCGAAGGCGGCAAGACGCAGCCGGTGGCGACCCTCAACGGCACGCTCGGGACCACCCGCTGGATCGTCGCACTGCTCGAGACCCACCAGCGTGAGGACGGCTCCGTCACGGTGCCGGAGGTGCTGCGGCCCTTCCTCGGCGGGCTCGAGGTGATGGAGCCCATCGCGTGAGTGAAGCGCACCTGCCGAAGACCGGCTCCATCAAGGTCGTCGCGCCGAAGAAGGCCGCGAAGATCGTCGAGCAGGTCGCGCGCGACACCGAGAACCCCGCCGTCGCCACCGAGCAGCTTCTCATCGCCCTCGACATCGACGGCACCGTCCTCCTCGAGGACGAATCGCTCAGCCCCGGCGTCGTCGACGCCGTCGAGCACGCGCACCGCGCCGGCCACGAGGTGATGGTCGCGACGGGGCGCAGCTGGGAGGGCACCCGCGGCATCGTGCGCGTGCTGGGCATCGCCCCCGAGTTCGTGGTGTGCTCCAACGGCGCCGTCGTGCTCAAGCGCGTCGAGGCCGACGAGCTGCGCTACGAGCGCTGGCACGTCGAGACGTTCGACCCGCGCGAGGTGCTCGAGCAGCTGCGCGTGCACCTGCCCGACGCCCGCTATCTCGTCGAACTCGCCGACGGGCAGCGCCTCTACACGGAGTACCTCGAGGACTGGAACCTCGTCCACGCGCGCCGCGTGCCGTTCGAGGAGCTCGGCGCTCAGCCGGTCTGTCGCGTGGTCGTCGTCTCGCCCGACAAGGGCGAGCAGGACTTCGTCGACCTCGTGAAGCGCATCGGCCTCAACCACGTCTCCTACGCCGTCGGCTGGACCGCCTGGCTCGACATCGCGCCGAAGGGCGTCGACAAGAGCACCGGACTCGAGCTGGTGCGCACCGAGCTCGGCATCGACCCCGCGCACGTCCTCGTCATGGGCGACGGTCGTAATGACGTCGGCATGTTCCGCTGGGCCCTCGACAACGGCGGCCGCGCGGTCGCGATGGCGCAGGGGCCGCAGGAAGTGCGCGATGCGGCGGGCGAGATCACCGACTCAGTGCACGAGGGCGGCGTGGCCGCCGTGCTCCGCCGCCTCTGACGCGGTCGACTAGACTCGACGATTGTTCGACGGATGCCTCCGCCTGAGGTCGCATCGGTCGGGAGGGTTGTCCGAGCGGCCGATGGACCTGGTCTTGAAAACCAGTGGGCAGCAATGTCCCGTGGGTTCGAATCCCACACCCTCCGCAGAGCGCCTCTGACGCGGCATCCTGTGGCGTCGAGGCTCAGCCGATCTTCGACAGCATCACGTTGCGGGAGCCCTCGGGGCTGGCGAAGAGCGCGCCGCAGTTCGCGTCGACGGTGACCTCGGTGTCGTTGGGTCCGGGCGAGTGCCGCAGCTCCAGCGGGCCCAGGTCGCCGTCGGGAAGCTCGACCTCGTACGAGATCGTCCGCTTCTCGCCCATCTCGAGGAGAAGCGTCCTGCTGATGGCGGTGTTGTCGTGGTCGACGCCCGAACGGTCGCGGAACCGATTGCCCTGCCAGTTCGCGGAGTCCTGCCAGTCGCCCCGCTTGGGGTCGGTCCAGAGGATCTCCGCCCCGGGAGGCGCGAAGAACAGCACGTCCAGCATCATCGTGCGCGGATCGATCCCGCGGAACTGGTTGCGCAGTCCCAGCGTGTACTCACTCTTGATGTCCTCGCTCATGCGACTGTGCAGATCCATCGTCACCGTGATCGTGCGCTCCTCCACATTGCAGCTCGCACGCTGCGTGTAGTCGAGCCAGTAGTTGAGCTTTCCGACGGTGTAGTCGTTGAAGTAGATGCCGAGCTGCGTGGCCTCCGTCGTGTCCTCACGGAGGACTCCGTCCAGGCCGTACTCGTGCGCGAGCGACTGCAGGCCGTCATCCTCGAACCATGCGAACACGCGGCCCTCTTCTGCGCTCCGCACGAGCTGATCCCACATCGCGCCGATCTCCCAGCCTCCGCCGGTGAGAGCGTCGAACATGACCGACGTCACCTCGCTGAAGTACGCGTCCATCGCGGCGTTGTCGGTCCCGAACCGCTCGTACGGCTCGCTCATCAGCAAGGAGGCGGTGTTCTCCGAACTCACCGTCTCTCCGGAGGCGAGGGTCAGCGGCCCCGTCGCCTCGAGCATGTGCGCCAGCACGATCGGGTCGATGGAGATCACCCCGTCGAACTCCGGCTTCCCGGTCAACTCCCGCGTCGCCTGGAACAGCTCCACGGCCCGAGGGAAGTGCGGGGTCATCGTGAAGTTCGACGACCAGTTCGCGAGCTCGAAGGGGTACAGCGAGCGGGTCTCCGCCGGCAGCTTGATGAGCGAGCCGTTGACCGTGTCGAAGCCCAGCGAGGGAAGTTCGCTGTACATCAGGTCCACGCCGTTCTCCTGGCCGAGCAGCTCCATCCGGCCGTTGTCGACCTTCAGTACCAGCCAATGCGCGGGTCCGCCGCCCGTCGCACGGATCTCCGCCGGCGTCTGGATCATCAGCTGGTACAGCATGGGCTTGTCTGCACCCGCGGCGTGCAGGATAGGCGGCAGGTGCTCCTGCACGATGTTCAGCGCCGGAACGGCCACCGCGATCAGCTCCACCATCGAGTCCAGGGGTTCGTACACGGCGGGGAGCACACCCGTCCGATCCATGCCTGCGGCGATCGCCGACGCGTCCTCGAGGGACGAGATGATCGTCGGCAGGACGGGCCCTGCCCCGAGGAAGGGCCGCAGGTCGATCCCGAGGCTGTCCTCGCTGCGCTCATCCGTGCCGGCGGCGGCCATCATGGCGACCAGGGGCGGGAGCGACTGCGACGTGATCGTGTTCACGGCTTCTGCCACGGTGCGCACGGCGAGCACGTTGTTGCCGACCTGGGGGAGCTCCGCGGCGAGGTCCCACAGGAGGCCGTTCGACGTGGCTCGTGCCCGTTCCGTCCGGATGACGACGTCATCGCTCGCCTGCTGCAGCCCGGCGACGTCCATGGAGACGGCGGCGGCGGCGAGCACCTTCAGCTGCTCCTTCGCGGCTTCCATGTCGTCGCGGACCTGCAGTACCTGCTGCACGAACGCCCCGACGGTGAACAGCCCGACAAGAAGCACCGTCGCGAGGGGGCCCACCACCACGCACAGCAGGAGGTACCTGCGCCTGCGTCGGAGCTGCGCCTTCGTCTCCCGCGCGGCGTGACGGGCAAGCGGGGTCGCGGCCGTCCGTCGGCGGGCAGGACGATGCTTCGTGGCTGGATGCGGTGCCGGCGAGGGCCCAGAGGCGGTCACGGCCAGGATGCTACCGGGTGACGGTGACGGAATTCTGACGGGCAGGAGTCGGCCGTCGCCGCGGCGCGCGCCCTCAGCGCACCCACAGGGCGGTGTGTAAGGATACCCCGATGCCTCGGCAGCGCTGTGACGTTGTGCGAGCGAATGATGGAACGACTGTGGAATTCTTGTCTGCGGTGACGTCGCGCGGGTTGCCCCCCACGTCCTCCGCGGTGTGACGACCCCGATGGGAAAGGAACCGAGTGAGTTCGACGCACAAGCCCACGAGGCGCGGCCGCCGCACGGTGGCCCGTCACGGTGAGCTGTCGTCTCCGAGCCCGTTCGGTTTCATCCTGAAGCTCGTCGGCATCGTCGCCGCCGTCGTGCTGGTGTCGGGCGCCGGCGTCGCCGCGTACGCCGCGACCGACATCACGTCGAGCTTCACCGAGGGCGCGGTCGAGCTCGAGGGCCAGGGTTCGGTCCCGCCCGACATCGGCGCGATCGAGGGCGGTGTCGACGTGCTACTGGTCGGCACCGACGAGTGCGAAGAGGAGTTCGCCTACATCTTCGGCGACCGTTGCACGGGAGCGGACGCCGCAGGGCAGCTCAACGACGTCAACATGCTCGTGCACATCTCCGACAATCCGCGTCGGGTCACCGTGGTCTCGTTCCCGCGTGACCTCATGGTGCCGATCCCGTCGTGCACCCGCGAGGACGGCTCGACCACGTCGGCGACCACCAAGACGCAGATCAACGAAGCGTGGGGCTACGGCGGACTCTCCTGCGTCGCCAAGACGATCAAGGAGCTCAGCGGCCAGAACATCCCGTTCGCTGCGAAGGTGAGCTTCGGCAACGTCATCAACATCACCGATGCGATCGGCGGCGTCGACGTCTGCATCGGCAACGGCGGCATCAAAGACAAGTACACCGGCATCAACTGGCCGGCGGGCCCGCGGACGATCCAGGGCGTCGAGGCGCTGCAGTTCCTGCGCACCCGTCACGGCCTGCAGAACGGCAGCGACCTGGCGCGCATCAGCAACCAGCAGCAGTACATGTCGAGCCTCGCGCGCAAGCTCGTGAGCGACGAGGTGCTGTCGAACCCGGCGACGCTGTACAAGCTCGCGGCGACCGCGGTCGACAACATCACGCCGAGCAAGTCGCTGACCAACCCGATGACGCTCGTGCAGATCGCGCTCGCGGTCAAGAACGTGCCGTTCGAAGACATCGTGTTCGTGCAGTACCCGGTGCTCACCGACCCCGCCGACGTCAACCGCGTGGTGCCCGACTACGACTCGGCCGAACAGCTGTGGGCGGCGCTCGCGGCGAACGAGTCGCTCGAGGTCACGCATGACCAGGACCTCACCGGAGGAGTGATCGTGGCCGACCCGCAGCCCACCGAGGCGCCCGCCGACCCCGCCCCCACGGCGACCGCCGACCCGTCGGCGACACCCGCCCCCAGTGAGACCCCCGTGGCGCTTCCGAACAACATCCCGGGCCAGAACGCGGCCCAGCAGACCTGCTCCGCCGGCAACGTCAGGTCCAACGGCTGATGGCATCGGACAAGCGGCCCTCGAGAGAGGGCCAGACGCCCCTTGCGCGCCACGGAGTGCTGAAGTCGCGGCATCCGTTCATGACCCTCTTCGCGATGTTCGGAGTCGTGCTCGCCGTCTTCGGCGTGAGCGCGGCGGGCATCGCGGCGTACAACCTGTTCGACGCGACGCAGACGATCACCGCGAACGCCGTCGTGCTCGACGAGGAGAAGCCGCTGCCGCCGTCGCTGGGCGCGATCGAGGGCGGCGTGAACATCCTCATGGTCGGCACCGACTCGTGCGAGGGTGCGAACGCCGCGCTGTCGGGGGCGTGCCAGGCCAAGGCGACCGAGGGGGAGCGCAACGACGTCACGATGCTCGTGCACATCTCGGACGAGCCCCGCCGCGTGACCGTGGTGTCGTTCCCGCGTGACATGCTCGTGCCGATCCCATCGTGCCCGAAGGAGGACGGCAGCGGCAGTTACTCGGCGATGTCGTCGCAGATGCTCAATGCGTCCTACCAGTACGGCGGGCTCGCGTGCACCGTGCTCACGATCGAGTCCCTCATCGGGGATCAGATCGACTTCGCCGCGGCCATCCGCTGGACCGGTGTCATCAACATGTCCGACGCCATCGGCGGCGTCGACGTCTGTGTCGCCGGCGACATCAGCGATTCGCACACCGGACTCAAGCTGACCGCAGGCACCCACACGCTGCAGGGTGTGCAGGCGCTGCAGTTCCTGCGCATCCGCCACGGCATCGGCGACGGCTCCGATCTCGGCCGCATCTCGAACCAGCAGCAGTTCATGTCGTCGATGGTGCGCAAGCTGCAGTCCGATTCGGTGCTCGCCAACCCCGCGACGCTGCTGAACCTCGCGACCACGGCGATCAGCCAGGTGCAGCAGGAGCAGCTCGTGCTGAGCTCCGGCCTCACGAACCCGACGCTCATGGTGCAGATCGCGATGGCGGTCAAGGACGTGCCGTACGAGGACATCGTGTTCGTGCAGTACCCGACGCGCTACGCCTCGGGCGACGGCGCCAGCCGCGTGATGCCGGTGAAGGACGCCGCGAACGTGCTCTTCGAGGCGCTCAAGGCCAACCAGCCGCTGACGCTGACGGGCGACGCGAGCCAGGGCTACGGCGTCGAGGTGACCGGCGAGGCCGTCAAGCCCGAGACGGCTCCGACGCCCGCCGCGACCGAGGCCGCCGGCGAGACGCCCGCGGCCGAGGCTCCGGTCACCGAGACCCCGGCGGCGGAGACGCGCGTCGAGCTGCCGTCGGCGATCGCGGGGCAGACCGCGGCGCAGACCACCTGCACGCAGCCCGAGGGCCGGTAGCCGACCAGCCGTCGGCGCTCGGATGCGCTGATTCGCCCGCGTGAGCTCCTGCTCACACGGGGTGGCCGAGGCTGTCGGTGCGGTCGGACTGCGTCGAGAACTTCGAGATGAAGGCGACCCAGCTGCCGTCGGGCTGCTGCGTCGCGACCCCACCGTCCTGCCAGATCCCGTTCTCGGGGAACCATTGCGACCCGGCGGGGTCGCCCTGGTTCTGATGGACGTTATGGATGCCTTGCGCCGACGCCGGTGCCGCGCCCTCGGGGAACGGCTCGCCCCAGACGAGCGTGAGCGCGCCGACGCGCAGCGTCGCCTCCAGCGCCTGCGACGCCTGGAGCTGGTCGCCGGAGCGCCACGGCCGGAGGAACGGCACCCAGAAGGGCGAACGATCGGCGGCCACAGCATCCCGTGCACGGAACAGCCACTGCAGGAACCAGCGGATGCCGACGACCCTCAGTTCGCGATGCCGGATGACGTCGAGGGCGCCCGAGGTGGGGGAGGAGAGGAGCTTCGTGAAGGCCGGAGCCGGCGGCGCCGGCCAGCCGAGCCTCGCGCCCGTGGTGCGGATGGTCTTCCACTGCACCCCCGCGGCGGAGTTCTTGCTGTCGACGTCGACCGCGACGCGGTAGTCGCGTGCCCCGCTGCGCAGCTTCAGGTTGACGTGCCACCAGCGTCCGAACTCGTCGGGGTCGTCCCGCTCGTGCGACACGAGGGTTCCGCTGAGCACTCCGTACTGTGTGAACGGCATACCGGGATGAGCGAACGGCGGCGACGGGTGATACCCGACGGCGGGTTCCATGCGTGGCAAGAAGAGGTCCCGGTCTCGGTTATGATTGCTGGGTGCATCCGCGCCCTCGCGGCCGGATGCCTGGAGACGTCGCATAGTCAGGCCTAGTGCACCACCCTGCTAAGGTGGAGTCCTCGTAAGGGGACCGAGGGTTCAAATCCCTCCGTCTCCGCAGAAAAACCCCCGGTCAAACCGGGGGTTTCTCCTTTGTCCGGCTGCGGCGCTCGGCCGAGATCCGGTTTCCGAACGGTGGGTGTCCCCAAGCGTCCCCCACGGGGCCTGCGGTTGGTATGGGTCTTCGCAACACCTCACCGGGTCGCCGTCAAGGGCTGACAGTGTCGAGGACCGTGAGGCGGCCGGCGCGGCCGACCGCCTCACGATTCCGCGCTGAGTCAGGCGATGGTGACGACGGTCTTGCCTCGGGCGCCGCCGGAGGCGAGCGAGCTCAGCGCCTCTGGCGTTTGGGCGAACGGGAACGTCCTGCCGACGACGGGCCGGATGGCCTTCGCGTCGACCAGCTCGGCGATCTGGCGAAGCTGGTCACCCGAGGCCTGCATGAGCAGGAACTCGTAGGTCACTCCCGCCTTCGCGGCCCGGGTCCGGATCTTCCTGCTGAGACCGCTGATCGCGAGCCGGAGGATCGGATTCAGCCCTGCCTTCTTGGCGAACGCCGGGGTGGGCGGCCCCGAGATCCCGATGACCTTCCCGCCGCGCTTGAGGACTCGCAGCGACTTGTCGAGGTTCTCGCCACCGAGACTGTCGAGGACCAGGTCGTAGTCCGAGAGTTCCTGCGTGAAGTCTTCGGTGCGGTGGTCGATCACGACATCTGCCCCCAGCTCTCGCAGGAAGTCGGCGTTCCTGCCCGATGCTGTCGTCGCGACGAAAGCACCGAGATGCTTGGCGAGCTGGATGGCGATCGTTCCGACGCCCCCGCTGCCGGCGTGGATGAGCACCTTCTGACCCGGCTGGACCGCGCCTTCGACCACGAGCGCCTGCCAGGCGGTCAGTGCGACCAGGGGCAGGGAGGCGGCCTCGACTGAAGAGACCGTTGTGGGGCTGAGGGCGACATCGGCCTCGTGCACGGCGATTCTCTCGGCGAAGGTTCCGATGCGGTGATCGCGGGGGCGGGCATAGACGGCGTCGCCAGCGTGGAATCCTGTCACGCTGCGGCCCGTGCGGATCACGGTGCCGGCGACGTCGTGGCCCAGTATCAGCGGAACGCGATAGGGGAGGATCTGCTTGAACTCCCCGAGCCGGATCTTCTCGTCGAGCTGATTCACCCCCGCGGCGGCCACCTCGATGAGCACGTCGTGGTCGCCCACGGTCGGCTCAGCGACATCCGCCTCGTGCAGGGGATGGTTGTACGAATCGAAGACGAACGCTCTCATTGGTCGACCCCGCGTCCTCAGGCGCCGGCTGCGAGCTGGGGGTACACGGCCTCGAGCGGAGCGGACAGGCCCGCCTTCACGCGGCGGGATGTGTCGTCGGCGAGCAGTTCGATTCCACCGGCCTCCAGCGTGTCGAACACCATCGCGACGAAGTCGGCAGGGTCGAGCTTCGGGTCCGCGCTGTGCGCCGCCATGGCGGTGTCGACGTAGCCGACGTGCACGCCCAGCACCTGCACGCCGGCCGGCTGCAGCTCGAGGCGCAGCGAGTTCGTCACCGACCACAGGCCGGCCTTGGTCGCCGAGTAGATGCCGGCGACCGCGTACCAGGACAGCGCCGAGTGGATGTTGACGATCGCCGTGTTGCCGCCATGCGCCCCGAGGGTGGGCGCGTAGGCGCGGGCGAGCGCGAGGGGGCCGACCAGGTTGGTCTCGACGTTGCTGCGGATCTCTTCGTCACTCTGAGCGAGGATGCTGCCCGTGGACGCCGAGGCGCCGGCATTGTTGATGAGCACCGTGACGTCGGGGGCCGCCCGAAGGACACTCTCGACGGACGCCCCGTCGGTGACGTCGAGAGCCAGCGGAACGACGCGCTCGTCGCTCCACGAACGCGGAGTGCGCGCGGTGGCATACACCTTGGAGGCGCCACGAGCGAGCGCCTGAGCCACGAGCTCGGTGCCGATTCCGCCGTTCGCGCCCGTGATGAGGACGACGGCTCCATCGAGAGAGGTCATTTCTTCGTCAGCTTTCTGTCGAGATGAAGAGACGCTGGGCCGCCGCGATCCATACGACGTGCGTGGGAAGATCGTGGGGCGGCCGAGCGTTGTCATTAGTGACTCCACTCATAACTGAGCCTAGTCACAAACTATTCCTGAAAGGTGGCGATGACCGAGGCACCGATTTCGATGGGGCGTCGTGAACGCAACAAGCGGGCGAAGCTCGAACGGATCGTCGCCGCCGCGAGCACTCTGTTCGCAGCGCACGGCGCGGACGACGTGACCACGCAGCAGATCGCGGATGCTGCCGACATCGGCACCGGCACGCTCTTCCTGTACGCCAAGACGAAGGGCGAGCTGCTCCTGCTGGTGCAGAACGCCCACTACGAGGAGGCGCTCGAGCGCGGACGAGCCGCCGCGGACGGCATCGGCGACCCGGTCGACGCCCTCATGGCGGTCATTCGGCCCGTCGTGGAATGCAACCGCGTGCAGGTCGACAACGGGCGTACTTACCTGCGGGAGATGGTCTTCGGAGACCCCACCGAGCCGCGGCATGCCGAGGCGCTCGAGATTGCCCTCAGGACCGAATCTGCGCTCGCCGCGGTGATCGCCCGCCGCCCCGAGATCAGCGAGGCTGATGCGGCTGTGCTCGCGCGGGTCGTGTCGTCCGTGATGTTCCTCACCATGGCCGCGGGCGTCAACGCGACCGCGGATACTGAGACCCTCCTCGCGGACATTCGCACCCAGATCAGCGTGCTCACACGGCGTGGGGAGTAGCGCGATGGGTTCTGGCTCGATCAGGGGCAGACGCGCACGCTGCGTCCCTCGAAGCTGACGACGTCGCCGACCTGCAGCTGCCGTCCGCGGCGGCGATCGACCTCGCCGTTCACCAGCACGAAGCCGTCGATGATGGCCTCTTTCACCTCGCCGCCGGAGTCGAGTACCCCCGCGAACTTCAGGAACTGCCCGAGGCGGATGCTCTCGCCGCCGATCGGAACGTCATCGATCGGCCCCGCGTGCGTCATCCCCGAATGCTAGCCGACGCACGCACATCGGCCGGCCCGAGATCGCTCGGTGTGCGAACCTCGCGACGTCCTTACGCGCCTTCCTTCGACGATGCCTTGTAGCGGTCAGGCTCCGGCGTGCGTGCGAACCACCGGCCCGAGATCTGCGTCGGCACGATACGCACCCACCGGTACTTGAGGGTGGGGATCCAAGGACGCAGCGCAAGTGCGTCGGCCTCGTCGATCTCACGCTGCAGCTCGAGCCGTTCCGCCACTCCTTTCACGATCACGCTCGAGGCGTACGTGTCGTCGTACTCGTCGACCTCGAACGCGACGCGTGGGTGCTCCGAGAGCTCCGCGAGCTTGGACCCGGGGGCCGTGCGGAACAGCACACGGGGTCCATCGATCACATAGTTCACCGGGAAGATGTCGGGGTCGCCATCCGCGTCCAGGGCGAGATGCCCCAGCTCGCCGCGCGCAAGCAGGTTCCAGCATTGCTCTTCGCTGAGAGTCACGACCGCATCGCTCGTTTCCATGACGTCATCTCCGTCGATACTCGTCCGCCGCTGCGCGGCCCCTCTGCGCACACCATAGTTCCGTCACGGCTAAAACGGGACCCGGTCGCCGCCACGATGGAGATGATGGATGCTGCGGGGCACAGCATCCATGTCTGCCCTTTAGTCTTCTCACCATGGGCGCGACGGCGAATGCCTATCTCACCGGCTTCGGCCGGTACCTGCCGGGGGAGCCGGTCGACAACGACGGCATCGTGGCGCGCCTCGGCGGGGACGACGCGGTGACCCAGCGCATCCGGCGGCGCATCCTCGACTCGAACGGCATCCGGCAGCGGCACTACGCGCTCGACGAGCACGGCGAGCCGACCGAGCTCAACGAGGAGCTCGCAGTCAAGGCCCTCCGTGCGGCGTTCGACGATCGCGGCGTCGACGCCCACGACATCCGCATGCTGGCGTGCGCGACGACGATGGGCGACGTGCTCGTGCCCGGTTTCGCGTCGATGGTGCACGGCCGACTCGGCGGCGGGCCGATGCAGCTGCTGTCGGCGTCCGGGGTGTGCGCGTCCAGCCTCGCGGCGCTCGACGCGGTCGTCAGCAAGATCCGGCTCGGCGATCACCCCCGCGCGGCCGTGGTGGGCTCGGAGCTCGCGAGCCGGAGCCTCCGGCAGCGCCGGTACGAGGGCATCCGTGCGGGCATGGACGCCCACTTCCTCCGGTGGATGCTGTCCGACGGAGCCGGTGCGGTCGTCGTCGAGTTCCAGCCCCATCCGAGCAAGCCGTCGCTGCGAGTCGACTGGGTGAGGCACGTCTCGCTCGCCCACGAGCACGACGTGTGCATGCGCGCCGGCATGGTCGGGGCCGAGCCGGAGGTCGGCGGAACCTGGCAGGACGTCGGCATCGCCGAGGGGGACGCGGCCGGCATGTTCCTGCTGCGGCAGGACGTGAGCATGCTCGACGACCTCGCGGATGCCGGCATCCGCCAGTTCGAGGAGCTCGTCGACATCGGGCTCGTCGACGTGCGCCACCTCGACCACGTCGTCTGCCACTACAGCACGAACATGTTCCGCGACGCCGCGTTCGAGGCGCTCCGGCGTCGCATCCCGACACTCGACACCGACCGTTGGTTCTCGAATCTCGAGACCCGCGGCAACACGGGCTCCGCGAGCATCTTCATCGCGCTCGAGGAGGCCTGGCGCACGGGGCGCTTCGCGCCGGGCGAGACCGTCCTTCTCGCCGTGCCCGAGTCGGGCCGGTTCTCGTTCGCCTTCGCCCATCTCACCGTGGTCGCGCCCCGCGACCAGCAAGGAGCATCGACATGAGCAGCACCACGACCGTCTCCGCCGACATCGCCCCCGAGGACGGCGCCGGAACGCTGTTCGAACGCCTGGCGGCCGTCTGGGTGGAGCTCGAGGACCGGTTGGACCGGGTGCCCATCCTGCAGCGCCTCGCCGACGGAACGGTGACGCTCGACGACTACCGGCGCCTGCTCTTCAACCTCCGCCAGCAGGTGGTCGACGGGTCGCCGTGGATCTCGCGTGCGGCGTCGAGCTTCGACATCGAGCACTTCGAGCTGCGTGCGGCCGCGATCCGCCACGCGGAGGAGGAGCACCGCGACTACCTGATGCTCGAGCGCGACTACGTCGCGATCGGCGGATCGCTCGACGAGCTGCGCCGCGGGCGCAAGAACATCGGCTCCGAGGCGTTGTCGGGCTACATGTTCCACTACGCGGGTCAGCCGAACCCGGTCGGTCTGCTGGGCGCGATGTTCATCATCGAGGGCCTGGGCGCGAAGCGTGCGGCGGGGTGGGCGGCGCGGTTCCAGGAGGTGCTCGGTCTCGCCGACAACCAGGTGCACTTCATGCGGTACCACCAGGATGCCGACGCCGAGCACACCGGGGACATGGAGGCGATCCTGACCTCGGGCATCATCGACGACCGCGATGCCGACGACATCGTCCGCTGCGCGCAGGTGGTGGCGCGGCTGTACGCGCTGCAGCTCGAGGAACTGGACCGCTGACGTGGCGGCGCCGCGCCCGAGCATGCCGGAGTTCGTGCGCTCTGACCCGAGTATGTGGGAGGCGGTGTACGCCGATCCCTCGGTGCCACTCGACCGCGCGCTGGTGCGTCAGATCATCAACGACCAGCGACGCCTGTCGCGGCGCTGGCTCTACCCGATCGCGCGGATCGTCTCCCGCGTGCTCGTCGCCGTCATCTCGATCGTGAAGCGCGTGCTGCCGTTCCGATGGATGCCGCTGAGCACGATGGACGCGCTGTGCGTGTGGTTCCTGCGGCGGTTCGTCTCGCCCGGCGCGGTCGAGCTGCTGATCCGGCACTTCGTGGTCGAGACGAACCTCGTGAACTTCATCATCCGCAATACGGCGGTCGACATGGCGCCGGTCACGCTGCGGCCGGAGACCCTCGCGGGACTCGGCGACTCGGCCGTCGTCGAGCACGACGTCAATGTGTACGACGTCCTGATCGCCCTCGACGGTGTTCCGCTCACGCGACCGGAGGTGCTCGACTTCGCGCAGCTCGACATCCCGCCGCTCGATGCCGAGCGCCGGCGTCGCCGCTACCTTCGGCTCGACATCCAGACCGCGCTGTGCTTCATGAACATCCCGTTCTCCATGGCGCTCACCGTGGAGGAGTACCGGCGGGCGGTGCACTCGATCCGGTTCGACGACTCGTTCCTCGAGATCCTTGCGCTCGTCACCGGCGACGACACGTTCCGCCACTGGAAGCTGGCGGGAATGAGCCTGTGGATGGACTCGAACGTCGATGTCCCGCGCATGGTCTACCGGCACGCGCTGGTGTGCGAGTACGCGCACGCCCACCTGGTGAAGCTCGCCGGCGGTGCCTACCCGCGAGACACCGCGGTCGAGCTGGACTGACCTCCGCGCGTCAGGCGATGTCGCGGGCCGGCTCGAACCGGTCCACGAGCGCCTGGACGACCGCTGCGACGTAGTCGCGGTCGAGCGGCTCACCCTCCCACGCCTGGTGCATCGGGAAGGCCTCGACGAGCGCGTCGAGGGCGCGGGCGGTCGGCTCGGTGAAGTGCAGGCCGAGGCTCGCGCGACTCACGAGCAGCCAGTCGCGGCAGAGGTCGTGCACCTTCGCGTCGTAGTTGCCGAACGAGTACATCTCGAAGAGCGCGCGCACCTCGTCGGTCGTCGCATACGAGCCGCAGATCAGGTCGACCACGGCTGCGCAGGCCTCATCGCGGGACCGTGCCCCCTCGAGGCTGGCCCGGTACTGCTCCGCCATGCGGGCCGCCAGTGAGGCGAACGCCTGCTCGAGGATGTCGGACAGCCCGTCGAAGTAGTAGGTGAGGGAGCCGAGTGGCACCCCGGCGCGGGCGGCGATGACGCGGTGGCTGGTCTGGTGCACCCCGCGCTCGCCGATCACCTCGAGCGCCGCCGCGATGATCCGCTCCCGCCGGTCCGGGTCATTCGCGCCTCGTGCCACCATCCGAAACCTCATCTCGTCGGGACCACCAGTTGTGTACGATAGTACAGATCAGTTGTGTACGATCGTACATACATCAAAGGATGCCGATGCCCACGTCTCTTCGCGCGCGCCGCCTCGCCCTGGCCACGCTCTTCTTCGTCCCCGGTGTCGGGATCGCGTCCTGGGTGACGCGCACGCCCGACATCCGTGATCTGCTCGGGGCGTCGACCGCCGAGATGGGACTCGTGCTGTTCGGCCTCTCGCTCGGCTCGATGATCGGCATCCTCTCGTCCGGTGCGCTCGTCGCGCGGCTGGGCGCTCGCCCGGTGATCGCCGCTGGAGCCGCGGGAATCGTGCTGAGCATGCCGCTCATCGGCATCGGCGCAGCCACGGGATCGGCATTCGCGGTCGCCGCGGGCCTCTTCCTCTTCGGCGCCGGCATGGGCGGCGGCGAAGTCGCGATGAACGTCGAGGGCGCGGACGTCGAGCGGGTGACGGATCGCTCCTTCCTTCCGACATTGCACGGATGCTTCAGCCTCGGCACCGTCGTCGGCGCCGTGGTCGGCATCGTGGCAACGGCTGCGGCGTTCCCGGTGCTCTGGCACCTCGTGATCGTCGGAGCGGTGGCCCTGGTCGCGGTTCTTCTCGCGGTCCCCGCGCTGCCGCCGCACACCGGTCGCGCCTACGGGGGCGAGACGACGACGGTGCGCGAGGACCGTCGTGCGCTGTGGAAGGACTCCCGCCTGCTCCTGATCGGCGTGATCATCCTGGCGATGGCGCTCGCCGAGGGCACCGCCAACGACTGGCTCCCGCTGGTCATGGTCGACGGCCACGGGTTCGATCCCGCCCTCGGCTCGACGATCTACGCCGTGTTCGCTGCCGCGATGACGATCGGCCGCTTCTCCGGCGGCTGGTTCATCGAGCGCTTCGGCCGCCCCGCCGTGCTCTGCGCCAGCGGCGTCTTCGCCGCCGTCGGCCTGGCGCTCGTGATCTTCGTCGACAGCCAGGTCGTGGCCGCCGCCGCGGTGCTGCTGTGGGGGCTCGGTGCATCGCTCGGGTTCCCGGTCGCGATCAGCGCGGCGGGCGACTCGGGTCCTGACTCGGCGGCACGGGTGTCGCTCGTGGCGACCGCCGGCTACGTCGCGTTCCTCGTCGGACCGCCCGCGCTGGGCTTCGTCGGGGACGAGTACGGCCTGCGCGCCGCGCTCCTGATCCCGCTCGTGTTCGTCGTCATCGCCGCGATGGTCGCACCGCTCATCGGCGGGCGGCGCCCTGCGCCGGTCCTGGTCGAGGAGGCCTGACAGCTCAGGGGCCGGCGACCAACGCCTTGAGGTGCGCGTACTCGTCCGGCATCCCCGGGTTCGCGAGGCGCGAGTCGCTGGGGACTCGCCCGGCGATGACGTCGTCGAGGTAGCGGCGGTCGGTGTCGAGGCGCGCCACGGCGTCGGACCCTGGCGTGCCGTGGCCCGGGATCACGACGGCGGCCCGGGCGGCGAACGGGGCGAGGAGGTCGAGCGCCGCGACATACGACGGAAGGTCGTCCGGATAGAAGGGGAGGGGCAGCTCGAGGTCGCTGAGCATGTCGCCGGCGATCAGCACCCGCTGTTCGGGCAGCCACACCGCGGTATGACCGGGCGCGTGGCCGTCGTGCACCACCAGCTCGGGGGCGAAACCTCGCGGAACGGACGAGGGCGGGAGCGCAGCATCCACTTCTTCCACCACCCCCATGAGGTCGACCAGCGGCTCCGGGAACTCGGCGCCGAGCGCGGCGACCAGGACATCCCTCTCTTCGCGGGCGAGCGCGGCGGTCGCCGCCGACGCCCAGCGTGGCGCGGAGCCGAAGCGCGGGTGCCACAGCAGGTG
The DNA here is from genome assembly GCF_042266945.1 of Microbacterium sp. NPDC056057. Lineage (NCBI taxonomy): Bacteria > Bacillati > Actinomycetota > Actinomycetes > Micrococcales > Microbacteriaceae > Microbacterium > Microbacterium sp. NPDC056057. The sequence goes on from NZ_JBHJWS010000001.1 coordinate 1,294,589, forward strand.
GTCGTGGTGGGCGTGCGTGGCGAAGCCGCCGATGACGCGGAGCCCGCGCGCGTCGAGCTCATCGGCGATGGCGTCCAGCTCGTCGGGCATCCACGCCGGATCGACGAGCAGCGCCTCGCGGTCCCGGCACAGCACGGTCGACGTCGTCGACATCACGCGGCTCGTGGCGACGAGCACGCCGTCCGCAACCTCGATCATCGCGGCTCACTCTAACCGCCCGGCTCCCGCCCCGGCGCGTTAGCATCGCACCGACGGAACGCGTGCGATGAGAGGCAGGCGAATGAGCCTGAGCGAGATCGACCCCACCGTGCCGCCCTCGGGTGAGGGCTGCGCCGATTGCGACGACGTCGGCGGGTGGTGGGTGCACCTGCGGCGCTGCGCGGTGTGCGGCGATGTGCGGTGCTGCGACACCTCGCCCGCGCAGCACGCCACGGCGCACTTCCGCGCGACCGGTCACCGGTACGTCCGCAGCTTCGAGCCGGGCGAGGAATGGTTCTGGGACTACGTCGCCGAGGACTACGTCGACGGACCAGAGCTCTCGCCGCCCGAGTCGCGGCCCGACACGCAGCCGTCGCCGGGGCCGGAGGGCCGTGTCCCAGCCGACTGGCGCGAGCTGATCCACCGCTGAGGAAGGAACTGCGATGGGCAACGCGAAGATGACGCAGCGCGAGTTCGAGCGCATGATGAAGCCCGCGCTCACCGACGCCCAGTGGGAGCGCCTGCTGTCGTTCGGCGAGCCGCACGACGTCGAGGCGGGCGAGTACCTGTTCGAGGCCGGCGATCTGGACTACGACCTGATCCTCGTCGACACGGGTGAGCTGGAGATCGTCCGCGTCGCCTTCGGCTGGGTGGGGGAGACCCACGTGGGCACGATGGGTCCGCGCAGCTTCGTCGGCGAACTCGGCCTGCTCAATGGGCAGGGCGCGTTCCTGTCGGCACGGGCGACGAAGGCGGGACGGATGCTGCGGGTCAGCCGTGCGCGCCTTCGCGTGCTGATGGCGGAAGACGACGAGCTGTGCGACATCATCCTCCACGCGCTGTGGGCGCGCCGCGAGATCCTCCGCACCGGACCCGCCGCGTTGACCCTCAAGCTCGTCGGACCTCGATCATCACGCGACTTCCTGGCGCTGCGACGCTTCGCGGAGCGGGTCGATCTCGTGCACACGGCGATCGAGCTGGCTCCGGGCGACCTCTGGACCCTCGGCGACCACGGCATCGGCCTCGACGACCTCCCGGTCGCCTTCATCCAGGGCGAGGCCATGAAGAACGCGACGCCCGGCATGGTCGCCGAACGGCTCGGCCTGAGCTACCAGGGTCGGGCCGACGAGGTGGTCGACCTGGTCGTCGTCGGCGGCGGACCAGCGGGCCTCGCCGCCGCCATCTACGGGGCCTCCGAAGGGCTCAGCACGGTGCTGCTGGATGCTGTGGCCCCGGGTGGGCAGGCCGCGGCGACGTCGCGCATCGAGAACTTCCTGGGCTTCCCGTTCGGCGTGAGCGGCGGCGACCTGATCGGCCAGGCGTCGCTCCAGGCGCTCAAGTTCGGCGTGCGGGTCTACGCGCCGTGCGAGGCGGCCGACCTCCGCCCGGCGGGGCGAGACCTCGACGTCACACTCACCGACGGCCGCGTCATCCGTGCCCGCACGGCGATCGTCACCTCCGGAGCCGCCTACCGCACGCTCGACCTCGATCGATGGAACGAGTTCGAGGGCGCCGGCATCTACTACGCGGCCACGCCGCTCGAGCTCCGGCAGGTGTTCGAGTCGCCGGTGGTGGTGGTCGGCGGGGCGAACTCCGCCGGGCAGGCGTCGCTGTATCTCGCCGCGAACGGATGCCCGGTGCACCTCGTGGTGCGCGGCTCCGACCTCGGCAGCCGCATGTCGTCGTACCTCGTGGACCGGCTGCTCGAAGACCCGCGGATCGACGTGCACACCGGGTCCCGCGTCACCGCGCTCGGCGGAGTGGCGGCCCTCGAGAGCGTGAGCATCGACTCGATCGGCGACGTCGCGGCCCGCGGACTGTTCTGCTTCATCGGCGCGGAGCCGGCGACCTCGTGGCTCGCCGAGCTCGATCGCGACGCCGACGGATTTCTCCGCACCGGCACGGACGTGTCGGTGCAGTCGCTGGAGCGCTGGCAGGGGATGGGCCGCGAACCGCTGCCGTTCGAGACCGCCGTGCCCCGCATCTTCGCCGCCGGCGACGTGCGCCGGGGCTCGATGAAGCGCGTCGCCGCGGCGGTAGGAGAGGGCTCCAGCGCGGTGGCATCCGTCCACCGCGCGCTCGCCGACATCCGCTGACGCCGTCGCGAGGGGTTCTCACGGTACCTGTCACAGCGGGGTCTCCCGCGCGCAGGCTGGCAGGAGTGGGATGGAGGATGCCGCGGGCGAACGCTCAGCGGCGCAAGGAGGAACCATGCACACCAGGCAGCTCGGACAGGGTCTCGAGGTCTCGGCGATCGGCATCGGCGCCATGGGGATGTCGATGAGCTACGGTCCGAACCCCGGGGACCGCGACGACATGATCGGCGTACTCCGCTACGCGGTGGACCAGGGCGTGACGTTCATCGACACCGCCGAGGTGTACGGACCGTACGACAACGAGGTGCTCGTCGGTGAGGCCATCGCCCCGATCCGCGACCGCGTGGTCGTTGCGACGAAGTTCGGCTGGGACATCGTCGACGGCAAGATGGTCGGGACCGACTCGCGCCCCGAGCAGATCCGGCGGGTCGCGGACACCTCGCTGCAGCGGCTCGGCGTCGACGCGATCGACCTGTTCTACCAGCACCGCGTCGATCCCGCCGTGCCCATCGAAGATGTGGCGGGCGCCGTCGGCGAGCTCGTCGCGGCGGGCAAGGTGAAGCACTTCGGTCTCTCCGAGGCCGGTGCGGCCACCATCCGTCGCGCGCACGCGGTTTTCCCCGTGACGGCCGTTCAGAGCGAGTACTCGCTGTGGACCCGCGACCCCGAGGCCGAGGTGCTGCCGACGTGCGCGGAGCTCGGCATCGGGTTCGTGCCGTTCAGCCCGCTGGGCAAGGGGTTCCTGACGGGCACCGTCACGGCAGACGCCACGTTCGGCGCCGGCGAGATCCGCGGCCGCGTCCCGCGGTTCGAGCCCGACAACCTCCGCGCGAACCAGGCCGTCGTCGACGGCGTGCGCGACGTCGCCGCCGCACGTGGGGCGACGCCCGGCCAGGTGGCCCTCGCGTGGCTGCTGTCGAGGCATCCGTCCATCGTCCCGATCCCGGGAACCCGCCGCCGCGAGCGCGTCGACGAGAACGCGGGCTCGACCGCCGTGGCGCTGTCGGCCGACGACATCGCGACGCTCGACGCGCTCGCCGCGGTCGTGGCGGGCAACCGCTACGACGACGCCGGCATGGCGATGGTCGGGCTCTGAGAAGGAGCACAGGATGAGCACGAGCAGGCAGCCGCAAGCGGCGACGGTCAAGGGACCCGCCGACTGGTTCAGCGGCGACGTCTACTTCAACGCCTACTACCGCGGCGAGGAACCCTCGCGCACGCGCCTGAACCTGGTGCGGTTCACCCCCGGCGCACATACCGCCTGGCACCGGCACGCGGTGGGGCAGACGCTCCATGTGACGGAGGGCCTCGGCTGGGTGCAGACGCGCGGTGAGGAGCCGATCGAGCTGCGCCCCGGCGACACGGTCTACACGCCCGCGGGGGAGTGGCACTGGCACGGCGCCGCCGCCGACCAGTTCATGTGCCACCTCGCGCTGTGGGAGGCGCCCGCCCCCGACGCCGACGAGCCCGAGACGGAGTGGGGCGACAAGCTCACCGAGGCCGAATACCCGGCGGGCGGCGCGTCATGACGGCGTGGGACGAGGCGGAGCTGCGCCGCATCGGCGCGGCCACCGAACTGCGCATCTCGTCGCGGCGGCCCGACGGGACGCTGCGCCCGGCCGTCACGATTTGGCACGCGGCCGTCGGTGACGCCCTCTACGTCCGGTCGGCGCACGGCCCCGAGAACGGGTGGTTCCGCCGCGCCGTGCGGTCGGGCACCGGTCGTGTCACAGCCGGCGGCGTCTCGAAGGACGTGACGTTCCGGCTGGCCGACGGGGCCGTTGCATCGGAGGTCGACGCCGCGTTGCACGCGAAGTACGACCGCTACGGGCCTGGTCCCGTCGGGGCGATCACCGGAACGGATGCTGCGGCCACGACCCTCCTCGTCACCCCGGTCTGAAGCGGCTCGACCCCTGCTGCTCACCTGTCACGAAGTGCCGGATCGCCCGGCACTTCGTGACAGGTGAGCAGCTTTCGTCGGCGCTGTGAGCGTCGAGCCGAGGCGTTTCCGCCGAGACAAGGGATACGGCACTCGGTCTCGGCGAGAATCCCCTGGCTCGAGGACAGTGCCGGCGCTCAGCGAGCGGCGGCGGCCGTGGCCGTGGCGTCGAACGCCGCGAACTCGGCGGCCTGCGTGGCCGCCCACGAGGCCAGGAGTTTGAGGGCGTCGGCCGACGGAGAGCCCGCGGGGGCCGTGTAGACGTTGAGCACGAGGCCCGGCTCGCTCGGCAGGTCCATCGACTCGTAGTTCAGCTCGAGGTCGCCGACCACCGGGTGATGCAGGCGCTTGAGGCCGCTGCGGTGGAACTTCACGTCGCGCGAGGCCCAGCGCTCGCGGAACAGCTCGCTCTGCGTGGAGAGCTCGCCGACGAGGCGGATGAGGTCGGGGTCGTGCGGGTTGCGACCCGCCTCCATCCGCAGCATCGCGGCGGAGTCGTGGGTGATCTGGTCGTAGTCGCGCCAGAAGTCGCGGGCAGCCGGGTTCAGGTACGCGAACCGGGTCGTGTTCACGGGCCGGCGCGGATCGTCGAAGACGGGGGAGTAGAGCGCGCGGGCGAGCAGGTTCGCCGCGAGGATGTCGTGGCGGCCGTTGCGCACCCAGGCCGGCGCCTCGGTGAACGCGTCCAGCACCTGCTGCACGGCCGGTCGTACCGTCGGCGAGGGGCGTCGGGCGGGCTTGCGGCCGGGGCCGGCCGCGCGCGCGAGATCGAACAGGTACTCGCGTTCCGCCTCATCGAGCTGCAGGGTGCGGGCGACGGCGTCGAGCACACCCTCCGACGCACCGGCGAGATTCCCGCGCTCGAGGCGCACGTAGTAGTCGACGGAGACGCCCGCGAGCATCGCCACTTCCTCGCGGCGGAGGCCGGCGACCCGGCGGTTGCCGCCGTACGCGGGCAGCCCCGCCTGCTCGGGGGTGAGCCGGGCGCGACGGGAGCTCAGGAACTCCTTGACCTCGGCGCGGATGTCAGCCATGACTCCACGCTACGTCGCCGGATCCCGCGCCGGCAGGTTCTGCGAGTGCCCGTCAACCCCGGCGTCACATCACCAGCCGCCGCGGGTGGGCGTGTGGCCCTCGCGGGCGTCGTCCGGCATCGCCATCTCGGCACGCACGCCGAGGAGCCGGATGGGTCTTCCGGGATCGATCTTCGCGACGAGCTCCATCGTGCGCGCCAGCACGACCTCGCGGTCGGACGTCGACGGGATCTTCTTCGTGAACGTCTTGGTGAGAAACGGCGCGTAGCGCACCTTCAGCCCGAGCCCCACGACGGGACGGTCGTCGGCGGCGACCTCGTCGAGCACTTCGCCGAGCAGCCGGCGGGCGGCGTCCTCGATCTCGATCGGCTCGACGATGTCGACCTGGAACGTCGTCTCCTTGCTGTGGCCCCGGGCGACCCACGGGGTGTCGTCGACGACATTCGACCCGTCGCCGCGACCGAGCTGGCGGTACCAGAGCCCCATCTTCGGCCCGAATTCGCGGGTGAGGGCGTCCGCGTCGGCGACGGCGAGCTCTGACACCGTCTCGACTCCCAGCAGCGCGAGCCGCTTCGAGATCTTCGATCCCACGCCCCACAGGGCGATCGTCGGGCGGTGCCCCATGACCTCGAGCCAGTTGTCTGCAGTGAGGTGGAAGGTGCCGCGCGGCTTGCCGAAGTCGGTGGCGTTCTTCGCCCGGACCAGGTTGTCGCCGATGCCGACGCTGCAGTGCAGGCGGGTGCGGTCGAACACGTCCTGCTGCAGCCTGCGGGCGTACCCTTCCGGATCGTCGGTGTCGACGCCGACGAACGCCTCGTCCCATCCGAGCACCTGCACCACGGCTCCCGGCTGCGCGCGCAGCGTCGCCATGACCTCCTCGGATGCTGCGAGATAGAGCGGCGCGTCGACCGGCAGGATCACCGCATCGGGGATCTTGCGCGCGGCGATGCGCAGCGGCATCCCCGACCCGACCCCGAACTCGCGCGCCTCGTACGACGCCGTGGAGACGACCGCGCGCTCGGTGGGGTCGCCGCGGCCGCCGACGATGACGGGCTTGCCCGCGAGCTCGGGGTTGCGCAGGATCTCGACGGCGGCGATGAACTGGTCGAGGTCGACGTGGAGCACCCACCGCCGGGGCGCGGGCGCGGCGAAGTCGCTCACGATCCCGCCCCTCGCGACCGGCGCATGACACGAGACTAGGCGCCGTCGCCGACACGGCGCATCGGCCGCGGATCAGTGGGAGGGCGGAGCCACCGACTCCCGCACCACCATCTCGGGCTCGAGCACGAGGTGCCGCGCGTGCTCCCCGGTGAGGATCTGGTGGTGCAGCATGCGGAACGTCGCGTCGCCGACCGCGCGGAAGTCGATCCGCATCGAGGTCAGCGGGGGAGAGAAGTACGCCGCCGTCGGCATGTCGTCGACACCGATGATGGAGAAGTCCGCCGGGGCGCGCAGCCCGCGCCCCTCCATCGCGCTCATGAACCCGAGCGCGATCTCGTCGTTGGCCGCGAACACCGCGGTGAAGGCCTCCGGATCGACCAGTTCGCCCGCGCGATGGCCCGACGCCGACGACCAATCGGTGGCGCCCGTCACGACGACGGGTGCGAGGCCCGCCTCGGCGATCGCGTCGCGATAGCCGCGCTCGCGTTCGACGGCCTCGTTGCGCGTGGCGGGACCGGCGACGTGGATGATGCGCCGGTGGCCGAGCGACGCGAGGTACCGCGTCGCTTCGAGACCTGCCGTGTGCGAGTGGGTGCTCGCCGATCCCTCTGCCGACCAGGGGAGCTCGGCGACGGTCATGACCGGAATGTTCTCGTCCCACCCGTCGAGAAGCGATTGGATGCCGGGGATCGGCGTCGACACGACCACACCGTCGACGGGCACCGAGAGGAAGTGGGCGAGCGCGCGCTTGGCCTCGCCCTCCCAGTTCTTCGCCTCGAAGTCGAGGTCGAGCTGGGCGATCATCAGCGTCACGTCGGCCTCGCGGGCCGCGAGCCCGAGCCCGGTGAGCACGCCCGCGCTGCCGTAGTTGAGCGCACCCATCGCGAGCACGCCGACGGTGTTGGTGCGCTGCGATCGCAGGTTGCGCGCCGACTGGTTGGGCACGTAGCCCAGCTCGTCGATCGCTCTCGTGATGCGTGTTCGCGTCTCGGCCCGGACGTAGCCGACCCCGGTGAAGTAGCGCGAGACCGTCTGGGTCGACACACCCGCGAGGCGGGCGACGTCGGCCATGCTCGGGCGCGCTCGGGGGCGTGATGTCGACATGTGCTCACTCTCACAGGCATTTGTAACGATGAGATAACGCTCCCTGTCATCCTATAGGTTTACGTTCACCTATCGCGTAGGTTTTCGATCACCTAATCGGTCAACCGGTTAGACGAACCGTCCCCACAGAGAAGGTCAAGGATGACTTCCATCCCCGACGCCGACGTCACCCGCACCGCGAAGAGCTGGACCCTCGGGACCAGTCCGTGGCAGACGATCCCCGCCGCCGGCGCCCCTCGCGCCCGCGTCATCATCGACAACGACTTCTCGGGCGACCCCGACGACCTGTACCAGCTCGTGCACCACCTGCTGTCGCCGAACGTCGACATCCGCCTCGTGGTCGCCTCGCACCTGCGCGACGGCGACCCCTTCGACAGCGGCCCCGACACGGCCGACAACGCGACCCTGGTCGTGCGCGACGTCTTCGCCCGCATGGGGCTCTCGTCGACCGAGGTCATCGTCACCGGGTCCAACCGGCCGCTCGCCGACCGGGCGACGCCGCAGCCGGCGGAGGCCGTCGAGGCGATCGTCGCCGAGGCGATGCGCGACGACGACACCCCGCTGTTCTTCGTCGCCGGCGGCGGCCTGACCGATCTCGCGTCGGCGTACCTCGTCGAGCCCCGCATCGCCGAGCGACTCACGGTGATCTGGATCGGCGGCCTCGAGCACGCGGGCCTCGCGGTGCCGCCGCCGGACGCGATGCCGATCGAGTACAACCTGCTGATCGACCTCGTCGCGGGGCAGGTGGTGTTCAACGACTCCGACCTCACGATCTGGCAGGTGCCGCGCGACGTGTACCGCCAGTGCCTCGTCTCGGATGCCGAATTGCGCATCCGCGTCGCGGCCGCCGGTCCGGTCGGCCGGTACCTCTACGACGAGACCGCCCTTGTGGTCGAGCGGGCCACCGGCGAGGGCCGCGGCCCCGCCGAGACCTACGCGCTCGGCGACTCGCCGCTGGTGCTGCTCACGGCGTTGCGGTCCCTGTTCGAAGCGGACCCGTCGTCGAGCCGCTACGTCGGGATGCCGACCCCGGCGCTCGCCGACGACGGCACGTATGTCGCGGTGCCGGATGCGCGGCCGATGCGCACGTACACGTGGGTCGACACCCGCCTCATGTTCGAGGACTTCTACCTCAAGCTCCAGGAGTTCAGCGCTTGGCAGCAGGACGACACCCCTTAGCCCGACCCGTACCCGAAGAGCCCGCACCAGGGCCCCAACCCCCAGAAGAAGGAAAGCAATGATGCACACCACGCGCATGTGGGGCGCTGTCGCCCTCACCGCGGCCGCCGTCACCGTCCTGGCCGGCTGCTCCGGAGGGGGCGCCGCGAGCGACTCCGACGAGCTGGTCATCTGGATGCCCACGCAGGAGGACACGCAGGGCACGGCCATCAACGCGCTCATCGACGAGTTCGAGAAGCAGAACGACGGCGTCACGATCAAGCTGGAGCAGCGTTCGGTCGACGAGCACAAGACGGCCCTGCGCCAGGTCGCCGGCACGGATGCGGGTCCCGACATCTACTGGTACTGGGAGGGCTCAGGCCTCGGCGGCGAGCTGGTCGATGCCGGGATGAGCCTCGACCTCACCGACTACTACGACGAGTACGGCTGGGAAGACCGCTTCACCGCAGCGTCGATGAGCGGCATCACCCAGTACGGCGGCTTCAACGGCGTGCCGTGGAGCCAGCAGGGCGAGGGTCTGTACTACAACAAGAAGCTCTTCGCACAGGCCGGCATCACCACCCCGCCGACCACGTACGACGAGCTCGTCGACGCGGCGCAGAAGCTCAAGGACGCCGGCATCACCCCCATCGAGTTCGGCGGCACGGTCAACTGGGACGTCATGCGCCTGCTCGACTCCCTCATCGAGACGGAGTGCGGCGCCGACATCGCCGATGAGCTCAACATGGGCCACGGCGACTGGGGCTCCGAGGAGTGCGTGACCGCCGCATTCACCGAGCTCAAGACGTGGGGCGACGACTACCTCAACGAGGGCTTCATGGGCATCAACAACGACGATGCCGCGCAACTGTTCTTCTCGGGCCAGGCCGCGATGTCGCTCGAAGGCACCTGGTACAACGCGCAGGTCGTCGACAACGGCATGAACCCCGACGACATCGGGATCATCACGTTCCCGACCGACACCGGCCGGCTGTACGGCTTCGGCGAGGCCTTCTACATCAACGCGGCCAGCGGCAACGCCGACCTCGCGGCGAAGTTCCTCGACTTCGGCACCTCCACCGAGGGCCAGGAGCTCGTCGGATCGGCGTGGGCCGCGCTCTCGGTGAACAAGGATGTCGCCGTCGACGACTCCAACCCGCTCAACGCGGTCTGGGCGGACCTGTTCAACCAGGCCGACGGCGGGTACACCAACAACGACCAGAACTTCTCGACGGCCGAGACGACCGAGTACTGGCGCATCCAGAACTCCGTGCTCACCGGCGACATCGATCCGGCCGACGCCGGCGCCGAGTTCCAGAAGTTCCGCGACTCGCAGTAGTCGCTCCCTCGCGGGGCGGGCCGCCCGCCCGCCCCGCCGATTCCATCCGGCCCCTCCGATATCCCAGAGGTGAACAATGGCCACTGTCACTGTCGTGACCCAGGGACGTGCGAAGAAGCGCGCCCCGAAGCACCACCGCTTCACGCTCGCGCTGCCGTACCTGATCCCGGCGGTCGTGCTCTACGGGTGGTTCCTGCTCTATCCGATGCTCGACTCCGTGCGGCTGTCGTTCTTCGAGTGGTCGGGCTTCCGCACCCAGGAGCCCGTGTGGGTCGGCCTGGACAACTACGTGCGACTGTTCACGCAGGACGCCGTGTTCTGGACCGCCTTCCGCAACTCCGTGGTGTGGGTGATCCTGTCGCTGATCCTCCCCACCGGCATCGCGCTGCTCCTCGCGCTCGGCCTGAACCGCAAGATGATCGGGCGCAATCTGATGCGCGCGGTCTTCTACATCCCCGCCGTCTTCGCCTCGATCACGGTCGCGGCGATGTGGCGGTGGATCTACAACCCGACCCTCGGCGCGGTGAACCAGTTCCTCGAGGCCGTGGGCCTGGGCGCCTGGGCGCAGTCCTGGCTGGGGGATCCGCAGTTCGCTCTCGGCTCGATCTTCGTCGCGAACATCTGGCAGGCCGTCGGCTTCAGCATGGTGCTGTTCCTCGCCGGCCTGCAGACGGTGCCCGTCGAGCTGATCGAAGCGGCGAAGCTCGACGGCGCGAACGCGTGGCAGCGGTTCCGTGCCGTCACGGTCCCGGCGCTGCGGCCCACCACGATCGTCGTGATCATCCTCACGATCATCAACTCGCTGAAGGTCTTCGACCTCGTCGTCGGCATGACCGGCGGCGGACCCGCACAGTCCACCCAGGTGCTCGCGCTGTGGTCGTACACGCAGTCGTTCACCAACCACCAGTTCGGCATGGGCGGCGCCGTCGCCACTGTGCTGCTGATCGTCACGCTCGCCCTGGTCATCCCGTACATGGCCTGGTCCATGAAGGGAGAAGACCGATGAGCAGCGCTGTGGCTACCCCGGTCATCGCACCGGAGATCTACGACACGAAGAAGATGCGCCGCCGTCGCGGCAGCCCCGACTACGTGGGCATCGGCCTGTGGATCGCACTGGGCGTCACCGCCCTGCTGTGGTTCCTGCCGCTCTACCTCATGTTCATGACGTCGGTGAAGAGCAAGCCCGACCTCAACAACCTTCCGATGTGGTCTCTGCCCACCTCGTGGGAGTGGGGCAACTACGCCTCGGCGATCGACACCGGAGACTTCTGGACCACCGCAGGCAACAGCCTCCTCGTCGCGATCATCAAGGTGCCGCTCGGTCTCGCGATCGCCGCCGCCGCCGCGTACGCCCTGGCGCGCATCCGCTTCCGCGGGGGCCGCACGGTCCTCATGGTCATCGCGATCGGCTCCATGGTGCCGGTGCAGATCGGGCTCGGCCCGCTGTTCAGCACCATGCTGAACCTCGGCCTGCTCGACTCGCTGTACGGCCTCATCCTCCCGTACCTCGCGTTCGGCATCCCGTACCAGATCTTCGTGCTCTACGGCTTCTTCCGCGGCATCCCCGAGGAGCTCGAGGAGTCCGCCCGCATCGACGGCGCCTCGACCTTCCGGATCTTCTGGCAGATCATCCTGCCGCTCGCGAAGCCCGCGCTCGCCGCCCTGTTCGTGCTCGACTTCGTCGCGACGTGGAACGAGTACGCCATGGCGACCACGCTGCTGCGCACCCAGTCGAACTGGACCATCCCACTCGCCGTGCAGAGCTTCTCCACCCAGCACGGCACCGACTACGGCCCGATGAACGCCTTCATCTTCATGTCGGCGATCCCCGTGCTCATCGTCTACCTGCTGTTCCAGCGCTACTTCGTCCAGGGAGCGCTCGCCGGCGCCGTCAAGGGCTGACCGCCTCCAGCACGGAACGGGACGGATGCTGCGGGCCGCAGCATCCGTCCCGTCTCTGTGTTCGTCGCTCGCTGCCGTCTGCGACCGAGCCGGCCCAGCGTCGACGTGGGAACGTCTCCGCCGAGGTGGCAGTACTGGTCGCCTTGAGCGCCCGGGTCGCGTCAACAGGTGCCACATCCGCTCCCGGCACTCGCCTGAAGGTGGCAGGTTTCGTCGCCTCCGCGCCGGCGTCGCGACGTCGGGTGCCACCTCGAGCATGCGAGGCGGAGTCCTGCGGCGCTGAGCGGTGTCAGCCCAGCGTCGAAATCAGCCGCTCGGCGGCCCGGAGCAAGGCGCCGGGCCGCAGCATCCATCATGCGAACGCGAACACGGGCGGGAAGACCACCACGACGATCGCCGCCCACGTGAGGTAGACGGGCATGAAGCCGGTCTGCCAGCGCTCGAGACGCTCGTAAGGCGTACGCCGCATCGCGAACCGCAGCTGCAGCCAGGCCGCGCCGGCGAGGTTCGCCAGCAGGATGACGTTGAGCCCGAGCGAGGCGAGCTTGTTGGGGCTCGCGCCCCACTCGGCGATACGCCCGATCATCGCGACGAGCACCATGATGTCGACGACGAGCGCCGCGACGACCATGACGAGCTGCATCCGGTCGAACCAGGAGGGCGGCGCCAGCGGATCGCGGGCCGAGAGCGCGTACAGCAGCAGGCCGACCACGACGACGAGCACGATGTCGAAGAGGATGAGCAGGTCGCGCTGGCCGAACATCTCGGTCGAGCTGTCGTCGATGAGGTTCCCCTGGATGAAGCCCGCGACGATGAAGGCGAGCAGCAGCAGCGTGAACAGCGGCGTGAAGAGCTTCGTGAGCACCGGGGCGATGTTCTCGATGACGCTCTGCTTCGCCTCGACCAGCCACGCCGCGATGATGATCGCGCCCGCGAGGCCGCACGGGATCATGACCTCCTCGACGAACCAGCCTGCGTCCAGGTCGATCGCGGCGAAGACCCCCATCGTGAGCGCGATGAGCACGCCGCCGCCGAGCGCGATGAGGGCGAGGTAGACCACCCACTCGCCCGTGAACCGGATGAAGTCCATGCGGGCGCGGCTCGACCTGACGCGTCCGTTGACGTAGCCGATGCCGGTGACGAGCCACAGCACCACGACGAGGTGCGTCGCCGCGAGCATGAGTGTCGCGCCGCCCGGGGCGAACGGATAGACCGCCATCACGACGGCGGCCGCGACGAACGGCACCGCCACGACCGCGATGGTCGGGAGCGCGGCCTTCCGCCGCGTCAGGAAGTACGCCGCGAGGAAGGGCAGCACGAGCAGCGCGTACCAGCGGCCGTAGAAGTCGCCGTTCTCCGCGAACTGAATGCCGAACAGGGCCGGGATCTTCACCGCCAGCGCGGCTGCCACCGCGAGACCGACCGCGAGCAGCAGCCCGCCGCCGGTGCGTGGGGCGCGCGGCTCGTCCTGGAACATCAGCTGCTTCCAGAGCCGCTCGGAGTGCTCGCGCGCGAACTCGCGCGAGAGGTCGTCGAGGCCGCCGAGCCGCTTCACCGCCACGAGGAACGCTTCGTCGCCGTCGAGACCGGAGGCCTCGAGCCGGTCGATCTGGCCGCGCAGATGGTCTTCGAGCTCGTCGACGTCGCGGCCGTCGATCGCCTCCGGGCGCGAGACGTACGCGCGCCACGTCGAGATCTGCTCCTCGATGCGGGGGTCGAGGTCTTCGGTCATGTCAGGCCCCTCCGAACGCCGGGATGCCGGCGAAGTCGGTGCCGCCGTCGCGATCCGACCACACGCGCTGCAGCGCCCGGCTCACGACGGCCCACTGCTGCCGCTGCTCGGCGAACGCCGCACGGCCGGTCTGGCTGAGCCGGTAGTGCTTGCGGGGTCGCCCGTTGGGGGAGGCGCCCCACGACGACTCGACGTGCCCGAGGCGCTCGAGCCGGTGCAGCAGCGGGTACAGCATGCCGTCGCTCCACTCGAGCTCTCCGCCCGACAGCTCGCCCACCCGCTGCAGGATCGCGTAGCCGTAAGACTCGCCCTCCGAGAGGATGCCGAGCACCATCGGCGTCGCCGCCGCGGCGACCAGGTCCTTGCCGATCTTCACGTCGCCTCCATACCTAGAAGTTCTAGGTACATAGAAGTACAAGTTACGTAGAACCGCAAGGTATGAACCATGACGCCCCGTGACACCGCGGGTCGCCGCGGATCGCACGGTGGGAATGCGGTCGCCCGCGCCGTGTTGGGATGGAAGGGCGAACCGCCCCTCCCCGGACGAAGGAATCGAATGACCCTCCCCGCGAGCACCCCCGACACCGTCACCGACGCGCGCTGGCGCGCCGTGTCGAGCGAGCACGGCATCGCCGCGCTGCGCCACACGCACTGGCTCGACAGCGAGCCGCGCGCGTACGACGGAGCGCCTGGGGTGTGGCGGGCGGTCGACGGCAAGGTCGCGGGTGCCCGCCTTCGCGCCGACGCGCCCGGTGCTCCGGCCGATGAGGTCGTGCTCGCTCCCGGCGAGCACCTCGATGTGGGAGGCGTCCGGCTGAAGGCGATCAGCCGTGAGGGCGCGCCGGCGCTGCGGGTGTTCGATCCCGAGACTCCCGGACGCACCCGGCTGCGCGGCATCCTGTCGTTCCCTCACGACGATGCGTGGGCGCTGCCCGGGGTCTTCCGCCCCGCGTCCGAGGGCGAGATCAACGTCATCCGCAGCGTCGACGGCTACGAGCGCGAGGAGCCGGCCGTCGGCACGATCGCACTCGAGGTCGACGGGTCGCCGGTCGAGCTCACGGTCACGGGCGATCCCGCCCAGGGGCTCAGCGCGGTCATCGCCGACGCCACGAGCAACGTCGACGCCTACCGGTTCCGGTTCCTCGAGATCGACGCGCCCGCCGCGGACGGCACCGTGACCGTGGACTTCAACCAGGCGTACCTGCCGCCGTGCGCGTTCAGCGACCACTACGTGTGCCCGCTCCCGCCCGCGAACAACCGCCTCGTCGTCCGCGTCGAAGCGGGCGAGAGAATCACCGAAATCGCGTGAGGGTGATGCTCGCACCCCGGGGTGGGGTGCGAGCACAATGGGGCCACGGCCGGAGCGCATCCGGCATCGCCCGATACGAGGAGCCTCGCCATGGCCCGTTCCCTCTCCGACATGCGCGAGCGGTCACGCGCGCGTGCCCAGGCCCGTGCCGAGGCGCGGTCCGAGCTGAAGAACACCGCGTACGAGATCTTCATCGGCGCGCTGTCGATCCTGTCGATCCTCAACCTCGTGCTGGTCTACGCGGTGAGCGGCGACAGCGCCCTCGAGCTCGTGCTCTCGGTCATGAACGCGCTGTTCAGCGCCATCTTCCTGGGCGACTTCATCTACCGCATCTCGACCGCTCCGAAGGCGTCGCGCTACTTCTTCCGCGGATTCGGCTGGGCAGACCTCCTCGCCAGCCTCCCGTTCCCGCAGTTCAAGATCCTGCGGCTGTTCCGCCTGCTGCGGGTCTTCCGGCTGCTGCGCGAGCTCGGCCCGCGGACCGTCTGGACCACCCTCATCCGCGATCGCGCGAACAGCGCGCTGATGACCCTGCTGCTGATGGGCATCCTGGTGCTGCAGTTCGGCAGCATCTCGATCCTCTACGTCGAAGAGGACGCCGACGGCGCGAACATCACCTCGGCGTCCGACGCGCTCTGGTACACGATCGTCACGATCTCCACCGTCGGCTACGGCGACCAGTACCCGGTCACCAACGCGGGCCGCATGATCGGCACGCTCATCATCGTGGTCGGCGTCGGCATCTTCGGTACCTTCACCGGTTACCTCGCGAACCTCTTCCTCGGTCCTCGCAGAGCCGCAGAAGACGCGGAGACGGATGCTGAGACCCCGGCGACGACCGATGGCGCGACCGCCTCACCCACCGAGGCGCCGCCGTCGATCGCCGATCACGCCGCGAAGGGCGTTGCGGCGGGAGCGGTGGCGGGCGCTGTGAAGGCGGGGGTCGCCGCGGGGCAGGGGAGCGGCCCGGGGGCGCCGATCGCGGGCACGCCGGAATCGCCCGGGCTCGAGCCCGAGGCGGCCGCACCCGAGTCGCCCGAGCACACCGTCGAGCGCCTCCGGGTGCTGCTTGCGCAGTCAGAGGAGACGATGGCCGAGATGCGCCGGCTCCTCGCCGACGCGACGCGGTAGCGGGCGGGTCAGTGGCGCGAGGCGACCGCGTTCCAGACGCCGGCGCCGAGTACGACGGACGCGGCGAGCAGGGGCGCGAGGAGTGCGGTGCCGGCTCCGGTCGCGTCGGCGACGAGACCCGTGAGAGCGGATGCTGCGGACTGGCCGACGACGATGGCAGAGCCGAGCATCGTCATCACGGTGGCGGAACGGCCCCGCGGGCTGAACGCGGCGGCGAGGCTGTACTGCGAGACGAGGGTAGGGCCGATGCCGACGCCGATCACGAGGAGGCAGATCGCGATCGCGCCGATGCTGCCGGCGAACGGCAGCGCGATGGTGCCCGCGACCAGGATCGACGCGAACGTCAGCCACCGCGCGCGCAGCGTGAAGCGCGCCGGGAACAGCGCCACGCCGAGAGCGAGGGCCGCCGAACCGATGCCCATCGCCCCGTAGACGAGCCCGGCCTGCTCGGGCACGCCGCGCTCGGCCATGAAGGCCGTCAGCGAGGTGAGCATCGCGCCGAAGAACAGGCCCATACCCAGCGCGCCGACGACGGGGGCCAGCACGCGGGGACGGAACAGCTCGCGAACGGACGCCTGCTCCGGCCTCACAGCCCCCGCCGATGCGGTCGCGGGCTCCGCCGTCGGGTGCAGCGCGAACGCGCTCACGAAGATCAGGCCCAGCACGGCGGCGCCGATCACCGGCGCGGCGGGGTTGAGAGTGGTCGCGAGCAGGCCCACGATCACCGGGCCGAAGACGAACACGATCTCGTCGGCCGCGGACTCGTACGCCATCGCACCGTTCACGACGGGCGTCCGGCGCTCCTTCGGGTACGCCCGGCCGATGATGCCGACGAGGCGGCTGCGCGAGAGCGGTGCGACCTGGGGCATGGTCGCGCCGATGAAGAACGCGACGGCGAGGAGCGCAGCATCCGGAACCGGCGCGAAAGCCAGCCACGCCATCGTCGCGAGCATCGCGCTGTTCGCCGCGCCCGCGATCAGCAGCACGCGGCGCTGGCCGAAGCGATCGGCGGCCGCTCCCAGCAGCGGACCGACGAGGGCGGTGCCGAGGCCGGTCATGGCGCTCGTCGCGCCGCCGAGCGCGAGCGAACCGCGTGCCGAGACGACGAGTGTCAGGATGCCGACCACCATCATCGCGAACGGCAGGCGCGCGATCAGCGCGATCGGGAAGTAGGCGTAGCCCGCCTCGCGGATGAGGCTGGGGCGCCGGACCGTGGCGCGCGCAGCGGTGTCGGTCTCGACGAGTGTCGTGTGCATCTTGCTCCTGGCCGTGCGCCGAGGGTCGGCGGCTGCTGGTGCCGCCTTGTGCGCAGCCGGGAGCCGCAGACAGGTAGATGCACATCGAAATGGGCACGGCCATCCTACCGTGGCCCACCTGGGCAGGGCCTGGCCGCGCTTTGGTCAGAGCACGGCGCCGACCATCGCCTCGCCGAGCGGGGTGCGTCGGTGCAGCACCCGGGCGCCGTCGCGCGCGCTGGCGACCAGGCCCGCGTCGCGCAGCACGGTGAGATGGTGCGAGGCCGTCGAGATCGCGAGGGCCGTGTCGCGCGCGACCTGCGAGGTGGTGCGCGGTTCGTGCGCGTCGAGCAGGATGCGCGCGCGTGCAGGTCCGAGCAGCGCGCCGAGCGCCGCCGCCACGTCGGCGGGATCCCGTGCCCACGTGGCAGTCACCCCCTGCGCCGGGTAGAAGAGCGTCGGCTGCGCCGGCGGTTCGGTGAGGACGAAGCATCCCGTGGCACCCATCACCGACGGCACGAGCACGAGGCCGCTGCCGCGGCAGTCGACCACCTCGCTCCAGATGCGCATCGTGACCCGCACGGCTCCGTCCGACCATGCGACGCGGTCGTGCAGGCCCTGGATCATTGCGCCGATGCCGCTCTCGGCGATGCGTCGCGAGCGCACCGCGATGTCGGCGCGCAGCAGCCGCTCGAGCTGCGTCCACACCGGAGCGACACCGGAGTTCCACACCGACAGCCACGCCTCGGCGATCATCGCCCGGGCGCGGTCGGGCTGCTCGAGCATCCGCTGCACCGCCGCGCGGCGCGCGCCGTCGGTGCGGACCAGCACCTTGGTCATGTCGACCTCGAAGCGCTCGTCGTCGATGTCGCGCAGACGATCGGCCTCCGCCTCGGGGGTGAGCTCCCACGTCGGGGTGGTCGTCAGGAAGTCGGGGAAGTAGCCCTCGTCGCGGATCAGCAGCGCAAGCACCTCGAAGTCGTCGCGCGGGATCGCACCGCGGGTCGCCCGCATCCATCCCCACTGCAGCGGGTACTCGTCGGGCCGGAGCATCGCGCGCACCGCGTGGCAGAGCTCGTGGCCGGGCGAGATCCCGAACCGGATCGCCGTGAGGTCGTCAGGCGCGAGCTGGAAGTCGACGAACTTTCGATCCACATCGAAACTATAGGGGCGGTGGGCGTCGGCGAGAAGGGTGGGATCACACAGACCGACAGGACGGAGCATCTCATGAGCATCGCGATCCCCGACATCGTCCCGGCCGCCGACATCCGCGTCGGCACGGGGACCTTGCGCCGCTTCATCGGCGCCGAGCATGGCGCCGGCGTGTCGTACTTCTTCGTCGACAACGAGCCCGGACAGGGCCCCGACATCCACCGCCACCCCTATCCCGAGACGTGGGTGCTCCTCGAGGGCGAGGCGCGCATCACGATCGACGGCGAGACGCTCCACGCGGTCGCCGGAGACACGGCGACCGCGCCGGCGGGGGCGTGGCACGGGTTCAAGAACTGCGGCACCGGGCGGCTGCGAGTGCTGTGCATCCACGCCTCCGACCGCATCATCCAGGAGTGGCAGGATGCTCCTGGAGTACTCGACATCCCGTCCACCGGCAGCTGAGGAGATCACCCATGTCGTTCCAGGCATACCTCGACAACATCGAGTCGAAGACCGGCCTCACGCCGCGTCAGCTCATCGAGAAGGCGCACGAGAAGGGGTTCGACGAGAACACCAAGGCGACGCCGATCGTCGAGTGGCTCGCGGCCGACTACGGTCTCGGCCGCGGCCACGCGATGGCCATCGTGCACGTCATCACCAAGGGTCCGCAGATCAGCGACAAGCACGTGGGCACCGACACCACCCACTCCGACCCGTCGAACACGCTGTGGCTCGACGGCAAGGCGACGAACCCCAACCCCTGAACGACGGCAGCCGGCGGGGGCGCGCATGGCGCGACCCCGCCGGCTGCCGTGCGCCGGTGGATCGACCGAACCGACCCAACGGCGCGTGGACTATTTCTCGAGCGTGAACGTCACCTCCGTGGTGTTGCCCGCCACGTCGGTCACGACGAGCAGATTCTCACCGAACTGCGCGCCGACCTCGCCGGCCCGCACGCGATCGAGATCGCTCTTCTTGCCGGCGGACTGCTGCACGACGCCGTTGAGGGCGACCGAAGCGACCCGATCGTTGTCACGGATCTGGAAGCTCACCGTCGTGTAGGTGCCGTTGCCGCCGGTGGTGAAGGCGGCGCCCTTCTTCACCTTCACGATCGGGGCCGCGCCGTCGACCGTGAATGCGAACGAGGTCTTCGCCGAGACATTGCCCGCCTCGTCCGCGGCGTAGTACCGCAGGGTGTAGTCGCCGTCTGCGAGGCCGGCCACCGTCGCGGTGTGGGATTCCGCAATGGCGCCGTCCGCATCGGTCCGGGTGCTCTTGACCAGCTTGCCGCCCCTGTAGACGTCGGCGACGATCTTCGCCAGGCCGACGTCATCCGTCGCATCGACCTGGATCGAGAGCCCGCTCAGTGGCCCTGCGGTCGCGGGCGAGACCAGAACCGTGCTGGGGGCCTCCGTGTCAGGCACCCACAGCGCGACGAGGTCCACCGACGTGGTGCCCGCGGGGATCGTCCAGCCTTCCGGCAGCGGCTCGGTCGAGCCGGCCGGCGCCCATCCGGCGAAGCGCTCGCCGGTGCGGGACCAGTCCTTCCCGGCGACATCCGTGATCGAAGGCAGCGTGAAGCCCTGCGCAGGTGCGTCGACGATCTCCGACTGCCCGCCCGAGGTGAGCGAGACCTTCACCGGCACGACGTAGGCCGACGTGCCCTGCGCCGTCGTGCGGTTCGTGTCCTCGAGCATCCAGCGGGTGCCGGCCCCGGCATCCGTCAGCGTCATCGAGACCCCGGAGCCCGCGCGCCCGTCGAGGACGAGCGCGCGGTCGTTGGCACGGTTCACGAGGTGCCCGTCGTACGCGTTGGCGGTCGTCGAGGCGTCGGCCGCGAACGTCCACGTCTGACGCGGGTCGGCTGCGTCGCGCGCGATGCCGAGGTGCGCGACCTCGGAGTCGGAGACGGCGGTCAGCACACCGCTCCCGTCCGAGGCGCTGATCACGAATCCGCCGCCCTCGTAGGCGACCTTCCACACTCCGCCGCCCCAGCGGAACCAGATGACCATGTCGCGCGACGGATGGTCGGGGTCGCCGGCGTAGCGATCGATCTGATACTCCGAACCCAGGCTGGCGGTCACGATCCGGAAGATGTCGGCACCGTAGTCGACGTCCGTCGCATCCACGCGAGCCGGCTGTGCGGGCTCCTGGCGGAAGTCGCCGTGATGGATGTCGGGGCCGGGGACGTCCCACGGTGAGGGCATCGCGACGTCGTCGGGATAGATCGACGCGAAGAAGGCGTACGAGACGGGGTCGTACTCCTTGAGCTCCGCGCGCGTATTGATGGGGCTGCGCACGCCGTCGTTCCAGTCGGGCTTCTCGGCCATGTTGTCGAACCAGATGGCCGACAGTGTCGCGAAGAACTCGTCGCGGTTGGACATCGCGTAGGTGTTCGGCCAGCGACCGGTCGTGTAGGCGTTCTCGTAGGCGGCGAAGAAGGCGTCGGAGAGCGCTTGGTCGGCCTGCTCCTCGATGCCGACGGACAGCACCGCGTGACCGAACTCGTGCACGAGGATGTTCTCGTTCGGGTAGGCCGTGTTGAGGAACGTGTTCGCGTCGCCGCGCGTGCGCAGCACGTTGCGCTCCGAGATCGACGACACGCAGCTGTTCCACATGTTGCCGCCGTAGCCCTCGACGTCGTACATCGTGGGGTTGTAGCCGCCACGGTGCTCCGGAACGAGGTAGGCGTTCTCGCGCGACCCGTAGACGGCGAGCGAGCATCCGTTCGCGGCCATGGTGGCCGCGATGCCGGTGCCGCTGCGGGCGAGCTGCGCGTCGACCTGGGCGGCGGCCTTCGTCAGGGTGGCCGCGGCGACGCGTTCGCCGGCCTTGACCTCGACGCCCGCACCGGTCATGAGCGACTGCGTGTAGTAGTCGAGCCTCGGCACGCCCGTGTAGGTCGCGGTCTTGGCGGCGTTCCCGCCGGCATCCGCGATCGCGGCGCCGTTGATCTCGAGGGTGAGGGGCAGGCTCGGGTCGATGGTGCCGGTGTAGGCGATGCTCGACAGGTGGAGGTCTTCGGGCAGCCGCGCCATGCTGTTCGCAGCCGTAGCGGCGATCTGCTTGTTGTCCTTGTCGAAGAAGATCGTGTCGGTGCCGCCCTGCGCAGGCTTCGCCTTGAGGGCGATGGTCCGATCGCCGTTGCGCAGCGTGATGTTGCCGGGGCTCACCGCCGCGTTCTCGTCCACGTAGCGGTCCCAGTAGATCTCGAGGTATCTGGCCTCGTTGATGACCCTGACCTCGGTCACCTGCGGTCCGTCGTAGCCTGTGTCGATCTGCACCGTGCCGTCGGCGCCGACGGCCACATCGCCGTCCGCCGCGACGGCGGCGGGGCCGGTCCATGCCAGCGCCGAGGCGACGACGAGGCCGCCGACGGTCAGGCCGCCGACGAGGGTTCTCCTGCGTTTCATCTGCTCACTCCGTTGATCTCAGCCGGGCGACGACGCTCGGAGAACAGCCGGAACTTCAGGGTGGAGCGTCGTCGCATCTCGCACTCCGCGATCCATGGTGTCGCGGTAGTGGTGCAATGTTACTGGTGATATGTGCAATGGCACCAGGAGTTCATGCGACGGAAACGCGGCGCGGCCCCCGGGATTATCCGGGGGCCGCGCGGTCATGCACGTGAGTCAGGGTGCGGTCAGTATGCCGTCGATCCGCCGAGGGATGCCGAGCGGGTTCGATGCCTGCAGCGCCGGAGGCAGCAGGGCATCGGGCATGTTCTGGTAAGTGACGGGCCGGAGGAACCGCGTGATCGCGGCGGCCCCCACCGACGTGGTGCCGACCGCGGTCGTGGCGGGGTAGGGCCCGCCGTGCTGCTGCGCCCAGGTCACCGAGACCCCCGTGGGCCACTCGTTCCACAGCACGCGCCCCGCCTTGGTCGACAGCACGGGGACGAGCTCGGCGGCGACCGCGTCGCCCTCCGATCCCACGACCGTCGCGGTCAGCTGGCCCTCGAGCATCGACGCGACCGCGACCATCTCGGACTCCTCGTCGTAGGTGGCCACGAGGGCGGCGGGGCCGAACATCTCGGAGATGAGGGACTCGTGGTCGGCGCGCAGCGCCGCCGCAGTGGTCATCAGCAGCACGGGGCCCGGGTCGCCGTCCGTGCCGGTCGCGCCCGCGAGGACCTGGACAGCGTCATGGGATGCCGTGGCCTCGACCGCGCCGCGGAAGCCCTCCGCGATCCCGTCGTTGAGCAGCGGCGCCGGGGCCGGGAGCGACGCAGCCGCGAGCAGCGCGTCCAGCCCGGAGTCCGCGGGGACGAGCAGGACCCCGGGCTTCGTGCACAACTGACCCGCGCTGCCGGTCACGGAGGCGACGAATCCGTCGACGATCTCCCTGGCCCGCTCGGACGCGGCCGACCGGGTCACGAACGCGGGGTTGACGCTGCCGAGCTCGCCGTAGAACGGGATCGGCTGCGGCCGGGACGCGGCGATGTCGAAGAGCGTACGGCCGCCCGCGATGGAACCGGTGAACGCAGCCGCCTGGATCAGCGGATCCTTCAGCGCCTGCACTCCGGCCTGCGTGCCGTACACGGTGTCGAACAGTCCGCGCGGTGCGCCGGCGGCGGCCAGAGCGTCCTGCACCACCGTGGTCGTCCGTGCGGAGAGCTGCGGATGCCCGCGGTGGGCCTTGAGCACGACGGCGTTTCCGGCCGCGAGGGCGCTCGCCGTGTCGCCGCCCGCCACAGAGAAGGCGAACGGGAAGTTGCTCGCCGCGAACACGAGCACCGGTCCGATCGGCTCGAGCTGACGGCGCAGGTCGGGCCGGGGCGCGCCCATCGGCCACTCGCCGTCCGCCCGGTCGATGCGCGCGTCGAGCCAGGTACCCTCCTCGAGCACTTCAGCGAACAGCCGCAGCTGGAAGCTCGTGCGCCGCACTTCGCCGCGCAGGCGCGGCTCGGGCAGATGCGTCTCGCGCTTGGCCTCGGCGATGAGCTCGTCGGCGTGCGCGTCGAGCGCGTCCGCGACGGCGCCGAGGGCGCGGACGCGCTCGACGATCGTGCTGCGACGCCAGGCGGTGCCTGCCTCGGCCGCGCGCCGCACGATCGCGGAGACGTCCTCGGGGGTGGTGGCGGGGATGGTCATCGTCAGTCCTTTCCGTCGGCGAGTGCTGCGAGGGCGGCGACCGTCAGCGGCGTCGCGAGTGGCCGCTTCGCGAGCGGCTCGAGGTCTGTCGGCTCGGCGGGCCTTCCGGTCTCCGCCGACACGAGGCAGGCGAGCGCGAAGCCGCACACGCGGCCCTGGCACAGGCCCATGCCCGGGCGCGCGGTGACGCGCACGTCGCGCGGGTCGTCGGCGGCGAGGTCGTGCACGGTGGTGCGCACCGCGTCGGCGTCGACCTCTTCGCACCGGCAGACGGTGGTGTCGGATGCGAGCCACGTGGTCCAGTCGGCCGGCACGGGCGAGGCCCGATGCATGCCGACCGCGAAGCGGCGGCCGCGGGCGATGCGGCGGCGTAGGCGCGAGCGGGCGCGCGGGTCGTCGGCCCGCCCCGCGTCGACCGCCGCGGTGAGCGCCGCGAGCTCGCCCTCGGCGCACGACTGCACCGCGCCGCCGATCCCGGTCGCCTCGCCGGCGAGGTACACGCCGGGGACGCTCGAGCGCTGGTCGGCGTCGGCGACGGCGATGAGGGAGGAATCGACGTCGACGCGGGTCTGCGCGCCCAGTCCGATGGCGAGCTCGAGTTGCGGGGTGAATCCCCAGCCGAGCGCCACCAGGTCGGCCTCGACGGTGCGCCCCGTGCCGGGGCGGACCCGACCGCGGGCGTCGACCTTGGCGAGCGTGACGTGCGAGACGCGCCCGGTGCCGTGGACCGACGCGACCACGGTGCGGGTGCGCAGCGGGATGCGGTGCCTGACGAACGTCGCGGCATAGCCCACGCCCTCCAGCAGCTTGCCGGGCTCCTGGACCGCCCGCAGCGGCGTCGCGGCCCACCGCGACAGCGCGTTCGCGTCGCACACCGCGACGACCTCGACACCGGCGTCGGCGAGGCCGGCGGCGACCGAGAGCAGGAACGGCCCGGTGCCGGCGACCACGGCGCGTCGCCCCGCCGTGACCTGGTTCGCCTTGAGCAGGGCCTGCACGCCGCCCGCGGCCATCACGCCGGGCGTCGTCCACCCGGGGAGGGGGAGCTGACGGTCGTATGCACCGGTGGCGAGCACGAGTCGCTCCGCCCGCACGACGCGCTCGGAGGCCGCCGCGGCATCCGTCGCGTCCGCCCCGGAGATGGGCGTCGTGCGCAGGGTCAGCAGGGTGTCGTCGCGGTCGATGCGCCACACCTGGCGCCCGGGGAGGTGGACGAGCCGACCGCCCTCGACGGCGCGGGCCAGCCGGGTTCGCAGGTCGCGGTAGTGGGACCAGTGATGATGGCCGCTGGATTCCGGGCGCGCGAATGCGTCGAGGTGCCGCTCATCGGGGTGGCGCCAGTACTGCCCGCCGGTCTGGGCGCCGGCGTCGACGAGCGCGACCGTCAGCCCGCGCTCGGCGGCCGCGACCGCCGCCGACAGGCCCGCGGGCCCCGCGCCGATCACGGCGAGTTCGTAGACGGATGCCTCAGCCATCGACCGCTCCCGTCAGCGGCAGTGCCTCATGGGGGTCGTCGCTGCGCACGATCTGCCCCTCGAGCGCGGGGGTGACGCAGGCGCGCTGCGCCCGTCGGCCGTCGACGGTGAGGATGCAGTCGTAGCAGACGCCGATTCCGCAGAACAGTCCGCGCGGCTCGCCGGTGATCCGGGTCGTGCGCCAGGAGGTCACCCCCGCCGCCGTCAGGGCGGCGCCGATCGTCTGCCCTTCGCGGAAGGGGACGCGGCGGCCGTCGAAGGTGAGCGCGCGGGTGCCGTCCGGTGGCGGGGCGGTCATGCGGCGGGCCTTTCGTCGAAGCGGTGCGGCCGGAACGGCTCCAGCGACAGGTCGGTCGGCTCGCCCCGGAGCGACTGGACGAGGAGCTTCGCGGTGCCGACGGACAGGCCTATCCCGGCGCCCTCGTGCCCGGCGGCGTGCCAGAGCCCCGGCATCCGTCCGTCCTCGCCGATGACGGGGAGGTGGTCGGGGCAGTACGGGCGGAAGCCCGAGTAGGTGCGCATGATCTGGACGCCGGCGAGCACGGGGAACAGCTCCATCCCGGCGCGCGCGACGCGGCCCACCGCCTCCGGCGAGAACGCGGTGTCGAATCCGACCCGCTCGCGACTGGCGCCCATGAGGATGGTGCCGCTCGGGGTGCCCTCGACGACCGACGACACCTGGAGCCCGGCGTCCGAGCTCGCGACGTTCTCGACGTACTCCGCCGAGTAGACCTTGTGACGGACGGTGGGCGGCAGCGGCTCCGAGACGAGCACGAAGCCGCGGCGGGGGAGCACCGCTAGGGTGACGCCGGCCAGGGCGGCGACCTCTCCGCTCCAGGGACCCGCGCACACGATGACGGCGCCCGCGTCGATGCGTCCCGCGGTGGTGTCCACCCCGGTCGCGCGTCCGGCGCTCACCCGGATCGCCTGGACGACCGTGTGCGTCAGCAGCCGTGCGCCGTGACCGCGGGCGAGGCGCAGCAGGTGGTGAGCGGCCAGGACGGGCTGCACCTGGGCGTCGTCGGGATAGAACGCGCCGCCGGCCATCGCGGGGTTGAGGTACGGCTCGATCTCGCGCAGCGCCGCCGAATCGGCGACGTCGTCGACGCGGATGCCGAGCCCGCGCTGGTGGGCCACGAGCATGTCGAGGGCGCGCTTGCCGCGCTCGGTCGAGGACACGACCAGCCCGCCCTTGGCCTCGAACTCCCACTGCGGGGCGTGCTCGGCCAGTTCACCGCGCCAGATCGTCTGCGAGTACAGCGACAGCTCGAGCTCGGGTCCGACCTCCTTGTCGGAGACGAGGAGGTTCCCCTCGCAGCGGCTCGTCGTTCCGGACGCGATCGAGCCGCGCTCGACCACCGTCACCGACAGCCCGGCGGCAGCGGCGAAGTACGCGACGGCCGCGCCGAGAATCCCCGCCCCGACGATGACGACGTCCGAGCGGGGTGCTGCTGCCGCGCTCATGCGGGTCTGGGTTCGGCTGCGGACGGGGATCCGGCGGCGGCGAGGTCGGACCAGTCCGTGAGCACGTGCTCGATGTGGGCGTGCACCAGCTCGCGCGCGCGGACGCCGTCGCCGGCCTCGATGGCGTCGAGCATCGCATCGTGCTCGCGGGCGGACGCGGTCAGCCGGCCCTGCTCGGCCAGCGACGCGAGCCCGAACAGCCGGGTCTGCGATCGCAGCGACGCGACGAGCTCAGTGAGGCGGGAGTTGCCGGCGTACTGCAGCAGCGCCAGATGGAAGTCGCTGTCGGCGGTGAGGTACCCGATGAGGTCGCCGGTCTCGGCGCCCTCCACGATCGCGGCGGCTTGCCTCCGCAGCCCGGGCAGAGCCTCGGCGGGGATGAACGGGGTCGCGCGCTCGATCGCGGGAGGCTCGAGCATGAGGCGCAGCTCGGTCACCTCGTACAGATCCCGGGGCGACACCTCGGTGACCTGGAACCCGCGGTTGGGCAGAGCGATGACGAGGCCTTCGCGCACGAGGTCGAGCATCGCCTCGCGGATGGGCGTGGCAGACACGCCGAACTGCTCACCGAGGCTGGGGGCGGAGTACACGCGTCCGGGCTGCATCTCACCGCTGATGATGGCCGAGCGCAGTGCTCGGGTGACCGTGTCGCGGATGCTGGGCTGCTTGCTCAGGCGCACGACGCTGCGAAGCTCGGGACCACTCATGTGTACGCCTCCTCGGACGCGAACGGCTCATCGTTCCGCGTGGACTCCATGATCCTCTCCACGACGGCCAGGTCTTCCCACGCCATGCCGACTCCGGTGTAGAGTGCCGGCGCGCCGGGGCGGCGCACCACTTCACCGCGGACCAGTTCGACCAGGTTGGCGATCGGCTGGGCTCCGCCGGCCCACTCCTCGTCGGTGCGTGCGGCGGCGAGGTTGCCGTTCTCGCGGAGCGCCGACGCGCGCGCCTCGACCACGAGGTCGGCGGCGCGCACCAGCCGGGCGCCGAGCTCACGATGGTCGCGTCCGTGCGACCCGACGGCGGCGACCACGGCATCCGCGCGGACGTCGTCGAGATCGAGCACCGGCGTGGGCGACGAGGTCGCGGTGACGACGACGTCCGCGGCGGCCTGGTCGTCGCGCGAGCCCGGATCGGCGGCGAGGCCCGCCGCGCGCAGCTGCGCCACCGCGGACTCCACGCGGTCGGGCGTGCGTCCGATGATGCTGACACGACCGACCGGCAGCCGGCCGGCGATCGTCAGGGCGTGCTCCACCGCCTGCGGTCCCGACCCTGCGACGGCGAGGCGGGGGATCGACGTCCTCGGGCCTTCGGGGTGTGCGGCGAGGAGCCCGGCGATCGCGACCGTGGTGACCGCGGGGGTGCGCAGCGTCGTCAGGCGCGCCCCGTCGAGCACGGCACGGGGCTCCAGCGTCTCTCGGTCGAACAGGAGGTACCACGCGTGGATCTTCGGCAGGCCCCGCGTGGTGTTGCCCGGCGCGATCGTCGCCACCTTGATGCCCGCCGACGTCGCGGACTCGGCCGGCATCAGCAGGAACTCCCCGCCGGTGAGCGGCGCGAAGAGGCGGTCGTGGTCGTTCTCGACATCCCATCCCGCGCGCAGCGCCGCGGTGATCGCCTCGACGGCGTCCTGGCGCGAGAGGGCCGCGTCGATCCGGGCCGCGCTCACGACCGGGATGCCGGTGGCCGGGGTCGCCGTCACAGCACGAACCCCCGCGGGAACGGGTCGGACGGGTCGAGCATGTACTGCGCCGTGCCCGTGACCCACGCCCTGCCGGTGATCGTGGGGACCACTGCCGGGATGCCGGCGACCGACGTCTCCTCGACCAGGCGGCCGGTGAATGACGTGCCGATGTAGGACTCGTTGACGAAGTCGGTCTCCAGCGGCAGCAGGCCCCGCGCGTGCAGCTGGGCCATGCGCGCGCTCGTCCCCGTGCCGCACGGCGAGCGGTCGAACCAGCCCGGATGGATGGCCATCGCGTGGCGGGAGTGCCGGGCCGTCGAGCCGGGCGCCTCGAGGTACACGTGGTGGCAGCCGCGGATCGTCGGGTCAACGGGATGCTGGGGGGCATCCGCCTCGTCGATCGCCGCCATGATCGCCAGGCCCGCGGCGAGCAGGTCGTCCTTGCGCGCGCGGTCGAACGGGAGCCCGAGGGACTCGAGCGAAACGATCGCGTAGAAGTTGCCGCCGAAGGCGAGGTCGTACGAGACCTGGCCGTACCCGGGGACCTCCGCGGTGCGGTCGAGCCCGACCACGAACGACGGCACGTTGCGGATCGTCACGCGCTCGGCGTGCCCGTCGGCGACGGCGACGTCGGCGATCACGAGGCCGGCCGGCGTGTCGAGCCGGATCGTCGTCACCGGCTCGACCACCGGCACCATCCCGGTCTCGACCAGCACAGTCGCCACGCCGATCGTGCCGTGCCCGCACATGGGCAGGCATCCCGACACCTCGATGTACAGCACTCCGAAGTCCGCGTCGGCGCGCGTGGGCGGCTGGAGGATCGCGCCGCTCATCGCGCTGTGCCCGCGCGGCTCGTTCATCAAGAGGGTGCGGATGTCGTCGTTGTTGGCCATGAACCACTGACGACGCTCCTCCATCGTCTCTCCCGGGAGCACGCCCACCCCGCCGACGATGACGCGGGTGGGCATGCCCTCGGTGTGGGAGTCGACGGCGTGGAGCACGCGCTGAGATCGCATTCGGGTCCTCGGATCAGCGGTAGCCCTTGGCCAGGACGGCCTCGGTGTCGGAGATGATACGCGCGCGCACGTCGTCGGGGAGCGGCAGGCGGGGCGGGCGCGTGGTGATGCCGGCGGGAGCGACCCCGGCGACCTCCTGCGACAGCTTGATGGCCTGGACGAACCAGGTCTTCGAGTCCCAGCGCAGCAGGGCGTGCAGGTCGCGGTAGATGTCGCGCGCCTTGACCCAGTCTGCGGGGTCGTCGGAGGTGGAGAGGTTGTACAGCTCGACGGTCGAGGCGGGGATCGCGTTCGGGTAGCCGGCGACCCAGCCGACGGCGCCGTTGATGCCGAGCTCCAGCACGACGTCGTCGGAGCCGATCGAGATGTCCAGACCCGGCGCGAGCTCCCGGATCTCGAACGCGTGGCGCACGTCGCCAGAGAACTCCTTCACCGAGACGATGAGTCCCTCCTGGTACAGCCGGGCCAGGAGGTCGGGGCGCAGGTCGACCTTCGTGTCGATGGGGTTGTTGTACGCGAGCACGGGAAGGCCCACCGCGGCGACGCGGCGGAAGTGGTCGACCACTTCGTCGTCGCTCGCGCGGTACGCGTTGGGCGGGAGCAGCATGACGGCGGGTGCGCCGTGCTCGGCGGCGTGCTCGGTGAGACGGACGCTCTCCAGTGCGCCGTAGGCGCCCACACCGGGGATGACGGCGGTGCCCGCGGGCGCGGCCTCGACAGCGGTCAGGTAGACGCGTCGCCGTTCGTCCTCGGTGAGCGTCTGGTACTCGCCGAGCGACCCGTTCGGGATGATCCCCGTCACACCGTTCGAGGTCGTGAAGCGCACGTGCTCGGCGTACGCGTCGTAGTTCACCGAGAAGTCGGGGTTGATGGGAAGGGTCGTGGCGAGGTTCACACCGTGCCAGGGCTTGCGGTCGGTCATCGTGTCTCCAGTGTCGAAGGTGCAATTGCAATTGTAATGGGTACCGCGGGAGCTCGTCTACACCGGCGGGCGGGGCGGCAGCACGAGCGTGCGCCGGGGCTCCTCGTTGCCGGCCCGGTCCGTCGCCGCGTACTCGATGACCTGCTCGTGGTCGGTGAGCGCGCGCACGAACGCCTCCTGGAAGGTCGCCCAGAAGGTGCCCGGCCCCTCCCACTGGATCCGCTCTGCCCCCGAGACGTCGTCGCGGGCGACGAAGGTGATCTCGACGCTCGACCCGAGCCGCTTCACGCGCGCCTCGGTGACCGGGGGAGAGGTGTCCACGTGCAGGGTGCGTGCCGCGAACCCGGTGCGTCCCGCGGCCGTCGCGCGCGCCTCGACGCGCACCGCGCCCTCGGCGTCGAGCGGGAACTCGCCGGCGTACTGCTGCCAGCCGCCGTCGCCGACGCGCACCTCGAGCGACTCGAAAGCCTCCCGTCCCGACCCCGCGCGCACGCGGATCAGCGGCGTCGAGGTGTGCCAGCCCGAGGCGGCGGGTTCGGGGACGAGGATCTCCACGATGGGAGCGGATGCCTCGTCCCCGGCGCCCGCCGACTGCTCGAGCCAGGCCGTGGCATCGGCGAGATCGGGAGCATCCTCGGCGCCGGCGCGCAGCGCGCCCGCATCGAGCTCCATCGCGATCCGCAGGACCGTGCGTGCCTCGTCGATGCCGAGGAGGCCGGCGGCGTGTCCGCCGCGCACACCCCCCAGCACACGCGCGACGAACTCGCTCCGGGTGCGCGGAAGCGGCTCGGCCCACACGTCGTCGAGGATCGTGGTGCCGTCCTCGCGTCGTCGCGCGGCGACGCCGGTGTCGACACCCGCGAAGCCGATCGTGGCATCCGCCGAGCGCACGTACATGTGGTACCTGGCGTCAGAACCGGTCCATGTGGGCTCGAAGGCGACGCCGCCCACGCGCACTGCTCCGCCCGAGAGCAGCGCCCCGCGAGGATCGGCGTCGTCGGCGAGGATCGTGCCGTCCAGGAGCCGCCGGCGGTCCAGCCCGAGCTCGAGCCAGGTCGTGCTCTCGGAACGGGCGACCAGCACGCTCGGGCCGAAGGCGAGGTGGCGCACCTGGGCGTCGTCCACGGCGGCGTGGGCGCGAAGGCTCATCGGCAGGTCGATGGCCAGCACTTCTCCCGGCGCCCAGTCGCGGTGCACGTGCGCATACTGCCCCGGCTGCGCGTCGAGGGCAACGGTGTGTCGGCCGATCCGCGCGGAGACGGGACCTGAGACCCAGGCCGGGATGCGCACGTGGGCGGTCAGCGGCACCGGGTCGGGGCATCCGTCGATCCGCTCCACCCGCACCCGCACCGACGAGGCGAGGGGGAGGTCGGAGTCGACGACCACCCGCACGCCCCGCTCGCGCCACGTGAGCTCGGCAGGCGTGTGGGGGTTGATCCACAGCTCGGCCTGAGCGCCCGTTCCGCGGAAGAACACCGAGTCCTGGTACTTGACGTGGTTCTCGAGGCCGGTTCCGCCGCAGCAGGTGCCGACGTTGTCGTACTCGGGGAGCGCGCCGGGGTGCACCGGGAACATGTAGGCGACCTCGGGGCTCGTGTCGGAGCGGACGTCGCGCCGGGAGCCGAGGATGTGGTTGAGGGCGCCGCGCTCGTAGTACTCCATGTACTTCGCGTCGAGCGTGTGCTGGAAGAGAAGGCGCGAGAGCTTCAGCATGTTGTAGGTGGCGCAGGTCTCGGCGTTGCGGTGCCCGATGTCGCCCGCGACACGGCCGGCAGGCCCCCACATCTCGCTCTCCCCGGTGCCGCCGTGCGCGTACATGCGCCCCGGGACCACCTGCTCCCACAGTCCCGCGGCGGCGTCGAGATACGCGCGCTCGCCGGTCTGCTCGTACTCGTGGACGTAGCCGATCAGCTGAGGCAGGTGCTGGTTGGCGTGCATGCCGTCGAGGATGTCGCGGTGCGAGGCGCCGGCGGCGACCAGCTCGTGCTGGTCGAACATGCGCGCCGTCTCGAGGAAGACCGGCTCGCCCGCGACGACGGCCAGGCGCGCCATCGTCTCGTTCATCCCGCCGAACTCGCCGGCGATGTAGAGCGACCACATGTGCTGTCGCTGTGCGTCGTCCAGCCGCGACAGGCGGCCGTGCACCCAGTGGCCCATCGACGTGACCACGCCGAGCGCCTCGTCGCTGCCCACGAGCTCATACGCGTCGAGCAGCCCGGCCATGATCTTGTGGCACGTGTAGTACGGAGCCCAGATCTCGCCGTACGGCGCGCCGCCCTCCAGGCGCGAGAACTGCCACTCGCCGTAAGCGGCGAGGAAGCCGGGGTGGGAGTAGCGACCGGTCGCCGCGAGCGCCGCCTGCACCTCGGCGAGACCGGCGACGACCTCGCCGGTCTTGGCCCGCAGCGCGGGGTCGGCCTCGCCCGCGGCGGACATCGCGAGCATCGAGAGGAAATGCCCCGCATAGTGGCCCCGCAGCAGGTTCGCCGTCTGGGCGGCCTCGCGGCCGGGATAGTCGTGCTCGCCCCACGCGTCTTCGGCGGTGTGGCCGAAGTCCTCCCACGAGCCCGGCGGCACCGCGCCGCGCGTGTCGAGGCCGGCGTTCGCCCGGAACACCGCGAGGAGCCGGTCCACCGGATAAACGCGCGCGAGATGGAGCATCTCGGCGCGTGCGCGCTGGAACACGCTCGCCTCCCCGAGCCTCACGTCGGCGAGAGGGAAGTCCAGCGCCAGCCGCGTCGCCGTCACCGTCGTCATGCGGCGGACCCGAGGTGCGCGCGCGTCCACTGCTCGATGCCCTCGGCGTCGATGGGGAGGGCGTCCGAGAGGACCTCCGAGCCGGACTCGGTGACCAGCACGTCGTCCTCGAGCCGCACACCGATCCCGCGCAGCTCGGGCGGCAGAGTCAGGTCGTGGGCATGGAAGTAGAGCCCGGGCTCGACGGTCATGACGATGCCCGGCTCGAGGTCTGCGCCCATGTAGTCCTCGTAGTGCGCCTGGCTGCAGTCGTGCACGTCCAGCCCGAGGTGGTGCCCGATGCCGCACGCCAGGTACCGACGGTGCTGCTGGCCCGCGGGCGACAGCGCCTCGTCGACCGAGACCGGGAGCAGGCCCCAGTCGTGCAGGCCCTGGGCGACGACCTCCATCGCGGCGAAGTGGAAGTCGAGGTACGGCGTGCCGGGACGGATCTGCTCGAGCCCGGCACGGTGCGCCTTCTCGACGAGATCGTGCACGGCGCGCTGAACGCTGCTGAAGGTGCCGGTGGCGGGGACCGTGCGGGTGACGTCGGCGGTGTACAGCGAGTGCGTCTCGACGCCCATGTCCAGCAGCAGCGCGGCGTGGGGGAGGATCGGCCCGTCGCAGCGGACCCAGTGCAGGATCGGGGCGTGCGCACCCGAGCCGACGATCGTGGAATAGCCCGGGCCGTTGCCGAAGGTGCGGGCGTGACGGTCGAACGTCCCCTGCAGCCATCGCTCCCCGAGGCCCCCCGCGATGGCGCGCGGCACCTCGGCGACGACGGCGGCGAATCCGCCGACCGTCGCGTCGACGGCTGCGCGCAGCTGGGTGATCTCCCACTGGTCCTTGACCATGCGCAGCCGTGCCAGCGTGCGCTCGAGCTCGGGCGACGGCTTCGCGCCGGTCGCGCCGGCCAGAGAGACGGCTGACCGCGCCGCGTCCGCGCCGCTCAGCTGGGCGTGCCGCGCTCCGAGCGCCTCGAGCGGCTCGACGCTCACCTGCAGCGCCTGGCTCCACTCTGCGAGGCCCGCGGAGGGCCCGACCCACAGCTCGCCGTGGACGGCATCCGAGAAGAACCCGGCGTCCCCCGGCCGGAACGGACGGGGCAGATAGAGCACCGCGTCGTGGCCACCGTCGACCGCCCACATGACGAGCACGGCATCCTCCACCTGGCAGCCGGTGAGCCACACGAAGCCGCTGTCGGCGCGGAAGCCGTACGCGGCGTCGTCGTTGCGGATGGGGGCCGCGCCCGCGGCGACGACGAGGGTCCGTCCAGGCATGGCCGCGCTCAACCGGGCGCGATGGGCCGCGGCGGCCGCTGCGGTGCCCGCCGGCAGCGTCGGGTGCACGGCGACGTCGTCCCAGCCCCCGGCGATGAACTCGGTGAACGCGGGGATCTCGGCGAGCCGCGGGTACCGGGTGCCGGCGTACGGCGGGCGAACGGGGGTGGGGTGGTGGTGCGTCATCGTGTCTCTCCTCCGCGGTCGCGCACGAGTTCACGCAGTGCGGTGAACGTCCGGCCCGACCCGATTCCGTCGTGTTCGAATTCGTTGGTGACCCAGTACTGCGCATTGCCGATGCGCGCGAGGGTGTCCAGCTGCAGGCCCGCGTCGACGAACATGTCGTCGAAGTACACGACCGCAGCCAGGGGCACGTCCGAGCCCGCGATGCGGTCGGCGTCGTACAGCGCGGACCACTGCGTCCGCTCGGCGAGGGCATGGACGGCGTCGCGGAACCCGCGCAGCAGCCGCACCTCGTCGAACATCCACGGGAAGGCCATCTCGCCGGTGAACAGCAGCGGCCTGCGATCCGGGCCGAACTCCGGCCGCTCGTCACGGGCGCGCTGCGCGGCCCAGCCGGTCGGACCGCTGTCGGGGTCGCCGTAGATCGACTCCTGCAGCGTCCAGAACAGCGGGTTGCCGGCGCCGGAGGTGAGGGTCATCGCGTCCTGGAGGAACGCGGTCGACAACCGCCCCTGCCGGGTGAACGCCTTCTCGACGAGCCAGTGCAGGCGCTCGTGCCCCGGCTTCATGCCCAGATCGATGCCGAGCGACTGGAACCGGTGCACCGTCAGGCGGTCGCCGTCGGGGAGGACGACGTGCTCCCGGTCGAGCACGTCGGCGATCCGGCCGATCGTGTCCGCGTCCTCCGGGAACCGGCGGTACAGCTCGGCGGTCTTCTGCGCCACGCGGTCGAAGGTCCGCGCGTACACCCCCTGGGCGCGCGGCGGCGTTCCCGGGATGCCGCCGCAGACGTAGCACGCGGCGAGCGCCTCGGGCGCGAGCGACAGATAGGTGAGCGTCAGGAAGCCCCCGTAGCTCTGCGCGAGGGTCGCCCATCGGCGACCGGCGTAGCGGGTCCTGCGCACGTGCTCGAGGTCGCGCACGATCGAGTCCGCGCGGAAGAGGGCGAGCATGTCCGCGCCCGCCTCCGCGCCCAGGGGCTCGATGTCGGCGGCCTCCAGCGGGTGGCTGCGCCCCGTGCCGCGCTGGTCGACGAGGACGACGCGGTAGTGCGCGAGCGCCTCGTCGAGCCAGCCGTCGCGCCGGAGCGGACGCGGGTTGGCGCCGCCCGGGCCGCCCTGCAGGTAGGTGAGCAGCGGCAGGTCGTCGCCGGCGCGGTCGGGATCGACCAGTTCGCGCACGAACACGTCGATCGACGGGCCCGTCGGGTCGTCCCAGTCCAGGGGCACGCCGGCGAACGTCTCGGTGACGCGGATGCCGGGCAGGTGGTATGTCGTCGTCATGATGCCTCCGATGCCATCGCCGCGCGGCGTCGCTCCGCCTCGCGCCGGCGTGCGTCCCACTCGGGATCGATGCGCGGCACCGCTGCGAGGAGCGTGCGCGTGTACTCGTCCTGCGGGTCGGCGAAGATGCGGTCCCGCTCGCCCTGCTCGACGATCCGGCCGCGGCTCATGACCGCCACGCGGGTCGCGATCTGGCGCACGACCGCAAGGTCGTGCGCGATGAACAGGTAGCCGAACCCCTCGTCGCGCTGGAGCGAGCGCAGCAGATTGATGACCTGCGCCTGCACCGAGACGTCGAGCGCCGACACGGCCTCGTCGCAGATGACCATCTTCGGGCTCACCGCGAGGGCGCGCGCGATGCCGATGCGCTGCGCCTGCCCGCCCGAGAACTGCGCCGGGTAGCGGCCGGAGTGGTCGGGGTTGAGCCCCACCCGCTCCATCAGGCCACGCGTGAACGCACGCGCGCCTCCGGGGATCCTGCGCTTCTGATACCGCAGCGGAGCGGTCACGAGACCCTCGACGGTGTGCCGCGGATTCAGTGACGAGTACGGGTCCTGGAAGATCACCTGGACGTCGCTGCGGAAGGAGTGCAGCGATCTGCCCTTCAGGCTCGTGACATCCTGACCCTCGAATTCGACTGTTCCGGAGGTGGGCTCCATCAGGCGCGCGACCAGGCGGGCCGTCGTCGACTTCCCCGAGCCGGACTCCCCGACGAGTGCGAGGGTCTCGCCGCGGAACACCTCGAACGAGACGTCGTCGACCGCGCGGAAGGTCGTGGGGCGGCTGAGCATCGGCCCGTGACTCGTGAACTCCTTCACCAGAGCTGTCGCTCGGCACAGGGGCGCAGCATCCGTCATCGCTTCTCCATTCCGGGCAGGACCGGGATCGCCGTCGTGCGGAGCTCGCCGATCTCGTCGTCGATGCGGGGCACGGCGTCGAGCAGCCGCCGCGTGTACTCGTGTTGGGGGTCGCTGAAGACGTCCTCGACCGACCCCTGCTCGACGAGGCGTCCGCCGCGCATCACCACGATGCGGTCGGCCACCTCGCTCACCACGGCCAGGTCGTGGGTGATGAGGATGAGTCCCGCGCCGGTGTCGCGGCGGATCTCGGCCAGCAGCGCCAGGATCTGGGCCTGCACCGTGACGTCGAGCGCGGTCGTCGGCTCGTCGGCGATGATGAGGTCTGGCTCCATGCTCAGGGCCATCGCGATCATGATGCGCTGGCGCATGCCCCCGGAGAACTGGTGGGGGTAGTGATCGGCCCGACGGGCCGCGTCGTGGATGTGGACGCGCTCCATCGCCTCGATGGCCACCTTCTTCGCCGCCCGGGCCGAGACGCCGGAGCGGTGCGAGCGGTACGCCTCGGCGATCTGGACGCCGACGGTGTAGTACGGGTTCAGCGACGACAGCGGGTCCTGGAAGATCATCGCTATGCGGTCGCCGCGGACGCGGCGCAGTGCGCTCTCGCGCTGCGCCAGCAGATCCTTCCCATCGAAGCGGATGGAGCCGGTCGCGGTGCCGCCCTTGGGGAGGAGCCCCATGATCGCCAGGCTCGTCATGGACTTGCCCGAGCCGGACTCTCCCACGATGCCGAGCGCGCCGCCGCGGGGCACGGCGAAGTCGATCGAGTCGACGACGCGGGTGACCCCTCGCGCCGTGCGGAACTCGACGCTCAGGTCCTCGACGCGCAGCAGGTCGCCGGTCGTGTCGTTCACGTTCTCTCCCGTCATGCGCGTGCCGCCGTCCGCACGCGCGGGTCGATCGCCGTGTACAGCAGGTCGACCACGAGGTTTCCGACGATCACGAAGAACGCCGACAGCAGGGTCACGGCCATGATCACCGGCTGGTCGTTCGACGAGATCGAGTCGGCGGTGAGCTTGCCCACGCCGTTCAGGCCGAAGACCGTCTCGGTGATCACCGCGCCGCCGAGGAGGCCGGCGATGTCCATGCCGAAGATCGTGACGATCGGCGTGAGCGCGGGGCGCAGAGCGTGGCGCCGCCACACGAGCGAAGAGCTCAGGCCCTTCGCGTTCGCCGTGCGCACGAAGTTCTCCTGCAGCGTCTCGATGACGTTCGCGCGCGTGAGCCGGGTGTACACCGCGGCATACCCGACGGCCAGCACGATCCAGGGCATCAGGAAGTTCAGGAACCACTGGCCGGGGTCCTCGGCGAACGGGACGGCCTGCGGGAAGGGGAGCCAGCCGAGGGCGACGACGAGGACGAACTGCAGCACAAGGGCCAGCACGTAGTTCGGGATCGACATCGCGCCGAGGGTGAGTCCGGCGAAGAACTTGTCGGTGAACTTCCCCTCGTGCACGGCGCTCAGCACGCCGCCGATGAGCCCGCCGATCAGCCACAGGATGGCGGCGCCGATCGCGATGGTCGCCGAGATGGGCAGTCGCTGCACGATCATCTCGCTCACGAGCTGACCGGTCTGGAACGAGTAGCCCAGGCACGGCGCGGGGCACGTGACCACGGCACCCGCGACGACGTACTCCCGCCCTGTGAACAGACCCGAGACGTACTCCCAGAACTGCTGCCAGAAAGGGAGGTCCAGGCCCAGATTGACGCGGATCTGCTCGATGCGCTCCGGCGTGCAGTTCTTGCCGCAGATCTGCACCGCAGGGTCCGGCGACAGCACGAAGAAGATCACGTAGGTGAACAGCGTCACCAGGAAGAGCACGACGAGCATGCCCAGGACGCGGGAGCCGACGAAGCGGATCATGCGCGCACCTCCGAACTGCCGATGAGGGCTCGGATGCGGTCGCCCAGCGTCGTGAACGACAGCACGAGCAGGAAGAGGAAGGCGCCGGGGATGAGGAAGTACATCGGATCCACGGCGTACCAGGGGGCGGCCGCCGCGATCATCTGCCCCCAGCTGGGGGTGGGCGGCACCACGCCGACGCCGAGGAACGACAGGCCGGCCTCGGTGCCGATGTAGCCGGGGACCGCGAGGGTGGCCATCACGACGATCGTCGACGTCAGGTTGGGGAGGATCTCGCGGAAGATGATGTGCGCGCCCGACGCACCGGAGGCCCGCGCGGACTCCACGAACTCGCGCTCCTTGAGCGAGAGCGTCTGGGAGCGCACGATGCGCGCGAGGTAGGGCCAGCCGAACAGCGAGATCACGACGACGAGCAGGATGATGCGGTTGTCGGACGGCAGCGCCGAGAGGATCGCGATCATGAAGATGAGGGCGGGGAACGCCATCAGGAACTCCATGACGCGGGAGATCGCGGTGTCGATCCACCCGCCGAAGTAGCCGGCGAGCAGCCCGAAAACGACTCCGAGGATGGTGGTGAGGAACGTCGCGGACAGGGCGACCGTCATCGACACGCGAGCGCCGTACGCGATGCGCGCGAAGATGTCGCGGCCGCTGCCGGGCTCGACGCCGAACCAGTGCTCGGCGCTGATGCCGCCGAACGGCCCGAGGGGGATCGCCCCCATGTTCGGATCGATCGCGCTCTGGTCGAACTCGTACGGTCCCCAGCCGCTCACCAGGACGATGAGCGGCGCGAAGATCGCCATGAGCAGGATCAGGACGATGTAGCCGAGCGAGAGCATCGCCGGCACATCGGTGAGGAATCCGCGCAGAAGCTTCCGGCCAGAGGCCGGGCGGGACTCCAGTGACTCTTCGAGTACTGGGTCGCCGCCCGGCGTGGCCTCGACCTCGATGACGGTCGAGGGGATCGTCATGCTCAGCCCTTCGAGGGGTCCTTCAGACCGATGATCGTGAGATCGGTCATGTTGGTGCTGGGGTAGTAGCCCGCGATGTTCGTGCCCGGCAGGAAGATGCCGTTCTCGAACACGAGCGGCGCGATCGGAGCGAGCTCCATGATCTGCTCGTCGAGGTCGCCCCACGCGGCGTTGGCCTCGTCGACGTCGGTCATGGCGCGCACCTCGGCGATGCGCTCGTTCACGGCCGGATCGTTCAGCTGCGCCAGGTTCTGGTTGCCCTTCTCGGTGATCATGGCGCCGTCGAACAGCGGCGGGATGAACGTGCTGGCGCTCGAAGCCCAGTCGGGGCACCAGCCGGTGATGGCGGCGTCGTTCTGCTTCGCCGGCGTCGCGATGGTCTCGTAGTAGATCGCGGTGTCGATCACGTTGAGGTTCACGGTGATGCCGACCTTCTCGAGCGACTCCTGGACCGCCTCGGCCTGAGCCTGCATGGCCGGCTGCGATCGGATGTCGAGCGTGAACTCGAAGCCGTCCGCCAGGCCTGCCTCCGCGAGCAGCGACTCCGCCTCTTCGGCGTTGCCGCCTTCGTCGCCGGCGGGGTACAGGTCGAAGTCGCGGTGACCGTTGACCGCCGGCGGGATGATCGTGGTCGCGACGTCCGCGAGCTGATTGCCGCCCGAGGCGTTCTGCACGGTGGTGCGGTCCAGGGCCCAGTTGACGGCCTGGCGCACGCGCACGTCGTCGAAGGGCGCCTTGGTCGTGTTCATCGACATGTAGGTCGTGCAGAACGCCGGCGCCTTGATCGCCCGCTCCTGCAGCTCGGGCGTCTGGATGCGCGGCAGCGCGGCGCCGCTGATCTTGCCCGCGATCGCGTTGACGTCGTCGCCCTGGCCGGCGATCATGCGCTCCTCGATCGTCGCGGCGTCGATGCCCATGTCGAACTGCCACGCATCGGGATAGGCCTTGCGGACGTCGTCGGTGTCGGCGCTCCAGTGCTCGTTGCGCACGAGCTTGATGGTGCTTCCCGGCGTGTAGCTGTCGAGCGTGTAAGGGCCCGAGGCGATCACGTCGTTGATGAACTCGTCGCCCCCGCCGGTGCCGACGGGGAACGGCACGGCGTTCGACTGCGCGAGCACGTTGTCGAACTCGGGGAAGGGCTCCTTGAGATGGAAGACGATCGTCTTCTCGTCTGGCGTCTCGATCGTGGGGATGTCGCCGGAGACGTAAGGGCCCTCGTAGTCGGCGGGAGCGTCGATGACGTTCTTCAGGTAGGGGGAGCCGATTCCGATCTGCGGGTCCCACGCGCGTGAGATGCCGAACTTGACCTCTGCCGAGGTGATCGGGTCGCCGTTGTCGAAGGCGAGGTCGTCCTTGAGCGTGTAGGTCCACGTCAGGCCGTCGTCGGATGCCGTGCCCAGCGATTCGGCCAGATCCGGGACGATCGCGTTCGGGTCGTCCGCGTCTCCGGCCGCCTGCATGGTGAGGCCGCGATAGAGCAGGCGGTAGAACGCATTGACCCCGCCATCCCAGCCGCGGGCCGGGTCGAGGTACGAGAAGTCGGCGTTCTGCAGCATGTGCACGGTGCCGCCCTTCTGCGGCTCGCCGGACGCGGCCTCGGTGGGGGCGGAGGAGGACGTTCCTCCCGAGCATCCGGCCAGCAGCAGGGCTGCGGTCATGCCGGCGGCGAGTAGTCCGGCGGCTCTCATCTTGGCGGTCATCTGGTCGACCATTCCTTCCTCTTGCTCCGTTGCGTCGAGTGACTCAACAATGAAACAACATGACGGTGCAATGTACAACTGCACCTGATACTTAATGTTTTCTATCTCGTCGGGCGCCCGTCTTGCAGCGGCTGTGACCGAATCGTCATTCTGGAGGTCCGATGTTTACACCCGCGAAACACGCGACGGGCGCAGCCCCGATGGAGCACTACCTCGCGGCGTTCGAGCCCACCCCGGGCCACCTGGACTTCGCGCGCTTCGGCCCGCCCTCACGCAGCGTGTGCGAGGCCGCGTCTGACTTCTGGAGCTCCGCGGCCACGGGAGACGTGGACGAGGCGGCCGAAGACCTCGGTGCCCGCGAGCAGGTCGCACGGCTCCTCGCGATGCCGGCGGCCGACGTCGCCCTTGTGCCGAGCACGTCGCTCGGGCTGTTCCATGTCGCCTTCGCGCTGCGCGGCGCCGAGGTGCTGGTGTCGAGGGGGGAGTTCCCCGCCAACCTGTACCCGTGGTGGCGTGCCGAGGAGCTCGGGATCCTGCGCGTGCGCGACCTGCCGGGTGACCGTCTGACGTCGCCGGTCACCCCGGAACGGGTCGCCGCGGCGCTCGCCCCCACGACGACGGCGGTCGCGGTCAGTGCCGTGGACTTCAGAACCGGCTGGCGCGCCGACCTGGCGGGCATCCGGCAGGTGATCGGCGACCGCCTGCTGATCGTGGACGCGATCCAGTCGGCCGGCGCCGTCGACCTCCCGTTCGCGCACGGCGACATCGTGATCGCGGGCGGCCAGAAGTGGCTCCGCGCAGGCTGGGGCACGGGCTTCGTCGCGGCGACTCCCCGTGCCCTGGCCGTGATGGAGCCGAGCCTGAGCGGGTGGACCGGCGTCGAGCGGCCGGGCGGATACGACGGTCTGCGGCATCCCGTGCTCCCCGGCGCGAAGCACCTCGGCCTCACGAACGGCTCGCCCGCGACCGCCCGCATGCTCACGCGGGCGCTCGAGCTCGTCGGCTCGGTCGGGGTCGCCGCGGTCGAGCGGCGGATCTCGGAGCGCGTCGAGACGCTGATCTCGGAGCTCGACGCCGTCGGCGTCGACGTCGTCTCTCCCCGGCGACCCGCCGACCGCGCCGGGATCGTGGTGGCGCGGTGGGCGGACGGGTCCGCCCCCGAGCGCCGCCGCCGGCTCGCCGAGCACGGCGTGGCCGTCACGGTGCACGGCGAGGAGAGGCTGCGGTTCGCGGTGCATGCCACGACAGGACTCGACGACCTCCCGCGGGTCGCAGCGCTGGTGAGTGCGCCGCTCTGACGGCGGCCCCGCGCTCAGCCGGCCGCTGGGATCCACACCCGCATCGTGGAGGGGCCCCGTTCGGCCCACTCGTGGTAGGGCACGAGGGGCACGGATACGGATGCTGCGCCCCCGAGCCCGTCACCGGGCTCGCCGTACGGCCAGCCGCCGTCGCTCTCGTGGCGCCGCACGACGTCGATCCACACGCGGCCGTCGCGCTCGACGGGCGCGGAACCGGGCGCGAGTGCGACCTGGGCCACGTCATCGACGCCGGCGGCAGCGAGATCCACCGATTCGAGGGCGAACACCTCCGGTCCGCGCTCGATGACGAGGCATCCGCGCACGGCGTCGATGCGCTCGTCGGGAGCGGTCAGTCGGGGTGCCATGGGCAGCTCGAGCTCGACGACGTCTCCCGCTCGGAAGGCCCGTCGCACCTCGACGGCACCGGGCGCGGCATCCGACTCGCCGACGATATCGCCGCTCGTGGCAACGACCCGCAGGCGCGCACCGTCGGCCCACGCGGGTACGCGGAGCGTGAGCGTCCATTCGGCGTCGGGCGCAGCATCCGTCACGATCACCCGGACAATCCCCGATACCGGGTATTCGGTCTCGACGTCGAACGCGATCACACGGCCGTCGGGCAGCGTGGTGCGAACGGACGCCGGGGCGTACTGCTGCAGCTGCACCCCCTCGTCGTCGGCGGTCGCGAGGTACGTGTCGAGGCTCGCCAGTGTGCGGGCGACGTTCGGCGGGCAGCACGACACCTCGAACCACGGCGCGCGCAGCGACGACGAGGCGCGCGGCGACGTTGTGTCGGGGTCGGCGGGGATGCCCGGCACGCGCTGGTGCAGCGTGTTCGCGTAGAAGAACGCCCGGCCGTCGGGTGCGGGCGAGGTGGCGACGACGTTGTAGAGCGTGCGCTCGATGAGATCGGCGTGGCGGGGGTCTGCCCCGGCCAGCAGCAGTCGCCATGAGAACATGATCGATCCGACGCCCGCACAGGTCTCGGAGTACGCCCGGTCGGCGGGCAGCTCCCAGTCCTCGCCGAACGCCTCGTCCTGGTGGTGGGAGCCCTGGCCACCCGTGACATAGGTGCGGCGCGCGACGGTGCGGTCCCACTGGCGGCGCAGCGCCTCGAGCAGCCGGTCGTCGCCGGTGTCGATCGCGACGTCGGCGGCACCGGCTGCGAGGTAGTTCGCCCGCACGGCGTGGCCGCGCAGCGCCTCGGCGTCGCGGACCGCGACGTCGTCCTGGTAGTACTTGCGTCCCCATTCGATGTCGCGCAGGGTGCCCCGGCCGTGCCGCTCGACGAACAGGCGCGCCTGCTCGAGGTAGCGGTCGTCGCCGGTGACGCGGGCGAGCTCGGCGAGGCCGACCTCGACGACCGCGTGGCCGCAGATCGCGTCGCGCCCGTCGGCGCCGAACTCGCGGCACACCATGTCGGCGGCGCGTCGCGCCACCTCGAGGAGCCCGTCGTCGGCCCCCGGCCGCGTGCGCTCGCGGGCGACGGCCGCCTGGAAGAGGTGGCCGAGGCAGTAGAGCTCGTGCCCCCACTCGAGGTCGGACCACCGTGCGCCCTGTCCGGGGCGGCCGAACCGCGTGTTGAGGTACCCGTCGGCCTCCTGAGCGGCGGCGACGCGACTCACGACCTCGCGGAAGCGCGCCTCCAGCGCGGCGTCGTCGGTGCGGCCGATCTCCCACGCGAGGCCCTCGAGGTACTTGTAGACCTCCGAGTCCGAGAACTCGCGGCCGCGGCGTCCCTCGGCGAGCCCGCCCGACACGGCGAGATCGAAGTTGGGGAGCCATCCCTCGGATTCGAGGCGCGCGCCGATGTGTCGCAGCGTGCCGGCGGCGTTGACCGACTGCCGGTCGCCCCAGAAGCCGCCGGTGATGCGGACCTCGTTCTGGCCCAGCGGGCGCAGGCGTCCCCTCGACGGGGCGACGGGCGCCTGAGGTGCGGTGGTGGTGATCTGCATGGTCATCCCTTGAAGGCTCCCGACATGAATCCGCGGACGTAGTGGCGCTGGAGCACCAGGAACAGGACGACGCACGGCAGCGCGAGCACGACGACTCCCGCCTCCGTCGCGCCGTAGTCGATGACGCCCATCACCTGGCCGCGGAGGTTCGCGACCGCCAGGGGGAGCGTCATCCGGTTCGTGTCGGTGATGAGGATGAGGGGCGCGATGAAGTC
This sequence comes from Microbacterium sp. NPDC056057, assembly GCF_042266945.1. Lineage (NCBI taxonomy): Bacteria > Bacillati > Actinomycetota > Actinomycetes > Micrococcales > Microbacteriaceae > Microbacterium > Microbacterium sp. NPDC056057. The sequence goes on from NZ_JBHJWS010000001.1 coordinate 1,339,078, forward strand.
GTTCCACGCCGTGAGGAACGCGAACAGTCCCACCGTGATGAGCCCGGGCTTGACGGCCGGCAGCAGCACGCGCCAGAGCGCCGAGAAGCTGTTGCAGCCGTCGACGAGCGCCGCCTCATCCATCTCCTTGGGGATCGATTCGAACGAGATGCGCATCATGAACATCGAGAACGGCAGCTGGAACATGGTGAGCACCAGCGCCACGCCGACCAGCGAGTTGTTGAGGCCGATCGCGTTGAGGATCACGTACAGCGGAATCAGCAGCGTCGCGTACGGCACCATCAGGATCGCGAGCACCAGCAGGAACAGCAGGTTCTTGCCCGGGAACGAGAAGCGCGCGAATGCGTAGCCGCCGAGGAACGATGTCACGAGCGTCAGGACGACGGTCAGCAGCGAGACGAACAGCGAGTTCCCGAGGTAGACCCAGATGCCGGCCTGGAAGTTCGCCAGCGACTCGTAGTTGCCGAAACCCCAGCCGTCGGTCTGGGCAGAGCCCGCCTGGGGGCTGAACGACGACACGGCGGTCCACACGAGCGGGTACAGGAAGATGATCGCGAGCGCGCCGGTGAAGACGACATACGGGATGCCGTATACGAGGCGCCCGCGCGGACGACCTGTCCGCGTCCCCCGATAGTCCGGCGCCACGATGGTGCGCGTCGAGGTGGTGTCTGTGAGGGTCATGTCAGCCCTCCTCGGGCTTGCGGAACGCGCGCAGCTGCACGACGTTGATGACGATGAGGGCCAGCAGCACGATGACCGACAGCGCCGCAGCGATTCCGAGGTCGTTCTTCCCCTGGAAGGCCACGTTGTAGATCAGCTGGACGATGGTCATGGTGCTGTTGTCGGGTCCGCCCTTGGTGAGGATGTAGAACTGGTCGAACGCCAGCAGCGACCCCGTCACGCACAGGACGATCGTCAGGGCGAAGGTGGGGCGCAGCAGTGGCACGGTGATGTGCCGGAAGGTCTGCCAGCGCGAGGCGCCGTCGATGCGGGCCGCCTCGAAGACGTCGTCGGGGATGCCCTGCAGGCCGACCAGCATGAGCAGCATGTAGAAGCCCGCATACCGCCACACGATGAGGAACACCGTCGACCACAGCGCACCCTCCGGTGTGCCGAGGAAGGTGAAGCCCCATGTCTCCATGAGATCGGCGAACGGGCCGGCGAACGGCGAGTAGAGCACATAGAAGAGGAGGGATGCCGAGGCCAGGCCGAGCGCACTCGGGATGAGGAACGACGTGCGCAGGAAGCCCTTCCACGCGCTCGACTCCTGCACGAGCAGTGCGAGGCCGAGGCCGAGGCCGATCAGCAGCACGGTCGTGATGATCGTGTACTTGAGCGTGAACCAGATCGAGTCCCAGAACAGCCGGAGGTCCACGGCATCCGCGTAGTTCTCGGGGAAGTTCCAGCCCTGGTTGCCGCGCAGCAGCGGCCAGTCCGACCCCGACATCTGGAGCACCAGCAGCAGCGGGATGAGGAACAGGGCGACCACGAACAGCGCCGTCGGCAGGGCGTAGAGCCACCCTTGGACGGGGCCGCCGAGGGCGCTCCGGCTCTGGCGGTTCGCGCGCGGTGCTCGCGCGCGGCGCGCAGTGGTCGTGAAAGCCACGTCAGTCCTTCGTTCGGGGCTTGGGGAGAAGGTGAGGAGAGAGCGCGGGGCGCATCGCTCGGTCGGTGCCGGCGATGCGCCCCGCCGGCGGATCACTCGCCGAGGACGGCGGTGATCTCGTCGTTGTCGGCGTCGACCGTGTCGGTGCCTTCGAGCACCGCGTTGCGCACGAGGGTCAGCCACGGGCTTCCCGGTGCGTTGAACGCCTGCTGGAACTGCAGTGCGACGGGGGTGTCGCCCTCACCGGCGACCTCGTTGATCGTCACCAGACGCGGGTCCTCCGAGGAGTACTCGTTGTTGGCGAGGTCGGAGCGCGAGACCGCGTTGCCGTCCTTCGCGAGCACCTGCACCTGCGCGTCGTCCGACATCATCCAGGAGAGGAAGTTCCACGCCTGGGCCGAGAGCTTCGAGTCCTTCGAGATGCCGATGCCGTCGCCGCCGACGAACGTCGATGCGCCGCCGTCGACACCGGGAAGACCCGCCACGCCGGCGTCGAACTCGAGGCCCGACAGGAGGGTCGCGGGGTACGGCATGATGCCGACCTTGCCCTCCTGGAACCCGGCGACCCAGGTCGGTCCGGTCTCATCGGCCGAGCCGGGAGCCACGGCGCCTGCGTCGTACAGTTCCTTCCACGTGGAGTAAACCTCCTGCGCGGCCTCGCTGTTGAGCAGCGACTCGGTGCCCTCTTCGTTCATCACCTGGTCGCCCGAGGCCCAGACGCTCGGGAACCACGTGAAGACGAGGCATCCGCCGCAGTTGAGGCCTGCGGACGTGCCGGAGACGCCGTCCTTGCCGAGAGCCTGGACGGCCTGAGCAGCTTCGGAGAACTCGGCGAGGGTCTCGGGGGCCTTCTCGGGGTCGAGCCCCGCCTCGGCGAACAGCTCCTTGTTCCACATGAGCATCGACAGGTCGAGGACGAAGGGCAGCACGTGCTCCTGTCCCTCGTAGGTGCCGGCCGACAGGTGGCCCTTGTTGATCGAGTCCTTGTAGTCGAGGCTGTCGATCTGGTCGGTGATGTCGGCGAACAGGCCCTGCTCGACCCAGTTGGGGACGTAGACGATGTCCGCGGCGAACAGGTCGGGCAGCCCGCTCGCACCGGCGGCGGCGCCGACCTTCGCGACGTAGTCGTCGTTGGGGACGACGGTCAGCTCGACCTGGTTCTTGTGGCTCTCGTTGTACGCGTCGACCAGCAGGTTCGCCTGGCGTTCCATCGGCGCGCGCGTCCACAGCGTCAGGGTCGAGCCGTCGTCGACTCCTTCAGCGGGAATGGATGCGGCGGGTTCGGGGCTGTCGCCGCCTCCGGCGCAGGCGGCGAGGCCCCCGATGAGGGCTCCCGCTGTGACGAGGACGGTGGCCGTCCGCAGTGCGGCACGACGTCGGGTGGTGATCATGCAACTGTCTCCTCTGGCTCTTCTTCGAGCGGATGACGCTGGACGGGTCGGCATCGCTGCGAGTGGGTGCAATGGACGAGAACCGAAATCGGCGAAATCCATTTCGAGCAAGCTATCGTGGCGATTGCGAGACCGTCAAGTATGGTCTTCGATAACGTTTGAGCACCCGAAAGGAAGGTGACTCGTGGCAACGAGCGAAAACGGGTCGCGCGCCGCGACGCTGAGCGATGTGGCTCGGCGCGCGGGAGTGTCGATCGCGACGGCGTCGAAGGCGCTCAACAACCGCGACGACGTCGCCGTCGCGACGCGGCAGCGCGTCCTGCGCGCGGCCGACGAGTTGTCGTTCACCCCCAACGCGATGGCCAAGGGACTGCTCGCCGGCCGCACCGGCACTGTCGGGCTTCTCACCAGCGACCTCGAGGGCCGCTTCATGATCCCCATCCTGATGGGTGCCGAAGACGCGTTCGGTGCGGGGCAGATCAACGTGTTCCTGTGCGATGCGCGCGGCGACGCCATCCGCGAGCAGCACCATCTCAAGGCCCTGCTGAGCCGTCGCGTCGACGGGATCATCGTCGTCGGGCGGCAGACCGATCCCCGCCCATCCCTCGGGCAGGACCTCCCGGTTCCCGTCGTGTACGCCTATGCGCCGTCCGACGACCCGCGCGACCTCTCACTGACCCCTGACAACTACGCGGGCGGGCGCCTCGCCGTCGAGCACCTGATCGCCTGCGGGCGATCCCGCATCGCCGTCATCACGGGCGACCCCGCCTACGCGGCAGCGCAGGACCGCGTCGCGGGAGCTCGCGCCGGGCTGGCGGCGGCGGGGCTGGAACTCGTGGGCGAGCCGATGTTCTCGGAATGGACGGAGCACTGGGGCCGGGATGCCGCGGCGATCCTGCTGCAGCGGCACCCCGACGTCGATGCGATCTTCTGCGGATCCGACCAGATCGCGCGCGGAGCGCTGGACACCGCGCGCGACCTCGGACGCAGCGTGCCCGACGACCTCGCGGTGATCGGCTACGACAACTGGGAGGTGCTCGCGACCAATTCGCGACCTCAGCTCACCAGCATCGATGCGAACCTCCAGCAGCTCGGGCGCCAGGCCGCGCAGCGGGTGTTCGACGCGATCGACGGCGTGAACATCGGCCAGGGAAGCCACCACCTTCCGGTGCGGCTCGTGATCCGGGGATCGACGATCCCGCGTCGATGACGCTGTGTGCCGTCGAGGCCGGCACGCGGGTTTCGAAATTCTCGAAAACGATTGCGCTCACGCGGCGGTCACTGCCAAACTGCCCCTCACGCGGGATTTCAGCGTCGAGAACACCAATTGTGAGCGCCAACATCGCTGCTGTGGTGTCAACCGGTTTCGGTGCTCGTCGAGTCGCTGTCGCGTACCCGGCCGAGACCAGCCGCTGACGAAACAAAGGTGATTCACGAATGAACGACCACGTCCTGGCGCGGGCAGCGGTGGCGACAGCCGCCGCTGTCGCGCTGATCCTCGCAGGCGGCGCCGCACCGGCATCCGCCGCCGACGCCCCACCACCGACGCGCACCATCACATCCGCGGGTAACCCGATCATCGCCGACGGATCCCTGTACACCGCCGACGCCGCACCTCTCGTGGGGGCGGACGGCCGGCTGTACATCTACACCGGCCACGACGAGGCGTCGGCGCAGCAGGCGGGGTTCGCGATGCGCGACTACGCGGTGCTCGCGACCGACGACGTGGCATCGGGCGAATGGGACGTCTACCAGAACGCCCTCGACCCGGACGCCGTGTTCTCGTGGGCCTCGGGCAACGCGGCCTACGCCGGTCACGCCGTGCTGGGCGGTGACGGCAAGTACTACTGGTACGTGCCGGTCGAGTCGAAGGACACGACCCAGGCCAACCGCATGGCGATCGGCGTCGCCGTCTCCGACTCGCCGGTCGGGCCATGGACCGACGCGATCGGGGCGCCGCTGGTGAAGTGGTCCGATGTGTTCGGCTCGAGCACCAACGGCCAGGAGGTGATCGACCCGCACGTGTTCACGGATACGGACGGCACTGTCTACCTCTACTGGGGCTCCTGGAGTGTCGCGCGCGTCGTGAAGCTCACCTCCTCGATGACCGCGCTCGACGGCGCGATCTCGACGATGTCGGGTCTCACCTCGTTCTACGAGGCGCCGTGGGTGTTCAAGAAGAACGGGCTGTACTACCTGCTCTACGACTGGAAGCAGGGCGGCAGCGCCTGCACACCGTCGAACTATCAGGCGTGCATCGCGTACGCGACGTCGACGAGTGCCACGGGGCCGTGGAACTACCAGGGCATCATCCTGTCGGGCACGTCCGCGACGACCGTGCACCCGTCGCTGATCGACTTCAAGGGCAAGTCGTACCTGACCTACCACACCAAGGATGCGGTGGGCGGTGGGCACTTCCGCCGGTCCGTCGCGATCGACGAGGTCCAGTGGGACGGCGCGAAGATCCTGCCCGTCACGCAGACCCTCGCGAAGGATCCGAAGCGGATCCCGTCGGCCAACCTCGCGCTCGACGCGCAGGTGAAGGCGTCCTTCACCGAACAGCCCCCGATGCGGACCACCGCGGTCAATGACGGATTCCGCGCCACGACGGCGCTCCTGCCGCCCGACCAGTGGGGCAACTACCGGGGAACGACGAGCGCCAACGAGACCGACTGGCTCTCGTACCAGTGGACGGCGCCGGTGCGCACCGGCTCGGTCGGAATCCAGTTCCACCAGGACTCCAACTGGATCCGCCCGCCCGCCTCGTGGAAGCTCGAATACCTCGACGCCGCGGGGGACTGGCGGCCGGTCGAGAACGCGACCTACCCGACGACGGTCAACACGTGGCTGACGGTGAACTTCACGCCGGTGACCACGACGGCGCTGCGCGCGACGTTCGCCGGCCGTGCCAGTGGCGCGTACTTCAACTCCGTATCGGTTTCGGAGTGGGAGGTCTATGCTCGCGAGGCCGCGGTGCCCGCACCCGTCGCGGTGCACACCAAGCCCGCAGTCGCACCGGTGCTCCCCGCCGCTGTGCGGATCACGGTCGACGGCGCGCAGCAGTGGGCGCCGGTCAACTGGCTGCCGGTGAAGGCGTCCGACTACGCACAGGCGGGGACGTTCACGGCGACCGGCCGCGCGCTCGGTGTCGCCGCGGGTCTGGTCCAGGCGGACGTCACCGTCAGCTCGGACGACCCGCCCGCACCGCCGGCCGACCACGATGCCCCGACCGTCACGCTGGCGGCCTCCGGGACGTCGGGCGCTGACGGCTGGTTCGCCTCGAACGTCACGCTGCGCGCCTCGGCCGAGGATGCGGTCGACTACCTCACCACGGTGTCGACCCGCATCGGCGCCGGCGCCTGGACGGCGACGCCGAACGTGCGCTTCGCCGAGGTCACGGTGACCGCAGAGGGTACGAGCACCGTCGCCGCCCGCGCCGAGGACTCGTCGGGCAACGTGTCGAGCGAGGTGAGCCGCACCGTCAAGATCGACAAGACGGCTCCGACCGCGAACGCCGCGCTCGACGCTGCCGCGCGCACGGTGTCGATCACCGCGACCGACGCCGGATCCGGCGTGGCCGCGATCGAGTATCGCTTCGACGGCGCCGGGGCATGGGTGGCGGCGACGGCGGGCGCGGCGATCGCCGCACCCGACGGGCTGCCGCACCAGGTCACGTACCGCGTGCGCGACGCCGCAGGCAACACGGCCAACGGCTCGGTGACGATTCCCAAGGACCCGAACGCCCAGCTCACGGGCAACATCTCGTCGTACGCGACGGCCACTGCCTCGTTCACGAGCGGCTGGGAGAACGTCAACGGCCTCAAGGACGGCACCAACGCGCCGTTCGAGAACGCGGCGGCCAAGTACGCGACGAGTTGGGGAACCTGGCCGCAGGCCGGCCAGCAGACCGCACGGTTGACGTGGTCGTTCTCGGTCGACGTCGACTCGGTGGGTGTCTGGTGGTACCGCGACAGCCCCGATACCGCGAACGCCGGCATGATCCCGCCCAAGAGCTGGGTGCTGCAGTACCTCGATGCCGACGGCACGACGTGGCGTGACGTCACTCTTGACGCCGGGCAGTCGTACGGTCGCACCGGCACCGGATTCGACCGCGTCGATTTCGCCCCGGTGAAGACGACGGCACTGCGGATCGTGTCGCAGTCCTGGGGTGCCGCGGAGGGTGGCGGATCGACCGGCATCCGCGAGTGGCAGGTCATCGCAGCCGCGCCTGCCGCGGCGCCCGCGATCGAGGTGCCGGCCACCGCCGTCGCGGCGGGGTCCGAGTTCCCGGTGACGCTGACCGGCGGCATCCCGAACGTGGACTACGCGGTGACGCTCGAACCGGGCGGGATCGCTCTCGGCACGCTGCACACCGATGGCAGCGGCGCGGGATCGCTCACGGCGGGGCTTCGCACGGACCTCGCCGCGGGGGAGTACACGGTGCGCGTCGCCCGCGGTGACGTCACGATCGAGAAGAAGATCACGGTGGCGCTGCCCGCGCTGCAGGTCGAGGCCTCTGCGACTCCTCGCTGTGTCGCCGGGAAGGTGCAGCTGGTGACCGTGGTGAAGAACGTCAGCGGCACGGCGCTCCAGGTCGACGTGTCTTCGACGTATGGATCGAAGTCGCTCGCCGTGCAGCCGGGCAAGTCGGCGTCGGTCGCCTTCGCCACGCGCTCCGCGTCGGTCGCCGGCGGCGCGATCGCCGTCGCCGCCGCCGCGGAAGATGGACGCGCGGCGCAGGTGGAGGCAGCCTTCTCGGCCACCACCTGTCAGTAAGCGCTCGCGCTGAGCGCGCGAGCTCGTGAATGGTGCGGCGTCCCAGACTCGGAGGATCCGGGTCTGGGACGCCGCACCTTTCGGCTCGCACGGCCGGCGCGTGTGCACGTGACAGGGGGTCAGGCCGAGCGGCGCACCACGAGAGAGCAGTCGGTCATGAGTTCGGCGGGTGCGGCCGCGCGTCCTTCGACCCGCGATGCCAGCAGATCGACGGCCTGCTTGGCGATCTGACCCGTCCCCGGGTCGATCGTCGTCAGCGGGGGCACCGAGAACTCGGCCATCGGAACATTGTCGAAGCCGATGATCGCGATGTCGTCGGGCGCGCGCAGCCCTCGTGCGGCCAGCGTATGCAGCGCGCCGAACGCGAGAGTGTCGTTGAAGCAGAAGACCGCTTCGGGCGGCTCGGGCAGGCTGAGGAGCTGGGCCATCCCGGTCGCGCCGTCGCGCAGATGCCACTGCTTCGCGACGACGACGTAGTCATCGCGGACGGGGAGCCCGCGATCGACCAGCTCCCGGGAATAGCCGTCCAGCCGGAGCGAGGCGGCACTCACCGTGCTGACGTCGGGGTTGGACCCGATGACGGCGATTCTGCGGTGACCGCGGTCCAGGAGGTAGCGCGTCGCCATCGCGGCGGCTTCGGTGTTCGCCATGCCGACGTGGTCGACCGGGCCGTTGAAGATGCGGTCGCCGAGGATGACGAGCCGGTCGTTGCCCGCGAGATGACGTTCGTCGCCCGGTCCGAGGGCATGCGGCTGGAAGATCAGGCCATCCGAATGCTGGCGACGCGCTCCCGAGAGGATCGCCAGCTCGGTTTCGCGCCGCGCCCCCGTCTGCTCGATGACCACCCCCCAGCCATGGCGTTCGGCCTCGATCATGATGCGGCTCGCGAGGTCACTGAAGTAGTCGATGCCGAGATCCGGGATGGCGAGGCCGATGGTGCCGGTGCGTCCGGTCCGCAGGCTGCGCGCCGATGTGTTCATCCGGTAGCCGAGCTCCTCGACCGCGCGGAGCACCCGCTCCCGAGTCTCTGGGCGCACGGCGGCGCTGCCGGAGAGGACGTTCGAGACGGTGCGGGCGGTCACCCCCGCGCGTTCGCCGACATCGGCCATCGTGACGCTGGTCATCGGTGTTCGCACGACCCCCCTCATCCGTCGACCGAACAGGCCAGCTCGATCCCCGCCCATGATATGGGTGGCAGCGTCAGACGCAGCCGGCCGCCTTCGAGCACCGTCGTCGGGGTGCGGCGCGTCACCCGCACGCGGGACTGCGCGGTGTTCGCGGCGTGCGGGTCGGGATGCCACAGGAGCTCGGCGCGGTCGACCCGGTTCGGACGGAATCGCGCGAGGTCGACCTCGATGACGGCCGGCGTGTCCGTCGAACGATTCGTCAGGAAGACATGGGCGGCGCCCCCCGACGGATCGCGGGTGACCGTGGTCACGACGTCCGAGTCGGCGGTGGGATTCGTCGCGAAGACCGTGTGCCCGGCACTGCGAGCCATCGCGGCGAAGGGGAAGTAGGTGGTCTGGCGCCAGGCCGGCCCGTCTGCTTCGGCGCGGATCGGCCCGATCACGTTGACGAGTTGAGCCATGGCGGCGATGCCCACGGTGTCGCAGTGCGCGAGGATGCTCTGCAGCAGCGACCCCACGACGACGGCGTCGGCGACGGTGTAGTCCTGCTCGAGCAGGCGGGGAGCCAGCTCGAAGTCCCGCTCCTCCTTGATGTCGTCGTACGCGCGGAAGTTCCACACGTTCCACTCGTCGAGGCTGATCCGGACGTCTCGGGCCCCGGGGTGCCGTACGCGGACCCGGCGGATCACATCCTGCACACCGTCGAGGAAGGCGTCCAACCTGTCTGCGGAGCGGAGGAAACCCGCGAGGTCGTCGTCTTCGTAGAAGTAGATGTGGCATGAGAGATAGTCGACGAGTTCGATCGTGCGCTCGAGCACCGTCTCCTCCCAGGCGCCGAAGGTCGGCATGTCGGCGTTCGAGCTGCCGACGACGACGAGCTCCAGCGACGGGTCGAACATGCGCATGGCGTTCGCCGCGGATGCCGCGACGTCGGCGTAGTGCGCGGCCCTCTTGTGTCCGAGCTGCCAGGGGCCGTCGAGTTCGTTTCCGAGGCACCAGGTGCGCACATCGTGGGGGAGTGGGGCGCCGTTGCCGATCCTCTCGTCGGAGAGCGTCGTGCCGCCGGGGTGGTTCGCGTACTCGAGCAGCTGCAGCGCCGATCGAACGTCCCCGAGCCCGAGGTTGAGCGCCAGCATCGGCTCGGTGCCCGCCGCACGGCACCACGCGATGAACTCGTCTGTGCCGAACTCGTTCGTCTCGACGGACTTCCACGCGAGGTCGAGACGACGCGGGCGCTCGGCCACCGGTCCGACGCCGTCGCGCCAGTCGTATCCGGAGACGAAGTTGCCTCCCGGGTACCGGACGACGGTCACCCCGAGTTCGCGCACCAGCGCGATCACGTCCGAACGGAAGCCCTCGGCATCGGCGGCGGGGTGCGCCGGATCGAAGATCCCGCCGTACACGCCGCGCCCGAGGTGCTCGACGAACGACCCGAACAGTCGAGGATCGGCCGTGCCGATGGGTGCTCCCACGGCGACGGGTACGTGGTGCGGCGCGCTGGTCGCAGCGGACCCGCGGGGAGCGGCGATCAGCGGACGTGTCACGAAAGACCTCATTTCATCGATGAACTGATCGCAAAGCTAATCGGCCCGTTCCCCGGGTGTCAAGCCGGAGCGGCAGGAATCAGAATCCGCAGAATCCAGTTGACGAAAGCGATTTCGATCGCCATGATGCCCAAAGAAGCGATTTGCCACATCGAATTTCATCGATGAAATCGTGGGCTCTCACACATCACAGGAGGCGTAAGCAATGAAGCACACTCGTCTACGGCCGCTGGCCGGGCTGACGGCCGGCCTGGCCGTGGCCGCACTCGCACTGAGCGGCTGCGCCGGCGGCGAAGATTCGGGCGGCGGCCCGGTGACCCTCACGGTCTGGCACTACTACAACACCGATGGCCAGGTCGCGACGCTGGAGGCGATGGCGGAGTCCTTCACCGCCGAGCACCCCGATGTCACCGTCGACTACCAGTACATCCCCGTCGAGCAGATGACGACGAAGGCCGTCACCGCGGCCGGAGCCAAGACCGGCCCCGACGTCATCGTCTTCGGCGCATCGGGCACCTACGACCTGTCCCAGTCGGGGGCGATCGAACCGATGGACTGGTTCGAGGACTTCGACGGCGCCGACCAGTTCCCCGACGGCGCCATGCAGCGCATCGACGGAACCCTGTTCGGGGTGCAGGGGTTCGTGAACCTGCTCGGCCTCTGGTACAACTCCGACATGATGGCCGAGCTCGGCATCGACGCGCCGCCGGCCACGATCGACGAGCTCGAGGAGGACATGGCCCTGGCGGTCGCCGCCGGCAAAGAGGGGATCACCCTGACGGGCAAACCGGGCCTCGAGAGCCAGTGGCAGGGGTTCCCCTGGTTCACGTCCCACGGCTTCGACTATGCGGATGCGCAGGCCGAACCTATGGCAGACACCTACACGATGCTGCAGGACTGGGTGGACGCGGGTTACCTCTCGAAGGAGGCGGCCACGTGGGATCAGACCGTCCCGTTCCAGCAGTTCGCCGCCGGCTCCGCGCTGTTCGCCGTCAATGGGAACTGGCAGATCGCGGCGGCCGAGGAGGCCGCCTTCGAGTACGGCGTCGCGCCCCTGCCCATCACTGACAAGGGCGGTGTGCTGCTCGGCGGCGAGGTGCAGAACATCGGCGCCTTCTCGAAGCACAAGGACCTCGCGCAGGAGTACCTGGAGTCCACGTTCTTCTCCACGGAGGGCGAGCTCGAGCTGCTGAAGGGCTTCGGCGCGATCCCCACCCGGTCGGACGCGGCATCCGCCTCGGAGATCGGTGACGACCCCATCCTCAGCGTCTTCGCACAGATCGTGCAGGCGCAGGGCCGGCCTTCGCCGAGCCCGGCCGTGCCGTCGGCCAACGTCAACGCGGTCGAAGGCCTGGTGGGCGACTTCTGGAGCAAGGCCATCGCGCAGGAGGGCTCGCCGGACCAGCTCGCGGACGACCTCTTGACGCAGCTGCTGCCGTTGCTGGAGAACTGAGACCGCAATGACAGGGACGGAATCCGTCACAACGATGCGGCCCTCCCGTCCGCTCGTGTCGTCCCCGCCGGGCTCGCGCCCGGCGGGGACGACCCGCGCGCGACGCGGGCCCGCCGCATCCGACCGGCGTCTCGCGTTCGCCCTGCCCGCGGCCGCCCTCCTTGCGGCCCTTGCGGTGTGGCCGCTGCTGGTGCTGGGACGCATGAGCGTGAGCGCCGTCACCGGGGCGACCCTCAACCGCGAGTGGGAGTTCGTGGGCTTCGCCAACTACGCACAGCTCCTGGCCGACCCCGACTTCACGAAGGTCGTCGTGAACACGGTCGCCTTCGTGGTGGTCGTCACGGCTCTGGGGATGGCGGGCGGTTTCGCGGCAGCCGTGTCGGTGTGGTCGGGCACGAAGGGCGGCGGGTTCCTCCTGGGCATGATGGTGTTCGTCTGGGCGCTCCCGCCGGTCATCAACGGCTCGATCTGGAAGTTCCTGTTCGCCGACCACGGCCTGGTGAACGAGTCGCTGCGCGCGCTCGGACTCGGCGCGGGTGGTGTCGGCTTCCTGTACGACCCGAAGCTGGCGCTGTGGTCGGTCGCCCTCGTGAACGCGTGGGCCGTGATCCCGTTCAACGCGCTCATCTTCCGCGCCGCGTTGCTGAGCATCGACGAGTCGGTCCTCGAGGCGGCCGAGGTGGACGGCGCGCGGCCGCGGCATCGCGTGCGCTACATCTTCCTGCCTCACGTGCGCCCGGCTGCCACGGTGCTCACCGTGCTGACGATCGTCTACGCCTTCCGCAGCTTCGACTTCATCTACGTCATGACCGCGGGAGGCCCCGGCACGTCGTCCACTACGCTCCCGTACCTCGCCTATGTCGAGGCGCTCCAGCGACTGGACTACGGGGCGGGGGCTGCGACTGCGCTCTTGTCGCTCGTGGTCGTCGTGGTGTTCGCCCTCGTCTACGCGCGAGATGTCCGTCGCAATGAGGAGGTGCTGTGATGACCGCCACCCGACGACGTGCGGAGCCGCTCGCCTTCACCGTCCGCATCGTGCTGTTCCTCCTGTACGGACTGCCGCTGCTGTGGATCGTGCTCACCTCACTCAAAAGCCAGAGCGAGGTGCTCACGTCCCAGGCCTCCGTGTTCTTCACGCCCACATGGGATGCCTACGCCTCCGCGTTCGCAGACCCGCAACTGGGTGCATCGATGCGCCAGTCGGCGATCATCGCGATCGGCACGACCGTGGTGTGCCTCGTCTTCGCGATCCCGGCCGCCTATGCGCTGGCCCGCGTGACGAGCAGGATCGTGGTGCCGGCGCTCGCGCTGCTCGTGGTGCTGCAGATGATCCCGCAGACGGCGAACCTCATCCCGCTGTTCTGGCTGCTGGCGCAGTTCGGGCTGCTCGACACGGATGCGGGTCTGATCCTGGCGGACGCCGCGCTGCTCCTGCCCTGGGCGGTGCTCCTACTTCGGCCGTTCTTCTCCGCGATTCCGCTCGCGATCGAGGAGGCCGGCCGCATCGACGGGGCGAGGACTGTCCGCGCATTCTTCTCGCTCGCGCTGCCGCTGGCCAGGAACGGAATCCTGACCGTCGGGTCGATCCTCTTCCTGGTGTCGTGGGGCGAGTTCCTGTACGGGATCACCTTCATGCTGTCGCCCGAGAAGTACCCGATGAGCGCCTTGATCGCGCAGCAGGCAGGCGCCTTCGGCATCGACTGGCCGAGGATGATGGCCTTCGCGGTCGTGTCGGCGCTGCCGGTGTTCGTCGTGTACGTCTTCAGCTATCGGCTCTTGCGCACCGGACTCACTCTGGGTGCGGTGAAATGACGGCCGTCACCCCCGTGGGCGCCGCCACCACGGGCGACGCGGGGGTGCGGCATCCGTCTCCTCTGCGATCGATGCGGCGCGCGCTTCCCGCCGTTCGCGCCACGCGGCCAGCTCGGCCTCGACGTCGCGCGTGGGTGTCACCACCGGCGGCCCGCCGAGCAGCTGGCGGCGGGCTTCGATCACCCGGCGGTTGAAGTCCTCGACGGCCTCGCGCACGTCGGTCTCGTGCCCGAGGCCGTCGAGCCTCGCCTCGAGCCCGGCGTTCTCGACGCGGAGCATGAGCGCCGGCGGGCCGAGGCCGGTGAGCTGCTCGGTCTCGATCTTGCGGCGGATCCACCAGTCCGGGTCGTGCGTCTCGCCGAGGCTCGGGATCGGCTTGCCGGCGCCGGGCAGGTCGTCGAACTCGCCCCGGCGGATCGCCTGCTGGATCGCCGTCTCGACGACCGCCGCGCGATCGGCCGCGGAGTACGCACGCGCGGCCGGCGAACCCGGGGGCGGGGGGACCGTCGACTCGTCGTCCTCGGCCTTGTCGCTGTGCGCCGCGCGATAGCGGGCGGCGGCGAGGCGCGGGTCGTCGGTCATGAGCTCGAGACGTGATCCCGCCACGAGTGCTGCGGGTCGTATCCGAGCAGGCGCCGGGCCTTGTCGATCGACAGGAGAGTGTCGTGCTCTCCGAAGTCCCGCGTCTCGACGCCGGGGAAGACCTCCGCGACCAGTTCCGCGTTGGGCCGCGACATCACGGTGTCGGCGGCGGCGATGATGTAGGTCTCGAAGCCCGGGGGAGCGACCTCGAGTGCACGCTCGACCGCCTGCGCGCCATCACGGGCGTCGATGTAGCCCCAGAGGTTCCACTTGCGCTTCAGCGCGTCGTCGTCGAACGACGGGAACGCCTCGTAGTCCTCCGGCACCATCACGTTCGAGAACCGCAGGCCCGTGATCGACAGATCGGGGTGCCAGCGCACGAGCTCGACGGCCATGCGCTCCTCGAGCGTCTTCACGAGCGAGTACACGGACTCGGGGCGCGGCGGGTACTCCTCGTCGACCGGGATGTACGGCGGCGGCACGTCGAAGGGGAGTCCCAGCACCGTCTCGCTCGACGCGTACACGATGCGACGGACGCCGAGCCTCACGGCCGCCCAGAACACGTTGAACGTCGCCGTCATGTTGTTGTGGAAGGTCGCGACATCGGAACGGATGCCGGGAGCCGGGATCGCTCCGAGGTGCACGACGGCGTCGAACCCGTCGTGCCGGTCGTTCACGGCGGCGAGGGCGTCGACGACCTGGCCGTAGTCGGTGAGGTCGACCTGGACGAAGTCCGGGCCGCGGGTGCCGACGACGTCGATGCCGATGACGTCGTGACCGGCCGCGCGAAGCTCGCGGGCGACGACGGTGCCGAGTTTGCCGGACGAACCGGTGAGGGCGATGCGCATGGATCCAGCTTGCCAGTACTGGCCGACGCCGGGGCAGCCCCAGCACGCTCGTACGGGCCGTCTACACGTCGCAAGCGTTTTCGGCTTGAAGGAGGGTGAATAGATACCGGTAACACGAAAACTTCGAAAACCATTGCGCTCGGGCTTTCGTCACTGCTTTACTGGCGCGGACCCGGTTCGCCCCGACCGTCCCCGTGCGGCGTCGCCGAGTCATCCGTTCCCCGATGGAGAGGATGGGCGATGTCGCCTACAACCAGGAGAAGAACGGCTGCCGCAGCGACGATCTGCGCGCTGACGGCAGCCACACTCGCGTTCGTGCCGACGAACGCATTCGGAGCCCCCGTGCCGGGCAACGAATCCGACGTCGGCGTCTACACGAACGGCCAGACCGACACGATGGACATCGGCGACCCGACGTACACGAACCTCGCGGAGGTCGAGCAGAAGCTCGTTCCCGGCGTGGACTGGACGGCGGAGAGCATGCACGGCGCGATCTTCGAGAAGGATCTCGCCGCAGGAGGCACCGATTACTACCTCGACCGCATCCTCGGAGTGACGGGCACGGCGAACAACACCGTGCTCCAGACGCGCGGTCGCTCGCTGTACCTGCGCGGCGGCAGCACGTGGGGCGTCATGGGCTTCGCAGGCTCGACCTATGTCGGCGGGCCCAACAACCTCGGATCCTTCTACTCGGTCATCGTGCCCGGGCAGACCGTCACGGAGGTGGGCGCCCAGCGGTTCAACGCGCCCAGCCACGCGAAGTCGCGGTACAACATCGGCACCACGGGCGTGGTGGCCGACATGAAGAAGTTCATCACGTACGACAACGTCGCCGTCACCACGATCGCGTTCCAGAACCCGGGCGGCGCCGCACAGACCTTCACCGTTCGCGCCGCATCGCCGCTGGCGACCGGCGCCGGTGACGCGGGCGACGAGCTCGTCGGCACGCGCACCATCACCAGCGGTTCCAACAACGGCCTCAACGACACGGCGTGGTCGCAGGTCGACATCGCACTGAAGGCACCCGGCTTCACGCGGTCGGGCTCGAACCTCGACCGCCAGATCACGGTTCCGGCCGGTGGCACGGTCGAGATCTCCGTCGTCGGAGCGCTCTCCAGCGACGGCATGCCTGCCGGAGCGCAGCAGCTGCAGGCGTACGCCGGGCTCGCGCCGGCGGACGCGTTCCGCACCGGCGTGACCGAGTTCAACCAGCGCTGGGCCGAGGACATCCCCTACATCGATGTGCCCGACGCGGCGATCGAGAAGGCGATCGTCTACCGGTGGTGGGGCGAGCGCTACAACGCGCTCGACACGAACGAGGCCGGCTACGTCTACCAGTACCCGACCACCGTCGAAGGCTCGAACCTCTACCAGAACGCGGTCGTGCTGACGCAGCCGATGCACCTGCAGGACACGAAGTGGATCCGCAACCCGTACCTCGCGTACGGCCAGATCCTCAATGTGGGAGAGCTGTCGGGATCGTCGGCGTTCCTCGACAGCCCTGGTCACACGAGCTGGAACAACCACTACTCGCAGTACATCGGCACGGCCGGCCTCGAGGCGTACAACGTCTACGGCGGCGGACCGGCGATCGCGGAGAAGTTCGCGTCGTACTTCGAGGGCGACGGTGTCGGTCAGCTCGAGCACTACGACGGCAACGACGACATGCTGATCGCGTACGACACGAACTACATGCCCGGCAACGACTCCGACGCCATCACCTTCGGCTACCCGAAGACGAACGCCTCGGCCGCGGGGGCTCGCACGATCGAGCGCCCGGAGTCCGCGTACGTGTGGGGCGCCTTCGACGCGGCCGCTCAGCTCTACGAGCAGGCGGGTGCGGATGCCTCGAAGGTCGCCGAGATGCGCACCGCCGCCGACGGGATCCAGAGCGAGGTCCTGGACCGGCTGTGGAGCGAAGAGATGCGGATGTTCCTCGCGGGCACCTCGCACGGAGCCCAGGCCGCCGCATCCTCGAACGGCGGGGCCAACCCGCTGAGCACTGCGGAGCGGGATCTCATCCCGGCCAAGGAGTCGAACCTCTACGACATCTACTCGGAGGGGCTCATCCCCAAGGAGGACGCCGAGAAGTACGTGGACGGCTACCGGTTCCTCCGGTACGGCGACAACTTCCCGATCTTCCCGTTCTACACGGCCAACCAGTACGACCGGGCGAAGTTCGGGATCGGGGGGTCGAACAACTTCTCGAACATCAACTTCACCGTGCAGTACCGCGCGGCGCGGGCCGCGCTGCGCGACTACGACCCGGAGCAGAAGTACATCACTCCGGAGTACGCCGAGCGCCTGCTGCAGTGGATGGCGTGGAGCATCTACCCGAACGGTGACGCCCGCGTGGCCAACCAGTCCGAGTACTACTCGAACTGGAACCCCGCCACGAAGACGTACAACCGCAACAACCCGAACCACGTGATGCTCGGCAACATGAACTACATCTACGTGGAGGACATGGGAGGCATCCGTCCCCGCGCGGACGACAAGATCGAGCTCTGGCCGATCGACCTCGGCTACGGGAACTTCATGGTGAACAACCTGAACTACCACGGCAAGGACCTGACGATCGTCTGGGACGAGGACGGCTCGGAGTACGGCCTGGGTGCCGGCTACAGCCTGTTCGTCGACGGCGAGCGCAAGGCGACCGCCGATGACCTCGGCCGGTTCGTCTACGACCCGGCGACGAACGAGATCGTCGAGTCGGACGAGGGCCTGGACGTGACGGTGGTCGCCGAGGAGGGCGCCGACGTGCCCACCGCCGTCGACACCCCGATCCAGGACGAGCGGGTCGTGTCGTACCTCAAGACCGCGGGCATCGACCTCGAGGAGGAGGCGGCCAACCTGGCCTCCGGTGCCACGCTGTCGTCGTCCGCGACCCAGCAGGGTGCGCGCCCCGCCGCGTGGCGCAACTTCCACACGCCGGGCTTCTCGACAGGGTCGATGAACTACACGCCGGGTGCCATCAAGGAGACCGAGCGGCCGGTGTCGCTGAACGCCGTCACCGACGGCATCACCGCGAACGAGCCCTACTGGGGCAACTACGGCACCGGTGAGGCCGGCGGCTACGTCGACATCGACTTCGGCTCGCCGAAGACGTTCGACAACGTCAAGGTGTGGTTCGTCAGCGACCGTCAGGCCGGGGGCTACCACGAGCCGCAGGGCTACGCGATCCAGGTGCAGAACGGTGCGGGCGAGTGGGTCACCGTGCCCGACGCCTTCAAGGCGCCGAAGATCCCGGGGCCGAAGTTCAACGAGGCGCTGTTCGAGACGGTCACCGCGAGCAAGGTGCGCGTGGCGTTCACGAACACACCGTCGTTCTCCACGGCGATCTCGGAGATCCAGGTCTTCGACTCGGGCCGCGAGGTCCCGGTGGTCGTCAACGACGCGCCGGTGGTCACCGCGACCGCCGACCGCTCCCGCGACGGCAACCTCTCGACGACGCTCGTCGGAACGGCGACGGACGACGGCATCCCGGAGTCGGGCACGCTGACGTACAGCTGGTCGACCGTGTCGGCACCCGCGGGCGCCGGCGTCATCTTCTCGGACCAGAACGCACTGCGCACCACCGTGACGGGCACCGTCGCCGGCGCGTACGTGTTCCGGCTCCAGGCGAGTGACGGCGCGCTCACCACGCAGCGCGATGTGTCGCTCGACCTCACCGAGAAGGCCACGTCCGCCGAGTACGGCGCGGTCGCGACGATCACCTCGAGCGGTGTCGCCTCGTGGGAGAACCAGAACCGGGTGAACGAGGCCACCACACCCGCCAGCTCGAACCCGGGTGCGGGCAACGGCTGGGGCAACTGGGGTCAGACGGCCAACGGCACGTCGGTGGCGAACGCCGCGTGGCTGCGGTACACGTGGCAGTCGCCGGTGCGGATCAGCTCGACGGAGATCTACTGGTACGACGACAACGGCGGGACGCGGTCGCCGCGAGCCGACACGTACGTCATCGAGTCGTCCAACGACGGCACCAACTGGACTCCGGTCACCCTCACCAACGGCTCCACCTACGCCGCGGGCCTCAAGCTGAACGCCTTCAACCGCTTCGAGTTCGAGGCGATCGAGGCGAGCCAGCTGCGCGTGCGCATCACGGGCGTGCAGACCGGCGGCGCGGGCACCGGTGTGCTGCGCTGGCGGGTCAACGGCGAGACGGTCGCGTCTGTGGACGCGCCTGTCGTGGTCCGCACGGTCGTGGGTGAGATCCCGCAGCTGCCGGCTGAGCTGGATGTCGTCTTCGCGAGCGGTGCGCGGGGCTCGGTGCCCTTCACCTGGCAGGCGATCACCGCCGAGCAGGTCGCCGAGACCAACGTCGAGCCGTTCACCGTGTACGGCACCAACACCGCGTACGGGCTCATCGCCCAGGCGCAGGTGTACGTCCGGCCGGAGAACTCGCAGGGCGGCATCTCGATCCAGGGAGCGCAGCAGTTCGAGCAGGCCGTCGAGGTCGGCGAGCTGCCGTGGCTGCCGGAGCGGGTTGCCGTGTCGTACAACGACGGCTCACGCGACAACCGGGCGATCGGCGTCGAGTGGGACTTCGACGAGTCGATCGTGCAGACGCCGGGCGTCTACGAGATCCGCGGTCAGCTGATCCTGCCGTCGTACGTCAGCACCGCCGGCACCACGTCGACGACGCTGACCCTGACGGTCGGTGACGGCATCGCACCCGGGCCGAAGGTGTCGGCCACCGTCGACACCCGCTGCGTGGCGGGCAAGATCCAGCTGGTCGTGAAGGCGACCAACGAGCACGACGAACCCGTCACTCTCGCGCTGGCATCGGACTACGGCACCAAGCAGGTCACGGGCGTCGGCGCCGGCAAGTCGGTCAGCAACGCCTTCGCGGTACGCGCCGCGTCGGTGACCGCCGGTGAGGTGTCGGTGACCGCCACGGCGGCCGACGGCTCCACCACCACGGTGAAGGCGCCGTACACGGCGAAGTCCTGCGGCTGATCCACAGGCCGGAGGCGGCGACGGTCCATCCGTCGCCGCCTCCGCACAACCCACACACCGCTGCCGGGTCCCCCAAGGGGCCCGGCAGCGGTGTTTCAGGTGCCACGGCACGCGGGATCGCGGCTGTCATCCCACGCGTTGCGCAACCTGAACGGGTGGGACCGTGGCGGGGGACGGCGCCGACCACGTGTCGTCCGACAGGGGGCTCGTGGGGGCCCCGGACGGGCTCGCCGGTGTCATTCCATGCGTCGCCCGACGGGAACGGTCCGCACCGGCGCGCGGGGCGGGCCGGCGGAGTCGGCAGAGTGGATGCCGCCACCCCGACCGGTGCGGCGCTCGGCGGGCGGCCGAAGGTCAGACGGCTGACGGTGCGGGGGGTGCGCCCTGTGATGCGGGGGAGGGCTCAGAGAGCGCCGCATCGGAGGGGGCGGCTGCGCCGTCTGTCTCCGCCTCGGCCGCGGGCAGCGGCGGCGGCAGCGGCTGGAACGACGAGACCGGCTCGAGCAGTGCCTCGCGGACGATGCGGCGAGGGTCGTACTGACGAGGGTCCAGCTTCTGCCAGTCGACCTCGTCGAACTCCGGTCCCATCTCGTCGCGCATGCGTGCGGTCGTGCGGGCCAGCGCGGCCTTCGCCGCCTGCACCCCCTGGGCGAGCCTGCGCGACAGTTCCGGCAGGCGTTCGGGGCCGACCAGGAGAGCCCCGACGACACCGATCAGGAAAAGCTTTTCGACGGTGAGGCCGAAGAACACCGCAGGCGCCTCAACTCGACGAGCGCGTGTCCGCGGGGGTTGCCGCCGGCGTCTGGACGGCGGTCGCGGGGGAGTCCGCTTCAGCGTCGGCGGTCTTGGGGGCGTGGCGCATCTCGCCCTTCAGGATCCGTGCCGATTGCCCGACACTCTTGGCCAGGGCAGGGAGACGGGCTGCTCCGAACAGGAGCAGGATCACCGCCAGCACGATCAGCAGATGCCAGCCGTTGAGGTTCGCGAGCACGTCGTGGTCTCCTTTGATCGACGGTGCGCTGTTAGCACTAACACCACGCGCGAATGCTCAGTATGACCCGTTCCCGAAGCGCGGTCAAGCAGCCTTCCGAAAACTTTCGAAAAGCTTGTTAGCGCTCACTGATATCGCTAACGTGCAAAGCGGGCCAGCCGTGATCTTCCGTGCTCGGGTGCGCCTCAAGGTCCGAAGAAGAACCGAAAGGATCAGTGATGATCGGAGAGAACCCGTCAGGGCTCACTCGGCGCAGGGTGCTCGGCGGCGGGCTCGCCATCGCCGGCGCCGTCGCGGCGACCAGCCTCCTCGACGCTGGGGGCGCGCAGGCTGCGGCACCCGCACCCGGGGCGGCGTTCCGCACCGCGGGGGCGGCGTATCCCACACGCATGGTGCGCGCGGCGCAGACGCTCGTGTACCCCCAGTCGTGGAGCGTCCGTCCGTTCCCGCTCACGTCCGTCACGCTCGGGCAGAGCGTCTTCACCCGGGCGCTCAACCAGCACCTCGTGCTGTACCGCGCCTACTCGGTCGACAAGGTGCTCGCGGTCTTCCGCCGCAACGCCGGACTCCCGACGAACGGCGCCACGCCGCCCGGCGGCTGGGAGGAGTTCGGACCCAACCCCGATCTCCAGCGCTGGGGCCCGCGCGAATACGTGCGCGGCCAGAACGCCGCGGGTGCGGGCGGATGCCTGCGCGGCCACTACGGCGGCCACTTCCTGAGCGGCATCTCGATGGCCTACGCCTCCACCGGCGAGGTGGCCCTCCTCAACAAGGTCAATGCGATCGTCGACGGCCTCGAGGAGTGCCGCGCGGCACTCGCCGCCCAGGAGTACCAGGGCGCCCCGCGCTACTCGCACCCCGGGTTCCTCTCGGCGTACGGAGAGTGGCAGTTCTCGGCGCTCGAGGAGTTCGCGCCCTACGGCGAGATCTGGGCCCCGTACTACACGCTGCACAAGATCCTCGCGGGCCTGCTCGACGCGCACGCGCTGGCAGGCAGCACGAAGGCGCTCGCGCTCGCCGAGGGCATCGGCCACTGGGTGTACAGCCGCCTCTCCAAGTGCACACCCGCCCAGCTCGCCCGCATGTGGGGCTCGTACATCGCCGGTGAGTACGGCGGGATGAACGAGGTGCTGGTTGAGCTCTACTGGCGCTCGAACGACGCGGCGAAGAGCGAGTTCCTCGATGCCGCGCACCTGTTCACCCTGCACACGCTCGTCGACGCGTGCGCCGCCGGCACCGACACGCTCAACGGCAAGCACGCCAACCAGCACATCCCGCAGTTCCCCGGCTACATCAAGCTCGCCGCGCAGACCGGCGACGACCACTTCCTGGACGCCTCGAAGGGCTTCTACGACATGGTCGTCCCCGGGCGCTCGTATGCGCACGGCGGCACGGGCGAAGGCGAGCTGTGGGGACCGGCGAACACCGTCGCCGGCGACATCGGTCCGCGCAACGCCGAGTCCTGCGCCGCATACAACATGCTCAAGGTCGCGAGCTACCTGTTCTTCAACGAGCAGAACCCGAAGTACATGGACTACTTCGAGCGCACCGTGCTGAACCACATCCTGGGCGGTCGCCGCAACCAGGAGTCGACCTCCGGCCCCGAGAACCTGTACATGTTCCCGGTGCAGCCCGGGGCCCGCAAAGAGTACGGCAACGGCAACATCGGCACGTGCTGCGGCGGGACCGGGCTCGAGAGTCACGTGAAGTACCAGGAAGGCATCTACTTCCGCTCCGCCGATCAGAGCGAGCTGTATGTCAACCTCTACATCGCGTCCACCCTCGAATGGGAGGAGACCGGGCTCGTGCTCGAGCAGGTGTCGTCGTACCCCGAGGGGGAGACATCCACTCTCACGGTCAAGACCGCCCCGTCCGGTCCGCTGACGGTGCATCTGCGCATCCCCGGCTGGTCGTCGGGCGCGGAGGTCCAGGTCAACGGCGCGCCGGCGGGAGTCGACGCGGTGCCCGGCACCTACGCGCGCATCTCGCGCGCGTGGACGGCCGGGGACACCATCACGGTGCGCATCCCGCTCACGGTGCGGGTGGAGGCGGCGATCGACCGGCCCGACATCCAGGCGCTCATGTACGGACCCGTGGTGCTGACGGCGACCAGCTCGTCGACCAGCTACCTGAAGGTGTCGCTCGCTGACCGGCTGAACCTGTCGGGCGACGTCACCCGCGGCATCTCGAAGACCGCCGCGAACGTCTTCACGATCGGGTCGCAGTCGTACGAGCCCGCCTACAACGGACGCGATGTGGCCTACCACATGTACTTCCAGCGCAATGAGCCGTCGGTCACGTTCGCCGGCCAGGACGCGGGAGTCGCCAACCCGAAGCGGGCGAACAAGACCCTGCTCGACGAGGTGTGGGAGCAGGCGCCGTTCGCCGACCGATTCGCGTTCCTGGGCGCGGTCGGCGAGGTCTCGGCGGCGTATGTCGCCGCCGGACTGCTCACCGCCCGCAACCGCCAGAGGATCCTCCTCGCCGCCGGCCGTGCGCCGATCGACGGAGGCAACTGACATGCCGATCACAGAGAGGACACCGATGCACACGCGCGCCCGCAGAGCCGGTGTGAAGAAGGCCGCGCTCGCGCTGGTCGCGGCCGTGGCGCTCATCGCCGGCGGGGCAGCGGTCGCGATGCCGGCGGGGGCCGCCGACGAGCCGATCAACCTCGCCCTGGCCTCCGGTGAGAACGCGCCGGTCACCGAGGTCAGCTACGTCCCCAGCTGGAACTCCGCCGCCGCGCTCAACAACGGCGTCGTCGGCCCGACGAACACGCTCTCCGCCATGTGGGGAACGTGGGGCGCGCCCGGCAACCCGACACAGGACACCGCCACCTACACCTGGGAGCGTCCGGTCACGGTGAGCTCGTCGAAGCTCTACCTGTGGCAGAACCACCTCACCTCGGGCGGCGACTCGGGTGTGATGATCCCGGCATCGTGGAAGGTCGAGTACCGCACCAGCGCAGGGGAGTGGGCCCCGGTCACCGGCTCGGGCCTCACCTACCCGGTGCCGGTCCTGAACACGGCCGCCCCGGTCGCGTCCCAGCCGGTCGTGCAGGCGAACTTCGACGCCGTCACCACCACCGCGGTGCGGCTCGTGCTCGACCGGCAGCTCTTCCAGAGCCAGCGCAAGGCGACGAGCGTGATCGAGTGGGAGGTCTGGGGTGTCAACGCGCCGGTCGTCGAGCCGGAGCCCGAGGACCCCGACGCCTTCATCGACTCGCAGGCCGTGGCGGTCCGCACCGTCACCGGCACGGCGCCGACGCTGCCCGACAGCGTCTGGGTGATCGGCGAGAACGGTCCGCTGCGCTACGTCGACGTCGAGTGGGCAGGCGTCGCGGCGTCGAGCTACGCCTCTCCGGGGCAGTTCGAGGTCGTGGGTGACCCCGCCGGGTACGACGGGCAGACGGTGAGCGGCACGGTGTACGTGGCGAACAGCCTGTCCGACGAGATCGAGAGCGTCGACTATTCGGCGACCATCACGACGGCCGGTGTCGAGCCGGTGCTTCCGGAGACGGTCCGTGCGACCTATGAGGACGGCACCGCCTCGAGCGGTGTCGGCGTCGAGTGGGATTCGATCGAGCCCGCAGCCTACGCCGAGGTCGACGCGATCTTCGACGTCGAGGGCGCCGTCGCCGGCTATGCGCCTGGCGCGATCGCGACGGTGTTCGTCGTCGAGCCGCTCGACCAGAACGAGCCGATCGTGTCGCTGTCGTTCGACGCGGCACCCCAGGGCAGCGGCTGGTACACCACCGCCCCGACCGTGACGATCACGGCCGAGGAGACCGCGAGCCCCGTGGAGAGCATCGAGTACAGCCTCGACGGCGAGACGTGGAACGCCTACACGGCGCCCTTCGCGGTCTCGGCGCAGGGCGAGGTCACGGTGAGCGCACGTGCGACCAGCGAGGACGGCGCCGTGGGCGAGGCATCCGAGACGGTCAAGGTCGACACGGTCGCCCCCGTCACCGGAGTCGACTGGGTCGTCGTGGACGGAACGTCGGCCACGTTCACCCTGGTGCCGAGCGACGCCTCGCCCGGCTCGGGTGTGACGCGCACGGTGTGGTCGGACGGCCCCGACTCGTCGCCGACCGGCGAGCTGAACAACATGTACGCGACGTACGAGGAGCCCTTCTCGGTGCAGCTCACCGAAGAGCCCCGCTACGTGCACGTGCAGGCTCAGGACGCGGCGGGCAACATCGAGGATTACGTGACGATCGAGCTGCCCACGCTCGTGGCGAACGCGCTCGATCTGCAGCCGACGGTCACCCAGCGGTGCGTCGCCGGCAAGGCGTACCTCGCGGTGTCGGTGAAGAACGCCGACGATGTCGCGGCCGACGTCCAGATCGCCACCCCGTACGGCTCCAAGACCCTCACCGGTCTCAAGGCCGGCGCCACGGTGACGAGCACGTTCAACTCGCGACTGGCGACCGCGCCCGCCGGCGAGATCGAGGTGACCGGCACGGCCGGTGGCCTGGTCTACTCCGGCACGGTGGAGTACTCCGCGCACAGCTGCGGCTGACGCGGCACGCATGAGGGAACGGCCCGCGGTCTTCGGATCGCGGGCCGTTCCTTCGTGCGCGGGACGCACCGCAGGAGCGGGACGGATGCCGCCGCCCCGTGGTCTGCGTGACCGCGTCCACGTGCTGTGCCCGCGGCCGGAACCCGTCCGCGACGGGCGGGTCGCAGCATCCGTGTCCCCACGATCCGACGGCTCGGCGGACGGGCGATGCGCCGGGGTGCAGCAGAGAGGCCCGCCCGCTTGCGCGGACGGGCCTCTCTGGGCTCAGTGCGTGATCAGCCGCAGGTGGCGCCCGGCGTCGCCACCTCGCGCGTCACGGTGACCGGCGAACCGTTCACCGTGGCCGTCGCGGTGAGCACCGCCGTGTCCGGGGGCACCGACGTCAGACGCGTCGTGAACGACGCCGACACCGACTTGCCGGCCGCGACCGCGCCGAACGCCTTCGACCCGAAGCCGGTCGTCGCCGACATCGTGACCGGGAAGCCCTCGGCGTTGGTCACCGTCAGCACCTGAACGACCTTGCCGGCCACGCAGCGCGACGTCACGACACCCGAGACCGCGAGCTGCGGTGCCGCAGGACCCGTGACGGTGACGGTGAGCGTCACCGTGCGGTTGCCCGGCGCCACCTCCTCGTCGCGGGTCTGGTTGAGCACCGCCGAGCCGTCGGCGGCGAAGTGCACCGTCTTGACGCGGGCGTGCCGGCTGGGGTCGTTGAGTCCGCCGTCGGCGCCGGGGATCCACTCCGCCACCGGCGGGCGGGCGTGGTAGACGATCACCGGGTTGCCGTCCTCGTCGAGCGTGAACGAATTGTGGCCGGGTCCGTTCTGCTGGCCGCCGAAGTCGTCCGATGTCAGCAGCGGATAGCCGGTCTTCGACCACGTCGCGGGGTTCATGAGGTCGCCGTCGACCGGTGCGCGCAGCATCCCGATCGAATACGTCTCGTTCACCTCCGATGCCGAGAAGAACACGAACACCTCGTCGTCGCTCTTGATGACGGCGGGGCCCTCGTTGATCACCTGGCTCGTCGTGCGCTCCCACGCGTAGTTGGGCGTCGACAGGAGGATCGACTTCGACGTCAGCTGCGTCGGGTCGGCGGGGTTGATCTCGGCCATCCGCAGATCCGAGCTGCCCGGCTTCTCGGCCCACACGAGGTAGTCCTTGCCGTTCGCCTCGAAGTGCGTCATGTCGAGCGAGAAGCTCGTGAACGCGGCGGTGTCGCCGGCCGCGGCCTTGACGTAGCCGAGCACGCTCCAGTTCGACGCGACCATCGGGTCGGTGTCGCCGGGGGCGCGCATCACGGTCGGGCGGATGTTCCACACGTCGGTGCTGCGGCTCGACGTGAAGAAGATGTACCAGTCGCCGTTGATCTTGTGCAGCTCCGGCGCCCAGAAGTACCGGTAGTTGCTCGAGGCGATCTTCGAGCCGTTCGAGGTGTCGGGCGCGGCCGCGTTGTTGGCCCAGAGCAGCACCTGCTCCTGCGCCGTCGTGAGGCCGTTGATCGTGCTCGCGCGCCGCAGGACGATGCGGTCGTAGCCGACGCCGGCGTTCGACTGCGTCGTGGGGTACGAACCGGTCAGGTAGTACTCCGTGCTGCCCGTGCGCTCGTCGTCGCGGAAGACCCAGGGGTCCGCCCGCTCCTTCACGAGGATGCCCTTCGCGTCGCCGTAGACCGGCTGGTTGACCGTGCCCGTGACCGTGTAGGTCCCGGGAGTGGCCAGGTCGACCGCGCTCGTGTCCCAGTTGACGCCGAGCTGCTTCGACGAGCCGTCGGAGTAGCCGAGGTCCACCTTCTCGGGGAGGTCCAGCTCGCCGCCCACCTCGACCTCGACGTCGTCTCCCGCGTCGACGGTCGTGTTGACGATCCGGCCGAGCGACTTCTGAAGCTGAGACAGCTCCGCCTGGGTGACGGGAAGAGCGGATGCCTCGATCCCGCCGGTCGGCAGACCCGTCAGGGTCGGTGCGGCCGGGGCGGTGATCGAGACAGGGGCGCTGAACGTCGTGAAGTCCGCCGTCGTCACCTCGTAGGCGGCGCCCGCGGCGGTGCGCAGCGTCACGCGGTAGAGCCGCGTGCCGTTGTCGTAGGTCACATCGGCGCGCGAGACGACGATGTTCTGCGTGTTGGTGAGCACCCACTTCTGGTCGGTGAAGGTCACGAGGTCCTTCGACGAGTAGACGAAGATGCGGCCGTTGGCGGCGTTGTCCGTCGCGACGAGGCCGTAGGTGCCGTCGGGCTTGCGGAACAGCGTCGGGTTCGCGAACTGCGAAGTGCCGGTGCCGAACGTGGGGTACAGCACGCCCTTGTTGTTGTTCAGCGCGACGAGCGGATCGCCGTTCTTCGCGGCCGCGAGGTGGAGCACCTCGGTCTTGGCCGTGTTGCCCGTGCGGACGTAGGCGACGGCCTGGCCGACGTCCTGCGCCTTGACGGTGACGTCGTACGTGCGCTGCGTCGAGTTGCCGGCACGGCTGAACGTCGCCGTCAGCGTGACGGGGGCATCGGCGGCGGCTCGCGTGACGGCGCCCGTCGCCGAGACGACGGCAGGGGCAGACGAGGCCCAGGCGATCGTCGCACCCTGCGACTCGGTGTTGAGCACGATGTCGGACGCGGCGACCGTGATGCCGAGGTCGAAGGCGTCAGCCGTGCGCTCGAGGTCGCGCTGCGGGTTGAGCGCCGGGACCGCGACCGTGTAACCGCGCGTGATCGACTGGCCGCCCAGCGTGAAGGTTCCCGTGAGGGTGACGGAGGCGTCCGCCTGGCCCTCTGCCGGACGCGTGAGCTTGCCGTCGGCGGCGATCACCGACGGCTGCGACGACTCCCACGTGACGCGCGAGAGGTTGGGCGCGCCGGTGGCGGGGAGCGCGATGTCGGCCGTCGCCTCGCTCGGGAGCGACACGGCGTCGGCGTCGGCCGTGAGGGCGGCGTTCGTCTGGTCGGTCGTCGTGCGGTCGCTCTGGTGGTAGAGCTCTGCGATCTGGCCCGCGTTGTACGCGGACGTCGACACGATCACGTCGTCGACCGAGCCCTTGTAGAAGGGGTCGGCGTACGTCGAGCGGCCGATGTAGCCGACGAGTCCGGTGCCGAACTGGGTCACCGTGCGGCTCGTCGCCACGGTGCCGACGAGCGCTCCGTTGTAGTAGCCCGTGATCGAGGTGGGAGTGATGACCGTGGTGTACATCGCCCACGCGGTGCCGGTGGTCGGCCCGGCCACGCCCTGCGAGGCGGTCGTGGGGGAGATGCCGTACTCGGTGCCCCACGGAGCGCTCGGCGTGTTGCCGTTGGTGATGACCGACTTGAAGCGGCTGGAAGGGTTGCGCGGGTTCAACAGCCAGTACTGCGCGGGGAAGGTGCCGGTGCCCGAGCCGAAGAACATCGCGGCGTAGTTCCCGGCGCCGGTGTCATTGCGCAGCCAGGTCGAGATCGTCAGCGTGTCCTTGCCGTCGAACAGGTTCGCGGGGAAGCGCACGTACCCCGCGCCGCTGTTCGCCGCGCCTCCGGGCAGTGTCAGCACGCCGTCGACCACGGTCGCGCCGGCGCCGACGATCGTGCCGTTGTTTCCGTGGCCCGAGACGTCCGTCACCGCACCGGCGGTGCTGAAGTCGTAGTGCAGGACCAGGTTCGGGTCTTCCGGAACCGGGTCCGCGTGAGCAGCGGGTGGGGCGAGAGCGCCGATGGCAAGAGCGGCGATCGTCGCTCCTGCCACCCCGATTCGCCGCCAGGACTTCGTCGCCATATGAAACCTCTTCATCGCGGTCTGGCGCCCGCGCGGGTCGCGGGCAACGGTCGCCAATGTAGCGCGTTACCGCTCACATTCATAGAGTCGCCGCCGCCGTCACGTCCGACCCGATTGGAGGGCACATCTCATGAAACGTGTTGCGCAATGGCGAGTTACCGCTAATGTGAGCGATAACAGCCCTGTTCGACGAAGTTCAGTCACTTGATGGAGAGTGGAATGCGACTGTCCCTGAACCCCCGCCGAGCCGCGATCGGGATCGCCGCCGTCGGCGCGATGATCCTCGGCCTCGGCGCCACCACGACCGCTGCCGCCGCGGTGCCCGAGGACGGCTTGGTGGCGTCCTACGCGTTCGACCTCGCGAGCGGATCGTCCGTGCCCAACGAGGTCGCCGGCTCCACGTTCGGCGACGCCACGGTCCGCAATGTCCAGGCCACCGACTGGACCGGTTCGGCGCTCACCCTCCGCGGCGGCGCCAAGACGTCCACCGGCAACTGGGTGGAGCTGCCCGACAACCTCCTGGCCGGCAAGGCGTCCGCGACCGTCGTCGCCGAGGTGAAGGCCTCGCAGGCGATGCTCAACGGCTTCCACTTCCTCTGGAACATCGGCAACGAGTCCTCGGCGACCGAGTACTTCTTCGCATCGCTCAACTGCGCGTCCGGCCGTGCGCCTCTCGTGGGCATCAAGTCCGCCGGCGTCGAGCGGCTCGTGCAGTCGACCTCGTGCGGGGTCACCGCGAACCAGTGGGTGAACGTGACGTCGGTCGTCGACGGCGCGTCGGGCACGGCATCCCTCTACATCGACGGCGTCCGCGTCGCGAACGGCGGCGTCGACCGCACCCCCGCGAACATCGTCGACCAGTCGCTCAACACCATCGGGCGCGCCCCGTGGCCCGACCCGCTCTTCCAGGGCGCGATCTCGTCGTTCCGCGTGTACGACCGCGCCCTCTCGGCCGTCGAGGTCGCCGCGGGATCCGACGCCGACGCTGAGGCTCACGCGGCCGAGCTGCAGGCGCAGGCCCAGGCGATCCTCAACGGGCTCGTGCTCGGCGACCGGGAGACCTCGACCGACATCGACCTGCCGACGGCGGGCGGCAAGGTCGCCTGGAGCTCGAGCAACCCCGCGGTCGTGGCTGCGGACGGCTCGGTCGCCGCACCCCTCGCCGGCCAGCCGGCCGTCGAGGTCGAGCTCACCGCGACGGCGGCCATTCGCGGCATCACCGCCACCCAGACCATCACGGTCACGGTGCTGCCGTCGTCCGAGACCGCCGAGCAGCGCGCGACGCGACTGGCCGAGCTCTTCGTCATCCCCGCGGTCGTCGAGTCGGGCACGGCGCTGCCCGCCGCCCCCGCGGGCACCGAGGTCGAGGTGACCTCGACGAGCGACGGGATCACGGCCGATGAGACGATCGTGTCCGCGGGTGACGACGCCGTCGACGGCCAGGTCGCGGTCGAGGTGACGGACACGGCGACCGGGGTCGCGGCATCCCGCACCTTCGATGTCACCGTGCTCCCCGCCGACACCACCACGCAGCTGCTCGCCTACAGCCGCGTGCCCACGACGGTTGCGCAGGCGAACAACGCCGACGTCGCGCTCAGCATGCATCTCGCCCTCGAAGGCGGCGACGGATGGGGCCCGCTCAACGAGAACTACGGCATCTTCTTCGCGAAGACCTCGGTCGCGGTTCCCGCGAACGGCACCAGCGACAGCATCATCCGGAGTCTCCGCGACCCTCACCTGTTCACCCTCGAGGACGGCGGCTACGGCCTGGTCGCGACGCGTACCGCTCGCGGCGGCGGCGCCGACGGCACCCAGACCTCCAGTGTGCTCTTCGCCCGCAGCAGCGACCTGCGCACCTACGACGAGGTCGGCATGGTGAACCTCGGCGTGACGAGCGGTGTCAACGAGCCAGCGGCCGTGTACGACTCGGCCTCCGATCGCTACATCGTGACGTGGACGTCGGATGCCGGGGCCTCGATGTATACGACCTTCACCGACATCGCCGACCCGGCCACACGGGGCGAGGTCGGCCGTGGGGTGGTGTCGGCGACCGCCGGCGCAGCCGGTGACGGCATCCCGGATTACGACTCCGGCAACACGCTTCCCGTCGACGCCCAGACCGTCGAGGCGCTCGAGGGGCGGTTCGGCCGCATCGCGAACACCGGCGTCGCCCAGCTCGACGGCGTGGAGATCGAGCAGGGCGGAGAGCTGGATGCCGCGGCCCTGCCGAAGCGCGCAGAGCTGTCGTACGACGACGGCTCCAGCGCCTCGCGCGTGATCGCATGGGATGCGGACTCCCTCGCCGCTGTCGACACGGCGACCCCCGGTACGTACGAGGTCACCGGGTCGCTCAAGACCACCGAGTACGCCACCCCGTTCGCGGACGAGCGCGCCGACCCGTCGGTGTTCCGCTACGACTGGAACGGCCAGGAGAAGTTCCTGATGATCGCCACCGAGGACATCTACGGCGGCAACATCAACCCGCAGGGCGGCGCGCACATGCCGATCCGCATCGCGGACAGCATCGAGGACCTCTCGGACGAGGCAGTCGACGCAGGCCGCAACGTCGAGATCGACCTGCTGCGTCGGGGCGACACCGACGCCGACGGCGCCGTGATGACCGGCTGCTTCTGGGCGCCGGAGTATCACGTCATCGGCGGCAGGCTGTCGATCCTGTTCATGCCCTGCTACAACGGCACCAACGGCCAGCCCGACATGTGGACCGGGCGGGCGAGCATCATCCAGCTGAAGCAGGACGCCCAGGGCAAGGACCTCGACCCGGCGGTCCCCGCGAACTGGACGAAGGCGCAGAAGGTGCTGCGCTCGAACGGCGGCATCCTCAACCCGTCGCAGAACATCTCGCTCGACATGACGTACCTCGAGGACTCCGGTCAGTCGTACTACGTGTGGCAGCAGCTCGGAGCCCTGTTCATCGCGAAGATGGATCCCGCGAACCCGACCCGCCTGACGTCAGAGCCGGTGCGCATCCTCGTACCGGAGTACGCGTGGGACAACACCATCGCGGAGGGCCCGAACGTGTACGCCCACGACGGCGTGCTGTACCTGATCTACTCGGG
Organism: Microbacterium sp. NPDC056057; assembly: GCF_042266945.1. Lineage (NCBI taxonomy): Bacteria > Bacillati > Actinomycetota > Actinomycetes > Micrococcales > Microbacteriaceae > Microbacterium > Microbacterium sp. NPDC056057. The sequence goes on from NZ_JBHJWS010000001.1 coordinate 1,371,493, forward strand.
ATCGACGGTCGGCGACACCTACACGACGGGGCTCGCCACCGCGACGGCCGGAGAGGGCGTGGACCTCACGTCGCCCGCCGCCTGGAGCAAGCTGAACTACCCGATCCAGAAGTCCGGCGTGTTCAACGGCGATTGGCAGCTCGGCACCGGCCACGGCATGTGGTCGCACGACGAGGACGACAACCTGCTCTACGTCTTCCACGCGCGCACCGACAACAACGGCCTGAGCGGCCGCGACATGTTCGTCCGCCGCGTGCACTGGGCCGCCGACGGCCTGCCGGTCTTCGACATGGAGGCGGATGAGGAAGTCGCGCCCGACAACCGCGCGGTGTCGACCACGGTCACCGTCACGGCCCGCGCCCCCGAGCTCGACGTGACCGGCAAGATCACCGCGCGCTGCGTCGCCGGCAAGGTCGTCCAGGTCCTCACGGTGACCAACGGTGAGGGCGTCCCGGTGACGGTCTCGGCGGCCGGTCCGTTCGGCACGAAGGCATTCGGCGCGGTGTCCGCGGGCAAGAGCACGTCGACGTCGTTCACGACCCGGCAGGCCTCGATCTCGGACGGATCCGTCACGCTCACCGCCGCTGCGACGGTCGGCGGCTCACCGGTGACGGTGACGACCGCCGTGCCGTATCCCGCGGCGAACTGCGGCTGAAAGACCCGGAACCGGGCGGCACGAGCGCCGCCCGGTTCCGAACCACTCCCGCGCGCGGGAGCTCTGGCGTCTCGCGGCCACGACCGCGGCCGGCGGAGCAGCGTGCGGTCGAACGATCACACCACCCGGAGGAAGGGAACGCAGTGAATCGAAGAGGCAGTGAGATCGCGGGGGCGCCGAGGGGCCCACGCACGGCGCGGGGGACGAAGATGCTCTCGGGCGCCTTGGGAGTCGCCCTCGTGGCCGGCACCATCGGGATGAGCGCCCCGGGGGCGGCGGTCGCCGCAGAGCCGGCGTCGCTGCTGGCGTCGTACGACTTCTCGGAGGCGAGCGGCACCGTCGTGCACGACGTCTCCGGGGCGGGCCGTGACGGCACCGTCGTCGGGGGAGCGGCCTGGCGCGGCGGCTATATGCAGTTCACCGGCGCGAACCATGTCCAGCTGCCGAACAACCTGCTCTCCGGGCAGAGCGCGGCCACGATCGTCATCGAGACCAGCCCGACGGCACTGTCCGGCAACAAGTTCCTGTGGAACATCGGCGGGTCGGGCGACTCGTCGACCGGCCAGTTCTTCATCCAGCCGGTCGCGCCGCGCGTCGCGATCTCGAAGACCAACTGGTCGGGCGAGCAGTCGGTCACCTCGGCGACCAAGCTCGTCGAAGGAAAGTGGCAGTCCGTCGCGGCGACGATCTCGAAGAACGCCACCGGCACGGCATCCACGCTGAAGCTCTACATCGACGGCGCGCTGGTCGCCACGAAGGCGGATTCCACCGTCAGCCTCAACGACCTGACGACGCACACCATGAACTACATCGGCAAGAGCGCGTACGCGGGCGACTCCCTCTATCAAGGCGGCGTCTCGGCGTTCCGCGTGTACAACGAGGCGCTGTCCGCGACGGACATCGCGGCGGCATCGGCGACGGATGCTGCGGCATCCGCCACCGAGACCGCGAACGCGATCGACCTCGCCGCCGTCAACGCACAGAATCTCGGCCAGGTCGAGTCGGATCTCTCGCTGCCCACCACGGGCGGAGTGACCTGGACGTCGTCGCCCTCGGGAATCGTGGCTGCGAACGGTCAGGTCACGCGCCCCTCGGTGGATACGCCCGTCACGCTGACCGCGACCGCGACGGTGCGCGGCCAGACCGCGACCAAGAACTTCGCGGTCACGGTGCTGAAGGCGCCCACTGCGGCCGAGCAGGCGGCACGCGCCGCCGAGACGCTGCTGGTGCCGTCCGTGCTGGAGAAGGGCTACGTCCTTCCCGCGACCGCCCTCGGTCTGCCGGTGGTCTGGTCGCACGTCTCCGGCGCCGGGTCGGTCGCGAGCGGTGCCATCGCCTCCGCACCGACATCGGGCTTGGGCGCGGCGAAGCTGCAAGCCGTCGTCGGCACCGGCGCGGATGCCGCCACGACGCAGGTCGACGTGCGCATCGCCGAGAGCGGGGCCTCGCGCCTGGCGGCCTACACGACGTCGAAGAACGTCCGGGGCGGCGACGATCCCGAGGTCACGCGCTCGGGCCACCTCGCGCTGAGCGCCGACGGCACCACGTTCACCCCCCTGAACTCGGGCACGGGCGTGGTCTTCCCGACGGTCAGCGGCATGACCGAGACCAACAACGGCACGAAGCGCTACCTCGCGCAGCCCTATCTGTTCAGGCTGGAAGGCGACGAGGGCTTCGGCCTCATCGCCCGCCGCACGAACGACGCGGGCGCGGCTGACGCCGCCGGTGCGCTCGTGTTCACGTCGCCCGACCTGGTGGACTGGACCGAGGTCGGCTACGTACCGCTTCCGGGCCAAGGCACGACCGGTGCGGTCTCGGCCGAGTGGGACTCCCGCGCGAACGCGTACCGCATCGTGTGGACCACCGCGGCCGGCTCTGCGCTGACCGGGACCACGGCCGACTTCGCCTCCGTGTCCGCGGTCAAGACCGGCCAGCAGCCGACGGGCCGCACCGGCGCCATCACGGTGACGTACGCCGAGACGGCATCGATCGTTCCGGTCACCTCTGCCGAGGCCCGCGCGGTCGACCAGCTTCTCGGACGGGTCCGCAACACCGGCCTGCAGACGCCGGACGACGTGACGGTCGCGGCCGGCGGTGCGCTCGAACTGCCCGAGAAGGTGACAGCCGACTACTCCGACGGAGGCACGCACGACTTCCGTGTGACCTGGGACACGTCGGCGGTCGACACCTCGACGCCTGGCGATTACACGGTGAACGGCACGCTTCAGCGCACCGACACGATCTTCCCGCTGATCGCGAACCGCGCCGACCCGCATGTCCTGCGGTACACCCTCCCGAACGGCGACAAGACGTGGCTGTTCATCTCGACCGATGACAACGGACAGGACGAGTTCTTCATCCGTCAGGCCGACACGATCGCGGGACTCGCGACCGCCGCCGACCACAAGATCCTCGGCTACGGGCTGTCGGGCACGTCGGTGAACTCCCAGCTGTGGGCACCGGAGCTGCATGTCGTCGACGGCGACCTGTACATCCTGTTCGCTGCCAACGCCAACAGCGCCAACTCATGGACGGGCGTGCAGTCCTACTCGATGCGACTCACCCCGGGTGGCAACCCGCTCGTGCGCGCCGACTGGCAGAGCCCGCAGCGGGTCGTCGACGCCGCCGGGCAGCCGTTGACCACCTACGGCACGGGCATCACGCTCGACATGACGCACTTCGAAGACGCCGGCACCGACTACGTCGTGTGGTCGGAGCGTGTGATCGCGCCGGCGACCGGCCCGGCCGTGCTGAAGATCGCGAAGGTCACGCCGTCGGCGACCGGCGCGTGGCAGCTGTCGGGTCAGCGATCGACGATCGTGTACCCGGACGCGAGCTGGTCGGACAACACGTCGGCCGTCGCCGAGGGGCCGTTCGTCATCCAGCGCGACGGCAAGATCATGATCACCTTCTCGGGCTCGAACATCGACTGGACCTACGCCGTGGGACTCGCCACTGCGGAGTCCGGTGCCGACCTGCTCGAGGCGTCCGCGTGGAACATCCGCAGCTATCCGATCTGGAGCTATGAGGGGGCCTTCGCCAACAACTGGGGTCCCGGCCACAACTCGTACACGTACGACGACGACGGCAATCTGCTGAACATCTTCCACGCGAAGCTCACGCAGAACGGCACCCGCGACGCGGGTGTGCGCATGGTGTACTTCCGTGAGGACGGCAGCCCGATCCTCGACATGACGGATGCCGAGTGGCTCGCCACGGCCAACCGCACGGTGACCGTGAAGGTGACGGTCGCCGAGGAGCCCGGTCTCGATGTCACGGCCGCCGTGACCTCGCGATGCGTGGCGGGCAAGGTCGTGCAGGTGGTCACCGTGACCAACGGCGAAGACGTGCCGGTGTGGGTCTCGGCGTCGGGCGCGTACGGCTCGAAGACCTTCGCGTCGATCGCCGCGGGCAAGAGCTCGTCCGCGTCGTTCTCGACGCGTCAGGCCTCGATCGCGGGCGGCTCGGTCGAGCTCACGGCCACCGCCACCATCGAGGGATCGCCGGTCACCGTGACCAACGACGTCGGGTACTCCGCGGCCAGCTGCGGCTGATCGACTGATCACTGTCGAGGGCGGCGGCACTTCCCCGTGCCGCCGCCCTTCGTCGTGCCCGCGCGGCCGTTCGAGGTGGCACGACGCGCCCTTTCGCGTGATCGATGCGGCGTGGTGCGCCACCCGAATGACCGGGACACCGCGTCGCGGGACGGATGCCGCGGGCCGCGGCATCCGTCATCCCTCGAGCGCGCGGGCGGGCGCAGCAGAGCGCCCCGCCGGCCGAAGCCGACGGGGCGCTCGAGCGACGCGGGGGTCAGCCGCAGGAGGCCGCGGCGAAGGTCGCCGACTTCTCCGCGGAAGTGCTCCCGGCGCTCACGGTCACTGCCACCGAGCCCGTCGGAATGGCGGCGAGCCGCGTCGTGAACGCGGCCGACGTGCTCTTGCCGGGCGGCACGGCGGCCACCGTCTTGGAGCCGTACGGCGTCGTGATCGCGAGCGCCACCGGCGCGCCGCCGTCGTTCGCGGTCGTCACCGTCAGCACGACCTTGCCGGCGACGCAGCGCGTCGCGGTGGTCACGGTGACCGGCAGCGGCGCGGCCGCGACGACGACGTCCGCCGTCACGGTGATCGCCGTCGAGCTGAACAGCGTGCGGTCGGCGGCGTTGTACGCCGTCGAGCCGCCCGCACCCACCCACTGGTTGAGGTTCGCGCCGATGGTCTGCACCACGCCGGTGACCTCGTAGGTGCCCGCGACGTCGGTGTCGACATCCGTCACGTCCCACGTGACCGGCTGCGACGCCGTCCCGCGGCCGTACGCCAGGGCGACCTCGGCCTCGCCGGGCAATGCCTCCCGCACGACATCGGCCGATGCACCCGCGGCGACCTCGATGCTGCCGAGCTCCGAGATGACGGCGCCCGTGGCGTCGGCCTCGCGGATCGTCTCGTACTGGCCGAACGTGAGCGGCACGATCCCGCCGTGCTTGGTGCTCGGCGCCATCGAGAAGCTGCTCGAGACGAGCTGCGTCCAGCCGGCATCCAGATCCGTCGCCTGCATGGGACGGTAGCCGGTCGAGGGGATGACGTCGACGTAGAGGTACCACTTGTCCTCGCCGTGGCGCTGGAACACCGCCGGACCTTCGACGCCGCCGGCGTTTCCGCCCGACCACACGGCGCCGATGCGGGTCTGGATCTGCGTCCAGGTCGCGGTGGGCGCCCACCAGTCCGCCGCGGGCGTGGACTCCATGTAGATGCCCTTGCCCGCGGAGTTGTCCTTGGTGATCCGGTAGGTCTTGCCGTCGTCCTGGATGATCGTCGTGTCGATCGTGTTGCCGCCCGCGTCGATGAAGACGCCGCCGTACTGGTAGGTGTCCTGCGTGAAGTCGGTCGTCGCACCCCACAGGATGCGCGAGTACGTCGAACCCGTGTGCCCGGCGTTCGTGTACACGTTCGACGACCAGTAGACGACGAACGCGCCGCTGCCGTCCTCGTTGTACCCGGGGACCCACGTGGCCTCCGGCGCCCACGCCATGCCGAGCTCGGCCACTTCGGTGCCCGCGGGGGACTGGGCGACGTCGAACTGGCGCAGGTCGCTCCACGTGACGAGGTCCTTCGACTCCCACACGTTGAGCTTCGTGCTGCCCTGCGACGACCAGTAGCACCACTCGGTGCAGCCGGTCACGCCGCGGTCGCCGCCGAAGACGCGCAGATCGGTGGCGATGATGTAGTACGTCCCGGTCTCGGGGTTGTACGTCAGATAGGGGTCGCGGATGCCGGTGGTCCCCAGCTGCGACGCGAGGATCGGCTTCCCGCCGTTCAGCGGGTCCCAGTGCTCGGGGTTGTCGCCGCGCGACACGTCGAGGTAGATCTTCTCGGCGTAGCCCGCGGAGTCCTCGATGAAGTGCACCATCGCGTAGCCGAACGCGTCGTCCTCACCGGGGACGGGCTCGATCGTCACCGGCACGGACTTCGACACGCTCGTGCCTCGCACCGTGGCGGTCGCCGTGAGGGCGGTGGTCACCGTCGCGGAGCCGGTGGCGGGCTGCGTCGCCGACACGGTCAGGCCGTCCTCGGCCACCTCGAGCGCGGGGTCGGCCGAGGTCCAGGTCACGCGGCCGCCGTAGCCGGGCAGCGTCGTGGCGGCTTCGTCGATCGTCACCGCGCCGACGCCGTCGAGCACGGTCTGCGCCGCCTGCTGGAAGGACGAGGCGTGGAGCGCGGCATCCGCATCCGACACGTCGCCGACCTCGGCCGCCGTCAGGGCACGGTCGTACACGCGGAAGGTCGAGACCTCTCCCTTGTACATCGGGTCGGGGTAGGGCGCGCGGCCGATCGCGTTGAGGGTCTGGTTGGTGATGGATGCCGGTGTCACAGCCGTCGCGGTGCGCGCGACCTGTTCGCCGTCGACGTAGAACGTGATGGTGCCCGCGGCCCCGTCGATCACCGACGTCAGGCTGTACCAGCGATCGGACGACAGGGCGGTGCCCGAGCGCGCGTTGACCTCGCCGCCACCGCCGCCGGTGGTGATGGTGGTGCGCGGGTTGTCGCGCACCGACGCGAAGTAGTACTGGGTCGTCGAGTCGCTGCCGATGTTCCAGAGGAAGTTCCAGTTGTTCTTCATGGAAGCGTCGAGCTTGGTCTCGATCGTGACCGTCGCCGAGGTCTTGCCGCTCAGCAGGTTGTCGGGCAGACGGACCCAGCTCGCGGTGGGGCTCGTCTTGGCGCCACCGGTGAAGACGAGCGACGAGCCCGTCCAGAGGCTGTCGGTGCCGTTCATGACGGTCGCGGCGCCGACCGGGCCGGTGGCCGAGTTCGGTACGGACGAGCCCGCGGTCTCGTCGAAGAGGTACTCCGCGAGGAGTCCGGCCGTCGGGACCGGGGTGGCGCTCATGGCAGGCGCCGCGGCGAGCGGCGCGAGAGCGCCGAGCACCATCGCCGCACCCGCGGCCGATGCGATCAGGGCGCGTGTGCGCCGTCGGGATGTGGGCTTCGTGCGTGTCGAGGAACGTGCCGGATCCACTCCAGCTCCTTTGCTCTGGCGAGACGGTTCGGTGCACGAGACGGGACGGCGAAGCGCGCGAGTGCATGTTAGCGCTCACGCGGATGTCGATCAACGATGCGATCACCTCGGTCCGCGACTCTTGACATCCCGAGAGTTCGCGCTAACATCGAACTCACAGCAAACTGATAGCGCTAACACGAGTGCATCCCGCTCGACAGGACAAGGGAGCCCTGCAGCCTTGGCGAAGACCACCCGGAGCACCGTCGGCACGCACCTGCCGCATCCGTTCATCCGTCGCACCATCGCGCTCGGCGCGACCGTCGCGCTCGCCGCCGGCGCGCTGGCCTTCGGGCTGCCCTCGGCTGCCGCAGCCGCCGACCCCATCTCGATCGCCTCAGCCAAGGTCCTCGACCTCAAGTTCGAGGGCGACCTCGCCGACGCGAGCACGAACGCCGCGGCGGTCACGATGCAGAAGGGCACCGCCGCCTACGCCGCGGGTGTCAGCGGGCAGGCCTTCAACCTCAACGGCTCCAACGCCATCCGCCTCGGCACCGCGGGGTACCTGCAGCCTGCCGACCTCACGGTGTCGTTCTGGTACAAGCCGAATGCGGCCATGTCGGGCGAGCAGGTGTTCGCCTGGAGCAAGACGGTGTACAACTCCGACGGCTGGTACCTGACCTCGGAGGCCAACGGCACGCCTCTCGCCCTCTCGGTCGGTCCGTCCTCGGGTCAGCCGTACAAGGTGGCGGTCGACGCCGCGCGCGCCGACTTCTTCCCGACCGGCCAGTGGACCCACGTGGTCGTGACGTATGACAAGGCGACGAAGGCCGTCTCGTTCTACCGCAACGGCGTGCGCCAGATCTCGACCGTCAAGTACGCAGCTACGGGCGCAGCCACCGGAGTGCTGGGTTCGGAGAGCACCACGGTGAAGACCCTCGGCTACAACGGTCCGAACTACAACGGCGCGCACGCGAACGGTCTCCTGGACGACTACACCTTGTACAACGGTGTCGCGACGATCGCGGATGTCGTCGCGCTGACCAAGCAGAACAACCCGGCCTTCGATCCCGCCGCCGTGGCGCAGTCGGCGCTCGACGCCGTGAGCGTGCCGACCACCGTGTCCGCCGACTTCGGTCTGCCGGTCACCGCCTCGAACGGCACGGAGCTGTCGTGGGAGTCCTCCGACGCCGAGGTGATCTCGATCGCCGGGGGCGCGGCATCCGTCACCCGCCCGGCCGGTTCCGACGCGACCGTGACCCTCACCGCCACCGCGGCCTACGGCGGCAGCGCGCCGGTGACGAAGACCTTCACCGTGACGGTGCCGAAGGGCGGCGCATCCACGTCCATCTATGTCGAGGAGACCGACTTGAGCGAGGTGCTGCTCGAGGACCCGTACCTGGTCAACGGCAACCAGAAGATGGTCGAGTACCTGCTGAGCCTCGACCCGGAGCGCTTCCTGTACTCCTTCTATACGCAGGCCGGGCTTCCCACGACGGCCCAGCCCTACGGCGGCTGGGAGCGGACCAGCGGTACGCGGTTCCAGGGGCACTTCTTCGGCCACTACGTCTCGGCGCTGTCGCAGGCGTACGCGACGGAGAGCGACCCGACCACCAAGGCGGCGCTGCTCGCCAAGCTCACCACGGCCGTCGATGGTCTCGACCGCGCTCAACGGGCGTACGCCGCCCTCGACCCGAGCAACGCCGGCTACGTCTCGCCGTTCTCCACATCGGTGCTGCCGAGCGGCGGCGGCGGGCTGCTCGTTCCCTTCTACAACCTGCACAAAGTACTGGCAGGCCTCCTCGACGCGCACCAGTACGCACCCGAGGCGGTCTCCGACAAGGCCCTCACCGTCGCGAGCGGATTCGGCACCTGGGTGCGCAACTGGGCTGCACGCCAGTCCAACCCGGCGTCGATCCTCAACACCGAGTACGGCGGCATGAACGAGGCGCTCTACGAGCTGTTCAGCATCACGGCCGACCCGGCGCACAAGCGCGCGGCGGAGTACTTCGACGAGGTGACGCTGTTCCAGCAGCTCGCGGCGGATCAGGACGTGCTCGACGGCAAGCACGCGAACACGACCATCCCGAAGCTCATCGGCGCCCTCAAGCGCTACACGGTGTTCACCGACAACCCGAGCCTGTACGCGATGCTGACCCCCGCCGAGAAGAGCAGCCTCGGCATGTACCGCACCGCCGCTGAGAACTTCTGGCAGATCGTGGTCGACGACCACACCTATGCGAACGGCGGCAACAGCCAGTCCGAGCACTTCCACGGCGCCGACGAGCTCTACGAGCACGCCACCAACGGCACCACGTCGGGGTACGGCGAGAACTCGACCTCCGAGATCTGCAACGAGTACAACATGCTCAAGCTGACCAAGGCGCTGTTCCAGGTGAGCCCCGAGGTCAAGTACCCCGACTTCTACGAGCACACCTACATCAACGCGATCCTCGCGCAGCAGAACCCCGAGACCGGCATGATGACGTACTTCCAGCCGATGCAGGCGGGGTACGCGAAGGTGTTCGGCAACCCGGTGGACGAGTTCTGGTGCGACCACGGAACGGCGACCGAGAGCTTCACCAAGCTGGGTGACTCGATCTACTTCCGCAAGGGGTCGTCGGTCTACGTCAACATGTTCCGCTCGTCGGTGTACACCGACGAGGAGCACAACCTGCGCCTCACGCAGACGGCCGATGTGCCGGCCGACGAGACGGTGACGTACACGATCGAGGCGATCGACGGCGGCGAACTGGCCGAGGGCACCACGCTGCGCCTGCGCATCCCGAGCTGGGCGGCCGCGACGCCGACCCTGACGGTGAACGGCGCGGCACAGGATGTGGCCGCGCTCACGCAGGACGGCTACATCGTGCTCGAGGTCGCCGCGGGCGACGAGCTCACGTACCTGCTGCCGGCCGAGGTGCGCGTCGACGACTCGACCGAGAACCCCAACTGGGTGGCCTTCACCTACGGGCCGGTGCTGCTGGCGACCGAGCTCAACCGGACGAACGTCGGCGCGACGTACGTCGCGGGTGTGCTGGTGCGCATGAGCACCGCCGACAAGTCGGTGAGCAACGACGTCGTGGTCGACGACGCCGAGGCGTTCAAAGCGGGCATCGCCGAGAATCTCGTGCGCATCGAGGACGGCGAGAACCTCAACGGCATCGAGACCATGCGCTTCACGCTGAAGAACGCGGATGCCGCCTCCGAGGCGCTCACCTTCGAGCCCTGGTACAGCCTGTACAACGCGCGCTACGCGATCTACATGGACCTCATCGAGCCCGACTCCCCGCAGGCGCAGGAGCTGATCCTCAAGAGCAAGCAGCAGCTGCGCATCGAGGAGACCACGATCGACTCGCTCACGTCGTTCGACAACAACAACAGCGAGGCCGACAAGAACCACAAGTACAACAAGTCCGGTGTGGGCGTCTGGCTGGGCGAGGGCTACCGTGACGGGCAGATGGCCACCGACGCGTACTTCCAGTACGACATGATCGTCGACCCGTCGCTGCCCAAGAACTACCTGGGCGTCCGCTACTTCGGCGGTGACAACGGGCGCACGTTCGACGTGTACGTCAACGACGTCCTGCTGAAGAACGAGCGCATCACCAACGCCGGGGGCGCGACCACGTGGTACGTCCAGTACGACGAGATCCCGGCATCCGTGCTCGCGGGCATCGAAGCGAAGGACAGCTACAAGCGCAATCAGGCCGGCCAGTACGTGCTGGATGCGAACGGTGAGAAGATCCCCGTCGTGACCGTCCGCTTCCAGGGCAACGGCACCAGCTACGTGGGCGGCGTCTACGGCGTCTACACCGCCTCGAAGACCACCTACGGGAAGGATGCCGATCTCTCGGGCCTCTCGTTCGAGGGCGGCGAACTCGCACCCGCGCTGGCCGGCGGCGTGTACTCGTACACGGCCACCGTTCCGGAGGACGCGACGACGGCGACGTTCGACGCGGATCCCGCGGTGCCGAGCGGCCTGGTGTACGTCGGTGACGTGCTGATCGACGACACGCAGCCGCGGACGGTGTCGCTTGCGGCGGAGGGCCCCACGGTCCTCACGCTGCGCAGCACCGCGCAGGACCACACCGCATCGGCCACGTACACGATCTCGATCGTGCGAGCCGAGCCCGAGCCTGCGCTGCAGGTGACCGCGACGGCGACCGCGCGCTGCGTGGCGGGCAAGGTCGTGCTCGCCGTGTCGACCGCCAACGGCGCGGACGTGCCCGTGGCGCTGTCGATCGCGACGCCGTTCGGCTCCAAGCAGGTGGCGAACCTTGCCGCCGGCAAGACGACGACAGCCGCGTTCACGACGCGCCTCACGCAGATCGAGGCGGGCTCCGTCATGGTCACTGCGACGGGGTCGGTGGGCGGCGAGCAAGCCACGCAGACGGTGCCGGTGGCATTCCCGGCCTTCGTCTGCGGCTGAGACTTCCCGGGGGGATGCCTGGACGGAGGCATCCTCTCGGGGGACCAACCCGAAAACTGCGAAAAGGTTATCGAAAAGGTTGTTCTCGCTAACCGTTATCGCTAACATCAATTCGAGCCCGACGATCCACTGCCGGATCCAGAGCAAAGGTGCATCATGCTCACGCTTTCGAACCGCCCCCGCCGGGGCACGACGCAGCCCTCGCCGGCCCGTGTCGTCGCCCGTGCGGTGCCGGTGAGCAGCACCTCGTTCACTCGTTCGCCCGCACCCCCGCGGGCCGGGGGAGCGGAACCGGCAGCGCTCGCGGGCGCAAACGACGTGTACTGGGGAACTCGCGGCGAACGCCCGGATTCCCGCGAGACTCGACGACCGGACGGACCGGTCGCTCGCGAGTTCGGTTCGGCAGAGATGCCGGCCGGGGAATGGAGACAGAAGCAATGAACAAGAAGGGCTTCATCGCTCGCGCCGCGGTCGGCGCGCTCGGCGGCGCACTCCTCATCGGCGGCGCCGGAGCGGCGATCGCAGACGAGCTCGGTGGCGACGACGTCGATGTCAGTGTGAACATCGAGGCGCTCCCGCCCGTCGGCGCGCTGACGATGAGCGTGGCATCCTCGAGCACCACGCTGGCAGAGGTCCCGTCCGCCGATCCCGAGCTCCGCCAGTTCGACGGAACCCTCCCGACGGTGACGATCACCGACGACCGTGAGGAAGCTCCCGCCGATCAGTACTGGTACGTGACGGGCCAGTCGTCGGCCTTCACCGCCACCGGCGCGCCGGCCATCGGCGCCGGCAACATCGGCTGGCTTCCGGCGCTGCTGACGGGTAACGACGAGCAGGTGCTTCCCGGTGACGAGGTCGTGACCGTTCACGACGACGCGACCATCGCCGCTGGGACTCCGGCGGCGAACAACGTCGGTCTGGTCAGCGAGGAGCTGCTCGCCTTCGCTCCCAACATCGAGGGAGAACTCGCACCCGGCGTGTGGTCCGCCAACGCGAAGCTGTTCCTGAAGACGCCGGTCGACGTCGCTCCCGGCAGCTACACCGGCAAGATCACGCTGACGCTGTGGGAAGAGCCCATCGACTGATCGAACACGACGAGTTCGTGTTGAATCGGGTCGAGGGCGCGCCCCGCGCGGCCCCGACCCCCCCCGGTGGGAAATGCGGGGGCCAACTTGAAAAAAAACCGCCCCCAGGGGCCCGGCG